>NZ_JBIUUU010000006.1:0-515016 GCF_044742595.1 Streptomyces sp. NPDC087859 | reverse complement strand
TCGCTCATCGCGGTCGGTGGCTTCCTCACCCCGCAGGGCGCGGCCGACTTCGGCTGGTTCGCCTACAGCCCGCTGTCCGACGCGGTCCGCAGCCCCGGCATCGGCGCCGACCTGTGGATCATGGGCCTGGCCTTCTCCGGCTTCGGCACCATCCTCGGCTCGGTCAACTTCATCACCACGATCATCTGCATGCGCGCACCCGGCATGACCATGTTCCGCATGCCGATCTTCGTGTGGAACGTGCTGCTGACCGCGGTGCTGGTGCTGCTGGCCTTCCCGGTCCTGGCGGCCGCGCTGTTCGCCCTGGAGGCGGACCGCAAGTTCGGTGCGCATGTCTTCGACTCCGCCAACGGCGGGGCCTTGCTATGGCAACACCTCTTCTGGTTCTTCGGCCATCCAGAGGTGTACATCATCGCCCTACCGTTCTTCGGCATCATCTCCGAAGTGATCCCGGTCTTCTCCCGTAAGCCGATGTTCGGCTACATGGGCCTGGTGGCCGCGACCATCTCGATCGCCGGCCTGTCCGTGACCGTGTGGGCACACCACATGTACGTCACCGGCGGCGTGCTCCTGCCGTTCTTCTCCTTCATGACGTTCCTCATCGCCGTGCCAACAGGCGTGAAGTTCTTCAACTGGATCGGAACGATGTGGAAGGGCTCACTGTCCTTCGAGACACCGATGCTCTGGGCCACCGGCTTCCTGATCACCTTCACCTTCGGTGGTCTGACCGGTGTCATCCTGGCCTCGCCGCCGATGGACTTCCACGTCTCGGACTCGTACTTCGTGGTGGCGCACTTCCACTACGTGGTGTTCGGCACCGTCGTCTTCGCGATGTTCTCCGGCTTCCACTTCTGGTGGCCGAAGATGACCGGCAAGATGCTCGACGAGCGCCTCGGCAAGATCACCTTCTGGACGCTGTTCATCGGCTTCCACGGCACCTTCCTGGTCCAGCACTGGCTGGGTGCCGAGGGCATGCCCCGTCGTTACGCCGACTACCTCGCGGCCGACGGCTTCACCGCCCTGAACACGATCTCGACGATCAGCTCGTTCGTCCTCGGCGCGTCGATCCTGCCCTTCTTCTACAACGTGTGGAAGACGGCCAAGTACGGCAAGAAGGTCGAGGTCGACGACCCGTGGGGCTACGGCCGCTCGCTCGAGTGGGCGACGTCCTGCCCGCCCCCGCGGCACAACTTCCTCACCCTGCCGCGGATCCGCAGTGAATCCCCGGCGTTCGACCTGCATCACCCGGAGATCGCGGCTCTCGACCAGCTCGAGAACGCGCCTCACGGTGAGAAGGCCCTGGCTGGTGGCAAGGAGGCCGGCAAGTGAAGGTCCAAGGCTGGATGTTCATGTGGCTGAGCGTCTTCGTGCTCGCCATGGCGGTCGTCTACGGCGTGTGGTCGAAGGAGCCTGCCGGTACCACGGCGCTCTTCCTGGCCTTCGGCCTGTGCATCATGATCGGCTTCTACCTGGGCTTCACGGCCAAGCGGGTCGACGTCGGTGCGCAGGACAACAAGGAGGCGGACGTCGCGGACGACGCCGGCGAGGTCGGGTTCTTCAGCCCGCACAGCTGGCAGCCGCTGTCGCTCGCCATCGGTGGCGCGCTGGCGTTCCTGTCGATCGCGATCGGCTGGTGGCTGATGTACTTCTCGGCGCCGCTGATCCTGGTCGGCCTGTGGGGCTGGGTCTTCGAGTACTACCGCGGTGAGAACCGCACCCAGTAGCACGAGCTGAGCTCAAAGAAGCCCGGACACTCCGTACGGAGTGTCCGGGCTTCCCGCTTTTGCAGCAGTGCTGTTCCCTCGTACGAGTCACCCACCGCGCCGCGGCGGACGAAGCTTCCTAGCGTGAAGTCATGAGCCAGACTCCGCGTACACGCACCGTGATCTCCTGCACGCTGCTGGTGGTCGCCCTGACCGCCGGCGCCACCGCCTGTAGCAGCGACGGCAGCCCGCTGTCGGCGGCGCCGTACGACGCGGCGGACCAGATCTCCTTCAACGGCCCCTCGGGCGACGGCAAGAAGGCCGACCCGGACAAGCCCCTGGAAGTCACCGCCGAGGACGACGACGGACGCATCACGGACGTCACGGCCCTGGACGCGACAGGACGCTATGTGGCGGGCGAACTCTCCGCCGACGGCACCCGCTGGCACAGCACCAGCCCGCTGGCGGCCAGCGCCCACTACACGGTGCGGGTGAGCACCGAGGACGAGGACGGGGCGCCCGGCCGCAAGGTCCTCGCCTTCGACACCGGCAAGCCCCTCACCAAGAAGCGCCTGAAGGTCACCTTCGGCCCCAAGGCGGGCACGTACGGCGTCGGCCAGCCCATCACCGCCGAACTCAGCAAGCCCGTCAAGGACAAGGCGCAGCGGGCCATCGTGGAGCGCGCGCTCAAGGTCGACTCGATGCCCGCCGTGGAAGGCGCTTGGCACTGGGTGGACGACAAGGAACTCCACTACCGCCCCAAGGAGTACTGGCCCAGCAAGGCCACCATCCAGGTTCGAAGCAATCTGGACGGAATCAAGATCAGCGACCGGCTGTGGGGCGGCAAGGTCAAGCCCCTCAAGCTGACCACGGGCGACCGGGTCATCGCCGTCACGGACGCGTCCTCGCACTCCATGACGGTCTACAAGAACGGCAAGGCGATCAACGACATCCCGGTGACCACCGGAAAGCCCGGCTTCGAGACCCGCAACGGCGTCAAGGTCGTACTCGGCAAGGAGTACTTCGTACGGATGCGCGGCACCAGCATCGGTATCTCCGAGGGCTCCTCGGAGTCGTACGACCTGCCCGTCTACTACGCCACCCGCGTCACCTGGAGCGGCGAGTACGTGCACGCCGCCCCCTGGTCGGTGGGGTCACAGGGGTACGCCAACGTCAGCCACGGCTGCACGGGCATGAGCACCGGCAACGCCGAGTGGTTCTTCGACAACGTCCGTGAGGGTGACGTCGTCAAGGTCGTGAACTCCTACGGCGACACCATGGAAGCCTTCGGCAACGGCTTCGGGGACTGGAACCTCGGCTGGAAGAAGTGGCGCAACGGCAGCGCCCTGGTGGGCGGAAGCCCCGACGGCCCCCGCCCGGAGGAGAAGGCGAGACTGCGTCCCGAATCGATCTGAGCGGCCGTATCAGGCGCTCAGGGCCTTCTTCTGGCGCAGCAGGGACGCCAGCGCCGACGCGAACTCCACCGGGTCCACGGGATGCGTCACCGCGGCCTCGGCACGGCTCCAGGTGGCCAGCCAGGCGTCCTGGGGCCGCCCGATGAGCAGCAGCACCGGCGGGCAGTTGAAGATCTCGTCCTTGGCCTGCCGGCACAGCCCCATACCGCCCATGGGCACGGCCTCGCCGTCCAGGACACAGACGTCGATACCGCCCCGGTCCAGTTCCTTGAGGACGGCGGCAGGCGTCGCGCACTCCACGAACTCGACCTGGGGGACGTCGGGAGCGGGCCTGCGTCCGGTGGCGAGCCGCACCTGCTCGCGGGTGTTGGAGTCGTCGCTGTAGACCAGCACCGTGGCGGTCGCCTGCATGGATCCTCCGTGACATCAGTGTCGTACGGCCATGAACGGGCAGAGCCCGATGCGGCGGATGCTACTCCCTTGAACACCCGGTCAACACCCGCTTGAACACCCCCGCGATGGGCCATACGGGCAGTACACACGCTGCGGACACCCCGAACGGCACCCCCGGGAGTGAGGGCGGGATAAGGGACCGACATAATGTCGGTCGTGGCGACAGCAACGACAGTAGAAACCGGGCACGCGCACCCGTCGGTCAACCGGCCGAACCTCACCAGCGTCGGAACCATCATCTGGCTGAGTTCCGAGCTGATGTTCTTCGCGGCCCTCTTCGCGATGTACTTCACCCTCCGATCGGTGACCGGTCCCGAGTTCTGGAAGGAGAAGGCAGACTTCCTGAACCTCCCGTTCTCGGCGACGAACACCACGATCCTGGTGCTCTCCTCCCTCACCTGCCAGCTCGGCGTGTTCGCCGCCGAGCGCGGTGATGTGAAGAAGCTCCGGATGTGGTTCATCGTCACGTTCGTGATGGGTGCGATCTTCATCGGCGGTCAGGTCTACGAGTACACCGAGCTGGTGAAGCACGAGGGCCTCTCGCTCTCCTCGGACCCGTACGGCTCGGTCTTCTACCTGACCACCGGTTTCCACGGTCTGCACGTGACGGGTGGCCTCATCGCCTTCCTGTTCGTCCTCGGCCGCACCTACGCGGCCAAGAGGTTCACGCACGAGCAGGCGACCGCAGCCATCGTCGTGTCCTACTACTGGCACTTCGTCGATGTCGTCTGGATCGGCCTCTTTGCCACGATCTACCTGATCAAGTAGCCGGGCCCGCTCCCGCACATTCCAGAAGCATCGACGCAGAAGATCCTGACACCGGGGTAATCCGTGAAAAAGCTCTCCGCACGACGACGCCATCCGCTGGCGGCGGTCGTCGTCCTACTCCTCGCGCTGGCGGCCACCGGGGGGCTGTACGCCGCGTTCGCGCCGGCGGACAAGGCGCAGGCCGATGAGACCGCCCAGTCCCTCACCATCGAGGAGGGCAAGAAGCTGTACGCCGTGGGCTGCGCAAGCTGCCACGGCACCGGTGGGCAGGGCACCACCGACGGCCCGAGCCTCGTGGGTGTGGGCGCCGCGGCCGTCGACTTCCAGGTCGGCACCGGCCGTATGCCGGCCCAGCAGCCCGGCGCGCAGGTCCCGAAGAAGAAGGTCATCTACACGCAGGCCGAGATCGACCAGCTCGCCGCGTACGTCTCCTCGCTGGGTGCCGGTCCGGCCATCCCGACGAAGAACGAGTACAGCCCGGACGGAGCGGACATCGCCAAGGGTGGCGAGCTGTTCCGCACCAACTGCGCGCAGTGCCACAACTTCACCGGCAAGGGTGGCGCGCTGACGCACGGCAAGTTCGCGCCGAGCCTCGAGGGCGTCGACCCGAAGCACATCTACGAGGCCATGCAGACCGGCCCGCAGAACATGCCGTCGTTCCCCGACACCACCCTGTCGGAGCAGAACAAGCAGGACATCATCGCGTACCTCGACGCGGTCAACGGGGAGGACACCGAGAGCCCCGGCGGCCTCGAACTGGGCGGACTCGGTCCGGTCAGCGAGGGTCTGTTCGCGTGGGTGTTCGGACTCGGTGCGCTCATCGCGGTTGCCGTCTGGCTCGCCGCCCGGACCGCAAAGGCCAAGAAGTCATGAGTAGCCAAGACATTCCGGAAGAGAACGAGAACCTGCCCGCAGAGCGGGACGCACACGGTGCGGTAAGCGTCGCGGACGACAAGAACCCGTTCGCCGACCCCGGCCTGCCGCCCCACGAGCACCGCGTCCAGGACATCGACGAGGTGGCCGCCCGGCGCTCCGAGCGTGTGGTCGCCTTCCTGTTCACACTGTCGATGCTGGCCACGGTCGCCTTCATCGCCTCGTACGTGGCGGTGCCGCACGACAAGGCGATCTACGTCTTCCCGATCGGTCACATCAACGCGCTGAACTTCGCGCTCGGTCTGACCCTCGGTGTGGCGCTCTTCTCGATCGGCGCGGGCGCGGTCCACTGGGCCCGCACGCTGATGTCCGACGAGGAGATGGTCGACGAGCGGCACCCGATCTCGGCCGCTCCCGAGGTCCGCGAGAAGGTCTTCGACGACTGGAAGGCGGGCACCAAGGAGTCCGCGATCGGCCGTCGCAAGCTGATCCGCAACACGATGCTCGGTGCGCTCACCCTGGTGCCGCTGGCCGGAGTCGTGCTGCTGCGCGACCTCGGCCCGCTGCCCGGGACCAAGCTCCGCCACACCATGTGGAAGAAGGGGCTGCTGCTCGTCAATATGAACACCAACGAGCCGCTGCGCCCCTCGGACATCGCCGTAGGTTCGCTCACCTTCGCCAAGCCCGACGGCCTGGAGGAGGACGACCACGAATTCCAGACGGAGATCGCCAAGGCGGCCCTGATGATCGTCCGGCTCCAGCCGGACGACATCAAGGACAAGCGCGAGCTCGAGTGGTCGCACGAGGGCATCGTCGCGTACTCGAAGATCTGCACCCACGTCGGTTGCCCGATCTCCCTGTACGAGCAGCAGACGCACCATGTGCTCTGCCCCTGCCACCAGTCCACCTTCGACCTCTCCGACGGCGCCCGAGTGATCTTCGGCCCCGCCGGTCACGCCCTGCCGCAGCTGCGCATCGCCGTGAACGACGAGGGCTACCTCGAAGCGCAGGGCGACTTCGAAGAGCCTGTCGGTCCTGCCTTCTGGGAGCGCGGATGAGCACCAACGAGAACACCGAGTCCGCCCGCGACCGCGGGAAGGCGCCGGCCGGCGAGAAGCTCGCCGACTGGGCCGACGGCCGGCTGGGGATCTACTCCCTGGCCAAGGCCAACATGCGCAAGATCTTCCCCGACCACTGGTCGTTCATGCTGGGCGAGATCTGCATGTACAGCTTCATCATCATCATCCTCACGGGTGTGTATCTGACGCTGTTCTTCCACCCGTCGATGAACGAGGTGGAGTACCACGGCAGCTACGTCCCGCTGCAGGGACAGCTGATGTCCGAGGCATTCAACTCGACCATGCACATCTCCTTCGATGTGCGCGGTGGTCTGCTGATCCGGCAGATCCACCACTGGGCGGCGCTGATCTTCCTCGCCGGCATGTTCGTGCACATGATGCGCGTGTTCTTCACGGGCGCGTTCCGCAAGCCGCGTGAGGTCAACTGGCTGTTCGGCTTCCTGCTGTTCGTCCTGGGCATGTTCACCGGCTTCACCGGCTACTCGCTCCCGGACGACCTGCTCTCCGGCACCGGTGTCCGCTTCATGGAGGGCGCGGTCCTGTCCGTGCCGATCGTCGGCACGTACCTGTCGTTCTTCCTCTTCGGCGGCGAGTTCCCGGGCGGCGACTTCGTGGCCCGCTTCTACTCGGTCCACATCCTGCTGCTGCCGGGCATCATGCTCGGCCTGATGGTGGCGCACCTGATCCTGGTGTTCGTCCACAAGCACACGCAGTACGCGGGCCCCGGCAAGACCAACAAGAACGTGGTCGGCATGCCGCTGTTCCCGGTCTACACGGCCAAGGCCGGAGGCTTCTTCTTCCTGGTCTTCGGTGTCATCGCGGTCATCTCGGCCATCGCCTCGATCAACCCGATCTGGTCCATGGGTCCCTACCGGCCGGACCAGGTGTCCACGGGCGCCCAGCCCGACTGGTACATGGGCTTCTCCGAGGGCCTGATCCGTGTCATGCCGGGCTGGGAGATCAACTTCTGGGGTCACACGCTCGTCCTGGGTGTGTTCATCCCGCTGGTGATCTTCCCGTTGGTCCTGGTCGCGATCGCGGTCTACCCGTTCATCGAGGCCTGGGTCACCGGTGACAAGCGCGAGCACCACATCCTGGACCGCCCGCGCAACGCTCCGACGCGTACGGCCTTCGGTGTCGCCTGGCTCACGGTGTACTTCGTGCTGCTGATCGGTGGCGGCAACGACCTGTGGGCCACGCACTTCCACCTGTCGATCAACTCGATCACCTGGTTCGTCCGGATCGCGTTCTTCGTCGCCCCGGTGCTCGCGTTCATCGCGACCAAGCGGATCTGCCTCGGCCTCCAGCGCCGCGACAGGGACAAGGTGCTGCACGGCCGCGAGTCGGGCATCATCAAGCGCCTGCCGCACGGTGAGTTCATCGAGGTGCACGAGCCGCTCAGCCAGGACGCGCTGCACACGCTCACCGCGCACGAGCAGTACGTGCCGGCCGAGATCGGCCCGACGGTCGACGACAACGGCGTCGAGCGCAAGGTGAAGGGCTCCGAGAAGCTGCGGGTCAAGCTGAGCAAGGCGTACTTCGGCGAGGAGTCCCAGATCCCCAAGCCGACCGTCGAGGAGTACAAGGAGATCACGAGCGGCCACGGCCACCACTGATCGCTGCGCTCGCCACGCGCACCGAAGGGCCCCGTCCGAACACCGGACGGGGCCCTTCGGCGTGCCCTGCGGCTGGATAGGGTGGGGCCACACTCTTCTACGACATCCTGGAGCGGCCTTATGAGCGCTGTGACCCCCGCTGGAGGCGACATCGCGGCGGGCCGTTCCTGGCCCGAGGTACTGAGCGCCCTGCTCGCCGGGCAGGACCTGAGCTCCGGTGACACGGCGTGGGCCATGGACCGCTTCATGAGCGGGGAGGCCTCGGACGCCCAGATCGCTGGCTTCATGGTGGCGCTGCGGGCCAAGGGGGAGACGGTCGAGGAGATCACCGGTCTCGTCGAGGCGATGTACGCGCACGCGCAGCCGCTGGACATCCCCGGGCCCGCCGTCGACATCGTCGGCACCGGCGGCGACCGGGCGAAGACGGTCAACATCTCGACGATGTCCGCCATCGTGATCGCGGGCACCGGGGCGAAGGTCGTCAAGCACGGCAACCGGGCCTCGTCCTCGGCGAGCGGTTCCTCCGACGTCCTGGAGAAGCTCGGCATCAACCTGGACCTGTCGCCCGCGCGGGTGGCCCAGGTGGTGGAGGAGGCCGGCATCACCTTCTGTTTCGCGGCCAGGTTCCACCCGTCGATGCGGTTCGTCGGCGGGGTCCGCCGGGACCTCGGGATCCCGACCTCGTTCAACCTGCTCGGCCCGCTGACCAACCCCGCGAGGGTCACCGCCTCGGCGGTCGGCTGCTTCGACACCCGGATGGCGGGGCTCATGGCCGGAGTGCTCGCCGAGCGCGGCTCCTCCGCGCTGGTCTTCCGCGGTGACGACGGTCTCGACGAGCTGACGACCACGGCCACTTCACGGGTGTGGGTCGTCCGCGACGGCAAGGTGCGCGAGGAGGCCTTCGACCCGCGGGACGTCGGTCTCGAACTGGTGCCGGTGGAGGCGCTGCGGGGCGCGGACGCCTCGTTCAACGCCGAGGTCGCCCGGCGTCTGCTGGACGGCGAGACCGGAGCGGTGCGGGACGCGGTCCTGCTCAACTCGGCCGCGGCGCTGGTGGCGTTCGCACCGACGGAGGCACCGCTCGTGGACCAGATCCGGGTCGGCATGGCGAAGGCGGCCGAGTCGATCGACTCCGGCGCGGCCAAGCGGACCCTGGAGCGCTGGGCGGCGGCCAGCAACGCCTGACGCCACCGGCTGTCGTCCCGCGATCCGGACACGGGTTGCGGGACGACGATCACATCGCGTACGTTCTTTGACCAGGTCATGAGTGACAGTCATGAGGCCCCGGCCGACTGTCCGGCAACCCTCCGTCCGTGGCGGGGTGCCCCGGGTGAAGACCAGGCCGTAGGCAGCGAGGTCTACGGCAAGCGCGGGCCCCTCTCGAATCCAGGGGTCCTGGTCGTTCGAGGGAGTCTTCCGTGAGCAAGCGAATGCGATAGGGCTGCCGAGCCCCGCCTCCGCGCACCCTTTTCCTCATCTCCGCATGCCCTGCTTCGGCATGCTCTCTCACGGGAGTTCCCCATGTCTGTCTCCACCGCTGCCGCCGCCCAGACCATTTGTGCCCCGCTGCCCGTTCTGGGAAGCGATGTCACCGTCCCGCTCGTCACCGGCGGCGAGGTCACCTACGCGGCCCTCGACTACGCGGCCAGCGCCCCCGCGCTTCAGCGCGTGTGGGACGACGTGGCGGCCTACGCCCCCTACTACGGCAGTGTCCACCGCGGCGCCGGCTACCTCTCCCAGCTGTCGACGGACCTCTTCGAGAACGCCCGTAAGACGATCTGTGAGTTCCTGGACTGCCGCGCCGACGACCAGCTGATCTTCACCCGCTCGACCACGGACTCCCTGAACCTCCTCGCCGCCGCCCTCCCCGCCGACTGCCAGGTCTTCGTCTTCGAGACCGAGCACCACGCGAGCCTGCTGCCCTGGCAGGACGCCCGCGTCACCTACCTCGACGCCCCGCGCACCCCGGCCCAGGCCGTCGAGACCCTGGAGAAGGCCCTGGCGGCCCGCGACCCCTACGGCCCGGCCCTGGTCTGCGTGACCGGCGCCTCCAACGTCACCGGCGAGCTGTGGCCGGTGCGTGAGCTGGCCGCCGCCGCCCACGCGCACGGCGCCCGGATCGTCCTGGACGCCGCCCAGCTGGCCCCCCACCACCCGGTCTCCGTGCGGGACCTGGACGTCGACTGGATCGCCTTCTCCGGCCACAAGCTGTACGCGCCCTTCGGCTCCGGTGTCCTCGCGGGCCGCGCCGACTGGCTCCAGGCCGCCGACCCCTACCTCGCCGGCGGCGGCGCCAGCCGCAAGGTCACCCGCCGTACGGACGGCGGCGTGGACGTCGAGTGGCACGAGACCGCGGCCCGCCACGAGGCCGGGTCCCCGAACGTGATCGGCGCCTACTCCATCGCCTCGGCCTGCAAGGCGCTCACCGAGGCCGGCTTCGACACCCTGGTCGCCCGTGAGCGGCACCTGATCGAGAAGGTGAAGGCCGGCCTCGCCGAGGTCCCGGAGGTCCGGATCCTCTCCCTCTTCGGGGACGACGCCCCGCGCGTCGGCGTCATCTCCTTCGTCGTCGAGGGCTGGAACAGCTCCCACTTCGCCGCCGCCCTCTCCGCCGAGTACGGCATCGGTGTCCGCGACGGCCTCTTCTGCGCCCACCCCCTCGTCCGCACCCTCCTCGGCAGCGACCCCCAGACCCAGGGCGAGTGCGGAGCCCCGGAGGCCGCGCCCGGCGAGAAGTCCCTCAACGCGATCCGGGTGAGCTTCGGCGCGGGCACGCCGGACGAGCACGTCGAGCGCTTCGTGACCGCCGTCAAGGAACTCGTCCAGGACGGTGCGAAGTGGAAGTACCGCACGGAGGACGGCCGTTGCGTCCCGGCGGTCTGACCTGCTGACAGGCCTGCTATACCCTGCCTCCTCGACAGGTTCACGCCGACGGGGGAGCAGGAAGTGCAGGTGCTGCGCGCGACGGACCCACGCAGGATCGGCCCGTACGAGGTACGCGGCCGACTCGGCTCGGGCGGCATGGGCGAGGTCTATCTCGCCGAGTCACGGGCGGGACTGCGGCTGGCGGTGAAGGTCGTGCGGTCCGAGTACGCCCAGGACCGCACCTTCCGCGCCCGGTTCCGGCAGGAGGTGCGGGCCGCGCAGACGGTCGGCGGGACGGGGACGTACACCGCGCGTGTGGTCGACGCCGACCCCGAGGGCGAACACCCCTGGATGGCCACGGAGTTCGTGGAGGGCCCCAACCTCAGGGACGCGGTGCTGGACGGCGGGGCGCTGCCGGAGACGGCGGTACGGGTGCTGGCGGCGGCGCTGGGTGAGGCGCTGGGCGCCATCCACGCCAAGGGCATGGTCCACCGGGACCTCAAGCCCTCCAACATCCTGCTCGCCCCCGACGGCCCCCGGGTCATCGACTTCGGGATCGTCCGGGCGCTGGAGGCCACGGCGATGACCCGCACGGGCGCGATCGTCGGCTCGGTCGGCTATGTCTCGCCCGAGCAGATCCGCAACGGCGGCCAGGTCGGCCCGCCGAGCGACGTCTTCGCCCTGGGCGCGGTGCTGGCGTACGCGGCGAGCGGCCGCGAGCCCTTCGGCGAGGGCCAGGACTCGGTGATCCTGCTGCGCGTGCTGACCCGGGACTTCGATCTGAAGGGCGTCCCGGACGGGCTGCTGCCGCTGGTGGAGTCCTGTCTGCGGGACGAGCCGGGCGAGCGGCCGACGCCGGAGGCCGTCATCGGGGCCGTGGGGCATACGCCGGGAACGCTGCGGGAGAGCGTACGGTCCGGCTGGTTCCGGGACGTCCCGGCGGAGTCCGTGGCGGTCAAGGGTGACGAACGGTGGCTTCCGCAGGGGGAGTCGGGGGAGCGGGAGAGCCGGGTCGAGTACGTGGCGCCGGTGACGGCGACGGACATGCCGGTGCCGGGTGTGGTGGTGCCGGAGGTCCCGGTGACGGCCGTGGTCCCCGGTTCCGCGCCCGCGCCTTCGCGGCGCCGGCTGTTGCGGGCCGTGGCGGGCGGGGGCGTGGTCGCCGCCGTCGGGGGAGCGGGCGGCTGGTGGTGGTTCGGGAGGCCGGACGTCGACGCTGAGGGGAAGGTCGGGAGCGCGAGTGCGCCGGGGGCCGTCGCGCGAAAGGCGGCCGTGAGCTGGACGTACGAGGCCGGCGGCGCGCCGAGCCTGAGCGGCGGCCCCTGCGGGGTGCTCTCCGCCGACGGCCGGACGCTGTACGTCGCCGTGGCCGACGGGACCCTGCGGGCCGTGGGCAGCGACGGCAAGGAACGCTGGGGGGTGCCCCTCATCAAGGGGGAGGCCACCGTCACCAGGCCGGTTGTCACCGCCGACGGGATCTTCGTCGCCGTGGTCACCGACACCGTGAACGCGGACGGGGAGCCGGCCGAACCGGGCCGGCTCATCGCGGTGAGCGCCGAAGGCGAGCAGATGTGGACGAGGGCTCTGCCCAGCCCGTACTTCCGGCAGCCCGTGGCACTCGCAGGCGCCGTCGTCGTCGGTTCCGCGGTGCGCGCCTTCGACGGCGCGGGTGTCGTGCAGGCGTACGACAGCCGGGGCAAGGTGCGCTGGGACGCCTCGGTGGGCGGTGCGCCGACCGAGGAGCTCGTCGTGGCCGATGGCGTCCTCTACGTGCCCTGCTACGACAACCACCTCTACGGGATCACCGACGAAGGCGCCGCCAAGCCGTTCGACGCCCTGCTGGACGGTGATGCCGGCCGCCCCGCCGTGAGCGGCGACACCGTGGTCGTGAGCACCGGGAACCAGGCGAACGAACTGTTCGGGCTGGACCTGGCGGGCCGCCTGAAATGGAGGGAGCAGGGCATCGCCGGTTCCTACGTCCCGGCGAAGGCGGCCACCTTCGACTTCCTGGGGGTGACCGCCGCGGAGGCGACGCTCCGGGCGATCACGAAGGACGGCGAGGTGGCCTGGACGTACGGCGGAGGCGGGGCCTTCTCGGACCCGGTGCTGGTGGACACCACCGTCTACGTGCGCACGGACACCGAGATCCACGCCCTCGACGTACAGGGCAAGCGGCTCTGGAAGGCCGAGGTGGGTGCCGATCCGGGCGTCCTGCTGAGCCCCGTCGTCCGCGGCCGCCGTGTCTACGCCGGCACGGCCAAGGGCATCACCGCCCTCGACGTCACCGCCTAGCTGTCGAGCCCGATCGCGAACGCCGCCTCCAGGTCGTGCTGGGAGTACGTGCGGAAGGCGACGTGGGTGTCGGTGCCCTCGACGCCCGGGATCTTGCTGATGCTGCCGGGGATGACCTCGGCGAGGTCCTCGTGCTGCTTGACCCGGACCATGGCGATCAGGTCGTAGGTGCCGGTGACGGAGAAGACCTCGCTCACGGAGTCCAGGGCCGCGATCGACTCGGCGATCTCGGGGATCCGGTCCACGCTGGTCTTGATGAGGACGATCGCGGTGATCACTGCTGGTTCTCTCCCTCGGGGGCCGCTGCTGGGGCGGTCTTC
The DNA here is from genome assembly GCF_044742595.1 of Streptomyces sp. NPDC087859. NCBI lineage: Bacteria > Bacillati > Actinomycetota > Actinomycetes > Kitasatosporales > Streptomycetaceae > Streptomyces > Streptomyces sp. NPDC087859. The sequence continues at coordinate 501,632 of NZ_JBIUUU010000006.1, read as the reverse complement.
ACTCTAGTGGCACGGCCGAATCGCACCCAGGCGAAGGCGAAGCCCAGGCCGAAGCCCACGAGGTGCGCCAGATACGCCACTCCCGGGCCCTGCGACGCCTGTCCCGCCGCCAGCCACTGCAGGGTCGCCCAGAAGGGCAGCACGACCCAGGCGGGGAAGCGCAGCGGGAGGAAGAAGAGGAACGGGAGCAGGCTTGTCACCCGGGCCCCGGGGAACAGATAGAGAAACGCTCCGAGGACCGCGGAGATCGCCCCCGAGGCTCCGACCAGTGACTGCTCGGAGTCGGCGTTGGCGGCCGCGTAGCCCAGCAGCGCGAGATAGCCGCAGCCCAGGTAGAAGAGCGTGAACTGGACGCGGCCCATCCGTTCCTCGGTCAGCACGCCGAAGACGTAGAGGAAGAGCATGTTGCCGAGGAGGTGGACCCAGCTGCCGTGGACGAAGAGCGCTGTCGCCGGGGTGAGCACGGCTCTGGCGGAACCCTCGAACAGTTCTGCGGGGACTACGCCCCAGCGGTGGAAGTAGGCGCGCTGGACGGCCGTCAGCGCGTCGCCGGAGCCGTACGCCGGATTGAGGCCCGCTGCCGGGCCGACCACGAAGAGCGCGCAGCACAGGGCGATGAGGCCGTAGGTCATCGGTGCCGACCGCCACAGCGATCTGCTCGCCCGGCCGGCCACCACGCTCCAGTTGCTGATCATGAACACAGAGCATGACGTAACGGGACGCAAGCCGACAGACCGCCTCGCCGCCGTGGACGGACCAGCGGCGAGTCCCCGCCAGGCCGTAGGGTTACGGCCACACGCGCCGGGAGACCGGCGCGTCGCGGACAATGGAGACCTAGAAGGAATGAGCACAGTCACGATGACGGTTCCCCTGCCGACCGCCTCGACGCGGTGGCGCTGCACCCTCTGTGGCAACCTCACGCGCTTCGATGTGACCCGCTCGTCGAAGGTCGTCGAGTACGTCCACCTCGACCTCGCCGGTGAGCCGAAGGTCGAGGAGCGCGAGGTGGTCAGTGAGACCATCGAGTCGGTGCGCTGCCGCTGGTGCAATGCCGTGGATCAGGTGGAACTCGTGGACAGGCCGGGCGCCGGCTCCTGAGGGAGCGGGCCCTGCGGAACGGTTGGGGTGTTGACGGATGGTGGAGAGCGCAGGCGGGGGGCCGGGCGACGGCGCCGCTGAGGTGCTCGACCGTCCGCTGCCCGACGGCGTCCGCCGCCGGGTCGTGCAGATCGTGTCCGACGGTTTCGGCGGGCTGACCGTCGGCGAACTGCCCGCACAGCTCAGACAGTACGCGCGCTTCGCGCCCAACCGGCGGGCCAAATTCGCCGGCAACGCGATGGCCGCGGCACTGGAGACCGATCCGCTCTTCCGGCAGCGGATCGGGGAGAAGTTCAGAGAGTCCCAGCCGGAGCTGTCCGGCGCCCTCGACTCCGGCGCACCGCCCCCGGCCGCGGATCCGCTCGACGTGGCGGCCGCGGCCTATGTGCTGCGCCCCACCGGCTGGGTGAAGCTCGTGACGGCGGCCGGCGAGGAGGCCCAGCGGGCCGACGCCGAGCGCGCCGACGAGGAGAGCCGCGCCGAGCTGGAACGGCTGCGTGAGGAGCTCGCGCACGCGCGCGAGCACACCCGGACCGAGACCGAGCGGCTGCGCACCGAGCTGGAGTCGGCGAAGAAGGAAGCCGAATCGCTGCACCGGAAGCTGCGCGCCGCCCACAGCGACGTCAAGCGCGGCGAGGCCGCCCTGCGCAAGATCCAGGGCGAGATCGAGACCGTACGCGCCGAGGGGCAGAACCAGGTCTCCGCCGCCGAGGTCGAGGCCCGGCGGCTCAAGGCCCGCCTGAGCGAGGTCGAGGCCGCCCTCGAGGCCACCCGCAGGGCGGCCCGCGAGGGGCGCAGCGTCGAGGACATGCGGGTGCGGCTGCTTCTGGACACCGTGCTCGACGCGGCCCAAGGGCTGCGCCGGGAGCTGGCCCTGCCGCCGGTGTCCGTACGGCCGGCCGAGACCGTCGACGCGGTCGAACCGGGACGAATGACCCCGAAGGACATCGCGGCGCGGGCCCTGTCCGAGAACGACCCCGCGATCCTGGACCAGCTTCTCGCCCTGCCGCAGGCGCACTTGGTGGTCGACGGCTACAACGTCACCAAGACCGGCTATCCCCAGATGCCCTTGGAGAAGCAGCGGCTCAGGCTCCTCGGTCAGCTCTCGCAGCTCGCCGCCCAAACCGGGGCAGAAGTGACGTGTGTCTTCGACGGGGCGGAGCTGGCCGCGCCGGTGCTGCTCGCGCCGCCGCGCGGAGTGCGGGTGCTGTTCTCCAAGCCCGGTGTCACCGCTGACGAGTTGATCCGCCAGCTGGTGCGCGCCGAGCCGCCGGGGCGGCCGGTCATCGTCGCCTCCACCGACCGCGAGGTCGCCGACGGGGTGGCCAAGGCGGGGGCCCGGCCTGTCGCTTCGGCGATGCTTTTGAAGCGGCTGTCCTGATCGTCAACTTCCAGGTTTAATGCCCGAATTAGCGCAATCGTCACGCAACGTAGCGTCAATCCGGCATCACTGCTCGTGAGTTGTGTGTAAAGAATGCAGCCTGTGACGGGTTTTTTCTCGTGAGGATTTGAACTGATCACAAGAAGGTCACTAGGGTCTGGGCTCGAACCTCCGAACGGGTGATCACTCACAAGAAGGAGCTCACCTCCGTGGCGTCCCACCGTCGACCCAAGCAGCCGAGCCGCACGCGCGTGACCGTGCTGACCACAGCTGCTGCCGCTGCAGTCGCTCTGAGCGCCAACGCCGCCAACGCGGCACCGAGCGAGAAGCCCAGCAAGGACGAGGTCAAGTCCAAGGTCGACAAGCTCTACGAGGAGGCCGAGCAGGCCACCGAGAAGTTCAACGGCGCCAAGGAGAAGCAGGAGAAGCTCCAGAAGGAGATCTCCACGATCCAGGACAACGTCGCCCGCGGCCAGGAGGAGCTCAACGACCTCCGGGACTCCATGGGTCTGGCCGCCGCCGCCCAGTACCGCACGGGCAGCATCGACTCCTCCCTCCAGCTCTTCCTGTCGTCCAACCCGGACGACTACCTGGACAAGGCGTCCACCGCCGACCAGCTCAGCGCCCAGCAGGTCGACGCGCTGAAGAAGATCCAGGAGAAGCAGCGCGAGCTCGCGCAGGAGCGCTCCGAGGCCTCCGAGAAGCTCAAGGACCTCTCGAGCACCCGCACCGAGCTGGCCAAGAAGAAGAAGGAAGTCCAGGGCAAGCTCGCCGAGGCGCAGAAGCTCCTCAACAGCCTGACCGCCGCCGAGAAGGCCGCCCTCGCCGCCGAGCAGGACCGCGCCAGCCGCTCCTCCGCCGAGCGGGTGGACCTCGGCAAGTCCACCCCCGCCTCCGGCCGGGCCGCCGCCGCCTTCTCGGCCGCGCAGTCCCAGCTCGGCAAGCCGTACGTCTACGGCGCCACCGGCACCGCCTCCTACGACTGCTCGGGCCTGACCTCCTGGGCCTACGCGCAGGCCGGCGTCGGCATACCGCGCACCTCGGAGGCGCAGGCCAACTACGGCACCCGGATCTCGCAGAGCCAGCTCCAGGTCGGCGACCTCGTCTTCTTCTTCAACGACCTGCACCACGTCGGTCTGTACGCGGGCAACGGGCAGATCATCCACGCGCCGCGCAGCGGCACGGTCGTCCGCTACGAGTCGATGAGCACGATCGGCGGCCCGTTCATGTTCGGCGTCCGCGTCTGACCCCGAGCGGTCCGAGATCAGGACACCGCACCGCCCGAACGGGCGAATCATGACAACCTGAACTGACCCCGCGCCCCGCCTATGACCTGCGTCAGAGGCGGGGCGTCGCGTTGTGCGCCCCTGACGGTCGTTGGTGAGGGCCCCTCCACGGGGCTACTGTCTGCCGCGTTTCCCTGTCCGCCAGCGGAAGGAGTGCGGCTTCCCGTGGGGTTCCATCGCCGCCTTGTACCGTCCGGGTTCGACCGGGGCGCGTCCGCCGCGCTCTGTGTCCTGTCAGCCACCGCCGCGGCCCTCGGAGCCGTACCGGCGTCGGCCGTGCCGCACGACGACACCCGTGCCGAGGTGGACCGTCTCTACGAGCAGGCCGAGCAGGCCACCGAGGCCTACAACAAGGCCGACGAACGGGCCGACACCCTCCGCAAGCAGGTCTCCACCGCCCAGGACCGGATCGCCCGGCAGCAGGAGCGCATCAACTCCATGCGGGAGGCGCTCGGTTCGCTGGCCGGCGCCCAGTACCGCGCCGGAGGTCTCGACCCCTCCCTCGCCCTGCTGTTCTCCGACGACCCGGACGACTACCTCGACAAGGCCGCCGCCCTCGACCGGATCAGCGCCCACCAGGCCGGTGAGCTCAAGGACCTCCAGGAGGCGATGCGCGAGCTCACCCAGGAGCGCACGGAGGCGGCCGGGCAGCTCTCCGAGCTGGAGAAGAGCCGCAAGGCGGTGGCGACCCACAAGCGGACCGTCGAGAAGAAGCTCGCCAAGGCCCGTGAGCTCCTCAACTCCCTGCCGTCCGCGGAGCGCGCCGCCTACGACCGGGCCTCTCGGTCGGGCCGTGCGGACATGCCCGACCTCGGCGGCGTGGTCCCGCCCAACGGCAGGGCCGGTGCCGCGGTCGCCGCCGCCCGCGGCGCGCTCGGCAAGCCGTACGTCTGGGGCTCCACCGGCCCCTCGGGCTTCGACTGCTCGGGCCTGATGGTGTGGTCGTACCGTCAGGCCGGTGTCTCCCTGCCGCGCACCTCGCAGGCCCAGCGGCATGCCGGCCGCCAGGTGCCGCTCTCCCAGGCCCAGCCCGGTGATCTGGTCACCTACCGGTCGGACGCCAGCCATGTCGGGATGTACGTGGGCAACGGCCAGGTCATCCACGCCCCCTACCCCGGCGCACCCGTGCGCTACGACCCGGTGGGCATGATGCCGGGGGCGACGGTCACCAGGGTCTGACCAACGCCTCGGTGCCGCCGTACGATCGGCGAATGGCTGGTCGAAGGCGGGCGTCGAAGCACGGTGTCGTGGCGCTGTGCCTGCTGCTGGTCTCCTTGGTGGGATGCGGCGGCAGGCCCGTCTCCGACACCGCCAGGACCGATGTCCAGCGGCTCCTGGACCGGCGCTCGGCCGCCGTCCTGGACCGGGACCGGGCGGCCTTTCGCAGGACGGGCGACCTGGACTGGTTCGAGAACGCCCGTGGGGTGCCGTTCGCGGCCTGGTCGTACCGTCTGACCGCCCTGCACCGCGACGGGGCCACGGCCACCGCCGAGGCCGCGCTCGACTACCGGATACAGGGCTACGACAACGCACCGGTCAGCGTCGGCCGCACCCTCACGCTGAGCCTGGACGCCGGCGGCCAGTGGTACGTGGACACGGAGAGGCCCGCCGAGAAGTCCGCCGAGCAGCTCTGGGACCAGGGCGAGGTGGCCGTCGTGCGCGGCGAGCACAGCCTCGTCCTGGGCGCCGAGCAGTCGACCGAGGCGCTGCACTCCTACGCCGATCTGGCGGACCACGCCGTTCCGGCCGTCTCGGCGGCCTGGGGCACCGACTGGTCCCGGCATGTCGTCGTCCTCGTCCCGAGCTCCCTGGACGGCATGGCGGCGCTGCTCGGCTCACCCGCCTCCTCGTACCGCGGGATCGCGGCCGTCACCACGGGCGAGACGGGCGCCCCGGCGAGCGCGCCCGCGGACCGGATCATCGTCAACCCCGACGCGTACGGCGTCCTCGGCGATGTCGGCAAGCAGGTCGTGCTCACCCACGAGACCACCCATGTCGCCACCCGCGCCCACACCAGCGCCGCCACGCCCCTGTGGCTGTCCGAGGGGTACGCCGACTTCGTGGGCTACCTCGGCTCCGGCCGCTCGCCCGCGCAGGCCGCTCCCGAACTCTGGCGGGCCGTGACCGACGGGCGGGTGCCGGCGGCGCTGCCCGAGGACGGGGACTTCGGCTTCAGCGGCGAAGCGACCGAGCTCGCCCAGGCCTATGAGAGCGGCTGGATGGCGTGCCGGATGGTCGCGGAGCAGTGGGGCGAGCCGAAGCTGCGGGAGTTCTACGAGGCCGTGGGCGCCCACAAGGAGCGGGCCGGGGCGGTCGAGGACGCGCTGGAGCGGGTCCTGGACACCGACCTGGTCGACTTCACCGCGCGGTGGCGGGACTATCTGCGCGCTCGGCTGGGCTGACCGAGCTGCTCGATCGCCTCCGTCAGCCAGGCGCGCTCCGCCGTCCCGGTGGCTCGCGCGACCCGCAGCATCCCCGCCCGGAACAGGTCGTCCGTCTCCTCCGCGCGGACCGGCTCGCCACGGTCGTAGAAGAAGCTCGTGGGCGCGTTCAGGAAGTCCAGGCGGCGGCGCAGCACCTCGGCCTGTTCGCGGCGGTCCGGCAGGTGCCGTAGGAACGACAGGACCGTGTTGAAGCGGACCTGGTCGGTGATCTCGGCCTGCTTGGGGTGGCGCAGGCGCTCCAGCAGCTCCTCGCGGCCCTCGTCGGTGAGGGAGAGGATGCGGCGGGGGGCCGCGCTCGCGCCCGGCTCCTCGTGCTGGTCGAGCTTGCCGGCCTTGATGAGGCGTGTGATCGCCGGGTAGAGGGCGCCGTCGCTGACCGGGCGGACATGGCCGCTGAGCGCCTTGATGCGTTCCTTCAACTCGTAGCCGTGCAGGGGCTCTTCGGCCAGGAAGCCCAGGATCGACAGCTCCAGCACCGTGATTCCTCCTTGCGGGTGTCGTGACGCCATGCTACCTCTTATCGAGCTACCTCGAATCGAGGTAGCTCGATAAGAGGGGGTCCCCACGTGGACAGTCACCGCAAGCAGCTCATCGCCCTGGCCCACCCCGTCTACTTCTCGCTCCTCGCCCCCGTCGCCGCCGGGATCATCAACACCGTCTGGGTCTCCCGGCTCGGCGGCCCGGCCGTGGCCGCCGTCGCGGTGGCGACCAACACCGAGAACGTGCTGCTCGGCGTCGCCCTGGTCTTCGGCTCCGGTACGACCGTGCTGGTCGCGCACGCCCGCGGCGCGCGGGATCCGGGGGCCGTGCGGGCGGCCGTGCGCGGGGGCTGGGCGGTGTTCTGGCTGATCACCCCGCTGGTGGCGGCGGGCGGATTCCTGCTGCGCGAACCCCTCGCCCGGCTGGTCCTGGGCGGGGGCGCGGCACTGCCCCTGGCGGTCGGCTACTTCGCGGTCTCGATGCCGGGCATCGCCGTCTTCTTCGCCCAGCAGCTGGTCGACGGGATCCTCAAGGGCACGGGGGACACGAGGACCCCGATGCGGCTGGCGCTGCTCGCGAGCGGGCTGATCCTGGTCTGCGACCCGTTCCTCATCCACCTCTACGGCGTCCAGGGCGCCGCCGCCTCGACGGTGCTGTGCCGGGGCGTGGCGTTGGGGGCGGGGCTGGTGGCGTTGCGGCGGAACGCGCTGCTGCGCACCGCCGCCGGGCCCGGGGTGGCCTTCCGCAGGACACTTCGCACGGGGCTGCCCATGGCCGCCGACTTCACCGTGCGACAGAGCGGGGCGCTGGTGCTGGTCGCGATCGTGGCGCGGCTGGGGGTGACGGCGGTGGCCGGGTACTCGATCGCGTACAAGGTCATGTACGTGGCCACCATGGGCTTCTACGCGGTACGCCAGGCCGCCTCCATCCACACCGCGCATCTGGTGGGCGCGGGCCGGGACGCGCGGCGGGCGATCGGGCGGCAGGCCGTGCTGGTCTCAGGAGGGTTCGCGCTGGGGGCCGCCCTTCTGCTGGCCCTGACCGCCCCCTGGATCATGGCCGCCTTCGGCGCCGGACCCGGCGTCGCCCGGGACGGAGTGCTCTTCCTGCGCTGTGTCGGCCCCTATCTGCTGCTGATGGCCTGCTTCATCGCGCTCGGCGGGGTCTTCGAGGGCAGCGGAGGGGCGCCGGTGCTGCTGCGGGTGACGCTGCTCGGCACGGCGGTCCAACTGCCGCTGGCGTACGGGCTGTCCGGGCTGGGGCTGCCCGGGGTGTGCCTGGCGCTCGCGCTGTCCATGGCGCTGCAGTGCGCGGTGGTCGCCCTGCTCGCGGCCCGGCGTCAGGAGGTGACCGAGGTCTTGGTGGCGCGGGCCTCGGTCTGAGGGGCGGAGCCCCGCTCCGCAGCGGTCGGTGTCAGGGGGAGACCGAGGTCTCCTCGGTGGTGAGCGTGGCCTGCGCGGGCAGCGGCTTCTCGGCCTCGGACGACACCGTCGAGCGCCACAGCTCCACGGCCGCGAGGACGGCCGCCGCGACCAGCAGGCCGTTGCGGATGAACAGCAGCGTGACGCCGAGGCCGTCGCTGGCGACGACGTTGCCGAAGTAGATCGGGAACTCCAGCACCGTCACGAAGGACGCCACCAGCACGATCAGGGCGGGCACCCCCATCCGGCTCGCCCGGAAGCACAGGCACGCGGCCGCGAGACCGATCAGCCACACCATGTACTGCGGGCTGATCACCCGGCTCGTCGTGGTGAACATCAGCACCGCCACGAAGGCCGCGTCGGCCGCGGTGTGCGCCTGGAAGCGGGTGGCCGTCAGCCGCCACAGCAGCAGCCAGCCGAAGGCGAGACCGGTCAGGGCGAGGGCGGCCGTACTGACGACGTTGACCCAGGGGCCGAGGAATTCGACCGAACCGTAGTTGAGCAGCACCTGGCCGTCCCAGCCGTACTGCCGGGCCACATGGAAGACGAGGGAGCCCAGCGACTCCACCTCGGTGCCCCGGTCGGCCTGGAACGTCAGGAAGGCGAAGGCGCCGGGCATGGACACGGAGAACAGGGCCGCGAGGCCGGCCGCGGTGACCGCCGTCGCCATCCAGGTGCTCCGGCTGCGGACGGCGACCAGCAGCAGCACCGGCCACACCTTGAGCATCGCCCCGAGGCCCACGAGGATGCCCGCCACGCGAGGGTGCCGGGCGCCCGCGAGCAGCGCGGCCACCGCGACGGTGGTGACCATCACGTCGTAGCGGGCGTAGACCGTCGGCCCGAGCAGCGGCACGCCCACCACCCACACCCAGACACCGCGCAGCGAGCGACCGGGGCGCAGGCCCGCGTACAGGAGCAGGGAGAAGGCGACCAGGTCGGCGAGGAAGGCGAGGAGGAAGAACGCCGTCGCGTACGGGAGGAAGGGCAGCAGTCCGGGGGAGAGGATCGCGAGCGCGGCGGCCGGCGGGTACTGCCAGGTGACGTCGTCCAGCGGGAACGTTCCGGTGCGCAGGACGTCGTACCAGCCCTGGTAGATCACGGAGACGTCGCTGGTGACGTCCGGGCCGGGGAAGACGAACACCTTGAGCACGAACAGGAGCAGCAGCAGCCGCGTCAGGCCCCAGGTCACCAGCAGTCCGGCCGGAGACCGCCTCGCACCCGCAATGTTCACCGGAGCCCCTGTTCGCCCGTCGCCGTTCCCGAGATTGCCACTCTTGAGATGGCCATGATGTCCCGTCCACCTGTGTGCTTGCCATAAACGCGGCCGTGCCGAGCCGTGGGCGGGCCGTGGAGCGGGGCGGGCGGGTGCTTTGGATAGGGTCGGCGGCGATGCACAAGACCCTGATCGTGACGAACGACTTCCCGCCCAGGCCGGGCGGTATCCAGGCATTCCTGCACAACATGGCGCTGCGGCTGGACCCGGAACGGCTCGTCGTCTACGCGTCCACCTGGAAGCGCGGCCGCGAGGGCGCCGAGGCTACGGCCGCCTTCGACGCCGAACAGCCCTTCACCGTCGTACGCGACCGTACGACGATGCTCCTGCCGACGCCCGCGGCCACGCGTACGGCCGTCGGACTGCTGCGGGAGCACGGCTGTACGTCGGTGTGGTTCGGTGCGGCCGCGCCGCTCGGGCTGATGGCGCCCGCGCTCCGGAAGGCCGGGGCCGAACGGCTGGTGGCCACGACCCACGGGCACGAGGCGGGATGGGCCCAGCTGCCCGCCGCGCGGCAGCTGCTGCGCCGGATCGGGGAGGGCACGGACACCATCACCTACCTCGGCGAGTACACCCGGTCGCGGATCGCCGGGGCGCTGACGCCCGCGGCGGTCTCGCGGATGGTGCAGCTGCCGCCGGGGGTGGACGAGAAGACCTTCCATCCGGGGTCGGGGGGCGCTGCCGTGCGGGCCCGGCTCGGGCTGACCGACCGGCCGGTGGTGGTGTGTGTCTCGCGGCTCGTGCCGCGCAAGGGGCAGGACACGCTGATCCTGGCGATGCCGCGGATCCTCGCAGCCGAGCCGGACGCGGTGCTGCTGATCGTCGGCGGGGGGCCGTACGAGAAGGAGCTGCGCAGGCTCGCCGCGCAGACCCGGGTCGCCGACTCCGTCCGCTTCACCGGTGCGGTGCCCTGGTCCGAGCTGCCCGCGCACTTCGGCGCGGGGGACGTCTTCGCCATGCCCTGCCGGACCCGTCGGGGCGGCCTCGACGTCGAGGGGCTCGGGATCGTGTACCTGGAGGCGTCGGCGACGGGGCTGCCGGTGGTGGCGGGGGACTCGGGCGGTGCCCCGGACGCCGTACTGGACGGCGAGACCGGCTGGGTGGTGCGGGGCGGTTCGGTGGAGGAGACGGCCGAGCGCGTCGTCGTACTCCTCGCGGACGCGGAACTGCGGAGCCGGATGGGGGAGCGGGGGCGGGAGTGGGTCGAGGAGAAGTGGCGCTGGGATCTGTTGGCGGAAAAGTTGAAGACGTTGCTATAGCCGGAAGCGGATAATCCGCCGATGCTGCGCGCATGACAGCAAAACTGATGCAGCGTCAGCTGACGAGACGTCACATACTGGGCATGGCCGCCCTCCAGACGGCCGCCGCCGCAGGTCTCACCCGCATCGGTCTCCAGTCGGCACAGGCCGTAGAACCGGCCGCCGTCGACAACGCCCCCGCCATCGTGGTCGGTTCGGGCTACGGCGCCGCCGTGGCCGCCCTCCGCCTCGGTCAGGCGGGCATCCGCACGATCATGATCGAGATGGGCCGGCTCTGGAACACCCCCGGCTCCGACGGCAAGGTCTTCTGCTCCACCGCCAATCCGGACCAGCGCTCCATGTGGTTCCGCACCCGCACCGAGGCGCCGCTGGCCACCTTCCTGTGGCTGGACGTCGTCAACAAGGACATCAGCCTGTACCCGGGCGTCCTGGACCGGGTGCGCTTCGCCAACATGTCCGTGTTCGTGGGGCGAGGCGTCGGCGGCGGCTCCCTGGTGAACGGCTGCATGGCGGTGACCCCGCTGAAGTCGTACTTCGCCGAGCAGTTCCCCACCGTCGACGCCGACGAGATGTACGGCACCTACTTCCCGCGCGCCAACTCCATGCTCGGCGTCAACACCGTCGACCCCACGTGGTTCGAGTCGACGGAGTGGTACCGGTTCTCGCGCATCTCCCGCAAGCACGCCCAGAAAACCGGCCTGAGGACCACCTTCGTGCCCAGCACCTACGACTTCGCCTACATGCAGAAGGAGGCCGCCGGCACGGCGACCAGGTCGGCTCTCGCGCAGGAGGTCATCTACGGCAACAACCACGGCAAGAAGAGCCTCGACAAGACGTATCTCGCCGCCGCGCTCGGCACCGGCAACGTCACCATCAACACGATGGAACGGGTCAGGGCCGTCAGCCGGGCGAGCGACGGGACGTACGTGCTGACCGCCGACCGCATCAACGACGCCGGCACGGTCGTCGAGACCAAGCAGTACAGCTGCACCTACCTCTTCCTCGGCGGCGGCAGCCTCGGCACCACCGAACTCCTCGTCCGGGCCCGCGACACGGGCACCCTGCCCGCCCTGGACGCGAGCGTCGGCGCCGGCTGGGGACCCAACGGCAACACCATGCTCGGCCGGGCCAACCACCTGTGGGACACCGTCGGGGCCAACCAGTCGACCATGCCGGTCATGGGTATCGACGACTGGGCGAACACCGCCAACCCGGTCTTCGCGGAGATCGCTCCTTTACCCACGGGACTGGAGCACTGGGTCAGCCTCTATCTGGCGATCACCAAGAACCCGCAGCGCGCGACGTTCACGTACAACAGCGCCACGGGCGGCGTGAACCTCGGCTGGACCGCCGCGCAGAGCGCCGTGTCGTCGGGCATGGCCAAGAAGCTGTTCGACCGGATCAACTCGGCGAACACCACGATCTACCGGACCGACCTGTTCGGCTCGAGCAACCGGACCTTCGCCGACGACTTCACCTACCACCCGCTGGGCGGCTGTGTGCTGGGCAGGGCGACCGACAACTACGGGAGGGTGAAGGGGTATTCGAAGCTGTACGTCACCGACGGCTCGCTCGTGCCCGGATCGATCGGGGTGAACCCGTTCGTGACGATCACGGCGCTCGCCGAACGGACGATGGCGCGGGTCCTCGTGGAGGACACCGCGCCATGACGCTCTTTCAGCGAGCCTGCTACTTCTGGTAGATCGCCTCGACCTCGTCCGCGTAATCCTTCGCCACCACGTTGCGCTTGAGCTTCAGGGACGGCGTCAGGTGGCCCGAGTCCTCCGTGAACTGGGAGGAGAGAATGCGGAACTTCCGCACCGATTCCGCCTTCGACACCGCGGCGTTGCCGTCGTCGATCGCGGCCTGGATCGCCGCGTTCAGATCCGGGTCGTCGACCAGCGACGCCGCGGTGACACCCGCCGGCTTGCCGTGCTCGGCCGCCCAGCGGCCCAGGAACTCCTCGTCGATGGTGATCAGCGCGCCCACGAACGGCCGTCCGTCGCCCACCACCATGCACTCCGCGACCAGCGCGTGCGCGCGGATGCGGTCCTCGATCACGGCCGGCGCGACGTTCTTGCCGCCCGCGGTGACGATGATCTCCTTCTTGCGGCCGGTGATCCTGAGGTAGCCGTCCTCGTCGAGGGTGCCGATGTCACCGGTGTGGAACCAGCCGTCGGCCAGCGCCTCCTCGGTCGCGCCCGGGTTGTTCCAGTACCCCGTGAACAGGTGCTCGCCGTGCAGCAGGACCTCGCCGTCGTCCGCGATCCGGATCACCGAGCCGGGCAGCGGCTGGCCGACCGTGCCGATCTTCTGGCGGTCCCAGGGGTTGAAGGCGGTGGCCGCGCAGGACTCGGTCAGGCCGTAGCCCTCCAGGACCGTGAAGCCGATGCCGCGGAAGAAGTGACCGAGGCGCTCACCGAGCGGGGCGCCGCCGGAGATGGCGAACTCGCCCTTGCCGCCCAGGACCGCGCGCAGCTTGCTGTAGACCAGCTTGTCGAAGGTCTTGTGCTTGATCTTCAGACCCAGCGACGGGCCCGAGGGGGTGTCCAGCGCCTTGCTGTACGCGATCGCGGTGTCCGCGGCCTTGTCGAAGATCTTGCCCTTGCCGTCCGCCTGCGCCTTGGCCCGGGCCGAGTTGTAGACCTTCTCGAAGACGCGCGGGACACCGAGGATCAGGGTCGGCCGGAAGGAGGCCAGCTCGTTGGTGAGGTCCTTGATGTCCGGGACGGTCCCCAGCTTGATCGGCGCCATCATCGGGGCGATCTGCACGAGGCGGCCGAAGACGTGCGCGAGCGGCAGGAAGAGCAGGACGGAGCATTCGCCGGTGCGGAAGAGCGGGCGCAGGCGCTCCACGATGTTCCCGCACTCCGCGAAGAAGCTGCGGTGGGTCAGCACACAGCCCTTGGGGCGGCCGGTGGTGCCGGACGTGTAGACGATGGTCGCCGGGTCGTCGGCCTTGGCGAGCGAGCTGCGCTCCTCGACGGCGGCGTCGCTGATGTCCTTGCCGAGCCGGCCCAGCTCCTCCACGCCCCCGGCGTCGATCTGCCAGACGTGCTTGAGGGCGGGCAGCCCGTCGCGCACCGACTCGACGGCGGCCACGTGGGTGTCCAGCTCGACGACGACGGCGGTGGCGCCCGAGTCGGAGAGGATCCACTGGACCTGCTCCGCCGAGCTGGTCTCGTACACCGGCACGGTGATCGCGCCCGCGCACCAGATCGCGAAGTCGAGCAGCGTCCACTCGTAGCGGGTGCGCGACATCAGGCCGACCCGGTCGCCGGGCTGGACACCGGAGGCGATGAGCCCCTTGGCGGCGGCGTGGACCTCGGCCAGGAAGGTCGTGGCGGTCACGTCCTGCCAGACACCGCCCACCTTGCGGGCGATCACGGCGACGTCGGGATGCTGCGCGGCGTTTCTACGGACGATGTCCGTGAGGTTGCCGTCCGCAGGGACCTCGTACAAAGCCGGAAGGCTGAACTCGCGCAAGACTGCTGCTCCTCATAGGGCGCCGGCGCCACGACGTTGTGCGATGCGACGGTGCGGTCCAAGGCTCGGGCAGGTGCTCGGGATCTTCGGTGGTTGCGCCACTTGTTGAAATCCTGAGCACGACTGGACTGCCCGGACGTTACCCGCCGGTATGGCGTCTCCGACAGGGGGGTCCGGCGAGATGTTCGCTGCGTCACACAGATTGGTGCTTCTTTTCGCGCACAGTAGTCCACCCATTTGATGACTAGCCAGTAACCGCAGGCGCCATCGGCACTGTTCACGTATGCCGCACACGCCTACCCTTGATCGCCATGGCACCCACACCGGCCGGTAACCGGAGGACACGCGTACATGTGGTCAGCGACGTGCACGGCAACGCCCGTGACCTGGCCAGAGCCGGCGAGGGCGCGGACGCCCTGATCTGTCTGGGTGATCTGGTCCTCTTCCTCGACTACGCCGACCACTCGCGCGGCATCTTCCCCGACCTGTTCGGAACGGAGAACGCCGACCGCATCGTGGAACTGCGCACCGCCCGCCGCTTCGAGGAGGCCCGTGAGTTCGGCGCCCGGCTGTGGGCCGGCATCGGCACCGACCGGGCGGCCGCGATCGAGAAGGCGGTACGCAAGCAGTACGCCGAGATGTTCGCGGCCTTCCCGACACCGACGTACGCCACCTACGGCAACGTCGACATGCCGCCCCTGTGGCCCGAGTACGCCGGACCGGGCACCACCGTGCTGGACGGCGAGCGGGTGGAGATCGGAGGACGGGTGTTCGGATTCGTGGGCGGCGGGCTCAGGACCCCGATGCGCACGCCGTACGAGATCAGCGACGAGGAGTACGCGGCGAAGATCGAGGCGGTCGGCGAGGTCGACGTGCTGTGCACACACATCCCGCCCGAGGTGCCGGAGCTGGTCTACGACACCGTCGCGCGCCGTTTCGAGCGGGGCAGCCGGGCGCTGCTGGACGCGATCCGGCGCACCCGGCCCCGGTACGCCCTGTTCGGGCACGTCCACCAGCCACTGGTGCGACGGATGCGGATCGGGGCGACCGAGTGCGTCAACGTGGGGCACTTCGCGGGGAGCGGCAGGCCCTGGGCCCTGGAATGGTGAGTGGGCGGTGAAGTCGGGCGCTCACGTGCGCGGTAGCCTTCACGCTGCACACACGTGCGCAGCACGACCTGCCCTACCGGCCCGCATCTGGAGGAGCCACAGCGATGGCGGAACATACCAGCTCGAGCATCACGATCGAGGCGGCACCGGCCGATGTCATGGGGGTGATCGCCGACTTCGCCCGCTACCCGGACTGGACCGGCGAGGTGAAGGAGGCGGAGGTCCTCGCGACCGACGCACAGGGGCGTGCCGAGCAGGTGCGGCTCGTCATGGACGCGGGGGCGATCAAGGACGACCAGGTCCTGGGATACACGTGGACCGGTGACAACGAGGTCTCCTGGACGCTCGTGAAGTCCCAGATGCTGCGGTCGCTGGACGGGTCGTACATCCTGAAGCCGGTGGGCAGCGGGTCGACCGAGGTCACCTATCTGCTGACGGTCGACGTCAAGATCCCGATGCTCGGGATGATCAAGCGCAAGGCCGAGAAGGTCATCATCGACCGCGCGCTGGCCGGGCTGAAGAAGCGGGTGGAGTCGGGGACGAAGTAAGGGGACTACCGTTCAGTCCCATGCGCACCCTCCTGATCACCGGGCCTGGCGGTAGCGGTCGTACGACCGTCGCGGCCGCCACCGCTCTCGCCGCCGCCCTGTCCGGCGTTCGCACGCTCGTGCTGAGCGCCGATCGCACCGACAGCCTCGGCGCGGTGCTCGGAACGGCGACCGGGGCGGCCCCGGTGCAGGTCCGTGAGGGGCTCACCGCGTGGCGGCCCGACGCCACCGCCGGGTTCCGGGACGACCTCGCCGCCTTCCAGGAGCGTGCCGCCAACGTTCTCGATCTTCTCGGTGCTTCCCGGCTGGACGCCGAGGAGGTCACCCCCCTCCCCGGCGCCGAGGAACTGACCCTGCTGCGCGCCCTGCGCGACGCGGCCCTCTCCGAGCGGCACGAACTGCTCGTCGTGGACCTTCCGCCCACGCCGCAGGCGCTCGCGCTGCTCGCCCTCCCCGAGGAACTCCGCCGCTATCTGCGCCGTCTCCTGCCGCCCGAGCGACAGGCGGCCCGTGCGCTGCGGCCCATGCTCGGACGGCTGGCCGGGGTGCCGATGCCCTCGGAGTGGCTGTACGAGACCGCCGCGCGGTGGGACACGGAACTGGCCGCGGTCGAAGCGGTCGTCACGGACCGGAACACCGTCGTACGGCTGGTCACCGAGCCCGGCCCGGCCGGCGCCGACGCCGTGCGCTCCGCCGGCCTCGCCCTCGCCCTGCGCGGTCTGCGCCCCGACGTCCTGGTGGCCAACCGGGTCCTGCCCGAGCAGGCGCACGACACCTGGCTCGCCGGTCTCGCCGCCCAGCAGCGCAAAGCGCTGGAGGAGTGGCAGGAGACCCACGACGTACGACCGGTCCGCCACCTCGGTCACGACCCGCGCGGCACCGACGACCTCGCCGCCCTCACCGTCCCCGGTGTCGACGACGCCACCTCCGCCGTCGAGTGGTCCATCGACGACCGCCTCGCCGACGACGGCGTCAGCCGGGTCTTCGTATGGCGCATCCCGCTCCCCGGCGCGATACGCGACGAGCTCGACCTCATCCGGCGCGGCGACGAACTCGTGGTCACCGCCGGACAGTTCCGCCGTATCGTGCCCCTTCCCTCCGCCCTGCGGCGCTGCACCGTCGCCGGCGCCGCCCTGCGCGACGGAGAACTGTGCATCCGGTTCGCGCCGGACCCCGACCTCTGGCCGGAGACACGGTGAACGTGGTACGCCCATTCGGGTAACGTCGTAGGGACGAACCGCAGTCAGGAGTCCGTCATGAGCGAAGAGCTCCCCCCGTCAGACGCCGTCGGTCGTGAGGCTGTCGACGAGGTGCGGGCCACCGACGCCGACGCCTGGGCGACGGCGTGTGCCGAGGATCTCGCGGCGGAGAAGGCCCGCCGTCGCGCCGAGTACGGCCAGCCCGCGGGCTCGGCCGCCGAGGAGCTGCGCAAGCTCGTCGACGCCGTCAGCGACAAGCTGTCCTCGATCCAGTCGCCCCTCTTCGGAGCGGTCGCGGGACCCGCCGCCCAGCAGGTGGTGCACCAGGTCGTCCAACAGGCCAAGGCCGCCGTCGAGCCCGTCATCGAGCGCAACCCCGACGTCTTCGACCACCTCGCCGCGGCGGGCACCGAACTGCTCGCCGCCTACCGCTCCGCCGTCCAGGCCCAGGAGCAGCGCTGGACCCAGCGGAACACCGATCAGAAGGACCCGGAAAAGCCCCGCCAGGACCGGGGCGACGACTCCGGCCCCGGGGAGCGCATCGACCTGGACTAGAGCGCCCCTCGGGTGGACGACGGGAGTCTGGCGGCAGGCCCTCGGGTACGGTGGGCCGTAGCGGGGCTCGACCGAAACTGAGGGATTCATGGGACTCACCATCGGCGTCGATATCGGCGGCACGAAGATCGCGGCCGGCGTGGTCGATGAGGAAGGCAACATCCTCTCGACCCACAAGGTGCCGACCCCGGGCACGCCCGAGGGCATCGTGGACGCCATCGCCTCCGCGGTGGACGGCGCGCGCGCCGGGCACGAGATCGTCGGCGTGGGTATCGGTGCGGCCGGTTACGTCAACCGGCAGCGCTCGGAGGTCTACTTCGCCCCCAACATCGACTGGCGCAACGAGCCGTTGAAGGACAAGGTCGAGGCCCGCGTGGGCCTCCCCGTCGTCGTCGAGAACGACGCCAACGCGGCCGCGTGGGGCGAGTACAAGTTCGGCGCCGGCAAGGGCCACCGCAACGTCATCTGCATCACGCTCGGCACCGGCCTCGGTGGCGGCATCATCATCGGCAACAAGCTGCGCCGCGGCCACTTCGGTGTCGCCGCCGAGTTCGGCCACATCCGGATGGTCCCGGACGGCCTGCTGTGCGGCTGCGGCTCGCAGGGCTGCTGGGAGCAGTACGCGTCGGGGCGTGCGCTGGTGAGGTACGCCAAGCAGCGCGCCAACGCCACCCCGGAGAACGCCGAGCTCCTTCTCGGCCTCGGTGACGGCAGCCCCGACGGCATCGAGGGCAAGCACATCTCCATGGCCGCCCGGCAGGGCGACCCGGTCGCCGTGGACTCCTACCGTGAGCTCGCCCGCTGGGCCGGCGCCGGCCTCGCCGACCTCGCCTCCCTCTTCGACCCGTCGGCCTTCATCGTCGGCGGCGGCCTCTCGGACGAGGGCGAACTGGTCCTCGACCCGATCCGCAAGTCCTACAAGCGCTGGCTCGTCGGCGGCAACTGGCGCCCGGTGGCGGATGTGATCGCGGCCCAGCTCGGGAACAAGGCCGGACTGGTGGGCGCGGCGGACCTGGCAAGGGAGCCCGACCCGATCATGTGATCGGGGGCGCGGTGGCCCACTCAGGGGCGCGGGGCTGTATAAAACATGCGGCTCCGCCGCGTGGGCGCGACGAGCCACGACGATCCGGCAGTCGCGCACACACCTCGCGCCCCGAGCCTTCAGGCGCAAAAATCACCCCATGGCATTCGACGATTCCACGCTCGTCCGAGTCCTGAGCTACAACGTCCGCTCCATGAGGGACGACACCGAAGCACTGGCCAG
The DNA here is from genome assembly GCF_044742595.1 of Streptomyces sp. NPDC087859. NCBI lineage: Bacteria > Bacillati > Actinomycetota > Actinomycetes > Kitasatosporales > Streptomycetaceae > Streptomyces > Streptomyces sp. NPDC087859. The sequence goes on along the minus strand of NZ_JBIUUU010000006.1, from coordinate 482,829 downwards.
AGTCATCCGCGCCTGCGCCCCGGACCTCGTCCTCGTCCAGGAAGCCCCCCGCTTCTTCCGCTGGCGCAAGAAACTCGCCCGCCTGGCCCGCGCGGCGGACCTCGTGACCCTCACCGGCGGCGCCACAGCCGCGGGACCGGCGATCCTGTGCAACCTCCGCACCACGGTCGAGCGCACGGAAGACGTCCTTCTCCCGCTCACCCCGGGACAGCACCGACGCGGCTTCGCCACCGCGGTCGTCCGGATCGGCGGCGCCCGCCTCGGCGTACTCAGCTGCCATCTCTCCCTGCGGAAGGACGAGCGCTACGAGCAGGGCGGCATGCTCCTGGACCGCCTGGCCGCACTGGGCGTGGAGCACGCGATCGCGGGCGGCGACCTCAACGAACGCCCCGGCGGCCGCACGTTCACCCGTCTCTCCGACACCCTCCAGGACTGCTGGGCCACGGCCCCCGACGGCGCCGAGCACACCTGGATCCGCACCGAACCCCACCAGCGCATCGACGCGATCTTCGCGACGAAGGGCATCGAGGTGCTCGGCTGCGGCGTACCGCTCGAACTCCCCGGCGTCACCGGAACAGACTTGAGGGCGGCCACGGACCATCTTCCGGTCCTGGCCACCCTCAGAGTTCCGGCGGGCTGAGACTCAGACGACCGCCCCGCGCCCCGGGTCGTCGTCCTCGTCCTCATCCGTCCGCATCCGCATCACCAGCGTCGCGAACCCGCCCAGGAAACCGCCGATGCCGATGGTGGCGAGCCACCAGGTCATGTCCCAGCTGAGCAGTATCGCCAGCAGGAGCAGCAGGGGGCCGCCCAGGACAGCCAGCCACGCGAACTTCGCGGTGGTGTCCGCGGCCGGCAGCGGCGGCGGCTCCGGCGGGACGAAGTGGCCCTCGTCGTCCTCGTCGAAGTCCTCCTCCACCGGCTCGGGCGCCGTGTAGTCACGCGGGCCGACACCGGGAGCGAAGGCGACGGAGCTGCCCAGCGGCTTGGCCGAGGCGGGCTTCTCCGGCTTCTCGTCCTCCTTCGGCTCCTCGGAGTTGGTCTCCGGCTCCAGCAGCGCCAGGTCCTCCACCGACTTGAACGGCTTGGCGCCCGGCGGATCCTTCGGCTCCTCGCCGTACCCGGCGACGATCGCCTCCCAGGCGGCCGCCTCGTCGAAGGGCACGCCCTGCTCGTCCGGCTCACGGTCCTCGCGGTCGGAGTCGCTCTCAGCCACGTGCGGCCGTCCCTTCCTTGCCGATACCGGTTGCGAGCCGGCCGATGAACGCGAAGCTCTCCTCGAAGATCCGCTCCGCGTCATGGTCCAACGTCGCCACGTGGTAACTCTGTTCCAGCACGATCTCCGATACGTCCGTCGAGGACACCCGGCTCAGCACGCGCGCGGAGTCGGCCGCCGGCACCACATGGTCCTCGGCGCTGCGCAGGACCAGCAGCGGCTGGGTGACCTGCGGGAGTTCGCCGTCGACCAGGCGGAAGAACTGCCGCAGAGAGTGCGCGGAGTGCAGCGGCACCCGGGTGTACCCCAGCTCGTGGGCGCCCTCCTTGGCGATGTCGTCGGCGATCCCCGGCGTCGTCCGCAGCAGATGGCGCACCACCGGAAGGGCGTACGGCGCGAGGCCGTGCATACGGTTCGCCGGGTTGACGACCACCACTCCGGCGACCTCGTCGCCGTGCTTGGCGGCCAGCCGCAGGGCGAGGGCGCCGCCCATGGACAGTCCCGCCACGAACACCTGGGAGCAGCGCTCGCGCAGGGCCCGCAGCTCGCGGTCGACCTCCGCGTACCAGTCCTGCCAGCCGGTGAGTGCCATGTCCTCCCAGCGGGTGCCGTGCCCCGGAAGGAGAGGCAGCGACACGGTGAGACCGCGCTCGGCGAGGTACTCCGCCCAAGGGCGCAGCGACTGCGGGGAACCGGTGAAGCCGTGGCAGAGGAGGACGCCTGTCTCCCCGCCCTCGTGGCGGAACGGCTCGGCTCCAGCAAGGACCGGCACCTTCGGTCTCCTGTTCATGAGAAGGATGTGAACGAGTCCAGGTGAGGTTCACCGTACGCGACCGCACTGACACCGACCAGGGTCGTCGGGCCCTTTGCCGACGCTCCGGGTTAAGGTCTCACCGACAGACACAGGAGGCACGGGGTTGTTGTACGGAACGATGAAGGTCGCCATCGGCGGGCCGCTGAAGGTCGCCTTCAGGCCCTGGGTGGAAGGCCTCGAGAACATCCCTGACGCGGGCCCCGCGATCCTGGCGAGCAACCACCTGTCGTTCTCGGACTCCTTCTTCCTGCCCGCGGTCCTCGACCGCAAGGTCACCTTCATCGCCAAGGCGGAGTACTTCACCACGCCAGGGCTGAAGGGCCGGCTCACGGCCGCGTTCTTCAAGGGCGCCGGGCAGCTCCCCGTGGACCGCTCCGGTGCGCGCGGCGCGGGTGAGGCGGCGGTCAAGGCCGGCATCGAGGTGCTGGAGCGCGGTGAGCTGTTCGGGATCTACCCGGAGGGCACGCGCTCGCCCGACGGCCGCCTGTACCGGGGCAAGCCGGGCGGCCTCGCGCGCGTGGCGCTCGCCACCGGTGCGCCCGTCATCCCGGTCGCCATGATCGACACCGAGAAGATCCAGCCGCCCGGGCAGGTGATGCCGAAGCTGATGCGGCCGGGCATCCGCATCGGCGCGCCCCTGGACTTCAGCCGGTACCAGGGCATGGAGCACGACCGTTTCGTGCTGCGCGCGGTGACCGACGAGGTCATGTACGAGATCATGAAGCTCTCCGGCCAGGAGTACGTCGACATGTACGCGACCGCCGCCAAGCGGCAGATCGCGGACGCGGCGAAGGCCGAGAAGGAAGCGGAGAAGGCGGCGAAGGCCGCACTCGCGAAGGCTGAGAAGGAACGCTCCGAGTCCTGACGGGGCTGCGGGGCCGGGGGTGGGGACATGGCCAGGCGTGAGCGTGTGATGAGGATGTCGGTGGAGCTGCCGCTGTGGCGCGCGCTCACCGGGTACCGGGTGCTGACCATGCTGTACGCGGTCGGACTGTTCGCCACCAACTACGAGGACTACGACCGCCCGGGCATCGCCGTCGCGTACTACGTCGTCCTGTGCGGCTGGACGCTCGCCACCCTGCCCCGGGTCCAGAACGAGGCCGCCTGCACCAAGCGCTTCCTGGCCGTGGACCTCGCCGTCGCGGTCACCGGCATCCTCCTGACCCCGCTGGTCGTCAACGACCACCACATCGACACCGGCGGGCCCACCCTGCCGTCGATATGGACCGCCGGCTCGGTCCTCGCGTACGCCATCAAGGGCGGCTGGCGCTGGGCCGCGTTCGCCTCCACACCGGTCGCCGTCGCCAACCTGATCGAGCGCGGCCAACCGGCCCGGGACACCGTCCACAACGTCATCCTCGTCTGGGTCGCCTCCATCGCCATCGGATACGTCGTCGAGGTCGCCCGCGCCTCCGAGCGCACCCTGGCCCGCGCCCTGGAGATCGAGGCCGCGACCAGGGAGCGGGAGCGGCTCGCGCGGGACATCCACGACAGCGTGCTCCAGGTGCTCGCCATGGTGCAGCGGCGCGGTGCCGTCATCGGCGGCGAGGCGGCCGAGCTGGGCCGGATGGCCGGCGAGCAGGAGGTGGCGCTGCGCACGCTGGTCTCCGGTGGGCTGAGGCCCGTCTCGTGGGCGTCGGAGGACGCGGCCCAGGGGGCGGTCGTACGGGCCGTCGACGAGCCGGATCCCGAGGGTCCCGTGGATCTTCGCGCGCTGCTCGCCCCGTTCGCCGCCGCCAAGGTCAGCTTCGCCGAGCCCGGCGCCCCGGTGGAACTGCCCCCGGCCGCCGCGAAGGAGCTGGCCGCCGCGGTGGGGGCCGCCCTGGACAACGTACGGAAGCATGCCGGTGAGCACGCGCGCGCGTGGATCCTCGTCGAGGACGAGCCCGACGAGGTCGTGGTGACCGTACGGGACGACGGGCCCGGCATCCCCGAGGGGCGGCTCGCGCAGGCCGAGGGGGAGGGGCGGATGGGGGTGGCCCTGTCGATCCGGGGGCGGTTGGGCGAACTCGGCGGCAGCGCCGAACTGATCTCGGTGCCCGGGCAGGGCACGGAGGTCGAGCTGAAGGTACCGAAGGTTTCACGGGGGAAGGCAGGACAGCGATGAGTGACCAGGACCCGATCAAGGTGATGGTGGTCGACGACCACCCGATGTGGCGCGACGCGGTCGCCCGTGACCTCGACGCGTCCGGCTTCGACGTGGTGGCCACCGCGGGCGACGGCGACCAGGCGGTACGCCGCGCCAAGGCCGCCGGGCCGGATGTGCTCGTGCTCGACCTGAACCTGCCGTTGAAGCCCGGCGTCCAGGTCTGCAAGGAACTCGTCGGGCACAACCCGGCGCTGCGGGTTCTCGTACTGTCGGCGAGCGGTGAGCACGCGGACGTCCTCGAGGCCGTGAAGTCGGGCGCGACCGGCTATCTGCTGAAGTCGGCGTCCACCGAGGAACTGCTGGACGCGGTACGCCGTACGGCCGTCGGGGACCCCGTCTTCACGCCCGGCCTCGCCGGACTCGTCCTCGGGGAGTACCGCCGGCTGGCCTCCGAGCCCGCGCCCGCCCCGGACACCGACCAGCCCAAGGCGCCGCAGCTCACCGACCGGGAGACGGAGGTGCTGCGGCTGGTCGCCAAGGGCCTGAGCTACAAGCAGATCGCCGAGCGTCTGGTCATCTCGCACCGCACGGTTCAGAACCACGTCCAGAACACCCTCGGCAAGCTGCAGCTTCACAACCGGGTCGAGCTCGTCCGGTACGCCATAGAACGCGGGCTCGACGACGAATAGAAGCGCCAGCTTGACGACGCGTAAACCAACGACTCGCTGATTCACCGGAATTGCCCTTCCCGCCCATCGCTGTGTGACCTGGATCACCATTAGCGTGACCCTCACAGGCAACCGCGGCGAAGGGACATTTCCATGCGGGTCGGAGTACTGACCGGAGGCGGCGACTGCCCCGGGCTCAACGCCGTCATCCGGGGCATCGTCCGCAAGGGCGTGCAGGAGTACGGCTATGACTTCGTCGGCTTCCGGGACGGCTGGCGAGGACCACTGGAGAACGACACCGTCCGCCTCGACATCCCCGCCGTGCGCGGCATCCTGCCCCGCGGCGGCACCATCCTCGGCTCCTCGCGGACCAACCCGCTGAAGGCGGAGGGCGGTATCCGCCGCATCAAGGAGAACCTCGCCAAGCAGGAGGTCGAGGCGCTCATCGCCATCGGCGGCGAGGACACCCTGGGCGTGGCGGCACGGCTCAACGACGAGTACGGCGTCCCCGTCGTCGCCGTACCGAAGACCATCGACAACGACCTGTCCGGCACCGACTACACCTTCGGCTTCGACACCGCGGTCGGCATCGCCACGGAGGCCATCGACCGGCTGCACACCACCGCCGAGTCCCATATGCGGGTCCTCGTCTGCGAAGTCATGGGCCGGCACGCGGGCTGGATCGCCCTCCACTCGGGGCTCGCCGGCGGCGCCAACGTCATCCTCATCCCCGAACAGCGCTTTGACGTCGACCAGGTGTGCGCCTGGGTGACCTCCCGCTTCAAGGCCTCCTACGCCCCGATCGTGGTCGTCGCCGAGGGTGCGATGCCCAAGGACGGTGACGCGGTCCTCAAGGACGAGTCGCTGGACTCCTTCGGACACGTCCGGCTGTCCGGGGTCGGCGAGTGGCTGGCCAAGGAGATCGAGAAGCGGACCGGCAAGGAGGCCCGTACGACGGTCCTCGGGCACATCCAGCGCGGCGGGACCCCCAGTGCCTTCGACCGCTGGCTCGCCACCCGCTTCGGACTGCACGCCATCGAGGCCGTCCGGGACGGCGACTTCGGCAAGATGGTCGCGCTGCGCGGCACGGACATCGTGCGGGTACCGATCGCGGAGGCGACGGCCAAGCTGAAGACGGTGGATCCGAAGCTGTACGAGGAGGTCGGGGTGTTCTTCGGCTGACGCCGGAGCCCGGGATCAACTCCCCTTCCTGTGAAGTGCGTTGTGCGACATCCGAACGCCGCCGCGGTTACCGTGGCGGCGTTCGCGGCGCAGGTGTCACGAGAAGGGCCGATGGCCGGGGGCGGAGGCGCTGCTGGAGCGGCACGAGGGCGAAACGCGCCGAGCCCGGCCCCGCGGCAGCGGAGAGCGCTGACAGAGCGGCTCCGCAGGGGTCTGTGAGATATTCGCCGGTATCAGACAATTCCGGCGCACCTCGGAGGGTCGCGTGGAGATTCTCGCCTTCGGAGTCCAGGCGGACGAGAAGCCCCTGATCCAGCAGGCCTTCCTGGGCCATCACGAGGTCCGCTGTCTCGACGTCTTCCTCAACGAGGACACCGCCCCCATCGCGGCCGGCTACGAGGTCATCTCCACCAGCGTCAACGCCGAGCTCGGCGCCCGTGTCCTGGAGGTCCTCGCGGCCGGCGGCACACGGATGATCGCCCAGCGGTCCACCGGGTTCAACAACATCGATCTCAAGGCCGCCGAACGGCTCGGCATGACGGTCGCCCGGGTCTCGTACTACTCGCCGTACTCCGTCGCCGAGTTCGCCTGGACCCTCGCCATGGCGGTCAACCGTCGTATCGTCCGCGCCTCCACCCGCACCCGGGACTTCGACTTCCGTCTCGACGGCCTGATGGGCCGCGACCTGCGCGGCCGCACCGCCGGCGTCCTCGGCACCGGCAAGATCGGCGAGGCTTTCACCCGGATCGCCCACGGCTTCGGCATGCGCTTGCTGGGGTGGGACGTCGCCGAGAATCCGGTGTGCGGGGAACTCGGCATGGAGTACGTCCCCAAGGAACAGCTCCTCGCCGAGTCCGACCTCGTCACCCTGCACGTCCCGCTGATGCCGGAGACCCAGCACCTCATCGACGCCGACGCCCTGAAGGCGATGAAGGACGACGCGATCCTGGTGAACTCCAGCCGCGGCGGCCTGATCGACACCACCGCCCTCGTCACCGAACTGCGCGCGGGCCGCTTCGCGGGCGTCGGCCTCGATGTGTACGAGGCGGAGGCGGGCCTGTTCTTCCTCGACAAGTCCCTGGAGGCCATCGAGGACGACACCCTGGCCCGCCTGGTCACCTTCCCGAACGTCCTGGTCACCTCCCACCAGGCGTACTACACCGAGGACGCCGTCGGCCAGATCGTCGACGCCACGGTGCGCAACGTCCTGGACTACAGGGCCGGCCGCCGCTCGGAGAACGTGCTCGTCCCGCGCAGCTGACCCACCAACTCCCGTACGACCGCGGCACCGTTCAGCGTGAGCACCGACTCCGGGTGGAACTGCACCCCGGCGAAGCCCGGCCCACGCAGGGCGTGCACCTCGCCCGAGGCGCTCCGGCTGACCTCGACCTCGTGCGCGGCCAGCTCGGCCGCCGTCTCGTCGTCGCAGTGCGCCACGAAGCTGTTGTAGAAGCCCACGGTCTCCGGCCGCCCGAACAGGTCGACCGTCGTCTGCGCGCCCTGGTAGGGCACTTCCTTCCGCACGATCTCCAGCCCCAGCTCGGCCGCCAGCAGCTCGTGCCCGAGGCAGACGCCCAGCACACCGTGCCGGTTCTCGCGGACGACGTGGGCGGTCAGGTCACGCAGGAAGCCCATCTTGGGGTCGGTCAGGTCGCGGGGGTCGCCGGGGCCGGGGCCCAGGACCACCGGACCCTCATGAGCGAGGACCGCCTCGCGCAGACCGGGCTCGTCGTAACGCCGGACGGTGACGTCCAGTCCGCTGGAGCGCAGCACGTGCGCGAGCATCGCCGTGAAGGTGTCCTCGCCGTCCACGACCAGGGCGTGGCCGGTGAGCTCCGCGTCCTTCGTGGGAGCTTCCTGCATCCGCAGCCAGAACGGGGCGAGCGACGAGCGTCGACCGTCGAGCGCGGCCCGCACCCGGGGATCGTCGGCCAGCCGGGGACGTACGCCTTCCTCGCGCGGCCTCTGCTCACGCACCCCCAGCGCCGCCAGCACCCCCGCCGCCTTCGCGTGCGTCTCGGCCACCTCGCCCGCCGGGTCCGAGCCGCGGACGAGCGTGGCGCCGACCGGTACCCGCAGCCGGCCGTCCGCGTCGATGTCCGCGGTGCGGATGAGGATGGGGGAGTCCAGGGTCTGGGCCCCGCCGGAGTCCTTGCCGAGCAGCGCCAGCGCCCCCGCGTAGTAACCGCGCCCCCCGATCTCGTGCCGCTCGATGACCCGGCAGGCGTTCTGCACGGGCGAGCCGGTGACGGTCGCCGCGAACATGGTCTCCTTCAGCACTTCCCGCACATCCAGCGAGGACTTGCCGCGCAGCTCGTACTCCGTGTGCGCGAGATGAGCCATCTCCTTCAGCCGCGGCCCGATGACGACTCCGCCCATGTCGCCGACGGTGCACATCATCTTGAGCTCCTCGTCGACGACCATCGACAGCTCCTCGATCTCCTTGCCGTCGGCCAGGAAGTCGAGCAGGTGCTCGGGCGTGGGCCCCTCGGCGGGATAGCGGTACGTCCCGCTGATCGGGTTCATGACGACCGTGCCGCCGGACATGCGCACATGCACCTCGGGGCTGGCGCCGACCAGGGTCCGGTCACCGGTGTGCACGACAAAGGTCCAGTACGCGCCGCGCTCACCCTCCAGGAGCCGCCGGAACAGGGCGAGGGCATCGGCTCTTCCGAACCCCGGGATCTCCCCCTCGTACGTCCGCCGGATCACGAAGTTCGCGCCCTCGCCCTGCCCGATCTCCTCCCGCAGCACGCGCCCGACGATCCCGGCGTACTCCTCGTCGCCGACGTCGAAGCCACCGCGTTCGACACGCACGTCGTGCGCCGGGAGCTGGGCCAGGACCTCGTCCAGGTCCAGCGTGTGGGTCTCCTCGGGCGTCAGCACCGCGAGCGGCGTCCCGTCGTCCCGCACGTCGAAGCCGCGCTCGCGGATCTGGCGGAAGGGGACCAGGGCGAGGCCCTCGTCGGGGAGGTCGGCGAGACGGTCGTACGAAGTGACCGGGCCGAGCAGCAGCTCCACGGCCTGTTCGTCATGGCCCGGTGTACGTCGGCGCAGCAGGGCGAACGGGCGGGGATCGTCGAGCAGGTCGGTCAGATGCATGGGTCCGTTGTCCTTCTCGGTGAGAGTTCACTGGGAGGAACGGACCCCGGAAACGCCGAAGGCCGCCCCTCGGGCGGCCTTCGCGAAGTCTTGCGTACGCGCAGTCAGTGGGCCGCCGGATGAGCGGTCCACCACCAGTTCTGGGTCGAGTGCGCGAACATGCGAGGCACCTTACCCCACGCGCACTTGAGCGTGGGTGCGTCTCACCTGTCGAGCCGTGCGAAAACGACGCGACACGACCCCGTAATGTTGAGGTCGTGACCGTGAACGCTAAGACCGGCCAGAGCGCCGGCAACACCTGGCGAGACCTGCCCGCGGCGCAGCAGCCCGAGTACCCCGACACCGAGGCTCTGCGCGCAGTCGTTGCGGACCTCGAGTCGTATCCGCCGCTCGTCTTCGCGGGCGAGTGCGATCAGCTGCGCGCCCGGTTGGCGGCCGTCGCCAAGGGAGAGGCGTTCCTCCTCCAGGGCGGCGACTGCGCCGAGGCCTTCGACGCCGTGTCCGCCGACCACATCCGCAACAAGCTCAAGACCCTGCTCCAGATGGGCGCCGTGCTGACGTACGCCGCCTCGGTGCCGGTCGTGAAGGTCGGCCGTATCGCCGGCCAGTACTCCAAGCCGCGCTCCAAGGGCACCGAGACCCGCGACGGCGTGACCCTGCCGACGTACCGCGGCGACTCGGTCAACGGCTTCGAGTTCAACGAGAAGGCCCGCATCCCGGACCCCGAGCGCCTGAAGCGGATGTACAACGCCTCCGCCTCCACGCTCAACCTGGTGCGCGCCTTCACCACGGGTGGATACGCGGACCTGCGCCAGGTGCACGCCTGGAACCAGGACTTCGTGAAGTCGTCCCCGTCCGGGCAGCGCTACGAGCAGCTCGCGCGGGAGATCGACAACGCGCTGAACTTCATGCGGGCCTGCGGCACGGACCCGGAGGAGTTCAAGACGGTCGAGTTCTACGCCTCCCACGAGGCGCTGCTCCTCGACTACGAGTCGGCGCTGACCAGGGTCGACTCGCGTACGGGTCAGCTGTACGACGTCTCGGGCCACATGGTCTGGATCGGTGAGCGCACCCGCCAGCTGGACGGCGCGCACATCGAGTTCGCCTCCAAGATCCGCAACCCGATCGGGATCAAGCTGGGCCCGACGACGACGGCCGAGGACGCGCTGCAGTACATCGAGCGCCTCGACCCGGACCGCGAGCCGGGCCGTCTCACCTTCATCGTGCGGATGGGCGCGGACAAGGTCCGCGACAAGCTGCCCGAGCTGGTCGAGAAGGTCACCGCCTCCGGCGCGACCGTGGCCTGGGTGAGCGACCCGATGCACGGAAACACCTTCGAGGCGGCCTCGGGTCACAAGACCCGTCGCTTCGACGACGTGCTCGACGAGGTCAAGGGCTTCTTCGAGGTCCACAAGGGCCTGGGCACCCACCCGGGCGGCATCCACGTGGAGCTCACCGGCGACGACGTCACCGAGTGCGTGGGCGGCGGCGACGAGATCTTCGTCGACGACCTGCACCAGCGCTACGAGACGGCCTGCGACCCGAGGCTCAACCGCAGCCAGTCCCTGGACCTGGCGTTCCTCGTCGCGGAGCTGTACCGGGACTAGTAGCAGATCAGCAGTGGATGCGCCTGTTACAGGGGCATGAGGTGGGGCGCGGATCACATACGATCCGCGCCCCACTCCACTTTTGCGGTTCCTGCGCGCCGGGTAAGGTTAGGTTAGCCTCACCGATTATCGGGGCGGCACCACTGATCTATCCCGGCGGGAGGTGAACCGCGTGTACGTCTGCAGTTGCTTCGGTATCACCGAGCAGCAGGTCAAGAAGCACGCGGCGGACGGTGCCTGCACTCCGCGCCAGATAGCCTCCGCCTGCAAGGCGGGCACCGACTGCGGTTCCTGTGTGCGGCGCATCCAGGCGCTGCTGGGCCGGGGCGCCTGCCCGACACGTGACCTCGCCGACCAGGGCCGACCGGTCCTCGCCGGGCTGGACGAGGCCGCCTAGCTCTCCGGCTGCTCGATCAGCTGCGCGATGTAGAGCGCCTCGCCGAGCTTCTCCACCAGTTCGAGCTGGGTGTCGAGGTAGTCGATGTGGTGCTCCTCGTCCTCGAGGATCGACTCGAAGATGTTCGCGGACGTGATGTCGCCCTTGGCGCGCATCACCTCGATACCGCGCTTGAGGCGGTCGATCGCCTCGACCTCGACCTGCCGGTCGGCCTCGAACATCTCCTTGACCGTCTGCCCGACCCGGACGTGGAACAGGCGCTGGTAGTTCGGCAGCCCGTCCAGGAAGAGGATCCGGTCGGTGAGCACCTCGGCGTGCTTCATCTCGTCGAACGACTCGTGGCGCGTGTACTTGGCGAGCTTCGTCCAGCCGAAGTTCTCCTGCATCTTCGCGTGCAGGAAGTACTGGTTGATCGCGGTGAGCTCGCCGGTGAGCTGCTCGTTGAGGAATTCGATGACCTCGGGGTCGCCCTGCATCGCAGAGGCTCCTTCCAACCGGGGGGAACTGGCAGGTTGCGCCGCATCCTTGCACCGGTATCGAAGATCGTCCAGTAAGTCTTCACTTAGTAAGTAAGGGCATGCTTAGTCCGGTTTGAGGCGAATTAGCAAGGGGCTGGTCATGTGCACTGCCCCAGGTCTGTCAGGATGGAGTCATGGGTCAGCCGGTGGAACGCGAGTCAGGAGAAGCGGCACAGTCCGAGCTTCCGCCGGGACAGCGAATCCAACGCGGCTGGCCGGTCACGCACTACGGGCCCGTCCCCAAGTTCCGCCCCGAACGCTGGGAGTTCCGCGTCTTCGGAGCCACCGCCGACGGTGAGAAGCAGTGCTGGAACCACGACGAGTTCACGGCTCTGCCGCACGCCACCGTCGTGGCCGATCTGCACTGCGTCACGAAGTTCAGCATGCTCGGCGCGGAGTGGGGCGGGGTCCCCGCCCGGACCATCCTGGACATCGCCCCGCCGGACCCGGCCGTCACCCATGTGATGGTGTGGGCCGAGTACGGCTTCAGCTCCAACCTGCGCCTCGCGGACTTCGCCGCCGAGCGCACGATCTTCGCCACCCACAAGGACGGCGAGCTGCTCACCGCCGAGCACGGCTTCCCGCTCCGGCTGGTCGTCCCCCATCTGTACGCCTGGAAGGGGCCCAAATGGGTCCGCGGCGTCGAGTACATGACCGCCGACCGCCGTGGCTTCTGGGAGGAGCGCGGCTATCACAACGTCGGCGACCCCTGGCGGGAGCAGCGCTACTCCTACCAGGAGGTGCCGGGGGACGGCCCGGACCTGTAGGGCTCAGTGGTGGTACTGGTGCACCACCGCGTGGCCCTTGCCGCGGCCGATCATCCACTTGTTGACCGGCGTGGTGAGGACGAAGGCGATGGCCAGGGCGATCGCCAGCGCGCCCCAGAACAGCGGGTCGGCGAGTTCGGCGTCCATGGCCCCCGGCCACAGCACGATCACTCCGTTGTCGACCAGCTCCATCACGGCGATGGACAGGGTGTCCGCGGCCAGCGCCACCTTCAGTGCGGCGCGCAGGTCCAGGCCCGCCTTCATGACGCCGCGCAGGGTGAGCGCGTAGCCGAAGAAGAAGGCGAGGACGATCGCCAGGATCAGGGTCGGGGTGTTGCCCCAGCCGAGCGCGGTGCCGATGACCATGCCGAGCACCTCGCCGATGGCACACCCCGTGAGGCAGTGGAGGGTGGCCCGGACGGCCATGGCCCAGCCGCCGTCTGTCTGGTGGTGAGCGTGTCCCGCGTGCGCCTCGTGCTGCATGAGTGCCCCCAATGTCAGGTAACGGTTCCTGCACCGAGTAAGAACCGTATACCCCCCAGGGGTATTCCGTAACGGGTTATGCGTCTCGCAGTTTCTTCAGCCGCTCCACGTCCGCCGCGTGTCCCTCCTTGCCGCCGGGCGTCTCGATGATCAGCGGTACGCCCTCGGTGGCGGGGTGGGTCATCAGCGCCCGGAACGGGTCCTCGCCGATATGGCCGGCGCCGATGTTCGCGTGCCGGTCCTTGTGGGCGCCGACCACGTCCTTGGAGTCGTTGGCGTGGATCAGCTTCAGACGGCCCTCGCCGACGGTGTCCACCAGCAGATCGAGGGTCTGGTGCATGCCGGAGGGGCCGGTCAGGTCGTGGCCGGCCGCGAAGATGTGGCAGGTGTCGAGGCAGACGCCCAGCTTGGGGTGGGCGTCCAGCGCCTCGAAATATGGACCGAAGTCCCAGGTCCGCGAGCAGAGCGAGGCGCCCTGACCTGCGGTCGACTCCAGCAGCAGATACGGGTCGTCGTCGTGGGTGAGCTCGTCGAGCAGCGGCAGCATGTACTCCCGGACCTGCTTGAGGGCGACGGACCGGTCCCGGCCGCCGGTCGCGCTGCCCGTGTGCACGACGACACCGAGCGCCCCGATCTCCCGCCCGCGCCGCAGCGAGTGCCGCAGGCTCTCCACCGACTTCTCCACCGTCGCCTCGGTGTGCGAGCCGAAGTTGATCAGATACGGGGCATGGACGTACGCCGGGATCGACTCCGCCGCGCAGGCCGCACGGAACTCCTCGTCCTGCCGCGGGTTGCCGGTGGGCGTGGCCCAGCCGCGCGGGTTGGCGACGAAGACCTGCACGGTCTCGGCCGCGAGGTCACGGGCGTAGGACAGGCCGACGGAGTTCAGACCGCCGGCCACGGGGACATGGCCGCCGACGGGGTTGCGCTGAGTCATCACCCGACCAGGGTGTCACGCGGCGCGGGGCACCCTGGCGTCGGATGGTGGCAAGGCCCGCTCAGCGGATCTCGATGGTGATCGTCGATCCCTTGGGGGCGGTCTGGCCGCCCTCCACGGACTGGTTCTTGACCGTGTCGCCGAACAGTCCGAGGAGCCCGCGGTCCTCGTCGACCTCGAAGCCGGCCCCCTCCAGCGCTGCCTTCGCGTCATCGACGCTGTCGCCGACCACGTCCGGGACCTCGACCATCTCCGGGCCCTTGGAGATCGTCAGCGTCACGGTGTCACCCTCGGCGGCCCTGCTGCCGTCCTGCGGGGTCTGCGCGGCGACCAGGCCCTTGTCGTACTCGGAGTTGACCTGCTCGGAGGCGACCTTCACCTTCAGGCCCGCGTCCTCCAGGTCCGCCTTCGCGTCCTCCAGGCTCTCGCCGGTGACGTCCGGGACGTCCACCGGGCTGCCCTTGCTGACGACCAGGGCGACCGCCGCGCCCGAGCGGAGCGTGGTGCCCGCCTCCGGGTCGGTACTGATCACGAAGCCCTTGATGACGTCGTCGCTGAACGCCCGGGTCACCATGCCCGGTTCGAGGCCGTCCCCCTTGAGCCGTGCCCTCGCCTTGTCGAGACGCAGGCCCTTCAGGTCGCCCAGCTTCACGGTCTCGGGGCCCTTGGACACGGTCAGCGTCACGGAGTCGTTGCTCCGGATGCGGGTGCCCACGGTCGGGTCCGAGCCGATGACCCGGCCGCGCTTCACGGTGTCGCTGTACTCCTGCTTCACCGTGCCGACCTCGAGCCCGGCCTCCTCCAGCCGGTCCCGGGCCTGCGTCTCGGTCTTGTCGATCAGTGCCGGGACCTTGGTGAACTGGCCGGAGTTGATGTACCAGACGCCGGCTCCGACACCGAGGATCAGCAGCAGGGCGACGACGATCGCGAGCGGCCCGCGCGGGGGTCCCGAACGGCGCCGGGGCGGCGGGGGCGGCGGGGACTCGAACCGGCTCGTGTGGTGGAGCGCGGTCCCGTCCTCGTTGACCGGCAGCGGCCGCGGCACCGTCAGAGAGCGCGGGATCACGCTGGTGCGGTCCTCGGCGCCACTGTGCGCGACGGACAGGGCCTGCGGCGGCACCAGGTCCAGCTGGTCCTCGCTGAGCGCGCCACGTGCCGCGCGGGCCAGCGCGAGCAGCGCCACCGCGTCGTAGGGACGGATGTCCGGGGTGCGGGCGGTCGCCGAGGCGACCAGCTCGTCCAGCTCGAACGCCAGCCCCGGCACGATGCCCGAGGGCGGCGGGACGTCCTCGTGGAGATGCTTGTAGAGCACCACGGCGGGGGAGTCCCCGTCGTGAGGCTTCTCACCGGTCAGCATCTCGTACAGCACGACACCGCACGCGTAGACGTCGACGCGGGGATCGGCCGTGCCGCTCTCGATCTGCTCCGGCGCGAGATACGAGACGGTGCCGAGCACGGTGCCCGTGGTGTTGGTGACGGTGTCGACGGAGCGGACGAGCCCGAAGTCGGCCACCTTCACCCGGCCGTCGTCCCCGATCAGCACGTTCTCGGGCTTCATGTCCCGGTGCACGAACCCCGCGCGGTGCGCGGCGCCGAGCGCGGCGAGGACCGGCTCCAGGATGTCGAGCGCGGCCCGCGGCTGCAGCGCGCCACGGTCACGCAGCACGTCACGCAGGGTGCAGCCGGCCACATACTCCATGGCGAGATAGACGTACGACCCGTCGGTGCCCTGGTCGAAGACCTGCACCACATTGGGGTGGGCGAGCCGGGCGACGGACTTGGCCTCGCGGATGAACCGGTCGACGAAGGTGACGTCGGCGGCGAGGCCCGGGTGCATCACCTTCAGCGCGAGCACGCGGTCGAGGCGGGTGTCCACGGCCCGGTAGACCGTGGCCATCCCGCCGACCGCGATCCGCGCGTCCACGCGATAGCGGCCGTCGAGCACCTGCCCGACCAGAGGGTCCTGAAGGGTCGTATCCACGCAGGTGAGTGTACGAGCCGCGACTGACAGGGCCGCGGGTTCGGGCGAGATCGGGGCGGGACTGAAGCCGTCCTGTGACGGACGTCGCAACGACTTTCGGCCTGCATCGAACGTACGTTCAGAATGCGGGGCGTTCGGGATCCAGTTGCGCCAACCCCTTCCTGGGGGACGAGGCTTCGGCGAAATGCCGCTTGGGGATGCGCCCCGCCCGGTACGCCAGCCGGCCCGCCTCCACCGCGTGCCGCATCGCGTGGGCCATCAGCTCCGGCTCCTGGGCCCGCGTCACCGCCGAGGCGAGCATCACACCCGCGCACCCCAGCTCCATCGCGAGCGCCGCGTCCGACGCCGTGCCGGCCCCCGCGTCCAGGATCACCGGCACGCGCGCGTGCTCGACGATCAGCTGGAAGTTGTGCGGATTGCGGATCCCGAGCCCGGAGCCGATCGGGGAGCCCAGCGGCATGATCGCCGCGCAGCCCACGTCCTCCAGCTTCCGCGCGAGGACGGGGTCGTCGTTGGTGTACGGCAGCACCGTGAAACCGTCGTCGACCAGCGTCTCCGCGGCATCCAAAAGCTCGATGGGGTCCGGCAGCAGGGTGCGTTCGTCGGCGATGACCTCCAGCTTGATCAGCTCGGTGCCGAGGGCCTCGCGCGCGAGGCGGGCCGTCAGTACGGCCTCGCCCGCGGTGAAGCAGCCCGCGGTGTTCGGCAGCACCTCGATGCCGAGCCTGGTCAGCACGGACAGGACCGAGCCGTGCACCGTCGGGTCCACGCGCCGCATCGCGACCGTGGTGAGCTCGGTGCCGGAGGCGATCAGCGCCCGCTCCAGCACATCCAGGCTGGGCGCGCCGCCGGTGCCCATGATCAGGCGGGAGGGGAAGGCCGTACCGCCGAGGACGAAGGGATCGTCGGCCATGGGTCAGCCTCCTTGGACGGCGGTGAGGACCTCGACGCGGTCTCCCTCGGAGAGGGACGTCGACGGCCAGTGTCCGCGCGGGACGACGGTTTCGTTGAGGGCCGCGGCCACTCCGGCGGGGGCCGGGGCGAGGGCCCGCACGACGGTGTCGAGAGCCGTGCCGGGAGCGATCTCCCGCGGCTCTCCGTTGACGGAGATGTTCATGCGGGCAGCTCCGTGAAGGTGAAACGCCGGGGGGTGAAGGCGCGGACCTCGTCCGGCAGTTCACCCGTGGTCAGCACATGGGCCATCGCGTCGCCGGTGACCGGCGTGAGCAGCACACCGTTGCGATAGTGGCCGGTCGCCAGGAGCAGCCCCGGGAGCTCGGTCGGTCCGAGCAGCGGAGCGTTGTCGGGGGAACCGGGGCGCAGTCCCGCGCGGGTCTCCGTGAGCGGCAGCTCCGTGATGCCCGGCACCAGCTCATGGGCGTCGCGCAGCAGCTCGTACACCCCGCCCGCGGTCACCGAGGTGTCCCAGCCCTGCTCCTCGCTGGTCGCCCCGATCACCAGCTCGCCGTTCTCGCGCGGCACCAGATAGACCTGGCTGCCACGGACCACGGCCCGCACGGTCCGGTTCAGGAAGGGCGCGTACCGCTGTGGCACGGTCAGCCGCAGCACCTGCCCCTTCACGGGGCGCACCGGCGGCAGGACCTCGTCGGGGACACCGGCGAGCCGCCCGCTGAGGCTGCCGGCGGCGAGCACCACCTGGGCCGCGCCCAGCCGGGTGCCGTCGGTGGCCGTGATGCCGGCGGCCCGGTCCGCCACGAGGTCCAGGCGCTCGGCCCAGAGGCGGTGGAAGACCACGCCCGCCCGCTCGCAGGCGGCCAGCAGCGCCTTGATCAGCCGCCGGGGGTCGATCTGATGGTCGCCGTCGACCCGCAGCCCGCCGCGCACACCCGGTGCGAGCATCGGCTCCAGGCGCCGGCACTCCCGCCCGGACAGCCACTCCGAATCCAGGCCCGACTCCTGCTGCAGGGCGTGCAGTTCCCGCAGATGGGCACGGTCGTCGGCGTCCAGTGCGACGGCGAGCGTGCCGCAGCGGCGGTAGCCGAGGTCGTGGCCGGTCAGCTCGGTGAGCTCGGCCGCGAACTCCGGATAGCGGCGGGCCGAGGCCAGGTTCAGGCCCAGCAGGGTCTGCTCGCCGTAGTGCAGTTCCGTGACGGCGGCCAGCATCCCGGCGGCCACCTGGGCGGCCCCGCCGCCCGGTTCGGGATCGACGACGGCCGTGGCGAAACCGCGCTGCGCGGCCCGCCAGGCCGTGACGAGGCCGATGATTCCGCCCCCGACGACGAGGACGTCTGACGTACGTGAGGACATGGGCGTCCAGCCCCTCCCTTCGCCGGCATGACCCGGATCAGGTTCGTACGGTCGGAGGCCGCCAGCCTCCCTCTCAGCCCGGTGCGTCCGGGCTCCCGCGAGTGCTCTACGTTGGCCACCCTAGCTCTTGGTTTTGCGCTTGTGTAAGGGAGCCTGCTGCCATGCCCCGCTCGCTGGACGGCCTCGTCCTCGCCCCCGTCGCCGACCAGGCCCCAGGTCAGGTGGGTACCCGCACCCGGTTCGCGTACCACGAGAAGAGCGGCGAGATCTGGGCCGAGTACACGGGCGGCGACGTCGTGCGCGGGCATCTGGTCGGCACCCGCGAGGGCGACCGGCTCGACTTCCGGTACGTCCAGCTCAAGCACGACGGGACGACCTCATCGGGGCACTGCGTGTCCACGGTCGTCGAACTGCCGGACGGGCGGGTGCGGCTGGAGGAGCGCTGGGAGTGGGAGTCGCAGCCGGGCAGCGGGACGAGCGTTGTGGAGCAGGTCACGGTGCAGGACCGCTGACTGACAAATTGTCAGTTGTCTATGGTGATCCGGTGAGCGAGCAGACGGAGCAGTCTCAGCGGCGCGTGGTCGTGGTCGGCGCGGGCATGGCCGGCGTACAGACCGCGGTGGCCCTGCGCGAACAGGGCTTCACCGGCACCGTGACCCTCATCGGCGCGGAGCCGCATCAGCCGTACGACCGGCCGCCGCTGTCGAAGGCCGTACTGCTCGGCAAGGCCGAGGGCTCCGCCTTCGACGTCGACTTCGAGGCACTCGGTATCGCACTGGAACTGGGCCGCGAGGTGCTGGGCGTCCGCCCCGCCGAGCACGAACTCGACACCGAGTGCGGGCCCGTGCCGTACGACGTCCTGGTCCTCGCCACCGGTGCCGAACCGATCCGGCTGCCCGGCGCGGAGGGCGTCCCCGGCGTGCATCTGCTGCGCACCCTCGACGACGCCGAGCGGCTGCGGCCCGTACTCGCCCGGCAGCACGACATCGTGGTGGTCGGCGCGGGCTGGATCGGCGCCGAGTTCGCCACCGCCGCGCGGGAGGCGGGCTGCGCGGTCACGGTCGTGGAGGCCGCCGAACGGCCGCTCGCGGGGGCGCTGCCCGCGGAGGTGGCCGCGCCGATGTCGTCCTGGTACGCCGACGCCGGTGCCGAGCTGCGCACCCACGCGCGCGTGGAGCGGGTGCGGCCCGGAGAGGTCCTCCTGGACGACGGCACGCGGCTGCCCGCGGATGCCGTCGTGGTCGGCATCGGCGCCCGCCCCGCCACGGTCTGGCTGGCCGGCTCGGGCATCGAACTCGGCGCGCACGGCGAGGTCGTGGCCGACGACCGGCTGCGCACGTCCGCGCCGGACGTCTACGCGGTCGGCGACTGCGCGTCCTTCCCTTCGGGAAGGTACAGCGAGCGGCTGCTGGTCCACCACTGGGACAACGCCCTCCAGGGCCCGCGAACGGTGGCGGCGAACATCATCGGCGAGACGCCCGCGGTCTACGACCCCGTGCCGTACTTCTGGTCCGAGCAGTTCGGCCGCTTCGTCCAGTACGTCGGCCACCACACCTCCGCCGACACGGTCCTGTGGCGCGGCGACCCGTCCGGCCCGGCCTGGACGGTCTGCTGGCTGCGCGAGAACCGCCTCGTCGCCCTGCTGGCGGTGGGCCGGCCCCGGGACCTGGCACAGGGACGGCGGCTGATCGAGGCGGGGCCGGAGCTGGACCCGGAGCTGCTGGCGGACCCGTCGCGACCGCTGAAAGCGGCAACGGTGTAGTGCGAAAGCCCAGGTCGCAGGGGTCTGGCTTCCGACTGTCGGTGCGGGATGGCAGGCTTGATGCCGTGACCGAGATTGACGCAAAGATCGATGCTCTCGTCCCCGCCTGGCTCACCCTCCCCGACATCGCGGAAATCCTCGATGTCGAGGTGACGCGTGCGCGCCAGCTGGTCAAGGACGGCCAGCTCATCGCCGTACGCCGTGGTGAGAACCGCGCACTGCACGTCCCCGCCGCCTTCATCGACGGGGTCGAGCAGAAGGTCGTCAAGGGCCTCGCCGGGACCTTGACGCTCCTGAGGGACGACGGCTTCTCCGACGAAGAGATGCTGGAGTGGCTCTTCACCCCCGACGACAGCCTGCCCGGGACCCCCGCCCAGGCGCTGAGCGAGAACCGCGGCACGGAGGTGAAGCGCAGGGCCCAGGCGCTCGCCGTCTGACCCAGGACCGCCGAACCGGACGTGCCCCACACCTGGCGACGATGACCTGCGGGTTCGTCGCCAGGACGTGGGACGGACCCGCTCGTCGCACCTGGGCCCGGGCGTGGGCCGGGGAGACGTCCCTGTGGTTCACTACGCCCGGCCCGCCCAGGTCGACCGCACCGGCCCGCGGCCCGTACGCCACCGACAACGGGGGACACCCATGCCCGTCACGTCCGACACCGACGCCCGCGCCCAGCTGGCCGACGCCCGGCTCTATCTCTGCACGGACGCCCGCAAGAAGCAGGGCGACCTGCCCGACTTCCTGGACGCGGTCCTGGAGAACGGCGTTGACTTCATCCAGCTCCGCGACAAGACCCTGGAGGCGGACGAGGAACTGGGCTGGCTGGAGCTCTTCGCCGACAAGTGCCACATGTACGGCAAGGTCCTCTCGGTGAACGACCGCGCCGACGTGGCGCACGCGGCCCGGGCCACCCACCCCTGGCCGCCCGCCGTCCTGCACCTCGGCCAGGGCGACCTCCCGGTCCCCGCGGCCCGTGCGATCCTCGGCGACGACATCCTCGTCGGCCGCTCCACGCACTCCGAGGCCGAGGCCGCCGCGGCCGCCGTCCAGGACGGCGTGGACTACTTCTGCACCGGCCCGTGCTGGCCGACCCCGACCAAGCCCGGCCGCCACGCACCCGGCCTCGACCTGGTCCGGTACACCGCCTCCCTCGGCACCGACCGCCCCTGGTTCGCCATCGGCGGCATCGACCTCGCCAACCTCGACCAGGTGCTGGAGGCGGGCGCCCGCCGGGTCGTCGTCGTACGGGCCATCACGGAGGCGGACGACCCGGGAGCCGCCGCGGCGGAGTTCGCGAAGAGGCTCAGGGACCCGGCGTGACGGGCCCCGGTGTCCGAAGGGTGGACAACAAGTCGACAAAACGGGCAAATTTCCCGGATCCGGTTGGGTGACCGCTGCCCCCTGGCTAACCTGCGGGTATGGCCCTCGGAACCGCATCCACCAGGACTGACCGCGCACGCACCGTGCGCGACATGCTCGCCACGGGCAAGGCGACGTACTCGTTCGAGTTCTCGGCGCCGAAAACCCCCAAGGGGGAGCGGAACCTGTGGAGCGCGCTCAGGAGGGTCGAGGCGGTCGCCCCGGACTTCGTCTCCGTCACGTACGGTGCCGGCGGCTCCACCCGCGCGGGCACCGTCAAGGAGACCCAGCAGATCGTCGCGGACACCACGCTCACGCCGGTCGCCCACCTCACCGCGGTCAACCACTCCATCGCCGAACTGCGCAACATCATCGGCCAGTACGCCGACGCCGGGATCCGCAACATCCTGGCCGTGCGCGGCGACCCGCCCGGCGACCCCATGGGCGACTGGGTGGCCCACCCGCAGGGGCTGACGTACGCCGCCGAACTCGTCCGGCTCATCAAGGAATCGGGCGACTTCTGTGTCGGCGTCGCCGCCTTCCCGGAGATGCACCCGCGGTCCGGGGACTGGGACGCCGACGTCGCGCACTTCGTCGACAAGTGCCGGGCCGGCGCCGACTACGCCATCACGCAGATGTTCTTCCAGCCGGAGTCCTATCTGCGACTGCGTGACCGAGTCGTCAAAGCGGCCTGCGAGACCCCCGTCATCCCCGAGATCATGCCGGTGACCAGCGTGCGGATGCTGGAGCGCCTGCCACAGCTCAGCAACGCGGCCATCCCCTCTGTCCTGAAAGAGCGGATCCTCACAGCAAAAGACGATCCGGCCGCTGTACGCTCCATCGGTATCGAGTTCGCCACGGAGTTCTGCGCCCGGCTGCTGGCCGAGGGAGTGCCCGGACTGCACTTCATCACGCTCAACAACTCCACGGCGTCGCTGGAGATCTACGAGAACCTGGGCCTGCACCACCCACCGCAGGCCTAGACCGGCCGCACCGATATACGACACACTGCGTAGCGGTCACTGGGAGAGGGGCGTACATGGGCTGGACGGTCCTCTACATCGCGTTCGGAATCGTCGCGCTGTGGTTGCTGGGCGAGGTGCTGCTGCAGTACAAGGCACGGCTCCGCTGGCGACTGCTCGCCTTCGCCGGCTTCGTGGGCGTCGTACTCGGTGTGCTCATCCCGTCGGTGGTCGTCATCGGACTGGGCGCCATCGCCTTCGCGGTCGGCCAGACCTACGTCACCCTCTCCTTCCGCCGCGGCTTCGAACAGGGCTGGGCGGTCAATCCGCCGGAGGCCCTGGGCGGCCTCGTCGGCGGCAAGCGCGGCGGCCGCCGCGAACGCGGCCGCGAGGAGCCGACCCTGGAGGTCTCCGACCTCGAGGCGACGGACGCCGCCTACGGCGACGAGGGCAACTACGTCCCGAACGCGTCCCGTTACGGCCAGGACGACTACGACCGCGACGACGTCTTCACGCCCGCCCGCCCCGCGGCCGCCGAGGTCTACGAGCCGCAGCCGATGCCCGACGACACCGGCTCCTACGGCATATACAACGACGGCACGTACGCCGGTCAGGGACAGACCCAGGACCAGTACGCGACGGCCGCCCAGGGCGCCGACCAGAACTACGGCTACGACGGCTACACCGGCTATGACCAGCAGCAGTACGGCTACGACATGGCCGGACAGCAGCAGTACGCCGCCTACTCCGACCCGTACATCGGCACCCAGACCTACGGCGGCTACGACACCTCCTACGGCGGCCAGCAGCAGTACGGCCAGCAGGCCTACGGCCAGGACCAGTACGGCAACCCCACCTACGGCGAGACCCCGGCCGGCGGTGTGTGGGTCCCGCAGCAGCGCACCGACGAGACCTACGGCGGCGAGCTCCCGCAGGAGCAGCAGTACCCCTACCAGGGCAACGGCCAGCAGAACAACGGCCAGCAGGGCAACGGCTACGACGAGCAGTACCGCTTCTGACCAGCGGTCACCGAGAGCCCCGGAACTCCGGCCCCTCCACGATCAGCCCGGCCACCAGCGCACCCGACATGCCGGCGTGCGGAAGGCCTCCGCCCGGGTGGGACCAGCCGCCCACGGTGAACAGACCGGGCAGCCCGGTGGTGTTCGCCGGGTGCAGCAGGCGGCCTTCGGCCGCGGCCAGAGCCGGGGCGGGAACCGCGCCTCCCTCCGCGCCGGTCGCCTCCGCGATGTCGGCCGGGACCCGCACCTCGTGCCAGAGAAGGCGCTCGCGCAGATCCGGTACGGCACGCTCGGCCGCGGTGATCAGGGTGTCCGCGTGATCGTCGAAGACCTCGGACGTCGGCCGCTCCCGGTCGGCGTCGGCGGGCACCGTGGCGGTGAGGGTGATCGCCTCGTGGTCCGGGTCCGGGACCACCCCCGGGTCGTCGGGGCGCAGCACGGTGAGCGTGGGGTGTGGATCGAGCCCCCGGGACGCGCCGAACAGCAGGTCCAGCTCCCGCTCCCGGTCCTCCGCGTGCACGACCGTCCGGTGCGCCGCTCCCTCCGGGCGCGGGCCGCGCAGCGCCACCAGCACCGTCAGACGGCTCGGCAGCCCGCGCTGCGGAGGAACCGCACCGGCCTCCCGCACCGCGGTGCCCCGCACACAGCGGCTCAGCACATCGGGAGCGACACCGGCGACGACGAAGTCCGCCTCCGCCACCTCCCCTCCCCCAGAGCCGAAAGCCTGGGAGGTGCCCCCAGCCAGTTCGAGCCCCGCCGCCCGGCCGTCCTTCTCCAGCACCCCGGTGACCTCGGCACCGAAGTGGAACTCCACCCTGCGCGCCACACACCGCTCGTACACCGCGCGCGCCAACTCCCGCATGCCGCCGCGGACATACCAGGTGCCGAAGGCGTGCTCCATGTACGGCAGCACCGCCGCGCTCGCCGGGGCGACTCGCGGATCCAGGCCGGACGCGAGGGCGTGGCTCTCCAGGAGGGCGACGAGCCTCGGATCGCGCAGCTCCCAGGCGCCGACCTCGGCGAGCGTGCCGGCCCGGCGGGTGCGGAGCAGCTTCTTGTGCGGGACCGACGGATAGGGCTCGCGGTCGGCCAGCACCGACCAGTTCGGCCAGAGCGGTTCCTCCAGGAGCGGCCGGCGGGTGCGGTCCCAGGCCTCGCGGGCCCGGACCAGGAAGTCGCCCCAGCGGGCGCCCGCGTCGGAGCCGAGCGCCTCGTCCAGCGCCGAGACGACACCCGCGCGGGAAGCGTTCGGCAGACTGGCCTCCGTGCCGTCCGCGAAGACGTGCCGTGTCGACGGGTCGACCTGGACCAGCTCGACGACCGACTCCAGCGGCTCCTTGCCGGTCTTGACGAACAGATCGCGGTAGACCGCGGGAACGGTGAGCAGCCCCGGTCCGGTGTCGAAGGCGAAGCCGTCGCGCTCCAGGCGGCGCACCGCACCGCCGTACGTCTCCGTACGTTCGTACACCGCCACCCGGTGGCCCGCGACGGCCAGCCGGGCGGCCGTCGCCATCGCGCCCATCCCGGCGCCGATCACCGCAATCCGTGCCATGCCTGCGACTTTATCGGCCGCCACTGACAGCCCCCGCCGCGGGCGCCTTCTGAGGACCGCCGGGGGTCACCAGCCCGGTGGATGCCCCGTCCGCCCCGCGAGCCGCCTCTCCTCGCGCCGTTGCGCCCGGCGGCGCAGGAACCGTCGGATCCGGGAGATCAGGAAGACGAGTATCACCAGGCCGCCGACCAGCAGGACGGCCGCGATGCTCGCCGCCGCCACCGGGTGGAATATGGCGAAGGTGACGATCCCGGCGACCCCGAGGTCCTCGGCCAGGCTCACGATCACGTTGCTGAACGGCTCGGGCGAGGAGTTCACCGCCATCCGCGTCCCCGCCTTGACGGCGTGGCTGGCCAGCGCCGTCGAACCGCCGACCAGACCCGCGACCGCGTCGTTGAGCGAACCGCTCTGCCCGGCGAGCACCGCACCGACCCAGGCGCCCGCGGCAGGGCGGATCAGCGTGTGGACCGAGTCCCACGCCGAGTCGACGTACGGGATCTTGTCGGCGACCGCCTCGCACAGGAACAGCACGCCGGCCGTGATGAGGACCTCAGGGCGCTGGAGCGTCTCGGGGACGTCGTCGCTCAGCCCGGTCGCGCCGAAGGCGCCGAGCAGCAGCACGACGGCGTACGCGTTGATTCCGCTGGCCCAGCCGCTGGTGAAGACGAGAGGGAGTACCGACACGGAGGCGATCGTAACCACTCGGCAACGGAGCGGCGTGGGCCTGAGTACACAGGTCTGAGTATCCGTACCTAGGGGGCGAGATGAGTACGCGCGCGGATGGGGGCCGACCTGCGCGAACGAGAGAGTGGGACCACGGAGAAGGGGAACGGCTCGGCACCGGCGACACGGGGCGCCGGAGCGGAGCCGCCCCGGATCCGCTCCTTCCGCCGGCGGAAGTCGGCGGGAGCGAGGCACGGGGGGCCCGGGGGAACGACCGAACGGGGGTCCAACGGGGGAAAACGGGGGAGCACGAGAAGGCGCCGGTTCGAGGTGGCCCGCGGGGGACGCGGCCACAGCGGACCGGCGCTTTCGTCTGTCCACGCGCGCGTAGCGCCGGTTCAGCCCCGGCCGCTCACCCGTCCCTGCAGCAGCCGTGACAGCGCCGAGTGCACATCGTCCAGGGAGCGTTCCGACTGGAACGCCTTCCAGTCCAGGGCCGCCACCAGCACCATGCCGACCAGGGCGGACGCGGTCAGGGAGACATCGATCGCCTCGTGGAACTCGCCGTTCGCGATGCCCTCGCGCAGCACGTCCTCGACGACCGCCACCGCCTGCTGCCGGACCACCAGGAGCGTGGACTGCCAGGCCCGGTTGGTGCGCCAGAGCTCGGCCACGTACAGCTGGGTGAAGGCCGGATAGCGGTCGATGAAGACCAGGCCGGCCCGGATCATCGCGTCCAGGGCGTCCGTCTTGCTGCCGCCCTCCCGCGCCGTCCGCTCCGCGGCCTCCCGGAGGGAGGCGGTGAGCAGTCCCACACCGTGCCGCAGCAGCTCCTCGAAGAGGACGGACTTGCTCGCGAAGTTGTAGTAGACCGTGCCCTTCGCCACCCCGGCCCGCTCGGCGATCTCGTCGACGGTGGTGGCGGAGAAGCCCTGCTCCGCGATGAGCGTGACGGCCGCCTCGTAGAGCTTCTGCCGGGTGGCCTCGCGGCGCGTGCTGCCGCTGCTGCTTTCCATGGTCCCGATTCTCACAGCAACCGGGGACCCTGCGGTCGTCGAGGTCACAGGCTCAGCTCCGGGTGCAGCCGGTCGAGCGTCCACACCTGGCGGCGGCGGGCCGACAGCGCGGTCAGCGCGAGCGCGCCCGCGGTGAAGGCGACGAGCACCACGCACGCGTGCCAGACCGGACCGAGACCGCCGCCCGAGATGAGCCTGCGGAGCGCGTCGACGACGTAACTCATCGGCAGGAAGGGGTGGAGCGCGTTGAAGAAGCCCGGGCTGGTCTGCACGGGGTACGTGCCGCCCGCGGACGTCAGTTGGAGCATCAGGAAGGCGAGGACGAGGATCCGTCCCGCCGCCCCGAAGCGGGCGTTCAGCCACTGCACGATCGCCGCGAAGCACGCCGTGACCAGGAAGAGGAAGCCCACCGTGCCGGCCGCCCGCACCATCTGCAGGCCGATCGCCCAGTGCAGCACCGACATCAGGGCCACCGTCTGGAGCACCCCGACCGCCACCACCGGCAGCCAGCCCGCCAGGGCGATCCGCCACGCGGGGGCGCCCGCGGCGAGCGCGCGCCGGTTCATCGGTGCGACCAGCATGTACGCCACCATCGCGCCCACCCACAGGGACAGCGGGATGAAGTACGGGGCGAACCCGGTGCCGTAGTTGGGCGCCTTGTGCATGTCCTTGGAGACCAGCTGGACGGGGTCGGCCATGACCTCGGTGCGATCGTCGCGGTCCTGCTTGTCGTAGTCGGGGATCTGGTCGGCGCCGTCGTGGAGCCCGTCCGAGAGCTTCCCGGAGCCGTCGACCAGCTTGTACATGCCGCCGTTCAGGTCGGCGGCGCCGGTCTTGAGCTTGCCGACCCCCTCGTCCAGGTCACCGGCACCGGTCCTGGCCGTGCCGAGCCCCGTGTGCAGCTTCTTGGCGCCCGCGGCGACCTTCCCCGCGCCCTCGTTCAACTCGTTGACCTTGGAGACGGCGTCGTCGAGGTCCTCGGAGAGGTGCGGTGCCCGGTCGGCGAGCGCCTGGGCCTGCTTCTGCAGGGTCGCCAGGTTCTTGTCGAGCTTCTTCAGGTCGCCGTCCTGGTCGCCCACGAGGGTGTTGAGGTCGTCGGCGATGGTCGCCACGTCGGCGGCCGCGTCCTTGGCCTTCTCCAGGTCGGCGCAGGCCGCGTCGGGCAGTAGGGCCTTCTCGCAGCGCGTCCGGTGGATCTCCTCCAGCGTGTCGGAGGCCGTGCGGGCGCCCTTGGCGGCGACGGGGGCCGTCGTCACCAGGGTGTCCAGGTGCTTGCGGATCGCCTTGCTGGAGTCCGCGACGAGCTGGGCGGTGTCGCCGATCGTCTTCTCGTTGTCCTCCAGGAACGGGCCCGCCTTCGCCGCGACCCCGTTGACCTTGTCGGCGAGCGTCTGGGTGCCCTCCGCGACCTGCTGCGAGCCGTCCTCCAGGTCGCCCGCGCCCTTGTCGAGCTTGTTGAGCCCCTTGGCCAGCTTGCCGCTGCCGCTCTTGGCGTCCTTCAGCCCGTCGGCGAGGTCCTTGGACCCCTTCTCGGCCTTTCCGAGCCCGCCCTCCAGCTTGTCGGCGCCCTTGGCGGCTTTGACCGTCGCGCCGTGGATGTCGGAGAACGAGATGAAGATCCGGTCCAGGAACGACCGCGACGCCTTGGTGGACGCGGCCTGGCGCACCTCGCTGAAGACCGTGCGGGAGATCTGCCCGACGATGTAGTTGTTGGCGTCGTTGGTCCGCACCTGGAGCGCTCCCGTCTCGGGGGAGTCGCCCGCACTGGACGCGATCCGCGCGCTGAAGTCGGTCGGCACGGTCAGCGACAGGTAGTACGTGCCGTCCTCCACGCCCGCGCGTGCCTCGGCGGCGCTCACCTCGTGCCACTCGAAGACGTCGCTGTCGTGCAGCCCCCGGGTGATGTCGTCGCCCGCCGCGAGCTTCTTCCCGTCGGCGGTCGCCCCCTTGTCGTCGTTCACGAGCGCCACGGGGATGCGGTCCAGCCGGCCGTACGGATCCCAGAACGACCACAGGTACAGGGCGCCGTAGAGCAGGGGCAGCACCAGCAGCGCGACCAGCGCGGCCCGCGGCAGCTTCCCCCGTCCGAAGCGCCGGAGCTCAAGCGCGGCCAGTCGCGGCGAGCGCATCGGCGTCCTCCTTCTTCCGAGCCGAGCCCTGGAGGGCGCTTTGCGTGGACACCTTCACGGCCCCCTCGGGGGCCTCGCTGCACACCGCCACGACCGTGGTCCCCGCCTCGGCGATCGACGTCAACAGCGCCCAGACCTCGGCCCGTTCCGCGTCGGACAGCTTCAGATCGGCGTCGTCGACGCCGAGCAGCCGCGGCCGCCCGATCAGGGCGAGCGCGATGGACAACCGCAGCGCCTCCAGCCGCTCCAGATCGCGTACGGCGGTCCGGGAACCCTTCGGCAGGGCCTCCCGGTCGAGACCGGCGGCGCTCAAAGCGGTGTCGATCCGCAGCCTCACCTCGTTCGCGCGCTCGGCACGCGGCCGCAGCAGCCCGCGCAGGGAGTCGCCGAACCGGTGCTGCAACAGCGCCCGTTCGCGCAGGTGCTCCCCGACGGTCAGGGCCGCGTCGAGGTCGGTGACACCGGCGACGTTGGCCACGGCGCTCATCCGCCGTACCGCCGTGAGCTGCTTCGGCAGCCGGGCCCCGCCCACGGCCGCCGTCCCCTCGGACGCCTTCATCCGCCCGGTGAGCGCGAGCAGCAGACACGTACGGCCCGACCCCGACGCCCCCTCGACGGCGATCAGCGCACCGGGCTCTGCGTCGAGGCCGATCCCGCGGAACGCCCATCCGCGCGGCCCCTTGAGCCCGAATCCCTCGGTTGTGACGGCGACTCCGCCCACGGCCCACCCCCTGATGTCCAGAACTGCCGGAGTTTTTGAACTGACTGGTCAGTGCAAAAAGTAACCCGAACCTTCGATCGAAGCAAAAGCCCAGGTCAGAACGGATTGTCAGTGGCATACCTCACGATGGGCACATACGGCATCCCGTATCGGGACGTGCCGTCACACAGACGACAGGAGGTTCGTCATGGCCACCTACCACGCAGCAGCCGCCCGCCGGCGCCGCGCCACCGGCCCTGCCCCCTCACTGACCGGTCCGGCGAGCGACGTACACCCCGTGCTCCGCCGGACCACGGCCCCGCCCGCCGCCCTCGACCTGCTCGCCCAGGCCCGTGCCGGACTCGACGAGGCCGCCGTCCTGGAGACACCGAACGAGCGCTATGCGACGGCCCACCTCGCCGCCCTGCGCACCGCCGCCGCCGTGCTCGCCGCGCGCGGACGTCCGGAGCCCTCGCCCCGACGCCGGGCCAAGATCCGGAGCGCCTGGGAAGTGCTCCCCGAGATAGCCCCCGAGCTCGCCGAGTGGAGCGCGCTCTTCGCCGCCGGTGCCCGCCGCCGCGCCCGGGCCGAGGCCGGCATCCAGGGCGCGGCCAGCCGCCGGGACGCCGACGACCTCATACGCGACGTGGCGATGTTCCTGCGCCTCGTCGAACGGATGCTCGTCCTCCAGCCGGTCCTGCCCCAGCCCCGCCAGGACATGGACGAGCCGGAACCCGACGACCACGACAGGGACCGGGACATGCCGGACGCGGGCTGAGCTCTCCGGCACGGCACGGCGCGGCACAGGCTCTGCGCGCCCGGGATGCCACGGTGGTCGGGCGAGGTGACGGAGGCAATAGGGTGGAGGGCGCCTGAAGCCTTCCTTCTCCGGTACCCGGGCGAGGAGGGCAGACCGATCGCTCCGCCGCGCAAGAGGCGGTGCCGCGCCGAGGAGTCAACTGCCGTGTCGGACCCGCTGCGACCCCGCGCCTCTCTCCGTACCGCCGTGGTCTGGGAGGTCCTCCAGGACGCCCTCGAACGGCGGGTCAAGGCCACGGGCCGGGACGCCCTGGACGTCCTCGACACCGGCGGCGGCAGCGGCAACTTCGCCGTGCCCGTCGCCCGTCTCGGCCACCGGGTCACCGTCGTCGACCCCAGCCCCAACGCGCTGTTCGCCCTGGAGCGCCGCGCCGCCGAGGCCGGCGTCGCCGACCGGGTGCGCGGTGTCCAGGGCGACGCCCACGGTCTCTTCGACGTGGTCGAGCGCGGCGCCTACGACGCGGTGCTGTGCCACGGCGTCCTGGAGTACGTGGACGACGCGGCCGAAGGTCTCCGCAACGTGGTGGCCGCCCTGCGCTCCGAGGGTGTCCTCAGCCTGCTCGCGGCGGGTCTCGGCGGCGCCGTGCTCGCCCGGGCCCTCGCCGGCCACTTCAAGGAGGCCAAGCAGGCGCTCGAGGACCCGAACGGACGCTGGGGCACCGGCGACCCCGTGCCGCGGCGCTTCACGGCCGACCAGCTCACCGACCTGGTCGAGGGCGCGGGACTCCAGGTCGGTGCCGTGCACGGCGTGCGGGTCTTCGCGGACCTGGTTCCCGGCGTGCTGGTCGACACCGAGCCCGGGGCCCTGGAGGCCCTGCTCAAGCTGGAGGAGGCGGCAGCCGAACTCCCCGCCTTCCACTCCGTGGCCACGCAGCTTCACGTGCTCGGTGAGACCCGAGGGACCGTCGAGGCCTGAGGCAGCCCTCCTGGTGCAGCGCTGATCAGGGACTTGGGTGCACATGGAGTACGCCACAGGCCCCCCGATCGGGCGCCCGGCGCCGTATGATCGAGGGAGACCGTCCGGCATGACGGGTCGGCCGCTGGGGAATGCAGGATCTAGCGGGCCGGGACGTGCATGGCGGAATCCCGGTTGGCCAATTGGCGTAGAGGGGCGGGTTTCACGGGGGCGATTCCCTGCCTATCCTGAAGGGACCCCCCGGGTCGCCCCGGCGACTGCACGATGAGGAGGATTCCGTGCCGCTCTCGGAGCACGAGCAGCGAATGCTCGAGCAGATGGAGCGAGCGCTGTACGCCGAAGATCCCAAGTTCGCGACAGCGCTTGAGGGAAGCGGGCTGCGCACGTACACCCGGCGACGGGTCTACCAGGCGGTCGCGGGCTTCCTCGTGGGTATCGCGCTCCTCATGGCAGGAATGGTCGCCAAGCAGGTCTGGCTCAGTGTGGTGGGCTTCCTCGTCATGCTGGGTTGTGCGGTGCTCGCCGTGACCGGCTGGCGCAAGGCTCCCAAGCCGGGTGAACAGCCCGCGGCCGGTGCCCCGCACGCGCGCCGTCAGGCCAGGCAGAAGCGCTCCATGATGGACCGTATCGAGCAGCGCTGGCAGAAGCGCCGCGACGAGCAGGGCGGTCATTAGCTCGACCGACAACTGATGCGTGAGGGGGTGACCACCCTCCGGGAGGGCGGTCACCCCCTCACGCACGCCCTTTTGACGGCGCCGATCGTCACCTTCGGTGATCGCCCGGTCGACGTCCGATCCAACGGCTGAGGCCCCGACCCGCTCGCACGGGTCGGGGCCTCAGCCGTTGCTCCGGGGGCTCAGCCCTCCTGGCCCGAGGGCTGCTTGCGCAGCGTCGGCCTGGCCGCCGCCACCCGGGCCGTCACACCGGCCCACCACTCCGAGACCGTCCACACCACCCGTACGGTCGAACGCGGGGCGAACATCGCCCGCAGTGTCGTACGCCGGGTCACCGGGACGGCCAGTCCGGCGATGGCCCGCCGGACGTCCTCCGCGAGCCCCGCCGTCGGGCGCGGCCGCGGCGCGTAGAGAACCTGCTCCACCGCGTCCGCCACCCGGTGCACCGCGGTCGCGGCCGTCGGGTCGAGATGCCCCAGTCTCACGATCCGCGCCGCCGCCTTGCGCGGGGTCTGCGAATCGTCCGGCAGGATCCCGAAGTCCCACGCCGTGTCGGTCAGTTCCAGCCAGACCGCCAGCGTGTGCAGCGCCGCGTCCGCATCGCTGCGGCCGTGCGCACCCAGCCGGACCGCCCGGATGCGGCGGCGCCACACCATCGGCGCCAGGGGGACCGCCAGCGCGGCGAGCCCGCCCAGGCCCCATGCGAGCACGACGGTCCACTTCGGACCACCGCCGTCCGTGACCGGCAGGGCCGCGGCGGACTCGCTCGGGCACGCCTCCAGCTTCTTCTGCTCCGCCGTGCAGCTCTCGCTCGCCGAGGGGGCGGTGGAAGGCGCGGCGCTCGCCGACCGGGACGGGACGCCCGGGTCGGGCAGGTTGCTGTTCGGGGTGTCCGTCTGCGTGTACTCGGGCTGGGTGCCCCGGGTCGGAGTCGGCTCGAAGCGGGTCCAGCCCACGCCCTCGAAGTACAGCTCGGGCCAGGCGTGGGCGTCCCGCAGCCCCACCATCACCGTGCCGTCGGCCTGCGGCGTACCCGGCGCGAAGCCCACCGCCACCCGGGCCGGGATGCCCAGGGTGCGGGCCATCGCCGCCATCGCGAAGGAGAAGTGGACGCAGAAGCCCTGCTTGTCCTTCAGGAACCGCGCGATCGCCTGGGAGCCGGATCCGACCTGCACCTGGGTGTCGTACTGGAAACCGCCCGTCAGGGAGAAGTACTCCTGGAGCTTGACCGCCTGCTCGTAGTGGTTCGCGGAGCCCTGGGTGACCTCACGAGCCGTGGCGGCCACGACCGCCGGAAGCGAGTCGGGTACCTCGGTGTAGTCGCGCCTGATGTCCGCGGGCGGCGCCGGGGCGGCCGCCAGCTGCTCCGCCGTCGGCTGCACGACGAGGCTCTTGACCTCGTACGTCGCCCCGCTCGTGGTCTGGTCATGGTCGCCGACGAGGGTCATGCCCTCGGGTTCGTAGCGCCAGTCCCCGTCGATCTGCACACCGCTGGGCGGGTACGGCATCGGCAGCCAGTCCTGGCGGTAGTCCTTGGCGGCCGTGACGCTGGTCGTGATCTCGGCGCGCCGGATGTCGGCGCCGAGACCGATCGGTGTGGGCAGCTGGTCCGGCACCTTCTCGATGTTGCGCTTGGACGGCTTCCAGGTCCGGCCGTCGAAGTCGTCCAGCGAGACGATCCGCATATAGAGGCTGCCCTGGTCCTCGGGCGCGGTGCGCAGGGACAGGACCTGGCGGTCCTCGTCCACGTTGAGGTTGTCGCGCAGGGACACCAGCGGGTTCACCGCGGAGATGGTGCCGCCGCTCCCGCTGCCGCCGCCCACACCCGCCCCGGTGGCGTCCAGGAGGCCGCCGTCCATGGCGGGCAGCGCGACCGGCACCACCAGGGCGAGCCCCAGTGCGACCGCGCCGATGCGCCGCCCGGTGCGGACCGGCGCCACCATGCCGGGCTCGCCGCCCGGGGTGCGCGGTGCCCCGCCGAAGACCCGGCCCCACTGGGAGAGCCGGTCGCGCCCCTCGGCCAGCAGCAGCATCAGATAGCCGGCCGCCGCGACCAGGAACCACAGCCAGTCGGCGCCGCCGTCGGACAGGCCCGCGGCGACGGAGTACAGCGCCAGCAGCGGCAGCCCGGCCGGGGCCGCGCTGCGGAAGGTCACCGCGAGGGTGTCCACCGCGAGGCCGATGACCAGCACACCGCCGATGATCATCAGCCGGATGCCGTCGGACTCCAGCGGTGCCGGGATCGCGTACCGCGCGATGTCGTCGCCGCCCTGCTGGAGCAGATCGGCGAACCGCTGGAACGCCTCCGGACCCGGGACCAGCCCGGCGACCGCCTGCTCCCGGGTGAAGACCAGGGTCAGCATCATCAGGGTGACCAGGGCCTGTGCGGCCACGGTCAGGGGCCGGGCCAGCGGTACCCGCCGGGTCGCCGCGCCGACCAGCGACTGGACACCGAGCAGCAGGGCCGCCTGAAGGATCCACGAGGCCGGTTCGACCAGGGGCAGCAGGGCGCAGGACGCCGTCAGGGTGGCCGCCCAGGCGCACAGCGCCAGTCGTGCCCGCCCGCTCATGCGCGTGCCCCCTCACTGCCCGGTCCGCTCGGCGCACCGATCCCGGTGCGCTCGCGGTCCGCCTGGCGCCACAACTCGGTCAAGGAGGCGCCCCGCGGCACGCTCAGCGCCGTCCAGCCCGCCTCACGCAGCATCCGCAACCGCTCCTCGCTCCTGTCCAACGGGCCGGCCACATCGGTCGGTTCCCGCCCCCAGCCGCCGCTGTCCAGCACGAAGGCGACCGCGCCGCCACTGCGCTGACGCATCTTGGCGGCCACCGCAGCCTGCTCCTCGTCGAGGTCGCCGAAGAAGGCGATCAGCAGTCCCTCGTTGCCCCCGCGCAGCAGGTCGTACGCCCGGGACAGACCCGTGCCGTCGGAGTGGTCGATCACCGCGAGGGTGTCCATCATCAGCCCGGCCGCGTCCGCCGACTCCTGGCTCGCGCCCGCGAAGCCGTCCGCGCCCTCGCCGGGGACCGAACTGCCGGTGTCCGTCAACAGCCGCACGGAGAAGCCTCGTTCGAGCATGTGCACCAGCGCCGACGCCGTGCCCGACACGGCCCACTCGAAGGGCGAGTCGGGGCCCGCGCCGCGGAAGGCGAGGCCCCGGGTGTCCAGCAGCACCGTGCAGCGGGCGCGCTGCGGCTGCTCCTCGCGGCGCACCATCAGCTCGCCGTAGCGCGCGGTGGAACGCCAGTGCACACGGCGCAGATCGTCGCCGTAGCGGTAGCCGCGCGGGATCACGTCGTCCTCGCCGGCCAGGGCGAGCGAGCGGTTCCGTCCGTCGCCGTACCCCTTCGCCTCACCGGCGAAGCGCACCGGCGGCAGCGGCTCCACGCGCGGGATCACCGTCAGGGTGTCGTACGACGAGAAGGACCGGGTCAGCTCGCACATGCCGAACGGGTCGGTCAGGCGCAGCTGGAGCGGGCCCAGCGGATAACGGCCGCGCAGGTCGGAGCGGACGCGGTAGGACACCTCGCGGCGGCCGCCCGCCTCCACCCGGTCCAGCACGAAGCGGGGACGCGGGCCGAGGACGTACGGCACCCGGTCCTGGAGCATCAGCAGACCGGTGGGCAGCCGCGAGACGTTGTCCATCCGCAGATGGACACGGGCCTCGCTGCCGGAGGGCACGCGTGCCGGGGAGAGCCGGCGGCTGCCGGCCACCCGGTAGCGGGTGCGGTACAGCACGGTCGCGCAGACCAGCGGCAGCAGCGCGAGGAGCAGGCCGACCCGGAGCAGATCGCTCTGCCCCAGGACGTACGCGCAGATGGCCGCCGCGATCCCGGCCGCCAGGAAGGAGCGGCCGCGGGTCGTCAGACCGGCCAGCGCGGTGCGCACCCCACCCTTGTCGCCCCGGTCGGCCTCGCTGTGGACCGGCCCGGCGGCGGTGGTCATCACAGCCTCCGCGGCGGCTGCTGGCCGTACGCCGGCGTGCCGTGCCCGAGCCCGGGGCCGCCCTGCTGCTGGGGCACCGGGGTGCGCTGGAGGATCTCCTGCACCACCTGCTCCGCCGTACGCCGGTTGAGCTGGGCCTGGGCGGTGGGCAGCAGACGGTGGGCCAGGACAGCGACGGCGAGCGCCTGGATGTCGTCCGGCAGCGCGTACTCCCGGCCGCTCAGGGCGGCGGACGCCTTCGCCGCGCGCAGCAGATGCAGCGTCGCGCGCGGGGAGGCGCCGAGTCTGAGGTCGGGGTGGGTGCGCGTGGCGGCCACCAGCTCCACCGCGTACCGCCGGACCGTGTCGGCGACGTGGACGCCGCGGACGGCGTCCACCAGCTTCACGATGTCGTGCGCGTGCGCCACCGGCTGGAGGTCGTCCAGGGGGCTCACCCCGCCGTGGATGTCGAGCATCTGCAGCTCGGCCTCCGCGCTGGGGTAACCGATGGAGACCCGCGCCATGAAGCGGTCGCGCTGGGCCTCCGGCAGCGGATAGGTGCCCTCCATCTCGACCGGGTTCTGCGTGGCCACCACCATGAACGGGCTCGGCAGCTCGTACGTCTGCCCGTCGATGGTGACCTGCCGCTCCTCCATGGACTCCAGGAGTGCCGACTGGGTCTTCGGCGAGGCCCGGTTGATCTCGTCGCCGATCACGATCTGCGCGAAGATCGCCCCCGGCTTGAACTCGAAGTCCCGGCGCTGCTGATCCCAGATGGACACACCCGTGATGTCCGAGGGCAGCAGGTCGGGCGTGAACTGAATACGCCGCACCGAGCAGTCGATGGACCGCGCCAGTGCCTTCGCGAGCATGGTCTTGCCGACGCCCGGCACATCTTCGATCAGAAGATGCCCCTCGGCGAGCAGTACGGTCAGCGAAAGCCGTACGACCTCGGGCTTGCCCTCGATCACACCCTCTACCGAACTGCGGACACGCTCCACAGTGGCAGTCAGATCTGTGAGGCTCGCTCGATCGTCATAGGTCGTCACCCGGCCCTCCTCGGCCCGTTCTTTCTCCGGGCCGACGCTCTGCGTTGCG
Source organism: Streptomyces sp. NPDC087859 (assembly GCF_044742595.1). NCBI lineage: Bacteria > Bacillati > Actinomycetota > Actinomycetes > Kitasatosporales > Streptomycetaceae > Streptomyces > Streptomyces sp. NPDC087859. The sequence goes on along the minus strand of NZ_JBIUUU010000006.1, from coordinate 446,209 downwards.
GACCGGCCCACCCCGAATCACGGACACCGCCCGGAAATGGTTCCGCGCGACGTCCATCCACGCATTCTTGCTGCCGTTACCGTTTCGTGTCACTCGCCTGTGGACAACTGCCCGCGATATGTCAGGGCTTGCAGCCTTTTGGGCATCCCTGAGCCGGAAATCAACAGGAGAACGACAGCTTCGGCGGTGGGTCAGGAGGGGTCGATCTCGCGCAGCAGGCCCGTCTTCACGTCGAACACGAAGCCGCGGATGTCGTCGGTGTGCAACAGGAACGGGGAGGTGCGCACCCGCTGCATGGACTGCCGTACGTCCTGGTCGACGTCCCGGAAGGACTCCACGGCCCAGGCCGGGCGCTGGCCGACCTCCATCTCCAGGTCGGTGCGGAAGTCCTCGGTGATCTGCTCCAGGCCGCAGCCGGTGTGGTGGATGAGGACCACGCTGCGGGTGCCGAGCTTGCGCTGGCTGATGGTGAGCGAGCGGATCACGTCGTCGGTGACCACGCCGCCCGCGTTGCGGATGGTGTGGCAGTCGCCGAGCTCCAGGCCGAGCGCCTTGTGCAGGTCGAGACGGGCGTCCATGCAGGCCACCACGGCCACGTGCAGGACGGGACGGGCGTCCATGCCGGGGTCGGTGAACGCGGAGGCGTACCGTTCGTTCGCCTCGACGAGACGGTCGGTGACGGTGTCGCCCGGTATGGCGCCTTCGGTTGCGGTGGCGCCGGATGCAGAAGTCGTCATAGCCAAGACGGTACTGGTCACAGCCGTCCCGGTCCTGTCGTGAGATGGGAAAAAGAGCGTCATCACGTCCTTCGTGTGAGGTAACCCACAGTGGGCGGTATGCGTCCGAGCGGGTGATTTCCGGTGGCCCGTCGCTCCGTCCCGGTGCCGGGCCGCGACGCGCAGGCCGGTTGATTGACCGCGAGTGACCGTGGACTAAAGTGACGCGAAGCGGGAGGCGAGGTCTCCCTGCTGGACTGAATTCCCCAGGAGAAACCGGCCAGGTCGCCGGATCTCCCCACGTGCGCGGCGCGCACGTACGGCTCGGCCTCCTCCCGCTCCCGGCCGGCTGACGCTCTTGGCGCCGGCAGGCCTCCCCTTCACGAGCGGGCGGGGACCCGGCGGTGCGTACCGTCTCGCCGGATCTGAGAGGGCCCCTTGAGCCAGAGTCGACACGTCCCGGTGATGCTCCAGCGGTGCCTGGACATGTTGGCCCCCGCCCTCCAGGCCCCCGGAGCGGTCGTCGTCGACTGCACGCTCGGCCTCGGCGGTCACAGCGAGGCCCTCCTCCAGCAGTTCCCCGAGGCCCGGCTCGTCGCCCTCGACCGCGACAAGGAGGCCCTGCGTCTGTCCGGCGAGCGCCTCGCGCCCTACGGCGAGCGCGCCACCCTCGTCCACGCGGTCTACGACGAGCTGCCCGAGGTACTGGACCGGCTCGGCCTCCCGCGTGTGCAGGGCGTCCTCTTCGATCTCGGCGTCTCCTCCATGCAGCTCGACGAGGCCGACCGCGGCTTCGCCTACGCCCAGGACGCCCCGCTCGACATGCGCATGGACCAGACGACCGGCGTCAGCGCCGCCGAGGTCCTCAACACCTACCCGCCCGGCGAACTCGTGCGGATCCTGCGGGCGTACGGCGAGGAGAAGCAGGCCAAGCGGATCGTGTCCGCGATCGTGCGCGAGCGCGACAAGGAGCCGTTCTCCCACAGCGCGCGGCTCGTCGAGCTGATCCGGGACTCCCTGCCGCAGGCCGCCAAGCGCACCGGCGGCAACCCGGCCAAGCGCACCTTCCAGGCGCTGCGCATCGAGGTCAACGGTGAACTGGCCGTCCTGGAGCGGGCGATCCCGGCCGCCGTGCAGGCCCTCGCGGTCGGCGGGCGGATCGCCGTCCTGTCGTACCACTCGCTCGAGGACCGCCTGGTCAAGCAGGTGTTCGCGGCCGGTGCCGCCACCACCGCGCCTCCCGGGCTGCCGGTCGTCCCCGAGCAGTACCAGCCTCGGCTCAAGCTGCTCACGCGCGGTGCCGAACTTCCCACCGAGGAAGAGATCGCCGAGAACCGGCGAGCGGCTCCCGCGCGGTTGCGCGGCGCCGAGCGCATCAGGGAGGCGCTGGAATGACGGACACGAGGGGGCTGGGGCGCGTGAGCGAGTGCGGAGACCGGACTCACTGGAGGTGCAGTGAGCAGGAAACCTGAACTCAAGGGCCGGGCCGCTCGTCTGGCACGGCTCTTCCCGACCGCGGGGGGCCGGGGACAGGCCGCCCGCACCCCGTTCGTCCTCCTCGTCGTCCTGCTCCTCGGTGGCGGTCTCATCGGGCTCCTCGTGCTGAACTCCGCGCTCTCCGAAGGGTCGTTCAAACTCGACGACCTCCAGAAGGAGACCAAGAGCCTCACCGACCAGGAGCAGGCCCTCCAACGGGACATCGACGCCTACTCCGCCCCGGACGCCCTCCAGCGCCGTGCCCGGGAGCTCGGCATGGTCCCCGGCGGCGACCCCGCCTTCCTCGACCCGGACGGCACCGTCAAGGGCGTCCCGGGCGCCGCGGCCGAACAGTCCTCGGCCCAGGTCGTGCGGCCGCCCGAGGCGATCGTCCCGCTGACCGTCACGTCGACGCCCCCTTCGCCGTCGGCCGCGCCCACGCCCACCCCCTCCACCGCCCCGTCCTCCGCGACCCCGACCCCCGGCAGGTGACGGAAGTGTCCGACAGGGAACCGCCGCGTCGCCGCGTGCCCGGACCCACCAGGCCCGCCCCCGACGCCCGACGGCGCCCCGCGGGCCCCGGCGCCCGCCCGGCCCGCCGCCCGGCACCCCGCCCCCAGGCCGCGCGCCCCACGGGCCCGCGCATCATCCGGCTCGGCAGCCCCCGGCCCCGGCTCCGCCTGGTCGGCCTGGGCCTGACCCTCGTACTGATCGCCTTCGCCGTACGGCTGCTCCAGGTCCAGGCCGTCGAGGCCGGCACCTATGCCGCCAAGGCCGAGCAGAACCGGTACGTCGGCTACACCCTGGCCGCCGAGCGCGGCCAGATCACCGACCGCTCCGGCGTGGCCCTGGCGACCAGCGTGGACGCGTACGACATCACGGCCGACCCCACGCTCTTCAGCCGCAAGCAGCTCAAGATCGGCGACGGGCCCGAGCAGGCCGCCGCCCTGCTCGCCCCGATCCTCGGCCAGGACCAGGCCGAGCTGACCGGGAAGCTGCGGACCAAGGGGCAGTACGTCAAGCTCGCCGGCCGGCAGACGCCGCAGGTCTGGAAGCAGATCAAGGACCTCAAGAGCGCACTGGCCGCCAAGGCCGAGGACGACGGCACCACCGTCAACGTCCTCGCCGGTGTCTTCGCGGTCGCCACCAGCAAGCGCGTGTACCCGAACAGCGACCTCGCCGCCGGGATACTGGGCTGGGTCAACGCCGACGGCAAGGGCGGCGGCGGGGTCGAGCAGAAGCTGAACACCCTGCTGTCCGGCAAGGACGGCAAGATCCGCTACGCCCAGTCCGGCGGCCGCCAGGTCCCGACCGCGGGCTCCACCGAGACCCCGGCGGTGCCCGGCAGCGACGTCGAGCTCACCATCGACCGCGACATCCAGTGGGCCGCGCAGGACGCCATCACCGAGCAGGTGAGGAAGTCCAATGCGGACCGCGGGTACGTGATAGTGCAGGACACACAGACCGGCGAGATCCTCGCCATGGCCAACTCGCCCGGCTTCGACCCGGGCGACCTGTCCCAGGCCGACCCGGGCACCCTGCACAACTGGGCCTTGGAGGACGCCTACGAGCCCGGCTCCACCGCCAAGGTCATGTCGATGGCCGCCGTGCTGGAGGAGAACGTCGCCACGCCGCAGACGCATGTCGTCGTGCCCAACCGGCTGCACCGCGGCGACCGGCTCTTCAAGGACGACATCGACCACGAGACCTGGTACCTCACGCTCAACGGCGTGCTCGCCAAGTCCAGCAACATCGGCACCATCCTGGCCACCGGTCAGCTCGGCAAGACCCAGGCGCAGGCCAACCAGGTCCTCTACTCGTATCTGCGCAAGTTCGGCCTGGGCAGCTACAGCGGCCTCGACTTCCCCGGCGAGACCAAGGGCATCCTCGCGGCGCCGCAGGACTGGTCGACCTCGCAGCAGTACACGATTCCTTTCGGCCAGGGCGTCTCCCTCAACGCGATGCAGGCCGCGTCCGTCTACTCGACGATCGCCAACGGCGGCGTACGCGTCGAACCCACGCTCGTCCGCGGCACCCAGGGACCCGACGGACGTTTCACGCCCGCCGCGAAGCCCGAGAAGTCCAGGGTGATCAGCGAGAAGACGGCGAAGACCCTCGCCCGGATGCTGGAGTCGGTCGTGGACGACCGGGAGGGCACCGGCTCCAAGGCGCGCATTCCCGGCTACCGGGTCGCGGGCAAGACGGGTACGGCCAACCGCGTGGATCCGGCCACCGGCAAGTACCACGGCTACACCTCCTCGTTCGCCGGATTCGCGCCCGCCGACAACCCCCGTGTCACCGTCTACTGCGCCATTCAGAACGCCACCAAGGGCAGCTACTTCGGCGGCCAGATCTGCGGACCCGTCTACAAGCAGGTCATGGAGTTCGCCCTGAAGACCCTCCAGGTCCCGCCCACCGGGGCCAAGCCCGCCAGCCTCCCCGTCACCTTCAAACCCTGACCTGCACTGTTCAGCACGGAACCACCCAGGAACCAGCTCGTGACAACGATCACTCCCGATTCCGGGAACCAGGGCGCGCCTGTGCCCTCACTTCGCTCCGAACGGGGTGTGCCCGGTACGCTCACCGCCGTGCCACACGCTGATCAGTCCCAAACCACCCAGAAGGGCCATCCCGTGACATATCCCGGGCCGCCCAGGCCGGTTCAGGTCTCCGCCACACCCCTCGCGGAGCTCGCCGGTCAGCTGGGTGTCGAACAGCCGGGGAACGTCGCGGAGGTCACGGGCATCACCCATGACTCGCGGGCCGTCCGCCCCGGCGACCTGTACGCCGCCCTCCCGGGCGCCCGCCTGCACGGCGCCGACTTCGTCACCCAGGCCGCCGGCCTCGGCGCGGTCGCCGTGCTGACCGACCCGACCGGCGCCGAGCGCGCCGCGGCGACGGGGCTCCCGGTGCTGGTCGTCGACGACCCGCGCGCGCGGATGGGCGAACTCGCGGCCACCATCTACGGCCGTCCGGGCCGCGATCTGCTCCAGATCGGCATCACCGGCACCTCCGGCAAGACCACCACCGCGTACCTGGTGGAAGGCGGTCTGAAGGCCGTCCGCAACACCGGACTCATCGGCACCGTCGAGATGCGGATCGGCGACGAACGCATCAAGTCCGAGCGCACCACCCCCGAAGCCACCGATCTCCAGGCCCTGTTCGCGGTCATGCGCGAGCGCGGTGTCGAGGCGGTCGCGATGGAGGTGTCCAGTCACGCGCTGGTGCTCGGCCGGGTCGACGGCTGTGTTTTCGACATCGGCGTCTTCACCAACCTCAGCCCGGAACACATGGAGTTCCACTCCGACATGGAGGACTACTTCCGGGCCAAGGCACAGCTGTTCACGCCGCAACGCAGCCGGCTCGGCGTGGTCAACGCCGACGACGAGTACGGCCGCAGGCTCGCCAAGGAAGCCACGGTCCCGGTCGTCACCTTCTCCGCCGAGGGCCACCCCGACGCCGACTGGCGTGCCGAGGACGTCCAGGTCGGCCCGATGGACTCGACGTTCACCGTGGTCGGCCCCAAGGGCGAGCGGATCACCGCCAGGTCGCCCATCGCCGGGCCCTTCAACGTGGCCAACACCCTCGCCGCGATCACCGCCCTCGCCGCCGCGGGCCTCGACCCGCAGACCGCCGCCGACGGCATCGCCGCGGTGCCGGGCGTGCCGGGGCGCCTGGAGCGCGTGGACGCCGGCCAGCCGTATCTCGCGGTCGTGGACTACGCCCACAAGACGGACGCCGTCGAGTCCGTTCTCAAGGCGCTCCGCAAGGTCACCGAGGGCAGGCTGCACATCGTGCTCGGCTGCGGCGGGGACCGCGACACGACCAAGCGCGCGCCGATGGGCGCCGCCGCGGCCCGGCTTGCCGACACCGCCGTACTGACCTCCGACAACCCCCGCTCGGAGGACCCGCTCGCGATCCTTGCAACCATGCTCGAGGGCGCGGCGTCCGTACCAGCACACGAGCGCGGTGAGGTCCAGGTCTTCGAGGACCGGGCCGCCGCGATCGCCGCCGCCGTCTCCCGCGCACAGCCGGGCGACACCGTGCTGGTCGCAGGCAAGGGCCACGAGCAGGGCCAGGACATCGCCGGAGTGGTCCGTCCCTTCGACGACCGCCAGGTGCTTCGAGAAGCCATCCAGAAGACCCAGGGATGAACTTGTGATCGCCCTCTCTCTCGCCGAGATCGCCTCAGTCGTCGGCGGGCAGACCCACGACATACCGGATCCGTCCGTCCAGGTCACCGGATCCGTGGTCCGGGACTCCCGCGAGGTGGAGCCCGGCAGTCTCTTCGTCGCCTTCGTCGGTGAACGCGTCGACGGCCACGACTTCGCCGGGCAGGTCGTCGCGGCGGGGGCGGTCGCCGTACTGGCGTCGCGGCCCGTCGGCGTGCCCGCGATCGTCGTGGACGACGTGCAGCGGGCCCTCGGCGCCCTCGCCCGTCACGTCGTACGACGTCTCGGCGCGACCCTCGTCGCCCTGACCGGCTCGGCGGGCAAGACCAGCACCAAGGACCTCATCGCCCAGGTGCTCCAGCGCAAGGCGCCGACGGTGTGGACCCCCGGCTCCTTCAACAACGAGATCGGGCTGCCGCTGACCGCCCTCAGCGCCACCGACGAGACGAGGTTCCTCGTCCTGGAGATGGGCGCCCGCGGCATCGGCCACATCCGCTACCTCACGGATCTGACGCCCCCGAAGATCGGCCTCGTCCTCAACGTCGGCACCGCCCACATCGGCGAGTTCGGCGGCCGGGAGCAGATCGCGCAGGCCAAGGGAGAGATCGTCGAGGGTCTGCCGGAGGACGGCACGGCCGTCCTCAATGCCGACGATCCCCTCGTACGGGCCATGGCATCCCGTACGAAGGCGAAGGTGATCCTTTTCGGAGAGTCCGACGAAGCGGACGTACGCGCCGAGAACGTGAGACTCACGGACACCGGACAGCCCTCCTTCAGGCTTCGCACACCCTCCGGTGCAAGCGACGTGACCATGCGCCTGTACGGTGAGCACCACGTGTCGAACGCGCTCGCAGCGGCCGCCGTCGCCCATGAGCTGGGTATGTCCGCGGAAGAGATCGCCACCGCGCTCTCCGAGGCGGGCTCCCTCTCCCGCTGGCGGATGGAGGTCACCGAGCGCCCGGACGGCGTGACCGTCGTCAACGACGCCTACAACGCCAACCCAGAGTCCATGCGGGCCGCCCTGCGCGCCCTGGCAGCCATGGGCCGGGGGCGGCGGACCTGGGCGGTGCTCGGCAAGATGGCCGAGCTCGGGGACGAGGCGCTCGCCGAGCACGACGCGGTCGGACGGCTCGCCGTCCGGCTCAACGTCAGCAAGCTCGTCGCGGTCGGGGGCAGGGAAGCGTCCTGGCTCCAACTGGGCGCATATAACGAGGGTTCGTGGGGTGAGGAGTCGGTGCACGTGTCCGACGCACAGGCGGCGGTCGACCTGTTGCGCAGTCAGCTGCGCCCGGGAGACGTCGTACTCGTGAAGGCGTCCCGTTCGGTCGGCCTGGAGAGCGTCGCCACGGCGCTGCTCGGCGCCGAGGGTGAGGTTGCCGCCCGATGATGAAGCAGATCCTGTTCGCAGGAGTCATTGGTCTGTTCCTGACCCTGGTCGGCACCCCGCTGCTGATCAAGCTGCTCGCGCGCAAGGGGTACGGCCAGTACATCCGCGACGACGGCCCGCGTGAGCACGCGAGCAAGCGCGGTACGCCCACCATGGGTGGTATCGCCTTCATCTTCGCGACGGTGGCCGCCTACTTCCTGTCCAAGGTGATCACCGGCTACCCGCCGACCTACTCGGGTCTGCTGGTGCTCGGCCTGATGGTCGGCATGGGTCTGGTCGGCTTCCTCGACGACTACATCAAGATCGTCAAGCGGCGCTCGCTGGGCCTGCGGGCCAAGGCGAAGATGGCCGGCCAGCTGATCGTCGGCATCAGCTTCGCGGTGCTCGCGCTGATGTTCCCGGACGCCCGCAACAACACCCCGGCCTCCGACAAGCTGTCGTTCATCACGGACTTCGGCTGGAAGATCGGCCCGGTGCTGTTCGTGGTCTGGGCGCTGTTCATGATCCTCGCGATGTCGAACGGCGTGAACCTGACGGACGGTCTGGACGGCCTGGCCACCGGCGCCTCCGTACTCGTCTTCGGTGCCTACACCTTCATCGGTGTCTGGCAGTTCCAGGAGTCCTGCGCCAACGCGGGCACCCTGACCAACCCGGGGGCCTGCTACGAGGTACGAGATCCCCTCGACCTCGCGGTCATCGCCTCGGCGCTGATGGGCGCCTGCCTCGGCTTCCTGTGGTGGAACACCTCGCCGGCGAAGATCTTCATGGGTGACACCGGTTCGCTCGCCCTCGGCGGTGTCCTCACCGGTCTGGCGATCTGCTCCCGCACCGAGCTCCTCGTGGCCATCATGGGCGGTCTGTTCGTCCTCATCACGATGTCGGTCGTCATCCAGGTCGGCTCCTTCAAGCTCACCGGCAAGCGGGTCTTCCGGATGGCGCCGCTCCAGCACCACTTCGAACTCAAGGGCTGGTCGGAAGTCCTTGTCGTGGTCCGTTTCTGGATCATCCAGGGCATCTGTGTGATCGTCGGCCTGGGGCTCTTCTACGCGGGATGGGCAGCGGAAAAGTGACCGACTGGCAGGGGAAGCACGTCACCGTCGCCGGACTCGGCGTCTCCGGCATCCCGGCGGCCAAGGCGCTGCACGCGCGTGGAGCGATCGTCACGGTCGTCAACGACGGCGACGACGCACGCGCGCGTGAGCAGGCCGCCGAGTTGGAGGCGCTCGGCGTCACCGTGCGCCTCGGTGACGGTGCGACCCTGCCCGAGGGCACCGAACTCGTCGTCACCGCGCCCGGCTGGAAGCCCGACAAGCCGCTGTTCGCGGCGGCCCGTGAGGCCGGCCTGGAGATCTGGGGCGATGTCGAACTCGCCTGGCGGCTCCGGGGCCCGGACGCGGCTCCCTGGCTCGCGATCACCGGCACCAACGGCAAGACGACCACCACCCAGATGCTGGCGTCCATCCTGAAGGCCGCCGGGCTGCGCACCGCTGCCGTCGGCAACATCGGCGTCTCCCTGCTGGACGCGGTGCTCGGCGACGAGCAGTACGACGTCCTGGCCGTGGAGTTGTCGAGCTACCAGCTCCACTGGGCGCCCTCCCTGCGCGCCCACTCCGCCGCCGTCCTGAACCTGGCGCCGGACCACCTCGACTGGCACGGCTCCATGGAGGCGTACGCCGCCGACAAGGGCCGTGTCTACGAGGGCAATCGCGTCGCCTGTGTCTACAACGTGGCCGACAAGGCCACCGAGGACCTGGTGCGCGAGGCGGACGTCGAGGAGGGCTGCCGGGCCATCGGCTTCACTCTCGGCGCCCCCGCCCCCTCCCAACTCGGCGTCGTGGACGGCATCCTGGTCGACCGCGCCTTCGTCGAGAACCGGCACAAGAACGCCCAGGAGCTCGCCGAGATCTCCGACGTCAACCCGCCGGCCCCGCACAACATCGCCAACGCCCTTGCCGCGGCGGCGCTCGCACGCGCCTTCGGGGTGCCCCCCAAGGCCGTACGGGACGGTCTGCGGGCCTTCACGCCGGACGCGCACCGCATCGCGCACGTGGCCGACGTGGACGGCGTCGCCTACGTCGACGACTCCAAGGCCACCAACACCCACGCGGCGGAAGCCTCGTTGGCGGCGTACGAGTCCATCGTCTGGATCGCGGGCGGGCTCGCCAAGGGCGCCTCCTTCGACGAACTGGTCGCCAAGTCGGCAAAGCGACTTCGTGGCGTGGTTCTGATCGGCGCCGACCGGGCCCTGATCCGCGAAGCCCTCGCGCGACACGCGCCGGAAGTACCCGTGGTCGACCTCGACCGGACCGACACTGGGGCGATGCTCCAGGCGGTGACGGAGGCGAAGCGGCTGGCACAGCCCGGCGACACGGTGCTGCTGGCCCCGGCCTGTGCCTCCATGGACATGTTCACCAACTACAACAAGCGCGGTGACGCGTTCGCGGAGGCGGTTCGCGAACTCGGCTCCTGACCGACGTAGCGGAGGCTCTGATGCCCAGCAGCCGTACCGGCCGACCGCCCGTGCAGCGGGCCGTCAGACGTCCCGCCGCTTCCCGGACCGTGCGCCAGAATCCCGTCCTACGGCTCTACACGCGCGCGCGCAACGCCTGGGACCGGCCGCTGACGGCGTACTACCTGATCCTCGGCGGCAGTCTGCTGATCACCGTGCTCGGTCTGGTGATGGTCTACTCGGCCTCCCAGATCAAGGCGCTGCAGATGTCGCTGCCGGGCTCGTACTTCTTCCGCAAGCAGCTCCTCGCCGCCGCGATCGGCGCCGTACTGCTGCTCGTCGCCTCGCGGATGCCGGTGAAGCTGCACCGGGCGCTGGCCTACCCGATCCTCGCGGGCGCCGTGTTCCTCATGGCGCTGGTGCAGGTGCCGGGGATAGGGATGGCGGTCAACGGCAACCAGAACTGGATCGCGCTCGGCGGTTCCTTCCAGATCCAGCCCAGTGAGTTCGGCAAGCTCGCCCTGGTGCTGTGGGGTGCCGACCTGCTGGCCCGCAAGCAGGACAAGAAGCTGCTGACCCAGTGGAAGCACATGCTGGTGCCGCTCGTCCCGGTCGCCTTCATGCTGCTCGGGCTGATCATGCTCGGCGGCGACATGGGTACCGCGATCATCCTCACAGCGATCCTTTTCGGCCTTCTGTGGCTCGCGGGGGCGCCGACCCGGCTGTTCGTCGGGGTACTGTCGGTCGCCGCCGCGATCGGCGTGGTCCTCATCAAGACCAGCCCCAACCGGATGGCCCGCCTCCAGTGCATCGGCGCGACCGACCCGGGCCCGGGCGACGCCTGCTGGCAGGCCGTGCACGGAATCTACGCGCTCGCATCCGGCGGAATCTTCGGCTCCGGGCTCGGCGCCAGTGTGGAAAAATGGGGCCAACTCCCGGAAGCGCACACGGACTTCATCTTCGCCGTCACCGGTGAGGAGCTGGGCCTGGCGGGGACGCTGTCGGTGCTCGCCCTCTTCGCGGCTCTAGGCTATGCGGGTATCCGCGTGGCCGGCCGCACGGAGGACCCCTTCGTCAGGTATGCCGCGGGAGGCGTGACCACCTGGATCACCGCACAGGCGGTGATCAACATCGGTGCGGTGCTCGGTCTGCTGCCGATCGCCGGTGTCCCGCTCCCGCTGTTCTCCTACGGAGGATCCGCCCTGCTGCCGACCATGTTCGCCATCGGGCTGCTGATCGCCTTCGCACGTGACGAGCCCGCTGCACGGGCAGCGCTTTCGCTGCGGCAGCCCCGCTTTGGTAGAAAGCGGGGTGGCGGGGGGCCCACGGGGCCTCGGAGATGGAACACGATGCGACGGCGTGCCTCGGCGCGTTCGTCCGGAGAGCGGTGAATTTCGGTGCATGTCGTACTCGCCGGTGGGGGGACCGCCGGCCACATCGAGCCCGCGCTCGCCCTCGCGGACGCCCTGCGCAGGCAGGACCCGACCGTGGGGATCACGGCCCTCGGCACGGAGCGCGGCCTGGAGACCACGCTCGTCCCGCAGCGGGGCTATGAACTCGCGCTGATCCCGGCGGTGCCGCTGCCACGCAAGCCCACCCCTGAACTGATGACCGTCCCGGGCCGGCTACGCGGCACGATCAAGGCCGCCGAGCAGATCCTGGAACGCACCAAGGCGGACGCCGTCGTCGGCTTCGGCGGGTACGTGGCCCTGCCCGGCTATCTCGCCGCCAAGCGGCTCGGGGTGCCGATCATCATCCACGAGGCCAACGCCCGCCCCGGCCTCGCCAACAAGATCGGCTCGCGGTACGCCGCCCAGGTCGCCGTCTCCACCCCGGACAGCAAGCTCCGGGGCGCCCGCTACATCGGCATCCCGCTGCGCCGCACCATCGCCACCCTCGACCGGGCCGCGGTCCGCCCCGAGGCCCGCGCGATGTTCGGCCTCGACCCCAACCTGCCGACCCTCCTGGTCTCCGGCGGCTCCCAGGGCGCCCGCCGCCTCAACGAGGTCGTCCAGCAGGTCGCCCCCTGGCTCCAGCAGGCCGGCATCCAGGTCCTGCACGCGGTCGGCCCGAAGAACGAACTGCCACAGGTGCACCAGATGCCGGGGATGCCCCCGTACATCCCGGTACCGTACGTGGACCGGATGGACCTCGCGTACGCCGCGGCCGACATGATGCTCTGCCGTGCGGGCGCGATGACCGTCGCCGAACTCTCCGCCGTCGGACTGCCGGCCGCCTACGTCCCGCTGCCCATCGGCAACGGCGAACAGCGGCTCAACGCCCAGCCGGTGGTCAAGGCCGGCGGTGGTCTGCTGGTCGACGACGCGGAACTCACCCCCGAGTGGGTCCAGCAGAACGTGCTGCCCGTGCTCGCCGACCCGCACCGGCTCTACCAGATGTCCCGCGCCGCCGCCGAGTTCGGCCGCCGGGACGCCGACGACCTGCTCGTCGGCATGGTGTACGAGGCGATCGCCGCCAACCGTGCACACCGCTAGGCACATGTGACGAAGGGCAGGCAGCGTGGCCGGAACGACGACCGCCGAGCGCGGTGAACGCCAGCAGGAGTCGTCCGGCCCGCCCCCTGTCCGACGGTTGAGGGTGCCTCGGCCTCGTACGATCATCGTTCTCGCGGTCGTCCTGGTCCTGCTGGGCGCGGGCGCCGTCTGGGCCCTGTACGGCTCGCAGTGGCTGCGTGTGGAGCGGGTGTCCGTCTCCGGTACCGACGTTCTGACGCCCGGACAGGTCCACGAGGCGGCCGACGTACCGGTCGGATCGCCGTTGATTTCCGTCGACACCGATGCGATTGAGGCACGGTTGCTCCGGAAATTGCCCCGAATTGACTCGGTTGACGTGGTCCGCTCCTGGCCCCATGGAATCGGCCTGAAAGTGGTTGAGCGTACTCCGGTTCTGATTGTCGAAAAGGGCGGAAAGTTTGTCGAAGTGGACGACAGTGGCGTCCGTTTTGCGACGGTTTCCCGAGCGCCCAAAGACGTTCCCGCACTGGAATTGACGGTCTCCGAGTCGGGTTCCGGCGCCGCGAGCCTGCGCCGCTTCGGCGAGGACCGGCTCGTGCGTGAAGCTGTCCGGGTCGCCGGTGACATTCCGGCCGCCGTCGCGAAGAGAGCGCGGACCGTCAAGGTGCGTTCGTTCGACGACATCTCACTGGAGTTGAGCGACGGCAGGACCGTCGCGTGGGGGAGTGGCGAGAAGGGTGCCGCCAAGGCCCGTACGCTCACCGCTCTGCTGAAAGCGGCGCCCGATGCGCGGTACTTCGACGTCTCGGTTCCCACCGCCCCTGCGTCATCAGGGAGTTGACGTACATCCGCGCAGGCCAGCACCCTGGTTGGCTACCGCTACGGCTGATCACATAGGGTGAAAAGAAAAACGGGAGGTTCGGCGTGTTCGTTGAACGTGCGCCACTTGTCGACTTAGTGTCCTGTTCAGAAGACTCCAGGGAACAGACACACTGGTAACCCTAAACTTCAACGTTAGGGTTCGGGTCGGCGCTATGGACCGTCCCATTCGGCATCCGTCGCGTATCGCATCACCCGCGAGACGACGACACGTAACTCGAGGCGAGAGGCCTTCGACGTGGCAGCACCGCAGAACTACCTCGCAGTCATCAAAGTCATCGGTGTCGGCGGCGGTGGTGTCAATGCCATCAACCGGATGATCGAGGTCGGTCTCAAGGGCGTCGAGTTCATCGCCATCAACACCGACGCTCAGGCGCTGTTGATGAGCGACGCCGACGTCAAGCTCGACGTCGGCCGTGAACTCACCCGCGGACTCGGCGCCGGAGCCAACCCGGCCGTCGGCCGCAAGGCGGCCGAGGACCACCGCGAGGAGATCGAGGAGGTCCTCAAGGGGGCCGACATGGTCTTCGTGACGGCCGGCGAGGGCGGCGGCACCGGTACCGGCGGCGCGCCCGTCGTGGCCAACATCGCCCGCAACCTCGGCGCCCTCACCATCGGCGTGGTCACCCGCCCCTTCACCTTCGAGGGCCGCCGTCGCGCCAACCAGGCCGAGGACGGCATCGCGGAACTCCGCGAGGAGGTCGACACCCTCATCGTCATCCCGAACGACCGGCTGCTGTCCATCTCGGACCGCCAGGTCTCGGTCCTCGACGCCTTCAAGTCGGCCGACCAGGTCCTGCTCTCCGGTGTCCAGGGCATCACCGACCTCATCACCACGCCGGGTCTGATCAACCTCGACTTCGCCGACGTCAAGTCGGTCATGTCCGAGGCCGGTTCGGCGCTCATGGGCATCGGCTCGGCCCGCGGCGACGACCGAGCGGTGGCCGCCGCCGAGATGGCGATCTCCTCGCCGCTCCTCGAGGCCTCCATCGACGGCGCCCGTGGCGTCCTCCTCTCCATCTCCGGCGGCTCCGACCTCGGTCTGTTCGAGATCAATGAGGCCGCCCAGCTGGTCTCCGAGGCGGCCCACCCCGAGGCCAACATCATCTTCGGCGCGGTCATCGACGACGCCCTCGGTGACGAGGTCCGGGTCACCGTGATCGCGGCCGGCTTCGACGGCGGCCAGCCGCCGGCCCGCCGGGACACCGTCCTCGGTTCGTCCTCGTCCTCGGCCCGCCGCGAGGAGCCCACCCCGGCACAGCAGACCGAGAGCCGTCCGTCCTTCGGCTCGCTCGGCAGCGTCACGCCGAAGGAGGAGCCGGAGTCCGCGCCCGAGCCGGTGGCCGACCTCCCGGTCGCCCCGCCGGTCCCGCCGTCGCGGACCTACTCGGACAGTGCGGCCGAGGAGCTGGACGTGCCGGACTTCCTGAAGTGATAGGACAGCGCGACACCGTGAGCGGCGCGCACTTCGCCTTCACCGACAGGTGGGGCGGGGTGAGCGCCGTTCCGTACGAGGAGCTCAACCTCGGCGGGGCGGTCGGCGACGACGCCGACGCCGTACGCACGAATCGCGAACTGGCCGCCAAGTCGCTGGGGATCGACCCCGGCCGGGTGGTCTGGATGAACCAGGTGCACGGGGCGGAGGTGGCCGTGGTCTCCGAGGCGTGGGGCGACCGTCCGGTGCCGGAGGTCGACGCCGTCGTCACCGCCGAGCGCGGCCTCGCCCTCGCCGTCCTCACCGCCGACTGCACGCCCGTTCTGCTCGCCGACCCGGTGGCCGGTGTCGTCGGCGCGGCCCACGCGGGGCGGCCCGGCATGATCGCCGGGGTCGTCCCCGCCGCCGTACGGGCCATGACCGAACTCGGCGCCGAACCCGCCCGGATCGTCGCCCGCACCGGACCCGCCGTCTGCGGGCGGTGCTACGAAGTGCCGGACGCGATGCGCGCCGACGTGAGCGCCGTCGAACCGGCGGCGTACGCCGAGACGAGCTGGGGCACTCCCGCGGTGGACGTGACCGCCGGAGTGCACGCGCAGCTCGAACGGCTCGGGGTGCGCGACCGGGAGCAGTCGCCGGTGTGCACGCTCGAGTCGGGCGACCACTTCTCCTACCGCCGCGATCGCACCACGGGGCGACTCGCGGGATATGTCTGGCTGGACTGAGAGAGCATGACGGACCGTAAGGGCGAACTCGCCGCAAACCTGGCGCGGGTGGAGGACCGTATCGCCGCCGCGTGCGCGGCCTCGGGCCGCAAGCGCGAGGAAGTGACCCTGATCGTGGTCACCAAGACCTACCCCGCGAGCGATGTGCGCATGCTGTCGGAGCTCGGTGTGCGCGACGTCGCCGAGAACAAGGACCAGGACGCGGCACCGAAGGCCGCCGAGTGTTCGGATTTGCCGCTGACTTGGCACTTCGTGGGCCAGCTGCAGACCAACAAGGTGCGTTCTGTGGCTGGTTATGCCGATATGGTGCAGTCCGTCGACCGTGCTCGTCTCGTCACGGCGCTCTCCAAGGAAGCGGAGCGGCAGGAACGGGAACTCGGTTGTCTGATCCAGGTCGCGCTCGACGCGAACGAAGGCGGACGCGGGGAGCGCGGGGGTGTCGCACCCGACGGAATCGAAGAGTTGGGCGAACTCGTGGCGGGGGCGCCGGGTCTGCGGCTGGCGGGTCTGATGACCGTCGCACCCCTCACCGGTGTTTACGCGGGACGCGAACTCGCGGCGTTCGAGCGGTTGATGGATTTGTCGACCGACCTGCGCCGAGCCCATCCGGCTGCGAACATGGTGTCGGCAGGGATGAGTGCGGATCTCGAGCAGGCCGTGGCGGCCGGAGCGACACATGTGCGCGTCGGTACGGCGGTACTCGGAGTCCGCGCGAGGCTCGGGTAACGTCGCCAGGAAGTCGGACCACAGCAGAAAATATGGTCATTACCGCCGAAAGGCGGGTGTAAAGGCCACGTGGATCGCGGGCACTTGGCAGTTCGTCAGCCGATCCACCACAGAGCGGAGGACTCAGAGCATGGCCGGCGCGATGCGCAAGATGGCGGTCTACCTCGGCCTCGTGGAGGACGATGGTTACGACGGCCGCGGTTTTGACCCCGACGACGACTTCGAACCCGAACTGGACCCGGAGCCCGAGCGTGACCACCGGCGGCATGAACCGGTGCACCAGGCACACAGTGCACATCAGTCCCAAAGGGACGAAGAGGTGCGAATCGTACAGCCGTCGGTGTCGCGCGAGCCGGTCGCCCGTTCCGCTTCGCTGGCCGCTGAATCCGGACGTCCCGCGCGCATCGCGCCCGTGGCGTCCATCACACAAGAACGTCAAAGCCTGGAGAAGAACGCACCGGTGATCATGCCCAAGGTCGTGTCGGAACGAGAGCCTTACCGGATCACCACGCTTCACCCGCGGACCTACAACGAGGCCCGTACCATCGGGGAACACTTCCGTGAGGGCACCCCGGTGATCATGAATCTGACTGAGATGGATGACACAGACGCCAAGCGACTTGTCGACTTTGCGGCTGGTTTGGTGTTTGGTCTTCACGGCAGCATCGAGCGGGTGACGCAGAAGGTGTTCCTGTTGTCGCCTGCTAACGTCGATGTCACGGCGGAGGACAAGGCCCGTATCGCAGAGGGCGGGTTCTTCAATCAGAGCTGAGACAGCCGACCGGTAAGAAGTACGGAACAGGGGAGAGGGAAAGACAGGCCATGGGCGTGTTCGCGCAGGTGATCTACATCGCGCTGATGGTGTTCCTCATCGTGCTCATCTTCCGGTTGGTCATGGACTACGTCTTCCAGTTCGCCCGCTCGTGGCAACCTGGCAAGGCGATGGTGGTCGTTCTGGAGGCCACCTACACTGTCACCGATCCACCGCTGAAGCTTCTGCGGCGGTTCATCCCGCCGCTGCGTCTCGGGGGCGTGGCGCTCGACCTGTCCTTCTTCGTACTGATGATCATCGTCTACATCTTGATCTCCATCGTGGGGAATCTCGCGAGGTGACAGTGGACGATACGGTCTTGCCGACTGCCGATGACTACGTTGAGGTGAAGAGATGCCGTTGACCCCCGAGGACGTGCGGAACAAGCAGTTCACGACCGTCCGCCTCCGAGAAGGCTATGACGAGGACGAGGTCGATGCCTTCCTCGATGAGGTCGAAGCCGAACTGACGCGCCTGCTGCGCGAGAACGAGGACCTGCGCGCCAAACTGGCCGCGGCGACGCGTGCTGCTGCCCAGAACCAGCAGAACATGCGCAAGCCTCCGGAGGGCCCCGGCGGCCCCCAGGATCAGCAGCAGGGCGGAATGCAGCAGCAGGGCGGAATGCCGCAGCAGGGTATGCCCCAGCAGGGTGGAATGCCGCAGCAGGGCATGCGTGGGCCCGGCGGCCCCGTGCCGGCCGGCATATCGGGCCCGCCGCAGCAGCAGATGGGCGGCCCCATGGGCGGCCCGCCCCAGCTGCCGAGCGGTGCGCCGCAGCTGCCTGCCGGTCCCAGCGGTGGTCAGGGTGGCCCGCAGGGCCCCGGCCCGATGGGTCAGGGTCCCGGTCCGATGGGGCAGGGTCCGATGGGTGGCCAGCCCCCCATGCAGCAGCAGATGGGCGGCCCCATGGGCGGTCCTATGGGTGGCCCCATGGGCGGTGGCCCCATGGGCGGCCACGGTCAGGGCCCCGGTGGCGACAGCGCCGCGCGTGTCCTCTCGCTGGCCCAGCAGACCGCCGACCAGGCGATCGCCGAGGCCCGTTCCGAGGCCAACAAGATCGTCGGCGAGGCGCGTTCGCGTGCCGAGGGTCTCGAGCGTGACGCCCGTGCCAAGGCCGATGCCCTGGAGCGGGACGCGCAGGAGAAGCACCGCGTCGCGATGGGCTCCCTGGAGTCCGCCCGTGCCACGCTGGAGCGCAAGGTCGAGGATCTGCGCGGCTTCGAGCGCGAGTACCGCACGCGGCTGAAGTCCTACCTGGAATCGCAGCTGCGTCAGCTGGAGACCCAGGCCGACGACTCGCTGGCCCCGCCGCGCACGCCCGCGACCGCGTCGCTTCCGCCGTCCCCGGCGCCCTCGATGGCCCCGGCCGGCGCGAGCGCCCCGTCCTACGGTGGCAACCCGGGCGGCATGGGCGGTGGCCCGGCTCCGGCCGCCCCGTCCTACGGCGGTCAGCAGCAGATGTCTCCGGCCATGACCCAGCCGATGGCTCCGGTCCGGCCGCAGGGCCCCGGCCCGATGGGTCAGGCTCCGTCGCCGATGCGCGGGTTCCTCATCGACGAGGACGACAACTGACGAGTTGTAGTACGCCTTAGGCGTCGGCAGCGTTCAAAGGGGCGAGCCCCGGACTCCGGTCCGGGGCTCGCCCCTTTTACGCGTGTTGATCTCCGCGTCCTGTGCCTGTGTCTGTGCCTGTCTGTGCTTGTGCTCGTGCAGGCGGGGGAACAGGAAGGGCCCGGCCCCCCGAGTGGGGGACCGGGCCCTCGGCTGTCTTGCGGTTACGCCTTGCGCAGGCGGAACGTCAGCGACAGACCCTCGTCGGTGAAGGCATCGCCGTATGTGGCGTCCGCCTCACCCTGGCGGAAGTCGGTCGCCAGGACCTCGTCGGCGATCAGGCCCGCGTGCTCGGCCAGGGCCGCGAGCACCGCCGGGTCCGTGGACGTCCAGCGCAGCGCGATGCGGTCGGCCACGTCGAGGCCGCTGTTCTTGCGGGCCTCCTGGATCAGACGGATCGCGTCACGGGCCAGGCCCGCCTGCCGCAGCTCCTCGGTGATCTCCAGGTCGAGAGCGACCGTCGCACCCGAGTCGGACGCCACCGACCAGCCCTCGCGCGGAGTCTCCGTGATGATCACCTCGTCCGGGGCCAGGGTGATCGTCTCGCCGTCGACCTCGACCGACGCCGTGCCCTCACGCAGGGCGAGGGACAGTCCGGCCGCGTCCGCGTTCGCGACGGCCTTCGCCACCTCCTGGACGCGCTTGCCGAAACGCTTGCCCAGGGCGCGGAAGTTGGCCTTGGCGGTGGTGTCCACCAGGCTGCCGCCGACCTCGCTCAGCGACGCCAGGGCCTCGACGTTCAGCTCCTCCGTGATCTGCGCGTGCAGTTCACGGTCGAGGGCGTCGAAGCCGGTCGCGGCGATGAGCGCACGGGACAGCGGCTGACGGGTCTTCACGCCCGACTCCGCGCGCGTGGCCCGGCCCAGCTCCACGAGCCGCCGCACCAGGACCATCTGCTTCGACAGCTCCGGGTCGATGGCGTCGAGGTCCGCCTCCGGCCAGGACGCCAGGTGCACCGACTCGGGGGCACCCGGGGAGACCGGAACCACCAGGTCCTGCCAGACCCGCTCGGTGATGAACGGGGTCAGCGGGGCCATCAGCTTCGTCACCGTCTCGACGACCTCGTGCAGCGTGCGCAGCGCGGCCTTGTCGCCCTGCCAGAAGCGGCGACGGGAGCGGCGGACGTACCAGTTGGACAGGTCGTCGACGAACGCGGACAGGAGCTTGCCGGCGCGCTGGGTGTCGTACGCCTCCAGAGCCTGCGTCACCTGGTCGGTGAGCGCGTGGAGTTCGGACAGCAGCCAGCGGTCCAGGACCGGGCGGTCGGCCGGGGCCGGGTCGGCCGCGGACGGCGCCCAGTTCGACGTGCGCGCGTACAGGGCCTGGAAGGCGACCGTGTTCCAGTACGTCAGGAGCGTCTTGCGGACGACCTCCTGGATGGTGCCGTGGCCCACGCGGCGGGCCGCCCACGGGGAACCGCCGGCCGCCATGAACCAGCGCACCGCGTCCGCGCCGTGCTGGTCCATCAGCGGGATCGGCTGCAGGATGTTGCCCAGGTGCTTGGACATCTTGCGGCCGTCCTCGGCGAGGATGTGGCCGAGGCACACGACGTTCTCGTACGAGGACTTGTCGAAGACCAGGGTGCCGATGGCCATGAGGGTGTAGAACCAGCCGCGCGTCTGGTCGATGGCCTCGGAGATGAACTGCGCCGGGTACCGGCTCTCGAACAGCTCCTTGTTCTTGTACGGGTAGCCCCACTGCGCGAACGGCATCGAACCCGAGTCGTACCAGGCGTCGATGACCTCCGGCACGCGCGTGGCCGTCTTCGCGCACTGCGGGCAGTCGAAGGTGACGTCGTCGATGAATGGGCGGTGCGGGTCCAGGCCCGACTGGTCCGTGCCCGTCAGCTCGGTGAGCTCCGCGCGGGAGCCGACCACGGTCAGGTGGTCGTCCTCGCAGCGCCAGATCGGCAGCGGGGTGCCCCAGTAGCGGTTGCGCGACAGCGCCCAGTCGATGTTGTTCTGCAGCCAGTCGCCGAAGCGGCCGTGCTTGACCGTGTCCGGGAACCAGTTGGTCTTCTCGTTCTCCTGGAGGAGACGGTTCTTGACCTCGGTGGTGCGGATGTACCAGGACGGCTGCGCGTAGTAGAGGAGCGCGGTGTGGCAGCGCCAGCAGTGCGGGTAGCTGTGCTCGTACGGGATGTGCTTGAACAGGAGGCCGCGCTGCTGGAGGTCCGCGGTGAGCTGTTCGTCCGCCTTCTTGAAGAAGACGCCGCCGACCAGGGGGACGTCCGCCTCGAAGGTGCCGTCGGGGCGGACGGGGTTCACCACGGGCAGGCCGTACGCGCGGCAGACCTTGAGGTCGTCCTCACCGAAGGCGGGGGACTGGTGGACCAGGCCCGTACCGTCCTCGGTCGTGACGTATTCGGCGTTGACGACGAAATGTGCCGCTTCCGGGAACTCCACGAGTTCGAACGGACGTTGATAGGTCCAGCGCTCCATCTCGGCGCCGGTGAAGGACTGGCCGGTGGTCTCCCAGCCCTCGCCGAGCGACTTGGCGACGAGCGGCTCGGCGACGACGAGCTTCTCCTGGCCGTCGGTCACCACGACGTACGTGACCTCGGGGTGGGCGGCGACCGCGGTGTTGGAGACCAGCGTCCAGGGCGTGGTCGTCCACACCAGGAGCGCGGCATCACCGGCGAGCGGACCGGAGGTGAGCGGGAAACGGACGTACACGGACGGGTCGACGACCGTCTCGTAGCCCTGCGCCAGCTCGTGGTCGGAGAGGCCGGTGCCGCAGCGGGGGCACCAGGGGGCGACGCGGTGGTCCTGGACCAGCAGGCCCTTGTTGAAGATCTCCTTGAGCGACCACCAGACCGACTCGATGTACTCGGGGTCCATCGTGACGTAGGCGTCGTCGAGGTCGACCCAGTAGCCCATGCGGGTCGTCAGCTCGGTGAAGGCGTCGGTGTGGCGCAGCACGGAGTCGCGGCACCTGGCGTTGAACTCCGCGATGCCGTACGCCTCGATGTCCTGCTTGCCGGAGAAGCCGAGCTCCTTCTCCACCGCGAGCTCCACCGGGAGGCCGTGGCAGTCCCAGCCGGCCTTGCGGGCCACGTGGTAGCCGCGCATGGTGCGGAAGCGGGGGAAGACGTCCTTGAAGACGCGCGCCTCGATGTGGTGGGCGCCGGGCATGCCGTTGGCGGTGGGCGGGCCCTCGTAGAACACCCACTCGGGGCGGCCCTCGGACTGCTCCAGGCTCTTGGCGAAGATCTTCTGCTCGCGCCAGAACTCGAGCACGGCGTGCTCGAGGGCGGGCAGGTCGACCTGGGCGGGCACCTGGCGGTACGTAGGCGATGTCATCAGCGAGCTTCCTCCGGCGGACTTGCTGCCTTCCGTCCGGAGGGACGAGAGCTGTCTTGTGTACGCCGGTTTCGGCGCGCTCCCGCGGTACCACCCTCCTTGGCTCCCCGGTGCGCCTTCCGCACCGATGAGCCCCCTCATTGGGGTCGCGATGCCGGGTCTACCACCCCACGTGGGGCTTCTTCCGGCGGCTCCGGGGTGATCTTCACGTCGCGCTCGCCCCCGGGCTTCCACCGTCCCCGGGTCGCTCTGGGCTGCGTACGCCGCTACTCGTCCCCATCCATGCTTTTCGCTCCGCCCAGTGTACGGCGCCGCACGGACAGCGGCCGACCGGTTTTCCGGGCCCGGGGGACACGGGCGTCGCACGGCGGGGAGTGACCCGAATGGAGCGGTACGCGTGTTCGGATTTTGGGACGCACGGCACGGCGGATTACCCGGCGGGGAGCTGGGCACAACGCATGCAGGTTCGGCGCGCCCCAGCGCGAGCCGGGCGAATCGGGCGGTGTGCCCCGTTGCCGTGGGACTCGAGTCGATTTATCGTCCCAGCACGATTCGCGTGCAAGATCACAATATGTGAAGGGGCCGCGGCCATGGTGGCGAAGAAGACCGCCGTACAGCAGTCGGCGTCAGGCAGTTCGGGGGCTGCCGAGGCCTCCGGTGGTGCGGCCAAGGACGTGGGTGGGAAGAAGAGCGCACAGGGGGGTGCCGAGGGGCGTGCCGCCAAGGCCGTGAAGACGGTGGCAGGCGCCGCGAAGAAGGCGGTGGCCAAGAGCCCCGCGAAGAAGACCGCGGCCAAGAAGGCCACGGCGTCCAAGACGGCTCCCGCGCGGAAGGCCGTCGAGGAGGAAGGGTCCGGGAGACCGGTGGCCAAGAAGGCCGCCGCGAAGAAGTCGGCGGCCGGGAAGACGGCTGCCAAGAAGACGGCGGCGAAGAAGACGGCAGCCAAGAAGTCCGCTGTCGCGAAGAGCACCTCCACGAAGAGTGCGGCCGGCAAGAGCACGGCCGAGAAGGCGGGCGCGGCGCAGGCCGCGAAGCAGACGGGAGCCACGACGGTGGTTGCGAAGAAGACTCCTGGCACGGCCACGGCGGCGCAGACCGCCGTCCCCAAGGCACGCCTCGCCGCGGCGGTGGAGCCGGGCGAGCTCGCGGTCCGCCCCGGCGAGGACCCCTGGACACCGGAGGAGGTCCAGGAGGCGCGTACCGAGCTGCAGTCCGAGGCGCTGCGGCTGAGCACCGAGATCACGACGTCCGAGGAGTCCCTCGTGGGTCTGATGCGGGACTCCGGGGACGGCGCGGGCGACGACCAGGCCGACACCGGCACCAAGAACATCACGCGCGAGCACGAGATGGCCCTCGCGGCCAACGCGCGCGAGATGCTCATCCAGACCCAGCGTGCCTTGGACCGCCTCGACGCGGGTACCTACGGCCTGTGCGAGAACTGCGGCAACGCCATCGGCAAGGCGCGTATGCAGGCCTTCCCGCGGGCCACGCTGTGCGTGGAGTGCAAGCAGAAGCAGGAACGCCGGTACTGAGGGTGCGGTGGGGCGTGCCGTACCCTCGTCGTCAGTCAGGTACCTAGGTCGAGGGACACACGTGACAGAGGCGGAGCGCATCATCGGTACGCCGGACTCCCCGGAGGGGGCGGAGACCGAGCCGGAGCAGTCGTCCGGTGCGGAGGGGCAGGCGAGCGCCGAGGCGCGGCCGAGGGGGAAGCGGCGGATCGCCGTGCTGTTCGCGGTCGCCACGTTCGCGTACGTCCTCGACCTGGTCAGCAAGATGATCGTGGTCGCCAAGCTGGAGCACCACGCGCCGATCGAGATCATCGGGGACTGGCTGAAGTTCGAGGCGATCCGCAACGCGGGCGCGGCCTTCGGCTTCGGCGAGGCCTTCACCGTGATCTTCACGGTGATCGCGGCCGCCGTGATCGTGGTGATCGCCCGGCTCGCCCGCAAGCTCTACAGCCTGCCCTGGGCGATCGCGCTGGGCATGCTGCTGGGCGGTGCGCTCGGCAACCTCACCGACCGGATCTTCCGCTCGCCCGGCGTCTTCGAGGGCGCGGTCGTGGACTTCATCGCGCCCAAGCACTTCGCGGTGTTCAACCTGGCCGACTCGGCGATCGTGTGCGGCGGCATCCTGATCGTGCTGCTGTCCTTCAAGGGCCTCGACCCGGACGGGACCGTCCACAAGGACTGACGGGCCGAGGGGTCCCGGCCGAGGGTTTTCCACAGGCTCGCGTCGGGGCCGTCGGCGCTGTCCTGCATACTCGTCGAGTGAGCCCGATTCCCGAGATCCGTACCCTGCCCGTGCCCGACGGCCTGGAGGGCGAGCGTGTAGACGCCGCCATCTCCCGCATGCTCGGCTTCTCCCGTACCAAGGCCGCGGAGCTCGCCGCCGCGGGGAAGGTCACGGTCGACGGGTCGGTGGTAGGGAAGTCCGAGCGGGTGCACGGCGGCGCCTGGCTCGAGGTGGAGATGCCGCAGGCGCCGGCGCCCGTGCAGATCGTCGCCGAGCCCGTCGAGGGCATGGAGATCGTGCACGACGACGATGACGTGGTCGTGATCGTCAAGCCCGTCGGCGTCGCCGCGCACCCCTCGCCGGGCTGGACCGGGCCGACCGTCATCGGCGGCCTCGCCGCGGCCGGCTACCGGATCTCGACCTCTGGCGCCGCCGAGCGCCAGGGCATCGTGCACCGGCTGGACGTGGGCACCTCCGGCCTCATGACGGTCGCCAAGTCGGAGCGGGCGTACACCTCGCTCAAGCGCCAGTTCAAGGAGCGCACGGTCGACAAGCGCTACCACACGCTCGTGCAGGGCCACCCGGACCCGACCAGCGGCACCATCGACGCGCCCATCGGCCGCCACCCCCAGCACGACTACAAATGGGCGGTCACGGCCGAGGGCAAGCCGTCGATCACCCACTACGACCTCATCGAGGCGTTCCGCGCGGCCTCCCTGCTCGACGTGAAGCTGGAGACCGGCCGCACCCACCAGATCCGCGTCCACATGGCCGCCCACCGCCACCCCTGCGTCGGCGACCTGACCTACGGCGCCGACCCGACCCTCGCCAAGCGGCTGCACCTGAGCCGCCAGTGGCTGCACGCCGTCCGCCTCGGCTTCGAGCACCCCGGGGACGGACAGTGGGTCGAGTTCGAGAGCGGCTACCCGGCCGACCTGCAGAAGGCCCTGGACCAGGTCCGCGAGGAGACGTACGGATGAGCCTGCTGTCGTACGCGGTCCGGGTCGCCGAGGACCCCGCCGACCGCGAGCTGTGCTTCGCGGTGCGCAAGGAGGTCTTCGTCGCCGAGCAGGGGGTGCCGGAGGACCTGGAGTACGACGCGTACGACGCCGTCGCGGTGCATGTGCTGGCCGTGCGGGAGGACGGGGTGCCACTGGGCACCGGGCGGCTGCTGTACGGCGCTGCGGCCGCGGACAAGGTCGGCGGTGACCTGACGCTGGGGTCGCTCGGGCGGCTCGCCGTCACCCAGGAGGCGCGCGGACTGGGGATCGGTGTCGCGCTCGTACGGGCCATCGAGGACGCGGCACGCGCGCTGGGGCTGGCGGCGGTGGACCTGCACGCGCAGACGCATGCGCTGGGGTTCTACGAGCGGCTGGGGTACGAGGCCTACGGGCCGGAGTACCTGGAGGCCGGGATGGCGCACCGGGGGATGCGGCGCGCTCTGTAGCGCGGGGTGCGCTCGGTGACACAGGGTGCCGAAAACGCTGGTGGGAACCGTGGCGTGGCAGGCTTGAGATCTGTCGTCCGAACGTCCAGAGCTCATCGGAGTGCTGACCGTGGATCAGTTGGCCCTGCTGTTCGTGCTGTTGCTCGGGGCCGTGGTGAGTGTCCCGGTCGGGGACCGGGTCGGGTTGCCGGCGCCGGTGCTGATGACCCTGCTCGGGATAGTCCTCGCGCTGCTCGACTTCGTGCCCAACGTCGAGATCTCGCCGGAGCTGATCCTGCCGCTCCTGCTGCCGCCGCTGCTCTACGCCGCCGTACGGCGGACGTCCTGGCGGCAGTTCGTGGCCAACATCAGACCGATCTTCCTGCTCGCCGTGGCGCTGGTGTTCGTCACCACCCTGTGTGTGGCCGTCGTCGCGGGCGCGATCGTGCCGGGGCTGCCGATCGCCGCCGCGGTGGCCCTCGGGGCGCTGGTCGCACCGCCCGACCCGGTCGCGGCGACCGCCGTCGCCGGTCAGCTCGGGCTGCCGCGCCGACTGGTGTCGATCCTGGAGGGCGAGGGGCTCTTCAACGACGTGACGGCGATCGTGCTGTACCACGTGGCGATCGCCGCGGCCGTCAGCGGCACGTTCTCGCCCTGGCGGGCCGGCCTCGACCTGGTGCTGTCCGCCGTGGTCGCCGTCGTCGTCGGCGTCGCCCTCGGCTGGGGCGCCAACAAGCTCATGGATCTGCTCGACGACGCGACCCTGCAGATCGGCCTCACCCTTCTCGTGCCGTACGCCTCCTATGTACTGGCCGAGGAACTGCACGGCTCCGGAGTGCTCGCCGTGCTCACCACCGCCCTCTTCCTCGCCGAGTACGCCACCGACGCCGACGACGTCCTCACGCGGCTCGCCGGGCACACGTTCTGGGACATCGTCGACACGCTGGTCACCGGCGTGGCCTTCGGACTGATCGGGCTCGAACTGCACAACGCCATCCGGACCGCGTCCGGGCGGTGGGGCGAGATGCTCGGCTGGGCGGCCGCGATCGTGGGGGTCGTCGTCCTCGTACGGCTGTTGTGGCTGTTGCCCGCGACCTGGGTCGCCAAGCGGCTGCACGCCAAGCAGGACTACGACGAGGAGATCCCGACGACCTGGCGGGAGACCGTCGTCATGTGGTGGGCCGGGATGCGCGGGGTGGCGTCCGTGGCGCTGGCCCTGGCGATCCCGCTGAAGACCGATGACGGGTCCGCCTTTCCCGACCGGGACGAGATCATCTTCATCGCGTTCGGCGTCATCATGGCGACCCTCGTGCTCCAGGGGCTGACCCTGCCCTGGCTCGTGAAGAAGCTGGGCGTGAAGGCCGACACCGAGCGGGAGAAGGAGTTCGAGAAGACGCTGGCGATCCGGGCGGCCAAGGCGGCCAAGCGCAGGCTGCGGGAGATCGAGGAGGTCGAGGAGCTGTCGGAGGAGCTGACCGAGCAGCTGCTGCGGCGGGCGTTCGAGATCGGGGTGCGGATCAGCCCGGACATGGGGGACGAGGAGCGGCGGGAGGCGCACGAGCAGCGGGTGAAGCGACTGAGGCGGATCCGGCGGATCCAGGCCGAGATGATGAGCGCCGCGCGGCACGAGGTGCTGGCGGCGCGCAGTGAGCCGGGGGCCGATCCCGAGGTCGTGGACCGGGTGTTGAGGCACCTCGACGTGCGCAGCCTGCGGTGACCTGTCCGTCGTGTGCCAGTCGTGTAAAGGGCAACGACCGTGCCGGCGGCCCTTCTTAGGGTGGGGGCATGTCTCGCAACATCGTGATCAGTGGTGGCGGTACGGGGATCGGGCTCGCGGCGGCGCAGGCCTTCGCGGCGGACGGGGACCGGGTGCTGCTGCTCGGGCGGCGGGCCGACGTGCTGGAGAAGGCCGAGGTGCCGGGGGCGCTGACGTACGCGGCCGACCTCAGTGACACGGCGCAGGTGCGCGAGGTCGCCGGGTTCGTCGCCCGGGAGCTGGGGACCGTCGATGTGCTGGTCCACAGCGCGGGCGGGACCGGGCAGCTCGAACCGCCCGCCTCCGGTGACGATCCGCTGGATGCCGTCGCCCATGCCTGGACCGTCAACTTCCGCCTCAATCTGCTGACCGCTGCCCTCCTCACCGAGGCCCTGAAGGACCGGCTCGCCGAGCCCGGCGGGCGGGTGCTGTTCGTCAGCTCCATCGCCGCCTACCGGGGGTCCGGCAACGGGGCGTACGCGGCGGCCAAGGCCGGGCTGCATCCGTACGCCCATGACCTGGCCCGGGAGCTCGGACCGCGCGGGATCACCGTGAACGTCGTCGCGCCCGGCTACATCGAGGACACCGAGTTCTTCGGGGCGGCCATCGACCCCGCCCGCCGCGCCCGGCTCGTAGCCGACACCGCCAACGGGCGCGCCGGGACGCCCGGGGACGTCGCCGGCACCCTGCAGTGGCTGGCCTCGCCGAGCGCCGGGCACGTCACCTCGCAGATCGTGCAGGTCAACGGGGGTGCCGAGCGAGGGTGTTGATCTTGGCGAGGTGAGCGGGCTGGTGGAGGTGGAGCTGTTTGGTCTGTGGGCTCCGGTTGTTCGGTTGGCCTGTCCTTTCTGCTGGGGGGCCGGGGGTCGTCCCCCGGGAGAACGGGGACAGTGGGTGGCCGTCAGCGGCCCGTCCGCGGTGGCTCGTGGGCGCGGCGGGGGGCGCCGTCCGGGGAGGACGGGCGGCTGCCGTTGGTGCCCGGGGGCAGGGACGCGTCCGCCGTGTTGACGCGGGGCAGGGCGTGCGGGTGCTTTTCCGACAGCCACTGGATCATGCGCTCGCGGACCGTGACCCGGACCGTCCAGATGTCGTCCGCGTCCTTGGCGGTCACCAGGGCCCGCACCTGCATGGTGTTCGGGGTGGAGTCCGTCACGGTCAGGTCGCAGGCGCGGCCGTCCCAGGCGGGGCATTCGCGGAGGATGTCGCGGAGTTTCTCGCGCATCTCCTCCATCGGCGCCGAGTGGTCCAGATGCCAGTAGACGATGCCGGTCATCTGGGCACCGCCGCGCGACCAGTTCTCGAACGGCTTGGACGTGAAGTAGGAGACGGGCATCGTGATCCGGCGCTCGTCCCACGTCCGCACGGTCAGGAAGGTCAGCGTGATCTCCTCGACCGTGCCCCACTCGCCGTCCACCACGACCGTGTCCCCTATGCGCACCATGTCGCCGAACGCGATCTGCAGCCCCGCGAACATGTTGCTCAGCGTGGACTGCGCCGCGACACCGGCGACGATGCCGAGGATGCCGGCCGAGGCCAGCAGCGAGGCGCCGGCCGCGCGCATCGGCGGGAACGTCAGCAGCATCGCGGCGACCGCGACCACACCCACGACCGCGGCGACCACCCGTGTGATCAGCGTCACCTGGGTGCGCACCCGGCGGACCCGGGCGGGGTCGCGGCTGGCGCGCGCGTAGCGCGTGTACGTCGTCTCGACGACCGCGCCCGCGATCCGGATCACCAGCCAGGCCGTCGCCCCGATCAGCGTCAGCGTCAGCGCCTGCCCGATGCCGACCCGGTGCTCCCGCAGCACCCATGCCTCGTCGTACGCCCCTCTGAGCAGGGCCGCGCAGATGACCAGTTGGTAGGGGATGCGGCCACGGCGCAGCAGACCCCACAGCGGGGTCTCGTGGTGCCGTCCGTCGGCCTTGCGCAGCAGCAGGTCCGTGGCCCAGCCGATGACCAGGGTGAGCAGAACCGAGCCCCCGATCACGATCAGCGGGCGGAGTACGTTCTCCATGACCCCGAACCTAACCGGCCCGGGGCGGACATGAACATGTGACTTCGGCGGAGATGTGGGTACGGCCGCGGAACGGCACTGTCGTACCCGGCTGGCACCATGGCCTCATGAACATCATGCTCTTTCACTCGACCTACGGCCTGAGGCCCGCGGTGCGGCAGGCCGCCGACCGGCTGCGCTCCGCGGGGCACGAGGTGTGGACGCCGGACCTCTTCGAGGGGCATACGTTCGAGACGGTCGAGGAGGGCATGGAGTTCAAGGACCAGGTCGGCAAGGACGAGCTGCTCAAGCGGGCCGTGCTGGCCGCCGCGCCCTACTCGGAGCGGGGCCTGGTGTACTCCGGGTTCTCGTTCGGCGCCTCCGTCGCGCAGACCCTCGCCCTCGGTGACGACAAGGCACGCGGGCTGCTGCTTCTGCACGGCACCTCGGACATCGCGGCCAACGCGTCCGTGGACGACCTGCCGGTCCAGCTGCATGTGGCCGAGCCGGACCAGTTCGAGACCGACGACTGGCTGAGCTCCTGGTATCTGCAGATGGGCCGGGCCGGTGCGGACGTCGAGGTGTACAGATACGCAGGGGCCGGCCACCTCTACACCGACCCCGGCCTGCCGGACTACGACGAGGAGGCCGCCGAGGCCACCTGGCGGGTGGCACTCGGCTTCCTGGAGTCCCTCTAGGGTCAGCCCGCGGCGCGGTAGGCGGCCCAGTTCTGCTGCATCCGCGTCACCTGGCCCGAGGTGAACTGGTACATGCAGTCGTCGTACGTGTAGTCCATGAAGTTGTGGATCGGGTCGACGCCCGTCTTGGTGCAGGTGTCGCGGCCGACCGGGCACTCGTAGGCGGCGCTCTTCTCGGCCGGGGTGTCGTCGACGTAGTCGCCCTTGCCGTTACAGCCGCCCTGGAAGGTGTGGTAGAGCCCCATCCAGTGGCCGACCTCGTGGGTCGCGGTGTCGCCCTCGTCGTAGTTGGTGGCCGAGCCGCCGGGCAGGGACTCGTCGAGGAGGACGACGCCGTCCATGGCGGGGCTGGACTTGTAGGAGCTGGGGAAGGTGGCCCAGCCGAGGAGGTCGTCGCCGAGGTTGGCGGTGTAGACGTTGAGCGCGTTCGCGCCGCCCTTGCGCAGGGCGGTCTTCATCGCCTTCTCCGCGGTGGAGCCGTAACCGACGTTGTACCAGGCCGCGTTGTCGGTGTAGTCGGTGCCGGCCAGCGTGAACTGGTAGCCGGAGTCGACGTTTCCGGTGCCCTGACCGGCGTAGGCCGCGTTGAGGACGTTCAGCTGGGCGCTGATGTCGGAGGAGCTGAGCTGGCCGGTCGCCCCGTCGTGGATGACGTGGAAGTACACCGGGATGGTCGTCGAGGCGGCCGCGGCGAGGCTGCGGCTGCCGGAGGACGGCAGCTTGTCGAGCTTCTGCCTGAGGTCGGCGTCCATCGACTGGGCCTTCGCGGAGCTGATCTCGTTGGGTTCGGCGACGGTCCCGCCGTGCGCGGGACGGGCCTCGCGGGCCGCGGTGTGGGTGTCCGTGTCGGCGCAGTCGGCGGCCGGAGCCTGGGCCGCCGCGATACCGGTGGGTGCCGACAGGGGAGTGAGCATCAGGGTTCCGGCCACAACGGCCGTGCCGAGAAGGCGTCTGCGCATAACAGGGGATATCCGGGCAAGCGCACGCATGCTGACTCCTAGCGGATGCGTTGGGGAGAGCGGACGCAGGGGTCTTCCTGGCCGCCGCCCGGAGATTACGTGTACATGCTCAGCCTGTAAATGCCTTCTGACCGGGCGAGTAGCGCTTCCGTATACGAACGCGGCTTGCGCTACCCGCCGTTGGCCAAAAGGTGACTACACGGGGTCGTATGTCCGTTCGACCTTCTGTGTGCCGCTGCGCGTGCGGTACGAACGGGCCCAGGACGAGGTCGCGTTCGCCTTCGTCTTGTCGGACAGCACGTAGTAGTCCATCTGCGCCCGCTCGGCGGTGATGTCCAGGACGCCGTAGCCGTGGCGGTCCGTGTCGACCCAGTGGACATGCCGGTTGGCGAGCTGGATGACCGGCGCCGCGAGCGCGGTGACCGTGCCCTCGGGGACCTTGAGGATGTCGTCGAGGTTGTCGGAGGTCACCGAGGTCACGACGAACTCCGTGGCGGCCGAGGCGGACAGCGGGTACGTCCCGGCGTTCACCGGCACGTCATTGGCCCACGCCATGTGGATGTCGCCGGTCAGGAACACGGTGTTGCGGATCGCGTTGGCGCGCAGATGGGCCAGCAGCTCGCGGCGGTCGTCCGTGTAGCCGTCCCACTGGTCGGTGTTGAGGGCGAGCCCTTCCTTCGGCAGGCCCAGCAGCTCGGCGAGCGGTTTGAGGAGGTCCGCGGAGAGCGAGCCGATGGCGAACGGCGAGATCATCACGGAGTTGCCGACCAGCCGCCAGGTGGCGTCGGAGGACTTCAGCCCCGCCTTCAGCCAGTCGAGCTGGGCGCGCCCGGTGAGCGTACGGTCCGGGTCGTCGACCGAGCCGTTGCCGACGGCCACCTGCTGCGAGCGGAACGAGCGCAGGTCGAGGAGCGACAGGTCGGCGAGTTTGCCGAAGCGCAGCCGCCGGTAGGTGGTGCCGGCGGTCGCCGTGCGCACCGGCATCCACTCGAAGTAGGCCTGCTTGGCGGCGGCCTGACGCGCGGCCCAGGCGCCCTCCGCGCCCTCGGTGTGGTTCTCGGCGCCGCCCGACCAGGCGTCGTTGGCGAACTCGTGGTCGTCCCAGATGGCCACGACCGGAGCGACCGCGTGGAGCGCCTGAAGGTCCGGGTCGGTCTTGTAACGGCCGTGCCGGGTGCGGTAGTCGGCCAGCGAGAGGATCTCGTGGGCCGGCGCGTGCGGACGGACGACGGTGTCGCGCGTCCCGTACTCGCCGGTGCCGTACTCGTAGATGTAGTCGCCCAGGTGCAGCCAGGCGTCCAGGTCGCCGCGGGCCGCGAGATGGCGGTACGAGGAGAAGTAGCCGGCCTCCCAGTTGGCGCAGGAGACCACGCCGAAGCGGAGGTTCGCCACGGCCGCGTCCGCCGCCGGCGCGGTGCGGGTGCGCGCCGCCGGGGAGTCGGTGCCGCCCGCGGAGAAGCGGAACCAGTAGTCGGTGGCCGGCTCCAGGCCGCGGATGTCGGCCTTGACGGTGTGGTCGGTGGCGGCGGTCGCGGTCGTGGTGCCCTTGGCGACGACGTTGGTGAACGCCTTGTCCTTGGCGACGACCCAGCCGACCTCGGTGTCCGGACCGAGCCCGGAGCCGGGTATCGCCTCGGCGGTGGGCGTCACCCGGGTCCACAGCAGGATGCCGTTCGGGAGCGGGTCGCCGGAGGCGAGACCGTGCAGGAAGGCGGGGGCCTCGGCGGCGCGGGCCGGGATCGCGGCGGCGAGGGGGCCGGCCAGTACCGCGCCGGCAGCGGCGGCCTTGACCACCGTACGGCGGCGCGGTGACAGGGAGTTGAGATGCTCGGATGCTCTGAATCTACTGGTCACGACCGATCAGGTTACTGATCGGTATGAACGAGAGCGGGCGAACCGGCAAAAGTTCGCCCGCTCTTGGGATGACGGTCGGGTCAGGCCTTGAGGGCCGCCTCGAGCGCCGTGTTGAAATCGGCCACCGTCATCGGGGCGTTCTTGCCGTCGGAACCGGTCAGCGCCTTGCCGTCCATCTTCAGCGTCGGAGTGCCGGTCACCCCGCTGTCGTCGAACGTCTTGGACATCTCCAGCGCCCACCTGTCGTAGGTGCCGTTCTTCACGGCGTTCTGGAACGTCTTGTTGTTCTTCAGGGCGTCGACCGTGTTCGCGATCTTGATGAGGTAGGCGTCGTCCTTGAACTTGTCGTCGGACTCCTCCGGGTGCCACTTCGCCGAGTACATCGCGGTCTTGTACTCGAGGAAGGCCTCGGGGCTGACGTTGAGCGCCGCGCCGAGCGCGCTGAGCCCGTTCTTCGAACCCTCGCCGCCCAGGCCGTTGTCGAGGAAGGTGGCACCGACGTACTGGATCTTGAACTTGCCGTCCTCGACGTCCTTGTCCACGGTCGAGCCGACGGTCTGCTCGAACGAGGCGCAGACGGGGCAGCGCGGGTCCTCGTACATGACGAGGGTCTTCTTGGCGGTGCTCTTGCCGATGGTGACGGTCGTGCCGTTCGTGCCCGTGGTGTTGGCCGGCTTGACGAGCTTGTCGTCCTTCGCGGCCTCCCAGTAGGCCGGCTTGTTGCCCTGGACGACCGCGTAGCCGATGCCGCCGGCTATCGCGAGGACGCCGACGAGGGAGGAGGCGACGATGACCTGCCGCTTGACCTTGTCGCGCTTGGCCTGGCGCTCGCGCTCCTGGCGCAGCCGCTCACGGGCCGCCGACTTCGACGCCTGGCTGTTCCGCTTGCTCATGGGTGATCTCCGTAAGGGGACGCGCACACCTCGTGTGCGGGATGCATGGGGGCTGGTGGTGCTCGGGTGCTGTCCGGTCAGGCGAAAGCGGCCGAGCACGGCGGTCCACGCCGTCCCAGGGAGTGCACGAGGATCCGGTCGCGGACGACGGCCGTACGACGACCGGGGTGCCGCGGGGCGCGGGCCGCCGGGGTCCGTCGTACCGCCACCGCGGCGACGGCCAGCAGGAGCGGCCGGAACGTGGTCGCCGTCACCGCGCCGACCACCTGGGCCAGGGCCCGCTCGCCGCGGCGCAGCCAGGCGGCGGCGAGGAGGCCTACGCCGATGTGCGCGCCGAGCAGCAGCCAGGCGGCCTGCGGGTCGGCGTGGGCGAGGGCGCCCGCGAGGCGGTCGGTGTCGGTGCCGGTCACACGGGCCAGCGGGCTGCCGACGCTGCTGCCGTCACCGCAGAACACGTCCCAGCCGACCGAGCGCAGCGGACCGGTGACCGGTCCGCCCGCCGCGCCGTAACAGACGTGCTGGCCTGCGGTGAGGACGGTGTCGGCGGCCAGCTCCAGCGGCACCAGCAGGGCGGCGATCCGCCCGAAGCTCCGCTCGCGGCCGGCGAGGGCGTAGGCGAGGACGAACACGGCGGCCGCGACGAGGGCCACCGTGTTCAGCGGCAGCGGGACCCGGGACAGCACCACGTGCGACGCGGTGCTGAGTGTCACGACGAGTGCCGTGAACAGCGCCGCGCGGAGCGCTCGCAGTCGGGTCCCGGATATGTCCATAGCGGAGGAGAGTGTGTCACGCGGGCCTGTAAGGGACCCCTAAAGGGTCCCTGTGAGCGGCCCTATCGTTATCGATCGGTTCGGTCGGGGGCTGTGGTCGGCGGTCCGGGGGCTCAGAGGCCCGGAATGCGGCCGTTGCGGAACAGGTCCACGAAGATCTGGTGGTCGGTACGCGCGCGTGCCCCGTAGTCGTGGGCGAAAGAGACCAGCAGGTCCGCGAAGCCGTCCTCGTCGGCCGCGATGGCCGCGTCGATGGCCCGCTCGGTCGAGAAGGGCACCAGGGACTCGCCGGACTGGTCGTCCGCCGCCCCGTGCATGGTGGCGGTGGCGCGGCCGAGGTCGGCGACGACCGCCGCGATCTCCTCCATCTCGTCGATATCGCCCCAGTCCAGGTCGACGGCGTACGGCGAGACCTCGGCGACCAGCTGGCCCGAGCCGTCCAGCTCGGTCCAGCCCAGCCACGGGTCGGCGTGCTGCTGCAGGGCGCGCTGCGAGAGCACCGTGCGGTGGCCCTCGTGCTGGAAGTAGTCACGGATCGCCGGGTCGGTGATGTGCCGGGAGACGGCCGGGGTCTGGGCCTGCTTGATGTAGATCACCACATCGTTCTCGAGGGCGTCGCTGTGGCCCTCCAGGAGGATGTTGTACGACGGCAGCCCCGCCGAGCCGATGCCGATGCCGCGGCGGCCGACCACGTCCTTCACCCGGTACGAGTCCGGGCGGGTCAGCGAGGTCTCCGGCAGCGTCTCCAGGTAGCCGTCGAAGGCGGCGAGCACCTTGTAGCGGGTGGCCGCGTCCAGTTCGATGGAGCCGCCGCCCGGCGCGAAGCGGCGCTCGAAGTCGCGGATCTCGGTCATCGAGTCCAGCAGGCTGAAGCGGGTCAGCGAGCGGGCGTCACGCAGCGCGTCCAGGAGCGGGCCCTCGGCGGTGTCCAGCGTGAAGGGCGGCACCTCGTCGCTCTTGGCGCCGGTGGCCAGGGCGTGGATGCGCTCGCGGTAGGCGGCCGCGTAGACCTCGACGAGCTCGGTGATCTGCTCGTCGCTGAGCGCCTTGGCGTACCCGATGAGGGCGATGGACGCGGAGAAGCGCTTGAGGTCCCAGGTGAAGGGGCCGACGTACGCCTCGTCGAAGTCGTTGACGTTGAAGATCAGCCGGCCGGTGGAGTCCATGTACGTGCCGAAGTTCTCGGCGTGCAGGTCGCCGTGGATCCACACGCGCGAGGTGCGCTCGTCCAGGTACGGGCCGCCCCGCTTGTCCGAGTCGAGGTCGTTGTAGAAGAGGCACGCCGTACCCCGGTAGAACGCGAACGCCGAGGCCGCCATCTTCCGGAACTTCACCCGGAACGCGGCCGGGTCGGCGGCCAGGAGCTCGCCGAAGGCGGTGTCGAAGACGGCGAGAATCTCCTCGCCGCGAGGCTCGTCGTTGAGCTGCGGTACCGACATCGCTGGGTGCCTCCTGGTGCATGTGTACGACAGCGTTTCTGTCGTCTCAACGGGCGGGGCCGGACGAAAGTGCCCGCCGAACCCTCGCTGTGAAGGTACGCGGGGCAGCCCCCGGAGTGTCAGTGCCGAGGCATAGACTTCGACGCTGTCCCCCAGAGTGTCCGTGACTGGTGGGACACCCGTCGCCGTACGTTTCCCCTGGAGGCCGCAGCCGTGTCAAAGCCGCCGTTCACGCACCTGCACGTCCACACCCAGTACTCGCTGCTGGACGGTGCCGCGCGGCTCAAGGACATGTTCAACGCGTGCAACGAGATGGGCATGACCCACATCGCCATGTCCGACCACGGCAACCTCCACGGGGCGTACGACTTCTTCCACACCGCGAAGAAGGCCGGGGTCACGCCGATCATCGGCATCGAGGCCTACGTCGCCCCCGAGTCCCGGCGCAACAAGCGCAAGATCCAGTGGGGCCAGCCGCACCAGAAGCGGGACGACGTCTCCGGTTCGGGTGGTTACACCCACAAGACGATCTGGGCGGCCAACTCGACCGGCCTGCACAACCTCTTCCGGCTCTCCTCGGACGCGTACGCCGAGGGCTGGCTCCAGAAGTGGCCCCGGATGGACAAGGAGACCATCTCCCAGTGGTCCGAGGGCCTCATCGCCTCCACCGGCTGCCCCTCCGGCGAGCTCCAGACCCGTCTGCGCCTCGGCCAGTTCGACGAGGCGCTGAAGGCGGCCTCCGAGTACCAGGACATCTTCGGCAAGGACCGCTA
Source organism: Streptomyces sp. NPDC087859 (assembly GCF_044742595.1). Taxonomy (NCBI): domain Bacteria; kingdom Bacillati; phylum Actinomycetota; class Actinomycetes; order Kitasatosporales; family Streptomycetaceae; genus Streptomyces; species Streptomyces sp. NPDC087859. The sequence continues at coordinate 409,250 of NZ_JBIUUU010000006.1, read as the reverse complement.
CTTCCTGGAGCTGATGGACCACGGCATCGAGATCGAGCGCCGGGTCCGCGACGGCCTCCTGGAGATCGGCAAGAAGCTCGGCATCCCGCCGCTGGTGACGAACGACTCGCACTACACGTACGCGCACGAGGCGACCGCGCACGACGCCCTGCTGTGCATCCAGACCGGCAAGAACCTCTCCGACCCGGACCGCTTCCGCTTCGACGGCACCGGCTACTACCTGAAGTCCACGGACGAGATGTACGCCGTCGACTCCTCGGACGCCTGGCAGGAGGGCTGCGCCAACACCCTCCTGGTCGCCGAGCAGATCGACACCACCGGCATGTTCGAGGCGAAGAACCTCATGCCGAAGTTCGACATCCCCGAGGGCTTCACCGAGGTCACCTGGTTCAAGGAGGAGGTCCGCCGGGGCATGGACCGCCGCTTCCCGGGCGGTGTCCCCGAGGACCGGCAGAAGCAGGTCGAGTACGAGATGGACGTCATCATCCAGATGGGGTTCCCGGGCTACTTCCTCGTCGTCGCCGACTTCATCATGTGGGCCAAGAAGAACGGCATCGCGGTCGGCCCGGGGCGCGGCTCCGCGGCCGGTTCGATCGTCGCCTACGCCATGGGCATCACCGACCTCGACCCGATCCCGCACGGCCTGATCTTCGAGCGGTTCCTCAACCCCGAGCGCGTCTCCATGCCCGACGTCGACATCGACTTCGACGAGCGCAGGCGCGTCGAGGTGATCAGGTATGTGACCGAGAAGTACGGCGCCGACAAGGTCGCCATGATCGGCACCTACGGCAAGATCAAGGCGAAGAACGCGATCAAGGACTCCGCGCGCGTGCTGGGCTACCCGTACGCCATGGGCGACCGCCTCACCAAGGCCATGCCCGCCGACGTCCTCGGCAAGGGCATCGACCTCAACGGCATCACCGACCCCTCGCACCCGCGCTACAGCGAGGCCGGCGAGATCCGGGCGATGTACGAGAACGAGCCGGACGTGAAGAAGGTCATCGACACCGCCAAGGGCGTCGAGGGCCTGGTCCGGCAGATGGGTGTGCACGCGGCCGGCGTGATCATGTCCAGCGAGCCCATCGTCGACCACGCCCCGATCTGGGTGCGGCACACGGACGGCGTGACCATCACGCAGTGGGACTACCCGCAGTGCGAGTCGCTCGGCCTGCTGAAGATGGACTTCCTCGGCCTGCGCAACCTGACGATCATGGACGACGCCGTCAAGATGGTGAAGTCCAACAAGGGCATCGACCTCGACCTGCTGGCCCTGCCGCTCGACGACCCCAAGACCTTCGAACTGCTCCAGCGCGGTGAGACCCTCGGTGTCTTCCAGTTCGACGGCGGCCCCATGCGCTCGCTGCTGCGTCTGATGAAGCCCGACAACTTCGAGGACATCTCCGCCGTCTCGGCGCTCTACCGTCCGGGCCCGATGGGCATGGACTCGCACACCAACTACGCGCTGCGCAAGAACAAGCTCCAGGAGATCACCCCGATCCATCCGGAGCTGGAGGAGCCCCTCGAAGAGGTCCTCGCGGTCACCTACGGCCTGATCGTCTACCAGGAGCAGGTCCAGAAGGCCGCCCAGATCATCGCCGGGTACTCGCTCGGCGAGGCCGACATCCTGCGCCGCGTGATGGGCAAGAAGAAGCCCGACGAACTGGCGAAGAACTTCGTCCTCTTCCAGGAGGGCGCCAAGAAGAAGGGCTACAGCGACGAGGCCATCAAGGCCCTGTGGGACGTCCTGGTCCCCTTCGCCGGCTACGCCTTCAACAAGGCCCACTCGGCCGCGTACGGCCTGGTCTCGTACTGGACCGCCTACCTCAAGGCCAACCACCCCGCCGAGTACATGGCCGGACTGCTCACCTCCGTCAAGGACGACAAGGACAAGTCCGCCGTCTACCTCAACGAGTGCCGGCGCATGGGCATCAAGGTGCTCCCGCCGAACGTGAACGAGTCGGTGCACAACTTCGCCGCCCAGGGCGACGACGTGATCCTCTTCGGCCTCGAAGCGGTGCGCAACGTCGGTACCAACGTGGTCGAGTCGATCATCAGGAGCCGCAAGGCCAAGGGGAAGTACGCCTCCTTCCCCGACTACCTCGACAAGGTCGAGGCGGTCGCCTGCAACAAGCGCACCACGGAGTCGCTGATCAAGGCGGGCGCCTTCGACACCATGGGGCACACCCGCAAGGGCCTCACCGCGCACTTCGAGCCGATGATCGACAACGTCGTGCAGGTCAAGCGCAAGGAGGCCGAGGGCCAGTTCGACCTCTTCGGCGGGATGGGCGAGGAGGAGACCAGCGAGCCCGGCTTCGGACTCGACGTGGAGTTCACCACCGACGAGTGGGACAAGGCCTATCTGCTCGCCCAGGAGCGGGAGATGCTCGGCCTGTACGTCTCCGACCACCCGCTCTTCGGCCTGGAGCACGTGCTGTCCGACAAGGCCGACGCGGGCATCGCCCAGCTCACCGGAGGGGAGCACGCGGACGGCGCGGTCGTCACCATCGGCGGCATCATCTCGGGCCTCCAGCGCAAGATGACCAAGCAGGGCAACGCCTGGGCGATCGCCACCGTCGAGGACCTCGCCGGCTCCATCGAGTGCATGTTCTTCCCGGCGACCTACCAGCTCGTCTCGACCCAACTCGTCGAGGACGCCGTGGTGTTCGTCAAGGGCCGCCTCGACAAGCGCGAGGACGTGCCCCGGCTGGTGGCGATGGAACTCCAGGTCCCCGACCTGTCCAACGCGGGCACCAACGCGCCCGTGATCCTCACCATCCCGGCCACCAGGGTCACCCCGCCGATGATCAGCCGTCTCGGCGAGATCCTCACCCACCACAAGGGCGAGAGCGAGGTCCGGATCAAGCTCCAGGGCCCGACCAAGACCACGGTCCTGCGTCTCGACCGGCACCGCGTGAAGCCGGACCCGGCGCTCTTCGGCGACTTGAAGGTGCTGCTCGGCCCGTCCTGCCTGGCGGGATAGACAGAGCATGTCGAGAGGGCGTACCCGTGCACGGGTACGCCCTCTCTGTGTGCCTGGGTCTCAACAACCCGTTATGAAGATGTCAGTTGTGACCGAAGCGCTTCTGCTTGCCCTTGCGGGCCATATCACCCGGAGTCACCTGGGTCATGCGCTGCTCGGCCTGCGCCTCCATCGAGGACTGCTGGGCCTCCTGCTGACCACGCTCGGACTGCGGCTGCTTGCGGTCACGGTTCTTGTTCTTGGCCATGGTGATCTGCCTCCTGAGGGGGATCTAGGGGCCAGGGCCGGGACCAGATTCACATACGCTGACAAAGAACGCATTTCGGATAATTACCGTCTGTGACAGGGCTTGTCGCCCCGCGATGTTCCGAAACGCCACGCCGAAGATCGAGTTCCGGCCGTTAACCTCCGCGCGGTCGGGCAGACTCGAAGGAAGTCCGAAGTAAACCGCCTCGGAAGAGGGTGAGTCGCGTGGACCGATGCATCGTCCTGGTGGACGCCGGGTATCTGCTGGGCGCCGCCGCCTCCCTCCTTGCCGGGGAACCCTCGCGATCCCGGATCACCGTCGATCACCCCGCCCTCATCCAGGGCCTGCGCGAACGCGCCGAGTCGGACACCGAACGGCCCCTGCTGCGCATCTACTGGTTCGACGGCGCCCCCGACCGCGTCCCCCAGCCCGAGCACCGCAGGCTGCGGGTGATGCCCCGGGTCACCGTCCGGCTGGGCGCGCTGACCCGCAGCGACGGACGCTGGGCGCAGAAGGGCGTCGACGCGGCCATGCACGCCGAGCTCACCGAACTGGCCCGCAACCGCGCCTGCTCCGACATCGTCCTCGTCACCGGTGACGGCGATCTGCTGCCGGGCATGATGGCCGCCAAGGAGCACGGCGTCGCCGTACACCTGTGGGCCGTCCAGGCCGCCGACGGGGACTACAACCAGTCCGAGGACCTCGTCGCCGAGGCCGACGAACGGCGCGTCCTGGACCGTACGTGGATCACCAAGGCCGTACGCGCCAAGGAACTCGGCGGGATCTGCGCGCCGCCGCCCGCGCCGCGGCCCGAGATCGCCGCGATCCTGTCCGCACCGCTGCCCGACTCCGCACTCGCCGCGGCGGCCGAACGGTCCGCCGACGAGAGCGACCACGCCCCCGCCGCCTCGGAGAACGGCACCCAGGAGCGAGTGCCCGCGCCCAAGGGCGTGCCCACCCCCAAGGACCTGGCCGCCCTGCGCGGCCCCGGCACCCAGCCGCAGCAGCCCGCGAACGCGACCCTGCGCTGGTCCTCCGACAAAGGCTGGGTCGACCGCCCCGGCGGCCCTGCCGAGCCGCCCGAGGTCGCCTCGATGCCCACCCTCGCCCAGCTGACCAGCGCCGAGCAGCGATGGGCGGACCGCGAGGAGGACATCACCACCGTCGGCGGCGATCCCTACGAGGTGGGGCAGGTCTTCGCGCGGCGCTGGATGGAGCGGCTCGGCGAGCAGAGCCAACTGCAGAAGCTCTCGGGCATGTATCCGCGCGTCCCGCACCGGATCGACGGTGAGCTGCTGCGGTACGCCGCCCGGTTCGGACTGCTCGCCCACAAGGACGACCAGATCGACGAGCACGACCGCTACGCCATCCGTGCCGGGTTCTGGCGCGAGATCGACGTGCGGACCGCCGCCGAACACGCTCCCGCGGGGGAGTGAAACGGCACATACGCCGCCCCCGAGGGCGAGCGGAGCTTCCCGACCCCGTACTCTCGTGCCTTGTGAGTACGCGCGCGGCACAGGCATTTCGACACGGTGACGATGTCGTGTGCGCGGTGCGCGGACTGACCAAGACCTATCCGGCGGTACGCGGCCGGCGCGGGGTTCCCGCGACCCCCGAGGTGCGTGCCACCGACGATGTGCGGCTCGACATCCGGCGCGGCGAGATCTTCGGACTCCTCGGGCCGAACGGCGCCGGCAAGTCCACCCTCGTACGGCAGCTCACCGGGCTGATGCGGCCCGACCGGGGCAGCGTCGAGATCCTCGGCCACGACATCGTGCGCCACCCGGAGCGGGCCGCGCGGATCCTCGCCTATCTCGGCCAGGAGTCCACCGCCCTGGACGAACTGACCGTCTCGCTCGCCGCCGAGACCACCGGGCGACTGCGCGGACTCGAGGCACGCGCCGCGCGCGCCGAGCGTGATGCCGTACTCGACGAACTGGGGCTCACCCCGCTCGCCGGACGGGCCATCAACAAGCTCTCCGGCGGCCAGCGGCGGCTGGCGTGCCTCGCCGCCGCGCTGGTCGGGGAGCGGCCGCTGCTGGTGCTCGACGAGCCGACCACCGCGATGGACCCCGTCGCGCGGCGGGCCGTCTGGTCCGCCGTGGACCGGCGGCGGGCCGAGCGCGGGACGACCGTGCTGCTCGTCACCCACAACGTCATCGAGGCCGAGACCGTCCTCGACCGGGTCGCCGTCCTCGACCAGGGCCGGGTGATCGCCTGCGACACCCCCGTCGGGCTCAAGGAGCAGGTCGCCGGGGAGGTCCGGGTCGACCTCGTATGGCGCGAGGCCGCCCCGCTGCACGTCCCCGAGGTCGCCGCGCTCCAGGACCGGGTCGTGGCCTCCGGGCGCCGCTGGACGCTGCGGCTCGCGCCGGAGGAGGCGCGGGCGGTCGTCGCGACGGTGACCGGGGGAGCGGCTTTCGCCGCCCTCGACGACTTCACCCTGGCCACGCCGAGCCTCGAGGACGTCTATCTGGCGCTCGGCGGGGCGGCGCAGCAGGGGCTGGTGAAGGCGTGAGCGCGATGCGGGACCTTGAGCCGGGCTTGAGTGCGCGGGCCGTAGCATCCGTACGGAACAGGACGAACGCCGGAGTGAACCCGTCTGTGAGAGGGAGCAGCGCCACGTGAGTGTCGTACCCGCCGAGGTTCTGCCGGGCAGCGCCCGGGCCGTCGAGGAGACGGTCCGCGGCGCGGCCGAGCTCGGGCCGCGTGCGCGGCTGTGGCCGTCGCTCGCGGCCGTGTACCGGGCGCAGCTGTCCCGTGCGCGGGTGGCGCGCATCCCGCTGCTGTTCGTGGCGACCTTCCAGTCGGTCGGGATCATGGTCCTCATGCGGGGGGTCGTGGACGGCGGGGCCGAGGCGCAGGCCGTGGTCGCGGGGTCGTCGGTGCTCGTCGTGGCCTTCGTCGCGCTGAACCTGCTCGCGCAGTACTTCGGACAGCTGCGGGCCAGTGGCGGGCTCGACCACTACGCCACGCTGCCGGTGCCGCCGGCCGCCGTGGTGCTCGGGGCCGCGGGGGCCTACGCCTCCTTCACCGTGCCGGGGACCGTGGTGACCGCGGTGTTCGGGTGCGTGCTGTTCGGGCTGCCGCTGGCGCATCTGTGGGTGCTCGTCGCCGTGATCCCGCTGGCGGGAGCGGCCCTCGCGGGGCTGGGGGCGGCTTTCGGGCTGCTCGCGCCGCGGCCGGAACTGGCCACGGTGCTCGGGCAGTTGGGGATGTCCGCGGCGCTGCTGCTCGGGGTGCTGCCGGCCGACCGGATGCCGGAGGCGGTGCGGTTCCTGCGGGATCTGCTGCCGTCGACGTACGGCGTGGAGGCGTTCGCGCGCACGTTCGGACCGCATCCCGACTGGGCGTTCGTGCTCGGTGACCTCGCCGTGTGCGGGGTCGTGGGGGTCGTGTCGCTGGCCGTCGCCACCTGGGCGTACCGTCGGGCGGCCGTCCGGTGACGCGCCGCACAGGCGGGCCTGGCACGATGTCAGGGTGACCGCACCGTTGACTCCGCCCCCGCCGCCGCACGAACAGCCCCCGCACGCCGCGTGGCAGTCTCCTGCCGCCAAGTACGCGGCTCCCGCGTCCCATGAGGCCGCGTACGACGGTCCCGGAATGGCGACCGAAGTACGCGAGGCCGTCGTCGTCGCCCTCGTCGTGGCGCTCGGTGGGGTGCTGCTCGGGGTGTTGTGGTGGTGGCTGGCGCCGCATGTGCCGCTCGTCGGGGACGTCGTCGACAAGAGCTGGGTCGTCTACCTCGGGGACACCGAGGGGGAGCAGGCGATCGGGGTCGACGGAACGTTCACTCTGCTGGGGCTGGCGTTCGGTCTCGTGAGCGCGCTCGTGGTGTTCCTGGTGCGGCGGCGTGGTGGTGTGCCGCTGGTCGTGGCGCTGGGTGTCGGGGGGTTCCTCGGGTCGCTGCTGGCCTGGCGGGTCGGGATCTGGCTGGGGCCCGCGCAGGATGTGATCGCCCATGCGAAGTCCGTGGGCAAGGGGGTCACGTTCTCGGCGCCGCTGAAGTTGTCGGCGAAGGGGGCGTGGCTGGCGTGGCCGCTCGGGGCGCTGGTGGTGCATCTGGGGCTCACGGCGCTGTTCGGGCCGCGGGATCCTGAGCCGTATCCGCAGCAGGGGCCGTACGGGCCTCATGGGGCGCCGTCGGTGTAGGGCTTCGGTGGGCGGTGGTCGCGGCGGGGGTTTCCTCGCCCCCGCCGCCCCTACCCGTCCCGTCCCTGGGGGCTGCGCCCCCAGACCCCCGCTGCCGGCCCTGAACGGGCCTTGTCCTCAAACGCCGGACGGGCTGAAAAACCTGATTCTATGCCGGTCGCCTGCCGTGGTTCGCGCGGCCCTTTTTCGTGCGCCACTTTCGCTTTCGCGTTTTCTTCGACATGTCCCTCGTGCTTAGCCGAGGAAGTCAGCCGCGTCGAGAGGTCACGCGCGGCCGATGGGGGCGAGGATCGCTTCGGTCAGTGCGGAGAGGGACTCGGGGGCGAGTTCGACCTCCAGGCCTCTGCGGCCCGCCGAGACGCAGATCGTGGGGTGGGCCGAGGCCGAGGCGTCCAGGACCGTCGGGAGCCTCTTGCGCTGGCCCAGCGGGGAGATACCGCCTCGGACGTAGCCCGTGGTCCGTTCGGCCAGGGCCGGATCGGCCATGGCGGCGCGCTTGCCGCCGACCGCCGTGGCGAGCGCCTTCAGGTCCAGCTGGCCGGCGACGGGGACCACGGCCACCGTCAGGGCGCCGTCGACGTCGGCCACCAGGGTCTTGAAGACGCGCTCCGGGGAGACGCCCATGGCCTCGGCCGCCTCCTCGCCGTAGGAGGGGTGTGCGGGATCGTGGTCGTAGGCGTGGACCGTGTACTCCACGCCCGCCGCCGTCAGCGCCACCGTCGCGGGCGTGCCGCCCGACTGCTGCTGTTTCTTCGACTTCTTCGCCATTCGGGGCCCCGGCTCAGTTCAGGCTCGTCGGACCGCGCGTCAGGTCCGACGCCGGCAACGACGGCAGGTTACGGATGATGGACGTCTCCGTGCGAAGGAGTTTCAGCTCGTCGCGCAGACGGGACGCGGAGTCGGGAGCCTGGAGCAGGCGCTGTCTGGTCGGGGTGTCCAGCATCATCGCCGCGGCCACCAGGTAGGACACCACCGAGGGTTCGTCCGGCAGCTCCGAGCCCGTCGTCAGCGAGCGCTCGCGGGCGCCCGCCAGACGCTTCTGGTACTGGCGGAAGGCCCTGAGGACGCCCTCCGCCAGCGCGCCCGCCCCCTCGCCCGGTTCCTCCGGGAGCTCTTCCAGCTCAGCCGTCAGAAACGGGCCCGAGGCGTCCACCGACAGCAGACGTACGCGCTTGGTGCCCGTCGCCAGCACCTCGAACGTGCCGTCCTCGCGCTCCCGGATCGTCGCCGCGTCGGCCACGCACCCGGTGCCGTGGAACGCCTTGATCGGGTCCGTGCCGAAGCCCGCCGCGGGCCCGCGTTCGGGCAGGGCCGTCGGGTCGGGCATGCCGGGGGAGCTCACGGCGACCTCGAGGCCGTCGCGGATCGCCACGACGGCGAAGCGGCGCGATTCGTCCTCGGGTGTTTTGAGCAGTTCGCGCATCATGGCGCGATAGCGCTCCTCGAAGACGTTCAGCGGCAGCACCAGCCCCGGGAACAGAACCGAGTTCAGAGGGAAGAGGGGAAGACGGACGGTGGTCACGGCGCAGAAGCCTAATGGTCGCCGGAGTGTGCACGTTCCGTGTGCCCACTCCGTGGATGTCCGGAGGCCGCGTGCAGGCGGACCTCTTCGCGCAGTTCCAGGAACCGGCCCAGCGGATCGTCGGAGAGCCGGTCCCAGGGGAATGACGTGGCGTACGGGCCGATGAGCCTCACCTGTTCGAGCGCGTCCGTCCAGCGGTCCAGGCGGGACAGGACGTAGGCCAGTTTGTTCCGCATCTCCGCCGGCCAGGGGTCGGCCGCCGGGAAGCGGGCCGAGAGCGCGATCGCCCGGTCCGCCGCCGCGTCCAGCCGCTCGAGCGCCACGTCGGGTCCGCAATCGTCGGTCAGATAGGCGAGGGCGGCACGTGTCGGCAGCGCCTGGACGAGGGAGTCCGCGGGGGCGTCCTGTGCGGCCGTCTCCGCGAAGTCGAAGCACTCGTGGTGGGAGCCGTGCCAGCTGTCGGCGAGGTAGCGCATGGCGGCGGCATGGCAGCCGTAGTGGTGCGGGGCGCGGCGGATCGCCGCCTCCCACAGCTCCTCGAAGTACTTGTGCCCGGCGTTCGAGCCGTGTGCGTGGTCCAGCGCTATCCGCCACGGCACCGGATCGCGGTCGTCGCCGCGCGCGGCGGCCGTGATCAGCGGGCTCACCTCGCGCAGCAGTTCCGCCCTGGCCGGCGACTGCCAGGCGCGGGCCACCGCGAGCTGGGCGCCGACCAGCAGCATGTCCGGGTCGTGCGGGGCGGCCGTACGCCAGTCCTCGAACCACTCGGCGCGTGACTGCGCGAAGGACGCCAGACGTACGGCGTACCGGTCGCGGTTCTCCCACGCGGCGTCCTCGCGGGTCGCGGCGAGCAGCCGGGACGCGGTCTGCCAGGTGCCCTGCCCGGCGGCCACGAGGGCGGGGCCCAGGCGGTCGTCCGGCGCGTCGAGGAGCACCTCGTCGTCGGCGGGGAGTACGACGGCGGGGTGCTGGACGGGGGTCCTGGCCGTCCTCGGGGAGCGGACGAAGGGGGGCAGCAGAGCCATGGTGTCGACCATTGAAAAACCACTGGTCCGAGATGCGCCAGAGGTTTCGAGCAAAGTGAGGAAAGTTGTACGGCTCCAGGTCAAGAATCGGTAAAGTGTTTACTGTTCAACAACTGTTCCGCCACTGTGTCCGGCGCCCTAGCTCCGCCGCAGCAGTCGCGTCGCCCCGGCCGCCACCGTCGTCGCCAGGATCCAGCCCAGCAGGATCATCGCCGCGGCCAGCCACTGCCAGCCGCCCCTGAGTTGCCAGAACCCGACCTGACCCAGGTCGATGACCGGCAGGAGCAGGTCGAGGGCGAACAGGGCAGGATTCCAGTACGGCGCCTCGCCGCTCTTGATCGGCGGATGGTTCGCGTGCGCGAAGGCCAGCGAGGCCGCCGCCCACAGCACCGCCATCCACACCAGGGCCCGCCCCGGCCGGTACCCGTAGGCGACCGTCCAGTCCTGCGCGTACCCCCACAGCTTGGCGGCGGGTGGCAGCGTCTCGCGGCGCCGACGCTGCTTGGCGAGGAGCACCTCGCGCGCGTCCTCGTCCTCGCCGCCGGACCGCAGCACCGTCGCCAGCCGCTCGTAGGGCTCCGGGTTGTACTCGGCGGTCGCCGCGGTCACCCACTCCAGCCGCTCGGCCAGCGGGAACGGGCCCCTCGGCACCAGGTTCTCGTAGCTGAAGCCGCCCATGTGCAGCCGCCCCGGACCCGGCCAGCTGTCCATGCGGTCCATCAGGTTCACCACCCGCGCCCCCGACAGCACCACCGTGCCGCGCGCCGGCCGCTCCCCGAGGAAGCGCAGCTCGGGCGTCTGGATGCGGCGCAGCGACACCTCCTGGTCGTCGGTGAGCGTGAACCGCGCCCGCTCGAAGTCGAGGGCGTCCCCGAACCGGCCGTCGTCCAGGCGCAGTCCGCCCTCGCACGTGAACCGCTGGATACGCGTCCCGCGCGCCGGGGTCGCCCCGCTCAGCAGCGCGTTGCCGATGCCCGCCGGGGTCAGGTACATCGAACGCTCGACGGTCAGCTGCGGAGCGTTCAGCGCGAGCCGTGTGTACGGGTTGGCCAGCTTCGCGCCGCGCAGGCTCAGCGAGACGCCGATCTTGGCGCTGCGCAGGCTCAGCTCGCCGTGCGACTCGAGGAGCTCGGCCTGGAGATCCTGGCCCACGGTCATGCCGTCGGCGGCGATCGAGCGGCCGCTGCGGTCCCGGTAGACGATCGCCTGGTTGAGCAGCAGGTCGGTGCCGATGTGGGCGTCGGTCAGCCGTACGCCGTTGTGGAAGCGGCAGCGCGGGAGGTGCAGGTCGCCCTCCGTGTGGATGCGGGCGGCCTCCAGGCGCGGCACCGAGCAGTCCACCATCCGCATGGTCGTGAAGCGGGCCTCCGGCATCAGGACGTCCCGCTCGAAACGGCAGCCCCGCATCTCCACGTAGGGCACCACGATGCCGCCGGCCAGCTCCAGCGTGCCGCTGATCTGCACCCCGCTGAGCTTCAGGGACGACACCCGGCCCGCGAGCGCGGGCGGTCCGTCCAGGAGCAACCAGCACACGATCCGGGCCCGCACGGTCCGCTCGGGTCCCCACGGATGCCCGCCGTGCGGATCGTCGACGACCGAGTCGCCGCTGCTCAGGTCGTACACGCTGCCGTTGCGGAAGGCCTGCCACATCCCGGCCTCGGCGGCGGTCAGATCGTCCGGCAGGTCCCCGTCCCGGATGCCGGCCCCGTCGGTCACGGCTGTTCCGTCCCTCTCCGTCGCCCACTCTTTTCGCACAACTGTTCACGCTGGTCATGCCCGCTCGGTGACGCCCTGAACGCTAGACGTGAGGGGGATCTTCCAGGTTGCGTATCAGCCACTGGAATGCCCGAACGACGCCGAACCGCGGTCTGAGAGAATTGACCCCGTGATCTCCCGAATCGATCTGCGCGGCGACGCCCTCCCCGAGGGCCCCGCCCTGCGCGACCTGCTGCCCCGAGCCGACTTCGACGTTCAGGCCGCCCTCGAGAAGGTGCGTCCGATCTGCGAGGCCGTGCATCATCGGGGCGACGCGGCGCTGATCGACTTCGCCGAGAAGTTCGACGGAGTGCGGCTGGAATCCGTACGGGTCCCGGCCAAGGCCATCAGCGACGCGCTCGAATCCCTCGACCCGGCCGTGCGCGCGGCCCTCGAGGAGTCCATCCGCCGCGCCCGCATCGTCCACCGCGAGCAGCGTCGCGGCACCCACACGACCCAGGTCGTGCCCGGCGGTTCCGTCACCGAGAAGTGGGTGCCGGTCGACCGGGTCGGGCTGTACGCGCCCGGCGGACGGGCCGTCTACCCGTCCTCCGTGATCATGAACGTCGTCCCGGCCCAGGAGGCCGGCGTCGAGTCCCTCGCCCTCGCCTCCCCGGCGCAGGCCGACTTCGGCGGCCTCCCGCACCCGACGATCCTCGCCGCGTGCGCGCTGCTCGGCGTCGACGAGGTGTACGCCGCCGGTGGCGCGACCGCCGTCGCGATGTTCGCGTACGGCACCGAGTCCTGCGCGCCCACCACCATGGTCACCGGCCCCGGCAACATCTGGGTGGCCGCGGCCAAGCGCTACTTCACCGGCAGGATCGGCATCGACGCCGAGGCGGGCCCGACCGAGATCGCGATCCTCGCGGACGACACCGCCGACCCGGTGCACGTCGCCTCCGACCTGATCAGCCAGGCCGAGCACGACCCCCTCGCGGCGGCCGTCCTGGTCACCGACTCCGTCGCGCTCGCGGACGCCGTCGAGAAGGAGCTGGAGCCGCAGGTCGCGGCCAGCAAGCACATCGACGACCGGATCGTCCCCGCCCTCAAGGGCCGGCAGTCCGCGATCGTCCTCGTCGACGGCATCGACGAGGGGCTGCGGGTCGTCAACGCGTACGGGGCCGAGCACCTGGAGATCCAGACGGCCGAGGCCGTGGCGGTGGCCGAGCGGGTCCGGAACGCGGGCGCGATCTTCATCGGGCCCTGGGCGCCCGTGTCCCTCGGCGACTACGCCGCCGGGTCCAACCACGTCCTGCCCACCGGCGGCTGCGCCTGCCACTCCTCCGGGCTGTCCGTGCAGTCCTTCCTCCGCGGCATCCACATCGTCGACTACACCAAGGACGCGCTGGCGGACGTGGCGCATCACGTGGTGACGCTCGCGGAGGCGGAAGACCTGCCGGCCCACGGGGCGGCGATCAAGGCTCGGTTCGGTTGGAAGGTACCTGAGAGCAAGTGACCGGCATCGACGATCTCCCCGTACGGGACGAACTGCGCGGCAAGTCCCCTTATGGCGCGCCCCAGTTGGACGTCCCCGTACGCCTCAACACCAACGAGAACCCCTACCCGCTGCCCGAGGCGCTGGTCGAGCGCATCACCGAGCGGGTCCGTGAGGCCGCCCGGAACCTCAACCGCTACCCGGACCGGGACGCCGTGGAACTGCGCACGCAGCTCGCCACGTACCTGACGGACACGTCCGGGCACGAGGTCGGGCTCGCCAACGTATGGGCCGCGAACGGCTCCAACGAGGTCCTCCAGCAGCTGCTCCAGACCTTCGGCGGACCGGGCCGTACGGCGATCGGCTTCGAGCCGTCGTACTCGATGCATGGCCTCATCTCGCGCGGCACCGGCACGGGCTGGATCTCCGGCCCGCGCAACGAGGACTTCACCGTCGACCTCGCCGCCGCCGAGAAGGCGATCGCCGAGAACAAGCCGGACGTCGTCTTCATCACCACACCCAACAACCCCACCGGCACGGCGGTTCCGGCCGAGACGGTCCTCGCGCTGTACGAGGCCGCGCAGGCCGCGAAGCCCTCGCTGGTCGTGGTGGACGAGGCGTACATCGAGTTCAGCCACGGCGCCTCGCTGCTGCCGCTCATCGAAGGTCGGCCGAATCTCGTCGTCTCCCGGACGATGTCGAAGGCCTTCGGCGCGGCCGGCCTGCGCCTCGGCTACCTCGCCGCGCACCCGGCGGTCGTCGACGCCGTACAGCTCGTACGACTGCCCTACCACCTGTCGGCGGTCACCCAGGCGACCGCCCTGGCCGCCCTGGAACACACCGACACGCTGCTGAAGTACGTCGAGCAGCTGAAGGCGGAGCGGGACCGGCTGGTCACCGAGCTGCTGGCGATCGGGTACGAGGTCACGGCGTCGGACGCCAACTTCGTGCAGTTCGGGCGGTTCGACGACTCCCACACCGTGTGGCAGAAGATCCTCGACCGGGGTGTCCTGGTCCGGGACAACGGGGTGCCGGGCTGGCTGCGGGTCACCGCCGGAACCCCCGAAGAGAACGACGCGTTCCTCGACGCGGTCCGTGAACTGAAGAAGGAGCAGAGCGCATGAGCCGCGTAGGACGTGTGGAACGGGTGACGAAGGAGACCTCGGTCCTCGTCGAGATCGATCTCGACGGCACCGGGAAGACGGAGATCTCCACCGGGGTCGGCTTCTACGACCACATGCTCGACCAGCTCGGCCGCCACGGCCTCTTCGACCTCACCGTCAAGACCGAGGGCGACCTGCACATCGACTCCCACCACACCATCGAGGACAGCGCCCTCGCCCTCGGCGCCGCCTTCAAGCAGGCGCTCGGCGACAAGGTCGGCATCTACCGCTTCGGCAACTGCACGGTCCCGCTGGACGAGTCCCTCGCCCAGGTCACCGTCGACCTGTCCGGCCGCCCCTACCTCGTGCACACCGAGCCCGAGAAGATGGCGCCGATGATCGGCGAGTACGACACCACGATGACCCGGCACATCCTGGAGTCCTTCGTCGCCCAGGCCCAGATCGCGCTGCACGTGCACGTGCCGTACGGTCGCAACGCGCACCACATCGTGGAGTGCCAGTTCAAGGCGCTGGCCCGGGCCCTGCGCTACGCCTGCGAGCGGGACCCGCGCGCGGCCGGCATCCTCCCGTCCACGAAGGGCGCGCTGTGAACGGGCTGTCGACCGTCCTGATCGTCGTCGGCCTCTTCCTGGCCGGCGGGATCTACTCCTTCGTCAAGCAGGGGATGCCGAAGCAGCTCATCGTGCTGCTCTCCATCGGCGCCGCGATGTGTCTCGTCGCGGGCGTCATGAGGCTGGAGGTGTGGAATTGAGCGCGTCCGCCAAGAAGGTAGTCGTCTTCGACTACGGCTTCGGCAACGTCCGTTCCGCCGAACGGGCCCTCGCCCGCACGGGGGCCGAGGTCGAGATAACGCGTGACTACGACAAGGCCATGAACGCCGACGGCCTGCTGGTGCCCGGCGTCGGCGCCTTCGCCAGCTGCATGAAGGGCCTCAAGGAGGCGCGCGGCGACTGGATCATCGACCGCCGGCTCTCCGGCGGGCGCCCGGTCATGGGCATCTGCGTCGGCATGCAGATCCTTTTCGCGCGCGGCATCGAGCACGGCGTGGAGACCGAGGGCGTCGACGAGTGGCCCGGCTCGGTCGAGCCGCTGCAGGCCGACATCGTGCCCCACATGGGCTGGAACACCGTGGACGCGCCGGCCGGCTCCCAGCTGTTCGCGGGCCTGGACACGGACGCCCGCTTCTACTTCGTGCACTCCTACGCCGTCCACGACTGGACCCTGGAGATCTCGAACCCGGCGATGCGGGCACCGCTCGTGACCTGGTCCACGCACGGCAAGCCCTTCGTGGCCGCCGTGGAGAACGGCGCCCTGTGGGCCACGCAGTTCCACCCCGAGAAGTCCGGCGACGCCGGTGCGCAGCTGCTGAACAACTGGATCGGAACCCTCTGATGCCTTCGAACCCCGCACGGCTCGAACTCCTTCCCGCCGTCGACGTCCGTGACGGCCAGGCCGTCCGCCTCGTGCACGGCGAGTCCGGCACGGAGACCTCGTACGGCTCCCCGCTGGAGGCCGCCCTCGCCTGGCAGCGGGCGGGCGCCGAGTGGCTGCACCTCGTCGACCTGGACGCCGCGTTCGGCACCGGCGACAACCGGGACCTGGTCCGCCAGGTCACCGAGGCCATGGACATCAAGGTGGAGCTGTCCGGCGGCATCCGCGACGACGCCTCCCTCGCGGCGGCCCTCGCCACCGGCTGCACCCGCGTGAACCTCGGCACCGCCGCGCTGGAGACCCCCGAGTGGGTCGCCAAGGTCATCGCCGAGCACGGCGACAAGATCGCGGTCGGCCTGGACGTACGCGGCACCACCCTCAAGGGCCGCGGCTGGACCCGGGACGGCGGCGACCTCTACGAGACGCTGGAGCGCCTCGACAAGGAGGGCTGCGCGCGGTACGTCGTCACGGACATCGCGAAGGACGGCACGCTGCAGGGCCCGAACCTGGAGCTGCTCCGCAACGTCTGCGCGGCCACGGACCGGCCGGTCGTCGCCTCCGGCGGGGTGTCCTCGCTGGACGACCTGCGGGCCATCGCCGAGCTGGTACCCCTCGGTGTCGAGGGCTCCATCGTCGGGAAGGCCCTGTACGCGAAGGCGTTCACCCTGGAAGAGGCACTGGAGGCGGTGGCCGAGTGAGCGATCTGCGACGCGTTTCGACCGGCGCGCCCTGGGAGGAGGCCTTCGGGTACTCCCGCGCGGTGGAGCTGCCCAACGGGCTGGTGCTGGTCTCCGGCTGCACGTCGATCGTGGACGGTGAGATCGCCGCGGGCGATCCGTACGAGCAGGCGGTCAACTCCTTCAAGGTCGCGTTCGCGGCGCTGGAGCAGCTGGGACTCGGCCCGGCGGATGTCGTGCGGACGCGCATGTACCTCACCCACGGCCGGGACGTGGAGGAGGTCGGACGCGCTCACAAGGAGCTGTTCGACGCCGTCCGGCCCGCCGCATCCATGATCATCGTCTCCGGCTTCGTGGACCCCAGCCTGGTCGTCGAGGTCGAGGTGGAGGCATTCCGCTCCGGCGGAGAACCCGGAGTGTCCGCATGACCCTCGCCGTACGAGTCATCCCCTGCCTGGACGTGGACAACGGCCGGGTCGTCAAGGGCGTCAACTTCCAGAACCTGCGCGACGCGGGCGACCCCGTCGAGATGGCCAAGGTGTACGACGCCGAGGGCGCCGACGAGTTGACGTTCCTGGACATCACCGCCTCGTCCGGCAACCGCGAGACCACGTACGACGTGGTGCGGCGCACCGCCGAGCAGGTCTTCATCCCGCTGACCGTCGGCGGCGGTGTGCGCACCGCCGAGGACGTGGACAAGCTGCTGCGGGCGGGCGCGGACAAGGTGGGCGTGAACACGGCCGCCATCGCGCGCCCCGAGCTGATCAAGGAGATCGCGGAGCGGTTCGGGCGCCAGGTCCTGGTGCTGTCGGTGGACGCGCGGCGCACGCCCGAGGGCACCTTCGAGGTCACCACCCACGGCGGCCGCAAGGGCACCGGCATCGACGCCGTCGAGTGGGCGCACCGGGCCGCCGAGCTGGGCGCGGGCGAGATCCTGCTCAACTCGATGGACGCGGACGGCACGAAGGACGGCTACGACCTGGAGATGATCGCCGCCGTCCGCAAGTACGTGACGGTTCCGGTGATCGCCTCCGGCGGTGCGGGCAAGCTCGCCGACTTCGCTCCGGCCATCGAGGCGGGGGCGGACGCGGTGCTGGCCGCTTCGGTCTTCCATTTCGGGGATCTGCGGATCGGCGAGGTGAAGGACGCGTTGCGAGGGGCCGGACACCCCGTGCGGTGACGTGTGTGAGGCGTTGAGGTAAGCCCCGGGCACCTGGTGGCCGGGGCTTACTTGTGGGCGGATACGAAAGAAAAGTTGCGCAAAAAATGTTGCGCAACTTTTATTTCGTATCTACGGTGGAGGCATGACAGGCAAGGAACGGGACCGGCGGATCACGGACGTTGGCACCCTCAAGGCGCTCGCGCACCCGCTGCGGATGAGGCTCGCCCGGAATCTCACGCTGATGCAGGTCGCCACCGCCTCGCAACTGGCTGAGCAGGTCGACGAGGCCGTCTCGCTGGTCAGCTACCACCTGCGCAAGCTCGCCGAGCACGGACTCATCGAGGAGGCCGAGCCGCAGAGCCCGGACGGCCGCGAACGGTGGTGGCAGCCCGCCTCGGACGGCGTCAGCATCCACCACGAGGACTTCAGTGCCGCCCCCGAGGAGGCGGCCGCGCACACCGCCGCCAGCAGGCTCTTCGCCGAGCAGCGCATGGACATGTACCGGCGCTGGCTCGACGAACGCGCCCACTGGAGCTCCGAGTGGAACCGCACGGCCGAGTCCTCCGAGGCCGCTCTGCGCCTCACCTCGGACGAACTGGCCGAGCTGAACAGGGAAATGCTCGCGCTCCTGCACAAGTACGACGAGCAAGGCCGGGCCGCCGACGCCGCCGGCGACACCGAGGGCCGCGAGAACGTCGCGGTGCACACGTACGCGTTCCCGTTTCGCGCCTGAGAGGACCCGGTTCCGTGCCCGCCACGCTCATCTCCGCGCCCGACGTCACCCCCCGGCCCGCCCACCGCGACGGCAACGTCCTGCGCTGGCTCGCCGCGTACACCTCCTCGATGGTCGGCGACAGCGTCTACTACATCGCCCTGTCCTGGGCCGCCGTACAGGCCGGAAGCCCCTCGCAGGCCGGCCTCGTGATGTCGGCGAGCGCACTGCCGCGGGCGGTCCTGATGCTGGGCGGGGGAGTGATCGCCGACCGGCTCGGGCCGCGCAGGGTCGTCATCGGCAGCGACGTGGTGCGCTGCGCGGCGGTGCTGGCGGTGGCGGCGCTGCTGTTCCTCACCGGCCCGGGCCTGTGGCCGCTGGCCGTGCTCGCCCTGGTGTTCGGCGCCGTCGACGCCGTGTTCGTGCCGGCCGTGGGCGCCCTCCCCGCGCGCGTGACGTCACGCGACCAGCTCGCGCGCGTGCAGGGCATGCGAGGTCTGGGCATCCGCTTCGCGAGCGTCGTGGGCGGACCGCTCGGCGGGTTGGGCGTGGCGGTCGGCGGCCCGGCGGCGGCGTTCGGTCTCGCGGGGCTGCTGATCGCCGTGTCCGTGCCGCTGCTGGTCTCCGTACGCATCCGGGAGATGCCCGCCGACGACGGGACGCCCGGGGCCCGGGGCACCGCCTGGAGCGACCTGACGGCCGGCCTGCGCTACATCCGCGGCCACCGTGTCCTCGCCCCGCTGATGCTGGCCATCGCCCTCGGCGACCTCGGCTTCGTCGGCCCCCTCAACGTCGGTCTGACCCTCCTCGCCGACGAGCGCGGCTGGGGCGCCGCGGGGATGGGCTGGATACTCGCCGGGTTCGGCGTCGGCGCGGGTGCCGCTGCTCTGCTGCTGACCGTCCGCGGGCGGCTGCCGCACGCGGGGCGGGTGGCGGCGGGCACGATCATCGCCGGCTCGGTCGCGATCGGGGCCCTCGCCCGGGCGCCGGGCATCGCCGTCGCCGTCGGCACGACCCTGCTGGTCGGGCTGCTCGCCGGACTCAGCGGCGCGATGTGCGGGGCCCTGCTGCAGACCCAGGCCGACCCCGCCTACCTGGGCCGGGTCACCGCCGTGGCCAGTCTGATGAGCCTGGGCTTCGCCCCGCTGAGCATGCCGCTGTCCGCCGCGGCCATCGGAACGTGGGGGACCGGTCCCGTGTTCGCCGTCAGCGCGGCGGTCTGCGGGCTCGGCGGGGTCGTGGCCCTGTGCGCCAGGGACCTGCGCCGCGCCGAGCTCCCGAAGTAGCGCCTAGATCCCCAGCTCCTTCGCCTCGTACAGCTTGGCGATCGCGTCCTTGTCGCCGTCCAGCTCCACGTGCGCGGCGTTGTGCCGGCCGTACAGGAACAGCAGGAGCTCCGAGGGCTCGCCGGTCACCGTCACGACCGGCGCGCCGCGGTGGGCCACCGCCGTCTGGCCGTCCGGGCGGCGCAGGACGAGGCCCGTGGGAGCGCTGCGGCCCATCAGGCGCGCGGTGCGCTCCAGACGGGTCCAGAGCGCGTCCTGGAAGACCGGGTCGAGCTCGCGCGGGGTCCAGTCGGGCTGGGCACGGCGGACGTCCTCGGTGTGGACGTAGAACTCGATCGTGTTGGACGCCTCGTCGATCTGCTTGAGGGAGAAGGGCGAGAAGCGCGGCGGGCCGGTACGGATCAGTTGGATCAGTTCCTCGTACGGCTTGGCCGTGAACTCTCCCATCGCCTTGTCCAGACGGGAGGCGAGCTGCTTGATGAGCAGACCCCCGGCGGCGTCGGGGCGGCGCTCGCGCACCGCCACGTGCGCCGCCAGGTCCCGGGTCTGCCAGCCCTCGCACAGAGTCGGGGCCTCGGGACCGGCGGTCTCCAGAAGATCGGCGAGCAGAAGTCGTTCACGCTTGGCGAAAGTCGACATGCCGTCAGCCTACGACCGCGGATCGGGTCCGCACAGTGGACACCGCGCCAGTCCTGTCGGTGGCGCGCGGCACAATGGCAAACATGACCAGCACGCCCCCTCCCAGTCGCCTCGACCCCGAGATCGCCGACCGCCTCAAGCGCGCCGCCGACGGGCTCGTCCCCGCCATCGCCCAGCAGTACGACACCGGTGAGGTGCTGATGCTCGGCTGGATGGACGACGAGGCACTGCACCGCACGCTGACCACCGGCCGCTGCACGTACTGGTCGCGCAGCCGCCAGGAGTACTGGGTCAAGGGCGACACCTCAGGCCACTTCCAGTGGGTCAAGTCGGTCGCGCTCGACTGCGACGCCGACACCGTGCTGGTCAAGGTCGACCAGGTCGGCGCCGCCTGCCACACCGGCGCGCGCACCTGCTTCGACGTCGACGTGCTGCTCAAGGACGCCGATTCCGGCGTGTCCGCCTCGGATCAGTAAGGTCAGCCGCCATGGACCTCGAGACCTTCCGCAAGTTCGCCACCGACCGGCGCGTCATCCCGGTCACGCGCAAGCTCCTCGCCGACGGCGACACGCCGGTCGCCCTCTACCGCAAGCTCGCCGCCGAGCGCCCCGGCACCTTCCTGCTGGAGTCCGCGGAGAACGGCCGCTCCTGGTCCCGCTACTCGTTCGTGGGCGTGCGCTCCGCCGCGACCCTCACATCGAGGGACGGCCAGGCCCACTGGCTCGGCGCCCCGCCCGTCGGCGTCCCCGTCGACGGCGACCCCCTCGCCGCCCTGCGCGCCACCATCGAGGCCCTGCACACCCCCCACCAGGAGGGCATGCCGCCCTTCACCGGCGGCATGGTCGGCTACCTCGGCTACGACATCGTGCGCCGACTGGAGAAGATCGGCCCCGGCGAGCGCGACGACCTGGGGCTGCCCGAGCTGACCATGCTCCTCACCAGCGACCTCGCGGTGATGGACCACTGGGAGGGCTCGGTCCTGCTGATCGCCAACGCGATCAACCACAACGACCTCGACACCGGCGTCGACGAGGCCTACACGGACGCGGTGGCCCGCCTGGACGCCATGCAGGCGGACCTGTCCCGCCCGGTGGCCCAGCCGCCCGCCGTCCTCCCGCCCTCCGAGGTCCCCGAGTACACCGCGCTGTGGGGCGGCGAGGACTTCCGCGAGGCCGTCGAGGACATCAAGGAGCGCATCCGCGCGGGCGAGGCCTTCCAGGTCGTCCCCTCGCAGCGCTTCGAAACACCCTGCACGGCAAGCGCGTTGGACGTGTACCGGGTCCTGAGGGCCACCAACCCCTCCCCGTACATGTACCTGTTCCGCTTCGACGGCTTCGACGTCGTCGGCTCGTCCCCCGAAGCCCTCGTGAAGGTCGAGGACGGACGGGCCATGGTCCACCCCATCGCCGGCACCCGGTGGCGCGGGGCCACCCCGCAGGAGGACCAGGCCCTCGCCGACGAACTGCTCGCCGACCCCAAGGAGCGCGCCGAGCACCTGATGCTGGTCGACCTGGGCCGCAACGACCTGGGGCGCGTCTGCGAGCCGGGCTCCGTGGAGGTCGTGGACTTCATGTCCATCGAGCGGTACTCGCACGTGATGCACATCGTCTCGACGGTGACCGGAAAGGTCGCCCCGGGCCGCACCGCCTTCGACGTCCTGACGGCATGCTTCCCGGCGGGCACCCTCTCCGGCGCCCCCAAGCCGCGCGCGATGCAGATCATCGACGAACTCGAACCGTCCCGGCGCGGGCTGTACGGCGGCTGCGTCGGCTACCTCGACTTCGCGGGCGACTCCGACACGGCCATCGCCATCCGCACGGCCCTCCTCCGCGACGGCACGGCCTACGTCCAGGCGGGCGCCGGAATCGTCGCCGACTCCGACCCGGTCGCCGAGGACCAGGAGTGCCGGAACAAGGCCGCCGCGGTGCTGCGCGCGGTGCACACGGCGAACCGACTCGGGCAATAGGGCGCTTCTCATACGAACCCCGGGTGACACTTCGCCCGGGGTTCGGGCGATAGTGGAGCAGTGACTGCTGTTCCTCCCCCCCGTTCCGAGGCCGCCGGACCCGCCAGGGCCGGCCGGCTCAGCCTCGCCGTAGCCCTACTCTCCGGCGCGCTCGGCGCGGCCGTGGCGCTGCTCGCGACCCGTCAGCAGTGGTCGGAGGGCACCGCGACCGTCGCCGGCGGCGACTTCCCGCTGACCGCCAAGGGCAGCGACGTCACGGGCGTGCCCGCGGCCCTCGCCATAGTGGGCCTCGCCGCGCTCGTCGCCGTCTTCGCCGTCCGCAAGGCCGGCCGTTTCGCGGTCGCCGCGCTGCTCGCGCTCTCCGGCGCCGGGATCATCGCGGCGGCGCTCCTCGGTGTCGACGACGCGTCCGCGCTCGATGAGCAGGCCGCGAAGGCCTCCGGCGACGCGTCCGCGACGGTCGCCGCGCTCAGCCATACCGCCTGGCCGTATGTCGCCGCTGCCGGCGGGGCGTTGATTCTGCTGGCCGGGCTGCTCGCGCTGCGGTACGGGCGGCTGTGGCCCGCGATGTCCGGCCGGTACGAGCGCAGTGGTGCGCCGCGTCCGGTTCGTCGGCCGAAGGCGGCCGACCCTGACCGGCCCGAGGAGATGTGGAAGGCCCTGGACCGAGGAGAAGACCCCACAGGGGCGTAACGGGGTCGACTCCCGGCTGTGCGCCGGTGAGGGCCGGCCGCGCAGTTCCCCGCGCCCCTCAGGTTGGTTGGACCACCCCCGATCACTTTGCACGCGTGCGTGCGGAACAATGGTCCTGAGCGTCCGGCTCAGACACGTTTACAGCAACGAGGAGCAAGTCATGGCGGGCAGCAGCCACGGTCACACCCCGGCCGCCTGGACCGGTGTCACTATCGCCTTCATCGGTTTCTGCGTGGCGGGCGCCTTCATGGTGCTGGCCGAGCCGCTGGGATTCTGGGCGGGCATGGTGATCGTGGTCGCCGGCGGCATCATCGGCTGGATCATGAGCGCCATGGGTCTGGGCATGCCGAAGGATGCGCACAAGGCGCTCGTGACCTCGGCGCAGACCGAGAGCTGATCGCCGTACGGCAGTCACGTACGACTTCCCGAGGGGCGGCCCCGTGCCGCCCCTCACGCGTGTCCGGGCCCGGGCGAGGCACAATGCAAGGCGTGAACGCCGACAGCCACAGGGTGACGTCGTACGCGGCGAGGGCGGGACGGCTGGCCGTGCCCGCGGGGATCCTCGCGGCCGTCGCGGGGGCATTCGCGTACGTCGCCGCCGTGGATCCCAACGAGCCGGGCCACTACCCCGTCTGTCCGCTGCTGCGCCTGACGGGCCTGTACTGCCCCGGCTGCGGGGGACTGCGCAGCGCGCACGCGTTCGTCCACGGGGACCTCCTGACCGCGCTCCAGGCCAACGCGCCCGCCGTGCTCGGCTATCTGGGCTTCGCCGTGCTGTGGACCGTCTGGGTGGTCCGTGCCGCGCGCGGGCGACCGCTGAGGCTCGATCCGGGGCCCGTGCACCTCTGGGCCGTCGGCGCATTGCTGCTGGTCTTCACGGTTGTCCGGAACCTGCCGTTCGGTGGCTGGCTGCACCCTTGATCAATTGGCGAACGTCCAGGTAGTGGGACCGGCGTCAACCGGATGCGAGGCCTACGCCTTCCTCCGGATACCATCGCAGTGACCACCTCTTTTCTCTGGTCGCTGGAACTGTCAACCGTCTGGAAGGGGGCCGCTCGCGTGAGTGTGCTCGACGAGATCATCGACGGAGTCCGTGCCGACCTCGCGGAGCGGCAGGCGCGCGTCAGCCTCGACGAGCTCAAGGAGCGCGCGGCGAAGGCTCCCGCGGCCAAGGACGGCGTGGCCGCACTGCGCGGCGACGGCGTCAAGGTCATCTGCGAGGTCAAGCGCTCCAGCCCCTCCAAGGGCGCGCTGGCCGCGATCGCCGACCCGGCCGGGCTCGCCGCGGACTACGAGGCGGGCGGCGCGGCCGTCATCTCCGTCCTCACCGAACAGCGCCGCTTCGGCGGCTCGCTGGCCGACCTCGAGGCCGTCCGCGCGCGCGTGGACATCCCGGTCCTGCGCAAGGACTTCATCGTCACGTCGTACCAGCTGTGGGAGGCCCGCGCGTACGGCGCCGACCTCGCCCTGCTGATCGTGGCGGCCCTCGACCAGCCCGCCCTGGAGTCCCTCATCGAGCGCGCGGTGTCCATCGGACTCACCCCGATCGTCGAGGTCCACGACGAGGACGAGGTCGAGCGCGCGGTGGACGCCGGCGCCAAGGTCATCGGCGTCAACGCCCGCAACCTCAAGACCCTCGAGGTCGACCGCGGCACCTTCGAGCGCGTCGCCCCCGAGATCCCGGACCACATCGTCAAGATCGCCGAGTCCGGCGTCCGCGGCCCCCACGACCTCATCGCCTACGCCAACGCCGGCGCCGACGCGGTCCTGGTCGGCGAGT
The DNA here is from genome assembly GCF_044742595.1 of Streptomyces sp. NPDC087859. Classification (NCBI taxonomy): domain Bacteria; kingdom Bacillati; phylum Actinomycetota; class Actinomycetes; order Kitasatosporales; family Streptomycetaceae; genus Streptomyces; species Streptomyces sp. NPDC087859. The sequence continues at coordinate 384,664 of NZ_JBIUUU010000006.1, read as the reverse complement.
CCCTGGTCACCGGCAAGGACCCGAAGTCCGCGGTCTCCGACCTGGTCGCGGCGGGCGAGCACCCGGCCCTGCGGCACGGGCGCAGTTGATCTTTCGATAGGCTTGCCCCGATGACGATCACCATGACACCCACGGACAGGTACGCCCGCCTCGCGCGCGGCTGCCGCCCCCGTGGCTGCCGCGCGCCCGCACGCAGGGTGCACGGCAGGCGTGTGCGCTACGTCATCGGGGACGAACCCGGGCAGGTGAACGGCATGCGATGGCAGCGCCCCGTCAGGGGCGCGGGGAACTGCGCGACCAGCCACAACGGTCCCGCAGTCGACTGACCATCCCTGCCCCCACGGCGATCAGTGCTGTTCACACACCACTCACCGTGAGGTTCACTCATGCCCAGCGAGTTCTTCATCCCCGACCCCGAGGGTCAGGTCCCCAGCGCCGAAGGCTACTTCGGCGCGTTCGGCGGCAAGTTCATCCCGGAGGCCCTCGTCGCCGCCGTGGACGAGGTCGCCGTCGAGTACGACAAGGCCAAGCACGACCCCGAGTTCGCCCGCGAGCTCGACGACCTGCTGCTCAACTACACGGGCCGCCCGTCGTCGCTCACCGAGGTCCCCCGTTTCGCCGCCGAAGCGGGTGGCGCACGGATCTTCCTGAAGCGCGAAGACCTCAACCACACCGGCTCGCACAAGATCAACAACGTGCTCGGCCAGGCCCTGCTCACCAAGCGCATGGGCAAGACCCGTGTCATCGCCGAGACCGGCGCCGGTCAGCACGGCGTGGCGACGGCGACGGCCTGCGCCCTGTTCGGCCTCGAGTGCACGATCTACATGGGGGAGATCGACACCCAGCGCCAGGCCCTCAACGTGGCCCGGATGCGCATGCTCGGCGCCGAGGTCATCGCCGTGAAGTCGGGATCGCGCACCCTCAAGGACGCGATCAACGAGGCGTTCCGCGACTGGGTCGCCAACGTCGACCGCACGCACTACCTCTTCGGCACGGTCGCGGGACCGCACCCCTTCCCGGCCATGGTCCGAGACTTCCACCGGGTCATCGGCGTCGAGGCCCGCCGGCAGATCCTGGAGCGGGCCGGCCGGCTCCCCGACGCGGCCGTCGCCTGCGTCGGCGGCGGCTCCAACGCCATCGGTCTCTTCCACGCCTTCATCCCGGACGCGGACGTACGCCTCATCGGCTGCGAGCCCGCCGGGCACGGCGTGGAGACCGGCGAGCACGCGGCGACCCTGACCGAGGGCGAGCCCGGCATCCTGCACGGTTCGCGCTCCTACGTCCTGCAGGACGAGGAGGGCCAGATCACCGAGCCGTACTCGATCTCGGCCGGTCTGGACTACCCGGGCATCGGACCCGAGCACTCCTACCTCAAGGACAGCGGCCGCGGCGAGTACCGCGCGGTCACCGACGACGCGGCCATGCAGGCCCTGCGCCTGCTGTCGCGCACCGAGGGCATCATCCCGGCCATCGAGAGCGCCCACGCGCTGGCCGGCGCCCTGGAGGTCGGCAGGGAGCTGGGCAAGGACGGGCTGATCATCGTCAACCTGTCCGGCCGCGGCGACAAGGACATGGACACGGCCGCGCGCTACTTCGGCCTGTACGACACCGACGCCGAGGTCGCGGCCAACGCCGCCGACACCGCCGAGATCGAGGGGGACGCCAAGTGAGCGGGAACATCCAGCTGCTGACCGACACCCTCGCCGGTGCCAAGGCCGAGGGCCGCTCCGCCCTCATCGCCTACCTCCCGGCCGGGTTCCCGACCGTGGACGGCGGCATCGAGGCGATCAAGGCCGCCTTCGACGGCGGTGCCGATGTCGTCGAGGTGGGTCTGCCGCACAGCGACCCCGTCCTCGACGGCCCGGTCATCCAGACCGCCGACGACATCGCCCTGCGCGGCGGCGTCAAGATCGCCGACGTCATGCGGACGGTGCGCGAGGCCCACGAGGCGACCGGGAAGCCGGTGCTCGTGATGACGTATTGGAACCCGATCGACCGCTACGGCGTCGAGCGCTTCACCGCCGAGCTCGCCGAGGCGGGTGGGGCCGGGTGCATCCTGCCCGACCTGCCCGTGCAGGAGTCGGCGCTGTGGAGGGAGCACGCGCAGAAGCACGGGCTCGCCACGGTCTTCGTGGTCGCGCCCAGCAGCAAGGACGCGCGGCTCGCCGAGATCACCGCGGCGGGCAGCGGGTTCGTGTACGCCGCCTCGCTCATGGGTGTCACCGGCACCCGTGCGTCGGTGGGCGCGCAGGCGCAGGAGCTGGTCGAGCGCACCCGTGCCACCGGCAGCGGCCTGGCCGTCTGTGTCGGGCTCGGGGTCTCCGACGCCGCGCAGGCCGCCGAGGTGGCCGGCTTCGCGGACGGGGTGATCGTCGGCTCGGCGTTCGTGAAGCGGATGCTGGACGCGCCGGACGACAAGGCCGGCGTCGAGGCCGTCCGCGAGCTCGCCGGTGAGCTGGCGAAGGGCGTGCGCGGGCAGGCGTAGAACCGCTCGTGGATCCCGGCCGTGGTCGGGACATTTCGTACGGGTCACTCGAACGGGTGGACCTGGGACCGGGGAGGCGCGGTGCGCCTCCCCGGTTCGTTCTGCGGGTGTGAGCGAGAAGAACCGTGAGGGAAAGCGCACCGCCCGCGAGCGGCTGGCGGTCGAGCGAGAGAAGCAGAAGACCGCGGAGAAGCGACGGCGGACGCTGATCGTGGGTGCGAGCGTGGTCTGTGTCCTGGGCCTCGCGGCGGTGATCGGAGTGGTCGCCGCCAACGCGGGCAAGGACGACACCGGCGACTCCGCGGACGGCCCGGTCGTGGCGCCCTCGGGGGCCAACGGCGACGACAACCTCGCCATCCCGGTCGGGAAGGCGAACGCCAAGTCCACGCTCACGATCTGGGAGGACTTCCGCTGCCCGGCCTGCAAGTCCTTCGAGGACGCCTACCGCTCGACGATCCATGAGCTGACGGGCTCCGGCGAGCTGAAGGTGCAGTACCACCTCGCGACGATCATCGACGGCAACATGGGCGGCTCCGGCTCCCGCAAGGCGGCCAACGCGGCGGCCTGCGCCCAGGACGCGGGCAAGTTCACCGCCTACCACGACGTGCTGTACGAGAACCAGCCGCAGGAGACCGACGACGCCTTCGCCAAGGACAGCAAGCTCATCGAGCTGGCGAAGAAGGTCGACGGCCTGGACACGACCACGTTCCGTACCTGTGTCGAGGACGGCACCCACAACACCTGGGTCGACAAGTCCGCGGCGGCCTTCCGCAACGGCGGATTCTCCGGCACCCCGACCGTCCTCCTCGACGGCAAGAACATCTATCAGGACCAGACCATGACCCCGGCGAAGCTGAAGAAGCAGGTGCTGGAGGCGAACAAGGGGTAAGAGCCTTCCGACCCTCCCGTTATGGACCCGTAGCCGGGCTGCCTGCCGTGGGCGGTGCCCGGCACGGTAGCGTCGGACCTGCCATGGAACTTGCCTACATTCCCAGCCCGTCGCACGGGGTTTACCACCTCGGCCCCATTCCGCTGCGCGGCTATGCGTTCTGCATCATCATCGGCGTCTTCGTCGCAGTCTGGCTCGGCAACAAGCGCTGGATCGCCCGGGGCGGGCGGGTCGGCACGGTGGCCGACATTTCCGTCTGGGCCGTGCCGTTCGGTCTGCTCGGCGGCCGGCTCTACCACGTGATCACGGACTACGAGCTGTACTTCAGCGAGGGCCGTGACTGGGTGGACGCCTTCAAGATCTGGGAGGGCGGTCTCGGCATCTGGGGCGCGATCGCGCTCGGTGCCCTGGGCGCCTGGATCGGCTGCCGCCGCCGGGGCATCCCGCTGCCGGCCTACGCCGACGCCATCGCCCCCGGCATCGCCCTCGCCCAGGCGATCGGCCGCTGGGGCAACTGGTTCAACCAGGAGCTGTACGGGCGGGAGACGGACCTCCCGTGGGCCCTGCACATCACGTCCTCGACGGACGGCCGGGTGCCGGGCTACTACCACCCGACCTTCCTGTACGAGTCCCTGTGGTGCATCGGCGTCGCCGTCCTCGTGATCTGGGCCGACCGCCGCTTCAAGCTCGGGCACGGGCGGGCGTTCGCGCTGTACGTCGCCTCGTACTGCGTGGGCCGGTTCTGGATCGAGTACCTCCGCGTCGACGACGCCCACCACATCCTGGGCCTGCGCCTGAACAACTGGACCGCGCTGGTCGTGTTCCTGCTCGCGGTGGTCTACATCGTGGTGTCGGCGAACAAGCGGCCGGGCCGGGAAGAGGTCGTGGAACCCGAGGCCGACGGTTCCGACGGAGGGACCGCGGCTGAGGAGAAGGCCGAGGACGCCGACTCCGCCGAGGCCGCGGAAGAGGCGAACGACGACGTCAAGGACGACGCCAAGGACGAGGCGGAGTCCGCGAAGAAGACCTGAGAATCCGTCGTACGACGATGAGGGGCGCCCTGGATCCAGGGCGCCCCTCATCGTCGTACGGGATCAGATCCGGTGGGCCAGGGACAGGGTGCGTTGTGCCGTCGCCACCACCGCCGCGTCGATGAACCGGCCGTCGGGCAAAGCCTGGGCTCCCCGTTCCACCGCTGCCGCCTTCACGATCGTTTCCGCCTGTTCGATCTCCCATGCCGTGGGGAGGTAGGCCCGTTCGATCACCGGGAGCTGGCGGGGGTGGATGGCGGCCCGGCCCAGGAAACCCAGGGTGCGGCCGTGGGCGCAGGAGGCGGCCAGGCCCTCCAGGTCGCGGATGTCGGGGTGGACCGACTGGGGCGGGGGAGGGAGGGACGCCGCTCTGGCCGCCACGATCACTCGGGAGCGGGACCAGTCGAGGCCGGGGTCGTCCCGTACGCCCAGGTCGGCCCGTAGGTCCGTCTCGCCCAGGGCGATGCCGCGCAGCGACGGGTGGGCGGCGGCGATGTCGTAGGCGCGCTCCACACCGAGCGCTGTTTCGAGGAGGGCGTACAGGGCGAGGGCGCCTTCGGCGGTGGGGGCCGTGTGTGCGGCGATGCGGGTGATCTGCTCCGCGGAGGTCACCTTGGGCAGACGCAGGCCGGCCAGGCCGGGGAGGGCGGCCAGGGCTTTCAGGTCGGCGGCCGCGAGGGGACCGTCCAGGGCGTTGACCCGGACGTGGACGGGCTGCGGTTGCGGCTCGGCGAGGAGTTCCGCGGTGGCGTCACGGGCGTAGTCCTTGCGGTCGGGGGCCACCGCGTCCTCGAGGTCGATCACCACGACGTCGGCGCCGGCTGTCAGGGCCTTCGCCACCACCGGGGGACGGTCGCCCGGGACGTACAGCCAGGTGAGCGGTGTCATACCGCGCCCTCCTCGCGCAGCCTAGCCAACTCGCCCTCGGTCAGACCCAGTTCCGCCAGGACCTCCTGGGTGTCCGCGCCGTGCGGGCGGCCCGTCCAGCGGATCGCGCCGGGGGTGTCGGAGAGGCGGAAGAGGACGTTCTGCATACGGAGGGGGCCCAGGTCGGGGTCGGCGACCGTGGTGATGGTGTCCAGGGCCTCGTACTGGGGGTCCGTCATCACGTCCCGGACGTCCTGGATCGGGGCCACCGCCGCGTCCGCCTTCTCGAAGGCCGCCAGGACCTCCGTGCGGGTGCGTTCGGCGATCCAGGTGCCGACCGCCTCGTCGAGGACGTCGGCGTGGCGGGCCCGGTCGGCGCCCGTGGCGAACCACGGCTCGGTGATCAGGTCCTCGCGGCCCACCAGACGCAGCACGCGTTCCGCGACCGACTGGGCCGAGGTGGAGACGGCGACCCAGCTGCCGTCCGCGGTGCGGTAGGTGTTGCGCGGGGCGTTGTTGGCGGAGCGGTTGCCGGAGCGTTCCTGGACGTAGCCCAGCTGGTCGTACCAGGTCGGCTGCGGGCCCAGGGCCATGAGGATCGGCTCGATGATCGCCATGTCCACGACCTGGCCCTCGCCCGTGCGGTCGCGCGCGGCGAGCGCTGTCATCACCGCGTACGCCGTCGCGAGGCCCGCGATGGAGTCGGCGAGGCCGAAGGGCGGGAGCGTCGGGGGCGCGTCCGGTTCGCCGGTGATCGCGGCGAAGCCGCTCATCGCCTCGGCGAGGGTGCCGAAGCCGGGGCGGTGGGCGTAGGGGCCGAACTGACCGAAGGCGGTCACGCGGGTGAGGATCAGACGGGGGTTGGCCGCGGAGAGTTCGTCCCAGCCCAGGTCCCATTTCTCCAGGGTGCCGGGGCGGAAGTTCTCGATGACGACGTCCGCGGTCGCGGCGAGGCGCAGGAGGGTCGCCCGGCCGCCCGGCCTGGAGAGGTCCAGGGTGATCGTGCGCTTGTTGCGGCCGAGGACTTTCCACCACAGGCCGATGCCGTCCTTCGACGGGCCGTGGCCACGCGAGGGGTCGGGCTTGGAGGGGTGCTCGACCTTGATGACCTCCGCGCCGAAGTCGCTGAGCATCGTGGCGGCGCCGGGGCCGGCGAAGAGGGTGGCGAGGTCGAGGACGCGGAGGCCGGTGAGGGGGGCGGTGCCCCGCGGGACCTTCATGCCGTGCACTGCTTGTCGATCTCGGGGCGGTACGGCATCGACACCGAGGCACCCGCCCGCTGGACCGAGATGGCCGCCGCCGCGGCCGCCCACTTCAGGGCCTCGCGCATGGGCCGGCCCTCGCCGAGCGCCACCGCGAGGGCGCCGGCGAAGGTGTCGCCCGCGCCGGTCGAGTCCACGGCGGCGACCTGGGGAGCGGGGACGGTGAGGGGCTCGGCGTAGCGGGACACGTAGAGGCTGCCCGCGGAGCCCAGGGTGACGACCACCTCCGGTACCTCGTCGAGGAGGGCGATGGCCGCGGCGTGCGGGTCGGTGCGGCCGGTGAGGGTGGACGCCTCGTGCTCGTTGGGGATCAACAGGTCGGTGGCGGCGAGGAGTTCGATGGGCAGGGGCTGGGCGGGAGCCGGGGTGAGGATGGTGCGGACACGGTGGGCGCGGGCGGCCTCGGCGCCCGCGATGGCCGCCGCCAGGGGGATCTCCAGTTGGAGGAGCAGGGCGTCGGCGCTGGCGATGAGGCCGTCGTCGCCCGGGGCGAGGTGGTCGACCGTGCCGTTCGCGGCGGGGATCACGACGATCGCGTTGCCGCCCTCGTCGTCGACGACGATGTGGGCGGTGCCGGACGGGCCCTCGACGGTGCGGAGGTGGTCGGTGTCGACGCCGGAGTGTTCGAGGGTGGAGCGCAGCTGGGTGCCGTAGGCGTCGTTGCCGACGGCGCCGATCATCGAGACGGTGGCGCCCGCGCGGGCCGCGGCGATCGCCTGGTTGGCGCCCTTGCCGCCGGGGATCGTGCGGAACTCCCGTCCCGTCACGGTCTCTCCGCGCTGCGGGGCCTTCGCGACGTAGGCGACGAGGTCCATGTTCGTGCTGCCGAGTACGGCGATGTGCGTCATGGGCGGGAAGCCTCCAGGCGGGTGAGGTGGGCGAGGGTGTCGAAGCCGGTGCCGTCGAAGTCGGCGACCGAGGTGGCGAGGCGGTTCTTGAGGGGGGTGGTCCAGCGGTCGGGGAGACGCTCGGGGGAGCCGGTGAGGAGGCCGGCGATGCTGCCCGCGGTGGCGCCGTTGGAGTCGGTGTCCCAACCGCCGCTCACCGCCCGGCAGATGGAGCCGGTGAAGTCGCCGTCGGCGTGGGTGAGGGCGGCGGCGATGAGAGCGGTGTTGGGAATGGCGTGGACCCAGTGGTGGGTGTCGGCGTAGGTGGCGTGGAGTTCGTCCACGACCTCGTCGAAGTCGTCGGTGTGCCGGGCCAGCCGGATCGCGTGGTGGACGGCACGGGAGAGGCGGGAGGCCGGGGGGATCACGGTCAGGCCGGTGCGCAGGCAGGCGTGGATGTCGTGGCTGCCGGTGGTCGCGGTGGCGATCGTGGCCGACGTGAACATCGCCGCGTAGACGCCGTTGGCGGTGTGGGTGAGGGTGGCGTCCCGGTGGGCCTGTTCCGCCGCGGACGCCGGGTCGCCGGGGTTGGTCCAGCCGTGGACGTCGGCTCGGATCAGGGCGCCGATCCATTCGCGGAAGGGGTTGCGGTGGCGGGCCGTGTGCGGGGGGTTCAGGCCGAGGAGGAGGTTGCGGTAGGCGATGCGTTCGGCGGTGAAGGTGCGGCCGGCGGGGAGTTCGTCCAGCCAGAGGCCGGCCACGTCCGTGGGGGTGAAGTCCCTGCCGTGGCGCTGGAGCAGGAGGAGGTTGAGGAGGGGGTAGTTGAGGTCGTCGTCCTCGGGCATGCCGTCGATGTTCTCGGCGAGCGAGGTGAGGGCCGAGCGGCGGTTCCAGGGGTGGGCTCGCAGGAGGTCGGAGGGGACTCCCCGGGCGGTGAAGTAGGTGTTCAGGGGCCAGTTGCCGGTGGACCCGGCCAGGTCGCGGATGGCTTCCAGGGGGAGCTTCTCGACGGGTTTGCCCAGCAGGCATCCGATGGCCCGGCCCAGCCAGGCCGCTTCGTAGCGGGAGCAGGGAACGAGGGGTACGGCGCCGGTGCCGGACGGCCAGTCGGGGCACAGTCGTCTGATCTTCGCCAGGTCCGTCGGTTCGTGGTCCTCCAGCCTGCTCGGCAGATCCGCGAGTTCGTCCAGCAGGTCCTTGGCCAGTTGCCGGAGATACCGGGACGGGGGCTGTGGGGAGGCGCCCGCCCGCAGCGGGGCCTGGTCGCCGCCCGCCGCCTTCCAACGCGCCGCGATCACCGAGGCCTCGCGGCCGTCCAGTGCCGCCTGGCGGAGTTCGTGGCCCAGGAGGTCCTCGGGCTGGACCCAGGTCAGTCGGAGCATCTCGGGCCTTCGATCTCGCTGAAGGCGGACTCGTGGGCGCGACGGCGGCGTACGTCCCGTTCGAAGATCTCCCGGGTCACCGCGGTGAGCGTGGTCGCCGGGTCCCAGAGGTCCAGGCGGCTGGCGTCAGCGACCTGCTTCGCCCAGTCGTCCGGGGGCGGTGAGCCGAGGGCGCCCGCGATCGCGCCCGCCATCGTCGCGGTCGAGTCGCAGTCACGGCCGTAGTTCACCGCGCCCAGGACCGCGTGCCGGTAGTCGCCGCCGGCCACCAGCAACATGCCGAGCGCGACGGGGAGTTCCTCGATCGCGTGGAGGCGGGAGGGGCGGCGGGCGCCGAGGGAGGGGGCGCGGTAGTCGGGGCCCACCGTGTCGTACGGCGCGACCGCCTCTCTGAGCGGCTTCAGGGCCGACTCGACGTCCGTGTGGTCCTGGGCCGCCTCGCAGACCTTCAGGATCGCCGTCCGGGTGCCGTCCTTCGCCAGGGACAGGCAGGCGGTCACGACCGACTCCGGGGTCGCGTCCGGGGCGCAGGCCGCCGCCACCGCCGCCGCGAAGACGCCCGCCGCCTCACGGCCGTACGACGACTGGTGGGCGCCCGCGATGTCCAGGGCCTCGGCGTAGGCGGCCCGTGGGTCGGCCGCGTTGACCAGGCCGACCGGGGCCATGTACATCGCGGCCCCGCAGTTGACGATGTTGCCCACGCCCGCCTCGCGGGGGTCGACGTGGCCGTAGTGGAGGCGGGTCACCAGCCACTTCTCCGCCAGGAAGACCCGGTGGAGGGGGAGAGCCTCCTGTTCGAGCTCCGGGATCCAGCGCGGGACGGTCATGAGGTCCGGGACGAGGTGGTCCGCGATCGCGTACGCGTCCAGGTGGTCGCGGACCTTGGCGTAGACCCTGACCAGGGCGTGCGTCATCAAGGTGTCGTCGGTGACGTGGCCGTCGCCCTTGTGGTACGGGGCGATCGGGCGGGCGGTGCGCCAGTCGTCGCCGCTCCAGGGACCGACGATGCCGTGGACGCGGCCGGCGTGACGTTCGAGGATCTGGTCGGGGGAGTAGCCCTCCACCGGGCCGCCCAGGGCGTCGCCGACGGCCGCGCCCACGAGGGCGCCGGTGATCCGGTCCTCGAGGCTGGTTTCTGATTCTTTGGGCGTCATGCCCGAATCATCCTCCCGGTGTGGCCGGTTGCGTGGCTTCCAGGAGTTCGGCGAGTTCTACGAGGTCGGTGCCGGTGAGCCGGGGCAGGGCGCAGCCGGAGAGGGTGCGGCAGGCGTCCCGCCAGGTGGCGGGGATCGCCTGTCCGCCGCCCAGCGCGCCGGTGAGGGCGCCGGTCAGGGCGGGGGCCGAGTCGGCGACCCGGGAGAGACAGGCCGCCGCCGGTACGGCTTCCGCGATCCGGCCGTCCGCCGCGGTGGCCAGGGCCAGGGCCACCGGGACCGTTTCGGCCGCGGCGATGCCGTAGCTGTAGACGTGGTCGACGATCTGGTGTTCCAGGAGGGGGATCAGGGCGAAGGCGTTCTCGGCGTCGTGGGCCAGCTTGAGGGCGTGGCGGGCGTTGCGGCCGATCTCGGTTCCCTCGGGGAGTTCGGTGAGGGCGGTCGCGACGCAGGTGTGGATGTCGGCGCCGGTGAGGGCGAGGGAGAGGGCCGCGGCCATGGCTCTCGCGCCGTGCACGCCGTCGCCGTCCTGGGTGTAGCGGGCGTCGAACTCGGCCAGGTCCGCGGCGCGTCGGGGGTCGCCGGGGTGGGCCGCGGCGAGGACGCAGGCGCGGACGCAGGCCGCGTCGTCGAAGTAGTGGGGGTTGTCGTGGCCGGTGGCGGGTGGGCGCAGGCCGGTGGCGAGGTTGCCGAGGCCCGCTCTCACCGAGATGCGGGCGCGCAGGGGGAGTACGGCGGACTCGATCTCGGGGGCGCGGTTCGCCGCGGCGGCGACCTCGCTGGCGAGGGCGTTCCAGGTGAGGTCGATCGCGGCTCTGGCGCGGCGTTCCCGGCTGAGGTCGCCCAGGGCGGTGTCGTCGCCGGCCCGGAGGAGGGCCTCCGCGGCGAAGGCCGCCCATTCCGCGTCGTCCGAGGGGCCGAGGCGGAGGGGCTCGGGGGGTTGGTTCAGGGCGATGGGGACGGGGAGGGTCGTCGTCGCGTTCTGTTCGGCGAAGGTGTCGAGTTCGCGGGTCAGGCGGCGGGTCCAGTCCGGCATGCGGGCGGCGCGGTGCCTGGCGGCGGGCCAGCCGGCGGCGTCGCCTGCGGCGAGTCCGAGGAGGAGACCTTCGATACGCCGGGGGCGGGCGGGGTTGCCGGCCGATGCAGTCGCCCCCGCCGCCCCTACCCGTTCCCGTCCTCCAGGGGCTGCCGCCCCTTCGACCCCGCCCCCAGGGGGCTCCGCCCCCTGGACCCCCGTCGGCCCTGAAGGGGCCTCGTCCTCAAACGCCGGACAGGCTGAAAGATGTGCGCTCATCGGGTCGCCCCCGGCTCTTCGTCCGCCGCCAGCGTGAACGCCGTCGGGTCCGGGGGCGGCCAGGGGGTCTCGGGTGCGGGGGCCGCTCCTCGTACCGCCTCCGTCAACCGGTCCGCCACGTCCAGTACGTGATGGCCCGCCATCGCCGGGAGGCAGCTGCCGCGGGCCGGGCCGATCGCCGCCGCCCAGTCCGCCGGGATCGCGGACGCGCCCTTCGTCGCGCCGGCCAGGGCCCCGGCCACCGCTGCCGTCGTGTCCGCGTCCCTGCCCATGTTCACGGCGGTCAGGACCGCGTCCACGAAGTCGCCGTCGGCTGCCGCGTACGCGCCGAAGGCCAGGGCGACCGCCTCGGGGGCCAGGTCGGTCCACGGGTAGCCGCCGATCACCACGGCCGAGCGGACCGCGCGTTCGCCCCGGTGGGCCACCGCCACCGCACGGCGCAGCGACCTCGCCGTCCAGGAGTCGTCCGGGACCACCGCCAGCGCCGAGGCCACCACCGCGATCGAGGGGGCGCCCGCCATCGCCGCCGCCACGCCCGCCGCGACCGCCTGGCCGCCGTAGATGCCCTCACCGTCGTGGCTCACCGAGCCGTCGATCGCCACCAGCCGTGCCGCCTCCGCCGGGCGCCCCGCCGCGAAGACGCCGAAGGGGGCCGCCCGCATGGCCAGGCCGTCGCTCCAGGCGTGGCGGTGCTGGGCCGAGATGGGTGCCGCCAGCCCTCTGCGGAGGTTCTCCAGGGTGCCGCGTTCGCTGAAGCCGGCGCCCCGGAACGGACCCTCGTCCCGGTCCGCGATCCACTCGTGCCACGCCGCCTCCACATGGGACGGCGTCAGAGCCGAGCCGTGGCGGGCCAGGAGCAGCCCCGAGAAGATCGCGTACTCCGTGTCGTCCGTGCCCGCCGGGGTCTCGGCCACGTATCCCGTGATGCGGCCCCAGCGGGCCCGGATCTCCGAGGGCTTCATGTTCTCCGCCGGAGCGCCCAGGGCGTCGCCCACGGCCAGGCCCAGCAGTGCGCCGCGGGCCCGCTCGCGGAGTCCGGCGGCGTCCCCGGGTGCCGGGACCGAGGGAATGCAGGCGATGGATGCCATACGCGGCCTCTCCTACAGAGGCTCCGCACAGGGCGCGGGGCCTTTGCGGATGTGTCCCACCGGCACACGTCACCAGAGCATCAGAGGCCCCTGCGTCACCCGGTCGACATCTGAGCGACCTACTGATCGTATGCGCATTCGACGGTAAACCCGCAGGTTAGCCCAGCCTTTCCTTGCTGGCGGGCAGGAATTTCAGCACCTAGAGTCTGGTTGTCGATAATTAGAACTAGTCCAAACTTAGCTTTGGCTCAGCTTACTGGGGGATCCCGCATGGCCATCATCGAGACCGAGGCGCCACTGCACGAGGCGCACCGTGACAACCACACGCACCGGGATGTGAACGGGGGGTGGCTGCGGCCCGCCGTCTTCGGGGCGATGGACGGGCTCGTCTCGAACCTCGCCCTCATGACCGGTGTCGCCGGCGGGGCCGTCGGGCAGCAGGCCATCGTACTGACGGGTCTTGCCGGGCTCGCCGCCGGCGCCTTCTCCATGGCCGCCGGTGAGTACACCTCCGTCGCCTCGCAGCGCGAGCTCGTCGAGGCCGAGCTGGATGTCGAGCGGCGCGAGCTCCGCAAGCATCCGCAGGACGAGGAGGCCGAGCTCGCGGCCCTCTACGAGGCCCGGGGTGTCGAGCCCCGGCTCGCCCGCGAGGTGGCCAGGCAGTTGTCGCGGGATCCCGAGCAGGCGCTGGAGATCCACGCGCGCGAGGAGCTCGGGATCGATCCCGGAGACCTGCCGTCGCCGCTCGTCGCCGCCGTGTCCTCGTTCGGCGCTTTCGCGCTGGGGGCCCTGCTTCCCGTACTGCCTTATCTGCTGGGTGCCACCACGCTGTGGCCCGCCCTGCTGCTCGCGCTGGCCGGGCTCTTCGCCTGCGGTGCCGTGGTGGCCAAGGTGACCGCGCGGAGCTGGTGGTTCAGCGGACTGCGGCAGCTCACGCTCGGTGGTGCCGCGGCCGGTGTGACGTACGCCCTGGGCAGTCTCTTCGGAACGGCCGTAGGATAGGTCGACTGGAACTTATGCGTTGGGCCGCATAAGTAGCCGTTACTCACTGGTTTCGAATGCTTAACCACTGGGCATGAGCCGTAAGCGCTGTGGGCAATGACGCCTGCCGCGCATCCGCGAGGTGGGCGACGACGCTCCCCCCGCCCCCTGGGCCGATGGACACCGATCTGTCCTGTTCGGTCCCACATACTTCGAGCCACGTCCGCGACACCCGCTTCGCGACCCCGTGGCGTCCGCATGTTGGAACGGGGTATCCGGTTCCCGAGATCCGCTCCATCATGTAACCTGCACGAAATTTTGCGCACACGCAGAGGGCCAACGTCGTCCCTCGGCACGCAGATATGCCACTTGAGACGACGACGGGAGAGCCGATGCGTACGCCGCGCCAGCCGTCCCAGCACTCCGGGAATGGCCAGAAGTGGTCCTTCATGGATGCTCGCCCTGCTGCGCAGGGTATGTACGACCCCCGCAACGAAAAGGACGCCTGTGGCGTCGGTTTCGTGGCCACCCTCACCGGCGAGGCGAGCCATGCGCTGGTCGAGCAGGCGCTGACCGTTCTGCGCAACCTGGAGCACCGCGGTGCCACCGGCTCCGAGCCCGACTCGGGTGACGGCGCGGGCATCCTGACCCAGGTCCCGGACGCGTTCTTCCGTGAGGTGGCCGAATTCGAGCTGCCCGAGGCCGGTGCGTACGCCGTCGGTATCGCCTTCCTGCCGGAGGACGGCACCGAGGACGCCATCGCGCAGATCGACGCCATCGCCGCCGAAGAGGGCCTCACCGTCCTCGGCTGGCGTGAGGTTCCCGTCGCGCCCGGACTCCTCGGCGCCACCGCGCGCTCGACCATGCCCGCCTTCCGCGAGCTCTTCGTCGCCGACGGCACCAGCGCCGGCATCGACCTCGACCGCAAGGCGTTCGTGCTGCGCAAGCGCGCCGAGCGCGAGGTCGACGTCTACTTCCCGTCGCTCTCCGCGCGCACGATCGTCTACAAGGGCATGCTGACCACCGGCCAGCTCGAGCCCTTCTTCCCGGACCTGTCCGACCGCCGCTTCGCCTCGGCCGTCGCCCTCGTCCACTCGCGCTTCTCCACGAACACCTTCCCGTCGTGGCCGCTCGCGCACCCCTACCGCTTCGTCGCGCACAACGGTGAGATCAACACCGTCAAGGGCAACCGCAACTGGATGGTCGCCCGCGAGTCGCAGCTCGTCTCCGACCTGTTCGGCAACGACGACAAGGCCCTCGAGCGCGTCTTCCCGGTGTGTACGCCGGACGCCTCCGACTCGGCGTCCTTCGACGAGGTGCTCGAACTGCTCCACCTCGGTGGACGTTCGCTGCCGCACTCCGTGCTGATGATGATCCCGGAGGCGTGGGAGAACCACGACTCCATGGACCCGGCCCGGCGCGCGTTCTACCAGTTCCACGCCACGATGATGGAGCCCTGGGACGGCCCGGCCTGTGTCACCTTCACCGACGGCGTCCAGGTCGGCGCGGTGCTCGACCGCAACGGTCTGCGCCCCGGCCGCTACTGGGTCACCGACGACGGCCTCGTCGTCCTCGGCTCCGAGGTCGGCGTCCTCGACATCGACCCCGCCAAGGTCGTCCGCAAGGGCCGCCTCCAGCCCGGCAGGATGTTCCTCGTCGACACCGCCGAGCACCGCATCATCGAGGACGACGAGATCAAGGCGCAGCTCGCCGCCGAGGCCCCCTACGCGGAGTGGCTGGAGGCCGGCGAGATCGAGCTCTCCGACCTGCCCGAGCGCGAGCACATCGTGCACACCCACGCCTCGGTCACCCGCCGCCAGCAGACCTTCGGCTACACCGAGGAAGAGCTGCGCATCATCCTCGCGCCGATGGCCAAGACCGCCGGCGAGCCCCTCGGTTCGATGGGTACGGACTCGCCGATCGCCGCGCTGAGCGAGCGCCCGCGTCTCCTCTTCGACTACTTCACCCAGCTGTTCGCGCAGGTCACCAACCCGCCGCTGGACGCCATCCGCGAGGAGCTCGTCACCTCGCTGCGCTCCTCGCTGGGCCCGCAGGGCAACCTGCTGGAGCCGACCGCCGCGTCCTGCCGGACCGTCACCCTGCCCTTCCCGGTCATCGACAACGACGAGCTGGCCAAGCTCATACACATCAACGCCGACGGCGACATGCCCGGCATGAAGGCCGCGACGCTCTCCGGCCTCTACCGGGTCTCCGGCGGCGGTGACTCCCTCGCCGCACGCATCGACGAGATCTGCACCGAGGCCGACGCCGCCATCGACAACGGCGCCCGGCTGATCGTCCTGTCCGACCGGCACTCCGACGCCGAGCACGCGCCGATCCCGTCGCTGCTGCTCACCGCCGCCGTCCACCACCACCTCATCCGCACCAAGCAGCGCACCGAGGTGGGTCTGCTGGTCGAGGCCGGTGACGTCCGCGAGGTCCACCACGTCGCCCTGCTGATCGGCTTCGGCGCCGCGGCCGTGAACCCGTACCTGGCGATGGAGTCCGTCGAGGACCTCGTCCGCGCCGGCACCTTCCTCTCCGACATCGAGCCCGAGCAGGCCATCCGCAACCTGATCTACGCGCTGGGCAAGGGCGTCCTGAAGGTCATGTCCAAGATGGGCATCTCGACCGTCGCCTCCTACCGCGGCGCCCAGGTCTTCGAGGCCGTCGGTCTCGACAGCGCGTTCGTCGAGAAGTACTTCAACGGCACGGCCACCAAGATCGGCGGCGTCGGCATCGACGTCATCGCCAAGGAGGTCGCCGCCCGGCACGCCAAGGCGTACCCGGCGTCCGGCATCGCGCCGGCCCACCGCGCCCTGGACATAGGCGGCGAGTACCAGTGGCGCCGCGAGGGCGAGCCGCACCTGTTCGACCCGGAGACGGTCTTCCGCCTCCAGCACTCGACGCGCACCAACCGCTACGACATCTTCAAGAAGTACACGGACCGCGTGAACGAGCAGTCCGAGCGCCTGATGACGCTCCGCGGCCTGTTCGGCTTCAAGTCGGACCGCCGGCCGATCTCCGTCGACGAGGTCGAGCCGGTCTCCGAGATCGTCAAGCGCTTCTCCACCGGCGCCATGTCGTACGGCTCCATCTCCAAGGAGGCGCACGAGACCCTCGCCATCGCCATGAACCAGCTGGGCGGCAAGTCCAACACCGGTGAGGGCGGCGAGGACGCGGACCGGCTGTACGACCCGGCGCGCCGGTCCAGCATCAAGCAGGTCGCCTCCGGCCGCTTCGGTGTGACCTCCGAGTACCTGGTCAACGCGGACGACATCCAGATCAAGATGGCCCAGGGCGCCAAGCCCGGTGAGGGCGGTCAGCTGCCCGGCCACAAGGTCTACCCGTGGGTCGCCAAGACGCGTCACTCGACGCCGGGCGTGGGCCTCATCTCCCCGCCGCCGCACCACGACATCTACTCCATCGAGGACCTGGCCCAGCTGATCCACGACCTGAAGAACGCGAATCCGCAGGCGCGGATCCACGTGAAGCTGGTCTCCGAGGTCGGCGTCGGCACGGTCGCCGCGGGTGTCTCCAAGGCGCACGCGGACGTCGTCCTCATCTCGGGCCACGACGGCGGTACGGGCGCCTCCCCGCTGACGTCGCTGAAGCACGCCGGTGGCCCCTGGGAGCTGGGCCTCGCCGAGACCCAGCAGACGCTGCTGCTCAACGGCCTGCGCGACCGCATCGTCGTGCAGACCGACGGCCAGCTCAAGACCGGCCGTGACGTCGTCATCGCCGCGCTGCTCGGCGCCGAGGAGTTCGGTTTCGCGACCGCGCCGCTCGTCGTCTCCGGCTGCGTCATGATGCGCGTCTGCCACCTGGACACCTGCCCGGTCGGCATCGCCACCCAGAACCCGACGCTCCGCGACCGGTTCACGGGCAAGGCCGAGTACGTCGTGAACTTCTTCCAGTTCATCGCCGAAGAGGTCCGCGAGATCCTCGCCGAGCTGGGCTTCCGCTCCATCGAGGAGGCCGTCGGCCACGCCGAGACCCTCGACGTGGAGCGGGCCGTCAACCACTGGAAGGCGCAGGGCCTGGACCTGTCCCCGCTCTTCTACGTGCCCGAACTGCCCGAGGGCGCCCCGCTGCACCAGGTCATCGAGCAGGACCACGGCCTGGAGAAGGCGCTCGACAACGAGCTCATCAAGCTCGCCGCCGACGCCCTCGCCGCGTCCAGCGCCACCGACGCCCAGCCGGTGCGCGCCCAGGTCGCCATCCGCAACATCAACCGCACGGTCGGCACCATGCTCGGCCACGAGGTGACGAAGAAGTTCGGCGGTGCGGGCCTGCCCGAGGACACCATCGACATCACCTTCACCGGCTCCGCGGGCCAGTCCTTCGGCGCCTTCCTGCCGCGCGGTGTCACGCTGCGCCTGGAGGGCGATGCCAACGACTACGTCGGCAAGGGCCTCTCCGGCGGCCGGGTCATCGTCCGTCCCGACCGGGGCGCCGACCACCTCGCCGAGTTCTCGACGATCGCGGGCAACACGATCGCCTACGGCGCGACCGGCGGCGAGCTGTTCCTGCGCGGTCGTACCGGTGAGCGCTTCTGCGTCCGCAACTCCGGTGCGCTGGTGGTCTCGGAGGGCGTGGGCGACCACGGCTGCGAGTACATGACCGGCGGTCACGCGGTGGTCCTGGGCGAGACGGGCCGTAACTTCGCGGCCGGTATGTCCGGCGGCGTCGCGTACGTCATCGACCTGGACCGCGACAACGTCAACGTCGGCAACGTGAACGCCGTGGAGGCGCTGGACGAGGCCGACAAGCAGTGGCTGCACGACGTGGTGCGCCGCCACGCCGAGGAGACGGGCTCCACGGTCGCCGAGAAGCTGCTCGTCGACTGGGACACGTCCGTGGCGCGCTTCAGCAAGATCATCCCCAGCACGTACAAGGCAGTGCTCGCCGCCAAGGCCGCCGCCGAGCAGGCCGGTCTCTCCGAGACCGAGATCACCGAGAAGATGATGGAGGCGGCGATCAATGGCTGACCCGAAGGGCTTCCTGAACCACGGGCGCGAGGTCGCCAAGTCCCGCCCCGTCGACGTACGCCTGAAGGACTGGAACGAGGTCTACGTCCCCGGCTCCCTGCTGCCGATCATCAGCAAGCAGGCCAGCCGCTGCATGGACTGCGGTATCCCGTTCTGTCACAACGGCTGTCCGCTGGGGAACCTCATCCCCGAGTGGAACGACTACGCCTACCGCGAGGACTGGGCGGCCGCGAGTGAGCGTCTGCACGCGACCAACAACTTCCCGGAGTTCACCGGTCGCCTCTGCCCGGCTCCCTGCGAGTCGGCGTGTGTGCTCGGCATCAACCAGCCGGCCGTGACCATCAAGAACGTCGAGGTCTCGATCATCGACAAGGCGTGGGACAGCGGTGACGTCGAGCCGCAGGCCCCGGAGCGGCTGTCGGGCAAGACCGTCGCGGTCATCGGTTCGGGCCCCGCGGGCCTGGCCGCCGCCCAGCAGCTCACGCGGGCCGGCCACACCGTCGCCGTCTACGAGCGCGCCGACCGCGTCGGCGGTCTGCTGCGCTACGGCATCCCCGAGTTCAAGATGGAGAAGCGGCACATCAACCGCCGTATCGAGCAGATGCGCGCGGAGGGCACCCGCTTCCGTACCGGTATCGAGATCGGCCGCGACCTCAAGGCGACCGACCTGCGCAAGCGGTACGACGCCGTCGTCATCGCCGCCGGTGCGACGACCGCCCGTGACCTCCCGGTCCCCGGTCGCGAGCTCAAGGGCGTCCACCAGGCGATGGAATACCTGCCGCTGGCCAACAAGGTGCAGGAGGGCGACTTCGTGGCGCCTCCCATCACCGCCGAGGGCAAGCACGTCGTGGTCATCGGCGGTGGCGACACCGGCGCCGACTGCGTGGGCACCGCCCACCGCCAGGGCGCGGCCTCCGTCACACAGCTGGAGATCATGCCCCGCCCCGGCGAGGACCGGGCGCCGAACCAGCCCTGGCCGACCTTCCCGATGCTGTACAAGGTCACGTCCGCGCACGAGGAGGGCGGCGAGCGGGTCTACTCCGTCTCCACCACCCACTTCGAGGGCGACGAGGACGGCAACGTCCAGTGGCTGCACCTCAGCGAGGTCGAGTTCATCGACGGCAAGCTGACCTCGAAGCCGGGCACGGAGCGCAAGATCCCCGCCCAGCTGGTCACGCTCGCGATGGGCTTCACCGGCACCGACCGGGAGAACGGTCTGGTCGAGCAGTTCGGCCTGGAGCTCGACGAGCGCGGCAACGTCGCCCGCGACGCCGACTTCCAGACCAATGTCCCCGGTGTGTACGTCGCCGGTGACGCGGGCCGCGGCCAGTCCCTCATCGTGTGGGCGATCGCGGAGGGCCGCTCGGCCGCCCGTGGCGTCGACCGCTTCCTGACCGGTGCCAGCGAACTGCCGGCCCCGATCCGTCCGACGGACCGTTCCCTGATGGTCTGACGGTTCGTCAAAAGGCCTTGACCGGCCTCGAAGAACGTCCCGTACAAAGGCGTACGGAACACTGACGGCGCCTGCCTTCCCAGTCCCCGACCGGACGGATGGCGGGCGCCGTCGCATGCTCAGGAAGCGTCGAGCCCCTCGAACTCCACCGTGGCGTCCTCGGTGTAGGCGCCCACCCGGCCCTGGAGATAAGGGCGTTCGGCGTCGGTGAAGCTCACGAGCGGCTTTCCGGCCACCTCCACGGTGAGCGCCGGCCCCTTCTGCTCCACCCGCACCGACGACCAGTCGCCCACCGGGAACTCCTCGTGCCCCGTGGCCAGGAAGCGCTGCCCGCCCGGATACGCCGGGTCCCGTTTGCCGAGCTCCCAGCCGTTCGGCTTGAGGGTGATGTAGTAGAAGTGCTCCGGGTCCGTGTACGCCCAGACCAGCCAGGGCACTTCCCACGGGTTCGGGTGCGGGGTGCGCAGCTGCTCGACCGTGCGCATCCGTGCCTCGAAGCCCAGGTCGTCGTAGGACGCGGTGCTGACGACGAGCCCGGCATGGGTGGTGCCGGGGTCCTCGGCGGGCATCGGGGACAGCGACAGCGAGTCGTCGTCGCCGGTGTTGGTGCCGTGGCCGTTGAACACGGAGGTCCAGCGGCCGTGGGTGGAACCGTCGGACCAGGGGGCGGTCTGTCGTGGCTCCGGGTCCGAGTCGCACTGGCTCACCATGACGGACAGTCCGATCGCCAGTGTGAGAGCCAGTGCGACTCCGGCCAGGATCCGGCTCCTGCGCCCCGGCCCCGACGGAAGCTCCGGCGCGGGCCCCGGTGGACGCGCCGACGGAGGCCCGGACCGGGGCCCCGACCGGGGCCCCGTCCGAAGTCCTCGCGGAAGCAGGGGGATCCGTCGGCGCGAGCGCAGGAGTGACGGCGTCATGCCGTCGAGTATGGCCCGGATGCCGTGAGGCCGACCGGGACATCGGCGGCGAAGTCCTCGGCCAGTTGGTCCAGGATCCGGCGCGCGGCCCGGCCGTCGCCGAACGGATTGCCCGCGCTCGCCATCCGCCGGTACTCCAGCGGATCGTCGAGGAGCTTCTCCGCCCAGGCCACGATGGTCTCCGGGTCCGTGCCGACCAGCCGGGCCGATCCGGCCTCGACCGCCTCGGGCCGCTCGGTGGTCGTCCGCAGCACGAGCGAGGGCTTGCTGAGACTGGGGGCCTCCTCCTGGATGCCGCCGGAGTCGGTGAGGACGAGGTCGCACTCGGCCAGGGTCGCGGCGAAGTCCAGATAGCCGAGCGGTTCGACGAGCGAGACGCCCTGGTGACCGTCGAGTTCGGGCAGCAGCACCTCCCGCACGGCCGGGCTCTTGTGCAGCGGCAGCACGATCTCCACGTCCCCCCGCCGGGCGAGCCGGGCCAGCGCCCGTCCCATGCCGCGCATCC
Organism: Streptomyces sp. NPDC087859; assembly: GCF_044742595.1. Lineage (NCBI taxonomy): Bacteria > Bacillati > Actinomycetota > Actinomycetes > Kitasatosporales > Streptomycetaceae > Streptomyces > Streptomyces sp. NPDC087859. The sequence goes on along the minus strand of NZ_JBIUUU010000006.1, from coordinate 363,538 downwards.
GTTCGCCCTGGTTCTCCCGGCGGTGCAGGGTGACCAGGATCCGCTTGGGGCCCGTGGTGTGGAACGCGGAGCCTCCGGTGCCCTCGGCGAGCACCCACAGCAGGTTGTCGATCACCGTGTTGCCGGTCGTGAACACCTGCTCCTCGGGGACGCCCTCGTCGGTCAGATGGCGGGCCGCGGCCGGGGTGGGGGCGAAGTGCCAGCGGGCGATACGGCCGATGAGGCTGCGGTTGAGCTCCTCCGGGAACGGGTTGTCGATGACGCCGGTGCGCAGTCCGGCCTCCACATGGGCGACCGGGATCTTCTCGTAGAAGGCGGCCAGGGCACCGGCCAGCGCGGTCGTGGTGTCCCCCTGCACCACGACCAGGTCGGGTCGTTGCTCGCGCATGGCCCCGCCGAGCTCCCCGACCAGCCGGGCGGTGAGGTCGGACAGCTGCTGCCGGCTGCGCATCACGTCCAGCGCGATGCGTACGTCGACGCACAGCATGCCGAGCATCTGGTGGAGCATCTCGCGGTGCTGGCCGGTGGTGACGACGATCGGCTCGAACTGCGGGCTCGCGGCCATCGCCCGCGCCACGGGCGCCAGTTTGATGGCTTCCGGCCGGGTGCCGAGCACGAGCATGGCGCGTACGGGCATGACAGACGGAGATGTGGACATGGGTGCCCCCCTTGGGCATGCGTGATCGGCGCAGCGACCACGTCGAGGGTGATGAGAGAGGTACGACGAGCAGGAGACGAGGACCCGCGCGGGGATCGGGCGCGGCCTGAATGTCCTCAGGTGCGTGCGGTCTTCAGCCAGCCCCGCTGGCCGGTGAGCATCCGCCAGAACCCCCACCAGCCGGCGAAGAACCAGATGTAGCCGTAGAAGACGAAGACATGGGCGAGCAGGACCGAGCGCACCAGGCCCAGCTCCCGCTCACGCTTGGCATAGATGAAGCCGTACGCGTAGGCGGCGGTGAACGAGAGCAGATACGGGCCGAGCAGCCACATGGGCGAGACGAGCGACTGTCCCGCCTGGACGGAGGCCACCGTGGTGGCGCCGACGGCGACGAGGAAGGACAGCGGCAGCAGCGAGGTGAGCAGGATGAGCACCGGGCTGGAGAGGTGGTAGAGCAGGTCGAGTGCGGCACGGGTCGGGACGTCCCTGAGGATGAGCGGGACGAGATTGGCCGACTGGAGGTGGCCCTGGAACCAGCGGGATCGCTGGCGGATCAGGCGCCGCAGGCTGAGCACGGCCTGCTGGGAGACCGCGGCGGTGGTGCAGTGCTGGTTGGTCCAGCCCTTGGCGATCAGCCGTACCCCGAGGTCGAGGTCCTCGGTGAGGCTGTCGCTCCAAGGGCCGTCCCCGTCCAGGGTGTTGAGCGCCGACAGCCGCATGAACTGCCCGTTGCCGCCCATGCCCACGCTGCCGATGGAGCGGCGTGCGCTCTGGAAGACGTCGCCGTAGACCACGAACTCCATGTCCTGCATGCGGGCGAGCAGCCCGAGATGCCGGTTGTACATACGGACGCAGATCTGGACCGCGCCCGTTCTCGGATTGTCGAAATACGGGTCGACCGACTGCACGACATGCGGGTCCAGCCGTCCGTCCGCGTCGACCACGCACAGGACCACGTCTTCCGGGTCGTGACCGGCGAGCAGACCGGATTCCCGCAGGTGACGTACGCCGTCGTTGAGTGCGGCGCCTTTGCCTTTACGGGCATTCGGCGGAGTGCGCCGGTGCAGTCGGACCACGGTCGGATCGGCGGCCAGCGCGATCTGCGAGGTGCGGTCGTCCGAACCGTCATCGATCACCAGTGCCATAAAATTCCGGGCAGGCAGCGAAGTGATCCGTGCCAGGCTTTCGGAAAGCACTTTCTCCTCGTTGAGGCAGGCGAGAAGAAATACATAGAACCGGTCTCTCCGGTCTGTTCGAGAACGGCGAATTCTGCGCCTCGACAGCATAAAGAGGCTGGTGTTGTAGCAGCCGGCCATAATGATCAAAGTGATGCTCGACCACAGGAGCAGCTCAGTGATCATGGCTGCTCCCGGCGGTGGCCTGCGCTTTTCGTGCCTGGTGGCGCAGCCGTATCCGGGCCAGCAGTATCAGACAGGCGGTCAGGCAATAGAGCAGGAATCCGGCCCCGGCCGTTGCCTGTAAGGTTTTGGCCAAAGGTAGCCCTGGCACGGCTTCTGGCGCGGCCATCGCCCCTGCCAGAGGCAGCAGAGCCCCCAGGGCGGGTCGTCCGTACATTGTCCCCCCACACATTTCACAGCGCGTCCCCATCGCGCGAAGGTGAACGTAGCAGACGTCGGGGGTGACTCAGAGGGTTAATCAGAAAAAGGGCATGTCCGATCTTCTGGTGTCGTCTCCTGGTACTGCAGGAATTCACCCTTCAAGTCATTGACACCCCTCGTGGCCGTCATAAGAATCAGTGACTTCCTATTGTGAAAAACCTTTGCCAAGGATTGGCAAAGTGGGGGGAATGACAGTGAGACCAGTGATCTGTACCCGGAGACGGCGAATCCCGAAGTTCTCCGTGCTCCTGCTGCTCGTCGCCGCCCTGCTCAGCGGCACTTTCCTGGCCGCGGGCGCCCAGGCCGCCCCGGGCGGGGACCGGCCCGGCCGCGAGAACGTCGGCGGCGCATCCGGACTGAGCCGCGTCGATCTCAAGAGCTGGGCGAAGTCCCAGCTCAAGGCCGACCGGGCACGCCACACGAAACAGCGCCGGAAGCCCTCGGCGACCACCCTCTCGACCGCGACCGCCTTCCCGGTCCGGACCGCCTCGGCCGTGACCCGGCAAGCCGCGCTGCTACAGGCCGCCGACGTCGCCGCCGCGGCCGACCCGACCACCCTCGTCCTCTACGACACCGCGGGCCCCTACGGGCAGTTGGGCGAGCTGTACGCCATGGCCGCGGCCAACCTGGCGGGCCACTTCGGCGCCGTGACCGCCAAGCCCGTCCAGCAGTACACCGCCGGCATGGTCGACTCGTACTCGGCCGTGGTCTACATCGGCTCGACCTACTACTGCTGCGACACCCCGGACGCCATCCCGGCCGCCTTCTACCAGGACGCCTCCACCACGACCAAGCCCGTGATCTGGATGGGTGCCAACATCTGGAACATGGCGAACTCCGTCGGCGTACCCCAGTTCACGCAGAAGTACGGCTGGGACCCGACGACGTCGTACTACGAGGACGGCGGTTCGATCGGCACCGTGACACAGGTGACGTACAAGAACCAGGCCCTCACCCGGAAGGTCCCGGCGGGCCAGGACGGCGGGGTGCTGCGCCCCAACGTCCTCACCGGACCCGGCTATCCCGCCGTCACCAGGGTCGCGGAGGGCCTGGACACCTCCAACGCCCACACCTTCGGGTGGGCCGTGCGGTCGTCCAACCTGACCTACATCGGTGAGATCCCGTTCGCGTACGTCTCCGAGAGCGACCGGATCATCGTCCTGGAGGACCTCCTCTTCGACGCCCTCGCGCCGGCCACCACCGAACGGCACCGCGCGCTCCTGCGCCTGGAGGACATCAGCCCCGACTCGGAACCCTCCGAACTGCGGGCGATGGCCGACCTGTTGAAGGCGGAGAACATCGCCTACGGCATCAACGTGATCCCCGTCTACACCGACCCCAACGGCACCTACAACAACGGGGTCCCCGAGACGGTCACCCTCGCCCAGCGGCCGCAGGTGGTCAGCGCCCTGAAGTACATGCTGGCCCGGGGCGCGGTCCTCATGAACCACGGCTACACCCACCAGTACGGCACCGTCGCCAACCCCTACAACGGCGTCACCGGCGACGACTTCGAGTTCTACCGGGCCCACGTCGACGCCTCCGACAACGTCGTCTACGACGGGCCGGTCGCCGGGGACTCCACCGCCTGGGCACAGGGCCGGGTGACCAGCGCGCTCGCCGCGTTCACCGCCGCGGGGCTGCCGAAGCCCACGCTGTGGACCACCCCGCACTACGCGGCATCGGCCACCGACTACCGGGTGTTCGGCGCCAACTACGCGGCCCGACTGGAGCGTTCGCTGTACTTCTCCGGAACGCTCAGCGGCAACTCCGCCGGACCCAACGTGTTCATCGGCCAGTTCTTCCCGTACGTGGTGCGGGACGTGTACGGCACCAAGGTGCTGCCCGAGAACATCGGCAACTACGAGCCGGACGCGTACAACAACCATCCGCCACGGCTGCCGGCCGACCTCATCGCCTCGGCCAGGGCCAACCTGGCCGTCCGGGACGGCTTCGCCAGCTTCTTCTACCACCCGTACTTCCCGACCCAGCCGCTCAAGGAGACGATCGACGGCATCGAGGCCCTGGGCTACACCTTCGTCAGCCCGACGAGCCTGTGAGGACACCGCTCATGAAGGGGAGGACCGTCGCCGCTGCCGCGGTGGCGGTCCTCCTCGCCGCCGGCTGCACGACCACGAAGGCCTCCAGCGACGCCGGCGGCAAGGAGGCGACCTCGACGATGCGCGGCATCACCCTGCCGTCCTGGTACCGCACCGACTACGACAGCCCCGCCGCCGACCGCTATCTGCGGGACATCCGGGCGACCGGCGCCCGCTGGGTCACCTTCACCCCGACCTGGTACCAGCAGCGGCGCACCGACACGGTCATGCGCCCCACCGAGGAGACCGCGAGCGACGCGAGCCTGGAACGGATCGTGCGCCGTGCGCACGCGGCCGGCCTCAAGGTGATGATCAAGCCGCACGTGGACCTGCCCGGCGACGCCGACCGCGCCGAGATCCGCCCCCGCGACAGCTCGGCCTGGTTCACCGCCTACCGCCGTTTCCTCACCCACTACGCCGGCATCGCGGCCGACACGGGCGCCGAACGGCTCGCGGTGGGCACCGAACTCGCCGGGGTCTCCGGCGACACCGAGGCCTGGACCAGGGTCGTCGACACCGTCCGCGACCACTACGACGGCTCCCTGACCTACGCCGCCAACTACGACGAGTACCGCGGGATCCACTTCTGGAAGGAACTCGACCTCATCGGCATCGACGCCTACTGGCCGCTGTCCGGCAGACCCACCGCCGACACCGCCCGTCTGCGCCGCGCCTGGCAGCCGATCGTCGAGGAGCTCGCCGCGTTCGCCCGGCGCCAGGACCGGCGGATCCTGTTCACCGAGGCGGGCTACGTCAGCCAGCGCGGCTCCACCACCGCGCCGTACGCCTGGGACCTCAGCGACCGCGGCGGGGAGGCCGAACAGGCCGCCGCCTACCGGGCGTTGCTGGAGACGTTCACGGGCCGCGAGTGGTGGGCCGGGGTGTGCTGGTGGATGTGGGACGACTGGCCGGACAGCGGCGAGACCCCCGCGAAGCTGGCGTACACCCCGCACGGCAAACCGGCCGAGCGGGTGCTGCGGGAGACGTGGGGCGCGTCCCGCGAAGCCCCCGAGGGGGCCTCCTAAGGCACCCTGAAGGTCTCCCCGTACACCTGCCACGTCAGCGGCGTACCCAGGTCCAGCTTCCCGTCGTACAGGAACCGCCGTTGCGCGGTGTCGACGCGGGACGTGTCGATGTCCCCGTGCCGGGTGCGCATGGCCTGCTCGCGGATGTCGAGGAAGATGTCGAGGTAGGCCTTCTCGGAGCCGCCCTCGGAGGGCGGGTCGGCCTCGTGGATCGCGCGTTCGCGCAGGCCGTAGAAGCTGGTGGCGTTGGTGCCGGGCCCGTGGAAGACCATGGCGTCGTAGTAGACGAACTGGCCCAGCGTCCCCAGACCGTCCAGCTTGGCGAGGCGGACCGCGGGGTCGAAGTAGACGCGGTCGCGTTCCTCGTCCTGGGCCTGCCGGAAGGCCGCCACCTCGGCCTCCGCCTTCCACGCCTTCGTGAAGCCGGGGTCCAGGCCCTCGTGGGAGTCCGTGCCGTCGACCTCGCGCAGGGCGGGCAAGTAGCGGGCCAGACCGTTGTCCGGGTGGGCCTTCGTGTAGCGCTCGACCAGGGTGAGCAGGTCGTGGGTCCCGGTGCAGAAGCCGATGATGCCGGCCGTGTAGCCCTGGCCGTCCCCGATGTCCTCGATGTAGCCGTAGGCGGAACGCCAGTCGAGGGTGGAGTTCTCGGCGCTCGCCACGATCTGCTGGGCCAGCTCCTTCTTGGCGGGCGCGGACAGCCCGGCCGGCAGGCCGGCGATCGCCTCGTCGTCCGCCGCCCGTTCCTCCTCGGCGCGGCTCTTGGCCTCCTCGAGCGCCCGCTGCGAGGCGGACACCGACGGCTGTCCCGGGGTGTCGGCGGAGTCCGTGGGGGCGAGCAGGTAGGCCGCCGCCGTGATGACGACGGGTACGGCCGCGAACAGCACAACGGTCCTTGCTCGTTTCACCGGGTCAGCTCCGAGACTTTCGCGATCGACAGGACCACGAGCAGCGCCAGCAGCGCCACACAGGCGACCGACTGGATCAACCCGCGCCGTGGTCCGCGGGGAGCATACGCGTACGACAGTGTCACGGCGCCGCCCGTGAGCAGGCCGCCGAGGTGGCCCTCCCACGAGGTGAAGGTGGCGGAGGCCACGAGCCACACGAGCAGGAAGACCATGAGGCGGTTGACCGCCCCCATGTCCGCGCCCACCCGGCGGGCCAGGACGTAGTACGCCGCCCCCAGGCCGAAGATCGCCCCCGAGGCGCCCACGGCACCCTCCCCCGGGGCGGCGATCAGGAGCACCGCGACCGAACCGCCGACCGTCGACAGAAGGTACAGCGCCAGATAGCGGACCCGGCCCAGCATCGGCTCCACGACCCGGCCGAGCTGCCACAGCGACCACATGTTCATCACGATGTGCATCAGGCCGAACGTTCCCGCAGTGGGCTCCAGGTGCAGGAAGCCGCTGGTCAGCAGCCGCTCCCACTGCCCTGCCACCACGCCCTCCGCGTGGAAGTCCGACGGGTAGGAGGACTGGTAGACGTAGTGGCCGCCGTCCGGGCCCACCAGACCGGCGGTCAGCATCGAGAAACGGTCCACGATCTCCGGGCGGATCACCTCGCCGAGGTAGGCCAGGACATTGAGCCCGATCAGGACGTACGTCACCAGCGGCACCGCCGACACCCGCCCGCCGACGACCGTCCGGGCCTGGCGCACGGACCGCGCGCCCTCCTTCACGCACTCCACGCACTGGTGGCCGACGGCCGCCTCGCGCATGCAGTCCGGGCAGATGTACCGCTCGCAGCGGGTGCAGCGGACATGGGACTCCACCTGGGGATGGCGGTAACAGGTGGTGACGGCGGACTCGGGTTCCACGGCCGGCTCCTAGGGGCAAGGGACGATCGATGAGCCGGTTGGTACGGCGGCGAACAAAATAGCGAACGCCTGGGGACAGGGCGAGCGGCGGGCCTCCCGTGACGTACGCTCGGCACGTCCAAGGGGGCGGCAAGGGGGAGCTGGGATGTCCGCGATCAGTCTCACCAAGGTGGAGGAGACCGCGCCCGCGCTGGTCAGCCTCTACAAGAGCGCAGGGGTCTCGCTGCGCAAGCACGGGCTGGACGGGCTGCGGGCCGCGGTCTACCTCGTCGTCGACTACTCCGGGTCCATGAAGCCGTACTACAAGGACGGCAGTGTGCAGGCGCTCGCCGACCGGGTGCTCGGACTGTCCGCGCACCTGGACGACGACGGCACCGTGCCGGTGGTGTTCTTCTCCACCGAGGTCGACGCCGAGACCGAGATCGCGCTCGCCGACCACCAGGGGCGGATCGAGCGGATCGTGGCCGGGCTCGGGCACATGGGCAAGACCAGCTACCACCTGGCCATGGACGCGGTCATCGACCACTACCTCGACAGCGGCTCGCGGGCACCCGCCCTCGTCGTCTTCCAGACCGACGGCGGCCCGATCAACAAGCTCGCCGCCGAGCGGTACCTGTGCAAGGCGGCGAAGCTCCCGCTGTTCTGGCAGTTCATCGGGTTCGGGGACACCAGGAGCAAGCAGTTCGACTATCTGCGCAAGCTCGACGAACTGGCCGTCCCGGACAAGCGGGTCGTCGACAACGCCGGGTTCTTCCACGCCGGTGCGGAGCCGCGGAAGGTGTCCGACAGCGAGCTGTACGACCGGATCGTCGGGGAGTTCCCGAAGTGGCTGGTGGCCGCGCGAGCGCAGGGGATCATCCCGCCGGGCGCCTGAACCGGGCGCCGGCCGGGGCGCGTGCGCGGGAGTCCCTCGCGAGGCCGCTCCCGCCGTTGGCTTAGCCGCGTCGTCGTGCCACTCTGAAAGGTGATCCGACGAGAGAGGCGACGGCCTATGGACGGCGCGCGATCGGTGGACGAGGCGCGGGGACGGACCCCCGCGAAGGGCGAGAAGATCGCCGACTGGGCGGACGGGCGGCTCGGCCTGTACGGGCTGGCCAAGGCCAACATGCGCAAGGTCTTTCCCGACCACTGGTCCTTCATGCTCGGCGAGATCTGCCTCTACAGCTTCCTCGTCATCATCCTCACCGGCATCTATCTCACCCTGTTCTTCGAGCCCAGCGGCGTCGAAGTCGTCTACCACGGCTCGTACGAGCCCCTCAACGGCATCGTGATGACCCGGGCGTTCGAGTCCACGCTGGACATCAGCTTCGATGTGCGCGGCGGGCTGCTGATCCGGCAGATCCACCACTGGGCGGCACTGGTCTTCGTCACCGGGATGCTCGTGCACATGATGCGGGTGTTCTTCACCGGCGGGTTCCGCAAGCCCCGCGAACTCAACTGGGTGTTCGGCTGGACCCTGTTGATGCTCGGCATCCTCACCGGACTGACCGGCTACTCCCTCCCCGACGACCTGCTGTCCGGCACCGGCATCCGCTTCGCGCAGGGCGCGATCCTGTCGGTCCCGATCATCGGGACGTATCTCTCCTTCTTCCTGTTCGGCGGGGAGTTCCCGGGCCACGACATCATCCCGAGACTGTTCCCGATCCATGTCCTGCTGCTGCCGGGGATCATGCTGGGCCTGGTGGTCGCCCATCTCATCCTGGTCTTCGTCCACAAGCACACGCAGTATCCGGGTGCCGGCCGGGACGAGAAGACGGTCGTCGGGATGCCGTTCATGCCGGTGTACGTGGCCAAGGCGGGCGGCTTCTTCTTCCTCGTCTTCGGCGTGCTGGCCCTGATGGGCGGGCTCGCCCAGATCAACCCCGTGTGGGCGTTCGGCCCCTACCGTCCGGACCTGGTCACCACCGGCGCCCAGCCCGACTGGTATCTCGGCTTCTCCGAGGGACTGATCCGGGTGATGCCGGGATGGGAGATCAGCGCCTGGGGCCACTCCCTGGTGCTGGGTGTCTTCATCCCCTTCTCGCTCTTCCCGCTGATCCTGCTCGCCATCGGCGTCTATCCCTTCGTCGAGGCGTGGATCACCGGCGACAAACGCGAGCACCACATCCTGGACCGGCCGCGCAACGTCCCCGTGCGCACCGGCCTCGGCGTGGCCTGGCTGAGCCTGTACGTCGTCCTGCTGATCGGCGGCGGCAACGACATCGTGGCCACGCATCTGCATCTGTCCATCAACGCGATCACCTGGTTCGTGCGGATCTCCGTCTTCGTCGTGCCCGTGCTCGCGTTCATCGTGACGAAGCGGGTCTGTCTGGGGCTTCAGCGCCGGGACCGGGACAAGGTGCTGCACGGCCGGGAGTCGGGCGTCATCAAGCGGCTGCCGCACGGGGAGTACGTCGAGATCCACGAACCCCTCGCGCAGGACCAGCTGCACACCCTCACCCAGCACGAGCAGAACCCGCCGTACGAGATCGGACCGCTCGTCGACGCGAACGGTGTGCGGCGGCCGGTCACGGTCTCCCAGCGGGTGCGGGCGCGGCTGGCGTACGCGATGTTCGGGCCCGAGACGCGGATTCCCAAGCCGACGGCGGAGGAGTACCGGCAGATCAGCAGCGGCGACCACCACTGAGGACGGCGGCCCGGCACTCGTCCGGGCTGCCCCAGGCGGTCCGCAGGGCGCGGGCCTTGGTCAGCCACAGCGACAGGTCGTACTCCGCCGTGTACCCGATCGCGCCGTGCAGCTGGAGCGCGGTACGGGCGGTGGTGTACGCCGCCTCGCACGCGGTGACCTTCGCGGCGGCGACGTCCTCCGGGGCCATGGTCAGGGCGGCGCCCAGGAGCAGGGGACGGGCGAACTCCAGGGCGACCTCGGCGTCGGCGAGGCGATGCTTCACGGCCTGGAACGAGCCTATGGGGGTGCCGAACTGGGTGCGCTGCCTGACGTAGGAGACGGTCCGGTCGAGGAGCGCGAGGCCGACGCCGAGGGCCTGGGCGGCGGTGGTGAGGCGGGCCAGCAGCAGGGCGGGGGCGAGGGACGCCGGGTCGGTGGCGAGGAGTTCGCCGTGGCGGGGGTCGGCCGGGAAGAGGCGGCGGGCGGGGTCGAGGGAGGGGAGCGGGGGGCCGGGTGGGGGAGCCAGGCGAAGCTCGGTGGGGGTGACCGCGCCAGGACCGCTGAGGGGCGGGGAGATCGTCAGCCGTAGGTCGGCCATGTCCGCGTCCAGTGCGTACGGTCCCGTGGTCAGGGTTGCCGCCGCTTCGCCCGAGGCCAGCGCGGGCAGCCAGCGTTTCGCCGGGCCCTGGTCGTCCAGTCCCGCCAGCAGTGCCGCCGCCGCGACCGTCTCCACCAGCGGGCCGGGCACCGCGTGCCGGCCCAACTCGACGAAGGCCAAGGTGAGTTCCACGGGCCGCAGGCCCAGGCCCTCATGCGCCTCCGGAACCGCCAGCGCGAAGACCCCCGCCTCCGCGACCCGCGCCCACAGCGCGCGTCCCCTCGCGTGGTCGCCCCGGCTCCAGGCCCGTATCACCGCCGGGGTGTCCGCGGCGGTCAGCATCGCGTCCACCGAGGCGCTGAAGGCACGCTGCTCGGCGTCCACGAGGAACCTCATCACCGGCGTCCCTTCGGCAGGCCGAGCAGGCGCTCGGCGATGATGTCGCGCTGGATCTCGTTGGTGCCCGCGTAGATGGGGCCGGCGAGGGAGAAGACGTAGCGCTCGGACCAGTCGGTGTCCGCCAGCTCGCCCTCGGGGCCGAGGAGATCCAGGGCCGTCTCCGTCAGCGCGATGTCGTACTCCGACCAGAAGACCTTGTTGAGGCTGGACTCCGGGCCCAGTGCCGCGCCGTCCAGGACGCGGGAGGCCGCCGCGAAGGTGAAGAGCCGGTAGGCGCGGGCTCCGATCAGCGCGTCCGCCACCCGGTCGCCGGTCCGCGCCGGGCTGCCCTGGGCCTCCCACAGACGGTGCAGACGGTCCGCGGCGGCCAGGAAACGGCCGGGGGAGCGGAGCTTCAGCCCCCGTTCGTTGCCCGCCGTCGACATCGCTATCCGCCAGCCCTGCCCCGGCTCCCCGATCACGTCCTCGTCCGGCACGAACACCTCGTCGAGGAAGAGTTCCGCGAAGGCCGGCTTGCCGTCCAGGCGGGCTATCGGGCGGACCGTGACGCCCGGCGCACGCAGGTCGAACATCAGGTACGTCAGACCCTGGTGCGGCTTCGGGGTGTCCGGGTCGCTGCGGAACAGGCCGAACGCGCGGTCCGCGAAGGCCGCCCGCGACGACCACGTCTTCTGCCCGCTCACGCGCCAGCCGCCCTCCGTACGGACCGCCTTCGAGCGCAGGGACGCCAGATCCGAACCGGCCTCCGGCTCCGACCACGCCTGCGCCCAGACCACCTCGCCACCGGCCATCGACGGCAGCACACGCGCCCGTTGCTCCCGCGTGCCGTGGTCGAAGAGGGTCGGTGCGAGCAGGCTGACGCCGTTCTGGTTGACGCGTCCGGGGGCGCCCGCCGCGTAGTACTCCTCCTCGAACAGCAGCCATCGGACCAGCCCCGCGTCCCGGCCGCCGTACGCCGTCGGCCAGTCGACCACCGACCAGCGGTCCGTGGCCAGTTCGGCCTCCCACGCGCGGTGCGCCGCGAAGCCCTCCGCGGTCTCCAGGGAGGGCAGCGGCTCGGACGGCACATGGGCGGTCAGCCACGCGCGGGCCTCGGCCCGGAAGGCCTCCTCTTCCTGTGTGAAGGCGAGGTCCATCGGCAACAGCCCTTCGACGGCGCTTCCCTAACAAGTGTTTGGTAGGTTAGCGTGGCCCTATGACAGGCGTCGAGACTCCGGCGTACGAGCCAGGGCACGCACTGCTGAGCGGGCGCACCGCCGTCATCACCGCGGCGGCCGGCGCCGGCATCGGCGGCGCCACCGCGCGGCGGTTCCTGGAGGAGGGCGCGCGGGTGCTGATCAGCGACGCGCACCCGCGGCGGCTCAAGGAGTACGAGACCGAGCTCGGGCGGGACTTCCCGGGCGCGGTGACGGCCCTGCCGTGCGATGTCACCGACGAGTCCCAGGTGCGGACCCTGTTCGACACCGCCGTGGCGGACCACGGACGGCTGGACGTCGTCGTCAACAACGCCGGGCTCGGCGGGACCGCACCTCTCGTCGACATGTCCGACGACCAGTGGTCCCGCGTCCTGGACGTCACGCTGACCGGCACCTTCCGCTGCACCCGGGCCGCGCTGCGGCTGATGCGGGACGCCGGCACCGGCGTCATCGTCAACAACGCCTCCGTCATCGGCTGGCGCGCCCAGGCGGGACAGGCGCACTACGCCGCCGCGAAGGCGGGCGTGATGGCGCTGACCCGGTGCGCGGCCCTGGAGGCCGCCGAGTTCGGGGTGCGCGTCAACGCGGTGGCGCCGAGCCTCGCCATGCACCCGCACCTCGCGAAGGTGACCACACCGGAGCTGTTGGAGGAGCTGACCGCGCGGGAGGCGTTCGGGCGGTACGCCGAACCCTGGGAGGTGGCCAACGTGATCGTGTTCCTGGCGTCCGGCTACTCCTCGTACATGACGGGCGAAGTCGTCGCCGTCAGCAGCCAGCACGCCTGACGAGGAGAGCGTCCACAATTGATGCCGTGCCGACCAAGAAGAAGCCGCAGGTGACCCCCGCCGCGCCCGCCCGTCGCCGGGAACTCCTCGACACCGCAGCCGAGGTCTTCGCCGAGCAGGGCTACAACGCCACCACCGTCCGCAAGATCGCGGACCACGCGGGCATGCTCGCGGGCAGCCTCTACTACCACTTCGACTCCAAGGAGTCGATGCTCGAGGAGATCCTGCGGACCTTCCTCGACGAGCTCTGGGACGGCTACGACACCGTCCTGGCCGCCGAACTCGGGCCCCGCGAGACGCTGGAGGCCCTGGTCACCGAGTCCTTCCGGGAGATCGACCGGCACCGCGCCGCCGTCGCGATCTACCAGAAGGAGAGCAGACAGCTGGTCGCGCAGGAGCGGTTCGTCTTCCTCGCCGAGTCGCAGCGCAAGTTCGAGAAGGCGTGGCTGTCCACGCTGGAGCGCGGGGTCGCGGCCGAGGTGTTCCGCGCCGACCTCGACGTCCGGCTCACCTACCGGTTCGTGCGCGACACCGTCTGGGTCGCCGCGTCCTGGTACCGGCCCGGCGGACAGCACAGCCCGGAGGAGATCGCCCGGCAGTACCTGTCGATGGTGCTGGACGGGATCGCCGTACGTACGTGACTCATTGGGGATTCTGAGGAGTCTGGGGAGTTGCCATGGCCGAGGCCTACATCGTCGAAGCGGTCCGCACGCCCGTCGGGCGGCGCAAGGGAGGGCTCAGCGGGGTCCATCCCGCCGACCTGGGCGCGCATGTGCTGAAGGAACTGGTGGCGCGGGCCGGGGTGGATCCCGGCGCCGTCGAGGACGTCGTCTTCGGCTGTCTGGACGCGGTGGGGCCGCAGGCCGGGGACATCGCGCGGACCTGCTGGCTGGCGGCCGGGCTGCCCGAGGAGGTGCCGGGGGTGACGGTGGACCGGCAGTGCGGCTCCTCCCAGCAGGCGGTGCACTTCGCGGCGCAGGGCGTGCTGTCGGGGACGCAGGATCTGGTGGTCGCGGGCGGGGTGCAGAACATGTCCCTGATCCCCATCGCCTTCGCCACCCGGCAGGCCGCCGAGCCGCTCGGACTCACGCAGGGCCCCTTCGCGGGCAGTGAGGGCTGGCAGGCGCGGTACGGGGGCAAGCCGGTGAACCAGTTCGTGGGCGCCGAGATGATCGCCGCGAAGTGGGGGATCAGCCGGCAGGACCAGGAGGAGTTCGCGCTGCGCTCGCACCGGCGGGCGGTGCGGGCGATCGACGAGGGGCGCTTCGAACGGGAGACCGTCGCCTACGGGGACGTGTCCGTCGACGAGGGCCCGCGGCGGGACACCTCGCTGGAGAAGATGGCCGGGCTGAAGCCGGTCGTCGAGGGCGGCACGGTCACCGCCGCGTGCTCCTCGCAGGTCTCGGACGGGGCGGCGGCCATGCTGCTGGCCTCGGAGCGGGCGGTACGCGAACACGGGCTGACGCCACGCGCCCGCGTGCACCACCTCTCGGTGCGCGGCGAGGACCCGATCCGCATGCTGACGGCACCGATACCCGCCACCGCCCACGCCCTCAAGAAGACCGGCCTCTCCATCCATGACATCGACCTCGTCGAGATCAACGAGGCCTTCGCCCCGGTCGTCCTGGCCTGGCTGAAGGAGACCGGAGCGGACCCGGAGAAGGTCAACGCCAACGGTGGAGCCATCGCCCTCGGCCATCCCCTGGGCGCGACGGGCGTCAAGCTGATGACGACCCTGCTGCACGAACTGGAGCGCACGGGCGGCCGGTTCGGACTGCAGACGATGTGCGAGGGCGGCGGCCAGGCGAACGTGACGATCATCGAGCGGCTCTGAGCGGTTGAGACGCGGACCGCGCCCCGCAAGGGGCGCGGGGAACTGCGCGATCAACCACAGCCGACCGGCACTCGCCGAACGGCATCAGCCTCCCGAGCTGCTGGGCGCCCTGCGCAACCCGAGCGCACCGCCCGCCGACAGCGCCCCCACGACTTCCGCAGCCTCCGCCATCACCCGCTCCACCAGCTCCGCACACGACGGCAGGTCGTCGATCACGCCCGCGACCTGCCCGGAAGCCATGACACCGAGATCCGTACGGCCGTCCACCATCGCCGACCTGAGCAGCATCGGCGTGTTCGCGGCGAGGAGGACCTGACTCCAGGTGAGGTCCTTGCCGTGCTTCAGGGAGAGGCCATCGCGGATCATCTGCCGCCAGGTGAGTCCGGACAGGCGGCGGAAACCGGTCGCGTGGCGGACCGCCCGCACAAGGGCCTGCACGCGGCCGGAGTTCTCCAGCCCGGTCACCAGGTCCGTGCGCAGCATCCGGTGCGGCAGGCCGTCGACCGCCCGCGTCACCGTCACGTCCCTCACCGTCGCCGCCAGATAGCGTGCCTTCACCGCGTCCGGCACCGTGGAGTCCGACGTGAGCAGGAACCGGGTGCCCATCGCGACACCCGCCGCCCCGTACGCCAGCGCCGCGACCAGCCCCCGCCCGTCGAAGAACCCCCCGGCCGCCACGACCGGGATGTCCACCGCGTCCACCACCTGCGGCAGCAGCACGGTCGTCGCCACCTCGCCGGTGTGTCCACCGCCCTCCCCGCCCTGCACGATCACCGCGTCCGCCCCCCACGCCGCCACCTTCTCGGCATGCCGACGGGCACCGACGGACGGGACGACGACGACCCCCGCCTCCTTGAGCTCGGCGATCAGCTCGGCGGAGGGCGCGAGGGCGAAGGAGGCGACCCGCACCCCCTCGTCGATCATCAGCCGCACCCGGTCGCCCGCGTCCGCCGCGTCGGCACGCAGATTGACGCCGAAGGGCGCGTCCGTACGGGACTTGACCTCCCGCACCGCCTCGCGCAGCCCGTCGAGGGTCATCGTCGCCGAGGCCAGGATGCCCAGCGCGCCCGCGTTCGCCGTGGCCGACACCAGGCGGGGGCCCGCCACCCAGCCCATCCCGGTCTGCACGATCGGATGGCGGACCCCGACGAGCCGGGTGAGTGCCGTGTCCATCAGACGGCGACCTCCCGCGAGCGGACCCCGGCCGGGTCGAGCACCTCGCGGATCAACTCCAGCTCGTCCGCCGTCGGTTCACGCGTGTACGGCACCTCGTCCGGGACGTTCAGGGCGAACCCCGTGGCCTCCGCGACCTGCTCGACGCTCACCCCGGGATGCAGCGAGGCCAGCCGCATCGAGTGGTCCGGCGTCGCGAAGTCGAAGACGCCGAGGTCGGAGACGACGCGGGGGATGCGATGGAAGCGGGCGCCGGCAGCGTGGTCGTAACCCACCCCGCACACCAGGTCGACCTTCTCGACGAAGACCCGCCGCGAGTGCCGGGGCACCCAGTAACTCGTCGGGTTGTTGAGGGTGTTGACGGGCGCTCCCCGCACTCCGAGCAATTGCCGCTTCGGCTGTGCCCAGTCGCCGATGCAGGAGATGTTCTGGTTGCCGTACCGGTCGATCTGGCTCGCGCCCATCATCACGTGCCGCCGCCCGCCGGTGACCAGGGTCAGATGCTGCCGGTACGGCAGCCAGCCCTCGACGGTGCCGTCCGGGCGGACCAGCATCGCCTCGCCGTCCGTCAGCAGCAGATCCGGGGCGAAGGTGAGCCGCGCGAGACGGGCCCCGACGGAGGGGATCAGCCCCATGGGGCTCGCCAGGATCTCGCCGCCGTCCCGCCAGGCCTCGGCACAGGCGATCACGCAGTACTCGGCGCGGGTGGGCGGGATGGGCGAGGCGTTCACGATCCCTCCTTCAGGTACCGTGCCGCGAACTCCGGCCAGGGCGTGGTCGCATAGGCCTTCTGCCAGGCCTCGTCCCGCCCGTAGTCCGGCGCGCAGGACGTGAAGTGCGCCCCGTTCGGCGCCTCGACGACTCCGGTCACCGCATGCCGCTTGAGCAGCAGCGACTGCGGCGGCGCCTCCTTCGTCAACTCTGCTGTGTCGACGACCCGTTCGCACGAGACGTACGCGGTGTCCGCCGCCTCGCAGAAGAGGTCGTCGAAGTAGGGGTCCGGGCCCAGACACTGCCCGTTGCCCAGCCGGTCGGCGCGGTTGACGTGGACCAGGGCCGCGTCCAGACGCAGGGCGGGCATGGCCACGAACGTCTCGCCGTCGTCGTACGGCGACGTCACCGTCGACAGCCCGGGGTTGACCCGCATCACGTCCGAGCCGACGCCCGCCCGCACCGGCAGGAAGGGCATGCGGTTCGCCGCCGCGTGCAGCCCCCACATGAACATCGCCTCGTCGATCTCCATCAGCTCGAAGGCGCCGCGCTCCCGGGCCGCGCGGTAGTGCGGTTCGAGGGGGATCGAGTCGAGGGTGACGAACGCGGCCACCAGCTTGCGGATCCGTCCGGCCGCGGCGAGCATGCCGACGTCCGGGCCGCCGTACGAGACGATCGTCAGGTCGCTGACATCCGACCGGAGCAGCGCCCTGACCAGGGCCATCGGTTTGCGGCGCGAGCCCCAGCCGCCGATGCCGAGGGTCATGCCGTTGCGCAGCCGGGCCACGGCCTCGTCCGCGGTCATGGTCTTGTCGCTCACCTATCGGCCCTCCTTCCCGAAGCTGTCACGGATGCGGTCGGCCACCCCGGCGGTGCTCGCCTCGAAGGTGAAACCCTGCTCGAAGCGGTAACTGCGGTGCACGTCGACCGGGTCGATGCCGTTGATCGCGGCCTTGGCGAGCCGGAGCAGCTCTCCGTCCTTGGCGGCGATCTCACGCGCCAACTCCAGTGCCGCTTGCAGGAGTTCGGCACGCGGCACCACCCGCCACACCGAACCGTGCGCGTGCAGCTCGGCCGCGGTCGCCGTGCGGGAGGTGAAGTACAGGGCGCGCATGAGGTGCTGGGGGACCAGCCGGGCCAGATGCGTGGCCGCGCCCAACGCGCCCCGGTCCAGCTCGGGCAGCCCGAAGGTGGCGTCCTCGCTCGCCACGATCGCGTCCGCGTTTCCGACGAGGCCGACACCGCCGCCCAGGCAGAAGCCCTGCACGGCCGCCACCACGGGGACCTCGCAGTCGTACACCGCCGAAAAGGCCTCGTAGCAGCCGCGGTTGGCGCCGACGAGAGCCGAAGGGCCCTGCTTCTGGATCTCCTTGATGTCCACGCCCGCGTTGAACCCCCGGCCCTCGGCGGCCAGCACCACGCACCGCACCCGCGGATCGCGGCCCGCCCCGCGCACCGCGTCGGCGAGCGCGAACCAGCCGTCCACCGGCAGGGCGTTCACCGGGGGGAAGTCGACCGTGACGACCGCGATGCCGTCCTTTCCGTGCCCCGTTTCCCGGGACGAGGTGGAGACACCCATGGAAGCATCAGCTACCTTTCCACCAAACGTTTGTTAGGTGAAGGGTAGCGGCGAATGGAGCTGAAGGGGAGGGTCGCGGTCGTCACCGGCGGCACGCGGGGAGTCGGTGCGGGGATCGCGCGGGCGTTCGTGAGCGCGGGGGCGGACGTCGTGGTGTGTGCCCGACGGCCACCCGAAGTGCCTCTGGAGGGGGCCGAGTTCGTCTCCCTGGACGTGCGTGACCCGGACGCGGTACGCGCCTTTTTCGCCGCGCTGCCCCGCCTCGACGTCCTCGTCAACAACGCGGGCGGCGGGCCGTTCCGGCTGCTCGCGGACGCGGACGCCGAGCGGCACACGCGCGTGATCGAGCTGAACCTGCTCGCCCCGCTCACGGCCTCCCTCGCGGCCTACGAGCACCTGAAACGGTCGAAGGGCTCGGTCGTCATGATCGGCAGCGTCAGCGGCAGCCGCCCCTCGCCCGGATCGGCGGCGTACGGGGCGGCGAAGGCCGGACTGGAGAACCTCGCCCGGTCGATGGCGGTGGAGTGGGCGCCGGACGTACGGGTGAACACCCTGGTCGTCGGCATGGTGCGCACCGAGCTGGCCCACCTCCACTACGGCGACCAGGACGGCATCGACGCCGTCTCCCGCACCGTCCCGCTCGGCAGACTGGCCGAGCCCGCCGATATCGGCGCCGCGGCCGTCTTCCTCGCCTCGGACGCCGCCGCGTACATCACCGGGGCGTCGCTGCTGGTGCACGGGGGCGGAGAGCGGCCGCTGTTCCTGGACGCGGCAACTGCCAACAAGGAGAGTTGAGATGAGCGGAATCTGCGACGGCAGGGTCGTCGTCGTCACCGGGGCCGGCCGCGGACTCGGCCGGGCGCACGCGCTCGCCTTCGCCGCCGAGGGGGCCCGCGTCGTCGTCAACGACCTCGGCGTCGGCCTCGACGGGGCGCCCGACGCGGACAGCCCGGCCGCACAGGTGGTCGCGGAGATCCGTGCGGCGGGCGGCGAGGCCGTCGCCCACGGCGGCGACATCGCGACGACCCAAGGGGCCGGCTCCCTGATCGCCGCCGCGCTGGAGACGTACGGCCGCCTCGACACCCTCGTCAACAACGCCGGGTTCCTGCGCGACCGGATGCTCGTCAACCTCGACGAGGACGACTGGGACGCGGTGATGCGCGTCCACCTCAAGGGCCACTTCCTGCCGCTCAAGCACGCCGCCGCGCACTGGAGGGCGGAGGCGAAGGCGGGGCGCACGCCGGTCGCCCGGGTCGTCAACACCAGCAGCGGGGCCGGGTTGCTGGGCTCGGTCGGACAGGGGAACTACAGCGCGGCGAAGGCCGGGATCGTGGGCCTCACCCTTGTCGCCTCGGCGGAGCTCGCACGCTACGGCGTCCAGGTCAACGCGATCGCCCCGGCGGCACGGACACGGATGACGGAGCACACCTTCGCCGACACCATGGCGGCACCGGGCGAGGGCTTCGACGCGATGGCCCCGGAGAACGTCTCCCCCCTGGTCGTCTGGCTGGGATCGGCGGCGAGCACGGGGGTGAGCGGGCGGGTGTTCGAGGTGGAGGCCGGCCGGATCACGGTGATGGAGGGCTGGAGGCCGGGCCCGAGCACGGACAAGGGGGAGAGGTGGACCCCGGCGGAGGCGGGAGAGACTGCGCTGAAACTGCTCGGCGAGGCGGAGACCCCGGGACAGGTCTACGGGGCGTAGGGCAACCCACCCGCCTTTGAGGGGCGCGGGGAACTGCGCGATCAGCCCCCCACCGACCCGCCGACAACGACGGACCCCCTACGTGTCGCACTCCAGCACGGTCCTGCACAACCCGCACCGCGCCCGAACCCGCCCCCGCACCGGCACCCTGATCTTCTGATGACAGGTAGGACAAGGAAAGGAGACCCGCAGCCCCCCGGCACCCCCATCAGGCGTGAACGCGTAGGACGAGCCGGCCTGCGGAACATGAGCCCGCCGGTCACGGGCATACCGCCGCCGCCCAGCCCACCCCGCCGCGGTGAGCGGAGGCTGCTGCTCATCCTGCCGCGCCTTCGCCATCCCCTTCACATACGCCGTATAGGCCTGCGGACTGGTGAACCACACCGACGGATCCTCACCGAACACCAGCGACCGCTTCGCCAGCACGTACCCGAACTCCTCCGGCGTCAGATACCCCAGCTTCTGCGAGGACGCCGCGTCCTCCCGGTACGCGTCAAGGAGCAGCCACCCCGCACCCAGATACGTCGTCGCCGTGTCCGTGAGGATCTCGTTCTCCCTGATCCCCGGGAACGACAGATCGAGCCGGTGCAGATAGACATGCATCACCTCGTGCGCCAGCGCCGCCCCGATGTCCCGGCGATGGGTACGGAAACGGTCGTTCAACTCCACGAAGTACTCGGGCCCCGCCGCCAGTTCGACATGCGCCGCATGCGTCATCTCCCGGAAGCCGACGATCATCCGGGCGTCGGGAAGCCGGTAGTGCCGCACCAGCTCACGGGCCACCCGCTGCGCCCCCAGATGGAGATCGTCCGTGTCGCAGAACGCCACGTCGGCGGGGGCCACACTGGTCGAGAACGTCTGGACGGTGTCGTACGACAGCCGTTTCCAGAGCGCGGTGATCGAGGCCCGCACCATCTCCAGGTGCGGGAAGCCGTGCTCGACCGGTCCGTCGTTCGCCACGCCCGTACCCCCAAGACGCCGTGAACCCGACTCCACTCTACGAGGGTGCGGGCGGATTCTCCCCGGCGGACAGCCGCCCTGGCATACTCCCGGCCGTGACCATGAAACCCGGCACCTCCTTGCGGATCGGCGACAAGGACGACGCCCTGGAGCAGCGCCTCGACGACGAGCTCACCGCCTTCAACGCCGAGGCGACCGGCGCCGGCACCCCGGCACCCCTCACCGTCCGGGCCACCGATGCCGACGGAGAGCTGGCCGGCGGACTGACCGCGTGGATCTGGGGCTCCTGCTGCGCCGTCGACATGCTGTGGGTGCGCGCGGACCAGCGCCACGCGGGCTGGGGGACCCGGCTCATGGGCGCCGCCGAGGAGGAGGCGGTGCGGCGCGGCTGCACCGAGATGATCGTCTCCTCCTTCACCTTCCAGGCCCCCGGCTTCTACAAGGGCCTCGGCTTCCGCGAGACCGGCCGCACGGAGGGCATCCCCGGCGGCCACCAGGACGTGCACCTGCACAAGGTCATCGGCTCCTGAGCCGTGGCGCCCGGTCGGGCGCCGCCTTCTCGAACTCCAGCACCCATACGTCGTTGACGCCCTCCCGCAGCACCGGGCCGGGCACGTACAGCGCCTGCTGCGGGCCCGCGGACCAGTAGCGGCCCAGGTTGAAGCCGTTGACCCACACGAACCCCCGTGTCCAGCCCGGCAGTTCGAGCAGTGCGTCCCCCGCGCCCCGCACGGTGAGGGTGCCCCGGTAGAGGCCCGGGCCGCCTTCCTCGGAAAGCGGCCGGAAAGGCACCCCGTCCACGTCCGCCAGCGCGTCCAGGCGCAGCCCACGCGCGCGTACCCCGTGCAGATACTGCCGCTCGTGCAGCAGCCCCCCGGTGATCCCCTTCGCCTCCCCGGTCCGCGGGCCGTAGTTGACCCGCCCCAGGGACTCCACCCACAGCTCCACGCGCGCGTGCCCGGCCACGGGCTCCTTCAGCCGTTCGTCCTCCTCGGTGAGCACCCCGGCCCGCTCCCCGTCGACGTACACCACCGCCAGATCCCGCAGCCCGCGCGCGATCAGCGGATACGGCTGCCGGGGCCCCGGGACGGTCACCTCGTAGCGCACCAGGCCCCGGTCGACGTCGAGTTCCTCGAAGGTCGGCGGGACGGGGGACGTGGTCTCCGGGCCGCCGAGCGTCTCCAGTACGTCGCTCATGGGCGCCCAGCCGGTGGGCGCCATTTCGGCGGGGGAGCCCAACTGCGCGGGCTCCAGCGGTGGTTCGGGGAGCGGGCCGGCCGCGTACTCGGCCAGCACCTCACGGAAACGCCAGAACTTGTCCGTCGGACATCCGAACTCGTCGATCGGCGCGTCATAGTCGTAGGACGTCACGTCCGGCTCCAGCACACCGTCGTGCAGATCGCCACCGCCCCGGTTCGCGCCCGACCATCCCGCGAAGCTCGTCCCGCCGTGCGCCATGTAGAGGTTCACGGAGGCCCCGCACTCCACGATCTCCCGCAGGGCCGCCGCCGCGTCACCAGGATCCCGTACGACGTGCTCGGCGCCCCAGTGGTCGAACCAGCCGCACCAGAACTCCATGCACATCAGCGGCCCGTCAGGGCGGTGCCGGCGCAGCGTCTCGAAGGCCACGCGCGCGTGGGAGCCGAAGTTGACCGTGGCGAGGACACCGGGGATCGAGCCGCCGGTCAGCATGTGGTCCTCGGGGCCGTCGGAGGTGAACAGCGGGACCGTGACGCCCGTCTCGCGCAGAAGAGCGGCCAGCCGCCGCAGATACTCCGCGTCCGAGCCGTAACTGCCGTACTCGTTCTCCACCTGCACCATGATCACCGGACCGCCGCGGTCGATCTGCCGGGCCACGACCTGGGGCAGCAGCCGACGGAACCAGCGCTCCACATGCCCCAGGTACTCCGCGTCGCCGGTGCGCGGCCGTCCCGTCAGCCAGTGCGGCAGCCCGCCGTTCTCCCACTCGGCACAGATGTACGGCCCCGGCCGCACGATCGCCCACAGCCCCGCCTCCCGCGCCGCGTCCAGGAAACGGCCCAGGGCCTCCACATCGTCGTAGGAACCCGGCCGCGGCTCGTGAAGATTCCACGGGACGTACGTCTCCACGCAGTTCAGGCCCATCGCCCGCAGCATCGCCAGCCGGTGCCCCCACTGCGCCTCGTGCACCCGGAAGTAGTGCAGCGCACCGGACAGCAGCCGCACCGGCCGTCCGTCCAGCAGAAAGTCCTTTTCCCCCGCCGTGAACTCGCTCATACGCCCCACCCTCACCTCTGGCGCAGGTCAGGGTCCATGGACAAAGATCGGCGCAGCTTGGACGGACGAAACGGGGCCTGTCGATGTACCACACCTGGATGCGGTTCCTCACGCCCGGCCCCGCCCACCACCGCCTCGGCCTCGTCTGCCTCGGCGTCGGCCTCCAGTACGGCGCCCTGCCCACCGTCGGCCCCCGCACCCTCGACCACCACGTCGCCGTCGTCATCAGCACCGGCGGCGGCTGGTACGAGGACGCCCGCGGGCGCCGTACGACCGTCACCGCGCCCGCCCTGCTGTGGCTCACCCCCGGCGTCCCCCACCACTACGCGCCCGACCCCGACACCGGCTGGGACGAGGGCTTCGTCGACTTCACCGGGCCCGCCACCGCCACCTACACCGACCTCGGCTACATCGAACCCGACCGGCCCGTCGTCCCCCTGACCGACGCCACCGGACCCCGTGCCGTCATCGGACGCATGGCCCGCGCCGCCCGCCGCGACAACCCCCTCCTGGAGGTCGAGACCGGCGCCGCCGTCCACGAACTCCTCGTCGCCCTGCGCCGCGCCCGCGCCGACCTCACCCCCGATGGCCACCAGGTCCTCAAGGCCCTCGCCCGCGACGCCTTCACCCCCTTGTCCGTGGCCGACCACGCCGCCCGGCACGGCATGACCCTCGCCGAACTGCGCACCGCCGTGCGCCGCGGCGCCGGGTGCAGCCCCAAGGACTACCTCCTCGGCATCCGCCTGGGCCGCGCCAAGGAACTCCTCGCCGCCACCGAACTCCCCGTCGCCGCCGTCGCCCGCCGCGTCGGCTACGACGACCCCGCCTACTTCTCCCGCCTGTTCACCCGCCGCGTCGGCACCGCACCCGTCCGCTTCCGCGCCCAGCAGGGCCGCGCCGTCCCCGGCGGCTGGAGCGACCAGGTACCCGACCCCGACGACCCGCCCCGACTACCCGGCACCACGTAGGACTACGACGGCCGCCTCCGACCCCACCGAGGCGACTCAGGCACCCCCCCCGGATGACGAGGCCCACGCCACAAGCCCCCCGGGCTGGCCCGACGAAACCGGGCTGGCCGACGCGACGCCCGGGCTGGCCTGACGAAACCGGGCTGGCCGACGCGCGACCCGGCCTGACGCGCGACCCGGCCTGACGCCCGACCCGGCCTGACGCCCGACCCGGCCTGGCGTCCGAGCCGACTCAACAACCGAGCTGGCCCGATGCTCGGGCTGGCCTGGCGTCCGAGCCGACTCAACAACCGAGCTGGCCCGATGCCCGGGCTGGCCTGACGCCCGGGCTGGCCTGACGCCCGGGCTGGCCTGACGCCCGGGCTGGCCTGACGATCGGGGTGGCCGACGCCCGGGCTGGCCCGATGATCGGGCTGGCCTAGCGTCCGAGCCGACTCAACAACCGAGCTGGCCTGACGCCCGGGCTGGCCTGACGCCCGGGCTGGCCTGACGCCCGGGCTGGCCTGAGCCCCGAGCCGACCCAACAACCGAGCTGGCCCGACGCCCAACCCGGCCTGAGCCCCGAGCCGACCCAACGACCGAGCTGGCCTGACGATCGAGCCGGCCCGGCGATCGGGCTGCCCGATGATTGGGGTGGCCAACGACCTGGGCGGTCCGGCGATCGGACTGGCCTGGCGACCGAGCCGACCCGACGACTGGGCTGGCCCAACGATCGGCCTGGTCCGACGGCCGACTCGACGACCGGGCAGGGCCGCTCCCATATGCCTTCGCGGGCGGCCGGCCGCGCGCACCGGGCCCGAGCGCGGACACCTCGACGGCGTCGCCGCAGTCGCCACGTAGGGTGGTCGCCCATGACCACCAGCACCAACGGAACCGGTGACGTCGACCCCGCCGTGCGCGAGGAGCTCGCCCGGCTGCGCGACAGCATCGACAACATCGACGCCGCCGTCGTCCACATGCTCGCCGAACGCTTCAAGGCCACCCAGCAGGTCGGCCACCTCAAGGCCCAGCACCAGCTGCCACCCGCCGACCCGGCCCGCGAGGCCCGCCAGATCGAACGGCTGCGCACCCTCGCCGAGAACGCCAAGCTCGACCCGGCCTTCGCTGAGAAGTTCCTCAATTTCATCATCGCCGAAGTGATCCGCCACCACGAACGGATCGCCGAGAGCGTGGAGAACACGATCAACGGCACCTCGCCACAGGCCAACTGACCTCGGCCGACACCAAAAGGGCGTGACAGGCGCGCCCGCGCGAGGCATGCTGCGCTGTGCACTCCTTGTCAGCTGGCGAGCACTCCCCGTCAGCTCCTCGGACATAAGCTGGTTGTCCCATGCGGGAGGGACGTCGGGCCATGCCGTCGGATGCAAAGATCCTCATCGTCGACGACCACGAGGACACCCTGTACGCCCTGGAGAGCGCCCTCGCCCCGCTGGGGTACCGGCTCAGCCGCGCCACCAGCGGCGACGAGGCCCTCAAGCAGGTACTCCGCGGGCAGGTCGGACTGCTCCTCGTCGACGTCCGCATGCCCGGCGTCAGCGGCCTCGACGTCGTGCGCTACATGCGCCGCCTGGAACAGACCCAGCACATCCCCGTCGTCCTGCTCACCGGCTTCGGCACCGACCACGAACTGACCTCCACCGCCTTCGGGCTCGGCGTCGCCGACCTGATCACGAAACCCGTCGACCCCTGGGCGCTGCGCACCAAGGTCCGCTACCTCTACGACGCCCACCGGCGCCAACTCCTGCTCCAGGAGGAGATCCGCGAACTGCGCGCCCTCGTCAAGAACCACGGCGAGACCCATGACCGCCCCGCGCGCCCCGCCCTGCCCCACCCGGACACCCGGGTCCCGCTCCAGCGCGCAGAAGGGGCGCACCACGGCAGTCTCGAACAGGACCGGACATAGGCCGCGTACCGATCCGCCCCTGTGCCCGGCCGGTCCCATCAGGCAGCATGTCCTGCATGTCCGTACTGACGCGCGACGACGCGCAGACCCGTGCCAAGCTCCTCGACGTCCACCGGTACACGATCGCCCTCGACCTGACGACCGGCGACGACACCTTCGACTCCCGCACCGTCATCCGCTTCACCCTGCGTGCGGACGGCGACACCTTCGTCGAGCTCAAGCCCGCACAGCTGCGCTCCGTCGCCCTCGACGGACAGCCCCTCGACCCGGAGACCCTGGACGGCGACCGGCTGCCCCTGAAGAACCTCACCGCCGGCGAACACGAACTCCACATCGACGCGAGCATGCGCTACTCCCGCACCGGCGAAGGCATGCACCGCTTCACCGACCCCGCCGACGGCGAGACCTACCTGTACACGAACCTGTGCATGGACGACGCCCCCCGTGTCTTCGCCGCCTTCGACCAGCCCGACCTCAAGGCCGTCTTCGAGCTGACCGTGAAGGCCCCCGAGAACTGGACCGTCCTCGCCAACGGCATCACCGAACACCTCGGCGACGGCAACTGGCAGACCGCCCCCACCCCACGGATCTCCACCTACCTCGTCGCCGTCGCCGCCGGCCCCTACCACTCCGTCACCACCGAACACCGCGGCCTGCCCTTCGGCCTGCACTGCCGCCGCTCGCTCGCCCCCTACCTCGACGCGGACGCCGACGAACTCTTCGAGGTCACCAAGCAGTGCTACGACCGCTACCACGAGAAGTTCGAGGAGCCCTACCCCTTCGACTCCTACGACCAGGCGTTCGTCCCCGAGTTCAACGCCGGCGCCATGGAGAACCCCGGACTGGTCACCTTCCGCGACGAGTTCGTCTACCGCTCCGCCGTCACCGACACCGAACGCCAGACCCGCGCCATGGTCATCGCCCACGAGATGGCCCACATGTGGTTCGGCGACCTCGTCACCCTGCGCTGGTGGGACGACATCTGGCTCAACGAGTCCTTCGCCGAGTACATGGGCTACCAGATCTGCGCCGAAGCCACCCGCTTCGCCGACACCTGGACCGACTTCGGCGTCGCCCGCAAGGCCTGGGGCTACGAGGCCGACCAGCGGCCCTCCACCCACCCGGTCGCCCCCGACCCCGAGCTGGTGCCCGACACCGCCTCCGCGATGCTCAACTTCGACGGCATCTCCTACGCCAAGGGCGCCTCCGCGCTACGGCAACTGGTGGCCTGGCTCGGCGAGAAGGACTTCCTCGCCGGCATCAACACCCACTTCGCCCGCCACAAGTTCGCCAACGCCACCCTCGCCGACTTCATCGACTCCCTCGCGAGCAGCACCGAACGCGACGTCCACGCCTGGGCGGAGACCTGGCTGCGCACCACCGGCGTCGACACCCTCAGGCCCCGGGTCACCCCCGGCGACGAAGGCACCTACACGCTCCAGGTCGAGCACACCGGCAGCCGCCCGCACCGCATCGCCGTAGGCCTCTACGACCGGACCCTGGCGGAAGGCGCGACCGACGTGGGCCGCCACCTCGTCCTGCGCGAACGCCTCGACCTCGACATCCCGCAGGCCGCCCCGCAGCCCATCGGCAAGCGCCCCGCCCTCCTGCTCCTCAACGACGGCGACCTCAGCTACGCCAAGATCCGCTTCGACGCCGACTCCTTCGACACCGTCCGCGCCGCCCTGTCGGGCCTGCCCGACCCGCTCACCCGCGCCGTCGTCTGGAACGCCCTGCGCGACGCGGTCCGCGACGGCGAACTGGCGCCCACCGCCTACCTCGAGGCCGCCCGCACCCACCTCCCGCACGAGACCGACCTCGCCCTCGTCCAGGGCGTCCTCGCCTTCGCCTCCGTCCAGGTCGCCGGCCGCTATGTGACACCCGAGGAGCGCCCCGCCGCCCTCACCACCCTCACCTCCCTGTGCCGCGACCTCATCCGCCGCACCGAGGACGGCGACAACCCCGGCCTGCGACTGATCGCCGTACGCCACTTCATCGACGTCGCCGCCCACCCCGACACCATCGCCGCCTGGCTCGCCGACGGCACCGTCCCCGGCGGCCCCGAACTCGACCCCGAACTGCGCTGGCGCGTCCTGGCCCGCCTCGCCGCCCTCGACGCCACCGACGAGACCGCCATCGCCGCCGAACTCGACCGCGACCCGTCCGCCACCGGCCAGGAGGGCGCCACCCGCTGCCGCGCCGCCCTGCCCGACGCGGCCGCCAAGCGCACCGCGTGGGAGGCCATGTTCGCCCACGACGACCTGTCCAACTACCTGTTCACCGCCACCGCCCAGGGCTTCTGGCAGCCCGAACAGGCCGAGCTCCTCCAGGAGTACGTCCCGCGCTACTTCGAGGACGCCGTCGCCCTCGCCGCCCGCCGCGGCCCCGCCATCGCCGACGCCGCCGGCCGCTACGCATTCCCCGCCCACGCCGTCGACGCCGACACCCTGAGCCACGGCGAACGGTGCCTGCGCAACGCCGACCCCATCCCGGCCCTGCGCCGCAAGCTCGCCGACCAACTCGACGACCTGGCACGCGCCTTGCGCGTAAGGGAGGCCTAGGACCCCGGACGTAGGCCGCGGTTGCTCCCGGGAGACGACGCGGGAAGGCGATCGTCCGCTCTAGGCTACGGACAGTCAAGGACGATCAACCCTGGGAGACAGACCCGTGATCTTAGTAACCGGCGCCACCGGAAACGTCGGCCGTGCCCTCGTCGACCGCCTCGTCGCCGCAGGCCGACCCGTACGCGCCCTCACCCGCGACCCCCACAAGGCCGCACTGCCCGACGGGGTGGAGGTCAAGCGCCTCCACCCCGACAGGTCCGCCTTCGAAGGCGGCACCAAACTCTTCCTCTACGTCCAGGCCGCGAACGCCGACCTCCTCACGGCCGCCCGCGAAGCCGGCGTCCGCCACGTCGTGTTCCTGTCCGCCGGATACGTCACAGCAGACGCCGACGACAGCAACCCCCTCCGGATCATGCACGCCGACGCCGAACGCGCCATCCGCGACAGCGGCCTGGAATGGACCTTCCTGCGCCCCCACGCCTTCGCCGTCAACGCCCTCTCATGGGCGGGACAGATCTGCGCCGGCGACACCGTCCGCGGCGTCTTCGCCGACGCGATGAGCGCACCCGTCCACGAGGACGACATCGCCGCCGTCGCCGAACGCGCCCTCCTCGACGTCGGCCACGAAGGCGCCGTCCACATCCTCACCGGCCCCGCGGCGACCAGCAACGCCGACCAGATCGCCGCGATCGGCCGGGCCCTCGGACGCGACCTGGAGTACGTCGAACTCCCGCCGGAACAGGCCGCCACCGAACTGTTCTCCCACCTGCCGCCCCACCTCCTCCAGTTCCTGCTGAAGAGCTGGGCCGCCACCGTCGGCGCGACCCCGGAGATCACCGACACCGTCGAGAAGATCACCGGCACCCGGGCCCGCACCTTCGAGCAGTGGGCCCGGGACCACGCCGAGGACTTCCGGGGCTGACCTCCCCCACGTTTCCGCCGCACGGAAGTACCCCCTTTCGGGTCTGAATCGCCGAACCTCTCGGGCGCGCCCCCGCAACCGCGTACAAGCTGGCATCATGCGCACCCCGCCACTGGCCTCAGGACCCGAAGGCCCCCGCGCCCTGCGCCCGTTGCTCGACACCGTCCTC
The DNA here is from genome assembly GCF_044742595.1 of Streptomyces sp. NPDC087859. Lineage (NCBI taxonomy): Bacteria > Bacillati > Actinomycetota > Actinomycetes > Kitasatosporales > Streptomycetaceae > Streptomyces > Streptomyces sp. NPDC087859. The sequence continues at coordinate 333,994 of NZ_JBIUUU010000006.1, read as the reverse complement.
GAAGCGCTACGAGACGGCGCACAGGAGCGCGGGGGACCGCTTCCCGCGGGAGGCCCGGAGACGGTCGCGGCACGAGTACGGGACGCACTGGGCGACGTACTCCCGGACGAGGGCGACCCGGAGGCACTGCGGCACCTGGTCCGGTCCTTGGCGGAAGGCTCCGCCGACCCGGCGGACCCCCTGTGCGCCGCCCACCTCCACTGCCCACCTCTCGCGGTGGCAGCGGCAGCCGACCTGGCGGCGTCAGTCCTCAACCCTTCCCTGGACTCTTGGGACCAGGCACCAGCAGCGTCAGAGCTGGAGCGACTGGTAACTCGGGTACTTGCCAACGAGGTCTACATCGATGTGCCCAGGGGCGCGGGGAACTGCGCGACCAGCCACAACGGCGCCGCAGCCAACAACGCCCCCGACGCCCTGGTGACAACGGGCGGCACCGAATCGAACCAACTGGCCCTTCTCCTGGCCAGAGAAACCCTGGGCGCCGGCACCCGACTGGTCTGCGGAGCCAACGCCCACCACTCACTCCCGCGCAGCGCCTGGCTCCTCGGCCTCCCCGACCCGGTGACCGTCCCCGCCCCCGCAGGCACCCTCGACCCCGCCGCCCTGGACGCCGCACTCACCGACCTCCCCGGCCCCCACCTCGTCGCCGCCACCGTGGGAACCACCGACGCGGGCCTCATCGACCCCCTCCCCGAGATCGCCGCGGTCTGCCGAACCCACGGCGCCCGCCTCCACATCGACGCGGCATATGGCGGAGGGCTCCTCTTCAGCACCCGCCACCGGGACAAGCTCACCGGCCTGAGCGCCGCAGCCACCGTCACACTCGACCTGCACAAACTCGGCTGGCAACCGGTCGCCGCCGGCCTCCTCGCCGTCCAGGACGCCCGCGACCTCGCCGCACTCCGACAGCGCGCCGACTACCTCAACGCCGACGACGACACCGAAGCCGGCCTCCCCGACCTCCTCGGCCGCTCCCTGCGCACCACCCGCCGCCCCGACGCCCTCAAGATCGCCGTCACCCTGAAAACCCTCGGCCGCACCGGACTGGGCCGACTCATCGACCAAGTCTGCGACCGGGCAACGGAGTTCGCCGCACTCGTCCAGAGCCACCCGGCGTTCGAGCTCCACGCCCCGCCCACCATCAGCACGGTCCTGTTCCGGCCGGTCCACGCCACCGACGACGACATCGCCGCCGTACGCCGAAAACTCCTCACCGACGGCCGCGCCGTCCTCGGCCGGGCCCGCCTCGACGGCCGGCTCTGGCTCAAGGCCACCCTCCTCAACCCCCACACCCGGCCCGACGACCTGGCCGCACTCCTGAAAGTCGTGGAAGGAACCCCCCGAAGATGACCCCCACCCCGCCCCACCAGCAACCCGACGCACCCCGCGACCTCGTCGGCATCGGCATCGGCCCCTTCAATCTCTCCCTCGCCGCCCTCGCCCACCCCCTCGCCGAACTCGACACCGTTTTCTACGAACAACGCCCCGCCTTCGACTGGCACCCCGGCCTCCTCATCGACGGCGCCAGAATCCAGGTCCCCTTCCTCGCCGACCTGGTCACCCTCGCCGACCCCGCCAGCCCCTGGACCTTCCTCAACTACCTCAAGAGCCGCGAGAGGCTCTTCCCCTTCTACTTCGCCGAGCGCTTCCACATCCAGCGCGCCGAATACGACGCCTACTGCCGCTGGGTCGCCGAGAACCTCCCCGGACTCCGCTTCGGCCACCAGGTCGACGCCGTCCGCTGGAACCCCGAACGCGACCTCTTCGAGGTCGACTTCACCCAGCTCGACACCGACGGAGAAGCCGACGCCCTCGGCCGGACGTACACGAAGAACATCGTCCTCGGCGTCGGCACCGAGCCCCACATCCCCGAACCCCTCAAACCCCTCGTCGAGGCCACCGGCGTGCCCGTCATCCACGCCACCGACTACCTCGCCCACCGCGACGCCTTCCAGCGCGCCGCACACGTCACCGTCGTCGGCACCGGACAGACCGGCGCCGAGATCTTCCTCGACCTGCTCCGCACCCGCCCCGCAGGCCGCGAAGGCCTCCACTGGCTCGGCAGCACCAAGGCCTTCGCCCCCATGGAGTACTCCAAGCTCGGCCTGGAACACTTCAGCCCCGACTACACCCGCTACTTCCACGCCCTGTCCGAAGCCGAACGCGACCGCCTCGTCACCACCCAATGGCAGCTCCACAAAGGCATCGACGCCGACACCATCGCCGCCATCCACGACGAGCTCTACCGGCGCACCCTGCACGGCGGCTGGCCCGACACCGTCCTCACCCCCGGCGTCCGCGTCCGCACCGCGGGCCGCGTCGCCACCACCAAGGTCGAACTCCACCTCGAACACACCGAGCAGCACACCCGCTCACGCCTCACCACCGACGCCGTCGTCCTCGCCACCGGCTACCGCGAACGCCCCCTGAACCGCATCCTCGCCGGACTCGACCCCTACCTGCGCCGCGACAGCCGCGAACGCCCCCGCGTCGACGAACAGTTCCGCCTCGTCCTCGACCCCTCCGTCACCGGCACCCTCTACGTCCAGAACGCCGAACGCCACACCCACGGCGTCGGCACCCCCGACCTCGGCCTCGCCGCCTGGCGCAGCGCCACCATCCTCAACTCCCTGACGGAAAAGGCCCCCTACCTCCTCCCCACCCGAACGGCCTTCACCACCTTCGGCCTCGACCAGCAGCCCCAGATCCCGGCCGCCCGCCAGGCCCAGACACTCACCCCCCTGGTCGAGGGACGCTAGGAGAAGAGCGCGCACGCCAACGGCGCCGACGTGAAAAGCCCCGCCGGCGCCGTGGACACAACTCTGCTGAGCCTCAGGAAGGCCGAACCCTTAGAAGACCGGCGTACCGTTCCGCGTCAGCTTCCAGTCCACCGACGCGAAGTCGGCCGGGTTCAGCACACCCTTCGCCGTCACCCACTCCGCGATCCGCGTACGGATCTCCGTCGACTCCGCCCACAGCTCCTTCGCCGAAGCCACGTGCGGGAACGCACCGCCACCGTTGGCACGGTAGTTGTTCACCGCGAACACGAACTGCTGCGCGTCGTCCAGCGCCGCACCGTTGTAGGTGAGGTTCTTGATCCGCGAACCCGCCGCCTGCGCGATGTCGATCTCGTACGACAGCCCCGACACATAGTCGTAGTTGTAGTCCGGACGGCTGTTCGCGTTCGTCAGCTTCTCCACGTCCACCGCGGCATCCGCCGCCGTCTGCACGAAGTACTGCGCCGAGTACTCCAGGTACGCCCTCACCTGCGCACCCGTCAGCAACTTCGCGACCAGCGTGTTGTCGTACACGTACAGACTGGACAGGTCCCGGATCGTCACATCGCCCGCCGGGATCTCCGACGTACGGGAGAACGGCGAGGCCTGCGAGAGGACCGGCAGCGCGGCGTACTCGGTGCCCGCCAGCGCCGCCTTGACCACGTCCTCCTGGACCTTCGTGATCAGGTCGATGATCGGGGCGTCCTTGTAGCGCGCCTCGACCGTCGTCAGCGTCTCCGTCGCCGTACCGACGACCTGGTTCACGTACTCCACCACGATGTCGTGGTCGTCCTTCAGCAGCTTCGTGATCTTCGGGTCGTCCGCGACCGTCTTCGAGTCACGCACCGTCGCCTTCACCGACTCGACCGTCCAGCGGCCCTTCGAGAAGACCAGCTCGAAGTCGAACAGGGACAGCCGCTGCGCATAGCAGAGCGGCTCCGACAGCACGACCGTCCTGCCGGTCTTCTCGTTCGTGACCAGCAGCTCCGCGATCTCCGTGTGCGCGTGCCCGACGAGGATCGCGTCGATGCCCGGCACCTGCTGGGCCACCAGCGCCGCCGAGTTCTCGATGTACGGCAGCTGGTCACCGTACGAGGAGGTGCCCGAGGAACCCGAGTGCGCCGACACGACGACCACGTCCGCACCCATCGACCGCAGCTTCGGCACCCACTTCGCGGCCTGCTCCTCCAGACCCGGGAACACCAGCTTGCCCTCGACGTACGCCTTGTCCCAGATCGCGATGCCCGGGTTGGTCAGACCGAGGACGGCCACCTTGACCGGCGGGAGACCGGGCGGGCAGATCTTCTTGATGAAGTAGGGCGGGAAGGCCGGCTTCAGCGTCTTCGCGTCCAGCGCGTTCGCGCCGAGCAGCGGGAAGTGGCACTGGTCCTCGAACTTGCGGAGCGTCTCGATGCCGTAGTTGAACTCGTGGTTGCCCAGCGCCACCGCGTCATAGCCGATCGCGTTCATCGCCGCGGCCATCGGGTGCACCGGACCGCCCTTGGCGGTGATCGGGTCCACCTTCGCGTAGTAGTACGTCAGCGGCGTGCCCTGGATCGTGTCGCCCGCGTCGATGAGCAGCGTGTTGCGGCGGCCCTTCTCCGCACGGACCTGATTGACCAGGGTCGAGACCCGGGCCAGACCCTTCGCGTTGCCCTTGGCGTCCGTGTACTCCGTGTCCTTGAAGTAGTCCCAGTTGAAGATGTTGCCGTGCAGGTCGGTGGTGCCCATCACCGTGAAGGAGTACCGCTTTGCGGGCTTCTGCCCCTTCTTGGCCTCCGCCGCCTCGGCCGCAGGAGCCCCCACGGCACCGGCCAGCGCGACGCCCGCACCGGTCACGGCGGACTTCTCCAGGAACTTCCTGCGGTTCAACGGCATGTCTTGATCTCCTCGGGGAACGGTCAACAACGCGCGTAGATTCTGACCCGCACACGCCGAACCGCAACACCCCCTACAGGTTTCGATCTGATGACCCAACCGGTCACCCGACCAGCTGACAACACGCCAAGAAGTGACAGAGTGGGTCGTATGACCACACCAGCTGCGGACGACCCCCACCCCTTCCTGCCCTACGGCACCCCCGACGCACCCCGCATCGCCGTCCGCGGCGAAGCCCGCCTCGAAGTCGACCCCGAAATCGCCCGCATCGGCGTCAGCGTCGCCGCCCGCGGCAAAGACCGCCGCACCGCCCTCGACGACCTCACCCGCCGCAACGCCACCGTCCTCGACCTCATCAAGACCTACGGCGACGCCGTCGAACGGCTCGAGACAGGCGCCTTCTCCATCACCCCCCAACTCAAGGAGAAGGGCCGCGGCGAACGCGTCCACGCCTACCACGGCCGCGTCCACGTCACCGCCGAACTCACCGACTTCACCGCACTCGGCGAACTCACCACACGCCTCGCCGACCTGGACCTCACCCGCGTCGACGGCCCCTGGTGGGCCCTACGCCCCGACTCCCCGGCCCACCGCCAAGCCCGCCAACAGGCCGTCAAAGAAGCCGTCCAGCGAGCCCGCGAATACGCCGAAGCACTGGGCACCACACTCGCCGCCCTCGTCGAGCTCGCCGACATCGGCGCCGAGAACGCCCAACCCCTCGCCCCCACCGCCCCCGGCAGCCGCATGCGCTCCATGTCCTACGCCGCAGCCGAGGACACCGCCGCCCCCCTCGACCTCGAACCCCAACGCCAACGCGTGCACGCCCAGGTCAACGCCCGCTTCACCATGGCACCCCCGAAGCTGTGAAACCGCGCGGAATTCGCACAAGGAAACGCTCATCAGAGCACCCCGGCGCACAATTCAATCCTTGTCAATAACACGTCACCCAAAGGTTGTTGAGCAGTCACCGCCCACCAAATCCCTACCCACCGGTAAGCCCTAGGGTCAAAACATGCGCCGAGCAAAGATCGTCTGCACCCTGGGCCCCGCCACCCACTCATACGACCAGATCAAGGCACTGGTCGAAGCCGGAATGGACGTAGCCCGCTTCAACCTCAGCCACGGCGGCTACGCCGAACATGAGGAGCGCTACCACCACGTCCGCAAGGCCTCCGACGAGACGGGCCACAGCGTCGGCACCCTCGCCGACCTTCAAGGCCCGAAGATCCGCCTCGGCCGCTTCACCGAAGGACCCGTACTCCTTGAACGCGGCGACACCTTCACCATCACCGTGGAAGACGGCGCCGAAGGCGACCAGGAGTCCTGCGGGACGACCTACGCGGGCCTCGCCGACGACGTCAGCGCGGGCGAGCGCATCCTCGTCGACGACGGCAAGGTCTGCCTCGAAGTCACCGCCGTCGACGGCCCCCGCGTCCACACCACCGTCATCGAAGGCGGCATGGTCTCCGACAACAAGGGCCTGAATCTGCCGGGCGTCGCGGTATCCGTGCCGGCCCTGTCGGACAAGGACGAGGCCGACCTACGCTGGGTCCTCCGGACAGGCTTCGACGTCATCGCCCTGTCCTTCGTCCGATCCGGCCGCGACATCGACGACGTCCACCGCATCATGGACGAGGAAGGCCGCCGCCTCCCCGTCATCGCCAAGGTGGAGAAGCCCCAGGCGGTCGACGCGATCGAGGACATCGTCGCCGCCTTCGACGGCATCATGGTCGCGCGGGGGGATCTGGGCGTCGAAATGCCCCTCGAACAGGTCCCCATCGTCCAGAAGCGCGCGATCAAGCTGGCGAAGCGCAACGCCAAGCCGGTCATCGTCGCCACCCAGATGCTCGACTCGATGATCGAGAATTCCCGCCCGACACGGGCCGAGGCGTCGGATGTCGCGAACGCGGTCATCGACGGCACGGACGCGGTCATGCTCTCCGGCGAGACCAGCGTCGGCAAATACGCCATCGAGACCGTCCGCACCATGGCGAAGATCGTCACCGCCGCCGAGGAGGACATCCTCGCCAAGGGCCTCCCGCCCCTGACCGAACGCAACAAACCCCGCACCCAGGGCGGCGCGGTAGCGCGAGCGGCAGCTGAAATGGGCGACTTCCTGGGAGCCAAATTCCTGGTCGCCTTCACCCAGTCGGGAGACACGGTCCGCAGGCTCTCCCGCTACCGCTCCCCGATCCCCCTCCTCGCCTTCACCCCCGAGCCGGCGACCCGCTCCCAGCTGAACCTGACATGGGGAGTGGAGACCTTCCTCGGCCCCCAGGTCGACTCCACGGACGCGATGGTCGACCAGGTGGACGAGCTGCTTCTGAAGTACGGCCGCTGCCAGAAGGGCGACATCGTCGTGATCACGGCGGGTTCACCGCCCGGAGTCGCCGGCTCGACGAACCTCGTCCGGGTGCACCACATCGGCGAGGACGACAGCCCCAAGTAGTCAGTGTTTTGGGCCTACGTGGGTGTCCACGAGGGCGACGGAGGTTTTGCGGGCGATGGAGATGTTGAAGGGGTCGCTGCCGCGAGCGAGGCTGGTCCATTCGACGCCGACCAGGTCGAGGGTGTTGGTGAAGAGCTTCCTGATGTCGTCGGACTTGTTGGTGAAGAAGTACCGGGGGTATTCGTAGCGCTTGCGTTCACCGGCCACGAGGCGGGTCGTCCAGTTGGTGATGCGGCATCCGTCGGAGTGGATGAGGCCGCGGATGAATTCCCAGGGGTGGGCGTCGACGATTTCCTGTTGCCAGGGTTCGAGGGCGATGGGGCGGTCGTGTTTCTTGCCTGGCCCATGTTGGGGGAACAGGCAGGGCAGGTGCTTGGAGTAGACCTTGACGTTCTGACAGCCGGTGCGCTGGAGACGATGTACGCCGTTGTCTGGGAAGACGGCTCGTACTGCCGCCTCGGTCTCGTCAGCGATCCCCGGCCATGCATCGGCACAGGTGATCATGAGGCTCGGTACACGGTGGCGTGAGTAGTGGCTGATGTGGCCGTCACCGAGGTACTGACCTAGTAGGTAGGAGTACGCGGCTGGAGCCAGCGGGCGTCCGTCGCAGCGTGGACACTTCGGGTCGTGCTTTCCTGGGCATTCACCGCGTTTTGCGCGGTCCATGTGCTTCCAGTAACTGATCGTGCCCAGCGGAACGTTGAGGACCCGCGCTACGTCCGCGTTCTTGGAGCCGCCCCTGAGTAGCGCGAGTGCCCGCTGTCGCACTTCTGTGCTGTGAAAGTTCATGCGGACACCCTGCGAGAGAGATCACCGCGACACACAGCAAAAAGCGGATGTTCACGAGAACGGGAACATCCGCTTCCTAGTCCAAACCTTGGAATCGAAGGAAAAGTGCCCCAGGTGGGATTCGAACCCACACTGTCCGCTGTTTGAGAGCGGCCTCTCTAACCAGTTGGAGTACTGGGGCCTTAGAAAGGAAGGAGAACTGCAACCCCTCGCGCACCCACCTTACCGCAGCTAGGTAGGCTCTTGTCAGCAGCACCCCTGCCCTGAACAAGGAGCCCCCGTGACCGCCCCCGAGTCGCCCCAGCCCGTAGACGCGCCCGACGACGACAAGTCGCACGTGCCTCCGCTGACGACCCGTGTCGTCATCGCCGAGGACGAGGCCCTCATCCGGCTCGACCTCAAAGAGATGCTGGAGGAAGAGGGCTATAGCGTCGTCGGCGAGGCCGGTGACGGTGAGCAGGCCATCGAGCTGGCCCGTGAGCACAAGCCGGACCTCGTGATCCTCGATGTGAAGATGCCGAAGATGGACGGCATCTCCGCGGCCGAGAAGATCGCCGAGGAGCGCATCGCCCCCGTCCTCATGCTGACCGCCTTCTCGCAGCGCGACCTCGTGGAGCGCGCCCGCGACGCCGGTGCGATGGCGTATCTGGTGAAGCCGTTCAGCAAGAGTGACGTCGTACCGGCGATCGAGATGGCCGTGTCCCGGTTCACCGAGCTGAAGGAGCTGGAGGCCGAGGTCGCCGACCTCACTCTGCGCCTTGAGACCCGCAAGCTCGTCGACCGGGCGAAGTCGATCCTTCAGACCGAGTACGGACTGACCGAGCCGGCCGCGTTCCGCTGGATCCAGAAGACGTCGATGGACCGGCGTATGTCGATGCAGCAGGTGGCCGAGGCCGTCATCCAGGACGCCGATGAGAAGAAGGCGGGGAAGGGCTGACCTTCCCCGACCGCGTTCATGCGAGAGGCCCGCGTCCCCAGTCGGGGGCGCGGGCCTCGTCGTACAGCGGTCACCAGGTCAAGGACTCAGTCCTCGCCGAGGTACGCCTTGCGTACCGACTCGTCGTGCAGCAGGTCCTGGCCGGACCCCGACAGCACGATCTTGCCGATCTCCATGACGTGGCCGTGGTCGGCCAGCGACAGTGCCGCTTGGGCGTTCTGCTCGACGAGCAGGATCGTCGTGCCCTGGGACTTGAGCTCGGCGATGGTCGCCATGATCTTCTGCATCATGATCGGCGAGAGACCCATGGACGGCTCGTCCAGCATCAGCAGCTTCGGCTGGGACATGAGCGCACGGCCCATGGCCAGCATCTGCTGCTCGCCGCCGGACAGGGTGCCCGCGGCCTGCTTGCGGCGCTCTCCGAGGATCGCGAAGAGGTCGTAGGCGCGCTGGATGTCCTTCTCGATGCCCGCTTTGTCGTTCCGGAGGAAGGCGCCGAGGCGGAGGTTGTCCTCGATCGTCATGCGCGGGAAGATGTGCCGCCCCTCGGGGGAGTGGGCGAGGCCGAGCGAGACGATCTGGTGGGCCGGGGTCTTCTTTAGGGACTTGCCGTCGAACTTGATCTGGCCGCCGACCGGCTTGAGCAGGCCCGAGAGGGTGCGCAGGGTCGTGGTCTTGCCGGCGCCGTTGGTGCCGATGAGGGTGACGACCTCGCCGGCCTCGACCTTGAACGAGATGCCCTTGACGGCTTCGATCTTGCCGTAGGCGACCCGGAGGTCCTCTACTTCGAGCAGTGCGGTCATCGGTCGTTCTCCTTGCCGGGCGCGGCGTCGGTCGTGGTGTCGGCCTGGGCCTCGGCTGCCTGGACCTCCGCGACTTCTTCGTGGCCGGGGGCGTCCTCGAAGGGCTCTCCGAGGTAGGCGGCGATGACGCGTTCGTCGCCCTGGACGGTGGCGCTGTCGCCTTCGACGAGTTTTTCGCCTTGGACGAGGACGGCCACGCGGTCGCAGAGGTTGAAGATGAACCGCATGTCGTGCTCGATGACGAGGACGGCGATGCCCTTGTCGCGGATGGCGAAGACCAGCTCTTCGGTGGCTCGCGTCTCCTGCGGGTTCATGCCGGCGGTGGGCTCGTCCAGGAGGAGGAGTCCGGGTTCGCTCGCGAGTGCTCGTGCGATCTCCAGCTTGCGCTGTTCGCCGTAGGGCAGGTTGCGGGCGAGGTGTTCGGCCTTGTTGGCGAGGCCGATGAACTCCAGGAGTTCCATGGCGCGTTCGCGGGAGGCCTTTTCGGCGCGGTGGAAGCCGGGGCCGCGCAGGAGTGCGGACCAGAGGCCTTCCTTCGTCCTGGTGTGGCGGCCGACGAGGACGTTTTCCAGGACCGTCATGTTGGCGAACAGGCGGATGTTCTGGAAGGTGCGGGCGACGCCGGCGGCGGTGACCTTGAAGGACTTGGGCGGCAGGACGTTGCCCTTGTAGCGGACCTCTCCCTCGGTGGGGATGTAGAGGCCGGTGAGGCAGTTGAAGAAGGTCGTCTTGCCGGCGCCGTTGGGGCCGATGAGTCCGACGATCTCGCCGCTGTTGACGGTGAGGTCGACGTTGCGTACGGCGGTGAGGCCGCCGAAGCGCATGGTCACGCCGCGGGCGTCGAGGACGGTCGTCCCGAGGGAGGTGGTGGTGTCGGTGGTCATGTGTCAGGCCCCTGTCTTGCCGAGGACTGTGGGCGCTTCGGCCTCTTCGTGGAATTCGAGCTGGCGGCGCCGGTTCGGGATGAGGCCCTCGGGGCGGAAACGCATGAGGAGGACGAGCGCGAGTCCGAAGGCGAAGAGCTGGTAGTCGCCGAGGAACTGGAGCTTGGCCGGGATGAGGTAGAGGAGTGCGGCGCCGACGAGCGGGCCGGCGATGGTGCCCATGCCGCCGAGGACGACCGCTGCGAGGAGGAAGGCCGAGTTGGGCGGTACGACGTGGGCGAACTGGTACTGCTCGGGGGTCACGGTGTAGGTGACGTGGGCCTGGACGGCGCCGGCGAGGCCGGCGAGGGAGGCGCCGAGGGCGAAGGCGATGAGCTTGACGCGGAAGCCGTTGATGCCCATGGCGAGGGCGGCGGTCTCGTCTTCGCGGATGGCGATCCAGGCGCGTCCGATGCGGGAGTCACTGCTGCGCTGGAAGACGACTACGACGATCAGCGTGATGAGGAGCATCAGCAGGAAGTAGTTGGCGAAGCGCGCGATGGTGAACCCGAGGAAGGTGTGTTCGGCGCCGAAGTCGAAGCCGAGGATGTTGAGGTTCGGGATCGAGGAGATGCCGTTGGAGCCGTTGGTGATGTCGGGTCCGGAGGTGCCGTCCATGTTGAGGACGGTGATGCGGAAGATCTCACCGAATCCGAGGGTGACGATGGCGAGGTAGTCGCCGCGCAGTCGGAGGGTGGGGGCGCCGATGAGGACGCCGAAGACCATGGCGACCGCGGCGCCGAGGATCGCGGAGAGCCAGAACGGCAGGTGGACGTCGAACGGTGAGGAGGGGGAGCCGGAGACCATGGCCGCGGTGTAGGCGCCGACGCCGAGGAAGGCGACGTATCCGAGGTCGAGGAGGCCGGCGAGGCCGACGACGATGTTGAGGCCGAGGGCGACGGTGGCGAAGATCAGGATGTAGACGCCGATGGTCGCGTACTGGTCGTCGGACTGGGTGAAGGGGAAGAGCGCGGCGGCGATGAACGCGCCGAACATGGTGATGGTGCGGTGCTTGCCGGTGATGGCCGAGACCCGGGCCACGAGCCCGGCCTTGGCGAGGGCGGCGAAGCCGAAGCCGACGGTGAGCAGGAAGCCGATGAACTGTTCGTCGTACTCGGTGCCGATGCCGTAGGTGAAGACGGTCAGGCCGACTGCCATGGCGGCGACGATGACGAGGATCTCGGCGAAGGCGGGGAGCGTGGGTGCCTTGCTGGGGGTGCCGGAGGCGATGGCCGCTTTGAAGATGGACCACTTGTGGCGCGCGGTGTGCCTGAACTGCTCCCAGCCGGTGTCGTCGGGGTCGACGGGGTCGGGCTCCGGCCGGGTGAAGGGCAGGGCGAAGGCTCCGAGGACCGCGGCGAGGGTGACGATCGCGGCGATGTAGGCGCCGGGTTCGAGGTTGACGACGCCGCCGAGCTCGGTGCTGATGGCGATGACGGTGTACCACGTGGTGGCGAAGGTGCCGAGTGCGGCGAGTTTCAGGGCGCTGTCGGCGCCGGCGGGGGTGAGCCAGCGCAGGCCCTTGACGCCGTAGGAGGCGAGGCCGAAGAGCGCGGTGAGGGCGCCGCCGATGAGGACGAGGACCTGGAGGCCGCCGGGGTAGCCGTAGACGGTGAGGTCGCCGGGGAATTCGCTGGTCCACGTCCAGGCGAGGAAGGTGGAGACGATGGCGAGGACGCCGCCTGCGGTGGCGAGGGCGCGGCCGACGTTCTCGGGGAGGCCGATGAGGCCCTTGGCGTTGCCGTCCTTGTTGACGGGGGCGCTGGGGGTTTCGGTGGTCTGTGTGGTCATCGGTGTCACGCCCTGTCAGCGACGCGCTCGCCGAGCAGGCCTTGTGGCCTGACGAGGAGTACGAGGATGAGGAGTACGAAGGCCCAGACGTTGGCCCAGGACTGGCCGCCGAGCAGGTCGAAGCCGGGGACGTCGGAGATGTAGGCGGTCGCCATGGTCTCGGCGAGACCGAGGACGAGGCCGCCGAGCATGGCTCCGTAGATGTTGCCGATGCCGCCGAGGACGGCTGCGGTGAAGGCCTTGAGGCCGAGGATGAAGCCCATGCGGAACTGGACCTGGCCGTACTTGAGGCCGTAGGCGACGGCTCCGACGGCGGCGAAGACGGCGCCGAGGGCGAAGGCGACCACGATGATGCGGTCGGTGTTGATGCCCATGAGCTTCGCGGTGTCGGGGTCCTGGGCGGTGGCCTGCATGCCGCGGCCGGTGCGGGTCTTCATGACGAAGTAGGCGAGGATCGCCATGCTGATGGGGGCGGCGATGAGCAGGAAGACGTCACCGGTCTGGATGGTGACATTGCCGATCTCGAAGGGGCCGCCCGGGATCTCGGGGAAGTTGATGGATTCCTTGGCACCGGGGTACCAGGCCCACACCGCCTGCTGGAGGGCGAGGGAGAGGCCGATGGCGGTGATGAGGGGGGCGAGGCGTGGTGCGGTGCGCAGCGGGCGGTAGGCGAACCGTTCCGCTCCTACGGCGACGAGGACTGCGGAGATGATGGCTCCGAGGAGCATCAGTGGCAGTGCGAGCCACATGGTGGTGCCGTCGGGCAGTACGTACAGGTAGACCGTGAGGGCGCCGAACCCTCCGATCATGAAGATCTCGCCGTGGGCGAAGTTGATGAGCTGGACGATGCCATAGACCATCGTGTAGCCGATGGCGACCAGCCCGTACATGGATCCCAGTAGCAGGCCGTTGACCAGCTGCTGCGGCAGTTCGTTCACCGCATGTCCTCCGAGACTTCGGATTGGTTTCGACGGATGTGTGTCCGGATGCGAGTCCGCGCGGGGCGCCAGTGGAACAGCGCCCCGCGCGGCTCGTTCAGGTGGTGCTGCGGGTCTCGGTCAGCCGGTGTAGGTGCCGGACTTGACGGCCTTCCAGGCGCCGTTCTCGACGGCGTAGACGGTGAGCTGCTTGTTGGTGGCGTCACCGTACTCGTCGAAGGAGACCTTGCCGGTCACACCGTCGAACGACACGTTCTGGACGGCGGCGGTGATCTTCGCGCGGGCGTCGGACGGCAGCTTGCCGTCGTTGTCCTCGACGACCTTCTTCACGGCGAGGATGATCGTCCAGGCGGCGTCGTAGGAGTAACCGCCGTAGGCGGCGTAGTCGTCCTTGTAGCCGGCCGCCTTGTAGTCGGCGACGAACTGCTTGGCGGAGGGGAGCTCCTCGACGGGGGCGCCGACGGAGGTGGCGAGGTCGCCGGCGCTGCCCGCGCCTGCCAGCTCGATGAACTGCGGGTCGAAGATGCCGTCACCGCCGACGAGCGGGATCTTGGCGCCGGACTGCTTGATCTGCTTGCTGAGCGGGCCGGCCTGCGGGTACTCGCCGCCGTAGTAGACGACGTCGGCGCCGGAGTTCTTGACCTTGGTGGCGACCGCGGAGAAGTCCTTGGTGTCCGGGTCGATGTGGTCGGTGCCGACGACCTTGCCGCCGAGCTTCTTGAACTCCGCGGTGAAGGTGGCGGCGAGGCCGGCGCCGTAGGTCTTCTTGTCGTCGATGACGAAGACCTTCTTCTTCTTGGCGTCGTTGAAGACGTACTGCGCGGCGAACGGGCCCTGGATGGCGTCCGTGGTCGCGGTGCGGAAGTACGACTTGTAGGTGCGGACCTTCTCCTTCTGCCAGTTGACGCCCTGGGTGAGGGCCGGTCCGGTGTTGGCGGGGGAGATCTGCACGAGCTTGGCGTCGTCGAAGACCTTCTGCATGGACTCGGCCACGGAGGAGTTCAGCGGGCCGACGGCGCCCAGGACGGCCTTGTCGCTGACGAGCTGGACGGCGTTGGCCTGGCCCGAGGAGGGCTGGGCCTGGTCGTCGAGGGCCTTGATCTCGAAGGTGACGCCGTCCACGAGCTTCTGCTTGTTGGCGGTCTTCGCGGCGAGGTCGACGGAGTTCTTGATGCCGAGGCCCAGTGCGGACAGGTCGCCCGTGAGGGGGGCGTCGACGCCGATGACGACCTTGGTGCCGCTCGCGGAGTCCGAGCCGCCGTCGTCGTCGCGCGAGCCGCAGGCGGTGAGGGTGAGTGCTCCCGCCGCCAGCGCGGCGGTGATGCTGATGAGCGAACGTTGACGCACGATTCGTCCTTTCACTGGCGCGGCGCTTCCCCCTGGAAGCGGCCGAGTCGTTGCGCTGGGTCCCTGACGTGACAATCCGGTGGCGCGGTGACTGGCCGTGACTCTAAGCGGGTGTGGGGATCGTGGAGGAGGGTCCGGGCCAGGCTGTGACGCTCTTGTTATGACACGTCGTAATGCAGAGCGGTACTGAGTGGGCGGAACAGTGGAATTAGGCCCGATTCGCCCAGTCCGCATTGTGAGAACCCGCAGGACCCGACCTGGGTGGTTCAGGAGTCTCAGGGGTTTTGGTGATTACCCAGAATTGTTGCTGCAGGCTACTTGTAGCGCTTCTGAGAGCTGCCGCGCATAGCGCTCTCCCAGGATGAAACTGTGGACTTCTATTGCGCGCGTATTACGTAGAGTTACGTCGAGGAAAGGGAGCCCGGCGTTCCATGGCACTTTTCTGCATTGCGTCACGTGCATGGTGACGATGATCTTGCGGCTTGAGCCCGCTGTCGTCCGGAAAGGGGCTGTTGGAGTCGATTTCACCGACAGTCCGGCGTACGGCTGGGAGATCCGGGTCACGGTGACCGGAGGGCCGGACAGCACGCTCAGCTCCACCCCCAGGCTGAAGCTGCGCCTCGGCGCGCCCTCGGGCGTCGGCTCCGAGCTCAGGTAGTGCACATCGGTGACCTGGGAGGGGTACGGCGGGGGGAGTGCCGCCGGCGGCTGGGGGCGGGTGGCGTACAGGTAGCCGCCCCCTGCGACGAGAACCGCGCCCGCGAGAACGCCGAGGGCGGCACGCCGGTGCCTGCCGTACCACTCGACGAGCCTGCCTCGCGGACGCCGCACGACCGGCGGGGCGTCGAGCGCGCCCCATGCGTGCGTGCCTTCCCCGGGCTCGACGGGCCCTACGCCACTCACTGGCGGGACCCTTCGCAGACGGTGGGCGAGGGGCTCGCGGCGATGGGTGACGGGGGCCTCGAGGCGATGGGTGGCGTGGGCGGCACGTCGACACGGGGCGTGGGCCTTGAGTCGGTGCGTGGCAGGGGTGTCGCGTCGACGGTGGGGGCGGGCTGTGGGGCGGTGGGTGGCGTGAGCCTTGCGCCGACGCTCTGCGGAGGGTCCGCGTCGAGGGTCGGCGAGGGTCTCGCGTCGACGGCCGGCGGGGCCGTTTCGCGCCGGAGCTTCGGGGGTCCTCCCGTTCTCATGCCCTGACGCTAGGCCCTGGGGGGCGGGTCGGGCCAGAGTCCGTTGGGGGCGGGGCGAGTTGGGCCCGGTCTCGCGGGGGCGCGGAGGCGCGAGGGCTCCGGGGGCGTGTGGCCCCGGGGAGGGGGGCTGAGGTGTGGGGCCCGGGGTGGTCCCGGGCCGGCGTCCCGGCGTGGTCAGTTGGCCGCCACGATGTGGGCCACGTCGCCGGGGTTCACGTCCCGCAGCAGACACGTCAGCCGTGCGCTGCACACCCGCCGCCCCTCCTCGTCGCTGATCACGATCTCGTACGTCGCCGTCGACCGCCCCCGGTGTACGGGTGTGGCCACGCCGGTCACCAGGCCCGAGCGCGCCCCGCGGTGATGGGTGCAGTTGAGGTCCACGCCCACGGCGATCTTGGAGCTGCCGCCGTGCAGCATGGAGCCGACCGAGCCGAGCGTCTCGGCCAGGACGGCGGAGGCGCCGCCGTGCAGCAGCCCGTACGGCTGGGTGTTGCCCTCGACCGGCATCGTCCCGACGACACGGTCCGCGGACGCCTCCACGATCTGCACGCCCATGCGGGTGCCGAGGTGCCCCGCGGAGAACAGTGCCGGCAGGTCGACGCCGAGCGCGGCGTACTCGTCGATGACCTCTTGCGGGAACTTCACATGCTGCTGCTCGCCCATGGGGCCCGGCTCCGTTTCGTCGGGATCACTGCTCGGCTGAGCAAACGCTCAGTCGGTCGCCGATTGTTCCAGACGGACGACGACGGACTTGCTGGCCGGGGTGTTGCTGGTGTCGGCGGTGGCGTCCAGCGGCACCAGGACGTTGGTCTCCGGGTAGTAGGCCGCCGCACAGCCCCGTGCCGTCGGGTAGTGCACGACCCGGAAGCCGGGCGCCCGCCGCTCCACGCCGTCCTTCCACTCGCTCACGAGGTCGACGTACGAGCCGTCGGCGAGCTTCAGCTTCCGGGCGTCCTCGGGGTTGACCATGACGACCCGGCGGCCGTTCCTGATGCCCCGGTAGCGGTCGTCCAGGCCGTAGATCGTGGTGTTGTACTGGTCGTGCGAGCGCAGCGTCTGCAGCAGCAGCCGGCCCTCGGGCAGCGTCGGGAACTCCACGGGCGCGGCGGTGAAGTTGGCCTTGCCGGTGGCGGTCGGGAAGCGGCGCTCGTCGCGGGGGGCGTGGGGGAGGGCGAAGCCGCCCGGGTGCGCCACGCGCGCGTTGAAGTCGTCGAAGCCGGGGACCACGCGCGCGATGCGGTCACGGACGGTGGCGTAGTCCTTCTCGAACTCCTCCCACGGGGTGCGGGAGGCGGAGCCCAGCACGCGGCGTGCGAGGCGGCAGACGATGGCCGGCTCGGACAGCAGGTGCCTGCTCGCGGGCTCCAGGCGGCCGCGGGAGGCGTGCACCATGCCCATGGAGTCCTCGACGGTCACGAGCTGCTCGCCGCTGCCCTGAAGGTCGCGCTCGGTGCGGCCCAGGGTGGGCAGGATCAGGGCACGCGCGCCCGTGACCGCGTGCGAGCGGTTGAGCTTGGTCGAGACGTGCACGGTCAGCCGGGCGCGCCGCATGGCCGCCTCGGTGACCTCCGTGTCGGGGGAGGCGGAGACGAAGTTGCCGCCCATCGCGAAGAAGACCTTCGCCTTGCCGTCGCGCAGCGCCTGGATGGCCCGTACGACGTCGTAGCCGTGCTCGCGCGGCGGCGCGAAGCCGAACTCCTTCTCCAGGGCGTCCAGGAAGGCGGGCGCGGGGCGCTCGAAGATGCCCATCGTGCGGTCGCCCTGGACGTTGGAGTGACCGCGGACCGGGCAGACGCCCGCGCCGGGACGGCCGATGTTGCCGCGCAGGAGAAGGAAGTTGACCACCTCGCGGATGGTCGGCACGGAGTGCTTGTGCTGGGTGAGGCCCATGGCCCAGCAGACGATGGTGCGCTTGGAGGCGAGCACCATGCCCAGGGCCTGCTCGATCTCCTCGCGGGTGAGGCCGGTCGCGGTGAGCGTCTCGTCCCAGTCGGCGGCGCGGGCCTGGGCCGCGAACTCCTCGAAGCCGTGGGTGTGTTCGTCGACGAAGGCCTGGTCGACGGCGCCCTCGGTCTCCAGGATCAGCTTGTTGAGGAGGCGGAAGAGGGCCTGGTCGCCGCCGATGCGGATCTGCAGGAACAGGTCGGTCAGGGCGGTGCCCTTGAGCATCCCCTGGGCGGTCTGGGGGTCCTTGAAGCGCTCCAGGCCCGCCTCGGGCAACGGGTTGACGCTGATGATCTTCGCGCCGTTGGCCTTGGCCCGGTCCAGGGCGGAGAGCATGCGGGGGTGGTTGGTGCCGGGGTTCTGGCCGGCGACGACGATCAGGTCGGCCTTGTAGAGGTCCTCCAGCAGGACGCTGCCCTTGCCGATGCCGATCGTCTCGTTCAGGGCCGAGCCGGAGGACTCGTGGCACATGTTGGAGCAGTCGGGGAGGTTGTTGGTGCCTAGCTCGCGCGCGAACAGCTGGTAGAGGAAGGCGGCCTCGTTGCTGGTACGGCCCGAGGTGTAGAAGAGGGCCTCGTCGGGCGAGCCGAGCGCGGCGATCTCCTCGGCGACGATGTCGAAGGCACGCTCCCAGGTCACCGGTTCGTAGTGCGTGCCCCCTTCGGGGAGGTACATGGGGTGGGTGAGCCGCCCCTGCTGCCCCAGCCAGTAGCCGCTGCGCGTCGCGAGGTCGGTGACCGGGTGCGCGGCGAAGAACTCCGGGGTGACCCGGCGCAGGGTGGCCTCCTCGGCGACCGCCTTCGCGCCGTTCTCGCAGAACTCCGCCTTGTGCCGGCGGTCCGGCTCCGGCCAGGCGCAGCCCGGACAGTCGAAGCCGTCCTTCTGATTCACGCGCAGCAGGGTGAGCGCGGTGCGCTTGACGCCCATCTGCTGCTGGGCCATCCGCAGTGTGTGCCCGATGGCGGGCAGCCCCGCCGCCGCGTGCTTCGGCTCGGCGACCTGCGGAGCGTCCTGAACCGGATCACCCTTGGGCGGCTTGGTGGCCATCGCACACTCTCCTTCGCACACACATGTGAGGTACGTCTCCGATCCTCGCACGCGAGGGTGACAACGGCGTTCGCCGGGCGTGGGGCCTCGGCGAACACGGCCTGCCGACACCCGGCCTCGGAGGGGCACGGAGGCGATTAACTCCTCCTCCCGGTCAACCTGTCGCCATGGCCGCCGGCAGGGCCGCGCCGGCGCGAGGGCGGTGCCGAACCGGCCCGAGCCCCGGATGGCGGCCGACTGTCAGTGCGGCGTGGCAGGATCGGGGTCGTGGCAGAGACAGCAGCGAAGCAGACCGACAACAGCCCCGGCGGCAGCCGCCCGCGCCTGATGCTCATGGACGGGCACTCGCTTGCCTACCGTGCGTTCTTCGCGCTGCCCGCGGAGAACTTCACGACCGCGACGGGCCAGCCGACGAACGCGATCTACGGCTTCGCCTCGATGCTGGCCAACACCCTGCGCGACGAGGCGCCCACGCACTTCGCGGTGGCCTTCGACGTGTCCCGCAAGACCTGGCGCTCCGAGGAGTTCACGGAGTACAAGGCCAACCGCTCCAAGACCCCGGACGAGTTCAAGGGCCAGGTCGAGCTGATCGGCGAGGTCCTGGACGCGATGCACGTCTCGCGGTTCGCGGTCGACGGTTTCGAGGCCGACGACGTCATCGCCACGCTCGCCACCCAGGCCGAGGCGGCGGGCTTCGACGTGCTGATCGTCACCGGTGACCGTGACTCCTTCCAGCTCGTCAGCGAGCACACCACCGTGCTCTACCCGACCAAGGGTGTCTCGGAGCTGACTCGGTTCACCCCGGAGAAGGTGTTCGAGAAGTACGGTCTGACGCCCGCCCAGTACCCCGACTTCGCGGCCCTGCGCGGCGACCCGTCCGACAACCTGCCCGGCATCCCCGGCGTCGGCGAGAAGACCGCCGCGAAGTGGATCAACCAGTTCGGTTCCTTCGCGGACCTCGTCGAGCGCGTCGAGGAGGTCAAGGGCAAGGCGGGCCAGAACCTCCGCGACCACCTGGAGTCGGTCAAGCTCAACCGCCGTCTGACGGAGATGGTCCGCACCGTCGAGCTGCCGAAGACGGTCGCCGAGCTGGAGCGGGCGCCGTACGACCGCAAGAGCCTCGCGATGATCCTCGACACCCTCGAGATCCGGAACCCGTCCCTGCGCGAGCGCCTGCTCGCCGTCGACCCGGGCGCCGAGGAGGCCGAGCCGGCCCCCGCCGCGACGGCCGGCGTGGAGCTCGACGGCACCGTGCTCGGCACCGGCGAGCTGGCGGGCTGGCTCGGCGAGCACACCACCGGCACGCTCGGCGTCGCCACGGTCGACACCTGGGCGCTCGGCACCGGCTCGGTCGCCGAGATCGCCCTCGCGGCGTCCGGGGGAGTGGCCGCCTGGTTCGACCCCACCCAGCTCGACGAGGCCGACGAGACGGCGCTCGCCGCCTGGCTGGCCGACGCCGGCAAGCCCAAGGTCTTCCACAACGCCAAGGCCGCGATGCGCGTCTTCGCCGAGCACGGCTGGAGCATCGACGGCGTCTCCATGGACACCGCGCTCGCCGCGTACCTCGTCAAGCCGGGCCGCCGCTCCTTCGACCTGGACGCCCTGTCCCTGGAGTACCTGCACCGGGAGCTGGCGCCCGCCGCCGCGGCCGACGGGCAGCTCGCCTTCGGCGCGGACGACGGGGCCGAGGCCGAGGCCCTCATGGTGCAGGCCCAGGCCGTCCTCGACCTCGGCGAGGCCTTCACCGAGCGCCTCGAAGAGGTCGGTGCCACGGACCTCCTGCGCGACATGGAGCTGCCCACCTCCACTCTGCTGGCCCGCCTGGAGCGGCACGGCATCGCCGCCGACCGGGCGCACCTGGAGGCCATGGAGCAGATGTTCGCCGGCGCCGTCCAGCAGGCCGTGAAGGAGGCCCACGCGGCCGCCGGGCACGAGTTCAACCTGGGCTCGCCCAAGCAGCTCCAGGAAGTCCTCTTCGGTGAGCTGGGTCTGCCGAGGACGAAGAAGACCAAGACCGGCTACACGACGGACGCCGACGCTCTGGCCTGGCTGGCCACGCAGACGGACAACGAACTGCCGGTGATCATGCTCCGCCACCGCGAGCAGGCCAAGCTCCGGGTCACCGTCGAGGGCCTGATCAAGACGGTCGCGGCGGACGGCCGGATCCACACCACGTTCAACCAGACCGTGGCGGCCACCGGCCGGCTCTCCTCCACCGACCCGAACCTGCAGAACATCCCGGTCCGCACCGACGAGGGACGGGCGATCCGCCGCGGGTTCGTGGTCGGCGAGGGCTTCGAATCCCTGATGACCGCGGACTACAGCCAGATCGAACTGCGCGTGATGGCCCACCTGTCCGAGGACGAGGGCCTCATCGAGGCGTTCACCTCCGGCGAGGACCTGCACACCACGGTCGCCTCGCAGGTGTTCGCGGTCGAGCGCGCGGACGTCGACGCGGAGATGCGGCGCAAGATCAAGGCGATGTCGTACGGGCTGGCGTACGGCCTGTCCGCCTTCGGCCTCTCCCAGCAGCTGAACATCGACGCGGGCGAGGCACGTGCCCTGATGGACACGTACTTCGAGCGCTTCGGCGGGGTGCAGGAGTATCTGCGCCGGGCCGTCGACGAGGCCCGGGCGACCGGCTACACGGCGACCCTGTTCGGCCGCCGCCGCTATCTGCCCGACCTCAACAGCGACAACCGCCAGCGCCGCGAGGCCGCCGAACGCATGGCCCTCAACGCGCCCATCCAGGGCACGGCGGCCGACATCGTCAAGATCGCCATGCTCAACGTCGACAAGGCCCTGCGGGAAGCGGACCTCACCTCCCGCATGCTGCTCCAGGTCCACGACGAAATCGTCCTGGAGATCGCCCCGGGCGAGCGCGTGGCGGTGGAGGAGCTCGTCCGCCGGGAAATGGCGAACGCGGTCCAGCTCACGGTCCCGCTGGGCGTCTCGGTCGGAGTGGGCCCGGACTGGGAGTCGGCAGCGCACTAGCCTCCGGCGACCGGGCGTGGGGGCGGGCTGAATGCCGGGTGGCTGCCCCAAGGGCGCGGGGGACCGAGCTGGGAGTCGGCGGCGCACCAGCCTCCGGCGGCCGGGTGTGTGGGCGGGCGTGTGCCGGGCGGCTCGCCATCGGCGGCTACGGCGGCCGACCTGGGGGCGCGGGGAACTGCGCGACCAGCCCCCACACACCCGCACCCGCCCACACACCCGCACCCGCCCACGCACCCGCTCCGGACCACCTGTTTGCAGCGGGGGTGAAGGGGGCGCAGCCCCCTGGAGATGGGACGGGTAGGGGCGGCGGGGGCGAGAACAGGCCCCCCGCCCCCGGCCCGTCACCCACGTGGTCCCCGACAACACGCTCCCCATCCCCCCGCCCGCAAAGATGCGGACATGGGTATACGCACGCTCCACCGCCACACGGCTCCGGCGCAGGCGACCACCGATGCGACCGCGTCCACCCCACCGCTGTCGGTCCCGCCCTTCGCGGCAACGGCCAGTACCGCCCGCATCCCGGCCGACCTCGCGACGGCCCTGCGCAAACGGGCCGCGGACCTGCGTCACCGGCTCACCCGCAGGGACTGGCGGCTCACCGCCGACCAGGCCCGCAGCCGGCTCGCGCTGCTCCTCACGGCACTGCCCCGCTCCCGCCGGGTCCGGACCGCCACCGTGTTCGACGCGACCGCCGTCGCGCTCAGCGACCGCCTCGACGGCTCAGCTCCCGGCCAGGACCGGGCACCGGAACCGGACGCCAGACCCTGACGCCCACGGCGTACACCAGCACCCCGAGGACGAGCCCGGCGCCCACCCCGAAGCACAGCGTCGGGATCAGCTCCCACGGTTTCGCGGTGGACCCCCAGTAGTCCCACCACCGCGAGGCCCGCTGCACCCCTCCGACCAGCGCACAGCCACCGATGACGACAGCGGCCCACCACCGGTCCGCGCCGGTCAGCACGGGCACCCCCACCGGCTCGGCGGCAGCACCCCGCACCCGTCGCAGGGCGAACCCCAGGAACACCGCGATCACGACTGCGGCCACCGCCGAACTGCCGTACTGCAGATACCAGTACAGCGGCGAGCCCGCGATCGTCTCGCCCAGGACGGGGAACACCCGCATCCCCCACCGGTCGAAATGGGTGAACGCGTCCCACACGACATGCGTCAGCGCACCGAGCGCCGCCGACACGTACCAGCGCGCCACCAGCGACGGCCGGACACGCGCGCGTGGCACCCCGCAGCGCAACAAGGTCGCCGCCCGTCCCTGCCGGCGCCGTGGCAGCAGCGCCACCAGTGGCTCGCGGATCAGCAGCCACAGCCCCACCAGCGCCCACGCGACGAGCACGTCGACGGTGAAGACGCCCGCGAAGGAGTGGGTGAAGTCCCCGAACTCCATCGCCTCGGACAGGACACTCGCCGCGAAATAGGTCATGTCGGGGGCGAAGGAACCCGCCACCAGCACCGCCGGCACCAGTGAGCCCCGGCCGGTTCCATCGGTGCGTAAAGCGGGCAGTACAGCGGCCGCGTGGCTCAGCGTGAACGGCAAGAAGGCCCCCGGGTTCGGTGTGGTCGGACCGGCCCAGTATGGCCAACTGGTGAAAACCGGGCGCGAACGGGTGCCCGCGCAAAGCAAGTTGTCGTAGGGTCGCCTGGGTCGCCGTGCCGGGGAGCGCGGTCGAACAGAAGTACACGGCACTGAATGGCTCCACGAGGGCAACCCGCACCACGGGTCGATCGTCACACCATGGCGAGCACGTCGAACGGAGACGGGCGCTCGGGCGTCCACGGGAGGGATTCACTTTATGTCGGCGCAATTCGGCAGGAGGCTGCGCAAGGGAGCGGTGGCCACCACCGTCGCCGCGGCGGCTGTCGCGGCACTCTCAGCGTCCCAGGCACCCGGCGTGACGGTCGACGACAGTGGCAGATCGACCGCGGCCGACGCCCAGCCCTCTCCCGACGCGACCGGCGACGACAGCGGTGCGACCGGCAACTCGCCGTACTACACGGACCTGCCGCCGCTGAACAGCCCGAGCCCCGCACCGACCGTCGGCACTCCCGCCGCCACCGGCTCGACCGAGGCCGGCATACCCGCGACCGTCCTGGACGCCTACAAGCGGGCCGCGTCCTCGCTCCAGTCGTCCAAGCCCGGCTGCAACCTGCCCTGGGAACTCCTGGCCGCCATCGGCAAGGTGGAGTCCGGCCAGGCCCGCGGCGGCCGCGTCGACGCGGACGGCAACACCATCGGCAAGATCCTCGGCCCCAAGCTGAACGGCGTCGGCTTCGCGCACATCAGCGACACCGACGGCGGCGCGTACGACGGCGACAGCGTCTACGACCGGGCCGTCGGTCCCATGCAGTTCATCCCCTCCACGTGGGAGTGGGCCGGCCGCGACGGCAACGACGACGGCAAGAAGGACCCCAACAACATCTACGACGCGGCGCTCGCCGCCGGGCACTACCTGTGCCGCTTCGGCTGGGACCTGTCCACCCAGTCCGACCTCAACAGCGCGATCCTCAGCTACAACAACTCGCAGGACTACCTGAACACGGTCCTGTCGTGGCTGGAGTACTACCGCAAGGGCACCCACGAGATCCCCGACGGCACGGGCTCCATTCCGGACAACCGCAGCGACGAGAACGACAGCGCGAGCCCGACGCCGTCGCCCACCCCGCCGTCGACCCCCGGCACGCCCAGCACGCCCGGCAGCAACACCCCCAGCCCCACACCGCCGCCGTCGGACAACCCGAGCACGCCGGGCACCCCCACGCCGAAGCCCACCCCCACCGACACGGTCGACCACCTCGAGGACGCGGGCACCGCCAAGCTCACCGCGCAGGCCGGCGACACCTTCACCAAGAGGATCAGCACCCGCGCCGAGACCTCGGCCGGCAAGGCCGTCGGCAAGGTCCGGGTCCGTTTCACGATCGTCGGCGACACCGACACCACCTTCACGGGCGGCGAGAGCGTGGCCACGGTGGTCACGAACAGCTCCGGCGTGGCCGTCGCGCCCACCCTCAAGGCGGGCGAGACGACGGGCGAGTTCACCGTCCGCGCCACCGTCGTGGGCCGCTCGGTCACCGGCCTCGACTACAAGGCGACCGTCACCGAGCGCGTCGCCGACACCCTGGCCCGCACCAGCGACACCGCGCTGACCTGCACCCCCGGCGGCGAGTTCGCCGACCAGGTCGAGGTGAAGGCGACCTACAACGGCGCCGTCGCGGACCAGGTCGCCGCCACCGCCACCCTGATCACCTCGGCGGACGACGCGACCGCGAACACCAAGGGCCCCTACTTCAAGGACGCGGACGGCAAGACCGTACGCACCCTCACGGGCCTGGAGACGGACGCGGACGGCCTGCTCAAGCTGCCGAAGCTGTACGCGGACGACACCACCGGCACATTCCTGCTCCGCATCACCACCTCCGGCGGCGCGACCCTGACGGTCGAACTGACCGTGGCGGCGGCCGAGACGTCGGAGTCCCCGAGCCCGTCGGCCAGCCCGAGCGCGTAACGGCTCGTTCCTGTCGTACGAACCATGGCGGCGCCCCTCGTGAGGAGGGGCGCCGTCGTCGTGTGCAACGTGTTCTCATCTCGTCCACCCGTTGCTACGGTGCCGAACCTGACGACCTATCAGTTCCAGTCCGTCGGGAGGCCCGCATGCGTGCTCTGATCGCCGCCGCGATCGGCCTGGCCGTCGCGCTCGCCCTGGTCCTCACGATCACCGCGATGGGGTCGCCGGCCGGCAAGACGTCCCCGAAGCCGCTGCTGACGACGGTGCCGTCACACCCGTAACCACCCGGGAGGGAGGCCGAGATGCGCCGCAAGGCCAGCCTGATCCTGCTCGCTCTCGCCGTGTTCTTCGCGGCACTGTCCCCGCTGCTGCGCTGGTACGCCTTCCCGCGCCTGGCCAAGATCCCGGCCGGCCAGTACCAGGACATGGTCCTGGAGGCGAAGGACGCCACCCTCATGAACAACGCGATGCAGGTGGAGAAGGTCTCCAAGATCACCATCGTGCAGACCCTCAAGGGCAACGTCGAGGCCTCCGAGAAGATCGAGAAGACGCTCGGCCGGGACGTCGTCGTCTGGGACGGACTCTCCTACGCCCAGGGCCCCGACGGTCAGCAGGTCGCCTACATCCCCGAGCGGTACATCTTCGACGCCCACACCCAGGAACCGGTCCACGCCACGGGCGAGATGGTCGACGGCGACCCGGTGAAGCGGGAGGGCCTCGAATTCAAGTGGCCCTTCCTGACGGAGAAGCGGGACTACGAGTACTTCGACGCCCAGACCCGCACCTCGTCCCCCATCCACTACAAGGGCACCCAGGACTTCCGCGGCCTGGAGGTCTACTACTTCGAGCAGACCATCCCCTGGACCCAGGTGAAGTGGCCCAAGAAGCTGCCCATCGCGGGCGTCACCGCCGAGCAGCTCGCCAAGACCGGCACCACCCGCTGGTACACCACGGTCCGCAAGTTCTGGGTTGAACCCGTCACCGGCGCCCCCGTCTACGGCGAGGAGATCCACAAGGAGGAACTCCGCGGCGGCACCCTCCTCGGCGACCGCGACAAGGTGACGGCGTTCGCCGGCCACGTGAAGATGCGCGAGGACTACATCGAGCACACCGTCGACCTGGTCAAGTCCAACCGCACCCTGGTGCTCCTGATGACCTCGTACCTCCCCTGGGGCTTCGCGACCCTGGGCGTGCTCCTGCTGGCCCTCGCCCTGTACCTGGAGGCCCGCAGCCGCCGCCCCGACGAACCGGAACCCGCGACGGACTCCGCACCCGAACCGGTCACCGCCTGAGCCGCGCGTTCGTATACCGCGTCGGCTCGGCATCCGCCGGATCCTCGGGCCACGGATGCTTCGGATACCGGCCCCGCAGCTCCGCCCGCACGCCCTTGTAGCCGTCCTTCCAGAACGACGCGAGATCGGCGGTCACGGCCGCCGGGCGCCCGGCGGGGGAGAGCAGATGGACGAGCAGCGCGACCCCGGCGACCGTCGGCGACTCGTGCAGCCCGAACATCTCCTGCAACTTCACCGCGAGAACGGGCTGCTCGGGGTTCGCGTAGTCGATCCGGATTCTGGACCCACTGGGCACGGTGATCCGCTCGGGAGCGAGTTCGTCGAGCCGCGCGGCATCCCCCGACGCCCACGGCAGCAGTCGGCCCAGCGCGTCCCCGGCGTCGATCCGCGCCAGATCGGCCCGCCGCCGGGCACGACCGAGCTCCGGCTCCAACCACTCGTCCACGCGCGCGTGGAGTGCTTCGTCGGAGACGTCCGGCCACGGCTCCCCGAGACGCAGCCGCAGAAAGGCGAGCCGCTGCCGCAGCACGTCGGCCTCGGGCGACCAGCGCAGCAGACGCAGCCCGTCCTGGCGCAGCCCTTCAAGAAGCGCGTCGCGTACGAGAACGGGGTCCGGGTCCCGGAGCGTGCGCACCGCCAGCTCCACGGCCCCCAGCCGCTCCACACACCGCGCCACGACGTCCCCGTCGGCCCAGTGGACCTCGTCCCGCTCGTCGAGCAGCGCCCCTGCCGCCTGCCGCGCGGTCTCCTCGTCGACGACCGCACCGAGCTGCACGCGTGCGTGGCCCTTGCCGACAGGGCGGTCCGCGACGGCGACGGCGACCCAGGGCGCCCCGCGCAGACCGGTGGCGTCACGGACCTCGGCGCGGGTGCCCGACACCATGAGATAGGAACCGCCGTCGGCCTTGGCGACCCGCTCGGGGAAGGCGAGGGCGGCGACGAGCCCCACGAGGGCGTCCTCCGTGAGAGAGGACGCGCGGGTCGGCTCGTCGGCGAGGGCCTGAAGCCGTCGCACCTCCGTGCGCCAGCGCCCCGCATAGGCGTCGCCCCCACGCCGGGCCGTCCGCAGGGCCGCCGCCAGATCGTCGCCGTACTCCCGCGGCGGCTCCTCACCGAGCAGCGCGACCACCTCGGCCGCCTCCCGCGAGGGCCCGGCGTCCAGCAGGGCCCGTCCGAGCCGGGGATGCAGCCCCAGCCGGGCCAGCCGCGCCCCGCGCTCCGTCGCCCGTCCGGCGGAGTCCACCGCGCCGATCGCGGACAGGACGCTCCGCGCGGCGGCCATCGCCCCGGTCGGCGGCGGATCCAGCAACGCCAGCCCGGAGGCGTCCGGATCGCCCCAGCAGGCCGCCTGGAGGGCGAACGCCGTCAGGTCGGCCACCTTGATCTCCGGGGCCGGGAAAGCCGGCAGCCGGAGGTCCTCCGCCTCCGTCCAGCAGCGGTACGCCACACCCGGCGCCTCCCGCCCGGCCCGGCCCAGCCGCTGACCGCCCACCGCGCGGGAGGCCCTGACCGTCGTCAGCGCGCTCAGCCCGCGCGCGTGGTCCACCCGAGGCTCCCGTGTCAGCCCCGAGTCGACGACGACCCGCACCCCGGGCACCGTCAGCGACGACTCGGCGACGGAGGTCGCCAGCACCACCCGGCGCCGCTCGCCGGGCGCCAGCACCGCGTCCTGCACGGCGGCCGGCGCCCGCCCGTGCACCTGGAGCACGTCCACCTCGCCGAGGCCGCTCAGCTGCCCGGCGACCCGGGCGATCTCGCCCACGCCCGGCAGGAAGCACAGCACGTCCCCCTCCCGCTCGGCCAGCGCCCGCCGCACCACCGACGCCACATGCGTCAGCAGCGCGGGATCGACCCACATGCCGTGCGAGGGCCGTACCGGACGGGCCGGGGGAGCCCAGACCACCCCGACCCCGTACGCCCTCCCGTGCGCCTCGACCACCGGCGCCCCGCCCAGCAGCCGCGACCAGCCCTGCGCGTCGGTCGTCGCCGACGCGGCCACCAGCCGCAGCTCCGGCCGCAGCGCCTGCCGTACGTCCCACAGGAACGCCGCCGTCGTGTCCGCGTCCAGATGCCGCTCATGGCACTCGTCCAGGACCACCACGTCGACGCCCGCGAGCTCCTGGTCCCGCTGGAGCCGCTGGAGCAGGACACCGGTCGTCACGACCTCCACGCGCGCGCGTGGCCCGACGACCCGCTCCCCGCGCACGGTGTAGCCGACGCTCCCGCCGACCTTCTCGCCCAGCAGCCACGCCATCCGCCGGGCCGCCGCGCGGGCCGCGATCCGCCGCGGCTCGGCCACGACCACTCGCCGCGCGGGAGCGTCACCGTCCAGCAGCCCGGCCAGCGCCAGCGGTACGAGGGTGGTCTTGCCGCTGCCGGTCGGCGCGACCAGAACGGCGGTGCCGTGCGCGTCCAGGGCGTCGGACAGGGCGGGCAGGGCACCGCGTACGGGAAGGGCGTCCAGAGCGTCGTAACGGATCACGCCCCCAGTGTCGTACGGCGGCCCGCACGCCCCGCCACGCGTGCGTGCTCTCGTTTCAGCCACGCACGCGCGTGTGCGTGGCTGTCAGTCCCGCTCGCACACGAAGATCGCCGACCCCGGGATCAGGTTCCCGCGCAGCGGCGACCAGCCGCCCCACTCCGAGGTGTTCCAGGACGGCCACTCCGGCTCGATCAGGTCCACCAGGCGGAAACCCGCGGCGACGACGTCCCGGACGCGGTCGCCGATGGTCCTGTGGTGCTCGACGTACACCGCGCTGCCGTCCTCGGCCTGCTCGACGTAGGGCGTGCGGTCGAAGTACGAGGCGGAGACGGTCAGCCCCTCCGGGCCGGGCTCGTCCGGGAACGCCCAGCGGATCGGGTGGGTGACCGAGAAGACGAAACGCCCGCCCGGCCGCAGCACCCGGCGCACGTCCGACAGGACCAGTACCGGGTCCGCCACGAACGGCATCGCCCCGTAAGCCGAGCACGCCAGGTCGAAGGAGGCGTCCGCGAAGGGCAGCGCGCCGGCGTCCGCGCAGATGAGGGGAAACGATCCGCCGATGCGCAGCGCGTGCTGGAGCTGACGGTGGGAGAGGTCCAGGGCGACCGGGCGGGCCCCCTGCTCGGCCAGCCAGCGCGAGCACTGGGCCGCGCCGGCGCCGATCTCCAGGACGTCCTTGCCCTTCAGCTCCTCCGGCGGGCCGAGCAACTCGGCCTCCACCTCGTCCAGACCCTCGGGCCCCCACACGAAGCGGTCGTCGCCGAGGAACGTGCCGTGCTCGACCTGGTACTCGTCCGCGTTGCGGTCCCACCAGCCCCGGTTGGCCCGGGAGCTCTCCGCGACATCGGCATCACGCCGGGTGGCCTCGGACTCGGAGTCCGATGTGACGTTGGGCTCGGACGCTACGGGCTCTTGGATGATCGGCTCCCTCGTCGTACTCTTCCCTCCAATCCGTCCCCTCGGGGGTGTCACGGAGGAGGTGTCTCGGGGCCCGGATGGCCTCCAGAGACAGTTCTTGTGCCGGGTATGCGGCGATCCGCCCCGGGTGTGCGCCTTCGCGCATTGACCCTGTCCGGCTGCCCCCGTATGCTACAAGTTGCGCTGCGGGCCTGCGCACCTCAGACGTAGCAGGCTGCGCTCGCATCTGTTGTATGTCCCCTCGGTTTTCGAGGCGCCACCGGCTTTTTTGCCTGGTGTGGTGCTTCCTTGGCTGTCCGGCTTCTTCAGAGCGATACGGGCTCCCGGCGTAGCAGTACCTACGACTTTCTGTCCGTAACCGGAGCCCTTTCCCACATGACGAGCAGCACCGAGACCACCGCCACCACCCCGCAGGTTGCGGTCAACGACATCGGTAACGAGGAAGCCTTCCTCGCCGCGATCGACGAGACGATCAAGTACTTCAACGACGGCGACATCGTCGACGGCGTCATCGTGAAGGTCGACCGGGACGAGGTCCTGCTCGACATCGGTTACAAGACCGAAGGCGTGATCCCGAGCCGCGAACTCTCGATCAAGCACGACGTCGACCCGAACGAGGTCGTCGCCGTCGGCGACGAGATCGAGGCCCTTGTCCTCCAGAAGGAGGACAAGGAAGGCCGCCTCATCCTGTCCAAGAAGCGCGCTCAGTACGAGCGTGCCTGGGGCACGATCGAGAAGATCAAGGAAGAAGACGGCATCGTCACCGGTACCGTCATCGAGGTCGTCAAGGGTGGTCTCATCCTCGACATCGGCCTCCGTGGCTTCCTTCCGGCCTCCCTCGTCGAGATGCGCCGTGTCCGCGACCTCCAGCCCTACGTGGGCAAGGAGCTCGAGGCGAAGATCATCGAGCTGGACAAGAACCGCAACAACGTGGTCCTGTCCCGCCGTGCCTGGCTGGAGCAGACCCAGTCCGAGGTCCGCCAGACGTTCCTCACGACCCTCCAGAAGGGTCAGGTCCGCTCCGGCGTGGTCTCCTCGATCGTCAACTTCGGTGCCTTCGTGGACCTGGGTGGCGTCGACGGTCTGGTCCACGTGTCCGAGCTGTCCTGGAAGCACATCGACCACCCGTCCGAGGTTGTCGAGGTCGGCCAGGAAGTCACCGTCGAGGTCCTCGACGTCGACATGGACCGCGAGCGTGTCTCCCTGTCGCTGAAGGCGACCCAGGAAGACCCGTGGCAGCAGTTCGCCCGGACCCACCAGATCGGCCAGGTCGTGCCCGGCAAGGTCACGAAGCTGGTTCCGTTCGGTGCGTTCGTCCGCGTGGACGAGGGCATCGAGGGTCTGGTCCACATCTCCGAGCTGGCCGAGCGCCACGTGGAGATCCCGGAGCAGGTCGTCCAGGTCAACGACGAGATCTTCGTCAAGGTCATCGACATCGACCTCGAGCGTCGTCGCATCAGCCTCTCGCTGAAGCAGGCCAACGAGTCCTTCGGTTCCGACCCGGCCTCGGTCGAGTTCGACCCGACGCTGTACGGCATGGCCGCGTCGTACGACGACCAGGGCAACTACATCTACCCCGAGGGCTTCGACCCCGAGACCAACGACTGGCTCGAGGGCTTCGAGTCCCAGCGTGAGGTGTGGGAGAACCAGTACGCCGAGGCGCAGACCCGCTTCGAGCAGCACCAGCAGCAGGTCATCAAGTCCCGCGAGGCCGACGCCGCTGCTGCGGCCGAGGGCGGCGACGCTGCGGGCGCGGCTCCGGCCGCGGGCGGTGGCGGCGGTGGCGGTTCGTACTCCTCCGAGGGTGCGGACACCTCCGGTGCCCTCGCTTCGGACGAGGCGCTTGCCGCGCTGCGCGAGAAGCTGGCCGGCGGCCAGAGCTGAACGGCTGCCGCTGAGGCTTAGCGACTGACTGAGGGGCCGTACCTTTCGAGGTACGGCCCCTCAGCCTTTTGCGCCGGGTGCCCGCCGGGTATGCACAGGGGGACGTCGACCACTCCACCACTCCATCGTCGTGTTCTCCGCCCCACGTCCTTGTCAGGGCCTGACCGACCTCCTCCCCTTGCGCGTCAGCTCGTGACGCAGTGGAGCGAGGCACGAGAACGCGGTAAGAGGTGCCTGATCAGAGGCGTGGGCGGGAATGCCCACGTGGCAAAGGGCGTTGTGCAGTACGAACACGAGGAGGAGCGGTCACTGTGCTTGATCCGCAAGGTTTGTACGCATGGGAGCCGAAGGGCCTGGCTGTCGTCGACATGGCGCTCGCCCAGGAGTCGGCCGGCCTTGTCATGCTCTACCACTTCGACGGATACATCGACGCGGGCGAGACCGGCGACCAGATCGTCGACCGGCTGCTGGACACGCTGCCCCACCAGGTCGTCGCCCGGTTCGACCACGACCGGCTCGTGGACTACCGCGCCCGCCGCCCGCTGCTGACGTTCAAGCGCGACCGGTGGACGGAGTACGAGGAGCCCACCATCGACGTGCGGCTCGTCCAGGACGCCACCGGGGCGCCCTTCCTGCTGCTGTCCGGACCCGAGCCGGACGTGGAGTGGGAACGCTTCGCCGCGGCCGTCCAACAGATCGTGGAGCGGCTCGGCGTGCGCCTGTCCGTGAACTTCCACGGCATCCCGATGGGCGTCCCGCACACCCGACCTGTCGGCCTCACCCCGCACGGCAACCGCAACGACCTCGTGCCGGGCCACCGCAGCCCATTCGACGAGGCGCAGGTCCCCGGCAGTGCCGAGGCGCTCGTCGAATACCGCCTCATGGAGGCGGGCCACGACGTCCTGGGCGTCGCCGCGCACGTGCCGCACTACATCGCCCGCTCCCCCTACCCGGACGCGGCGCTGACGGTGCTGGAGTCCATCACGGCGGCGACCGGCCTCGTCCTGCCGGGCATCGCACACGCCCTGCGTACGGACGCCCACCGCACCCAGACCGAGATCGACCGCCAGATCCAGGAGGGCGACGAGGACCTGGTCGCGCTCGTCCAGGGTCTTGAGCACCAGTACGACGCGGCGGCGGGCGCGGAGACACGGGGCAACATGCTCGCCGAGCCGGTCGACATTCCCTCGGCGGACGAGATCGGGCTGGAGTTCGAGAAGTTCCTGGCGGAGCGGGAAGGCGACAACTGACCTCCGCCGGGTGCGCTGTCCGTGGCAGGCCCTAAGCTTCCGGTCATGCTGAAGGTTGGCCTGACCGGCGGGATCGGCGCCGGCAAGAGCGAGGTGTCGCGGCAGCTCGTCGAGCACGGGGGTGTGCTGATCGACGCGGACCGTATCGCGCGCGAGGTCGTCGCGCCGGGCACGCCGGGGCTGGCGGCCGTCGTCGAGGCCTTCGGCCGGGACGTGCTCGCCGAGGACGGCGGCCTGGACCGGCCGAAGCTGGGCTCGATCGTGTTCGCCGACCCCGACAAGCTCGCCGTGCTGAACGCGATCGTGCACCCGCTGGTCGGCGCCCGCTCCCGCGAGCTGGAGGCGGCAGCCGCCGCGGACGCGGTCGTGATCCACGACGTCCCGCTCCTCGCCGAGAACGCCCTCGCCCCGCTGTACGACCTCGTGATCGTCGTCGACGCGAGCCCCGAGACCCAGCTCGACCGGCTGGTGCGGCTGCGCGGCATGACCGAGGAGGACGCACGCGCGCGTATGGCCGCCCAGGCCACGCGCGAGAAGCGTCTGGAGATCGCGGACATCGTCATCGACAACGACGTACCCCTGGACGACCTGCGGCGACGCGTGACGGACGTATGGGCCGATCTCGCGCGAAGAGCCCGCGCCTCGCACGGCTCGTCCCAGCCGCCCCAGGAATAGCGGGCCCCGGTCCGGGCGTTGAACCCTTCCAGTGAGGGAAGGACTCTGCCGTGCCCCAGACCAGCGGTTCGACCGGACGTACCCCGGAGACGCATGTCATCGACTTCCGTGCCGCCGAGCAACTGCTCGCCGCACGGGACCCGCAGGGCGCGGTGAAGCTGCTCGACCAGGTCATCGCCGCGCACCCCGAGAACACCGCCGCCCGCCTGCTGCGCGCGCGTGCCTTCTTCGCGGCCGCGCAACTGCGTCCCGCGGAGCTGGAGTTCACGATCGTCCTGGAGCGCGAGCCGGACAACGCGTTCGCGCACTTTGCGCTCGCCCGCACCTACGAGCGGCAGGCGCGCCCCGACCAGGCCAAACGCCATTTCCGGCTGGCCGCCGCACTCGACCCGAACCCGCAGTACCTGAAGGCGGCCCGGTTCGAGTCGTGAGCCGGCCCTAGGGGTGCCGGCGCCGGTTCTCCGGCGGCCGGTACGGCGGGATGTCCGGGCCCGGCTGGTAGTGCGGGCCCTGGCGGATGTGCCGGACGATCAGCGTCAGATCCACGGTGATCACCAGCCACAGCGCTCCACAGGCGATGGCCCAGCCGGGACGTCCCGCGAGGGCGAACGCCGCTGTGCCGAAGACCGCCCAGACCAGCCCCCACACGCTCAGCCAGAAGCGCGTGCGCAGCGCACTGCGCGCGGTCGTCGGCTCACTGCCCGTACGCATCGGGATCACCACTCCTTCTGGAAACGTACTCTTCGGTGCGACGTTCACCAAAGGCTCCGAGCAGGGGGAGGATCACGTGCTTCCGGACACCGACGAGCTGGCCGAGGTGCTTGTGGACCTCGCGGTACCCCACGAGGACATCGGCGAACTGATCGCGTCGCGCCGGATGCTGACGGCCGACTCCGGGGCGATGCGGCTCCTGGCGGAGTGCAGCGAGGAACTGGTCCCCGACCTCGGGAAGATCATCGAGTACGGCGACGGAGTCCAGCTGGGCGAACGGGTCGCCGAGGCGCCGGCGGCGCTGCGCCGCTTCTTCGCCGCGTACGTGTTCGTCGCGGCGCTTCCGCACACGCGCGCGTACCACCGCGCACTCGGCGTCCCCGCGGACGTCTCCCGGCGCACCCTCGCCGACCTCGGGCGGAACATGGTCGTCCACCGCCGACGGCACGGCAGCGCAGGGGTGCAGTCCCCGCAGTGGCTCACGCTCCATTTCCGCGGCGAGCTGTACCAGTTGGGGCGGTTGCAGTTCCAGCGTGCGAACCTCTGGACGGGTGCGGCGTCGGTGCTCGCGCGGGCCGGGTTCGACGGGGCCGCGGGCACGCCCTGTCTGGACATCCACATCCCCGAGTTCCTCGGTCCGCTGACCCCGGCGGCGTGCGACCGGTCCGTGGCGCTCGCCCGGGAGTTCTTCGCCCTGCACCATCCCGAGGAGCCGTATCGGGCGGCGATGTGCCATTCCTGGCTGCTCGACCCGCAGTTGAAGCGGTATCTGAGCGCCGACTCCAACATCGTCCGGTTCCAGGAACGGTTCCGGATCGCCCGCCGGGGCGGCGAGCCGGCCGACACGGAACCGGTCCAGTTCGTGTTCGGGGACCCGGAGCTGGCGGTGGCGGGGCTGCCGCGGCGGACGTCGCTGGAGCGGGCCGTGGGGGACCATCTGCGGGCGGGTGGGCACTGGTACATGGGGCACGGCTGGTTTCCGCTGTGACGCAGGGCCGGGCGGCCGGTAGCCGTAGACCCGCTGTCGACGGAGGTCTGCTGTCGCTCGGACGGGTGAATGTGTGCGAGGAGGGAACGGGCGTGCGGAGGCGGGCCGTTGGACGGGCATGGAGCTGAGAATGCGTGAGGGGTACGAGGGGACCGGGCCCGGTGCGATCACTCCCGACGGCTGTGCGGTGGAGCTGTACGCACGGCTGCCGGTGAGGGACGAGCCGGACATCATCGCCGCGGCCGTGCCGGCGGGGGCGCACATCCTGGAGCTGGGCTGCGGTGTGGGTCGGATGACCCATCCGCTCCTGGATCGGGGCTTCACGGTGACCGCGGTGGACGAGTCCCCGCAGATGCTGGAGCGCGTCCGCGGGGCCCGCACGATATGCGGCCCGGTCGAAGGACTCGACCTGGGCGAGACGTTCGACGTGGTGATGCTCGCGTCGTTCCTGGTGCACGCCGGGGACATCGAGGTGCGGCGGGGGCTGCTGCGCGCCTGCGCGCGGCATGTCGGGGAGGGCGGGTGCGTGCTGATCCAGCGGGAGGGCGCGGACTACCACACCGACCTGCCGCGCGAGCGGGTCGATCCCAGCGGCTTCACCGTCCGGATGGTGTCGGCGGAACCGGTCGGGGACGGGGTGAACTCGGTGCGCGCGGAGTACGAGTTCCCGGACGCGGTGTGGACCCAGACGTTCCTGGCACGGCCGTTGACGAAGGAACAGTTCGAGGCGGCGCTGGGGGAGGCGGGTCTCGCGGTGGACAAGTACCTGACGGAGGACGGGACATGGGTGCGGGCGGTACGAGTGGGATAGACATCGGGGATTCGGTCCCCGGGCGGCGATGAGTTTCGGAGTGGGCCCCGGTCTACCTCTCTGACAGCAGCACGGACCGCTTCCCACAGGAGACCCCGATGTCCGAGACCACCCTCCCCGTCACCGCCACCGCGTCCGCTCAGTCCGGCACCGTCGTCGCCGAGTCCGCGACCGCGCGTGGACGCCGTGCCCGGATCGCCCTGCGCACCCTCCAGGTGGTGCTCGCCCTGTTCTACGCCGTCGCGAGCGCCCTGCCCAAGCTGATCGCCCACCCCTCGGCCTCCGAGGGCTTCGCCGAGATGGGCTGGGGCGACGCCGGGATGTACACCATCGGCGCGCTCGAACTGGCCGGTGCCGTCGCGCTGTTGATCCCGCTGCTGCAGTCGGTGTCCGCGATGGCGCTCAGCGCGCTCATGGTGGGTGCGTTCGTCGTCCAGGTCTCCGTCTTCGACGGCGAGAACGCCGCGACACCGCTCATCCTGATCGTGCCGCTGGCCCTCATCGCGTGGGCCCGGCGGGACCAGAACGCGCGACTGCTGGGACTGGTACGCCGGCGCGCCTGACCCCCGCTGTGCGACGACGCACGGTGAGGTCGGGTATCGGCACCGACGCACAGGGCGGTGGCGTCCGGAGAGCCTGAGGGCTTGCCCCGGACGCCACCGCCGTGTGCGTCGGTGGGGTGCGGTGTGTGTGGTCAGTGGCTTCCGGGGCGTCCGCCGGCTCCTCGCAGGCGTTCCATGTCGCGGCGGTCCCGTTTGGTGGGGCGGCCCGTGCCGCGGTCGCGGATGCCGGCGGGGGCGACGGCCTCGCGGGGCGGGGGCGGAGGGCTGTTGTCGACGTAGCACTGGACGGCGACCGGGGCGCCGACCCGTTTGCGGATGAGGCGCTTGACGACGACGATCCGCTCGCGGCCCTCGTGCACCAGGCGTACCTCGTCGCCGACGCGGAGGGAGTGGGCCGGCTTGACCCGGTCGCCGTTGACTCGCACGTGGCCGCCCTTGCAGGCGGTGGCGCCGGCGGAACGGGTCTTGACCAGGCGTACGGACCAGATCCAGCTGTCGATGCGGACGGTCTCGCCGTTCTGCGGCCCGGCTGCCTCGGCGGCGGCCACCGCTGCGGCGACCTTCGGATCGACGGCCACGGCTGCCTTCGCGTCTCCGGCGGGCGCGTCCTCGCCGTCGGAGGAGCCCTCGGCGCCGGCCGCGCGGCCATCGGGCGCCTTCGACGCTGTTCCCGGCACGGCGGTCCGAGCCCGGCGGTTCGTGTCCGCAGCCTCGTCCACACCGTCATCAGCACGTTCAGCAGCCATGCCCCGACGATAGTCGCCGCGCACACCCGACCCCACGGGATTTCCCCAGGGGACCTGCTTCCCGCGCGGTTCGTGTGGCCGCTGCCGGCACTCGGGGTGGCCTGGACAGCGTCGTACGGTTGAGGCGTGGACCCCCTCGCTGAGCTCGACCGGCGCATCGCGGACTGCCGTGCCTGTCCGCGGCTGGTCGACTGGCGCGAGGAGGTGGCCCGCACCAAGCGGGCGGCCTTCGCCGACCAGACGTACTGGGGCCGTGCCGTGCCCGGCTTCGGACCGCCCGACGCCCGCCTGCTGATCGTCGGCCTCGCGCCGGCCGCGCACGGCGGCAACCGCACCGGCCGCATGTTCACCGGCGACCGCTCCGGAGACGTGCTGTACCAGGCGCTGTACGACGTCGGCCTCGCCTCCCGGCCCACCGCGGAGAGCGTGGACGACGGCCTGGAGCTGCACGGCGTCCGTGTCACCTCGCCCGTTCACTGCGCCCCGCCCGCCAACAAGCCCACGCCGGGGGAGCGGGACACCTGTCGCCCCTGGCTGGTCCAGGAGCTGAGGCTGCTGCGGCCGACCCTGCGGTCGGTGGTCGTGCTCGGCGGCTTCGGCTGGCAGGCCACGCTGCCCGCGCTGGCGGAGGCGGGGTGGGACGTGCCCCGCCCGCGGCCCGTGTTCGGGCACGGGGTGCGGGTGCCGCTCGACGGGATCGACCTCTTCGGGTGCTTCCACGTCAGCCAGCGCAACACCTTCACCGGCCGGCTGACCCCGGAGATGCTGCGGGAGGTGCTGCGTTCGGCGGCAGGTCTCCGTTGAGGGGACCTGGCCGTCGTACGAGGGTTAGGGTCGCCGGATGCCTCTCCACCCGGACATCGAACCGTACGACCACGGCATGCTCGACGTCGGTGACGGCAACCGCGTCCACTGGGAGACCTGCGGGAACCCGCGGGGCAAGCCCGCGCTGGTGCTGCACGGCGGGCCGGGGTCCGGCAGCGGACCGTACTTCCGACGGCTCTTCGACCCGGACGCGTACCGGATCGTGCTGCTCGATCAGCGGGGCGCCGGGCGTTCGACGCCGCCCGCGAGCGCGTACGACACCGACATGAGCGTCAATACGATGCCGCACCTCATCGCCGACCTGGAGCTGCTGCGGCAGCACCTCGGGATCGAGCGGTGGCTGGTGTGGGGCGTGTCGTTCGGATCGGTGCTGGGGCTGCGGTACGCGCAGACGCATCCGGTGGCCGTGAGCGAGCTGGTGCTGACGGGGGTCGCGACCGGCTCGGACGCCGAAGTCGCCCTGCTGACCAGGGGGCTCGGGCAGATCTTTCCGGAGGCCTTCGAGCGGTTCGTCGGCGAGCTGCCCATCCGTGAACGGTCCGGAAACCTTGCCGCCGCCTACAACCGGCTCGTCGAGTCGCCCGATCCCGAGGTGCGGGCGCGGGCGGCGCGCGCCTGGACCGACTGGGAGACGGCGACCATTCCGGCGCCGCCCGGCTCGGTCGAGCGCTTCGAGAACCCGGAGTTCCGGATGGGTTTCGCCCGCACGGTCACCCACTACTGGGGCAACGGCCACTTCCTGGGCGCGGACGAGGCCGTACTGCGCGACGCGCCTCTGCTGAAGGGCATCCCGGGCACGCTGGTGCAGGGCAGCCTCGACTTCGGGAACCTCGCCGGGATCGTCTGGCGGCTCCATCACGCCTGGCCGGACAGTGAGTTGGTGGTGATCGACGAGGTCGGGCACAACGCCGGGGCGCCCGGGGTGGCCGAGGCGATGGTGGCGGCGACGGACAGGTACGCGCGTCGGCGGGAGAGTTCGGCCGGGTGAGTTGGACTACGTGAGTTCGGCGTCCTCGCCGAACAGGTGGCGGACCGTCGACTCGTAGTTGGTCCGTACATGCGCGAGCGAGTGCGCGCGGGCCCGCTCCGGGTCGCCGGACGCGATCGCCTCGTACAACTCCCGGTGCTCGACGAGGAGTTGGGGCCACTCCTCGTTCCGTCGGGTCATCCAGCGCAGTCGGCCCGCGACCGGTTCGAGGGCCTCTGTCAGCAGGCTGTTCCCGGCCATGGCCACGATCCGGTCGTGCAGCCGGCTGTTGATGTCCGTGATCGTCTCCGCGTCGCCCGCCTCGGTCGCGGTGGCCGCCTGGTCGAGGAGCTGCTCGACCTCGGCCAGATCCTGCGGGGTCGCGCGGGCCGCGGCCAGGGCGGCGGCGTACACCTCCAACGCCTCGCGCAGCTCGAAGAGTTCCTTGACGTCCTTCGGGGTCAGCCGTCGTACGACGGTGCGGCGGGGCGTCTCGAAGTGGACGAAGCCCTCGGTCACCAGGGCACGGATCGCCTCGCGGACCGGCACCCGGGAGACCCCGAAACGCTCTGCCAGCTCCCGCTCGACCAGTCTGTCGCCCGGTCGCAGATGGCCCGCGATGATCTCCTGCCGCAGTGTGGCCAGGACGCGCTCACGGACGGCGCCCAGGGGTTCGATCTTCGTCGTGGAGCTCATGGAGCAATCTTCGCCGACTCCGGAGGTGTTTTACGGAGCGTTAACGAACGCGACATCGGCCGGAACGCTTGACGGGAGGACGATGACCGCAGTTTGGTATACCAAAACTGGTGCCAGGCTACCGCCGCCCTCCTTCCTCCCCGTCCCTGGAGGCCCCCGTGTCCCTCGCCGACCACGCCGAAGCCACCGGCGCGCCAGCGTTCGTCCCCGACCCCCGGCTCACCAACGAAGACCTCGCGCCCGCCGGCAAGCGGAACTGGAAGGTCTTCGACCTCTTCGCCATGTGGATGTCCGACGTCCACAACCTGGGCAACTACACGTTCGCGGCGGGCCTGCTCGTCCTCGGCATGAACGTGTGGCAGGTCTTCACCTCCCTGCTCGTCGGCTTCGTGATCATCTACATCGGCATGAACTGGATGGGCAAGATCGGCCAGCGCCACGGCGTGCCCTTCCCCGTCGTCAGCCGCATCAGCTTCGGTGTGTGGGGCGCGAACATCCCGGCGCTGATCAGGGCCGTCATCGCCATCATGTGGTACGGCATCCAGACCTACCTGGCCTCCGTCGCGGTCAACGTGATGCTGCTGGCCGCCTGGCCGGGCCTGGAGTCCTGGACACACAGCTCCTTCCTCGGCCTGGACGCGCTCGGCTGGGTCTCCTTCCTCTCCCTGTGGCTCGTCCAGGCGCTGATCATCAGCCAGGGCATGGAGTCGGTGCGCAAGTTCCAGGACTTCTGCGGACCGGCGATCTGGCTGGTGATGATCGCCCTGGCGATCTGGGTCCTGTCCAAGGCCGGCTGGACCATCTCGCTCACCTCGACCCCGCACCCGGTCCCGGTCGGCGAGCAGTGGCGGCAGTGGTTCGGCGCGATCGGCCTGATCCTCGCCACCTACGGCACGCTGATGCTCAACTTCTGCGACTTCTCGCGCTTCGCGCCGGACTACCGCACGGTGCGGCGGGGCAACTTCTGGGGCCTGCCCATCAACTCCACCGCCTTCGTGGTGGTCTCCGTCATCGTCACCGCCGGCTCGCTGGAGGTGTGGGGCGAGGCCATCACCGACCCGGCCGAGCTGGTGGCCAAGGTCGGCAACACCTGGGTCCTGGTCCTCGGCGCGCTGACCTTCGCCATCGCCACCATGGGCGTCAACATCGTCGCCAACTTCGTCTCCCCGGCGTACGACCTCGCCAACGTCTGGCCGCAGAAGATCACCTTCAGGGTCGGCGGCATGATCAGCACGGTGGCGGCGCTGCTCGTGACCCCCTGGAACCTCTTCTCGAACCCGACCGTCGTCAACTACTTCCTCGGCGGCCTCGGCGCCTTCCTCGGCCCGCTGTTCGGCGTGATCATGCTCGACTACTACTGGGTCAAGAAGGGCCGCGTGGACGTGAACGAACTGTTCGACGCCACGCCCGGCTCCCGCTACTACTACCGCAAGGGCGTCAACCCCAAGGCCCTGTGGGCGTTCCTGCCGGCGGCGGGGGTCGCGGCGGTGCTCGCACTGGTGAAGACGTTCAGCGACGTGGCGCCGTACTCCTGGTTCATCGGCACCGCGCTGGCGGCGGGCCTCTACGCGCTCCTGTGCCGGAGCGAGCGGACGGCTCCCGAGGCGGCGGGGGTCTGAGCGGAGTGCGGATCGTCGTCACCAACTGCAACACCACGCAGGAGATGACCGAGGAGATCGTACGAGGTGCCCGGGCCGCGGCAGGCCCGGGCACCGCCGTGACCGGGCTGACGCCGCGGTGGGGGCCCGAGTCGGCCGAGGGCTGGCTCGACAGCTACCTCTCGGCGGCCGCGGTGATCGACCTCCTGCGGACATACGAGGGGCCCGCGTACGACGCCGTCGTCATGGCCGGCTTCGGCGAGCACGGGCGCGAAGGCGTCCGGGAGCTGGTGGACGTCCCGGTCGTCGACATCACGGAGGCGGCGGCCCATCTGGCCTGCCTCCTCGGCCGCCGGTACGGGGTCGTCACCACGCTGGAACGCTCCTGCGGCCAGATCGAGGACAGCCTGGAACTGGCGGGCGTGGGCCGCAACTGCGCCGCCGTGGTCGGCACGGGACTGAACGTGCTGGACCTCGGGGACGCCGCGCGCACGGAGGCGGCGTTCCTCGCCGCCGCGGAACGGGCCCGTCAGGCCGGTGCCGAGGTGCTGGTGCTGGGCTGCGCCGGGATGACGGGGCTCCAGCGGGTGGTGGGGGAGAAGCTCGGGCTGCCGGTGGTCGACGGGGTGGGCGCCGCGGTGAAGCTGGCGGAATCGCTGGTGGCGCTGGGGCTGCGGACCAGCAAGGCGGGAAGTTATGCGGGGCCGCTGCCCAAAGGGCGGGTCTGGGGGCGGGGAGCGGGGTGACACGGGCGGCGAGCCGGCCTCCGCGGGTCAGGCTGAGAGCGTGCTGTCCGGTGCTGCGTCCGGTGCTGGGTCCGGTCGGGGAGGCGTGGCCCACCGGCGGGCCACTGGTGGCCGTCGTACGCACGGGAGCCGGCCCGCACCGCCGGCGGCCGAAGCCGTCCGTGCCCTACGGCTGCCAGTCGTACCGCACGTCCGGCTCCCGCTCCTCGTTCCCGCTGCCGTCCGTGTGCTCGACGGCGACGAAGCCGTGCCGCTCGTAGAAGCGGTGGGCGGGCTTGTTGACCTGGAAGGTCCACAGGTGCAGGCCTTGCGGACTGCGCTCCTTGGCCAGCTCGACGAACCGGTCGCCGATGCCGCGCCCACGCCAGTCGGGGGCGATGTAGAGCTGGGACAGGAGCTCGCCGCTCAGCACCATCACCCCCACGATCCCGTCCGCGTCCGCCACCCAGGTCTCCCGCAGCGGCACGACGACCTCCCGGAAGTAGTCCCGCACGTCGTCGTCGGACCGGGGCCGGACGACGGTCGGCAGCGCGGCGGCGAAGGAGCGGAGCCAGACGTCGGCTGCCGCCGCGGCGTCGAGGGCGGTCGCCCGCCGCAGGGTGATCGTGGAGTCGTATGAGGTCACGCGACGGGATCCTGCCAGGGTGCCGACAGCCACCGCACCGCATTTCCGCGCCGCGCGACTAGGGGACGACGGCTGTCGCCGTGATCTCCACCAGCTGTCCCGAGTACCCGAGGCAGGCCACCCCGAGCAGCGTCGACGAGTGCGGGCCGGTGCTGAGGCCGGACGCCTCCACGACCTCCCAGACGGCGGACAGCACCGAGGTCTCACCGCTCACGACGTACACGTCGGTGTGCAGGACGTGCGCCAAGTCGCTTCCGACCGCCCGCAGTTGCTCCTGGAGGTTCGCCATCACCTGCTCGGCCTGGCGCACCGGGTCCCCCTCGCCGACGATCCTGCCCTCGGCGTCGAGCGGCACGGAACCGGCGAGGAACGCGAGCTTCGTGCCGGCCTCCACGACGGAGGCGTGGGAGTAGGTGGGCGGCGGGAAGAGTGCGGGGACGGTGACGCGACGGATCACGAGGGCTCCCGTAGTGGGCGGGGGACGGTCAACTTCGCGATCATCCAAGCCCTGTCCCAGGGCCGCATCCGATTTTCCCGCCGGTCAGAAATCCTCCCCTCGCCGAGACGCCCGCGAGTGCCTTCGCCCGCCGCCTGTGGATAACCACTCGACAGCACGGCCCGCGACTGCCAGCCTCCCGCTATGCGCGACAAACACCTGGGACGTTTCACGGCGGCGGACTTCTAGCGCCGCACCGGACACTCCGGTGGGCCGCGGAAGGTCTGCCATGTCACGCACCGTTCACCACGTCCCCAGCCGACACCGCACCCTGCCCGCCTTCTGGCCACTCGGCCTGCCGGGCCCCTGGACGGGCCACGCCCTCACCGAACTCCGCTACTCCGACGCGGAGTCGGTCCGTGCCGAGCGCGAGGGGCGCCGCCCCGCGCCGAGGCTCGCCAGGCGGAGCTTCACCTCGTACACGTACTCCCGCGCCGTGAACGAGCGTCGGTACAGCCCCTACGAACGCCGGGCCAGAGCCGCCCTCCAGGTCTTCCGAACCTCCGCCCGACGGCATCTGCGTGCGGCTCCCGCGGGTGCGCTGCCGCTGTGGGCCGAGGATCTGGACCACCCGCCGACCCGTCACCGGCATCGCGATCTGTGGGAGGCGTGACGGATGCCGCACGTCATGTCCCCGGCGGACCGAACTCCCGCTCGCGCAGCTGCCGTTCGCACTCCTGCGCGAGGTCCGGGTACGCCTCGGCGATGGCGGCGTAGACCCTCCGTCGCAGCAGCTCCTCCGCGGCCGCGCGGGCGGTGCGTCCACGCAGCCCGTCGAGCAGCCCGTCGAGCAGCCCATCGTGGCGTGGCAGCTGGTGACGCAGATAGTCGACCTTCCATCGGGCCGGCGCTCGAGGTGCGGCGCTCTCGATCGCGTCGGGACCGGGTGCACGATTCCGACGCCCGTGCGCTCGTTCCTCGTCCCGTCGACGGCGATGCGCGACGGCCGCCGCCGACAGCCGGTCGGGAGGCAGTCGCGGGACGTCGACGGGCTCCGCGGCGATACGCGCCAGCACTTCCCGCCGTCTGCGCTGCGCGGCGGCCCTCGCCGCGACGGACCGACGGACGGATGCCGCCGCCACCGCCCTGAACTCCTCGCTCGCCTCCACCGCTTCGACCCGCTCGACGCGGTAGAGGCGGGTCTGCGGAGCCGTTCGAAAATACGGGTGGGACCGCAGCAGATCGGGCTCGCCGAGCAGCTGTCGCACCATCCTGGCGGTCCAGCCGCGGGCGCGCAGACCGGCCGCGGAGAGGTGGGTGTCGCGCGGTCGG
Organism: Streptomyces sp. NPDC087859; assembly: GCF_044742595.1. Taxonomy (NCBI): domain Bacteria; kingdom Bacillati; phylum Actinomycetota; class Actinomycetes; order Kitasatosporales; family Streptomycetaceae; genus Streptomyces; species Streptomyces sp. NPDC087859. Next base: position 289,127 of record NZ_JBIUUU010000006.1, on the reverse strand, counting down.
CATGCCTTGTCGTGCGTCATCGTGAACTCCCCCGTCATTACACTGAGTGACGAGTTCATTGATAACGCGTGCCACTGACAATGGGCCGAGCCCGCTTCAGCTCTGGGAGCCCTCCGGGCTCACCCGGCCCGCGGGAGCCGTGCTCTCCGGCGAGCGTGGCGCCGGGAGGTTGATCAGGTCGCTGACGTCCGCCACCTCCCGCAGGTTCCCCGCCAGCGAGGCGAGGGTCACGCGCACCTCGGCGATCCGTGCGCGCAGCGCGTCCGCGTGCTCCCACTGCCGTTCCCACGCCACCGGATCCACTCCTTCCGGGCGCTGGGACTCGTATGCCTTGAGGCGCGGATGCCACGACGAGAGCAGCGGCCGCAGCACGCGGTTGAGGACCGTGACGGCGAGGACGCCGAAGCTGACGTGCCCGGGGGCCAGTGGAGGGGCGACCTCGGGGCCGTAGCGGCGCAGGATCTCGCGGGTGGTGTCGAAGAACGTGTAGAGGGACGACAGCGCCTCCCGCAGGAAGCCCCCCTCGGTGTCGAGCTCCTCGACCGACACGCGCGTGACGAGCTCCAGGTACAGCTCCCAGGCCGCACTGCGCTCCGCGTCGGCCGGTTCCCACGTGCCGGTGATGTCGCCGACGAACGGGATCGCCAGCCTGGCCGTGATCTGCGTCGGACCGCTGGGCCGACGCCGCTTGCGCTGCCTGATTCCCATGATCACTCTCCCCGTACCCACAGTAGGGCAAGTCGCCTTCGGGGACGACGACTTCGGCCGTCGATGTGAGGGTGCGCAATTGCCTGGAGCCACGTCACCCGCCCCTCCTACGCTGCAACCCATGCCCACTCTCCCCGACCCCGTCTTCTCCGACCCCGTCTTCCTCGACACCACCGCCGACCGCCTCGCCGCCCTCCCCACCGTCCACGCCATAGCCCTCGGCGGCTCGCGAGCCCAGGGCACGAACCGGCCGGACAGCGACTGGGACCTCGCCGTCTACTACCGCGGCCCCTTCGACCCCGCCGACCTGCGCGCCCTCGGCTGGGAGGGCGAGGTGTCGGATGTCGGCGGCTGGGGTGGTGGCGTCTTCAACGGGGGCGCGTGGCTGACGATCGACGGGCGCCGGGTCGATGTGCACTACCGCGATCTCGACGTCGTGGAGCACGAGTTGGCGGAGGCGCAGGCGGGACGCTTCCGGGTGGAGCCGCTGATGTTCCATCTCGCGGGGATTCCCAGTTACCTGGTGGTGGCGGAGCTGGCCATCAACCAGGTGCTGCGCGGGGAACTGCCGAAGCCCGCCGCGTATCCCGAGAAACTGCGGGCCTCCGCCCCCGAACGCTGGCACGGCACCGCCCGGGCCACCCTCGCCTACGCCCAGTCCGCCCACGCCCCGTCCGGCCGCGTCACCGAACTCGCCGGCGCCATCGCCACGGCCGCCACGCAGGCGGCGCACGGGGTGCTGGCGGGGCGGGGGGAGTGGGTGACCAATGAGAAGCGGTTGTTGGAGCGCGCGGGGTTGCGGGGAATGGACGGTGTCATCGCCTCACTGTCCACGGGAAAGGACCCGGCCGCGCTGCACCAGGCGGCCGATCAAGCTCAGGCGCTCCTCGAGCAGGCCGGTGGGCAACAGCGCGCGGATGTCTAGGCGCCCGTCCCGGCCTGCCTCCGCTGGCGAATAACCCTTCGAAATGCGCCCGTTGTCGCTGCTAACGTCCCTGTCGTGGCGAAACTCAATCAGATCATCGCAGTCGAGAAAGGCGTCAAGTCCAAGGCGCACCAGGACCTGACGGCAGCTCACCACGGGCTGCAGAAGCCCGCGTTGCTGGCCGGTATCTCGCGTACGTACCAGCCGAAGGACGAGGAGGGCGAGCAGTTGCCGCCCGAGTCGACCCGGGTGCAGGTGAAGGCGGAGGACGTGCTGCGGGAGACCGCGGCGACGCTGACGCGGCTGTTCGATGTGACCGCCACGAAGGACTGGGCCAACTGCGCCGCGCGCGCGGATGTGAAGGTGGACGGGCGGGTGCTCGTCGCCGACGTGCCGGTGTCGTATCTGCTGTTCCTGGAGAAGCAGCTCGTCGATCTCAACACGTTCGTGCGGAAGCTGCCCGTGCTCGACGCCTCCGAGGGGTGGGTGCAGGACCCGTCCACGGACTCCTGGAAGACCGAGCCGGTGCGGACCCTCCGTACGAAGAAGGTGCCCCGCAACCATGTGAAGGCCGAGGCGACCGAGAAGCATCCCGCTCAGGTCGAGGTCTATTACGAGGACATCCCGATCGGATACTGGACCACCGTGAAGTTCTCCGGTGCCCTTCCGGCGCGGCGCGTCAATGAACTCCTCGACCGGGTCGAGAAGTTGCAGCAGGCCGTGAAATTCGCCCGGGAAGAGGCGAACGGCGTGGATGTCGTCGACCAGCGGGTCGGGGACGCCGTGTTCGGTTACCTCTTCGGGTAATCTCAGAGAATCCCCGGTCCTTTGCGGCCGGGGTGCGCGAGGAGCGCAAGCTGAAGCTGAAGCTTGTCGTGACTGCGCGGTTCCAGTGGAGGTTCGAGTCCTCCCCGCGGCACCATCACGCGCCGCGGTAGCCCAACTGGCAGAGGCAGACCGCGATCAATCTCAGACTCTTGCTCCAGACTCAGTATTCGCCGTCGATCGCCGGATCGACCGGGCCCAGACCCAGGGCGTCGAGATGCTGGTTCAAGTCCAGTCCGCACAGCTCGATGTGCGGTGGTCCAAAGGCAGGACGCGACGACATGATGACTGATCTGGGTTCTCAAGTGTGCCGGCGTGCGAAATGGACGGCATTCACAGGGCCCGGGGGCAGGCTACGCCCTCGGGCCCGCTCCTTTTTCCCCCGCCGACCGTCCCGGACGTGCTCGTCCCGAGCGGTTCGCCGGGAGTTGCGTTCATAAAGAACTCGCCTCTCCGGCCTACCGTCACATCCCCGAAATACGACGGCCCCATCTTCTCCAAGAACGCGATCTACCGTGGACACCGACAGCCCGGCCACCGTCGCCCGAAGGCATCCCCCGCCCTCGACCAGCCGACAGGAGCCCTGTGTCCCGCGCCACCCCGCGATCCCTTCCGCCCTGGCTCGACCACACCCTGCGCGCCCAGCGCGGCCCCGTGCCCTGGAGTGCCGTCACGCGGGGCGCGCTGTCCGCCGGGCCGCTCCTCCTCGCCGCCGTGCTCGCCGGCCGCACCTCGCTCGGGGTCGTCGCCGCCATCGCCGCCATGCTCGCCGGCATCAACGACCGCCCCGGCAGTCGGCGGACCTCCGTCAAGCGGCTCGGCATGCCGGCCCTGGCCGGAGCGGTCGGGCTGTTCGCCGGGACGTACGCCGGTGATCACCTCGGGGCCGTGACGCTCAGCCTGCTCCTCACCGGCGTCGGGCTCGTCGCGGGCGGGGTGAGCGCCATCGGGCCCGTCGCCTCCGGAGCCGGTACGCAGTTGCTCGTCGCGTGCGCCATCGGCGCCGGGATGCCGTTGCCGGACGAGGGGTGGCAGCGCGCCCTCGCCTATCTCGTGGGGGCCGGCTGGCTGCTCGGGCTGCGGCTCGCGCTGCCGACACCCGGTTCCCTCGCCGGGGACTTCCGGTTCGACGGCGAGCGGGAGGCCGTGGCGGCGGTCTACGACGCCGTCGCGGAGCTGCTCGACGCCGTCGGCACCCCGCACGCCACCACCCGGCGCGTCGCCCTCACCGCCGCCCTCGACCACGCGCAGGACGCCTTCGCCGGACCGCGGCTGCGCCGCTACGCCAGCTCCTCCGCCGAGCGGCGGCTGCACGCGCAGTACACCGCCGCGCTGCCGCTCGCCGAGGCCGCGACCGCGCTCGCGTGGGCGGGGGAGGCCGGCTCCGGACGGGCGGCCGCGGGACCCCGACGGCTCGCCACCGCCGTACGGGAGAACACCCACACCGGGCCGCTGCCCGCTCCCACCCGTTCCGCACCCGCCCTGCGGGCCCTCGACGACGCCCTGCTGCGCGCCGCCGAGGCCTTCGACCAGGCCGAGGGAAGCGATCTGCACACCCGCCGGCGTACCGGAAAGGACCTGCTGCGGGCCGTCTTCGGGGCCGGTGGGCGCGAGTACGGGCTGCGGGTCGCCCTCTGCTTCGGGGCCAGCGTGGCCGTCGCGCAGGCCCTGCACCACGCCCGCTGGTACGGGCAGCACGAGCACTGGTACTGGCTGCCCGCCACCGCGGTCTTCCTCGTCAAGCCCGACCTCGGACCGCTCGCGTCCAGGGTGCTGTGCCGGGCCGCGGGGACCGTGCTCGGTGCGCTCGTCTTCGCCGGGTTCGCCGCGGTGCTGCCCAGGCCGGAGGGGCTCATCGCGCTCGTCGCCCTCAGCGGGGCCCTCATCCCGGTCGCCACCCGGCACTTCGCCGCCCAGACCGCCGTCGTCACCGTCCTCGTCCTGGCCCTGGTCATGGTCGGCGGCGAACCGCAGGCGTCCGCGGGGCGGATCGGCGAGACCCTGCTGGCCTGCGCGATCGTCCTCCTCGTCGGCCACCTCCCGATGCCGGGACAGCGCGGCGGGACGGTGCGCGCCCGGCTCACGGCGGCGAGCCGCGCGGCCCAGGCGTACCTCGACCACGTGCTGCGCGAGGCCGACACCGACCCGCGGGACGACTCCCGCGCCCTGCGCTGGGCCCTCCGCCGAGAGGCCTACCGCACCCTCGCCCAGGCCCGTACCGCCATCACCCTCGCCGCCGCCGAACTCCCCGCCCTCGCCCGGCACTCGGAAGGCGCGGACCACATCGTCGCCACCCTCGAACGCCTCGTCGACACGACCACCGCCTGCGCCGTCCACCTCGACGACTCGGGCCACCTCACACCCCGCCACACCGAACGCCTCACCGAACTGCTGGGCGAACTGGCCGAGGACCGCGAACGGGTTGGGCTACGACTGCCTGAGCTGCCCCTGGCTGTGTAACGCCGGGTTGGGAAGCGCCCTGAAGGGGCGCGGGGAACTGCGCGACCAGCCACACACAACCCGCACCCGCCAACGTCGAATCCACCCCACGACGGCCGGGCGCACCTGTGTTCACCCCACCCTTACCCACACCGGAGCGTGATCCGACCCCGCCACCCCCTGCCTCAACGACCCCGTCCCCGCCGCCGTCACCCGGCCGACCAGCCGACGACTCAGCAACAGGTGGTCGATCAACTCCCGGCGCCCGGAGCTGACACGGGAGAAGCGCTGCTCGGCCGGGATCTTCGGAGCCACGTTCCACAGCCGTACCGCATCGCCCCCGTCGGGCCGGTCGAAGGCGGGGGTGCCGAGTTCGGAGCCGGGCGGGCCGAGCAGGATCTGTGTGGTCGCCGCCTGGACCTCGTCGTTGAGGTCGCCCAGGACGACCACGTCCCGCTCGCGGCCGTCACCGTCCAGCAGTTCGTCGGCCAGCGCGCGCAGGGACGCCGCCTCAGCAGCCCGCCGGTACAGTGCGTACGCACCGAACCGGGCCCGCTCGCCCTCGTCGCGCGGCTGGAACCGGCCACCCGGATACGACAGCAGCTTCGACTTGAGATGGCACACCGCCGCCCTCAGCGGCCCGCCCTCCGCGGCCGCCTCCACCGCCAGGAAGCCGCGGCCCGCCTCCGCCACCTCAAGCCCCTTGTCGTCCGCCTGCACCGGGCGCAGCTTCGCCGGGAACCCGTTCGTGTCGTGCAGCACCTCGAACGGCGTGCGGCTGAGGAAGCCGACCCGGATGCCCCGGCCGTCCGCGTGCCGGGAGAGCGCGGTGTGCCAGTCGCCGTCCAGCATGCCGACCAGGTCCCGCAGCGCCTCCGGCTCGCCGACCTCCTGTACGCCCAGCAGCGTCGGATCGAGCTCCGTGATCACCTCGGCCAGAGCGGCCAGCTTCGTCTCGTACGCCGCCTTGTCCCCGGGGCCGAACGGGCCGCCGGGCCGGTACAGGTTCTCCAGGTTCCAGGTGCCGATGAGCATGCCGGACCCCCTTCCAGATGCCGTGGTGAGGCCAGGGTGCTCGTCCGGCCGACCTCACGACAGAGTCGGGACAGGATGCGCGGTTCGGCTCACGCGGCGCGAGGACCCCGTCGTACGTTGGCGTGATGACCGACTCTCCCGCCGACCTCGTCATCACCGGATGCACCGTTCTCGTGCACGACGATCAGGAGCGCGTCGGGTTCGAGGAGAACGCCACGATCGTCGTACGAGACGGAGTCGTCGAGTCCGTCACGACGTCCCCCGAGAGCCCGCCCGCCGCCGAACACCTCGATGCCCGTGGACAGGTGGCTCTCCCCGGACTCGTCAACTGCCACACCCACGCCCCGATGGTCGCCCTGCGCGGCGTCGCCGAGGACCTGCCCACGGAGGAGTGGTTCAACGACGTCGTCTGGCCGATCGAGTCCAACCTGACCGCGAAGGACGTGGAGTTGGGCGCGCGGCTCGCCTGCGCCGAGATGATCCGCGCCGGTGTCACCTGCTTCGCCGACCACTACTTCTCGATGGACACCGTCGCCTCCGTCGTCGAGGAGTGCGGGATGCGCGCCCATCTCGGCGAGGCCTACTTCTCCTCCCAGGGTCCCCAAGGACGGGAGAAATCGCTGGAGTTCGCGCTCCGGCACCGGGGCGCCGCCGGTGGCCGCATCACCACCGCCCTCGCCCCGCACGCCCCCTACACCGTCACCGACGACGACCTCGCCGCCACCGCCGACCTCGCCCGCGAGCACGGACTGCCCGTCCACCTCCACGCCTCCGAGAACCGCGGTCAGACGGAGACCAGCCTCGAACGCCACGGTGTCACCCCCATCGAGGTCCTGGCACGCACCGGCATCCTCGACGCCGACGTCCTCATCGCCCACGGCACCGGCATCCTCGAACGCGACCTGCCCGTTCTCGCCGGCGCCACCGGCCATGTCGCCGTCGCCACCGCACCCCGCGGCTACCTCAAGTTCGCCTGGCCCACCACCACACCCGTACGCGCCCTGCACGACCTCGGTATCCCCGTCGGGCTCGCCACGGACGGCGCCGCCTCCAACAACTCCCTCGACGTATGGGAGTCGATGGCGCTCACCGCCCTCCTCCAGAAGTCCACGACCGGCGACCCGCGGTGGCTGACCTCCCGCCAGGCCCTGCACCACGCCACGCTCCAGAGCGCCCGCGCGGTCGGACTCGGTGACTTCCTCGGCACCCTCGCCCCCGGCCGCCGCGCCGACATCGTGCTCGTCGACCTCACCGGACCGCACACCCAGCCCGTACACGACCTCGCCGCCACCCTGGTGCACAGCGCCCGCTCCTCCGACGTCCGCACGACGATCGTCGACGGCCGGATCCTGATGCGCGACCGCGAGCTGCTGACCCTCGACGTGGCCGAAGTCGTCCGGGAGTTGGGGGAGCGGATGCCCGCACTCCTGGACCGCGGCCACGGAAAACGCATCCAGGACTACGACACGTAAAAATCTTCCGGTACGGCGATGAGTTCCGCCTCCGCCTCCGGTCAGCACTCGGAACGGACCGTCGCAGCAGGAGGAGCCATGTCGCTTCCGGAGGTCGTCTCGCGCGAGCAGTGGCGCGCGGCGCGCGGGGAATTGCTGGTCAAGGAGAAGGCGGCGACGCGCGCGCGTGACGCGCTCAACGCCGAGCGGCGCGGGCTGCCGATGGTGGAGATCGACGCGGAGTACGTCTTCGAGGGCGGGGACGGGAAGGCCACGCTGCCGGACCTGTTCGAGGGCCGGGACCAGCTCGTCGTCCACCACTTCATGTTCGCGCCCGAATGGGACGCGGGCTGCCGCGGCTGTTCGGCGTTCCTGGACCAGATCGGGCATCTCGCGCATCTGAAGGCGCGCGGGACGACCTTCGTGGCCGTGTCCCGGGCGCCGTTCACCAGGATCCTGCCGTTCAAGGCGCGGATGGGATGGACCGTGCCCTGGTACTCGTCGTTCGGCGGCGACTTCAACCACGACTTCGAGGTGACCCTGGAGCACGAGGGGGAGTTCCTCGAGCGGCCGGGCATCAGCTGCTTCCTGCGGGACCGCGACCGGGTCTTCCACACCTACTCGACGTACGAACGAGGTCTCGACGGACTCGGCTCCACCACCAGCCTCCTCGACCTCACCGCGCTGGGCCGGCAGGAGGAGTGGGAGGAGCCGAAGGGGCGTGCGTCGGCGCTGGGGGCGCCTGCGGGGAGCGAGCGCGTTCGCTATCACGATGAGTACGAGGAATGACACGAACGGTGAGGGAAGTGACCGTTCGGTAACCGAATTCTCACGCAGCGCGCTGAATCCGTGTCAGCTACGTCTCAGTCCCGCAACTCACCGAGCCGTCCAGGCCCTCCACAGCGTTAACTCCTGAAAGGAACGACGCTCTATCGGAGGTGCAGGATGGTGAACGGGCGGACCGTGCTCGAACGCTTTCCCGCAGGTGGGCCGCGAGGCTCGTGGCCCGCGGAGGAGTTCGCGCACGCGCGACGACTTGAAGGACTGCCCGCCGAGGTCGTGATGGACCTCGCGACGGACGCGTTCCTGGTGATCGTGCGGGGCGGCGAGGCCGCCGCCGTGGCGTGAGCGTCAGCTCGCCTTCGGCGCGGTGAACTGGTCCGCCTGGAGCGAGTACAGCTCCGCGTAGACCCCGCCCGTGGCCAGCAGCTCCTCCGGTGTGCCCGACTCCACGAGCCGGCCCTGCTCCAGGACGTGCACCAGGTCCGCGTGGCGCACGGACGCCAGCCGGTGGGTGATCAGGACCACCGTCTGTCCGGTGCCCGCCAGGGCGCGGATCTTCTCGAAGACCTCCAGCTCGGCCCGGGCGTCCAGGGCCGCCGTCGGCTCGTCCACGATCAGGATGCGGCCGCGCCGGTACGCGGCCCGGGCGATACCGAGGCGCTGCCACTGCCCGCCCGACAGCTCGTGCCCGCCGCTGAAGTGCCGGGCCAGCAGGGTGTCCAGGCCGCGCGGCAGATCGGCCACCACCTCCTGGGCCCCCGCCTCGGCGACTGCGTCGGCCAGCCGCTCCTCCGTCAGGGGTGCTCCCGAGCGGCCCACCGCCACATTGACCCTGGCCGTGAACGGCCACCGCTTGAAATCCTGCGCCACCATCGCGATCCGCTCGGCGAGCAGCCGCCGGTCCGCACCGGCCGCGTCCACGCCGTCCCACAGGATCCGGCCCCGGTCGGGTGTGTAGAGACCGGAGAGCAGCTTCACGAGGGTCGTCTTGCCGGAGCCGTTCTCGCCGACGAGCGCGACGATCCGGCCGAGGGGCAGAGCCAGGGTGATGTCGTCGAGGGCGGGCCGGGTGGACTCACCCGGATAGCTGAACGTGACGTTCTCGAAGCGGATCTCCCGAGGATCCTCGGGCAGCTCCCGCCCGCCGACCGGGATCGCCCGCTTCTCCGCCTCGACGTACAGCCGCTGAAGATCGCCCACGAACAGGGCCTCCTGGTGGAGCTGGTTCAGCTCCAGGACGAGACTGTCGAGGCTGGACGAGCCGGAGCGGATCGCGATCACGGCCGTGCCCGCGACGGACAGCGCCATGGCTCCGGCGAGCAGCAGAGCGCCGAGTGTCGCGTACGTCGCCACCGTCGCGATCCCGGTCCAGGACGCCGCGATGAGTCCCGTACGGGCCGCGAGCCGGGCCAGCCGGGCCTGCTCCGCCTCCGCCACCTCCGACATTGCACGGTAGTGGTGGAGCAGGAAGGGTCCGACGCCGTGCAGACGGATCTCCGGCGCGGACTCCGGCTCGGTGAGCAGCCCGCTGAGGAGATGGCCGGCGCGGGCGTGCTGCACCCACGTGTGGAAGGACTCGTACCGGCGGCGCGCCACGGTCAGGGCGCTCCAGGCGCTGGGCAGGGTCATCGTCACCAGCAGCGGGAGCAGGGCGGGGTGCAGCACGGTCAGGACACCGGCGGCCGCGATGAGGGAGATCGCCGCGTTCATGACCCGGGTGGCGTAGGCGATCATGCGGCGGGCGGAGGTGGCGCCGTACTGGGCGGTGTCCAGCAGCTTGTGGAAGGCGTGGTCCTCGATGGCGGCCAGCTCCACGGCAGCGGCCCGCTCCAGATACCGCTCGGTGGCGACGCGCTCGACCTTCGGCTCGAGGCGGCCGGTGGCGTACGTGGACGCGGCCCGCAACAGCGCGGAGACCAGCATGACGCAGGCCATGGCGACGAGGGCGGGTACGGCACCGTGCAGCCGCTCCTCGATCGATCCGCCGCCCATCAGCCGGCCCAGCACGCTGTTCACGGCCAGCAGGCTGACCGCCTGCGCCAGACCCCGGCCCGCCTCGGCGCCGAGCACGACCCGCGCGGCCTTGCGGTCCGCCTGCCAGGCCAGCCGGAAACTGAGCGCGAGCAACGCGGGCAGCTGGCGCACCATGGCCCGGAAGCTCAGCTGCAGCCGGGCGTCGGAGTGACTGTTCCAGCCCGTGTCGTACCGCAGGGGCCCGCCGAAGAGCAGCCGCTCCGACTCGGACAGCTCGGGCTCCCTGACGTCCCGTTTCTTCCCCACCGTCGACCTCCCCCGCTCGTGGGCCACTATCGCGGGAGGGGGATGCCGGGGGCAGGGCGCAGACAGAGGTGCGGGGACGCGCGGGCGTACGCCGTGGGGGCGGGGGGCCGGCGCTCGCGGAGAGCAGGCGATCGCGGCTCGGCCTCGGTGCCGGCCACCCCGGTGGGGCTTGCGCCCTCCGATACCTGCCACCGGGTCCCGCGCCCCGATGCGCGGTCGCCCCGCCTGCCTCACGTACTCCCGAGGCCCGCGTCCCGGGAGACGGCCTCTCAGCCCTTCGGCCGACCGCCGGAGACCTACGCGCTGATCGGCCGCGACCAGGTCGGCGTGGTCCCCGTGACCCGGCACAGCGCCAGATACAGCGGGATCGGCGGCGTGTACGGAAGCTTGCCCTCGGGGCGGTGGATCAGGTCGGGGGCCACCGGCGCGTCCGGAACGATCGCGCCGGTGGCGTACTGGGCGGGAGCGGGCCACTCCAGGGCGTAGTCGGAGTCCGACGGGACGAGCCACCACCAGTGCGTGTCATCGGCGTAGACGCACCCCGCACGGGGCAGCCGGGGCATGAGCAGCGGACCGAAGCGGGCGGGTATCGCCACCGCGTCGCAGCCCAGGGGGGTGGTCATCCCGTCGGGGACAGGGAGGCGGCGGGGTGCGGCCGGGGTGTGCAGGCCGCGCCTGAGGCGGACCAGCGTGTCCAGGGTCAGTACCTTGCCGCCGGTCGCGGGCCTCACAGCCATGGACCCCCCGTCCCGTGATGCCGCGCCGCTCTGTCGTGTGCCGTTCTGTCGTGCCGCGCTGTTCCGTCGTGTCGCGCTGTTCCGTCGTGTCGCGCGTCCGCGTCGTCGTGGTCGCCGCCCGAGCCGTCGGCGGGGCCGGGCTTGGGGCGGGCTCCCCAGCCCAGGTCGTTGCAGGGGCCGCAGTCGTGGCGCGGTTCGTCGGCCTTGCGCGGGAGCTCCGCCCAGACCAGCAGACCGGGGCCGTGCTCATGGGCTCCCCAGGCGTGACAGAGGGCGTCGACGAGAAGCAATCCCCTCCCGTGCTCCTCCTCGCCCCGCTGCGCCACGGCCGGATGGACCTCACCGGGCGCGCAGCCTTCGTCACGTACGGCTATTCGCACCAGCTCGTCGCCGTCGTGCAGCTCGCACACTATGTGGCTGCTCGCCGTGTGCACGATCGCGTTGGTGACCAGCTCGGTGACCACCAGGGCCGCCGAATCGCAGATGTCCTCGCAGACCGACCAGCCGTCCAGCCGGGCCCGCGTCAGCCGTCTGGCCTGGGCGGGAGAACCCGGATGGGCGGCCAGCTCAAACCGGAACCGGCGCTCGGCAGCGGCCCCACCAGGGGTTACTCCCGGAGCAGCGCCGAGGCTGTGGGGGCCTGCGGCGGCGTCTGTTCCTAAGGGCGCGGACGGAATCACGCTTGCCACTATCGCCCCGCCGTGAACACTTGGCAAGTGTCACTCTGAAAATTGCAGAGTGCTGTGTGACGGTCTGGAAGGCCGTGGCACACTGCTCGCAACAGCATGTCGAGCGGCGCCAGTTGAGATCACCGGAGATCCGACCAGGTCTTCGAATAGGTCTTCGAATGGCGCCGTCCGGCTGCCAGGATTCTTTTGCACAGGTTTTTACGGGTCTTCGGACCTCAGGGACGTCCGGGAGGTGGAGGGTGAGCGAGCCGCGGTCCGCGCCGACGGTCGGCCAGGTCGTCCTCGGCAGGCGCCTGCTGGACCTGCGCGAGCGCGCCGGTCTCAAGCGTGAGGAGGCCGCCCGCGTCCTGCGCGTCGCCCCCGCCACGGTCCGCCGGATGGAGATGGCCGAGGTCGGCCTCAAGATCCCGTATCTCCAGCTGCTCCTGAAGTCCTACGGCGTTTCCGACGAGGAGGCCGACGCGTTCGTGGAGCTGGCCGAGGAGGCCAACAAACCCGGCTGGTGGCAGCGGTTCCACGACATCCTGCCCGGCTGGTTCTCGATGTACGTCAGCCTCGAGGGCGCCGCCGGCCTCATCCGGTCCTACGACCCGCACTTCCTGCCCGGACTGCTCCAGACCGAGGAGTACGCCCGTGGCGTCCTGAAGTCGGGGGCCATCGGCCAGACCAGCCCGGACGACATCGAACGGCACGTCGCACTGCGAGTACAACGCCAGGAACTGCTCACCCGTCCCGACGCGCCGCGGTTCTGGGCCGTGGTGGACGAGACCGCGCTGCGCCGCCCCGTCGGCGGCCCGGAGGTGATGCGTGCCCAGATCGACAAACTGCTCGAGGCCACGAAGCTGCCCAACGTGACCCTGCAGGTCGCGCCGTTCGCCAACGGGCCGCACCCCGGCACGTACGGGCCCTTCGTGCTGTTCCGATTCGCCGTGCCGGAGCTTCCGGACATGGTCTACAGCGAGTACCTGACCGGCGCCGTCTATCTCGACGCGCGCCCCGAGGTGGCGACCCATCTCGAGGTCATGGACCGCATGGCGGCGCAGGCCGCTACGGCACATCGCACGAAGGAGATCCTCCGGGATCTCCGCAAGGAGCTGTGAATGGATCGCATCAAGCCGCGCATACCGGTCTACAACGGCATGCCCGCGCGGGAGTTGGGCAGCGAGGGCTGGCACAAGCCGTGGAGCGGCGGCAACGGCGGCAACTGCCTGGAGGCGATGAAGCTGGCCGACGGGCGGATCGCTGTCCGTCAGTCGACGGACCCGGACGGGCCGGCGCTGATCTACACCAGCGACGAGATGACGGCCTTCATCGAGGGCGCCAAGGCGGGGGAGGCGGACTTCCTGCTGTCGTGACGTGTTGCTGTGAAGCCAGGCCTGTTTAAGCAATGGTTGAGATCGACACCGGCAGACTAGAACCAGGACGCGACGCGCCGGGGCGCGTCCACCAGCCGGCTGACCGCCACCACCGGCAGCGGCGGCTGTGCCGCCTCTTTCCGGCTGAGGTTCAGCCCGTAGTAGATCTGCTCGATCGACGGCGGTCCGACCGCGAGATTGCGCCGGACCGCCGCGGCGGACGACTCCTCGCCGGTCTGCACGAGATACGCCGCCGCCATCGTGCCCGTGCGGCCGACTCCCGCGCCGCAGTGCACGAACACGGGCCCCGACGACTTGGCGACGATGTCCAGAAGGCGCCGCACCTGCTCGGGCTTCGGCGTCTGACCGTCACGGATCGGCAGTCGTACGACGTCCAGACCGGCGCCGGCCGGCCCGGCGAGCTGGTGCGCGCTGAGGTCCTCGGCGCGCAGGTCGACGACCGTGGTGAAGCCCATGGCCGCCAGCGTCCGGTACCCGGCCGGGGAGGGCGCGGCGCCGCGCCACAGGTGGCCCGACGTGTCGACCGGCTGGAAGTTGTGGACGCCCTGCACGGTGCGGGTTCCCGCCGGTGCCGGGGTCTCCTCGCGCATCCAGTACGACAGGGCCAGGATGCCTCCGGCGCCGGCCGCCCACAGGACGACGTAACCGAGGACGAGGGTCAGGAGGATCCGCACGGTGCGGCGCCGGAGCGGGCGCTGGGGGGCGGCGGGACGGGGGAGAGCGGTGCCGAGGACAGCCATGAGCGACCAGAGGGACTAGGGGACGTGGGCGCCTTCGCAGGGTAGCCCGAGGTCCTCTTGGCCGTCTTGTCCGTGTACACAACCAAATGTGTCCTTTATGTCTGATCAGTCGTCGTCGGGGTCCGCGTCGCCGATGCCCACCACCGTGAGATGGGCGCGCTCCAGGGTCGCGTCCTCCAGGCAGCCGCGCAGCCGCATCCGGTCGTGTTCGGTGAGGGCGGGGTGCACGACGCCCGCGAAGAGGCCGTCCCCCAGGTCGCCGAGGGCGGCGTGCCGCAACGGTACGGACGTGGAGTCCCGGCAGCGCTCCCAGACCTGCCGTGCGGCCAGGGACCGGCGAGCGGCCGTCGTGTCCGGCCCGCGCAGATCGACCTGGACGAGCACCGATGTGGCCGCGCTCTCGTTCTCCTTCTCCTCCCTGGTCTGCGTGAGGTCGGCGAGGCCCACGACCAGCGCGCCGAGCAGGGCGGCGCCGACGACCCCGACGGTGACCAGACGCGCGGTGCCGCCCCGCGAGCGGCGGGCGGCCGGCGACGGCAGGTCCTCCAGGTCGTCCGGCGAGGCCGGGTCGGGCGCGCTGAGGACGGCCAGCCGCCCGGCGAGCCGTCGCTCGGCGGGACGGGCCGTGGCCGAGGCGACGCGCTGCACCACCCAGGCGAGCCCGGACAGCAGCACACCGGTGACCATGAGGACCGGCACGAAGACATACGCCCGGTCCGCCGGGTCCTCCAGCCACCGGAACCGGGTCTCCTCCCGTTCCACGGCCGGCTGCCGCAGCCGGGCGAGCGCGTCCTCCTGCCGTGCCGCCAGCTCCCGCTGCCGCAGGTCGGACGCGCTCAGCCGCTCCTCGATACGGGTCAGCCGCCCCAGCGTCACGATGCCGAGCAGCAGTACCTCGACGACCAGCAGCAGAACGCCCATCAGCATGGCCCGCTGCCACTGCCACCGGTACAGATAGACGACGAGGTACGTCCCGGCACCGGCCGCGGCCAGGCCCGCGAAGACGTACGCGATCCTCCTCATGGCGCGTCTCCCGGCCGTACGTCCCCGGCGGTCCCGTCGACAGTGACGCGGGAACCGACAGGGAAGCGGTGCACGGCGTCCGTCACCCCCACGACGGCGGGGAGCTCGAACTCCCGTGCCAGCACCGCGAGATGGGACAAGGGGCTGCCGGTCTGCGCGACCAGCCCGGTGAGAGCGGGCAGCAGCGGGGCGAGCGCGGGATCCAGGGTCCGTACGACGAGCACGGCGTCCGCGGGCTGCGGCCCCGTCCCGTCCCAGACGGTCCCGACGGCCCGCCCACCGGACACCCCGCGCGTACCGTCGCGGCTCCCGCCGCCCCGCTCGGCGACGACACCTCCGGCCGCCGTCAGCCGGAACGCGTCCGGCAGCGGCGCCGACTCGTCCAGCGGCACCCGCGCCCCGAGATCGGCGGGCAGCGGCGCTCCGTGCAGCCCCGCGGCCAGCTCCCGCCACCGCAGCAGCCCGACCCGCTCCGCATCCAGCCCGAGCCGCAGCGCCGCCTCCCGCGCGAGCCGCGCCTGGAGCTCCTGCACCCAGCGGATGCGGAGGCGGAGGGCTTCGCGGGGCGGGAGGGCGGTGGTGGGGGAGTGGTGCGTGGCGTGCCGGAGCTCCGAGGGGACGGTCGCGGCGGCGTCCGGCACACGGGACCCCGGCACCGCCCGCTCCTCGCCGCCGGCCACGTCCGTCGATGCCGGGAGCGGCCCCCGCCTGCGCAGACTCGGTGAGGTGAGCGCCAGGACCACCGGTTCCTCGGCGATCACCCGCTCGTCGGGCACGCCACGCGTGCGTGCCGTCTCCAGGGCGGCCAGTGCCATGCCCGCCGCCGTGCGGCTCCTCGGGGGCTCCTTGAGGAGCGTTCCCGCGAGGGCCTCCTGGGCGTGCAGGGAGACCAGGGTCCTGCGGGTCCAGCGGACCTCCGCGACCAGGGCGGACGCGGGGAGCGCGGACAGTCGCGGTATCTCCGCGAGGCGGCGGTCGACGTCCGCCACGAGGTCCGTCGCAAGCCCCGGCAGCGCCGCGGCGAGGCGGCCCACCCGCCAGGCGGCGCCCAGTCTGCGAGCCCCCGGCGCCGGGTTGAGCAGCGCCGGCCACCGGTGCCGCGGCCCCGTCGCGCCGAGCAGCCGCAGGTCGGCGGCGGCCCGCCCGCCGACCGTCGTCACCACCGGCACCGTCCGCAGCAGCCGCCGCGGCGCGCCCCCGCCGATGTCGAGCGCGACGGCGAGCCCGCGGGCCATCGGCGCCACCCACAGGTCCTCCTCCAGCGGCGTCAGCTGCTCGGGCAGCGTCTCCGCCACCGGACCGGGCCCGAGCAGCCGTGCCCCGCGCGGCGGCCGCGCCGCCATCGCCGTGATCGGACGGCTCTGGAACAGCCACAGCCGTCCGTCCCCGTCGAACCCGAACTCGATGTCCTGAGGCCCGCCGAAGGTCCGCCGGGCCCGCCGCGCGAGCCGCGCGAGGCGGGCCAGCTCGGAGCGGGTGAGCAGCGGACCGGCCCCGGAAGGCTCCGTCCGCAGCAGCCGTCCCCGTCCGCTCAGCCAGTAGTTGGTGCCCGCCTGTTCCCCGCTGACCAGCGTGTCCGGACCGCCCCGCACCGCGCTCACCAGCATCCGGTCGGTGCGCCCCTCCACGGGATCGGCGCCGAACATGACCCCGCCGACCCGCGCCGCGAGCATCGGCTGCACGAGCACCGCCATCGGCGCCGTGGTCCCGTCGGGCCGTACCGCGGAATCGAGCACGGTCCGCACCGCCGTACGGAAGTCCTGCCATCCCCGCACGTCCAGGACGGAGGCGAACTGGCCCGCCAGGGACGACTCCTCCGTGTCCTCCTGAGGCGAGGAGGACCGTACGACGAGCGGGCGCGCGCCGCCGTCGGAGAGCTCCTGCCAGGCCCGCCGCAGGGCGACCGGATCGTCGCCGCCTTCGTACGGGATCACGAAGCCGGGGAGCACCGGCAGCCCCGCGCCGGCCGCGCGCGCGAGGTTCGCGGCCTTGGACCCCGAGTCGGCGGGCACCTCCGCGCCGGGACGGTCGAGTGGGACGGTGACCGGGGCATGGGCGTCGACCGGGCCGAGGGCCACCTCGCCCCGCGTCCTGTCCCCGTCGCGTGCGCCTTCTCCGTGACGTTCGTCGAGCGTCGTCATCGCTCACCCTCCAGGACCGGCCGCCTACAGGGGGGACGCGCTGGGGTGGCCCTGCGCCTGACGGCGGAACGAAGGATGGGGCGAGCCACTGCCGATTCCGCAGGGGGCCGACGGCAGCACACCTCCTGCTCCAATGATCCCACCGCGGTACGTTTCCATGTCGGCCGGAAGCCACTTTTCGGACGGACGCAGAGAAATACGAGCACCGGAGGAGAGCGCCCGGTGCGCGCTCCTTCGCAGGCAGTACGCCGCCCCTCCTCCGGGGGAAGGAGACCCCTCAGCCGGCCTCCGGGGGCGAGGCCGAGCGGAGCCGAACGAGAGAGGGGCCGGCGGGCCGTGGTGCCCGCCGTCGCCGCTCGCGGCTCGGCCCGGTTACACCGTCATCGGCCGGTCGTACGGCCCGATCGGCGCCGGCAGTCGCGACGTGCCCGTCAGATGGCGGTCGACCGCCGCCGCCACCGCCCGCCCCTCCGCGATCGCCCACACGATGAGCGACTGCCCCCGGGCGGCGTCCCCCGCGGCGAACACCCCGGGAGCGCTCGTCGCGAAGTCGGCGTCCCGGGTGATCGTGCCGCGCGGCTCCATCGCCAGCCCCAGCTGATCGACGAGTCCGTCCTGTCGGTCCGGCCCGGAGAAGCCGAGGGCGAGCAGGACGAGATCGGCGGGGAGCGACCGCCCGGTGCCCGCCACCGGACGCCGCTCGGCGTCGACCTCGACCAGATGCAGCGACCGCACCTGCCCGTCCGCGTCGCCGGTGAAGCGGAGCGTGGACGCCGCGAACAGCCGCGCGTCCGCGTGGGCCGCCGGCGCGGTCCCGAGGTCGCCGGCCTCCTCGTGCGCGGCAGACAGCCGGTAGATCTTCGGATACGTCGGCCAGGGCTCGGCGTCCTCGTCGCGCTCGGCGCCCGGCTGGGCGTAGATGTCCAACTGGCTGACGGACGCGGCCCCTTCACGCACCGCCGTCCCCAGGCAGTCGGCCCCCGTGTCACCACCGCCGACGATGACGACATGCTTCCCGGCGGCGGACATCGGGGAGCGCTCCAAGTCCCCCTCGCACACCCGGTTGGCCAGCGGGAGATACTCCATCGCCTGGTGGATCCCCGCCAGCTCCCGCCCGGGCACGGACAGTTCACGCCACGCCGTGGCCCCGGTCGCGATCACCACCGCGTCGTACCGGGACCGCAGCTCCGCCGCCCCGATGTCCCGCCCGACCGCCGTCGACGTACGGAACTTCGTGCCCTCGGCCCGCATCTGCTCGATCCGCCGCTCCAGATGGTGCTTCTCCATCTTGAACTCGGGGATGCCGTACCGCATCAGCCCGCCGAGGCGGTCGTCCTTCTCGTACACCGCGACCGTGTGGCCCGCCCGGGTCAGCTGCTGCGCCGCCGCGAGTCCGGTCGGCCCCGACCCGATCACCGCGACCGTGCGCCCGGAGAGCCGGTCCGGTGGTCGCGGTGGTGCGAACCCCAGCTCCCAGGCCTGGTCGGCGATCGCGACCTCGACGTTCTTGATGGTGACCGCGGGCTGGTTGATGGCGAGCACACACCCTGCCTCGCAGGGCGCCGGGCACAACCGGCCGGTGAACTCGGGGAAGTTGTTCGTGGCGTGCAGCCGGTCGGCGGCCTGCCGCCAGTCGTCCCGGCTGACCAGGTCGTTCCACTCGGGGATCAGATTGCCCAGCGGACACGCGTCGTGGCAGAAGGGGATGCCGCAGTCCATGCAGCGGTCCGCCTGCTTGTTGATGATGGGCAGCAACGCCCCGGGGACATACACCTCGTCCCAGTCCCCGACCCGTTCCCCGACGGGCCGGCGGGGCCACTCCTGGCGAGGGGTGGTCATGAATCCCTTGGGATCGGCCATGGCCGTCTTCCTTGCGTGGGCATCGACGGGCCGTGCGTCATCGGCGGCACCCTTCCGGCCACGATACGTCCCGTCGGCCACTCGCGCAGGGGGGAGGGCAGGGCGAGGAGACAGCGCTTTCCGGCGGCTCCTCGGCGCTTTCCCCGTGCCCGTGCCGCTACGTGAGGGCCAGCACGTACGCCAGTGCCGCGGCGCCCGAGGCGACCATGCGGACGTGGTTCCAGACCGTCCACTCGCGCACGTACTCCGGCCAGTACGCGGCCGCTTCGGCCGTCCCCGCGTCCAGCCTCATCAACGTGTCGTTGCGCGGCACGTTCGCGACCATCGTCACCCCGAACGAGCCGAACAGATACAGCGCGCTGCCCAGCAGCAGCTCCACCGTCCCCTCGTCCGGCCACAGCACGAACGTCACCACCGCGATCACCGCGCACAGCACCGCCGACCCGGCGAACACGAGCATGAACGCGGGCCGCAGCGCGGTCACGTTGATCGCCTTCATCGCGGCGACGCCCTGCGCCGGCGGCAGCTCGGCGAGCCCCTTCATCACGAAGGTCGAGAAGGCGCAGAAGACGCCGGCCACCAGACCGGTGCCGAGCACACCCAGCACCGTCAGTGCGAAGTACGGTCCCTCGATCATGTCGTCAACTCCCGCATCGAGCCGAGATCCTGCCCGGCACCAACCGTCACCACAAGTGAATTCCCGTACGGGGAGGGTCACCATGGCCGAAGGCCGCGGGGGCATACGCGAGCGTCCAAAGACGAGAACCGCCCCTGCCGCGGGCCTCCGCATCACCGGTCTCCTCCCGGGCACGGCGGCACGGCGGCACGGCTTGGCGATGCCGTGGGACCGCGGTCTCGCCCTCAACCGGCCTCGGCCTCCGTCGCCCGCCATCCGCCCAGCACCCTCTCCACGGCCGCCGCGATCCGCCTGCGCGCCTCGTGCCGCGGAACCCCGCTCATCAGCAACTGGTCGTACGGCGTGTCCAGATGCCGTACGGACGCCACGACCGCCGAGAACACCGCCCCCTCGGACAACGCCCGCCCCGCCGCACTCCGCCCCACCCGCCCACTGCCCCGCACCGAGGCGTGCGCCGCGATCCCCTGCGCCCGCTCCGCCGGGCAGCCGGGAAACAGCCGCCGTATCTCCGCCGCGAACGCGTCCGTGAACCGCACGTCCTCCGCCGCCCGTCGCCGCGCGTCCCGCGACCGGCGCCGCCGCCGCGCCTCGGCGTCCGCGAGGCACCGCGTCTCCGCCCGCGTGAGCGCCTCCTCCTCGACGAGCACGCCCTGCCGCTCGTATCTCGCCTTGCGCCGGTTGAACCGGACGACCACCGCCGACAGCGCACTCTCCTCCCGCGCCCTGCGCGTCAACGCGGTGTCGCCGCGCGGCAGGAACACCAGATGCCCGAGATCGGCGCAGTCCAGACACCGCGGCGCCCCCTCCTCCAGCACCAGCAGCGACAGCGGCCCGCCCCGGCACTCGGCGCACTGCTTCCGCCTGAGCGGCTGGACGACGAGAAGCCCGGTGCGGCGCGGGGGAGTCGCGAGGCGAGACATACCGGGTTCATTCCCGCGGGCGGGCCATGAACCACGGCCTTGTCCTCCTCGGCCTCCTACGCGCCGCACTGCCCGGCGTCGACCACCGACACCCGCCTCCGATGCGCCGTGGGCCGCTCGATCTCGTCGACCACCGCCACCGCGAGGTCCGCGTACGACAGGACACGCGTCCCCTCGGGGGCCCGCTCCCCGCCCAGCACATAGCGCCCGGTGCGCGGAGCGCTCTCCTCCAGGCCTCCTCCCGGTGTGAGCATCACCCAGTCGACCGGGCCGCCGTCCTCCTGCGCCCGCAGCCGGTTCAGCCCCGCCGTGTGCGCCAGCGCGAACGGCCGGATCTCCGGCGGGAACACCGCGGGATCGTCCATCACCGGCCGCCCGTCCGCCCCGAGCAGATCCGCGAACAGCCCCACGGCGACCAGCCGCCGCACGCCCGCCGCGGTGAGCCCGCCGAGCAGCGCGTCCGCCGCCTTCACGAAGAAGTCCGGGTCGAGCGTGTCGAAGCCCTGCTCCGGCCCGCTGAACGGCGACACCGCGTGCACGGCGGCCAGGTGCCCGCCGGCCACGGAACCGACCGAACCGGGATCCGTCACATCACCCCGGACCACGGTGACACCGTTCGCCCCGAGCTCCGGGTACCGCGCCGGATCCCGCACCACGGCCGTCACCTCGTACCCACGCCGCCGAGCTTCCGTCGTGACGGCCCGCCCCGCCCGCCCGCCCGCTCCGAGGACGACGATCCCACTCATGCCCAACCTCCTTGCCACGCACCGCGGTTCGGTGCCTGGCCTGGACGTTAGAGGCGCAAGGGCCGGTTACTTCAACGGTATCGGCGCTAACCTCGACCGATGACCGACTCCCCGGACGGCATACCGTCGGCTCCGCTGGACCCCGACATGTTCGCCCCTGTCTGCCCTTCCTCCGTGATGCCCTTCCGGGTCGGGGAGAAGTGGACCGGCATGGTCATCCGCTGCCTCGAAGGGGGCCCGCGCCGCTTCAACGAACTCAGGGTCCCGCTCAGGGCCGTCACCCCCAAGGTCCTCGCCGAGACCCTGCGCGCGATGGAGCGCGACGGCCTCCTCACCCGCACCGCGTACGAAGAGAACCCGCCCCGCGTCGAATACGCCCTCACGCCTCTCGGCCGCACCCTGATCCCGCTGCTCGACGCCGCCCGCGCCTGGAGCGAGACCCACCTCCCGCATCTGCTCGCCGCCCGTCGGCTCCATGAGCGGGACGCGTCCTGACCGTCGGCTGACGCATCATGGGCCGTGTGCGACTCGAAGCGATCACCTGGGAGCGGCTCGGCGATGTGCTGGCCGACCGTCTGCTCGACCTGAAGCCGGCCGACGACAGCCCCTGGCCGCGTGTCGCCTTCGACGGCGCCCCCGCGGCCCGCCCGCAGGATCTCGCCGAGCGTGTCTCCGAGGCGTTGCGGATACGCGGCCGCCCTTCGCTCGTCGTCGGCACCCAGGGCTTTCTGCGTCCCGCCTCGCTCCGCCTGGAGTACGGCCGCCAGGACGTGGAGGCGTACTACAACGGCTGGTTCGACACCGGTGCCCTGTGGCGCGAGGTCTTCGGCCCCCTCGAACCGGGCGGCGACGGCCGCGTCCTGCCCGACCTGTGGGACCCCGACACCGACCGCGCCACCCGCAGCCCCTATGTCCGACTTCCGCCCGGTGGCGTCCTGTTGCTGCACGGTCCCCTCCTGCTGCGGCACTGGTTCCCCTTCGATCTGTCCGTCCACCTCCTCCTCTCCCCGGGCGCCCTGCGCCGCCGCACCCCCGAAGCGGACCAGTGGACCCTGGAGGCCTTCGAGCGCTACGCGGACGAGACCGACCCCGCCGGCACCGCCGACGTCCTGGTGAGGGCCGACGATGCCCGGCACCCGGCGTGGGGCGGTTGACCCGGCATTTCCGGCCGTTCTCCGGAGAAGATCCACCCAACCACTTTTATATGCGCATGCATCTAACTAGGGTGGGGGGCATGACGACTTCCCTGAGTGATCACCTCTCTTTCGACGACTCCGTCCGCGCCCTCCTCGACGGCAAGAACTTCGCCAGCGTCGCCACCCTCGGCCCCGACGGCTCCCCGCAGAACTCGGTGGTCTGGATCAAACGCGAGGGCGACACCGTTCTCTTCTCCTCCGTCGACCACCGGCAGAAGGTCCGCAACCTCCGCCGCGACCCCCGGATCAGCGTCTCGGTCTACGACCTCGCCAACCCCTACACCTCGGTCGAGATCCGCGGCACCGCCGAGATCCTCCCGGACCCGGACAAGCGGCTCCCGCACGACCTCTCGCACAAGTACCTCGGCATCGACCCGCCCGCCGAGAAGGAGGACGAGGCCCGCGTGATCATCCGCATCCTGCCGCGGAAGATCGTCGGATTCTCGGCCTGAACGGCTCCCCCGGGCTCCGGGTGCGGGGGCCCGGCGGCGCGGCGAGAATGTAGGGCGCCGGGACCAGCGGCGCGCCCCGCGCCGCGCCGGCCGCCCGGCACCGGGAGGTACTTCATGACCACCGCCGGAGACATCATGCACCGCGGCGCCCAGTGGATCCCCGCCCACGAGACCCTGGACCGCGCCGCCCAGCTGATGCGTGAGCTCAATGTCGGAGCCCTGCCCATCAGCGACGAGAACGAACGGCTCTGCGGCATCCTCACCGACCGCGACATCGTCATCGGCTGTGTGGCCGTGGGGCACGACCCCGCCAAGGTCACGGCCGGGGAGATGGCCCAGGGCACCCCGCGCTGGATCGAGGCGGGCGCCGACGTCGGCGATGTGCTCCGCGAGATGCAGGACCACCAGATCCGCCGGCTCCCCGTCATCGAGGACAAGCGCCTGGTCGGCATGATCAGCGAGGCCGACCTGGCCCAGCATCTGACGGAGGACCAGATCCACACCTGGGCGGAGAGCGTCTACGCGAAGAGCCCGATGCGCTGATCCGGGAGGCGCGGTCGGAGGGGGGTGCGGACGGGGGTGGGCGCGGTCGGGGGGTGTCGGGTGGGTGAGAGTGCGCCCGCCTCCGACGGATGGAGTCCGACCCGTCCACTCCCGGTTCGTTCTCCGCCCCCGGTTCGCTCTCCGCCCCCGGTTCGTCCTCCGCCCCGGTCTCTCCTCGGGATTCAGAGCCAGCCGTTGCGCCGGAAGCCGCGGTACAGCGTCAGACACGCGACGGCTATCACGCCGAGGACCAGGGGATAGCCGTACGTCCAGCGCAGTTCCGGCATGTGCTCGAAGTTCATGCCGTACACCCCGCAGACCATCGTCGGCACGGCGACGATCGCGGCCCAGGCCGTGATCTTCCGCATGTCCTCGTTCTGTGCGACCGAGACCTGGGCGAGGTGTGCCTGAAGGATCGAGTTGAGCAGTTCGTCGAAGGCGGCGATCTGGTCCTTGGCGCGCAGCAGGTGGTCGGACACATCGCGGAAGTAGGCCTGTATCTCCGGGGCGACCGCCCGTATCGGCCGGGTGGAGAGCTCCTCGATCGGCCGGGTCAGCGGGACCACGGCCCGCTTCAGCTCCAGGAGTTCGCGCTTGAGCTGGTAGATGCGCCCCGGGTCGAGCCGTGCGCCGTTCTCGGAGAAGACGTCCGACTCGACCTGGTCGAGGTCGGCCTGCACCAGGTCGGTGACGTGCAGATAGTCGTCGACCACATGGTCCGCGATCGCGTGCAGCACCGCGGCGGGGCCCTTGGCGAGCTGTTGCGGGTCCGCCTCCAGCTCCTCGCGCAGCGGGCCCAGCGAGCCGTGCATGCCGTGCCGGACCGTGATCACGAAGTCCTCGCCGACGAACACCATGATCTCGCCGGTGTTCACCACCTCGCTCGTCGCCGTGAGCTCCTCGTGCTCGACGTAGCAGACCGTCTTGAACACCGCGAACAGCACGTTGTCGTACCGCTCCAGCTTCGGCCGCTGATGTGCCTCGATCGCGTCCTCGACCGCCAGCGGATGGAGCTCGAAGAGTTCCGCGATGCCCGCGAACTCCTGGTCCGTCGGTTCGTGGAGACCGAGCCAGACGAAACCGTCGCCGTGCTTGCGCACCAGCTCCACGGCGTCGACCAGATCGCTGCCGCCCTGGACGCGTCCGCCGTCCCGGTACGTCACGCAGTTCACCACGGAGGAACCCAGGGGGGATCGGGCCGGGTGGCTCAGGTCGACGCGTCGGCGCCGCCGCGCCAGCCGCGCCACCTTGCGGAGGCCACCGACCCTGCTGAGGCTCGTGACCTTCCGCAGATTCCCTGCCATGGACATCTGGATCTCCTAGCGTGGATCCCCGCTCACCGCATCTCTGCGCCCTGGCCGGCCAGTCTGCCAGCTCGGGGTAAAAGGCGTGCAAGCCTGTGGGAACAGGATGTTCCGCTTTGTTCCCGCCTGTGGATGACGGGCTTCGGCCGCTGTGACGGCGAGGTGACCGCCGTTGGTTCCGGCGTGCGCCGTCGTACGGTGGCGGTGGGGCGCCGGAGCGTCGACCCGTATGGACAAGACGGGTAAATGGGATGATCGCGACATGATGCGAACCGACGGGTATCTCCTCGACAACCAACAGGCCGAGGCCGCAGAGCGCTTCGACGCCTTCGCCGCCCTCTTCGACCCCACGACGTTCCGGCACCTCGAGTCGTTCGGCATCGGACCCGGCTGGCGCTGCTGGGAGGTCGGCGCCGGCGGCACGTCCGTGGTGTCCTGGCTGGCCAAGAAGGTCGGCCCGACCGGACGGGTCGTCGCGACCGACATCGACACCTCGCGGCTCGCCCCGGCCGCCCGGCCGCCGGTCGAGGTCCGGGTCCACGACGTGGGCACGGAGGAGGCGCCGGGGGAGGGCTTCGACCTCGTCCACGCCCGGCTCGTCCTCGTCCATGTGCCCGACCGGGAACGGGCGTTGCGGTCGATGGCAGAGTCCCTGCGTCCCGGCGGCCGTCTCCTGATCGAGGACGGCGACCCCGCGCTCCAGCCCCTGACCTGCCCCGACGACCACGGTCCTGCCGAGCAGTTGGCGAACCGTCTGCGCCAGGGCTTCCGCCGACTGCTGGCCGACCGCGGCGCCGACCTCTCCTACGGCCGCCGCCTGCCGCGCCTGCTCCGCGAGGCGGGTCTGCACCGCGTGGAGGCCGATGCGTACTTCCCGCTCAGCTCACCCGCCTGCGCGGCCCTGGAGTCCGCCACGATCCGCCAGATCCGCGACCAACTCGTCACCGCGGGCCTCGCCACGGACGACGACATCGACCAGCACCTGGCGAACGTCGCGGCGGGCGGCATGGACCTGGCCACGGCGCCGATGATCTCGGCGTGGGGGCGCAAGGCGTAGGGCGGGGCGGGGATCGGCGTGCGGGAGGGGCCGGGAGCCGCGGTCCCTTCGGCCGACGGCGGTCGGGAACGCCCGGCGACAGGCAGGCGCCGGGTCGGGCGCCGTCAGGGGCGGGTGAGGGGCTGTGGGGCGCCGCCGCTCGGGTCCGGGAGCCGGTGCGAAGTGGTTCACGGCGCCGGTCCACTTCGGGCCATCGGCCGGCGCTGTGAGGGATCGGCGGTCCGCTCGGGTCCGGGAGTCGGCGTGAAGCGGCCCGCGGTGCCGGTCTGCTTCGGGCCATCGGCCGGCGCTGTGAGGGATCGGCGGTCCGCTCGGGTCCGGGAGTCGGCGTGAAGCGGCCCGCGGTGCCGGGCCGCCTCGGGACACCGGCCGGCACACTGCGGGATCGGCGGTCCGCTCCCCATGAGCCGCCGCCCGGTGGTCGAACGTCAGCCGGTCACGGCCGGAGGTCTGCCGCCCACCCGCTCGACCGCCATCGCCCCCGCCCGGCACCCCTCCCGCGCCGCCTCCTCGGGCTCGGCACCCGTGAGGAGAGCGGCGAGGAACGCGCCCGTGAACGCGTCGCCCGCGCCCGTGGTGTCCCTGGGTGTCGCCGGTACGGCCGGGACCTGGGCGAGCACCGTGCCGGAGCGGGCCACCAGCGCACCGTCCGCCCCCTGTTTGGCGACCACCAGCGGGACGTGCCGGCTCAGCTTGGCCGCCGCGTCCGCCGGGTCGGGCAGCCCCGTCAGCAGACGCGCCTCGTCACGGCTGGGCAGCAGGACGTCGATCCCCTCCACCAGTGCCAGGAAACGGTCGACACCGAGTTCCACGAGGAACCCGGTCGACGCCGGATCCAGGCTCACCGGCACACCACGCACGCGTGCGGCGGCCAAGGCCACTTCCACCAGCGCGCGGCTCGGCTCCGAGAACAGCAGATAGCCCGACAGATGCAGGCGGGCCACCCCGTCGAGCAGCGCGTCCGACCAGTCGTCCGGCTCGAACCGCAGGGCCGCGCCGCTGTCCGTGAGGAACGTCCGCTCGGCTGCGGCGCCCGCGTCGACGAGGCAGATCACCGTCCCGGTCGGCGCCTGCGCATCGACGACGAGTCGGGGCCGTACCCCGCAGGCCACCAGCTCCCGCTCGTGCCATGCGGCCGCGTCCGTACCCACCCGCCCGAGCAGCCGTACCTCGACGCCGCCCCGACCGGCCGCCCAGCAGGCCACGTTGGCCCCCGCCCCGCCCGGCAGCGTCCGGATCGCCGCAGCCGTGTCGGTGCTCGGCGCGAGAGGCCCCCGGTGCCGGGCCACGATGTCGGTGACGACGTCACCGACGACCAACAGCGCACCACCCGGCACCGGTTCGGCCCCGGAGCCGTCCGCCTCGACCGTCACGCCCCGGCCCAGGCCGCCGCGATCCGCCCTGCCAGCCGGACGTTGCCCCGCACCGCCGCCAGATTGGCGCTCAGGGAGGCGCCGTCGGTGTGCCGCACGAGGTAGGAGAGGAGGAACGGCGTGACCCCCTGGCCGGTGACCCCCGCCTCCTCGGCGGCCCGCAATGCGTCCGCGAGCACGCGCGCGTGGAGCTCCGGGTCCAACTGCTCCGCCTCGGGGACCGGGTTGGCGACGATCAGCGCCGACCCGGGTCCGTCCAGAGCGTCCTGAGCCCGCATCACCTCCGCCACCCGCTGCGGGGAGTCCAGCGTCCAGTCCACCGGATGGCCCGAATCGGACAGGTAGAAGCCGGGAAAGCGGTCCGTGCCGTACCCGGCCACCGCCACGCCGAGCGTCTCCAGGCGCTGCAGGGTCGCCGGCACGTCGAGGATCGACTTCACGCCTGCGCAGACCACCGTGATCCGCGTGCGCGCCAGCAGTCCCAGGTCCGCCGACTCGTCCTGCGTCACCGTCCACTCCCGGTGCACCCCGCCGAGCCCACCGGTCGCGAACACCCGCACACCCGCCAGCGCCGCCAGCTGTGCCGTCGCCGACACCGTGGTCGCCCCGCTCGCCCCGGCGGCCACCGCGAGCGGCAGGTCACGATGGCCCAGCTTGCGGATCCCGTCCTCGTTGGCCACCCGCTCCAACTGCTGCTTGTCCAGGCCGACATGGGGTCGCCCGTCCAGCACCGCGATCGTCGCGGGTACGGCACCCTCCTGCCGTACGACGTCCTCCAGCTCCAGCGCCACCTGCAGGTTCCGCGGCCGCGGCAACCCGTGGGCGATGATCGTGGACTCCAGGGCCACCACGGGTCGACGCGCGTCGACCGCCTCGCGCACTTCCTCCGACAACACCAGCACCACGCGCCTGCCTCCTGTCGATGGGTCCTCCCTGATCTCTGGCGGGCAGCGCACCCGGCCAAACCCTTGCGGGCTGTGGGGGAGGACATCAGCCTGGGGACATGACGGACAACGCCATACGTCTCGACCATGTCGTCCTCTGGGTGCACGACCCGGTGGCGTCGGCCGACTTCTACGAGAAGGCGGTCGGCATGGCACCCCTGAGGGTCACCGACTACGCCGCGGGGGCGGTGTCCTTCCCCTCCGTACGCCTCAATGACGAGACCATCTTCGACCTGATGCCGCTCACCATGACGGAGCGCATGACGATGCTCCCCGGCGCCACCGAGAGCTCGGGACATCCCGTCAACCATGTCTGCCTGGCCCTGCCGGGCGACGACTTCCAGGCACTCCGCGTCCGCCTGGAGGAACAGTCGGTCCCCGTCTCGGACTTCTCCTACGACTCCTTCGGCGCCCGCGGCATGGCCCGCCGCAGCTTCTACTTCCGCGACCCCGACGGGAACGTCTTCGAGGCCCGCCACTACGAGTAGTGGGGCGCGGCGCGGCGAGGGGCCACTCGTGCGCTGCCCCCTCCAGAGGTGTCAGACCGGCCGTACCCCGCCCAGAGTGCCGCCCGCGCGCGTGATGCCCATCAGCGAGTCGAGGGCCGTCTCAGGCGCCTCGGGGGCTGCCGCCGCGGCTTTCGTGGGGGACGGATCCGGCCCGCTCTCCGGCCCTCAGAACAGCGGTTCCGGTAGTACCCCCTCCAGGGCGAGCAGCTTCCGCTTGGTCTCCAGACCGCCCCCGAACCCGCCGATGCCGCCGTCGCGCTCGACGACCCGGTGGCAGGGCACGACCACCGGCAGCGGATTGGCGCCCATCGCCGCCCCCACGGCCTGGGCCGCCCCCGGCTGGCCGACCCGTCCGGCCAGGTCGCCGTAACCCACGACACTGCCGAACGGCACCCCGGACGCCAGCTCGCGCAGCACCTCACGGTTGAAGCCGGAGATCAGCGACCAGTCCAGCGGCAGCTCGAAGTCGTGCCGCGCGCCCGCGAAGTACGCCTCCACCTGGCGTATCGCCTCGGCCAGCAGCGGGGAGCCGAGCGCTTCCACGGGCTCGGTGCCCAGCCGGGACGCCAGCCGGTCGAGCGCGTGGTCGCGCACCGCCTCGGTGGCGTGGAACACGACGTTGACCAGACCCTCGCGGGTCGCGGCCAGCAGCAGCGGACCGATGTCGGTGTCCACCACGGCCCACACGACCTGCTGCTCGTACTGCCCATGGCTGTTCATGCGACCCACCGTACGACCCGCCACTGACAACGCCCGGGGTGCGGCCGGAGCACGGCACCCCCCGGGCAGGACAGCTCTCAGGGCGCTCCCACCGCGTCCCGCACCACGTCCGGCGTGTTCGTGATGATGCCGTCGACGCCGTACCTCGCGACCCGCCTCGCGGTCGTGGCGTCGTTCACGGTCCAGGTGAAGACCTCCAGCGGCTTGCCGTGCGCCCCCGTGAACGCCTGGACGGCGGAGACGTACCCGGTGGAGATGGTGCTGTGCGACGGGTTGATCTGGTCGGTGAACTGCGCGTAGGCGGCCAGGTCCGTCACGTTCGGCGTGCCGAGCAGACCCGTCCTGACGTCGGGCTTCAGCTTGTGGACGGTGCGCACGGTGTCCGCGCTGAAGCTCTGCACGATCAGCTTGGACCGGTGCTGCCGGTCGAGCCAGCTCTCGTTGGCGAGGACCTTGAGGGTCTGCTGCTCGATGCCCGGGTACAGCTCGGGGTTCTTGATCTCCAGCAGCAGCTTCTGGTGGTTGCGGTCGACACGGCGCACGTACTGCTCCAGGGTCGGAACGCGCGCGCCCGCGTAGGCGGGGCCGAACCAGCTTCCCGCGTCGAGGCGCGCGATCTCGGCCGCCGTGAAGTCCTTCACCTTCCAGGGCGCCCGGTCGGGGAAGACCTCCTCGGCGTCCGTGGTGCGTCGCAGGTTGTCGTCGTGGACGACGACGAGCGCGCCGTCCCGGGTGCGCTGGACGTCGTTCTCGACCCAGCGGATGCCCAGCTCGGCAGCCTTGTCGACGGCGGCCAGGGTGTTCTCGGGGGCGTAGGCGGACGCGCCCCGGTGGGCGATGACCGTCGGCGGTTCGCCGACCTCGACGGCGCGGACGTCGGAGGCGGGGAGCAGGAGAGTGGCGGTCCCCAGGAGCGCGGAGGTCGTGGCGGCAAGTACGCGCGCGTGCATGCTGTCTCCTTGCGGCGAGCGATCACGGACAGCTCAACTGTGACAGCAGAGGGTCAATGGCAGGGGGGTACAGAATGGCCACAGATTGAACGGGGTTGCCCAACTCCGCTCACTGGTGCCGCACAACTGCGGCAGGGGCGTGTTTCTTTGCCGGAAAATCGTTCGACCATTCCGGTGGGAGTCATACTCTCTGCCTCGGCCCTGACCGCTCGGGCGGTCCTGGGAGGGGGCGCATTTCAGCACATTCGGGGACGTAAGAGGGCGGGAAGGACACCGCGCATGCAAGGCACGGTCGACGGATTCAGCTACGGACTCGTCACACCGCTGGTGGCCTACTTCATGGCTTGCCTGGGAGGTGCCCTCGGTCTGCGCTGCACCACCCGGTCCATGCTCGTCTCGAACTCCTGGAG
This sequence comes from Streptomyces sp. NPDC087859, assembly GCF_044742595.1. NCBI lineage: Bacteria > Bacillati > Actinomycetota > Actinomycetes > Kitasatosporales > Streptomycetaceae > Streptomyces > Streptomyces sp. NPDC087859. The sequence goes on along the minus strand of NZ_JBIUUU010000006.1, from coordinate 258,354 downwards.
ACCCGGCTGGCTCGCCCTCGGATCCGCGGCCATCGGTTCCGGCATCTGGACCATGCACTTCGTCGCCATGATGGGCTTCACGGTCAAAGGCGCGCCGATCCACTACGACAAGCCGACGACCTTTGCGAGCCTGGGCGTCGCCATCGTCATGGTGGGCGTCGGGATCTTCATCGTCGGCTACCGGGGTGCGAGCGGAACGGCCCTGTTCACCGGCGGCACCATCACCGGCCTCGGGGTCGCCTCCATGCACTATCTCGGCATGGCCGGAATGCGGTTCAACGGAAAACTGGAATACAACACCCTCACCGTGGCCGCCTCCGTCGTCATAGCCATGTGTGCCGCCACCGCGGCCCTGTGGGCGGCCGGCCAGGTCAGAGGCTTCCTGTGGAGTGTCGGCGCGAGTCTCGTCATGGGGCTCGCCGTCAGCGGTATGCACTACACCGGCATGGCGGCCCTCAGTGTCCACCTGCACGGCGCCGGCGGCGCCCCCTCCTCGGGCGACTCGCCCGCCGAGCTGCTCGCGCCCATGATGGTCGGCCCCCTGGCCTTTCTGCTGATCGCCGGCGTCGTCGTGATGTTCGACCCGCTGATGGTCATGGGCAAACCCGAGTGGACCCCCACCGAGAACAAGCCCGGCATCCCGGCCCACGCCGACATCCCGCACACCCCGCGCGGCACCGCGGTCCGCCCCCGCCGAGGCGTCGGCCACCGCGGCTCCCGCACCCCGCAGAACCGCTGATCGGACCGCGTTGTCAGTGGGGGGTCGTACGGTGGACTCCATGCGGCCCGTTTCCCAGATCGAACGCACGGTGGCGCCCTTCGAGGTCGTCAGTCCCTACCAGCCCAGCGGCGACCAGCCGGCGGCCATCGCCGACCTGGCCAAGCGCATCGAGGCCGGTGAGAAGGACGTCGTCCTCCTCGGTGCGACCGGCACCGGCAAGTCCGCCACCACCGCGTGGATGATCGAGAAGCTCCAGCGGCCCACCCTGGTGATGGCCCCGAACAAGACCCTGGCCGCCCAGCTGGCGAACGAGTTCCGGGAGCTGTTGCCGAACAACGCGGTCGAGTACTTCGTCTCGTACTACGACTACTACCAGCCCGAGGCCTACGTCCCGCAGTCGGACACCTACATCGAGAAGGACTCCTCGATCAACGAGGAGGTCGAACGCCTGCGCCACTCCGCGACCAACTCACTGCTCACCCGCCGTGACGTCATCGTGGTCGCCTCGGTCTCCTGCATCTACGGCCTCGGCACCCCGCAGGAGTACGTGGACCGCATGGTCCCCCTCAGGGTCGGCGACGAGATCGACCGCGACCAGCTGCTGCGACGCTTCGTGGACATCCAGTACACGCGCAACGACCTGGCCTTCAGCCGCGGCACCTTCCGCGTCCGCGGCGACACCATCGAGATCTTCCCGGTCTACGAGGAACTCGCCGTCCGCATCGAGATGTTCGGTGACGAGATCGAGGCCCTGTCTACCCTCCACCCGCTCACCGGCGAGATCATCAGCGACGACCGGCAGCTGTACGTCTTCCCGGCCTCCCACTACGTCGCCGGCCCCGAACGCCTGGAGCGGGCCGCCAACGACATCGAGAAGGAGCTGGGCGAGCGCCTCACCGAGCTGGAGAAGCAGGGCAAGCTCCTGGAGGCCCAGCGTCTGCGCATGCGAACGACGTACGACCTCGAGATGCTCCGCCAGATCGGCTCCTGCTCGGGCGTCGAGAACTACTCGATGCACTTCGACGGCCGCGAGCCCGGCTCCCCGCCGAACACCCTGCTGGACTACTTCCCGGACGACTTCCTGCTCGTCATCGACGAGTCGCACGTCACGGTCCCGCAGATCGGCGCCATGTACGAGGGCGACGCCTCCCGCAAGCGCACCCTCGTCGACCACGGCTTCCGGCTGCCCTCCGCCCTCGACAACCGCCCTCTGAAGTGGGAGGAGTTCCAGGAGCGGATCGGACAGACCGTCTACCTGTCCGCGACACCGGGCAACTACGAGCTCTCCCGCGGGGACGGCGTCGTCGAGCAGATCATCCGCCCGACGGGCCTCATCGACCCGGAGGTCGTGGTCAAGCCCACCGAGGGCCAGATCGACGACCTGGTGCACGAGATTCGCAAGCGCACCGAGAAGGACGAGCGTGTCCTGGTCACCACGCTCACCAAGAAGATGTCCGAGGACCTCACCGACTACTTCCTGGAGCTCGGCATCCAGGTCCGCTATCTGCACAGCGACGTCGACACCCTGCGCCGCGTCGAACTGCTGCGGGAGCTGCGCTCCGGCGAGTACGACGTCCTGGTCGGCATCAACCTCCTGCGCGAGGGCCTCGACCTGCCCGAGGTGTCCCTGGTGGCCATCCTCGACGCCGACAAGGAGGGCTTCCTGCGCTCCGGCACCTCCCTGATCCAGACCATCGGCCGCGCGGCGCGCAATGTCTCCGGTCAGGTCCACATGTACGCCGACAAGATCACCCCGGCGATGGCGAAGGCCATCGACGAGACCAACCGGCGCCGGGAGAAGCAGGTCGCGTACAACACGGCGAACGGCATCGACCCCCAGCCGCTCCGCAAGAAGATCAACGACATCGTGGCGCAGATCGCCCGCGAGGACATCGACACCGAGCAGCTGCTCGGCTCCGGGTACCGCAAGCAGAAGGACGGCAAGGCCGCCAAGGCCCCCGTGCCCTCTCTCGGCGGCAAGGCGGCCAAGGGCACCAAGGGCAAGGCCAAGGAGACCGTGCCCACCGACCGGCCCGCTGCCGAGCTCGCGGGGCAGATCGAGGAGATGACCGAGCGCATGCGCGCCGCCGCCGCCGACCTCCAGTTCGAGATCGCGGCCCGGCTGCGCGACGAGGTCTCCGAGATGAAGAAGGAACTGCGTCAGATGAGGGAGGCGGGCCTGGCCTGACGGGCGCCGGCCCCCGCTGCGAACGCGCTGTGTTGCAAGACCGACACAAAGTGCGGACCTGGGTAGCGGCACTGTCAGTGCCACTGCGTAGGGTTCTGGTCAACCGCGGAGCCCGCGGTAACAGGGGACAGTTCGAGAGGGGAATCAGCGCGTGACCGTCAACATGACCAAGGGTCAGGCCATCAGTCTGCAGAAGAACGATGGCGGCAGCCTGACTTCGGTGCGCATGGGTCTCGGCTGGCAGGCGGCTCCCCGTCGCGGCCTGTTCGGCTCGCGCACCCGGGAGATCGACCTCGACGCCTCCGCTGTCCTGTTCGCGGACAAGCAGCCGGTCGACGTCGTCTTCTTCCGCCACCTGGTGAGCGACGACGGCTCGGTGCGCCACACCGGCGACAACCTCGTCGGCGGTGTCGGCCAGGGTGGCGACGACGAGGCGATCCTCGTCGACCTGGCGCGCATCCCGGTCCACATCGACCAGATCGTCTTCACCGTGAACTCCTTCACGGGCCAGACCTTCCAGGAGGTGCAGAACGCGTTCTGCCGCCTGGTCGACGAGACCAACGGCCAGGAGCTGGCCCGCTACACGCTCGCGGGCGGTGGCGCCTACACGGCCCAGATCATGGCGAAGGTGCACCGCACGGGCCCCGGCTGGACGATGACGGCCCTGGGTACTCCGGCCAACGGCCGTACCTTCCAGGACCTGATGCCGGCGATCCTGCCGCACCTGTAAGCCGCGCGAGCGGTACCCGACACCGAACAGCGACACAGGGGGACGAAGGCATGACGGCCGAGCTGGTGCGGGGGCAGAACCACCCGCTCTCCCAGGCCCGTCTCGAGATCCGGGTCTCGGCCGACAAGCCGATCGTGGCCGGAGCCGCGTTGAGCGACGAGCACGGCAAGGTCCACGGCGCGGAGTGGGTGGCCCACCCGGGCACACCCACCCTGCCGGGCCTGGAGGTCTCCCGGCAGGCAGCCGCCGACCACCGCCTCGCGGTGGACCTCGGCGCCATGCCGGAGGCGGTGCACCGGATCAGTGTGCTGCTCGCCCTGCCCACGGGAGTGGCGGGCCCGGTCCGCTTCGGCGGCCTGGCCGCCCCCTTCGTCGCCGTCACCGGCCTCGACGGCAGCGAGGTCGCCAGCTACACCATCACCGGCCTGGAGGCGGAATCCGCCGTCGTCGCCCTGGAGCTCTACCGTCGGCAGGGCGCCTGGAAGGTGCGCGCCGTCGGCCAGGGGTACGCCGGCGGGCTCGCCGAACTCCTGGCGGACCAGGGCATGCCGGAGGCCCACACGCTCGCCGGCAGCATCAACGAAGCCGTGGTACAGGGCCTGGCCCGCTCCGTACCGGCCCCGCCGCGCACCGCCGACGGCGACCGCACCCGGCAGACGGCCGCCCCGGCACCCGGCCCGGACCAGGGAGGCACGGCATCCCAGGGCGCCGTGCCACCGCAGCCGCCGACATCGCCCTACGGCGCCCAGGGGCCCGGCCAGCCCACCTCTCCCTACGGCGCCCAGGGCGCCCAGCAGGGCTCCACGGACCCCTCCGCCGCCACCCAGCCGTCCACGCCCACCGCGGGCGGCCCGGTCGACTACAGCCACCCGAGCCGGCAGACCACCGCACCGCCGCCGCCCCCGCCGACCGCGCCCCCGGCCCAGCCCGGGCAGCCGCAGCAGCCCGTCGCGGGCGACGCGACCGGCTGGTCCATGGACGAGCGGCTCTACAACCAGGTGTGGGGCATGTTCGAGGACCTGGCCCGCAGCATGGCCGCGTACCGCAGTGCCGTCGACTTCGCCGAGTCGCGCATGGAGAAGGAGCTCGACCAGGTCCTGTCCGACCCGCGCAGCCGGATCGGGGGCCAGGGCGACGCCGCGCGCGAGGCGGCCCGCGCCAAGCACGCCCAGCTCGTCGACCAGGCCCAGGCGGTCCTCGACCGGGACCTCGCGCAGCTCGCCGCCGAGGCCGATGTCGTGGAACCCGCGCTGCCGCCGGCGTACGCCCGCTGGGACAACCCCGTCTGGCACGGCTACCGGGTGCCGATGGAGATCCCCATGGCCCTGCGCCTGGGCGACCTCCACCTCCCCGAGGCCCCGCAGGTGAGCATCCCGATGCTGGTCAGGCTCCCGCTGGAGCGCGGACTGTGGATCGACAGCGGGCGGGCCGGCACGATCGACGGCTCGTACACCGACTCCCACGAAGTGAAGCGCCTGGCCATGGACACCGCGGTGGCAGTCGCGGCGCGACTGCTCGCCGTCTATCCCGCGCGCGAGTTCACCGTGCACGTCATCGACCCGGCGGGCTCGGGCCGACAGGCGCTGGTGCCGCTGGTGCAGAGCGGCGTGCTCGCGGCCCCGCCCGCCGTGGGCGCGGCGGGTGTGACGGACGTCCTGGCCCGGCTCACCCAACGGGTCGACCTGGTGCAGATGGCGGTGCGCGGCGGTGCGCCCGACGCGCTCCCGCCCGGCTTCGACACCTCCGAGCAGCTCCTGATCGTCAACGACTTCCCGCACGGCTTCGACGACCGCGCCGTGACCCAGCTGCGCTACCTCGCCGACGAGGGCCCGGCGGTCGGTGTCCATCTGATGATGGTCGCGGACCGTGAGGAGGCCTCCGGGTACGGTCCGTTGCTCGACCCGCTGTGGCGTTCGCTGATGCGACTCACGCCGGTTCCCGACGACCATCTCGCCGATCCGTGGGTGGGGCATGCCTGGACGTACGAGCCCTCGCTCGTGCCGACGGGCAGCCAGGTGCTCCAGCAGGTGCTTCAGCAGGTGGCGGCGGCCCGTACCAAGTACACGTAAAGTCGCCTGACCAGGTGCTTTGACCTTTCTTTTGCCAATCGCTTTACCTTTCCTTGGTGATTGGGGTACCGTCTTCCTCACGGAGGGGAGTACTCCCTGTCGATGCGGCGTACCCGTCAATACGGATCGGATCCGATCCCGGGGCGTCGGCCCACCTTGGGTGGAAGAGACCTCCGGCAGCGCGACGACGCTGGTTATTTGCCGTTACGTAATGCCGGAGGCGCATCAATGGATGTTTCCGTGACCCTGTGGGTCCTGACGATCGTGGGCCTCGCGGCCCTCATCGCGGTCGACTTCTTCATCGGCCGCAAGCCGCACGACGTGTCCATCAAGGAAGCCGGAATCTGGACCGTCGTCTGGATCGCCCTGGCCGGCCTCTTCGGCCTCGGCCTGCTCATCTTCGGCGGTGGCCAGGCCGGCGGAGAGTTCTTCGCGGGCTTCATCACCGAGAAGTCCCTGAGCGTCGACAACCTCTTCGTCTTCGTCCTGATCATGGCGAAGTTCGCGGTCCCGTCGCAGTACCAGCAGCGGGTCCTGCTCGTCGGTGTCCTCATAGCCCTGGTGCTGAGGGCCATCTTCATCGCCGCGGGCGCCGCGATCCTCGCCAGCTTCGCGTGGGTGTTCTACATCTTCGGTGCCTTCCTCATCTGGACCGCCTGGAAGCTCATCCAGGAGGCCCGGGCCGACGAGGACGAAGAGGAGTTCGAGGAGAACAAGCTGCTCAAGGCCGCCGAGCGCCGCTTCGGTGTCGCCGACCGATACCACGGCACCAAGCTGTGGATCGAGGAGAACGGCAAGCGGGTCATGACCCCGATGCTGGTCGTCATGCTCGCGATCGGCACCACCGATGTGCTCTTCGCCCTGGACTCGATCCCCGCGATCTTCGGCCTGACCCAGGACCCGTACATCGTCTTCACCGCCAACGCGTTCGCCCTGATGGGTCTGCGCCAGCTGTACTTCCTCATCGGCGGTCTGCTGAAGAAGCTGGTCCACCTCAGCTACGGCCTGTCGATCATCCTCGGCTTCATCGGCGTCAAGCTGGTACTGCACGCCCTGCACGAGTCCGGCGTCCACGTCCCGGAGATCTCCATCCCGGTCTCCCTCGGCGTGATCTGCGCGGTCCTGATCGTCACCACGCTCACCAGCCTCCGTGCCTCCAAGAAGCAGGCGGCGGCCGAGGCGGCGCAGGCGCAGAGCGATGGCGCTCCGAAGGACAGCATCGACGTCTGACCACGTCGGACGTAGGAACAACCAGCACCGGGAGCGCCGCGCGGCCAATTGCCGCCCACCGCTCCCGGTGCTTCCGTTGTGTGCGGAGCGTCTCCCGCCCGGAGACGCCATGACCGGGTGGAGGCACTATGGACGCACCCATGAAGTTCGTACAGATCATCGACTACGAGACCGACCGCATCGAAGAGATGGAGGCGCTGGGCCGGCAGGCGGAGGAACAGTTCGCCGGCCGCACCGACGGCCCCACCCACCGCATGGTGCTGAGGGACCGCAGCAATCCCGACCGCTACCTCGTCGTGATCGAGTTCGACTCCTACGAGGAAGCCATGCGCAACAGCGGCGACCCGGAGACGGGTAAGTTCGCGGAGCGGATGGCCGCGTTGTGCACCAAGGCACCGACCTTCACGGACTGCGATCTGGTGGACGTCACCGAGCTCAAGTGAGGCCCGGGGGCCCCGTCCCGCCAGGGTGCGGGGCCCCACCCCCTCTGCGACGATCGCTGCATGATCACTCGGCTCAGGTCGCTCACCACCCAGTGGACGATCCTGGTGCCGGTGCTCGCCGCCGTCCTCCTGGCCTTCACCTGGGGGCGCGATCTGCCGGGCGTGATCGTCGCCCTGGTGACCCTGGTCCTCGCGGGCGCCGTCCTGGCCGCCGTGCACCACGCCGAAGTGGTCGCGCACCGGGTCGGTGAACCCTTCGGCTCGCTGGTCCTCGCCGTAGCCGTCACCATCATCGAAGTCGCCCTCATCGTCACCCTGATGGCCGACGGCGGCGGTAAAAGCTCGACGCTCGCCCGGGACACGGTCTTCGCGGCCGTGATGATCACCTGCAACGGCATCGTCGGCATCTGCCTCCTGGTCGCCTCCCTGCGCCACGGCATCGCCGTCTTCAACCCCGAGGGCACCGGCGCCGCCCTCGCGACCGTCGCCACCCTGGCCACCCTCAGCCTGGTCCTGCCGACGTTCACGACCAGCAAGCCGGGCCCGGAGTTCTCCGGCGTCCAGCTGACCTTCGCCGCGCTCTCCTCACTGGTCCTGTACGGCCTGTTCGTGGCGACCCAGACGGTGCGGCACCGCGACTACTTCCTCCCGATCACCCGCCAGGGCGTGGTCGTCACCATCGACGACCACGCCGACGCGCCGTCCTCCCGCACCGCCCGGATCAGCCTCGGGCTGCTGGGACTGGCCCTGATCGGCGTCGTCGGCCTGGCCAAGGGCGTGTCGCCCACCATCGAGTCCGGGGTGTCCGCGGCCGGACTGCCGCATGCCGTCGTCGGAGTGATCATCGCCCTGCTGGTGCTCCTCCCCGAGACCATCGCCGCGCTGCGCTCCGCACGCCGCGACCGCGTGCAGACCAGCCTCAACCTCGCGCTCGGCTCCGCGATGGCCAGCATCGGCCTCACCATTCCCGCCGTCGCCCTGGCCTCCATCTGGCTCGACGGCCCGCTCGTCCTGGGCCTGGGCGCCACCCACATGGTGCTGCTCGCCCTGACCGTGGTGGTCAGCTCCCTGACCGTGGTGCCGGGCCGGGCCACCCCGCTCCAGGGTGGCGTGCACCTGGTGCTGTTCGCGGCCTACCTGGAGCTGGCGATCAATCCGTAGACCGACCCGTCGACTGATCCGAGGATCGATTCCCCGGATCAGTCCATGGCCGGCTCCGGCTCCGCCGCGGCGGCCACCGGCACCGGACGCGTCTCCGGCAGCAGCGCGAAGCACCCCAGGCTCAGCAGCGCGATCCCCGTCAGATACGCCCCCACGCCCCACGGCACCCGGCCGCCCCGCTCGGCGAGCGCCGTCGCCACGATCGGCGTGAGCGCGCCCCCGAGGACCCCGCCGAGGTTGTAACCGACCGCGGCGCCCGTGCAGCGCACCCTCGGTTCGTACAGCTCCGGCAGGTACGCGGCGATCACGGCGAACATCGTGATGAACGCGAGCATCGCGCCCAGGAACCCCAGGAATATCAGCAGCGGCTCGCCGGTCGAGAGCAGCGCGACCAACGGGAACATCCACACGGCCGCCGCCGCGCATCCCGCCAGACACAGCGGCCGCCTCCCGTAGCGGTCGCCGAGCAACGCCACCACCGGCGTCAGTGATCCCTTCACCACGACCGCGGCCATGATGCAGGCCAGCATGACCGTACGGCCCACGCCCAGCCGCTCCGTCGCATATGCGAGGGACCAGGTCGTGACGGCGTAGAAGATCGCGTACCCGACCGCGAGGGCCCCGGCCGTCAGCAGGACGAGCCGCCAGTGGTCGCGCACGACCTCGACGAGCGGCACGCGCGCGTGGTCGTCGATCTCGAGGAAGCTGGGACTCTCGGCGAGCGACGACCGCAGCCACAGTCCCGCCACGGCCAGCACCCCGGCCGCCCAGAACGGCACCCGCCACCCCCACGCGGCGAACTGCGCCTCGGTCAGCGACGCCGACAGGACGAGCATCACGCCGTTGGCGAGCAGAAATCCCACCGCGGGTCCGATCTGCGGGAAGCTCGACCACAGGGCCCGCCGCTCGGGCGGCGCGTGCTCGGCCGTCAGCAGCACGGCCCCGCCCCACTCCCCGCCGAGCCCCAGTCCCTGCAGGAACCGCAGCACGAGCAGCAGCAGGGGAGCGGTCACCCCGATCGAGTCGTACGTCGGTACACAGCCGACCGCGACCGTGGCGCCGCCGGTCAGCAGCAACGAGGCGACGAGGACCGGCCGTCGCCCGCGCCGGTCCCCGATGTGCCCGAACAGCACCGAACCCAGCGGCCGCGCCACGAACCCCACACCGAACGTGGCGAAGGCGGCCAGCGTCCCCGCCAGCGGCGAGAACGTCGGGAAGAACAGCGGCCCCAGGACCAGCGCCGCAGCGGTCCCGTAGACGAAGAAGTCGTAGAACTCGATGGCCGTCCCGGCGAGCGAGGCGGCCGCGAGCCGCGGCATGGAGGGCGCCCTTACGGTGCGTACGTCGTGCATGCCGCGTCAACCACCCACGGTGACGACGGGTTACGGGGGCGTGCGGGCGCGTCAGTAGGTGACCGTGATGCGCCGGGCGGGACCGTCGACGCGGACGAGACCGCCGTAGGGGATGACGAGTTGGGGGTCGGTGTGCCCGAAGTCGACGTCGAAGACGATGGTGGCGTCGGGAGCGTAGGCCCGCATGGCACGCAGTACGGCCTCGCGTTGTTCGGAGGCATGACGGGCGCTCTCCTCGGGGCCGTTGGGCTGCTCGAAGGACCAGGTCTTCGCCCGGCCCATCAGGAGTGCGGAGAAGCGCTGGAGCAGACCGCGCTCGCCCATGTTGCGCAGGGTACGGAAGACCTCCTCGCCGCTCGGCATCTCCTCGGAGGTCTCCAGCAGCAGCACTCCGCCGTCGTACTCGCTCAGATCGTGCGAGATCTCACGATCGGCCATCAGCAGCCATCCCAGGATCTCCAGGCAGCCGCCCCAACTCCGGCCCTCGATCACCCGGTCGGGATTCACCCAGGTCCAGCCGTTGCCGGGCCTGGTCTCCGGCTCCGCTTCGAAGGTCGCCGGGTCCGCCCAGTCCCGGTTGACGTCGTTCCAGCGGTCGGCGGGCCTCAGCTCGTACTCGCCGGAGGTGAACAGCGCGGCCCGCAGGGAGTCGGCGGTCTGCGGGTTCATGGCGCCGGGGCGGCCCAGCTCGCACATCACCGTCGCTCCGTGAAAGCCGACGATCCCCGAGTTGCGCAGATACATGAGCAGGTTCGTGTTGTCGCTCGTCCCGAAGAACGGCTTCGGGTTCGCCCGGATCAACTCCCGGTCCAGATACGGCAGCACGGTGATCTGGTCGTCGCCGCCGATCGACGCGATGACCGCCTTGATGTCCGGGTCGGCGAAGGCGGCGTGGATGTCGTCGGCGCGCTCTCGCGGAGCAGTGCCCATCTTGCGGGTCGTGGGGTACTCGACCGGGATGAGGCCGTAGTCCTCGCGCAGTCGCTCCAGGCCCAGTTCGAAGGGGCGCGGGAACAGCTCGGGCAGGCCGGCGCCGGCCGAGATGACGGCTATGCGGTCGCCGGGGGAGGGCTTGGGCGGGTACGAGATCGTCGTCATCCGTGGAGGGTACGGCTGTCCGCTCTCCGGGTGCACCGTGATAAACCGGGGTCTGAGCAGCGGTCTTCAACGGATCGCGCACCCGCCACCGGACCGGAGGAACCGTGCCCCGCACCCTGGCCAACGCCCCGATCATGATCCTCAACGGCCCCAACCTGAACCTGCTCGGCCAGCGCCAGCCGGAGATCTACGGTTCCGACACCCTCGCCGACGTCGAGGCCCTGTGCGCCAAGACCGCGGCCGCGCACGGCGGCACCGTGGACTTCCGGCAGTCCAACCACGAGGGCGAGCTGGTCGACTGGATCCACGAGGCACGGCTGAACCACTGCGGGATCGTCATCAACCCCGGCGCATACTCGCACACCTCGGTGGCGATTCTGGACGCACTCAACACCTGCGACGGACTGCCGGTCCTCGAGGTCCACATCTCCAACATCCACAAGCGCGAGTCCTTCCGCCACCACTCCTACGTCTCCCTGCGGGCCGACGGCGTGATCGCGGGCTGTGGCGTGCAGGGATACGCGTTCGGAGTGGAGCGGGTCGCGGCGCTGGCGGGGGCGGGACAGACCGAGGCGTAAGCCCCGCCCTCCTGGCGGGCGCCTGTTACAGGCGTCCGGCCTCCACGATCCGCCGCAGGAAGCGCTGGGTGCGCTCCTGCTGCGGGTCACCGAAGATCTGCTCGGCCGTCCCGCTCTCCAGGACCACGCCTCCGTCCAGAAAGCAAACCTGGTCGGCGACATCGCGGGCGAAGCCCATCTCGTGCGTGGCCAACACCATGGTCATGCCCTCGCCCTTCAGATCACGGACGACGGCGAGCACCTCGCCCACGAGCTCCGGGTCCAGGGCCGCGGTGATCTCGTCGAGGAGCAACAGCCGGGGACGTACGGCCAGAGCGCGCACGATCGCGACCCGCTGCTGCTGACCGCCGCTCAGCCGGTCCGGGTACTCGCCCGCCTTGCCGCCGAGCCCGAGCCGCTCCAGCAGCTCCTTGCCGCGCTCCTCGGCCTCCGCGCGGGACACCCCGTGCACACGGCGCGGGGCGAGCGTGATGTTCTCCAGGACGGTCATGTGCGGGAAGAGGTTGTAGGCCTGGAAGACGACGCCGATACGGCGGCGTACCGCGTCCTGGTCGGCCCGCGGGTCGGTGATCTCCTCGCCGTCCAGCCAGATCGCGCCGTCGTCGATCTCCTCCAGGAGGTTCGCGCAGCGCAGCAGCGTGGACTTGCCGGAACCGGAGGCGCCGATCAGCGCGGTCACCGTGTGCGAGGCGACCTCAAGGTCCACGTCCCGCAGCACGACCGAGCCGCCGAACGTCTTGCGGACGGACTCCATCCGCAGCACCGGTGCGTCGGTCATGTGGTCCCTCCCTGGGCCCGCTGACGGTCCATCCGGGCCGTCACCCAGTCCGTGAACCGGGTCATCGGAATGGTGAGCGCGACGAAGACCAGGCCCGCGACGATGTACGGCGTGTAGTTGAGGCTGCGGCCCACGATGATGTCGGCGGCTCGTACGGCGTCCACCGCGCCGCCGATCGACACGAGCCCGGTGTCCTTCTGCAGCGACACCAGGTCGTTGAGCAGGGGCGGTACCTGGCGTCGTACGGCCTGCGGCAGCACCACGTGCCGCAGCGCCTGCCGGTTGGAGAGGCCGAGCGAGCGGGCCGCGGCGCGCTGCGAGGGGTGGATGGACTCGATGCCGGCGCGGAACACCTCGGCCACGTACGCGGAGTACGTCAGCGTCAGCGCCGTGCCGCCCAGCAGCACCGGGTCGACGGTCACGCCCTGGAGCCGCAGCGCCGGGACGCCCAGGACCACGATCATCAGGTTGATGATGAGCGGGAGGCCCCGGAAGAAGTCCGTGTAGGCGGCGGCCAGCACCCGCAGCGGGAAGAAGACCGGGCCGCGCAGGGTACGGGCGATCGCGATGAGCATGCCGAGGACCAGCACGGCCACACCGCAGATCAGCAGCAGCCGGAGGTTGAGCCACAGCCCTTCGAGGACCTTGGGGAACGCCTCGCGCGCGTACTCCCCGTTGAAGAAGGTCTCCTTGGTGCGCTCCCAGCCCGGCGCGTTGACGACGACCAGGTAGAGGACGACGGCCGTGACGAGCGTCGAGAGAGCGGCGATCGCCGTGGCACGGCGGGAGCGGTTCCGCTTGTGGCGTTCCCGCTCGAGCCGCCGTTCGGAGGGCGTGTACGCGTCGACCGCGTCCGGCGACTCCGCGCCGGACTCGTCCTTCGTGAGCGTCACTTGAGCACCGGGGCGTCGACGGCGTCGGACAGCCACTGCTGCTCGATCTTCGCCAGCGTGCCGTTCTCGCGCAGGGTGTCGACCGCGTCGGTCACGCACGACGTGAGCGCGCTGCCCTTGTCGAGGACGAGGCCGAACTGCTCCGGCGTGCCGCCCTGGTTCTCGAACTGACCGACGATCTCGGCGTCGGTCACCTCGGCCGCGGTGATGTAGAAGGCGGTCGGCAGGTCGACGACGATGGCGTCCACCTGGCCGTTCTTCAGCGCGGACTTGGCCTGGTCGTTCTTGGCGTAGGCGGCGGCCTGCTGGGTCGGCTTCACCACGTCCTCGATGTAGTTGAGGCTGGTCGTGCCGACCTGGGCGCCCAGCTTGAGGCCCTTCAGGTCCGCGATGCTCGTCGCCTTCGCCGCCTTGGTGCCCTTGAGGGCGATGACGGCCTGGCGCACGTCGTAGTAGCCGGACGAGAAGTCCACGGCCTTCTTGCGCTCGGCACTGATCGACACCTGGTTGATGTCGAAGTCGAAGGTCTTCTCACCGGGCGCGAACGCCTTGTTGAAGGGAACGCTCTGCCAGACGACGGCGCTCTTGTCGTAGCCGAGCTGCTCCGCCACGGCGTAGGCGACCGCGGACTCGAACCCCTTGCCGTTGGCGGGCTTGTCGTCCTTGAACCACGGCTCGTACGCGGGCTCGTCGGTGGCGATCGTCAGCTTGCCGGACGTCTCGGTGGCCAGCTTCCCCTTGGCGCACGTCGTGCCGGTCGACGACCCCGAAGGCTTGGCGGCCGAGTCCTCCTCCGGCTGCGGTGCGCAGCCGACGGCGGTGGCGAGCAGGGCTATGGTCGCGGCGGCGGCAGCGCGGCGCAGGGCGGCGCGGGGGGCGAGGTGCATGGCGGGAGATTGACAGCAGGTCGCCCCGTTTGTCGAGGTCACGACGGTATCTGTCCGCATACTGGGAACGGGTGTTGCGTTCTTGTGAACGCCCCCTGTGCAGGTCGCCGGGGCCGCCGGCCGAGGGCGGGGATCGGAAGACCGGCGGCCCTTGCCGCGCAGGAGCCGTCATCCTGTGCGGGGCTGCTACCAGTTGACCGCGCAACCATGTGCGCGGGGAGCGTGCGCAGGACACCGGCGTGTGTGAACGGTTCACACGGGGCGCGTGCGAAGGCATGCACGCCGGGGGCGCGAAGGTGCGGCGCATAAAGGCGTGTTGTGCGCGGGGCGCGCGAGGGTTGTGATGCCCCGGGCGTGCACGAGTTGGTCACGCGCCGGTGCGCGGGGATTCGGCGAGCACCCCGCCGTTCACCATCCGCGCGCGTGCCACTCCGGCAACTGCGGACGCTCGGCGCCGAGCGATGTGTCGTTGCCGTGGCCCGGGTAGACCCACGTCTCGTCCGGCAGGACGTCGAAGATCTTCGTCTCCACGTCGTGGATCAGGCTCGCGAACGCCTCAGGATCCTTGCGGGTGTTGCCGACGCCGCCGGGGAAGAGGCAGTCGCCGGTGAACACATGGGGGTGGCCGTGCGGGTCGTCGTAGACGAGGGCGATCGACCCCGGCGTGTGTCCGACCAGATGGCGCGCGGTCAGCTCCACACGCCCCACCCGGACGGTGGCGCCGTCGTCGAGGAGGACGTCGGTCGGAACGGGGATGCCGTCGGCGTCCTCCCGGCCCACGTACGTACGGGCGCCGGTGGCGGCGACGACCTGGGCGAGGGCCTGCCAGTGGTCGCCGTGCTGGTGCGTGGTGACGACGGACGCGATGCCGTCGTCACCGATCATGCCGATCAGCGTCTCCGCGTCGTTGGCCGCGTCGATCAGCAGCTGTTCGTCCGTGGCCCGGCAGCGCAGCAGATAGGCGTTGTTGTTCATGGGACCGACCGCGATCTTGGTGATCATCAGGTCCTTGAGTTCGTGCACGTCCGCCGGGCCGCCGACCGTGACCTGTCCGCTGTACGTCATGGCGGTCAGTCTAGGGCGCCCCTACAGCGGAGGAAGCTCCGGCAGCCTTCCGCCCTCCACGCTCAGCGCCGATCCGTCGCGGCGCCCGGCGAGCCAGCCGAGCAGGTCCGCGGGGGATCCCGTCACCGTGACCACGATCGCCTCCGCCACCCGGCCCGTGGTCCACACGCGCGTGTCGTCCGTCAGGCGGGTCGGCGGTACGTCGGGGTGCCCGGTGAACCGCTCGGCGAGGAAGACGATCTCCCGGCCCGCGAACTCCGCGGGCACGTCCTCCAGCTCGTACCCGATCCCGAGGTCCACATGGTGCAGCTCCACCTCCACCCACCGCCGGAACGGCACCCGGGCCGCCGAGTCGGTGACCCCGTTGCGCAGCTGCACGACGCGCGACCAGTCGGCCGGGACGGCTCCCGCCTCCTGGAAGCGGGCGGCGCTGTCACGGACGTCCGTGAGCTGGATGTCGAGGGGGCGCGGGGCGTCCCGGTCGATCTCGGCGTCCCGGGCCTCCCCGGAGACGTACATGGGCCGGCCCTCCAGAACGTTCACCAGGGCGTCCGCGTTGCGGGCCAGGTGGGCGAGGACGTGGCCGCGGGTCCACCCCGGGAGCCGTGACGGCTCGGTCACAGACGCGTTGTCCAGTTTGGCGGCTGCGGTGAGCAGCCGCTCCGTCGCGTCACGTACAGACGCCAGGTCATGCGCGTGATCAATCATGCTGCTGACACTAGTCCCGCCACACCTTTGGGTGAAGGTGGTGAAGCGGTGCCGTAAATCGAATGCACGTGCTATATGGTCGACAGCGGCGTCGGGCATGCTGGATAGCCGGGGATTGTTATGCATCCGGGAATCCGACCGGCGTTGTCAGTGGCTCCCCCTAGTCTGAAAAAGCACGGGGGCCCCGCCCCTGTCACTTCTTCTCAAGAAAGGTGCGGACCGGCGTGGCCGACCGTCTCATCGTCCGTGGCGCGCGCGAGCACAACCTCAAGAACGTCTCGCTCGACCTGCCGCGTGACTCGCTCATCGTCTTCACGGGCCTGTCCGGGTCGGGCAAGTCCTCCCTGGCCTTCGACACGATCTTCGCCGAAGGTCAGCGTCGGTACGTGGAGTCGCTCTCCTCGTACGCCCGCCAGTTCCTCGGCCAGATGGACAAGCCGGACGTCGACTTCATCGAGGGCCTCTCGCCCGCGGTCTCCATCGACCAGAAGTCGACCTCTCGCAACCCGCGCTCGACGGTCGGCACCATCACCGAGGTCTACGACTACCTCCGGCTGCTCTTCGCGCGGATCGGCAAGCCGCACTGCCCCGAGTGCGGCCGCCCGATCGCGCGCCAGTCGCCGCAGGCCATCGTCGACAAGGTCCTGGAGCTGCCGGAGGGGAGCCGCTTCCAGGTGCTGTCGCCGCTGGTGCGCGAGCGCAAGGGCGAGTTCGTCGACCTCTTCGCCGACCTCCAGACCAAGGGCTACAGCCGCGCGCGCGTGGACGGCGAGACCATCCAGCTCTCCGAGCCGCCCACCCTGAAGAAGCAGGAGAAGCACACCATCGAGGTGGTCATCGACCGCCTCACGGTGAAGGAGTCCGCCAAGCGCCGGCTCACCGACTCCGTGGAGACCGCCCTCGGTCTCGCCGGCGGCATGGTCGTCCTCGACTTCGTCGACCTCCCCGCGGACGACCCCGAGCGCGAGCGCCTGTACTCGGAGCACCTGTACTGCGCGTACGACGACCTGTCCTTCGAGGAGCTGGAGCCGCGCTCCTTCTCCTTCAACTCCCCCTTCGGCGCCTGCCCCGAGTGCAGCGGCATCGGCACCCGCATGGAGGTCGACCCCGAGCTGATCGTCCCCGACGAGGACAAGTCCCTCGACGAGGGCGCCATCCACCCCTGGTCGCACGGGCACACCAAGGACTACTTCGGCCGGCTGATCGGCGCCCTCGCCGACGCGCTGGGCTTCCGGACCGACATCCCCTTCGCGGGCCTGCCCCAGCGCGCCAAGAAGGCCCTGCTCCACGGCCACAAGACACAGATCGAGGTCCGCTACCGGAACCGGTACGGACGCGAGCGGGTCTACACGACGCCCTTCGAAGGAGCCGTCCCCTTCGTCAAGCGCCGGCACAGCGAGTCCGAGAGCGACGCCAGCCGTGAGCGCTTCGAGGGCTACATGCGCGAGGTGCCCTGCCCCACCTGTGAGGGCACCCGCCTCAAGCCGATCGTCCTCGCGGTCACGGTGATGGGGAAGTCGATCGCCGAGGTCTCCGCGATGTCCATCAGCGACTGCGCGGACTTCCTGGGCGAGCTGAAGCTCAACACCCGCGACAAGAAGATCGCCGAGCGGGTGCTGAAGGAGGTCAACGAGCGGCTCAAGTTCCTCGTCGACGTCGGCCTCGACTACCTCTCGCTCAACCGCGCGGCCGGCACCCTGTCCGGCGGTGAGGCGCAGCGCATCCGCCTGGCCACCCAGATCGGCTCCGGCCTCGTCGGCGTGCTGTACGTCCTGGACGAGCCCTCCATCGGTCTGCACCAGCGCGACAATCACCGGCTGATCGAGACCCTGGTCCGGCTGCGCGACATGGGCAACACGCTCATCGTCGTCGAGCACGACGAGGACACCATCAAGGTCGCCGACTGGATCGTCGACATCGGCCCCGGCGCCGGCGAGCACGGCGGCAAGGTCGTGCACAGCGGCTCCCTGAAGGAGCTGCTCGCCAACGAAGAGTCCATGACCGGCCAGTACCTGTCCGGCAAGAAGGCGATCCCGCTCCCCGACATCCGGCGCCCGCAGGACCCGTCCCGCCGGCTCACGGTGCACGGTGCCCGGGAGAACAACCTCCAGGACATCGACGTCTCGTTCCCGCTCGGTGTGTTCACCGCGGTCACCGGCGTCTCCGGTTCCGGCAAGTCCACGCTGGTCAACGACATCCTGTACACCCACCTGGCCCGTGAGCTGAACGGTGCCCGGAGCGTCCCGGGACGCCACACACGTGTGGACGGTGACGACCTCGTCGACAAGGTCGTGCACGTCGACCAGTCGCCCATCGGCCGCACCCCGCGGTCCAACCCGGCGACGTACACCGGCGTCTTCGACCACGTCCGCAAGCTGTTCGCCGAGACCACCGAGGCGAAGGTCCGCGGCTACCTGCCCGGCCGCTTCTCCTTCAACGTCAAGGGCGGCCGCTGCGAGAACTGCTCGGGCGACGGCACGATCAAGATCGAGATGAACTTCCTCCCGGACGTCTATGTCCCCTGCGAGGTCTGCCACGGTGCCCGGTACAACCGGGAGACCCTGGAGGTCCACTACAAGGGCAGGTCCATCGCCGAGGTCCTGAACATGCCCATCGAGGAAGCCATGCACTTCTTCGAGGCCGTCCCGGCGATCAACCGCCACCTCAAGACGCTCAACGACGTCGGTCTCGGCTATGTCCGCCTCGGCCAGTCCGCGACCACCCTGTCCGGCGGCGAGGCCCAGCGCGTGAAGCTCGCCAGCGAGCTTCAGAAGCGCTCCACCGGACGCACGGTCTACGTCCTGGACGAGCCGACCACCGGTCTGCACTTCGAGGACATCAGCAAGCTGCTGAAGGTCCTCGCCGGCCTGGTCGACAAGGGCAACACGGTCATCGTCATCGAGCACAACCTCGACGTGATCAAGACCGCCGACTGGGTCGTCGACATGGGCCCCGAGGGTGGCGCGGGCGGCGGTCTCGTCGTCGCCGAGGGCACCCCCGAGGAGGTCGCCGGAGTTCCCGCCAGCCACACCGGCAAGTTCCTGCGGGAGGTCCTCGGCGCCGACCGGATCAGCGACGCGTCCTCGGTGAAGGCCCCGCGCAAGGCGGCGGCGAAGAAGACCGTCGCCGCCAAGACCGCGGCGAAGAAGACGGCCACGGCGAGGACGACCGCGACCAAGGCCGCCGACACCGCGGCGGCCAAGAAGGCGGCCGGCACCAAGAAGGCGGCACCCGCGAAGAAGGCGACGCGGGCCCGCAAGGCCTGAGGCCCATGGGCGACAGGTCCTGAGAAATACGGAAAAGTTCGGCGCCCCGTGGGAACTCCCCGCGGGGCGCCGATCGTTGCAGAATCAGCCGCCCGATCCCCGCGGCCGCGACGCACCTTGACTCCTGAACAGTGGAATCGAGTGAAGGCCGAACGCCCCCTACAAGTCCCCGAGTTCGGAGGCGTACGGCGGTTCCGCCCCCGCCCGGGAGCAGGTGATCGCGGCTGCCCGCGCCGCGAATCGCAGCAGCCTCGTCCAGCCGTCGGCGCCCAGTCCCAGGAGCGCCTCGGCGGACAGGGCGTCCCGGACGGACAGGCCGTGCAGGAGCGCCGCGTTCACCGTGTCACCGGCCCCGATCGTGTCGACGACGTCGACCTTCTCGCCCGGCACGGAGTGCACCGAGCCGTCCCGGGTGAACGCGGTCAGACCGTCACCGCCCTGAGTGATCACGACGGCCGAAGGTCCCGCGGCCAGCCACTCGTGCGGGGTGCCGCCCAGCCACAGCGCGTCCTCCTCGGAGAGCTTGAGCAGGGACACCGACGGCAGCCAGCTCTTGAACCGGGCCCGGTAGGCGTCCGGATCGGGGATCAGCCCGGCCCGGATGTTCGGGTCGAGCGCGGTGAACACGCCCTGCGCGGCCGCGGTCCGCATCAGTTCCTCGTAGGCGCTCGCCCCCGGCTCCAGGACGAGCGAGCAGGTGCCGAAGGACACCGCGCGCGTACCGGCGGGGAGCTCGGCGGGAGCCGCGAACAGACGGTCGGCGGTGCCCTCGACATAGAAGGAGTAGGCGGCCGAGCCACTCGCGTCGATCGTGGCGACCGCCAGAGTGGTCGGCTCCGGCCCGCGCTGCACCGCCGACACGTCCACCGACGCCCGCCGCAGCCCGTCGAGCAGGGCCTCGCCGAACGCGTCGGACGACGTACGGGAGCAGAAGGCGGCGGGGGAGCCGAGGCGACCGAGGGCGACGGCCGTGTTGTACGGGCCGCCGCCGAGCGCGGGCGTCAGTCCCGCCAGGGCTCCGGTGCCCTGCGGTACCAGGTCGATGAGGGCCTCACCGGCGACGACGATCACGAACGTGTTCCTCTCTCGGGCTTGCGGAGCTGTCCTGCGGTACGGGCACAGAAGGCGGAGGCGAGGGCAACCGCCCCTCGGGCAGCCCTTGTCGGGTTCTCCCGGCCTCTTCGGTCAGCCGCTGTCGTAACGCTCCGGCGGCTTCGGCCGGCCGCCGGAACGCCTCGGCCTCCTCGGCGGCCATCATCCGGACACCACCGCCTCCTCGGGGCACCCGCACGACGTGCGATGCACGAGGGCGCAGGGCAGGCGGACCGTCCGGATCGGCCGGTCCGGATCGGCCAGGCGGTCCAGGAGCACCCGCACCGCCCGGGCGCCGATCTCCTTGCTGGGCTGGGCGATCGCGGTGAGCCGGGGTGAGAAGAGGTCGGCCCAGGCGAAGTCGTCGAAGCAGCACAGGGCGATGTCGCCGGGCACGGCGAGACCGTGGTCGCGCAGGGCGCGCAGCGCGCCGATGGTCATCGCGTTGTTGGCGGTGACGAGCGCCGTCGGCGGTTCGGGCAGGGCCAGCAGCGCCGCGGTGGCCCGCTCGGCACCGGCCGACGCGGAGTCGCCGTGAACCACGAGCCGTTCGTCGTACGGCAGCCCGGCGGCCGCGAGCCCGCCCTGGTACCCGGCGACCCGCTCGCCGCTGGTGCTGAGCCCGGGCAGGCCCGCCACCAGCCCGATCCGGCGGTGCCCGAGCACGGCGAGATGGGCGACCAGCTCGCTCATCGGCGCGGTGTTCTCGGCGCAGACCTGGTCGAAGGGCTGCGCGGCGTCGACGACACGGTCGAGGAGCACCGTGGGGACGGCGTGGCGGCCGAGGTAGGCCAGCAGTTCCCCGGGGTCCGCGGAGGGCGCGACGATCATGCCGTCCACCCGCCGCTCGTGCAGCAGCTGGACGACCTTGCGTTCATGGACGGGGTCGTCGTGCGGATCGGCGATCAGCAGGCTGTAGCCGTGGTCCAGGACCTCTGCCTCGACGCCCTGGAGGATCTCCGTGAAGTACGGATTGGTGATCGCCGACACCGCGAGCCCGATGGATCGGGTGCGGGAGGTCACCAGGGAGCGGGCCAGGGTGTTGGGTGTGTAGCCGAGCTCGTCGATGGCGTCCAGGACGGCCTGACGGGTGTGCGGGAGCACCGGCCGGGTGTCGTTGAGCACATGGGAGACGGTCGCCACGGACACGCCCGCACAGCGCGCGACATCGGCCATGGTCGGCATGACGCTCCTCCTGGACAGCCCTCGGGCGACACCCTTCGGCGGACACCCCTCAGGCCGGGAACGTATCCCATCCGGCGGCTGACGTAAACGCTTGCGCAAGCGTTTACGTCACGCGGGTCCCAGTCGGCTCACTCCCAGTCCCAGCCGATCCCCACGATCCCCGTCCGCACGCGCGGCTCGACGATGTGCACCGACCGGTGCGTCCCGGTGAGCGCCAGTTCCTGGCGCCCACTGCGCGGGGCCGCCGCCGAGTGCTGGGTGAACCGGTGGCACCGGGCCGGCAGCGCGTTCTCGTCGAAGCGCACCTGGAGCGCGTACTGCCCGCCGGACGGGCCGAAGCCGCGGATGTACTCGCGGGAGACACCCGCCGTGCCGTCCTCGACGCCGTAGCGGAACAGGAAGGTGTCGCCGGCCCGCAGCCGTGTGTCGAAGAGCAGCTCGGCCACGAACACGCCGGTCCCGTGGTGGGAGCGGACGCGTCCCGTGCGGCAGTTCTCCAGGGCGTGCACCTGCATGCGCTCCGGCGCGCACCCCGGGTCGCCGTGGTGCACGGCCACGAACCGGTCGACGCCGTCCTGGTGGGCGCGCACGATGTGGTGCGACTCGCGCCCGAGAAGCTCCCGACGTCCCCCTATCCGTACCCGCTCGTGGTGCCCGAGGGTGTGCAGCCCGCCGTCCGGCGGTGAGTCCAGCTCGTCCAGCAGCCGCTCCAGTACGCCGGAGGCCTCGACGAGGGAACGGTAGGAGCGGACGGCGGGCCGCTGGCCGGCCGCGTGGGCGTCGGCCTCCGCGAGCAGCCGGATCAGTGACTCCTCCGGCAGCTGGAGGATCTCCTCCAGGGCCCGCACCGCGCGCAGCGACTCGGGGCGCTGGGGGCGGCGCGCACCCTGCTGCCAGTAGCTCAGGCTGGTGACGCCGACCTTGACCCCGTAGCGCGACAGATGGTGCTGCACGCGCTGGAGCGGCAGTCCGCGGGCGGCTATCGCCGCCCGCAGGGCGACATGGAAGGGGCCGCCTCGCAGGGCCGTGTCCAGTTCCGCGTCGGCGACGGCGGAGACGTCCCCGTGCTGTGTGGCGTGCGGCATGCAGGGGCCTTTCTGTGTGGTCACGACGGCTGGTCAGACCGTTCGTGCGGATTCGCACCGGGTTCGGGGCGTCTTCACATCCGTACGCCGTTCTTCACGATCCCGAGTTCCCCCGCATTGAAGCGTGTTGACCAAGTCCCGACAACACCTCATGCCCAACAGTCACGCACTCCTGGCCGGGATACGGCCTGGAGAAGTCAAGTCGGCGCGCCCGAGCCGTCGTTGCCCAGTACGTCTCTGATCGCCCGCGCGGAGAGCGCGGACTTGTGAAGAAAGCCACGCGCCGGACTGGCGGCCACGAGTTCCTCGAAGTCGTCCAGGGAGTGTGTGGAGATCAGGATGATCACGGAGGTGACATTGCCGGCGAGCTCCACCGCGAGGTCGAAGCCGTTCTCCCCGTTGAGGTCGAGATCCACCAGGACGATGTCCGGGGCCAGCTCGGTGGCCCGTGCCAGAGCTTCCGAACCTGACATGGCGACGCCGACGACGGGTATCCCGTCGCGCTCCAGCAGAGTGCGCGCGGCTTCCAGGAATCGAATGCTGTCATCGACGAGAAGACAGCGCATGGACATGCCCCACAGGGTCCCAACAGGCAGGTGATTGCGCTTTCCGGCTACCCGGAAAGAGTCGACGCGCATTGCTTCCCGGCAGCTGGAATGTGCTGAAGTCCCTTGGCGAATCGACCGGTTCCCGCTTACTCAGCGCAGCGGCACGTCACCGGGGGTAGCATGTGGGCTGCCCTGGGAAGGCCGCTGAAGACCGGTCGAGTGGGGGTGCGCGATGCCTGCGTGGCTCAGCAACGTCGGAGCGGATGTGCATCATCGCGCCCTGACCGCACGGCTGTTGGGGGCCGCCCTGCTGCTGGCCGCGTGCGGCGGGGGAGGCGATGACGCCGACGGCACGGGTGGCGAGGCGCGCGGTGACACGACCTGCGACGGCAGGATCGAGGGCACCGAGCATCTGACCATGTGGTTCCACGCCGGGCCGAGCGGGGAGCTCAGCACCCTGCGGAAGCAGGTAGCGGAGTTCAACAAGGCACAGAGACAGGTGCGGGTGGAGCTCGTCACCCTGCCCGAGCACCGCCCGTACACCGACCTGGTGGACTCCGCCGCGGCCAGCGGCGACCTTCCGGACCTGCTCGACATCGACGGCCCCAATCTCTACAGCTACGCCTGGTCCGGCAAGCTCAAGCCGATCGACTCCTGCGTTCCCGACAGTGTGCGCAGCGATCTGCTGGCCTCGATCCGCCAACAGGGCACGTACGCGGGGAAGCTGTACGGCATCGGCACCTTCGACTCCGGACTGGGGCTGTATGTGCGCCCCTCGGCGCTGAAGAAGGCGGGTATCCGTATCCCCCGAGGCGTCGACGACGCCTGGACCTCCGCCGAGTTCACGGACGTTCTGCGCACCCTGCGAGCGGCGGGCCACGAGACGCCCATCGACCTCGGGCTCGTCCACGCGAAGCCCGGCGAGGAGTGGAACACCTACGGCTTCGCGCCCGCCGTGTGGTCGGCGGGCGGTGATCTCATCGAGCCCAGGACGTTCCGCACGGCCGACGGCTTCCTCAACGGTCCCGAGGCGGTCAAGGCGCTCACCACCATGCAGACCTGGGTCAAGGAGGGGCTCGTCGAGCCCGGCAGGACCGACGACCAGGCGTTCACCGAGGGCCGTAGCGTCATCTCCTGGACCGGCCACTGGTGGTACCCGCGCTACAGCAAGGCACACCCCGGCGACGTGGCGATCGTGCCGCTGCCCGACTTCGGCCGGGGCACGGTGACCGGGATGGGCTCCTGGCAGTGGGGCGTCACCTCCGGCGCGGCCGACGGGGACGCCGTCTGGCGCTTCCTCGCCTACCTGCTGAAGCCGGACCAGGTCCACCGGATGAGCGAGGCCAACGGCGGGATCCCGGCCACGCACAGCGCGGTGAAGCTCTCGTCCGCCTACGGCACCGACGGCGCCGAGCATCTGTTCATCGAGCAACTGACGGGCGGCGTCGCCCGGCCCCGGCCGCGGACGCCCGCCTACCCGGCGATCACCGACGCCTTCTCCCGGGCCTTCGCCAAGATCATGTTCGACGAGGCGCCGGTGCGGGCCACACTCGACGGGGCGGTGCGGGTCATCGACAAGGACTTGGCGGACCACCAGTACTACCCGCCCACCGGGCGCTGAGGAACGACCATGCGCGGCGTGGGACCGACACGGACGGAGCGCCCCCCGCTCCTGGCCCGTCTGCGCGTCGGACGCAAGCTGATGCTTCTCGTACTGCTGCCGGTGACCGGACTGCTGGCCTTCACCGCCTTCAGTGGCGCCGCCCAATGGCAGGAGGCGCGCGACCTGCGGGCCTTCCACGCCGCGACCGAGGTGTCGTTCGCGCTCACCGAGGTCTCCGACGCCGTCGCCCGGGAACGGATCGCCGCCGTACAGGCCAGGCTGCGCCCGCGCACGGTCACCCCGGCGGCCCGCGCCGCGACCGAACGGGCCACGGACCAGGCCCTGGAGCGGGCCGCCGACCGCACCGCCGGCTGGACCGGGGCCGACGCCGCCGGAGACCTCGACGCCGCCGCCCGCCGACTGCACGCGCTGCGCGTCCAGACGGGCACCGCCTCGCTCACCGCCCCCACGGTGGCCCAGGACTACGCGGGCATCGAGGACGCCCTGCTCGACCACGTCGCCGTGTTCGAATCGGGGAGCCCCACCCAGACCTCGGGCCGCGCGGCGGACGCCCACATCGCCCTCGTACGGGCCGTCGAGGCCGCCGAACGCGAGCGCGTG
Organism: Streptomyces sp. NPDC087859; assembly: GCF_044742595.1. Classification (NCBI taxonomy): domain Bacteria; kingdom Bacillati; phylum Actinomycetota; class Actinomycetes; order Kitasatosporales; family Streptomycetaceae; genus Streptomyces; species Streptomyces sp. NPDC087859. The sequence goes on along the minus strand of NZ_JBIUUU010000006.1, from coordinate 233,053 downwards.
GAGCTGGCGATCCTGCTGGACGCACCCGTCGAGCAGGGCCCCACCGCCGCCGGACGCTGGCCCGAGCTGGAGGCGGCCGAACTGGACACGTTCCGGCAGAACACCTCGGACGACCTGCGGGCCGAGCTGTACAGCACCCAGTTCGAGGCGCCCGGCCGGGCCGTCCGCAAGGTCCGCGACACGCTCGCCGCACCCGTCCCCGAGACCGTCCACCTCCCGTCGTACGAGAGCTGGCTGACCCACTCCACGGCCCGCATCGACTCCCTGCGCGGCATCCAGGACCGGGCCGCACACGCCCTCGAGGCCACCGCCGCGCGCGACCGCCACAGCGCGGAGACCCGCGTACGGCGCGACCTCGCCGTCTCCCTGGCCGTCCTCGGCGTCGTCACCGTCCTCGCGCTGGCCCTGCGCCGCTCCATCACCCGCCCCCTCAGCGAGGTCTCCCAGGGCGCGCGGGCCCTGTCGGACGGCGATCTCTCGTACGACATCCGGTACGCCGGCCGTGACGAACTCGGCGATGTGGCCGACACCTTCCGCGAACTGCGCGTCACCACCGAGCGGCTGGCCGGCGAGATCCGGGCCATGAACACGGCGATCGACGACAACCGGCTCGGACACCGCGCCGACGTCGCCGCCTTCGACGGCACCTGGGCCCAGCTGCTCGGCGGAATGAACGGCACCATGGCGTCCTTCGCCGCGACCCACGGGCGGCGCGAGAAGGCCGAACAGGAAGTGGAGAGCATCTTCAACCTCTCCCTCGACCTGCTCTGCATCAGCGGCCTCGACGGCTACTTCAAGCGGGTCAACCCGGCCTTCGAGAGGACCCTCGGCCATTCGGGCGAGGAACTGCTGTCCAAGCCCTACATGGAGTTCGTGCACGAGGACGACCGGGACGGCACCCGCGTCGCCCTCGACCGTCTCGCGAGCGGCGCCGACGTGGCCGAGTTCGAGAACCGCTACCTGCGCGCCGACGGCACCGAGTGCTGGCTCCAGTGGAGCGCCCGGCCGGTCCCCGAGGAGGGGCTCATCTACGCCACCGCGCGCGACGTCACCGAGAGCCGCCGGGCCGCACGGGAGCAGGCCGCGCTGCGCCGGGTCGCCACCCTGGTGGCCCGCGGAGCCCCGCCGTCCGAGGTGTTCACGAGGGTGGCGGAGGAGGTCGGGGCCCTGCTGAACACGACCGCGGCCGTGCTGCGGCAGGAGCCCGACGGCAGCCGGACGGTCCTCGGGACCGTGTACGGGATCCCGGAGGAGCTCGAGCGGGCCGGCCGCGAGGAGCGTCGGCAGGCGGGCCTCGCGGCGATGCGCGAGGTGTCCGGGACCCGGCGCGCGGCTCATGTCGGACAGGTCGTCGGCGCGCCCATCGTCGTCGACGACCGGCTGTGGGGCTTCGTCCTCGCCGCCTCCCCGCTGGACGCCCTGCCCGCCGGTACCGAGTCGCGGCTGGCCGACTTCACCGAGCTCATCGCCACCGCCATCGCCAACGCCGACAGCCGCGCCCAGCTGACCGCGTCACGCGCGCGCGTGGTGGCCGCCTCGGACGCCTCCCGGCGCAGGATCGAACGCGATCTGCACGACGGGGTCCAGCAGCGGCTCGTCGCCCTCCAACTGGACCTGAGACTGGCCGAGTCCCTGCTGACGGACCCGTCCTCCGAACTCGCCGAACAGCTCGCCCATGTGGGCAAGGGCCTCGACGACGCCTTCCAGGACCTGCTCCAGGTGGCCCGCGGCATCCACCCGGCCGTCCTCTCCAAGGGCGGTCTGGGACCCGCCCTGCGCTCCCTGGCCCGCCGCTCCGCCGTCCCCGTGGAGCTCGACCTGAAGCTGCCCGCGTCGCGGCTCCCGGAGCGGCTGGAGGTGGCCGCGTACTACGTCACCTCGGAGTGCCTCACCAACGCGGTGAAGCATGCCCACGCGCGCGTGGTGGAGGTCGGGGCCGAGATCCGGGACGACCGGCTGGAGATGGTCGTCCGCGACGACGGCGTCGGGGGAGCCGAGCCCGGCCGTGGGTCCGGGCTGATCGGGCTCATCGACCGCGTCGAGGCGATCGGCGGCAAGCTGGATGTCAGCAGCCCGCCGGGCGAGGGCACCACCGTGGAGGTACGGCTGCCGCTGAGCCCGCCGCCGACGACGGACGTGTGACCGCCCGACGCGCACGCGGGGGGAGTTGTCCGGGCGGGGGGACCTCGGACTCGGTGACGTCGCGTACGCGCCGGGCGGTCGTGTCGGACGGAGAGGCTGCCGTCCGGTTCTAGGGGCGGTGGATACCGCCGCGCCGTGCCGACTGCAGGCGCTTGGCGCGCACTATGTCGGGATCCCGGGGGTCGAGGGCCTCGCCGAAGCCGTACGGGTCCCCGGTGCCGGGCCGGGCACGGGTCGAACGCCTCGCCTTCTGGATCCGCGTCCGTCGCATGTCCCGCAACCCTTCGGTCCCGCGACCCGTCGCCTCTCGCCCGAAGCGACCGGTCGTTCGGCATCGCACTGGTACGAGAATCGCTCGCACACGTCCGTGTGTCGTCACGGCAGGCCCCCAATTCCGCTTCCGGCTAGCCGTAATCCGGCCGGTGGGGCAGGCTGTTGGGCGCGCAGCAGATCGGTCGGGCAAGGGGGGCCGGGGCCATGGACGACGCATCGCGGCGGCGGGTGCGGGGACGGGTGGTCCTCGCCGACGACGACATCCTCCTCCGGGAGGGACTGGCGAGTCTCTGCGAGAGAGCCGGGTACGAGGTGGCCGGTCAGGCGGGTGACGCGGAGCGGCTCCTGGAACTGGTCCACGAGGAGCGCCCCGACATCGCCATCGTCGACATACGGATGCCGCCCGACCACTCCACGGAGGGGCTCAAGGCGGCCCGCACCATCCGGGAGCGCCACCCCGGCACCGGCATCCTCGTCCTGTCGGCGTTCGTGGAGGTCGAGGACGCCCTGGAGCTGCTGGCCGGCGGGCGTGGGGTCGGCTACCTGCTGAAGAGCCGGGTCACGGTCGTCGACGAGTTCATCGAGGCCCTGGACCGTGTCGGCAGGGGCGGCGCGGTGGTCGACCCCTCCCTGGTCCACGAACTCTTCACGGCCCAGCGCCGCGACGACCCCCTGTCCCACCTCAGCTCCCGCGAGAGGGAGGTCCTGGCCCTCATGGCGGAGGGCCGCTCCAACGCCGGCATCGGCCGCCGCCTGTGGGTCACCGAGGGCACGGTCGAGAAACATGTCCGCAGCATCCTCGGCAAGCTCGGCCTGACGGAGGACACGGACGACCATCGCCGGGTCCTGGCCGTCCTGACGTTCCTGGAGTCCAGGTAGAGGTCGCCCGGCCCCCGCCCCCGGCTCGCCCCCGGCCCCGTCGGACTGTCAGCCCCCGCCAGTAGGGTGGGAGACATGGCCGACCCCTCCAGCTACCGCCCCAGGCCGGGACAGATCCCGGACTCTCCCGGGGTCTACAGATTCCGCGACGAGCACCGCCGGGTGATCTACGTCGGAAAGGCGAAGAGCCTGCGCCAGCGCCTGGCGAACTACTTCCAGGACCTGGCGAGCCTGCACCCCCGCACCCGCACGATGGTGACCACGGCCGCGTCCGTGGAGTGGACGGTGGTGTCCACGGAGGTCGAGGCCCTGCAGCTGGAGTACTCCTGGATCAAGGAGTACGACCCCCGGTTCAACGTCAAGTACCGCGACGACAAGAGCTACCCGTACCTCGCGGTGACGATGAACGAGGAGTTCCCGCGCGTGCAGGTGATGCGCGGTCACAAGAAGAAGGGCGTCAGGTACTTCGGGCCCTACGGGCACGCGTGGGCGATCCGCGACACCGTCGACCTGCTGCTGCGCGTCTTCCCCGTCCGCACCTGTTCCGCCGGCGTCTTCAAGAACGCGGCCCGGACCGGCCGCCCCTGCCTCCTCGGCTACATCGGCAAGTGCTCCGCGCCCTGCGTCGGCCGCGTCTCCGCCGACGAGCACCGCGAACTCGCCGAGGATTTCGGCGACTTCATGGCAGGCCGGACCGGGACGTATCTGCGCCGCCTGGAGAAGCAGATGACGGAGGCGGCCGAGGAGATGGAGTACGAGCGGGCGGCCCGCCTGCGCGACGACATCGAGGCCCTGAAGAAGGCCATGGAGAAGAGCGCCGTCGTGCTCGCCGACGCGACCGACGCCGACCTCATCGCGGTCGCCGAGGACGAACTCGAAGCCGCCGTGCAGATCTTCCACGTCCGCGGCGGACGCGTGCGCGGCCAGCGCGGCTGGGTCACCGACAAGGTCGAGGAGATCACCACCGGTGCCCTCGTCGAGCACGCCCTCCAGCAGCTCTACGGCGAGGAGACCGGGGACTCCGTCCCCAAGGAGGTCCTCGTCCCGGCTCTGCCCGACCCCGTCGGGCCGGTCCAGGAGTGGCTCACCGGCCGCCGCGGTTCGAACGTCTCGCTGCGCATCCCGCAACGCGGCGACAAGAAGGCGCTGATGGAGACCGTGCAGCGCAACGCCCTGCAGACCCTCGCGCTGCACAAGACCAAGCGCGCCTCCGACCTGACCACACGCTCGCGCGCGCTGGAGGAGATCTCCGAGGCCCTCGACCTGGACAGCGCCCCCCTGAGGATCGAGTGCTTCGACATCTCGCACCTCCAGGGCGACGACGTCGTGGCCTCCATGGTCGTCTTCGAGGACGGTCTGCAGCGCAAGAGCGAGTACCGCCGCTTCCAGATCAAGGGCTTCGAGGGCCAGGACGACGTCCGCTCGATGCACGAGGTGATCACCCGCCGCTTCCGGCGCTACCTCGCCGAGAAGGAGAAGACCGGCGAGTGGGTGGAGGACGGCCACGAGGACGGGCTCGCCGGTGAGCCCGGCAACGGCCACAAGGACGACGACGGCCGCCCCAAGAAGTTCGCCTACCCGCCCCAGCTCCTCGTCGTCGACGGCGGACAGCCCCAGGTCGCCGCGGCCAAGAAGGCCCTGGACGAGCTCGGCATCGACGACATCGCCGTCTGCGGCCTCGCCAAGCGCCTGGAGGAGGTCTGGCTGCCCGACGAGGACGACCCGGTCGTGCTGCCGCGCACCAGCGAGGGCCTCTATCTGCTCCAGCGCGTCCGCGACGAGGCCCACCGCTTCGCGATCACCTACCAGCGCGCCAAGCGGGCCAAGCGGTTCCGGGCGAGCCCTCTGGATGACGTCCCGGGCCTCGGCGAGACACGCAAGCAGGCGCTTCTCAAACATTTCGGCTCGTTGAAGAAACTTCGATCTGCCACCATCGACCAGATCTGCGAGGTCCCCGGTATAGGCCGCAAAACGGCAGAGACCATCGCCGTGGCCCTCGCCCAGGCGGCACCGGCCGCTCCTGCGGTGAACACAGCTACTGGAGAGATCATGGAAGAGGAACCCGACACCATGGGTTCCGGTGGGGAGCCCGTGACGGCGGGCACCCCGGACGAACGACGGGGGCAGGAGACATGAATGTGAACGAGAACGAAGGCCAACAGAGCCAAGACGGAGACGGAGCACAAGTGAGCACGGGCACGACCGGCGAGCCGGCCGGACTTCCCGAGGCGGCCATCCCCGAGCTGGTGATCATCTCCGGCATGTCCGGAGCCGGCCGGTCGACCGCCGCCAAGTGTCTGGAGGACCTCGGCTGGTTCGTCGTCGACAACCTGCCGCCCGCGCTGATCCCCACCATGGTCGAGCTCGGCGCCCGCTCCCAGGGCAACGTCGCCCGGATCGCGGTCGTCGTCGACGTCCGCGGCCGCCGCTTCTTCGACAACCTGCGCGAATCCCTCGCCGACCTCGAGGCCAAGCACGTCACCCGGCGGATCGTCTTCCTGGAGTCCTCCGACGAGGCCCTGGTCCGCCGCTTCGAGTCGGTGCGCCGCCCGCACCCCCTCCAGGGCGACGGCCGCATCGTCGACGGCATCGACGCCGAGCGCGAGCTGCTGCGCGAGCTGCGCGGCGACGCCGACCTGGTCATCGACACCTCCAGCCTCAACGTCCACGAGCTGCGCGCCAAGATGGACGCCCAGTTCGCCGGCGAGGAGGAGCCCGAGCTGCGGGCCACCGTCATGTCCTTCGGCTTCAAGTACGGCCTTCCGGTCGACGCCGACCTGGTCGTGGACATGCGTTTCCTGCCCAACCCGCACTGGGTCCCGGAGCTGCGTCCCTTCACCGGCCTCAACGAGGAGGTGTCGGCGTACGTCTTCAACCAGCCCGGCGCGAAGGAGTTCATCGACCGCTACTCCGAGCTGCTCCAGCTCATCGCCGCCGGCTACCGCCGCGAGGGCAAGCGGTACGTGACGATCGCCGTCGGCTGCACCGGCGGCAAGCACCGCTCCGTCGCCACCTCCGAGAAGCTCGCCGCCCGACTCGCCTCCCAGGGCGTGGAGACGGTGGTCGTACACCGGGACATGGGACGGGAATGACAGGACGTTCTCCGCGGCTGAGCAGGCTGCGCCGGGTCGTGCCCGAGGGACGCGCGACCCGGCCCGTGGAGGCCCGCGGCGCCAAGCCGCGCCGCCGCGGTGCCCAACCCAAGGTCGTCGCCCTCGGCGGCGGCATGGGCCTGTCCGCCTCGCTCGCCGCACTGCGCCGGATCACCGGCGACCTCACCGCCGTCGTCACCGTGGCCGACGACGGCGGCTCCAGCGGGCGGCTCCGCGACGAGCTGGGCGTACTGCCGCCCGGCGACCTGCGCAAGGCGCTGGCCGCGCTGTGCGGCGACGACGACTGGGGCCAGACCTGGGCCCGTGTCATCCAGCACCGCTTCCAGTCCAAGGGCGACCTGCACGACCACGCGGTCGGCAATGTGCTGATCGTCGCCCTGTGGGAGCAGCTCGGCGACCACGTCCAGGCCCTCGACCTGGTCGGCAGGCTGCTGGGTGCGCACGGCCGGGTGCTGCCCATGTCCGCCGTACCCCTGGAGCTCCAGGCCCTGGTCAAGGGGCATGACCCGGAGCGGCCCGAGGACGTGGACACCGTCCGGGGACAGGCGACCGTCGCCCTCACCCCCGGCGAGGTGCAGTCCGTGCACGTCGTGCCGCACGACCCGCCCGCCGTGCCCGAGGCCGTCGCCGCCGTCCTCGACGCGGACTGGGTGGTGCTCGGACCCGGCTCCTGGTTCTCCTCGGTCATCCCGCATCTGCTGGTGCCCGAACTGCTGGACGCCCTCACCCAGACGAAGGCGCGCCGGGTGCTCTCGCTGAACCTCGCGCCGCAGCCCGGAGAAACCGATGGCTTCTCCCCGCAGCGTCATTTGGAGGTTTTGGGACGACACGCCCCTAAACTCGCCCTGGACGTGGTGCTGGCCGACCAGGCCGCCGTGCCCGACCGCGATTCCCTGACCGATGCCGCCAAGCGGTTCGGTGCCGCGGTCGAGCTGGCGCCGGTGGCCCGGCCCGATGGGACCCCGAGGCACGACCCGGAGCTGTTGGCCGCCGCGTACGACCGTATTTTTCGGATGCATGGAAGGATCGGCCCATGGCGATGACGGCAGCGGTGAAGGATGAGATCTCCCGGCTCCCCGTCACCCGTACCTGCTGCAGAAAGGCGGAGGTCTCCGCCATTCTGCGGTTCGCCGGCGGCCTCCACCTGGTGAGCGGGCGCATCGTGATCGAGGCGGAGCTGGACACCTCGATGGCGGCCCGTCGGCTCAAGCGGGACATCCTGGAGATCTTCGGCCACAGCTCCGAGCTGATCGTGATGGCTCCGGGCGGACTGCGCCGCGGTTCGCGTTACGTGGTGCGCGTGGTCGCCGGTGGTGACCAGCTGGCCCGGCAGACCGGCCTGGTCGACGGCCGGGGCCGCCCGATCCGCGGTCTGCCCCCGCAGGTCGTCTCCGGGGCCACCTGCGATGCCGAGGCCGCCTGGCGAGGGGCTTTCCTGGCGCACGGCTCGCTGACCGAGCCCGGCCGTTCCTCCTCGCTGGAGGTGACCTGCCCCGGTCCGGAGGCCGCGCTCGCCCTGGTCGGCGCCGCCCGCCGGCTCTCCATCGCCGCGAAGGCCCGCGAGGTGCGCGGGGTGGACCGGGTGGTCGTCCGCGACGGTGACGCGATCGGCGCGCTGCTCACCCGGCTCGGCGCCCATGAGTCGGTGCTGGCCTGGGAGGAGCGCCGGATGCGGCGCGAGGTGCGGGCCACGGCGAACCGTCTCGCCAACTTCGACGACGCCAACCTGCGACGCTCGGCGCGTGCGGCCGTCGCCGCCGGCGCCCGGGTCCAGCGCGCGCTGGAGATCCTCGGCGACGAGGTCCCCGAGCACCTCGCGGCCGCCGGACGCCTCCGCATGGACCACAAGCAGGCCTCCCTGGAGGAGCTCGGCGCGCTCGCCGACCCGCCGCTGACCAAGGACGCCGTCGCCGGCCGGATCCGTCGGCTGCTGGCGATGGCCGACAAGCGGGCCCAGGATCTCGGCATTCCGGGCACGGAGTCCAGCATCACCGAGGAGATGGCCGACAACTTCGCAGGCTGACTCGCCGTCACCACGCCGGTGCCGATACTCCATCGGAGTGTCGGCACCGGCGTTTGTCCGTCCTTGAGGCCCCCTTGACTGGATCATGAACTGTCATGAGCCTGGCATCTGTTCGCTGCTGTGGCGGACACACGCAAGGGGGGCACATGAGACGAAGAGCGAGACCGATCCTCGCTGTCGGCGCACTCCTTCTGGGCGGTGCGGGCATCGCACCCATCGCCCAGGCGGCGGAGAGCGCGGGCTCTCCCGATCCCGACGAGATCAAGGTCTTCCGGGCCGAGGTCACCAACCAGCAGGTACCCCTGCTGCTGGCGGCCGGGCAGGACGGCCACGAACTGAGCGAACAGGTACCCGCCAAGGGCACCGCGACCGTCGAGGTCTATCTGACCGACCAACAGGCGGACAAACTCGAGACACAGGGCGTCGACCTCACCGAGCACACCCTCTCCGCCAAGGCGGAGAAGCGGGTCGAGGCGGCCGCCGACGGTGTGTACCGCCCGTACAGCGGGGCCGGGAACATCAAGGAGGAGATCCTCCGCACCGGCCAGGAGAACCCCGGCCTCACCAAGGTCGTCTCCATCGGTAAGACGGTCAACGGCCAGGACATCCTCGCGCTCAAGCTCACCAAGAACGCGAAGAAGACCAAGGACGGCGCCAAGCCCTCCGTGCTGTACATGTCCAACCAGCACGCGCGCGAGTGGATCACGCCGGAGATGACCAGACGGCTGCTCCACCACTACGTCGACAACTACAAGTCCGACAAGCGCATCAAGAAGATCGTCGACTCGACCGAGCTGTGGTTCGTCATCTCGGCCAACCCCGACGGCTACGACTACACCTTCCAGGGCGACAACTCCCGCCTGTGGCGCAAGAACCTGCGGGACAACAACGCCGACGGCACCATCGCCATCGGCGACGGCGTCGACCTCAACCGCAACTTCTCCTACAAGTGGGGCTACGACAACGAGGGTTCGTCACCCACCCCCACCAGCGAGACCTACCGCGGCACGAGCGCGGGCTCCGAGCCCGAGACGAAGGCCATCGACGCCTTCCAGAAGCGGATCGGCTTCACGTACGGCATCAACTACCACTCCGCCGCCCAGCTCCTCCTCTACGGCGTCGGCTGGCAGGTGGCCACCGACACGCCCGACGACGTCCTCTACAAATCGCTCGCCGGCACCCCGGACAACTCCGCGATCCCCGGCTACCGGCCCCAGGTCTCCTCGGAGCTGTACACCACCAACGGCGAGGCGGACGGCCACGCGTCGAACGTCAACGGCCTGGCGATGTTCACCCCCGAGATGTCAACCTGCCAGACCGCGTCGGACCTCTACCCCGACGACCAGTGGAACGCGGCCGACTGCCAGTCGGTCTTCAACTTCCCGGACGACGAGAAGCTGATCCAGCAGGAGTTCGAGAAGAACATCCCGTTCGCGCTCTCCGTCGCCGAGTCCGCCGCCCAGCCCGACCAGCCGAAGTCCTCGCTCGGTCTGAAGGCCGCCGACTTCACCCCGAAGCAGTTCGCCACGTCGTACTCGCGCGGGGCGGACCAGGAAGTGTCCGTCGTCGCACGCAGGTCCGTGCGCGACAAGGAGCTCAAGTACCGCGTCAACGGCGGCCGTGTCGAGGACATGGCGCTCAAGGCATGGAAGGGCGGCGAGACGTTCGGCGGTGAGGACAACCTCTACTTCGACGAGTACCGCGCCAAGGTCGCCGACGGCGACCCGGGCGACAAGGTCGAGGTGTGGTTCACCGGCGAGACGCGCGGCGGAAAGCGCACCTCCAGCGAGCACTTCACGTACACCGTGGCCGCGCGGCCGCGCGCGGACGCGCTCGTGGTCGCCGAGGAGGGCGCGGCCGCCACGCAGGCGCAGACCTACGTCGACGCCCTGAAGGCCAACGGCCGCAAGGCGATCGTCTGGGACGTCGCCACCCAGGGCGCGCCCGACGCGCTCGGCGTGCTGGACCACTTCAAGACGGTCGTCCACTACACCGGCGCGAGCGTCCCGGGCAACGCCACCCAGCTCCAGCTGCGGGCCTTCCTCAACGAGGGCGGCAAGCTGATCGAGGCGGGCGAGCGGGCCGGCGGCAACGTCGACCTCGGCGGCGGCACCCTGTCGAACGACTTCAGCCAGTACTACCTGGGCGCCTACACCCGTACGTCCCTGCCGGGAACCACCGCCTTCCAGGGCGTCGGCAGACTCGCCGGAGCCGGCGGAGCGCTCGGCGCGGCCCCGGGCAACCCGCTCGACACGGCCGGGTCGTTCAGCGTCACCTCGGACACCCTGCCGGTCGCCACGTTCCCGCAGTTCGCGAGCGCGGGCGGCGGCACCTACCCCGGCACGGTCAACCCGTACGGTCCCTACGAAGGCGCCTCCATGGCGGCCGTCACCCACAGCGACTACGCCTGGAACCGCCTCACCCGCACCATCGACCTCACCTCGGTGACCGCCGCCCAGGCACCCACGCTCAGCACCCGGCTGCTGTGGAGCACCGAGGAGGACTACGACCACGCCGTGCTCGAGGCCCACACCGCCGGGGCCGACGACTGGACCACGCTCCCGGAGAAGAACGGCAAGACCAGCACCGCCGTGCCCGCGGAGTGCGAGGCCGGGTACTTCATCGCGGCCCATCCCGCACTCAAGCGGTATCTGACCCTCGGCGACGGCGGCTGCACGGCCTCCGGCACCAGCGGCCAGTGGAACAGCTTCACCGGGGCGTCGGCCGGCTGGCAGGAGGTCTCCTTCGACCTCTCCGCGTACGCCGGCAAGAAGGTCGAGGTCGCCCTCAGCTACATCACCGACCCCGGATCCGGCGGCCGCGGCGTCCTCGCCGACAACGCGTCCGTGGTGATCGGCGGCAACGCCGTCGAGACCGAGGGCTTCGAGACGTCGCTCGGTGCCTGGAGCGTCCCCGGACCGCCCGCGGGCAGCCCGGCGGTCGTCAAGGACTGGGGGCTCTCCGGAGAGCTGTTCAAGACGTACGGCGCGGTCACCACGGACGACACCGTGCTGCTGGGCTTCGGCCTGGAACACGTCACCGCGGCGGCCGACCGCACGACCCTGCTCGGCAAGGCGCTCGCGGCTCTCGGAAGGTGAACACACCGGTCAACGGTGACTGACGCTCCGTAACCATTTCGAGCGACAGGGCCTTCCGGCCCGGGCGGTCCGTACCCCTACTGGCGGGTACGGACCGCCTGCCCGTGTATGCGGCATCTCGATGTCACTGCGGGAGCTTCCGGGAGGTAGGGTCGTAGGCGGTCGGGGACATCCCAAACAGAGCTCGCCGGCATCGCATAGCCGGCGTACCAACGAGGAGATCGGTTCGTGACGATCCGCGTAGGCATCAACGGCTTCGGTCGTATTGGTCGCAACTACTTCCGCGCACTGCTGGAGCAGGGTGCTGACATCGAGATCGTGGCTGTCAACGACCTGGGTGACACTGCGACCACCGCTCACCTGCTGAAGTACGACACCATCCTGGGTCGCCTCAAGGCCGAGGTCTCGCACACCGCCGACACCATCACGGTGGACGGCCACACCATCAAGGTGCTTTCCGAGCGCAACCCCGCCGACATCCCCTGGGGTCAGCTGGGCGTCGACATCGTCATCGAGTCGACCGGCATCTTCACGAAGAAGGCCGACGCCGAGAAGCACATCGCCGGTGGCGCCAAGAAGGTCCTCATCTCGGCTCCGGCCAAGGACGAGGACATCACCATCGTGATGGGCGTCAACCAGGACAAGTACGACGCGGCCAACCACCACGTCATCTCCAACGCCTCCTGCACCACCAACTGTGTGGCGCCGATGGCCAAGGTTCTGGACGAGAACTTCGGCATCGTCAAGGGCCTGATGACGACGGTCCACGCGTACACCAACGACCAGCGCATCCTGGACTTCCCGCACTCGGACCTGCGCCGCGCCCGCGCCGCCGCCGAGAACATCATCCCGACCACGACGGGTGCCGCCAAGGCCACCGCCCTGGTCCTCCCGCAGCTCAAGGGCAAGCTCGACGGCATCGCGATGCGCGTCCCGGTCCCGACCGGCTCGGCCACCGACCTGGTCGTGGAGCTCCAGCGCGAGGTCACCAAGGACGAGGTCAACGCCGCGTTCAAGAAGGCCGCCGACGACGGCGACCTCAAGGGCATCCTCGTCTACACCGAGGACCCGATCGTGTCCTCGGACATCGTGAGCGACCCCGCCTCCTGCACCTTCGACTCCTCCCTGACCATGGTCCAGGAGGGCAAGTCGGTGAAGATCCTCGGCTGGTACGACAACGAGTGGGGCTACTCCAACCGACTCGTCGACCTCACGGTCTTCGTCGGCAACCAGCTCTGACCGACAGAGCAGGCACGTTGATGTGAGAGCAGGGCTCGGGCGGCGCAACGACGCGCCGCTCGGGCCCTGACTCACGTACAGACCAGCCCTCTTAGGATCACGAGCACCACCAGTCCTCTCGGGAGCCCTCTCAATGAAGACGATCGACGAACTTCTCGCCGAAGGCGTCGCAGGCAAGCGGGTCTTCGTCCGCGCCGACCTGAACGTGCCGCTGGACGGCACCACGATCACCGACGACGGCCGTATCCGCGCCGTGCTGCCCACCGTCAAGGCGCTGGCCGAGGCGGGCGCCCGCGTGGTCGTCGCCTCCCACCTGGGCCGCCCCAAGGGCGCCCCGGACCCCGCCTTCTCCCTCGCTCCCGCCGCCGCGCGCCTCGGTGAACTCCTCGGCGCCGACGTGGCCTTCGCGACCGACACCGTCGGCGAGTCCGCCACGGCCACCGTCGCCGGCCTCGCCGACGGCCGGGTCGCGGTCGTGGAGAACCTGCGCTTCAACGCCGGCGAAACGTCCAAGGACGACGCCGAGCGCGGCGCCTTCGCCGATCAGCTCGCCGCCCTCGCCGACGTGTACGTGGGCGACGGCTTCGGCGCGGTGCACCGCAAGCACGCCTCGGTCTTCGACCTTCCGGCCCGCCTGCCGCACTACGCCGGCTACCTCATCGCCACCGAGGTCGGCGTCCTGAAGAAGCTCACCGACGAGGTGCAGCGCCCCTACGTGGTCGCCCTCGGCGGTGCCAAGGTCTCCGACAAGCTCGCCGTCATCGACCAGCTGCTCGGCAAGGCCGACCGCATCCTCATCGGCGGCGGCATGGCGTACACCTTCCTCAAGGCCAAGGGGTACGAGGTCGGCGCGTCGCTTCTCCAGGAGGACCAGATCCCGGCCGTCCTCGAGTACATCGAGCGCGCGGAGAAGACCGGCGTCGAGCTGGTGCTGCCCGTCGACGCCGTGGTCGCTCCCGGGTTCCCGGACCTGAAGGCCAAGGCTCCGGCGGGTGCCACCACCGTCGCCGCGGACGCCATCCCGGCCGACCGGATGGGCCTGGACATCGGTCCGGAGTCCGACAAGCTGTACGCCTCGAAGATCACCGACGCCGCCACCGTCTTCTGGAACGGGCCGATGGGCGTCTTCGAGCACCCCGAATTCGCCGAGGGCACCAAGGCGGTCGCCCAGGCACTCCTCGACTCCCAGGCCTTCACGGTCGTCGGCGGTGGCGACTCCGCCGCGGCCGTCCGCATCCTGGGCTTCGACGAGAACGCGTTCGGCCACATCTCGACCGGCGGCGGCGCCTCCCTCGAATACCTCGAGGGCAAGACGCTCCCCGGCCTCGCCGCACTGGAGGACTGACCCCGCATGACCACTCGCACGCCGATCATGGCGGGTAACTGGAAGATGAACCTCAACCACCTCGAGGCCATCGCGCACGTCCAGAAGCTCGCTTTCGCCCTGGCCGACAAGGACTACGAGGCCGTCGAGGTCGCCGTCCTGCCGCCCTTCACCGATCTGCGCTCCGTGCAGACCCTGGTCGACGGCGACAAGCTCAAGATCAAGTACGGCGCCCAGGACATCTCCGCGCACGACTCCGGTGCCTACACCGGCGAGATCTCCGGTGCCATGCTCGCCAAGCTGAAGTGCACGTACGTGGCGATCGGCCACTCCGAGCGCCGCCAGTACCACGCCGAGACCGACGAGATCGTCAACGCCAAGGTCAAGGCCGCCTACAAGCACGGTCTGACCCCGATCCTGTGCGTCGGCGAGGAACTGGACGTCCGCGAGGCGGGCAACCACGTCTCCCACACCCTCGCCCAGGTCGAGGGCGGTCTGAAGGACCTCCCGGCCGAGCAGGCCGAGTCCGTCGTGATCGCCTACGAACCCGTGTGGGCCATCGGCACCGGCAAGGTCTGCGGTGCCGAGGACGCCCAGGAGGTCTGCGCCGCCATCCGCGGCAAGATCGCCGAGCTCTACACCCAGGAGCTGGCCGACCGGGTCCGCATCCAGTACGGCGGCTCCGTGAAGTCCGGCAATGTCGCCGAGATCATGGCGCAGGCCGACATCGACGGTGCGCTCGTGGGCGGTGCGTCGCTCGATGCCGACGAGTTCGTCAAGATCGTGCGCTTCCGCGACCAGTGAGTATGCGGTAAGCGGGATCCGTCGTACCCTTGCGGGGGCACAGCCCTGAGGCTGTGCCCCTGTCGTCCATCCAGATCCGAGGAAGTTGGTCCAGCCGTGGTTATGGGGTTCTCGATCGCCCTGATCGTCTTCAGCGGCCTGATGATGCTGCTGGTGCTCATGCACAAGGGCAAGGGCGGCGGCCTCTCCGACATGTTCGGTGGCGGTATGCAGTCCTCCGTCGGCGGCTCCTCGGTCGCCGAGCGCAACCTCGACCGGATCACCATCGTGGTCGGTCTGCTGTGGTTCGCGTGCATCATCGTGCTCGGCCTTCTGATGAAGGTGAACAACTGACCGGCACGCACATTCCGTACGTAAGGCCCCATGTTCGGTACGCGCACCTGAGCGCGGCCTATCATGGGGCTTGCGTCTAGGTGTAGGGGCTGTAACTCCAATCACTGGACGCGCGTTGGGCCTTACGTAGACTGAGGCGCTCGCAACGAAGCGAAAACGCCGACTCGCTTCGCGGCACCATCACGCAGGGAGTTACGACCGTGGCAAGTGGCAACGCGATCCGAGGAAGCCGGGTCGGGGCGGGGCCGATGGGCGAGGCCGAGCGTGGCGAGTCCGCGCCCCGGCTGCGCATCTCCTTCTGGTGCTCCAACGGGCACGAGACGCAGCCCAGCTTCGCCAGCGACGCGCAGGTCCCCGAAACCTGGGACTGCCCGCGCTGCGGCTTCCCCGCCGGACAGGACCGGGACAACCCGCCGGACCCGCCGCGCACCGAACCGTACAAGACGCATCTCGCGTACGTACGGGAGCGGCGCAGCGATGCGGACGGCGAGGCGATCCTCGCCGAGGCGCTCGCCAAACTGCGGGGCGAGATCTAGGAATTGACAGCCGGCCGGGCACCGAGAGGTGCCTGGCCGGAGCTGTTCTCACGTTATCCACAGGCTCACCGCGATGTCAGTGGTGACCTCTACGGTTTGTGCATGCCGCAAGGCGTGTGAATCGTGAGGGGGAAGCTGTGGTGACGGTCGAGGCTGCGGGTGTGCGGGTGCCCGCGTGGCGTGGAGGGTTCGGGCGGCTGTGGAGTGCCGCCGTGCTCTCCAGTTTCGGTGACGCGCTGCGTACGGCGGCGCTGCCCCTGCTGGCCACCACCCTGACCGACGAGCCCCTGGCCATAGCGGCGGTCACCGCCTGCGGCTATCTGCCCTGGATCGTCTTCGGGCTGCTCGGCGGAGCGGTCGCCGACCGGGTGGACCAGCGGCGCGCGATGTGGACGGTGGATGCGCTGCGAGGGCTGCTGGTCGCCTGTTTCGCGGTGGCTGTGGCGCTCGGGCAGGCCTCCGTCGGTCTGCTGATCGCGCTGGCCTTCGCCCTGACCACCCTGCAGACACTCTTCGACAACGCGTCCACCGCCCTGCTGCCCGCTCTGGTGGACGGCGAGGCCCTCGGCAGTGCGAACGCCCGGCTGATGACCGGGCAGAAGATCGCCGGCGGTCTGCTCGGCGCCCCCGTCGTACCCCTGCTGCTGGTGGTCGGCGCCTCCGTGCCCTTCGTGGCCGACGCGGCGACCTTCCTGGTGGCGGCGGCGCTGGTGGCCTCCCTGCGGACCGGTGCGCCCGCGCGGAAGCCGAGACCGGCGGGCAGCACCCTGCGCCGGGAGATCGCGGAGGGGCTGCGCGCCCTGGCCGGGGACCGGGCCCTGCGTGGGCTGTGCGCGGCCACGGCCTTGTGCAATGTCGGCGTGGGCGCCCTCATCGCCACCATGGTGCTTCTGGTGACCGACTGGATCGGCGCGGGACAGGCCGGGTTCGCGGCGGCGACGACCGCCTACACCGTCGGCTCCCTGGCCGGGGGAGCGCTCAACCGCCGGCTGGTCTCCCGCACCGGACGGGTGCGGGCGGTACTGCTCGCCGGGACCGTGCAGATCGGCGCGCTCGTCGTGATGGGGACGGTGCGGAGCCTGACCGCGATGGTGGCGGCGATGGCCGTCTTCGGACTGATGGGCATGGTGTGGAACGTCAACACCACGACCCTCATGCAACAGCGCAGCCCCGCCGACATGCTGGGCCGGGTCAGCTCGGCCTTCCGCACCCTGGCGGTCGCGGGGGCACCCCTGGGCGCGCTCCTCGGCGGCGTCGTCGCCACCGTCTGGGGGCAGGGCACCCCGGCGTTGCTCGCGGCCGGCTTCTTCGTTCTCTCCGTCGCCTCGTTGACACCTGCGCTCAAGCCGGACGTACCTGTTGTTGCACCGCAGGACGGCGCCGCGACAGCTCATGTCACGCGCTGATCAATTAGGTTGGACCAGCTGGGACAGGCACGAAAGAAGGCGGAAGTCGGACATGAACGCAGACGGCCGTACGAGGCTCAACCAGACACCCGAGTGGACCGCTCTGGCCAAGCACCGCGAGGAGCTCGGCGAGGTGCGGCTGCGCGAGCTGTTCGCCGCCGACCCGGGCCGCGGCGCCGGGTACACGCTCCAGGTCGGGGACCTGCACGTCGACTACTCCAAGCACCTCGTCACCGAGGAGACGCTGCGGCTGCTGCGCGAGCTGGCCGCCGCCACCGGTGTCTTCGGCCTCCGGGACGCCATGTTCCGCGGCGAGAAGATCAACACCACCGAGGACCGGGCCGTCCTGCACACCGCGCTGCGGGCGGCCCCGGACGCGGTGGTCGAGGTCGACGGGGAGAACGTCGTCCCGGGCGTGCACGCGGTCCTCGACAAGATGGCCGGCTTCGCCGAGCGCGTCCGCTCCGGGGAGTGGAAGGGGCACACCGGCAGGCGCATCAAGAACGTCGTCAACGTCGGCATCGGCGGCTCCGACCTCGGCCCGGCGATGGCGTACGAGGTGCTGCGCAGCTTCACCGACCGCGACCTCACGGTCCGCTTCGTGTCCAACGTGGACGGCGCCGACCTGCACGAGGCGACCCGCGACCTGGACCCGGCCGAGACGCTGTTCATCATCGCCTCCAAGACCTTCACCACCATCGAGACGATCACCAACGCGACCTCGGCACGCCAGTGGCTGCTGGACGCGCTCGGCGACGAGGCCGCCGTCGCCAAGCACTTCGTCGCGCTGTCGACGAACGCCGAGAAGGTCGGCGACTTCGGTATCGACACGGCCAACATGTTCGAGTTCTGGGACTGGGTCGGCGGACGGTACTCGTACGACTCGGCGATCGGGCTGTCCCTGATGATCGCCATCGGCCCGGACCGCTTCCGGGAGATGCTCGACGGGTTCCGGCTCGTCGACGAGCACTTCAGGACCGCGCCCGCCGAGTCCAACGTGCCGCTGCTCCTTGGCCTGTTGGGCATCTGGTACGGCAACTTCCATGACGCCCAGTCGCATGCGGTGCTGCCCTACAGCCACTACCTGTCCAGGTTCACGGCGTACCTCCAGCAGCTGGACATGGAGTCCAACGGCAAGTACGTGGGCCGGGACGGTGTTCCCGTGGACTGGCAGACGGGGCCCGTGGTGTGGGGGACTCCGGGGACGAACGGGCAGCACGCGTACTACCAGTTGATCCACCAGGGCACGAAGCTGATCCCGGCGGACTTCATCGGCTTCGCCGAGCCCGTCGCCGAGCTGGGCGACCAGCTCAAGGCACAGCACGACCTGTTGATGGCGAACTTCTTCGCGCAGACGCAGGCCCTCGCGTTCGGCAAGACACCGGACGAGGTACGGGCCGAGGGCGTGCCCGAGGAGCTGGTCGCGCACAAGACGTTCCAGGGCAACCACCCGACCACGACGATCCTCGCCCGCGAGCTGACGCCGTCGGTGCTCGGGCAGCTCGTGGCGCTGTACGAGCACAAGGTGTTCGTCCAGGGAGCCGTCTGGAACATCGACTCCTTCGACCAGTGGGGAGTGGAGCTCGGCAAGGTCCTCGCCAGGCGCGTGGAGCCCGCGCTGACCGAGGGCGCGGACGTTCCGGGTCTCGACGAGTCGACCAAGGCGCTGGTGGCCAAGTACCGGGAGCTGCGCGGCCGTTCGTGACCGCAGATCGCGGAAAGCGGGCGGCGAGGTGCCGTCCGCTTCCCGTAGAATCCCCGGCGATCATGGAAGCCATGGCTCGGGGGAGTGCACAGTGGCTGGTTCACAAGGAAGCTGGACGGGCGGCGCGCTGACGGCGGGGCCGCTGTGGAAACCGAAGTACGCGGCACGCGCCGTCTTTCATCCGGCGTGGATACCGGAGTCCGTCGACCCGGCGGTGGAACAGCTGAAGAAGATCCGTCTCATCGCCGGGACGGTCGCGGCGATCGGTGTGTACACCTTCGTCGAGGGCGGGTTCGCCTTCGACGAGATGCTGGAGAACATGCTGACGGCCTCCGTCGTCCTGCTCCTCATCACACCGCTGACGGTCGGCATCATGCTCTTCGTGTGGCGGCGGCGCGGCTCGGTGAGCGGGCTGAAGCCCTCGCTGTTCAACTCGCTGAAGCTACTGCTGCTCTTCGTGGGGACGATCGTGCTCACGGTCGTGCTGCTGCAGTCGGCGGGCGGCGCGGGATTCTTCATCCTGGTCCTCGGCCCGGCCGTGCTCTGGCTGATCGGGTTCGTGGCCCGCGGGGCCTGGCACGTGGGCGCGAACTTCTTCGGCACCGCGGGCGTGCACCGCTGTCTGCCGCCGCTGCTCGCCGCGGTCACGTCCTGGCTGATGGCCCTGCCCGACCTGCTCACGGGCGACCTGCACGGGCTCAGCCTCGGGATGGGCGTCCTGTTCATCCTGGGCGCACCACTGACGGTCACGGGGATCGCGCTGCTGGAGATGCGGCGACTGGAGCAGCGCTACGGCATCCGGCTGGCGGCCCACCCGGCCACCCATCCGCACCTCACCCCACCAGCCCCGCCGATGCCGCCGACCGCCCCTCCGGCGCCGCCGTACCTGCCGCCGCAGGGCAATCCGTACGGGCCGGGCACGGGACAGCCGTACCACCCGGGCAATCCGTACGGGCCGGGCGCAGGACAGCCGTATCCCCACGGCAACCCCTACGGGCCGCCGGCCGGGAACCCCTACAACCAGGGCAATCCCTACGGGCACTGACGGGCCCCGGTTCCGCCGCGGCAACGTGCCGTGAACGCGAGACGGCCCCAGGTCATCGACCTGGGGCCGTCCGGCAGTGCGCTCAGGGTGACGCCGGCGGATACAGCGCGCGCGGCAGTTGTGAGGCCGCTGCCGCGTCCAGGAGCCAGAGGGTGCGCCGGCGGCCCTGTGCGCCGGCCGCCGGGGCCTGGATCTCGCCCGCGCCCGAGAGGGCGATCGCCGCCGCCTGGGCCTTGTCCTCGCCGGCCGCGAGGAGCCAGACCTCACGGGCGGCGCGGATGGCGGGCAGCGTCAGCGTCACACGCGTCGGCGGGGGCTTCGGCGCGCCGTGGACGCCGACCACCGTGCGCTCGGTCTCGCGGACCGCCGGGAGCTCCGGGAACAGCGACGCGACATGCGTGTCCGGGCCGACGCCCAGCATCAGGACGTCGAAGGTCGGCACCGAGCCGTGGTTCTCCGGGCCCGCCGCACGGGCGAGCTCCTCGGCGTAACCGGCCGCGGCGGCGTCGACGTCGGCGCCGTACGGGCCGTCCGAGGCGGGCATGGCGTGCACCCGCTTCGGGTCGAGCGGCACCGAGTCCAGCAGGGCCTCGCGGGCCTGCGTGACATTGCGGTCCGGGTCGCCCTCGGGCAGGAACCGCTCGTCACCCCACCACAGATCGAGCCGGCCCCAGTCGATCGCGTCCCGCGCGGGAGCCGCCGCCAGCGCGGCCAGCAGGCCGTTGCCGTTGCGGCCGCCGGTGAGGACCACGGACGCGTAACCCCGGGAGGCCTGCGCGTCCACGATCTTCGTGATCAGACGGGCCGCGGCGGCCTGCGCCATCAGCTCCTTGTCGCGGTGCACGACCAGCTGCGGAGTGCTCACTTGGCCGCCGCCTTCTTCACCGGGCCGGGCTTGGCCACCGCCTTCTTCGCGGGAGCCTTCGCCGCCTCCTCCACCGGAACCGCGACCGGTTCCTCGGCCGAAGCGACCGGAGCCGAAGCCGCCGGAGCCGCCGTGGCCTGCGCCGAAGGGTTCAGCCGGTCCACCCCGAACCGCAGCGCCGAAGCGTATGTGTCGTCCGGGTCGAGCCGCCGCAGTTCCTCGGCGATCAGCTCGGCCGTCTCCCGCCGCTTGAGTGCCACCGCACGGTCCGGCTGGCCCTCGATGGACAGCGTCGCCAGCGAGCCGTCCGCGCGGTCCAGGGTGATCGGACCGTGGCTGGTGTCCATGCGGACCGCGGTGAGACCGGGGCCGCCCGACAGCGAACGCTTCACCGGGACGTCCAGCCGGTCCGCGAGCCACATCGCCAGGAGCTCGCAGCTCGGGTTGAACTCCTCGCCCTCGACCTCGACGGCGTTGACGTCCACGGTGACCTGGTCCAGGGCCGCGGCCAGCATCGAGCGCCAGGGCGTGATGCGGGTCCAGGACAGATCGGTGTCGCCCGGCGTGTAGGTGTCGGCGCGGGCGCCGAGGTCCCGTACCGGCTGCTCGGAGGCGTAGGTGTCGGTGACCCGGCGCTGGGCGAGGGCGCCCAGCGGGTCGTTCGCCGGGTCGATCGGCGCCTCCACCGGCCACCAGACGACCACGGGGGCGTCGGGCAGCAGCAGCGGCAGGACGACCGACTGGGCGTGGTGCACGACATCGCCGTACAGCCGCAGGACCACCGTCTCGCCGGTGCCCGCGTCCGCGCCCACCCGCACCTCGGCGTCGAGGCGGGACTGGGTGCGGTCGCGGGGAGTGCGGGAGATGCGCTTGATGACCACGAGCGTGCGCGAGGGGTGCTCGCGCGACGCGTCGTTGGCGGCCTTCAGAGCGTCGTACGCGTTCTCCTCGTCCGTGACGATGACCAGCGTGAGCACCATGCCGACAGCCGGTGTGCCGATGGCCCGGCGGCCCTTGACCAGTGCCTTGTTGATCTTGCTGGCCGTGGTGTCCGTGAGGTCTATCTTCATGGCCGGCGCCAGCTCCGTCCCTCTCGTACGAGCATTTCGTCCGCCTCGACCGGCCCCCAGGTGCCGGACGGGTACTGGGCCGGCTTGCCGTGCCGGTCCCAGTACTCCTCGATCGGGTCGAGGATCTTCCAGGACAGCTCGACCTCCTCAGTGCGCGGGAAGAGGTTCGAGTCGCCGAGCAGGACGTCGAGGATCAGCCGCTCGTACGCCTCGGGCGAGGACTCCGTGAAGGACTCGCCGTAGGCGAAGTCCATCGACACGTCCCGGATCTCCATGGAGGTGCCGGGGACCTTCGAACCGAAGCGGACCGTGATGCCCTCGTCGGGCTGGACGCGGATGACGATCGCGTTGGAGCCCAGCTCCTCGGTGGCCGTCGAGTCGAAGGGGGAGTGCGGCGCCCGCTGGAACACCACCGCGATCTCGGTGACCCGGCGGCCCAGGCGCTTGCCGGTCCTCAGGTAGAAGGGGACGCCCGCCCAGCGGCGGTTGTCGACCTCCAGCTTGATGGCGGCGTACGTGTCCGTCTTGGAATTGGGGTCGATGCCCTCCTCCTGGAGGTACCCGACCGCCTGCTCACCGCCCTGCCAGCCCTCCGCGTACTGTCCGCGGACGGTGTCCCGGCCCAGGTCCTTCGGCAGCTTCACCGCGCCGAGCACCTTGGTCTTCTCGGCGGCCAGCGCGTCCGCGTCGAAGGAGGACGGCTCCTCCATGGCGGTGAGGGCCATGAGCTGGAGGAGGTGGTTCTGGATGACGTCACGGGCGGCGCCGATGCCGTCGTAGTAGCCGGCCCGGCCGCCGACGCCGATGTCCTCGGCCATCGTGATCTGCACGTGGTCCACGAAGGACCGGTTCCAGATCGGCTCGAACATCTGGTTGGCGAAGCGGAGCGCCAGGATGTTCTGGACGGTCTCCTTGCCGAGGTAGTGGTCGATCCGGAAGACCTGGTCCGGGGCGAAGACCTCGTGCACGACCTTGTTGAGGTCCTCGGCCGACTTCAGGTCGTGACCGAAGGGCTTCTCGATGACCGCACGGCGCCAGGAGCCGGTGGACTGGTCGGTGAGCCCGTGCTTCTTCAGCTGCTGGATGACCACCGGGAAGGAGCGCGGCGGCACCGACAGGTAGAAGGCGAAGTTGCCGCCCGTGCCCTGTGCCTTGTCGAGCTCCTCGATGGTGCCGCGCAGCCGCTCGAACGCGTCGTCGTCGTCGAAGGTGCCCTGGACGAAGCGCATCCCCTGGATGAGCTGCTGCCAGACCTCCTCGCGGAACGGCGTACGGGCGTGCTCCTTGACGGCGTCGTGGACCTCCTGTGCGAAGTCCTCGTTCTGCCACTCGCGCCGGGCGAAACCGACCAGCGAGAAGCCCGGCGGCAGCAGACCCCGGTTCGCGAGGTCGTACACGGCGGGCATGAGCTTCTTCCGGGACAAATCGCCCGTGACGCCGAAGATGACGAGCCCCGACGGCCCCGCGATACGCGGGAGCCGTCGGTCGGCGGGGTCACGCAGCGGGTTGCTGCTCGACAAGGTTTCAGCCCTCCGAGGGGGCGAGGCGCTCCAGCTCTGCCTCGGTCGACTTGAGCAGATCGTTCCAGGACGCCTCGAACTTCTCGACGCCCTCGTCCTCCAGCAGCTGCACGACCTCGTCGTAGGAGATCCCGAGCTTCTCGACCGCGTCGATCTCGGCACGGGACTGCTCGTAGGTGCCCGCGATGGCGTTGCCGCGGATCTCGCCGCTCGCCTCGGTGGCCTGGAGAGTGGCTTCCGGCATGGTGTTCACCGTGTTCGGCGCCACCAGCTCGTCGACGTAGAGGGTCGGCTTGTAGGCCGGGTCCTTCACGCCGGTCGAGGCCCACAGCGGACGCTGCTTGTTGGCCTGCGCCTTGTCGAGCTCCTGCCAGCGGGAAGAGGAGAAGACCTCTTCGTACGCCTCGTAGGCCAGACGCGCGTTGGCGACGCCCGCCTTGCCGCGGGCGGCCTTGGCCGCGTCGGTGCCGAGCGCGTCGATCCGCTTGTCGATCTCGGTGTCCACGCGGGACACGAAGAAGGACGCCACGGAGTGGATCAGGGAGAGGTCCAGGCCCTTGGCCTTGGCCTTCTCCAGACCCGCGAGGTACGCGTCCATGACCTCGCGGTAGCGCTCCAGCGAGAAGATCAGCGTGACGTTGACGCTGATGCCGTTGCCGATCACCTCGGTGATGGCCGGCAGACCCGCCTTGGTGGCCGGGATCTTGATGAGGGTGTTGGGGCGGTCGACCAGCCACGCCAGCTGCTTGGCCTCGGCGACGGTCGCCTTGGTGTTGTGGGCCAGGCGCGGGTCGACCTCGATCGACACGCGGCCGTCCTGACCGCCGGTGGCGTCGAAGACCGGGCGCAGGATGTCGGCGGCGTCACGGACGTCCGCCGTCGTGATCATGCGGATGGCCTCTTCGACGGTGACCTTGCGGGCGGCGAGGTCGGACAGCTGCTGGTCGTAGCCGTCGCCCTGGGAGATCGCCTTCTGGAAGATCGACGGGTTGGTCGTGACGCCCACGACGTGCTGCTGGTCGATCAGTTCGGCGAGGTTGCCGGACGTGATCCGCTTGCGCGACAGGTCGTCCAGCCAGATCGCGACGCCTTCTTCGGAGAGGCGCTTGAGTGCGTCTGTCATGGAATTACATCTCCTACGTGTCGTATATGAGCGTCAGCGCTGGGCAGCGGCGAGGGATTCCCGCGCCTTCGCGGCCACGTTCTCCGCAGTGAAGCCGAACTCCTGGAAGAGGACCTTGCCGTCGGCCGAAGCACCGAAGTGCTCCAGGGAAACGATGCGGCCCGCGTCCCCGACGTACTTGTGCCAGGTGAGACCGATACCGGCCTCCACCGCGACACGCGCCTTCACCGACGGCGGCAGGACGCTGTCCCGGTACCCCTGGTCCTGCTCCTCGAACCACTCCACGCACGGCATGGACACGACTCGCGTCGGCACACCGTCGGCCTCGAGCCGCTCGCGCGCCTCGACGGCGACGTGCACCTCGGAACCCGTGGCGATGAGCACGACCTCGGGGGCGTCGTTCGACGCCTCGAAGAGGACGTAGCCGCCCTTCACCGCGTCCTCGTTGGACTCGTACGTCGGCACGCCCTGACGGGTCAGCGCCAGACCGTGCGGGGCGCCCTTGCCGAAGACCTTCGTGTAGCGCTTGAGGATCTCGCGCCAGGCGATCGCGGTCTCGTTGGCGTCGGCCGGGCGGACCACGTTCAGGCCCGGGATGGCGCGCAGCGAGGCCAGGTGCTCGACCGGCTGGTGGGTGGGGCCGTCCTCGCCGAGACCGATGGAGTCGTGCGTCCACACGTACGTCACCGGCAGGTGCATCAGCGCCGACAGCCGTACCGCGTTGCGCATGTAGTCGGAGAAGACGAGGAACGTACCGCCGTAGATACGGGTGTTGCCGTGCAGCGCGATGCCGTTCATCTCCGCGGCCATGGAGTGCTCGCGGATGCCGAAGTGGATCGTGCGGCCGTACGGGTTCGCCTCCGGCAGCGGGTTGTCCGCCGGCAGGAAGGAACTGTCCTTGTCGATCGTGGTGTTGTTCGAGCCGGCCAGGTCGGCGGAGCCGCCCCACAGCTCGGGGATCACCGCGCCGAGGGCCTGGAGCACCTTGCCGGAGGCGGCACGCGTGGCGACACCCTTGCCGGGCTCGAAGACCGGGAGCTTGTCCTCCCAGCCCTTGGGCAGCTCACCGGCGACGATGCGGTCGAACTCGGCGGCGCGCTCGGCGTTGTTGTTGCGCCACTCCTGGAGCTGCTTCTCCCACTCGGCCTTGGCCTGGCGGCCACGGTCCAGGGCGCCCCGGGTGTGGTTGATGACCTCGGCGGAGACCTCGAAGCTCTGCTCCGGGTCGAAGCCCAGCACCCGCTTGGTCGCCGCGACCTCGTCGTCGCCGAGCGCCGAGCCGTGGGCGGCCTCGGTGTTCTGCGCGTTCGGGGCGGGCCAGGCGATGATCGAGCGCATCGCGATGAAGGACGGCTTGTCCGTCACCTGCTTCGCGGCCTGGATCGCGTCGTAGAGGGCGTGCGGGTCGAGGTCGCCGTCCGGCTTCGGGGCGACACGCTGCACATGCCAGCCGTACGCCTCGTAGCGCTTGGCGGTGTCCTCGGAGACGGCCGTCTCGGTGTCGCCCTCGATCGAGATGTGGTTGTCGTCCCACAGCAGCACGAGGTTGCCGAGCTTCTGGTGGCCGGCCAGCGAGGACGCCTCGGCGGAGATGCCCTCCTGGAGACAGCCGTCACCGGCGATGGCGTACACGAAGTGGTCGAACGGGGACTCGCCCTCGGCGGCCTCCGGGTCGAACAGGCCGCGCTCGTAGCGGGCCGCCATCGCCATGCCCACCGCGTTGGCGACGCCCTGGCCGAGCGGGCCGGTCGTCGTCTCGACGCCCTTGGTGTGGCCGTACTCCGGGTGACCGGGGGTCTTGGAGCCCCACGTCCTGAACGACTTCAGGTCGTCCAGCTCCAGGCCGAAGCCGGCCAGGTAGAGCTGGGTGTAGAGGGTCAGGGACGAGTGGCCCGCGGACAGCACGAAGCGGTCGCGCCCCACCCATTCGGGGTCGGCGGGGTCGTGCCGCATCACCTTCTGGAAGAGGGTGTAGGCGGCGGGAGCCAGGCTCATCGCCGTACCGGGATGGCCGTTGCCGACCTTCTGTACGGCGTCGGCGGCCAGGACGCGGGCGGTGTCGACGGCCCGCTGGTCCAACTCGGTCCACTCGAGGTCTGTGGTGGTCGGCTTGGTGCTCACCCTGGGTCAGGGCTCCTCTCCACATGTCACGCATGTCGAATGCCGGTGCACGGGGCGCCCCGGCCGTTGTCGAGCCTACCCCCGTAAGTACGTGCGTTTTTTCGCGTCATTCCAGACTGCCGGGAGTCACGACGATCCGCCTCCTGACTGGGCCGATTCGCCATTCGGCAACTGAATACGGACGCGCTCGTTCGAGTGCTCAACCGAGTGTCGATCGGCTCGTCCGGGGGTACTGATCCCCTCTTACGGGGGTGCTGCCCAACACGACCCCACCCCCGCGAATATCGGGGTATGGGCAACGTCTACAGTGGCGTGGTACGCGCGAGCCTTTACCGGGACTTCACACGGGAGGGGCTTGCTGGGATGTCTCTGTAGGGGTGTGCGTGACGGCCGTCGAATCCCGTCCAGCCGGGGTGCTGGGGGAGAGCAAGAGCTCGGGTCACCGGCCGTTCGGGGCCCGTGTCAAGGCATTCGTGGCGCTGACCAAGCCCCGGATCATCGAACTGCTGCTGATCACCACGGTCCCGGTGATGTTCCTCGCCGAGCAGGGGGTGCCCGACCTGACGCTGGTGCTCCTCACCTGCCTCGGCGGCTACCTCTCCGCGGGCGGCGCCAACGCGCTGAACATGTACATCGACCGCGACATCGACGCGCTCATGGACCGCACCTCGCAGAGACCGCTGGTCACCGGCATGGTGTCGCCGCGCGAGTGCCTCGCCTTCGGCATCACCCTCGCGATCGTCTCCACGCTCCTGTTCGGCCTGGCCGTCAACTGGCTGTCCGCCTGGCTGTCGCTCGGGGCGCTCCTCTTCTACGTCGTCGTCTACACGATGATCCTCAAGCGGCGTACGTCGCAGAACATCGTGTGGGGCGGCATCGCCGGCTGCCTCCCGGTGCTGATCGGCTGGTCGTCCGTCACGAACTCCCTGTCGTGGGCGCCGGTCATCCTCTTCCTCGTCATGTTCTTCTGGACGCCGCCGCACTACTGGCCGCTGTCCATGAAGGTGAAGGAGGACTACGCGCGCGTGGGCGTGCCCATGCTGCCGGTGGTCGCCTCCAACAAGGTGGTCGCCAAGCAGATCGTGATCTACAGCTGGGTCATGGTCGCCGTCTCGCTGCTGCTGACCCCGCTCGGCTACACGGGCTGGTTCTACACGCTGGTGGCGCTGCTGGCCGGCGGGTTCTGGCTGTGGGAGGCGCACGGACTGCAGAACCGGGCCAAGGCCGAGGTGACGGGCGGCAAGCTCAAGGAGATGCGCCTGTTCCACTGGTCGATCACGTACGTGTCGATCCTGTTCCTCGCGGTCGCGATCGACCCCTTCCTGCGCTGAGCCCCCGTGAGGGACGTGGGGAACCGCGCGACCGGCGCGTGGTCAACACCACGTGACCCGGCAGTCGCCGTACCGGCTACCCGTCGGTAGCATCCTGGTCATGGCAGACACCAAGCAGGCGGCCCAGGCCGAGCGCCGAGCGACCCGGCTGGCCAAGCAGATCAGCGCCTTCTCCAAGGCACACGGCGGCGCCGAGGGCCAGGTGGCCTACCTGGGCGACCTCGGCGCGCGGATCGCCCTCGTCGGCGAGGACGGCGAGTGGGGCAACCTGGTGGCCCCGACCGTCGAGATCGCGCAGAAGGCGGTCGAGAAGGCCGGCATCACCGTCCACGAGGACTTCGACGGCGAGTTCGCCGCGAAGGTGCGCACGGGACCGTACGAGTGGACCCGCATGGCGGGCATTCAGCTGGGCGGCCCGAAGAACGGCTGACGCACACGGCTTTCACACCGGGTGCGCGACAGCAACACCTGACGCCCCGTTCACCCGTTAGGCCCCGTAGCAAGGACACGGTCCAGCCGCGGGAGCCCGGATGATCGAAACGCCGTCCCTCGTGGACCAGTACTGCCACGGCGTACTGAGAACAGAGCTGGGCCTCGGCACCTTCGAGGCCCAGCTGGCCCGTACGGAGGGGCCGCCCGCCCCCGGTACGACCCTCTTCGACACCCAGACCGGTTTCGCGGTACGGCGGCTGTGCCCCCCGCTCCTCGGTCTGGAACCGCACTGCCCGCCCGCCCGCTATCTCGCCCGGCGTCGTGAACTCGGCGTCATGGAGGCGGGCCGCAGGCTGCTGCGGGGCAGTGGCATCACGACGTACCTCGTCGACACGGGCCTGCCCGGCGATCTGACCGGCCCCGGCGAGATGGCGGCGGCGTCGGCCGCCGAGGCCCGCGAGATCGTGCGGCTCGAACTCCTCGCCGAACAGGTCGCCGACACCTCCGGCACGGTCGAGTCGTTCCTCGCCAACCTCGCCGAGTCGGTACACGGGGCGGCGGTCGACGCGGTCGCCTTCACCTCGGTGGCGGGGGTACGGCACGGACTGGCGCTGGCGCCCGAGCCACCGGGGCCGGGGGAGGTGCGGGGCGCGGCCGGCCGCTGGCTGGCGGGCCGCCGGGTGGGCGGCGAACTGTCCGATCCGGTGCTGCTACGGCACCTGCTGTGGATCGCGGTCGCCTCGGGGCTGCCGCTCCAGCTGCACGCCGGGCTCGGCGAGCCGGGGCTGCGGATCGACCGTACGGACCCGGTGCTGCTCACGGACTTCGTCCGCGCCACCGCCGGGCTCGGTACCGACCTGATCCTGCTGCACGGCTACCCGTACCACCGGCACGCCGCCCATCTCGCCGGTGTCTTCCCGCATGTGTACGCCGACTCGGGCGCCGCTCTGGTGCGTACGGGCGCCCGTGCGGCGACGGTCCTGGCGGAGATCCTCGAACTCGCCCCCTTCGGCAAGATCCTCTTCTCCAGCGGTGCCCAGGGCCTGCCCGAACTGCATGTCGTCGGCGCGCGGCTCTTCCGCGAGGCGCTGGCCCGGGTGCTGGGCAACTGGGTCGCCGAGGGGGCGTGGTCGCTGGCGGACGCACAGCGCGTCGCGGGGCTGATCGCGGCGGGGAACGCGCGCCGGGTGTACGGACTGGAGTGAGCCGGGGGCGGGCGCCGGTCCGGGTGCGCCCGGACGGGGTGCGGGGAGGGTGTACGGGGCCGGGCGGGTTGTACAGGATGGGGCTCATGCAGACCGACGCGTTACTCGACCGCTTCCTCACCGGCCTCGAACCACTCGCGCCACTCGCCGTCTGGGCCCATGGCTCCCTCGCCGGCGGCGACTACCAGGAGGGCCGCAGCGACCTGGACCTGATCGCCGTCCTGGACCGTCCGATCTCGCCCCGCACGATCTGGCGGCTGGCGAAAGTGCACGCCCGGCTGCGGCACGAACCGCTCGCCCCGCATCTGCACTGCACCTATCTGACGCCGGATGCCGTGGAGAGCTCCGCCCGGCCGCACCTGACCTGGGCGCACGAGCAGCTGTTCAAGCGGCCCGTGACCCCGGTGACCCGGCGTGAACTGCACACGTTCGGGCGGGTACTGCACGGGGAGGGTCCGGCCGGACTGCTGCCGCCGGTACCGGACCTCGAACTCGACGAGTTCGTCGTCCGCGACCAGCGTGACTTCTGGCGGCCCAAGCTGGAGAAGGGGGAACGCTGGCGGCAGGCCCCCTGGGTCGACGTCGGCCTGACGACCTTCGCCCGCGCGACCGCCACCCTGCGCGACGGACGGCTCATCACCAAGCGGGAGGCGCTGGAGCTGCTGCCGGAACTGGGGGCGCCCGTCGAGGTGGTGGAGGACATCAGGCGGCGGCGGTACGAGGACCCCGCGCCGCCCACCGAGGAGTGGACGGCACGCAGGGGTGAGCTGACCCGGGGCTACCTGGGGCCGGCGATCGACCGGCTCGTGGCCGCGTACCCCTGACCGGCCGCTCGCGGTGTTCGGGACGGAGGGTCAGATCCCGGCGGAGAGTGATGACGTGGCCTGAGCCGGGAGCGGCACCTCGGTGTCCGTCTCCGGTCGCTCCCGCAGTGCCAGCAGCACCCGCAGGACCGCGATCCAGACCAGGCACGAGCCGAACATGTGCAGGCCGACCAGGATCTCGGGCAGATCGGTGAAGTACTGGACGTAGCCGATGACACCCTGGGCGAGCAGGACCAGGAAGAGGTCACGGGTGCGGTGCAGGGGGCCCTTCGGCGCGTCGACCGCCTTGAGGACGAACCACAGGGCGAACGTCAGCGTCACCACGATCCAGGCGAGGACGGCGTGCAGCTTGCTGACCGTCTCCCAGTCCAGCGGCATCCGCTCGACCTCGCTGGAGTCGCCCGCGTGCGGTCCCGAGCCGGTCACCACCGTGCCCACGGCGATCAGCAGCACGGACGCGGCGACCAGGAACCACACCAGCTGCTGCACCGACTTGCCGACCAGCGGACGCGCCTGCCCGTCGCCCTCCCGGGTGCGCTGCCACATCACCGTGGCCACCGCGATCAGCGCCGTCGACAGCAGGAAGTGCGCGGCGACCGTGTACGGGTTGAGGCCGACCAGCACCACGATGCCACCGAGGATCGCGTTGCCCATCACGACCCAGAACTGCGCCCAGCCCAGCCGGGTGAGGCCGCGCCGGTACGGCTTCTCGGAGCGTGCGGCGATGATCGCCCAGCCGACCGCGGCGCACAGCACGTACGTCAGCATGCGGTTGCCGAACTCGATCACACCGTGCACGCCCATGGCGCTCGTGGTGGTCAGCGAGTCGTCGGTGCACTTGGGCCAGGTCGGGCAGCCGAGGCCCGAGCCGGTGAGCCGCACCGCGCCGCCGGTGACCACGATGACCACCGACATGACGAGGGCGGCGAGAGCCGCCCGCTGTACCGTCCGGGGATCCGGGGTCCAGCGTGCGGCGATGAAGGCGAGCGGGTTGCGCACGGCGGCTGCGGCGTCGGCGGGGGTCAGGTTCGGCACGTGTCCCATCGTAGGCCGCCGCTTGTGCACGCTTTCACGAGGGTCCGGCACGGACCTACTCCCAGCGGAAGAACCTGCCGGCCGCGGCCAGCGCCACGACCGCCCACACCGCCAGGATCCCCAGGTCGCCCCACGGCATGCCGGCCCCGTGCTGGAGCACGTCCCGCAGTCCGTCCGACAAGGCGTTGATGGGGAGCAGCCCGAGTACGTCCTGCGCGCCGGAGGGGAACTTGTCCATGGGCACGATGACTCCGCCGCCGACCAGGAGAAGCAGGAAGACGAGGTTGGCGGCGGCCAGGGTGGCCTCCGCCTTCAGGGTGCCCGCCATCAGCAGGCCCAGGCCGGAGAAGGCGGCGGTGCCCAGCATCAGGAGGAGCAGGACGGCCAAGGGGTTTCCGTGCGGCTCCCAGCCCAGGGCGAAGGCGATCACCGTCAGCAGGACGATCTGGAGGACCTCCGTGACCAGGACCGACGCCGTCTTGGCCGTCATCAGGCCCCAGCGCGGGAGCGGGGAGGCGGCCAGCCGCTTCAGGACGCCGTAGCGGCGCTCGAAGCCCGTCGCGATCGCCTGGCCGGTGAAGGCCGTGGACATGACCGCGAGGGCGAGGATGCCGGGGGTCAGGAAGTCCACCGCCTCGCCCGCGCCCGTGTCGACGATGTCGACCGAGCTGAACAGGACCAGCAGGAGGGTGGGGATCACGACGGTCAACAGGAGCTGCTCGCCGTTGCGCAGCAGCATCCTCGTCTCCAGCGCCGCCTGTGCCGCGATCATGCGTCCCAGGGGAGCCGCGCCCGGCCTCGGGGTGTACGTGCCGGTCGTGGTCATGAGCGCAGCTCCTTGCCGGTGAGCTCCAGGCTGTGTCTTCCCGGGGGATAACCCCCGGACCCCCAGCAGATCATTGTCCGAGCCGGCGTCATGAGCGCAGCTCCTTGCCGGTGAGCTCCAGGAATACGTCTTCCAGCGTGTGCCGTTCGACCGAGATCTTGTCCGGCATCACCCCGTGCTGCGCGCACCAGGAGGCCACCGTCGCCAGCAGCTGCGGGTCGACCTTGCCGCCGACCCGGTAGGAGCCCGGCGTCAGTTCGGCGGCCGTGCAGTCGGCCGGGAGGGCCTTCAGCAGCGAGCCCACGTCCAGGCCCGGGCGGCCGGTGAAGCGGAGGGTGTTCTCGGCGCCGCCCCGGCACAGCTCCTCGGGGGAGCCCTGGGCGATGACCTTGCCCGCGTCGATGATCGCGACGTCGTCGGCGAGCTGTTCGGCCTCGTCCATGTAGTGGGTGGTGAGGACGACGGAGGCGCCGTCGGTGCGCAGATCGCGGATCAGGTCCCAGGTCGCGTGGCGGGCCTGCGGGTCGAGCCCGGCGGTCGGCTCGTCCAGGAACACCAGCTCCGGGCGGCCGACCACGGCCATCGCGAGGGCCAGGCGCTGCTGCTGGCCGCCCGACAGACGCCGGTACGTCGTTCTGCCGCAACTGCCGAGACCCAGCCGCTCGATGAGCGCGTCCACGTCCAGCGGGTGCGCATGCAGCTTGGCGACATGGCGCAGCATCTCGTCCGCCCTCGCACCCGAGTACACGCCGCCGGACTGCAGCATCACGCCGATCCGGGTGTGCAGCTCACGGGATTGCCGGACCGGGTCGAGGCCCAGGACGCGCACCGTGCCGGAGTCCGGCTTGCGGTACCCCTCGCAGGTCTCGACCGTGGTCGTCTTGCCCGCCCCGTTGGGACCGAGTACGGCGGTCACCCCCGCCGTGGCCACCAGGTCGAGGCCGTTCACCGCGGTCTTCGTGCCGTACCGCTTCACCAGGGCCTGGACCTGGACCACGGGCTCGCTTCGCATGGCTCAAGAGTCTAGGTACGCCCTGCGCGCCTCAGGCGGGCGGGTGCAGGATCTCCTCCTCACGGGGGCGGTGCGCGGCCAGCCACCGCTCCGCGTAGGACACCGCGTCGGCCACCGGGAACAGCCGTGCGTCGGCCGCGCCCACCTTGCCCCGTACGACGGGACGGTCCCGCTCGAAGTCGTGCCCGAGCTCGTCGAACTGGTCCGAGGTGATCGACACCTCGGTCACCGTCTCCCAGCCGACCGGGCCCGGCCGGCCCACCTTCACCAGGGGCGACGGGATGCGGTACTCGGCGAGATGGAAGCTCGTACAGGTGTCGTAGCCGGCGCCGAGCAGGAGCACGCGCGCGTCCAGGTCCTCGAGGCGGGCGAGGGGGCTGTGCTCGCCGAGACGGCAGTCGGTGGCGTGTCCTTCGGTGATCTGACGGGCGCGGCGGCCGATCGCCGCGAACGACGTCTGCGGGTGCGCGCTGCGCAGGGCGCCCGGCCAGGTGCGTACGGTCTCCGGGAGCACGCCGACGCCGCGCGAGGGCGTGACCTGGGGGTCGTAGACCGGCATGGCTGCGCGGATCGTGTCCCACCACTCCTCGGGGACCGGCGGGTTTCCCCACAGGGCGGGGTCCGAGAGGTCTCCGGTCTGTGTGGGGACGACGAGGGTGCCGTCCGGGCCGACGGCGTCCAGAAGTCCCTGGACCACGGCCACAGGTCCTCCGCAGACCCAGCCGAGGGACTTCAGGGAGGAGTGGACGAGGAGAGCCTCGCCGTCCCGGACGCCCAGCTCGCGCAGCTGCGCGGCCACGGTGCCGCGGGTGACAAGAGGGCCGGTCGGAGGGGGTATGGGCATGGTTGTGAAGTGTCCCGCAAGAGGCCCGGCGATGCCACCGAATTGATCGATCAAAGATCGTTCCCGCAGGTCAGGTTAGCTTTACCTAAGTGATGCACCGCACCGTCCATCGGCCGGGACGCGGGTTGCCCGCCTCTGAGGAATTACGCAACAATGGTGTTGTGAAAAACGTCGGCGAGGCCCAGGCGACCCCCACGGGGGCCCTGCAGGAGGAGCTCGCGACCGGAGAGCGGTCAACCCGCAACCGGGTCGCGCGGTCCATCCTGGACCACGGGCCGTCGACCGTCGCCGAGCTGGCCGGCCGCCTCGGCCTGACCCAGGCGGCCGTACGCAGGCACCTGGACGCGCTGGTCGTCGACGACGTCGTGGAGGCACGCGAGCAGAAGATCTATGGCGCGCGGACGCGGGGGCGTCCCGCCAAGGTCTTCGCGCTCACCGACTGCGGCCGCGACGCCTTCGACCAGTCCTACGACAAGCTCGCCGCGGACGCCCTGCGCTGGATCGCGGAGCGGTTCGGCGGGGACGAGGCGGTCGTCGCCTTCGCCCGCGCGAGGATCGCCGAGCAGGCCACCGCGTACCGCAGGGCTATCGAGGCCGCCGCCCCCGAGGAGCGCACCGAAGCCCTGGCCAAGGCCCTGAGCGCGGACGGGTACGCTGCTACGGCGCGCAGCGCACCGGTCGGCGAGCAGCTGTGCCAGCACCACTGCCCCGTCGCCCACGTCGCGGAAAAGTTCCCCCAGCTCTGCGAGGCGGAGACCGAGATCTTCTCCCAGCTGCTCGGAACGCACGTCCAGCGACTGGCGACCATCGCGCACGGTGACGGCGTCTGCACGACGTTCATCCCAAAGATTTCCCACACCACACATAACGCATCTGCAAGCACGGCCGGGAGGAACCCCGCATGACTCTCCCCATCGAGGAGACTGCCCACCCCGAGCTCGAGGGCCTGGGTAAGTACGAATACGGCTGGGCGGACTCCGACACGGCTGGTGCTTCCGCGCGGCGCGGCATCAACGAGGACGTCGTCAAGGACATCTCCGCGAAGAAGTCCGAGCCGGAGTGGATGACCAAGCTCCGTCTCAAGGGCCTGCGTCTGTTCGACAAGAAGCCCATGCCGAACTGGGGCTCGGACCTGTCGGGCATCGACTTCGACAACATCAAGTACTTCGTGCGCTCCACGGAGAAGCAGGCGGAGTCCTGGGAGGACCTGCCCGAGGACATCAAGAACACGTACGACAAGCTCGGCATCCCCGAGGCGGAGAAGCAGCGCCTCGTCGCCGGTGTCGCGGCCCAGTACGAGTCCGAGGTCGTCTACCACCAGATCCGCGAGGACCTGGAGGAGCAGGGCGTCATCTTCCTCGACACCGACACCGCGCTGAAGGAGCACCCGGAGCTCTTCAAGGAGTACTTCGGCACCGTCATCCCGGTCGGCGACAACAAGTTCGCGTCGCTGAACACCGCGGTGTGGTCCGGCGGCTCCTTCATCTACGTGCCGAAGGGCGTGCACGTGGAGATCCCGCTCCAGGCCTACTTCCGTATCAACACGGAGAACATGGGCCAGTTCGAGCGGACGCTGATCATCGTCGACGAGGACGCCTACGTCCACTACGTCGAGGGTTGTACGGCGCCGATCTACAAGTCGGACTCCCTGCACTCCGCGGTCGTCGAGATCATCGTCAAGAAGGGCGCCCGCTGCCGTTACACGACCATCCAGAACTGGTCGAACAACGTCTACAACCTGGTCACCAAGCGCGCCGTGGCGTACGAGGGCGCGACCATGGAGTGGATCGACGGCAACATCGGCTCCAAGGTCACCATGAAGTACCCGGCCGTCTACCTGATGGGCGAGCACGCCAAGGGCGAGACCCTCTCCATCGCCTTCGCGGGCGAGGGCCAGCACCAGGACGCCGGCTCCAAGATGGTCCACATGGCGCCGAACACCTCCTCCAACATCGTCTCGAAGTCCGTGGCGCGTGGTGGCGGTCGTACGTCCTACCGTGGTCTCGTCGAGATCGGCGAGGGTGCCCACGGCTCCAAGTCGAACGTGCTGTGCGACGCGCTGCTCGTCGACACCATCTCCCGCTCCGACACGTACCCCTACGTGGACGTCCGCGAGGACGACGTGTCCATGGGCCACGAGGCCACCGTCTCCAAGGTCAGTGACGACCAGCTCTTCTACCTGATGAGCCGGGGCATGACCGAGTTCGAGGCGATGGCGATGATCGTGCGCGGCTTCGTCGAGCCCATCGCGAAGGAGCTGCCGATGGAGTACGCGCTGGAGCTCAACCGGCTGATCGAGCTGCAGATGGAAGGCGCGGTCGGTTAAGACCCGCACTCCTGACACAGCTAGCGAAATCTGACGTAGGAAGAGAGCAGACCGACAGCCATGGCTGAGGCTCAGAACATCCCGGTGGGGTCCACCACCGCCGGCCAGATCGCGGTGGCCGCCGAGTCGACCGTCGCCACGCGCATGAGCGCGCCCCCGTCCTTCGACGTCGCGGACTTCCCGGTCCCGCACGGCCGTGAGGAGGAGTGGCGGTTCACCCCGCTGGAGCGCCTGCGCGGGCTGCACGACGGCACCGCCATCGCCACCGGCGACGGCCTGAAGGTCGAGATCGAGGCGCCCGAGGGTGTCACGGTCGAGACCGTCGGCCGCGACGACGCGCGCCTCGGCAAGGCGGGCACCCCCGTGGACCGCATCGCCGCCCAGGCGTACACGGCGTTCGAGAAGGCCGGCGTGATCACCGTCCCCAAGGAGACGGTGCTCACCGAGCCGATCCGTATCGCCGTGCACGGTGAGGGCGGGACCGCCTACGCCCACCAGGTCGTCGAGCTGGGAGCCTTCGCCGAGGCCGTCGTCGTCATCGACCACACCGGTGACGCGGTGCTCGCCGGCAACGTCGACTACCTCCTGGGTGACGGGGCCAAGCTGACCGTCGTCTCCGTCCAGGACTGGGACGACAAGGCCGTGCACGTGGCCCAGCACAACGCGCTGATCGGCCGGGACGCCACCTTCAAGTCCTTCGTGGTCACCTTCGGCGGCGACCTCGTACGCCTCCACCCGCGCGTCACCTACGCCGGCACCGGCGGCGAGGCCGAGCTCTTCGGCCTGTACTTCACGGACGCCGGCCAGCACCAGGAGCACCGCCTCCTGGTCGACCACAACGAGGCGCACTGCAAGTCCAACGCCGTCTACAAGGGCGCGCTGCAGGGCGAGGGCGCCCACGCGGTGTGGATCGGCGACGTGCTCATCGAGGCCAAGGCCGAGGGCACGGACACCTACGAGATGAACCGCAATCTCGTCCTCACGGACGGCGCGCGCGTCGACTCCGTGCCGAACCTGGAGATCGAGACCGGTGAGATCGTCGGCGCCGGGCACGCCTCCGCGACCGGCCGCTTCGACGACGAGCAGCTCTTCTACCTGATGGCCCGCGGCATCCCCGCCGACGAGGCCCGTCGCCTGGTGGTCCGCGGCTTCTTCGCCGAGCTGGTCCAGCAGATCGGTGTCGACGACATCCAGGAACGCCTTCTCGTGAAGATCGACGAGGAGCTGGAGGCGTCGGTCTGATGACTGCCTCTTCGACGTATGTGCGCGCCTGTGGGCTGAGCGAGCTGGAGGAGGACACCCCGAAGCGGGTGGAACTCGACGGCACGCCGGTCTCGGTCGTCCGCACCGAGGGCGAGGTGTTCGCGATCAACGACATCTGCTCGCACGCGAACGTCTCGCTCTCCGAGGGCGAGGTGGAGGACTGCCAGATCGAGTGCTGGCTGCACGGCTCCGCGTTCGACCTCCGCACCGGCAAGCCGTCCGGCCTTCCCGCGACGCGCCCCGTCCCCGTATACCCCGTAAAGATCGAAGGGGACGACGTGCTCGTCTCCCTCACCCAGGAGTCCTGAGGAACCCATGGCAACGCTTGAAATCCACGACCTGCACGTCACCGTCGAGGCCGACAACGCCACGAAGGAGATCCTCAAGGGCGTCGACCTGACCGTGAAGCAGGGCGAGACCCACGCCATCATGGGCCCCAACGGCTCCGGCAAGTCGACCCTCGCCTACTCGCTCGCGGGCCACCCGAAGTACACGATCACCGGCGGCACCGTCACCCTCGACGGCGAGGACGTCCTGGAGATGTCCGTCGACGAGCGCGCCCGCGCGGGCCTGTTCCTGGCGATGCAGTACCCGGTCGAGATCCCCGGCGTCTCGGTCTCCAACTTCCTGCGCACCTCCGCCACCGCCATCCGCGGCGAGGCCCCCAAGCTCCGCCTGTGGGTGAAGGAGGTCAAGGAGGCCATGCAGCGCCTCAACATGGACCCCGCCTTCGCCGAGCGCAACGTCAACGAGGGCTTCTCCGGCGGTGAGAAGAAGCGCCACGAGATCCTCCAGCTGGAGCTCCTCAAGCCGAAGATCGCGGTCCTCGACGAGACGGACTCCGGTCTGGACGTCGACGCCCTCCGCATCGTCTCCGAGGGCGTCAACCGCGTCCGCGAGTCCGGCGAGGTCGGCACCCTGCTGATCACGCACTACACGCGCATCCTGCGCTACATCAAGCCCGACCACGTGCACGTGTTCGCGAACGGCCGGATCGCCGAGTCCGGCGGCCCTGAGCTCGCCGACCAGCTCGAGGCCGAGGGCTACGACAAGTACGTGAAGGGTGGCGCATCCGCGTGACACAGCTGCCGGGCCTCCTCGACACAGAGGCGATCCGCAAGGACTTCCCCATCCTGGACCGTCAGGTCCATGACGGTAAGAAGCTCGTGTACCTGGACAACGCGGCGACCTCGCAGAAGCCGCGCCAGGTCCTGGACGCCCTGAACGAGTACTACGAGCGCTACAACGCCAACGTCCACCGCGGTGTGCATGTGCTCGCCGAGGAGGCCACGGCGCTGTACGAGGGCGCGCGCGACAAGGCCGCCGCGTTCATCAACGCGCCGAGCCGCGACGAGGTGATCTTCACCAAGAACGCCTCCGAGTCGCTCAACCTCGTGGCGAACATGCTGGGCTGGGCCGACGAGCCCTACCGCGTGGACCACGAGACCGAGATCGTCATCACGGAGATGGAGCACCACTCCAACATCGTGCCGTGGCAGCTGCTGTCGCAGCGCACGGGCGCGAAGCTGAAGTGGTTCGGCCTCACCGACGACGGCCGGCTCGACCTCTCCAACATCGACGAGATCATCACCGAGAAGACGAAGATCGTCTCCTTCGTGCTGGTGTCCAACATCCTGGGCACCGTGAACCCCGTCGAGGCGATAGTGCGCCGTGCGCAGGAGGTCGGTGCGCTCGTCTGCATCGATGCCTCGCAGGCCGCCCCGCACATGCCGCTGGACGTGCAGGCGCTGCAGGCCGACTTCGTGGCCTTCACCGGCCACAAGATGTGCGGTCCGACCGGCATCGGCGTCCTCTGGGGCCGCCAGGAGCTGCTCGAGGACCTGCCGCCGTTCCTGGGCGGCGGCGAGATGATCGAGACGGTGTCTATGCACTCGTCGACCTACGCTCCCGCCCCGCACAAGTTCGAGGCGGGCACCCCGCCGATCGCGCAGGCGGTCGGGCTGGGCGCGGCGATCGACTACCTGAACTCGATCGGCATGGACAAGATCCTCGCCCACGAGCACGCGCTCACCGAGTACGCGGTGAAGCGGCTCGGCGAGGTCCCTGACCTCAGGATCATCGGCCCGACGACGGCCGAGGACCGGGGCGCGGCGATCTCCTTCACGCTCGGCGACATCCACCCGCACGACGTGGGCCAGGTGCTGGACGAGCAGGGCATCGCGGTCCGCGTGGGCCACCACTGCGCCCGCCCGGTCTGCCTGCGCTACGGAATTCCTGCGACCACGCGAGCGTCGTTCTATCTGTACTCCACGCCGGCCGAGATCGACGCTCTGGTCGACGGGCTGGAGCACGTACGGAACTTCTTCGGCTGAAGGGCGTGAGCTGAGACCGTGAAGCTGGATTCGATGTACCAGGAAGTCATCCTGGACCACTACAAGCACCCGCACGGGCGCGGTCTTCGGGATGGCGACGCCGAGGTGCACCACGTCAACCCGACGTGCGGCGACGAGATCACGCTGCGCGTGAAGTACGACGGCGAGCAGATCGCCGACATCTCGTACGAGGGCCAGGGCTGCTCGATCAGCCAGGCCTCCGCCTCCGTGCTGAACGACCTCCTCGTCGGCAAGGACCTCGCCGAGGCGCAGAAGATCCAGGAGACCTTCCTGGAGCTGATGCAGTCCAAGGGGAAGATCGAGCCCGACGACGCCATGGAGGAGGTGCTGGAGGACGCCGTCGCGTTCGCCGGTGTCTCCAAGTACCCGGCCCGGGTCAAGTGCGCCCTCCTCAGCTGGATGGCGTGGAAGGACGCGACGGCCCAGGCCCTGGGCGGGGCCGACGCCGAAAGGAAGACGGCATGAGCGAGACCCTTGAGATGAAGCCGGCCTCCGAAGAGGAAGTCCGCGAGGCCCTGTACGACGTCGTCGACCCCGAGCTGGGCATCGACGTCGTCAACCTCGGCCTCATCTACGGCATCCACATCGACGACGCGAACATCGCGACGATCGACATGACCCTGACCTCGGCGGCCTGCCCGCTGACCGATGTCATCGAGGACCAGGCCAAGTCCGCCACGGACGGCATCGTCAACGAGCTGCGCATCAACTGGGTCTGGATGCCGCCGTGGGGCCCGGACAAGATCACGGACGACGGGCGCGAGCAGCTTCGGGCGCTCGGGTTCAACGTCTGAGACCGACCGCGTACGAAGAAACGGCGACGTCCTCGTGGACGTCGCCGTTTTTCGTGCGTGTGCTCAGGTCAGCCCGTCGACGAGCTGGAACGCCGAGTCCGACCGGTACAGGTCGCTGTACTGGTAAGGGTCCAGCTTCAGCTGGAAGTTCTGGTGACGCAGGAAGCGGCCCGGGTAGTTCATCGACTCCAGCATGACCGCTCCGTACACCGACGAGGAGCGGGCGCAGAAGGTCGCGTCCTGCTTGAACAGGGACGAGCCGTCGTTGCGGTCGGCGATCAGGACGAAGCTGCGATGGCGCAGGTAACCGCCGTCGTGGGTGGCGAAGGAGTAGCAGGAGCTGTCCGCAAGGCCCTTGACCAGTTTGAAGGTGGAGTCCTCGCGGGATTCCGGACCGCGAACCGGGTCGAGCTTCACGTAACCGCCGCTCACGTGCCAGTAGCGGTCGGGGTAGTTCGCCGAGCGGACCGAGCGCCACGTGACCGCCGGCTTCGGGGCCGGCGAACTCGGCTTGGAGGACGGTGACTTGGAGGTCGTAACCGGGGCGGGCGAGGGGGAGGAGCCCTGCTGGCGCGCGGCGGAGGCGGTCTCCTCGGAGGTCGCCAGGCCGCTCTTGCCCTTCGGGGGGACCGTCGTGGTGTCGGACGGACTGGCGTAACCGGCGAGGCCCGGTATCGTCCCGCCGTCCGAGGGGGGCGCCGACTTCGCCACGGCGTCAGGAGTGCTGTCCGTCATGGATATCGCCGTGACGCAGGCGACGACCGTGGCCACGGCGAGGACACCTGCGAGATAGAGACGTCGGGTTCCCGGTGCCCGGGTGGTGTCGGGCGCCCAGCCGGTCTCCCACGGTCGGTCATGTGGAGGCTGGGACTTGGTGTCTGGCATGCGCAGTTCCTCTGGCGGAGCCCATGGGGGGAGGCCGCAGCCGTGACGGCGCGGTAGATGAACGGTGAAGCAGGTCGCACAGTAGTGGACCTTGCGCTCTTCGAGCAGCCGTTTGTGCGAGCGGTTTCCACATCGTTCTCTCAGCGGCTTTCCCACGGCTTTCTCGGAGCCCTCCGCGCCGTGGCAGGCCAACAGTGGCTGACGCCCGATCAGATACGGCTCCGCGACGTGGGTCTGCGTTCCGCGCCGCTGCCTGAGCATCGTTATGTACACTCGTACACATGGGATACGTGCTGCTCGCCGGAGCGATCGCCGCCGAGGTGGCCGCGACGACCGCCATGAAGTACAGCGAGGGCTTCAGCAAGCTGCTGCCGTCGCTGCTGACCGTCCTCGGGTACGCCCTGGCGTTCGCGCTGCTCGCGCAGACGCTGAAGACCGTGTCCGTCGGTACGGCCTACGCGATCTGGGCGGGCGTCGGCACCGCGGTGATCGCCGCGATCGGGTTCACCTTCCTGGGCGAGGGGATGAGCCCCGTCAAGGCCGCCGGGATCGTGCTGATCATCGCCGGGGTGGTCGTGCTGAACCTGGGCGGTGCGCACTGATGGCCCGCCGCTACGACCCCGAGCGGCGGCAGCGGATCATCGACGCGGCGATCCGGGTCGTGGGCCGCCATGGCCTCGCCGGGCTGAGCCATCGCTCCGTCGCCGCCGAGGCCGATGTGCCGCTCGGCTCGACGACGTACCACTTCAAGACCCTCGACGAGCTGATGGTCGCCGCGCTGCGGCAGGCCAACGAGGGGTTCGCGAAGGTCGTCGTGGCGCGGGGCGGCCTGGAGGACCGGGACGCGGACCTGGCCACCGAACTCGCCGGTCTGCTGGGTGAGTGGCTCGCGGGCGACCGTACCGGCGTGGAGTTGGAGTGCGAGCTCTATCTCGCCGCCCTGCGCCGCCCCGCGCTGCGGCCGGTCGCCGCGGAGTGGGCCGAGGACCTCGCCGAGCGGCTGGGCCGCCGCACCGACGCGGTCACGGCGCGGGCGCTGGTGGCGCTGATGGACGGTATCTGTCTGCAGGTGCTGCTGACGGACGGGGTGTACGACGAGGAGTACGCACGGGAGGTCCTGGGGCGGGTCATTCCCGCTGGAGCATGTTGACGGTCGACGGGGTGGTCCTCTTCGCCCCCGCCGCCCCTACCCGTCCCGTCCCCAGGGGCTCCGCCCCGGACCCCGTTCGGCCCCGAAAGAGCCTCGTCCTCAAACGCCGGACGGGCTGAAATGCCTGGACCGGCGTCCGGGGGCAGAAACTGCGTGGGGCGGTGATTCAGGGGGCGCTCCCCGTGTTCCGCCCCCGTTCCGGCCCGGCGTGGCGGTTCGGTACCTGAGATGGTGTCTTGGCTGGTTGGCCTCTGTGGGTGTGGGGCGGTTAGGTTGCCCTCATGACCGACACGACTGCTTCTCGTACCACCGGCGCCGTGGCCGCCGGCCTCGCCACGATCGCCGCCG
Source organism: Streptomyces sp. NPDC087859 (assembly GCF_044742595.1). Classification (NCBI taxonomy): domain Bacteria; kingdom Bacillati; phylum Actinomycetota; class Actinomycetes; order Kitasatosporales; family Streptomycetaceae; genus Streptomyces; species Streptomyces sp. NPDC087859. The sequence goes on along the minus strand of NZ_JBIUUU010000006.1, from coordinate 189,805 downwards.
ACGGCACTGTTCTCGACACCTGGTTCCCCGCGCCCGAGCTGACCGCGGAGGCCGGGCCGTCCGGTACCGAGCGGCTGTCCGCCGAGCGGGCCGTGGAGCTGCTCGGTGAGGGTGCCGCGAAGGCGATCGGGCCGGACGCCCGGCGTGGCGTCGAAGTGGTCGCGGTCCGTACGGTCATCTCCTCGCTGGACGAGAAGCCGACCGACACGCACGACACCTACCTGCGCCTGCACCTGCTCTCGCACCGCCTGGTCAAGCCGCACGGCCAGAGCCTGGACGGCATCTTCGGCCTCCTCGCCAACGTCGCCTGGACCTCGCTGGGCCCGGTCGCCGTCGACGACATCGAGAAGGTACGGCTCAACGCCCGCGCCGAGGGCCTGCACCTCCAGGTGACCTCCGTCGACAAGTTCCCGCGCATGACGGACTACGTGGCGCCCAAGGGTGTCCGCATCGCCGACGCCGACCGCGTCCGCCTCGGTGCCCACCTCGCCGAGGGCACCACCGTCATGCACGAGGGCTTCGTCAACTTCAACGCCGGCACGCTCGGCACGTCCATGGTCGAGGGCCGTATCTCCGCCGGTGTCGTGGTCGGTGACGGCTCCGACATCGGTGGCGGCGCGTCGACGATGGGCACGCTGTCCGGTGGCGGCAACGTCCGTATCGTCATCGGCGAGCGCTGCCTCATCGGCGCCGAGGCGGGCGTCGGTATCGCGCTGGGCGACGAGTGCGTCGTCGAGGCCGGTCTCTACGTCACCGCCGGCACCCGCGTCACCATGCCCGACGGCCAGATCGTCAAGGCCCGCGAGCTCTCCGGCGCCTCGAACATCCTCTTCCGCCGCAACTCGGTCACCGGCACGGTCGAGGCCCGGCCGAACAACGCGGTGTGGGGCGGGCTGAACGAGATCCTGCACAGCCACAACTGACAGTCGGCGTCATCATGGTGAGCGCCCTTCCGCCGAGTGCGGGAGGGCGCTCGCTCATGTCCGCAACGTCTTCGCGAACTCCGTCAGGGCCGTGAAGTCGTCCTCACGCAGGCCGAGTCGGGGGTCGACGTGGTGGAGGAGGGCGGGGGCCGGGTGGTGGTCGGTGACGTAGGCGGTGTCCGCCGGGGTCTGCTCGTCGTCGACCCAGGCGAAGGGGCGCCCTTCGGCGTACGCCACGATGGCCTGCGTCTTCCAGTGGATTCCGTCGGGGCGGTGGACGAGCAGGGAGTCGCCGAAGTCGACGTAGGGCAGCCGGGGGAGGCCGATGACCGGGGCGATCCAGCGGTTCGCCGCGTCCATCCAGGTAGTCGCCCAGCACAGGTCGTAGGGAAGCGCGAGGAGGGCCGCGCCGTGGGCGGGGTTGAGCCACACGCGCAGGGGGCGGCCCGGGTGCACGGACGCCCTGATCGTCGTATAGCCCTCAGGGCGGCGCTCGGCCTTCGCCGCGTACGGGTTGAGGGGGCCGTCGACGTCGAGGAAGAGGAGCGGGCGGGCGCGCTGGCGGCTCATCGGGTCACCGTACGGGAGGGCGCCTGGCGGGTCGGTGGAATTTTCTCGTACGCGCAGACATAGCGGGGTGCGGTCCCGCGCGTCAGAAGGGGCACAGGGGGCGGACATCGGGTCCGCCCCGGGGGAAGAGAAGGTGACGATGGATGCCGAAGCGCAGGACAGCTTCCGGGAGTTCGTGGAGCACCGGTCGTCCGCGCTGCTGAAGACGGCCGTGCTGCTCAGCGGCGGGGACCGGCACACCGCCGAGGACCTGTTGCAGAACGCGCTGATCAAGGCGGCCGGCCGCTGGCACCGTATCGACGAACCCGAGGCGTACGTACGGCGGATCCTCTACCGGCAGCAGATCAGCCGCTGGCGGCTGAAGTGGCCCAGACGCGAACTGAGTGTCGCCGAGCCGCCGGAGGGACGGGCGGACCCGGACGCCTCGTCCGCCGCCGAGCTGCGTCTCGTGATGCGCGGCGCGCTCGCCCGCCTCACCGCCCGACAGCGCACCGTGCTCGTGCTGCGCTACTTCGAGGACCTGCCCGAAGCCGAAGTGGCCCGCGTCCTGGGCTGCTCCGTCGGCACCGTACGGTCCACCGCCCACCGCTCGCTCGCCCGGCTGCGCACCCTCGCGCCCGAACTGGCCGCCCTGAGCGGTGGCGAGGACATCCGGCAGCCGCCGGCTCACGACCGCACACCCGTGGAGGTACGTCCGTGAACGTCGAGGAACTCGTGCGTGACTCCCTGCGTGAGCTGGCCGTCGAAGAGGCCTCGGCGGGCCCCGGGTTCGCCGACCGGGTGCTGGCCGTCCGCCGGCGCCGCCGCACCCGCCGGCTCGTGGCCGTCGCCGTCGCCACCGCGGCCGTGGTGGCCGTCTCGGTGGCGATGCCGCTGCTGAACGAAGGACGCGACGACGCACGCCCCGCGCGTGTCACGCAGCAGGACGGGATCAGCGCCCACCCCGACCAGTCGCCGCCGAGCGACCTGATCGCGGCCGGGCGGTCGGCGCTCGCCGCGTACTACACGACGGAGCTCGTGGCGAAGAGCGACAAGGAGGCGACCTACGAGCGGACCTACTGGCTGCTCGATCCCGACACCGGCAAGTACAAGAAGGACACCCGGTGGTCCTTCGTCGCCGTGGCACCGGGCCTGAAGACCGCCGCCGTGCTGGAGCGGACCCTGCCCGCCGCCCGGATCGGGCTGCTCGACCTCGCGACGGGGGAGGTCGAGCGGTGGATCCCGGTCGGGAAGGGGGTCGCCGGGCTGGCGTTCTCGAACGGCGGGACCGAGCTGGTCGCCACGACGTACTCCGAACACCCCGACTCGCTCGAGAAGGTCGAGAACGCCGATGAGGACGAGTGGACGTCCACGCACAGGGTGAGCCGGACCGGGTTCCTCCTCCTGGACCTGGCCGGGAAGGGCGGGGGGATCTGGCACCGGGTCCCGAGTTCCTCCGCGGGTGGCCGCGCCGACTTCGCCTTCACTCGTGACGACAAGCGCCTGTTCGCGGTCGGCGGAGGTCTCGAGACCCTCGTCCGGCCGAAGTTCTACGACCTGTCGGGTGAGGAGACCGCCGCGCCCGCGAACGAGAAGTACCTGCGCTGGGACGTGCCCGCGAGGCTGTCCCCGAACGGCAAGCTGGCCGCCCTCGGTCAGGCCGAGGTGAACGATCCCGCCATCGCCCCGGAGGCCGGGAGGACCCTGCCCGGCCAGTCGTACTCCTTCATCAAGGATCCCCTCACCGGCAAGGAGATCACCAAAGTCCGTGGCGCCGAACTGCTCGCCTGGGTGGACGACCAGCGGCTCATCGCCTGGGAGCGGGCCGCCGGTCATGACGAGCCGTACAAGGACCGGCTCGTGCTGGTCACGATCGGCAGCGACAAGGTCGTACCACTGAGCGGCGTCCGTGAGCATTCGGAGACCGACCCGGAGCCGTGGGAGCCCGTCTTCGCCGAGCGCTGATCAGCCGGCCGTCAGCTCCTCGTATGCCGCCCGCAGCCCGTCGACCGCATCCCGGCCGGCGGGCAGCAGCGGTGCGCGGACCGGGCCCGCGGGCAGGCCCAGGTCGTTGAGGAGGGCCTTCACGGTGACGGTGCCGGGCAGGCCCGCCGACATCGTCAACTCGATGAGGGGTGTGGCGCGTTGCTGGAGGCGCGCCGCCTTGGCCGTGTCGCCCGCGTCGAACAGGTCCAGGACCGCGCGGAGTTGAGCGGGGACGAGGTTCGCGACGGTGCTCACATATCCCGCGCCGCCCACCGCGTACAGGGCGAGGTTGTGTTCGTCGCAGCCCGCGTAGTACGCCAACTCCGTGCGGGAGATGACCTTCTGCGCGGCGAGGAAGTCGTAGGAGCAGTCCTTCACCGCCACGATCCGGGGGTGTTCGGCGAGCCGGATCAGGGTGTCGGGCTCGATACGGGTGCCGGTGCGGCCCGGGATGTCGTAGAGCGTGATCGGCAGGCCGGTGGAGTCCGCGATCTGGCGGAAGTGCGCCTCGATCGCCTCCTGCGGAGGCTTGCTGTAGTACGGGCTGACCACCAACAGGCCGTCCGCGCCCGCCTTTTCGGCCTCCAGGGCGAGTTCGACCGTATGCCGGGTGTCGAAGGTGCCGACGCCCGCCAGGACCGACGCCCGCTCGCCCACCGCCTCCCGCACCGCCCGAACGAGCTCCGCCTTCTCGGCGTCCGTCGTCGTGGGCGACTCGCCGGTCGTCCCGGAGAGCACCAGCCCGTCGCAGCCCTCCGCCACCAGCCGCTCCGCGAGCCGCTGGGCACCGTCCAGGTCGAGGGCGCCGCCCTCGGTGAACGGCGTGATCATGGCGCAGAGGGCGCGACCGAAGGGAGGGGCGGAGGGAGCGGAGTACGTCATGGGGGTAGTCTCGGCGGAGCCATCGTGAAGCTCCACTTAATTTTTCTACGCAGTATCGATAAGTGATGCTAAGAGGTCGCTGGCGGGGAGCGATGCCAGGGCCCTATGTCCAAATCGGCACTTCATGGGTCACCATGGCCAGGACGGTCATCGGCCCCTGGTCATGGGAGGCGTCATGAAGCTCGGTAAGGCACTCGCCACCGGAGTCGCGGAAGAGCGGCCGCAGGCGCACGAGCAGGAACCCGAACTCGGACTTCCGGAAGAGATCAAGGAACTGAAGGCGCCCGAAGAGGTCCCGGCCGCCCGATGAGGCTGCGGCTTCCGGAGGAACGTCCGACGGAGCCGCCGACCGGATACAAGATCGCCCACCCGGTGCTGTCCCACGACGGCACCCGGGCCGGGTTCACCGGTGTGTCGCTGGGCGGCGCGCTGCCGTACGGAGTCGTGGCCGACGCGTCCTGCGTCTATGGCCTGCGGCACCAGGCGCCGCACCGTCGCTGCGACTGCGGCTTCCACTGTGTGCACGACCGCTCGACGGCCGAGGCGCTGCTGTGCACGGCCGAGCACCGGGCGGCCGTCCTGCTCGAGGTCTCGGTCATCGGCCGCTACCTCCGTTTCGAACGCGGCTTCCGCTATGCCCGCCAGCGGATCCGGGTCGCCACCGTGGGCCCCTGCACCTGCGGCACGGTCGCCTCCGCGCTGGCCGACGCCGGCTGGGGCCGCCCCGGCTGGCGTGCGCTCGCGCCCTCGTGCGCGGGGTGTCTGCGGGGTCGTACGTCCGTCTCGCTCGCGTCGTTCGCGCGGCTGGCGGGAGACGGGCTGCGGGTGGTGGCGGGGAGCGGGGCGGCGGTGGCGGATGTCGCTGCCGACGGCCTCGGCGTGCCCGAACTCGCAGCGGAGGCGGCCTTGTTGCAGGCGCGGCTGGACTGGTTCCAGAGCCAGCTGGCGAAGCTGGGGGAGCGCGGGAAGGGCGAGGAAGGCTAGGGGGACGGTCCGGTGACCGAACTCGCGAAACAGCGCTTGTGGGGGCCGCATACGGGTACTCGTCCGCTCCGAACCAGAGAGGAGGCGGACATCGTGACCCACTCCACGGCCCCCGGCCAAGCCCAGCACTCCGTGGGCGAACTCGTCGGCCAGGCCACCGAACAGCTCTCCCAGCTCGTACGACAGGAAGTGGCCCTCGCCAAGGAGGAACTGGCCGAGAAGGGCCGGCGCGCAGGCCGCGGCGGCGGGCTGCTCGGCGCCGCGGGCGCATTCGCCTACGCCGGGCTGCTCGCTCTGGCCGGTACGGCGACCGCCGCGCTCTCGCTGGCGCTGGCCGTCTGGGCCGCGGCGCTCATCGTGACGGCGGTGCTGTTCGTGATCGCGGCGGTGCTTGCCGCTCGCGGTCGCGCCCAGTTGCGTCGGGCCGCACCCCCCACGCCCGAGGAGACCCTCGGCAGCGTCAGGGCCGATGTCGAGGAGATCAGGGAAAGGGCACACCGATGACGGACAAGACGACGCCGGGCGTGGCGGGCGGGGCGAAGAGCCCCGAGGAGCTGCGTCGGCAGATCGAGGAAACAAGGGGCCAACTCGGCGACACCGTCGAGGAGTTGGCGGGCAAGGCGGATGTGAAGGGGCGGGCCATGGCGCGTGCCGCGGATCTCAAGGACAAGGCCGGTGCGATGACCGTGCAGCTGCGCAGCAGTGCGGCCGAGGCCGGTCATGCGGTTCAGGACCGGGCGAGCCGGGCCGGGCATGCCGTGCAGGGCAGGGCGAGCGAGGTCGGGCACACCGTGCAGGACAAGGCGTCGCATGCGGGGCATGCCGTCGAGCACAGTGTGCCGCGGCCTGTTCGTACCGTGGTCCAGGCTGCGCTGCGGAATCCGCGGCCGGTGCTGGTCGTGGGGGCGGTGGTGGGTGTCGTGGTCGTGGAGGAGATGGTGCGGCGTCGGAACGGACGCTAGCGGAGCGAGGAGTTGTGTGACGCCGGCCGGGTGAGTACAGCCCGGCCGGCGTCGTCGTGCCGGGTGGATGTCGTGCGCGCCGGGCTTTTCTCGCCCCCGCCGCCCCTACCCGTCCCATCCCTGGGGGCTGCGCCCCCAGACCCCCGCTTCGGCCCTGAACGGGCCTCGTCCTCAAACGCCGGACGGGCTGAAGGGTGCGGACCGGCATGGTGAGGCGGAGCCCCGGTGGGTGGGTGGGGGGTTGGGACGGTGTGCCCTCGTCCTCGAACGCGGGGCGGGCTGAGATTGCCTGGACCGGCGTCGAGAGGTGATGCCGCCGCCGGGTGGGTGGGGGTTCGGGGCGGTGTGTCCTCGTCGTCGAACGGCGGACCGGCGTTACGGTCACTGCTCCCGTGTCGCTCGCCACTTCGGGGGCCATTTTCGGGTGTCCCGGGGCTCCACGTACGGTTCCTCCGTCGGGGGGCGGCCGTCGGTGATGGCTCGTTCTCGGGCCAGTTCGGCGTCGAATTCCAGGCCCAGGAGGATCGCGAGGTTGGAGAGCCAGAGCCAGACGAGGAAGACGATGGCGCCCGCGAGGGTGCCGTATGTCTTGTTGTACGAGCCGAAGTTGGCCGCGTAGACGGCGAAACCGGCGGAGGCGGCGAGCCAGATCAGGGTGGCGAGGCAGCTGCCGGGGGAGATCCAGCGGAAGCCGCGGCCGCGGACGTTGGGGGCGGCCCAGTACAGCAGGCCGATCATCAGCACCACGAGGATCAGCAGGACCGGCCACTTGGCGATGCCCCACAGGGTGATCGCCGCGTCCCCGAGCCCGATCGCCGTACCCGCCCGTTCCGCCAGCGGGCCGGTGAACACCACGATCACCGCGCTGGCGGCGAGCATCAGCATCAGGGCCACGGTCAGGATCAGCCTGAGCGGCGTCAGTTTCCACACGGGGCGGCCCTCGGGGAGGTCGTAGACCGCATTGGACGTACGGATGAACGCGGCGACGTAACCGGACGCGGACCACAGCGCGGCCAGCAGCCCGAGCACCGCGAGCACGCTCCCCGTGCCTCCCGAGTCGCTCAGCTGCACCACCGCGTCCCGCAGGATGTCCCGCGCCGGACCCGGGGCCAGGTCCCCGATGTTGTCGAGGATCTTGTCCGTGGCGCTGCGCCCCACCACCCCCAGCAGGGACACCAGTACGAGCAGCGCGGGAAACATCGACAACACGCCGTAGTACGTCAGCGCGGCCGCCCGGTCGGAGAGTTCGTCGTCCAGGAACTCCTTCACCGTGCGCCGCAACACCGCCCGCCAGGAACGCGCGGGCAATTCGGAGGGACTGTCCTTGTCGGCCATGAGCAGGCGAGTCTCCCGGAATCCCGTGGCCAAGCACGGGCTTGACCTGAATCTTGGTTGAGGTTGGAGGGTGGGGCCTGCACCGATCGCGAGCGATCACAAGCGATCACGAGTGAGGGAGTCCGCCATGACCCGTCGTACCGACGTTCACCCCGACCTGACCGACCCCCGGGTCGGCGCCCCCTTCTTCAGCACCTGGCGGGTGGGCACCCCCGAGCGGCAGCGCGACGCCGTCGAGGCCATCGCCCGCACCTGGGAGCGCAGGCCCTGGCCGACCCCCGATCTGCGCTCGTACCACGTCTACACCGGCCATGACACGGGCACGCTGCTCCACCATTCGCAGTGGACGGGCGAGGCGGCGTACGAGGCCTTCGTCAAGACGCACCGGCAGGAGCGGGTCGACGAGATCGACACCGCCGTGCCCGGCATCGAGCGCCTGTGGCTCGGCCGCTACCGGCGCTACCGCAGTGCCGTCCGGGAGGGCGACACCCGGGTGCCGGGGTGTGTCGTGATCGTCGACGTGGAGTTCGAGGGTCCCGATCCGGAGCGGCAGCGTGCCTGGGTGGACGCCGTCCTCGAGGCGCTGGAGAGCGAGCCGAACCCGCATCCCGGAGGCATCTCCGGCCACTTCCACCTGAGCACCGACGGCACCCGGGTCCTGAACTACGCCGAATGGGAGAGCGCCCGGGCCCACATTGACGCCATGGCCGCGCCCGGGGACGGCATCGGCTCGGGGAGCGCCCTGTGGGAGCGCGTCCAGACCTGGCCGGGGCTCAAGAGCAGCACGGTCAGCCGGTACGACCACGCGCTGGGGCTCGTGCCCGAGTGACCCGGCCGGCGGGGTCCGCAGCCGAAGACTATTCTCTCCTGGACAAAAAAAGTTTTCGGTGAGACGGTGGACGCATGCTGGACGTGACCGTGATCGAGGACCCCGAGGCCGCAGCCGTCTCGCTGGACCCCATAAGGGCCGGGCTGCTCGCCGAGCTCGCCGCCGGACCCGCGTCGGCGGCGATGCTCGCCGGCAAGGTCGGGCTGCCCCGGCAGAAGGTGAACTACCACCTCAAGGCGCTGGAGCGGCACGGCCTGGTCGAGCTGGCCGGGGAGCGCCGCAAGGGCAATGTCACCGAGCGGCTGATGCGGGCGACGGCCGCGTCGTACGTCATCTCGCCGCTCGCGCTCGCCTCCGTGCAGCCGGACCCGGACCGCTTCCGCGACCAGCTCTCCGCGCGCTGGCTGCTCGCGCTCGGCGCCCGGCTGGTGCGGGACGTCGGGCAGCTGATCACCGGTGCGGCAAAGGCGCGCAAGGGGCTCGCCACCTACGCGCTGGACGGCGAGGTGCGGTTCGCGTCGGCCGCCGAACGGGCCGCGTTCATCCAGGAGTTGACGGCTGGAGTCACCGCGCTGATCCGCAAGTACGACGCCCCGGATTCCGAGGGCGGCCGGGACCATCGGATCGTCGTGGCGGTCCATCCCACCCTCAAGCAGACCGAGTTGGAGTAGATCATGTCCAAAGAGTTCGAGATCGTCCGCGAGTTCGAGGTCGACGCCACCCCGCAGCAGGTGTGGGACGCCGTCACCACCGGCACCGACGGCTATCTGTGGCCGATGGAGCCGCCGGAGCCCAAGGTCGGCGGCAAGGGGCCCTTCGGGTCCACCGTCACCGCCTGGGACCCGCCCCACCGCTACACCAACCGGGTCCAGAACGTGGAGGGCATCTCCGAGCAGACCATGAACCAGCTCGACTACACCGTCGAGCCGCGTGACGACGGCCGCCGCGCCTGGGTGCGGTACGTGCACAGCGGGATCTTCGTCGACGACTGGGACAACCAGTACGACGGCGCCGCCAAGCACACCGACTTCTATCTGCACACCCTGCGCGAGTACCTCACCCACTTCGCGCCCCGGCCCGCCGCCTTCGCGACCTTCGACGGACCTGAGGCGTCGAAGGCCGCGGACGCGCTGGAAACCGTCGCACGGGCGCTCGGGGTCGGGGAGGGCGTGGCCGCCGGGACCTCGGTGCGGGTCCATGGGCCCGACGCGTTCGACGCCGTCGTCGACTTCCGCAACCCCTACTTCATCGGGCTGCGGACCGACCGGGGACTCACCCGCATCTTCGGGCGCAACCACTGGGGTTATCCGGTCGGTGTCTCCCTGCACGACTTCACGCCGGGTGACGACATCAAGGAGTGCGAAGCCGCCTGGCAGGACTGGCTGAACGGGGTGTTCAGCCAGTCCTGAGCCCCGATGACTTCATGGGCCGCGGTGCTTACGGCTGGAAGCGCAGCACCTGCGGGTCGTGGTCGCTGATCTGGTCGTTGAACTCCGAGTTGACGTGCACGCTGTCGTACTCGAAGTCGCAGGACTTCCGGATCGAGGGGCTGACCAGGATCTGGTCCAGGACCTGGGCGTTGCCCTGGTAGACGTACGAGTAACGCTCGCTCTTCGGCAGCGACTTGATCGCCGACCAGAGGGCGCCGTCGGTCTCCAGGATCTTGGCGGTGTCGGAGAACTCGAAGTCGTTGATGTCGCCGAGGGCGATGACGTCCGCGTTCTTCTGGGTGGCGAGGACGTCCTTGACGAACGTGTTCACCGCGGTCGCCTGGAGGTGGCGCTGCGTCTCCGAGCTGCGCGGCACCGGCTGGTACTGCGAGGTCAGGCCGTAGTCGCCGCCCTTGGAGTTGAAGTGGTTGGCGATCACGAAGACCGTCCTGCCCCGGAAGACGAACTCGCCGACCAGCGGCTTGCGGCTGTTCGCCCAGGCCGTGTTCGCCGGGTCGATACGGCCCGGGGAGACCGTCAGGGCGGCCTTGTCCTTCTCCTTGGTGACGCCGACGGCGGTGGTGGCGTCGCCGCCCGCGCGGTCGGTGAAGGAGACCCGCTCCGGGTTGAAGAGGAACACCTGGCGGATGTTGCCGCCGGGCTCGCCGCCGTCGGTGCCGTTCGCCGGGTCGATGGAGCGCCAGTCGTACGCCGGGCCGCCCGTGGCGACGATCGCGTCGATCAGCTTCTGCACCGTCTGGTCGGCGGCGACCGTGCCGTCGTTCGTCGCGCCGTTGTTGTCCTGGATCTCCTCCAGGGACACGATGTCGGGCGACTGGAGGTTGTGCACGATCGCGGCGGCGTGCTCGGCGAAGGTGTTGTCGGACGGGTCGAGGTTCTCGACGTTGTACGTCGCGACCGCCAGCTCGCCCTTCTTCTGCTTCTCGGTCGTCTCACGGGCCACGCCGGCGCTCTGCAGGGTGCCGATCGTGTTGGCGACGAGGGTGTAGCCGCCGAACTGGTTGTAGTCCAGCGGGCCGGAGGTGGCGCCCGTCAGGACGTCACCGACGTTCGCCTTCGGGAAGGCGGAGGTCGCGCCGAGGGACTGGATCTGGATGCGGCCCGTGTTCTGGGAGTCGTAGGAGCCGTAGACCGTGCCGCCGCGGCGGTTGGCGTTCTCGCGCGGCTTCACCGTGACCCAGAGCTCGGTGTACGGGTCGGTGGCGCCGGTCACGCGGGCGTCGGCGACCTGGACGTTCTCGCCCTCCAGGGACTCGTAGTAGTCCAGGGCGTACTTCGACGGCTGCAGGGTCAGGCCGTTGACGGAGTTGTTCGCGGCGCTGTCGCCCGCCGGGGCGTACGCGGCCGGCACCGACTTGGCGCCGATGACCTTCGCGGCCGGGACGGCGTTGCCGCTGGAGACGACGGTGAACGTCGGCTTGGTGATCTCGGTGATCGACTGGTTGCCGGAGGCGGCGCCGGCCGGGACGAACTCCGAGACCGTGCCCGAGACCGTGACGAGGTCGCCGACGGCGACGCCCTTCGGGGTGGAGCTGGTGAAGACGAAGACGCCCTCACTGGTGGCCGGGTCGGCGTCGGCGTTCGGGTCCTGGATCCAGAAGCCTCTGGAGGAGCCGTAGGTGCGGATGCCGGTGACGATTCCGGACACATCCGTGACGGCCTTGCCCGCGTACGGGGATATGCGCGTGGCGCCCTGAATGTCATGGATGGCCACGGAGTCCGCGTGCGCGGGAGAGGTCAGGACGATGGTGGACGCCGCGGAACACACGGCGGCGACGGTGAGCGCGGCGAGGCGCGCAGAGGACTTGCTCGGCAACGGGATCCCTCCGGGGACGTGCGTAAGCGCCGGGACGAGGGTGAAGCGTGTGTGGAGCCGAACCGGTGGGGCGGTGCGACGCGCGTAGAAAATTACAGTGAACACATGTCCAGCAGATTTCTACGCGCGTAATCTCCTGCCTGGTCAGGCCACTTGTCAAGGTTTCGGCCATGTACGCGGCCCGACGGGTAGATGAACCGGGCGGCATGGGTGGAAATCCGTCTAGGCTGAGCGGCTGAGTGGTCACGCCGCGCCTCTAGGAGAACCAGCCGATGTCAGACAGCTCCCCCTTGCCGCCGGTGCGGCTGCATCCCGAAGCGGAGCTGGCGCGGGACGCGTTGTCCACGCCGTTGCTGTCCCGGGCCGCCCGGCTCGCCCGCTGGGCGGGCCCCGACACCCGCGTCGACGCCGGCGGCGAGCTCGTCGAGGAGCAGCTGCCCGCCGCCGCCGAGCTGCTCGGCCTCACCGGGGACGACGCCGCCGCCTGGGCGAGCGAGGCCTGGCGGGTCGCCGTCGACACCGGGCTCGTCGAGATCACCGACGAGGAAGCGGGCACCGTCGCCGCGGGCGAGGAGCTCGCCCTGCTCACCGGCGGCGCACCGCACGACGTGCTCGCCGTGTGGCAGACGGCGCTGGAGACGGTGCTCGCCGACGCGAGCGTGCCCGACCTGGACGACCTGCTCGACGCGGTGAACCCGGAGGAAGAGGTCACGGAGATCGACCTCTCCTCGCTGGACTGGGACCCGGAGGCGGAGGCCGAGTTCCTCGACGGGGTGCTCGGCAACCTGTATCTGCTGACCGTCAACGAGGAAGGGCCCGGCGACGGACCCGTGCCGCTGCCCGCGCTCGCCGCCTCCATGATCGTGCCCAGCGACATGGGGGAGCCCACCAACGACGTCCTGGAGCAGGTCTCCGACGCGATGATGCGCCTCGACGACCAGTTCCGGCTCCTGGAGCCGGTCGGTCTGGTCGAGTACCAGCCCGTCGACGAGGCGCTCATGGCCGACGCCGACGAGGAGCCCGCCGCCCCGGTCGACGACACCGACGTGTCCCGGTACGGCATGGTGCGGCTCACCCCGCTCGGCCTGTACGGGCTGCGGACGCGGCTGCAGGAGGCCGGATTCCCGGCGCCCGCCGTCGGGGACCTCGCCGACAAGGGCGCGGACGCGCTGCTCGACGGCACCGCCCACTTCCCGCCCGCCGCCGCGCAGGCCGAGACCGAACAGTGGCTCGCGCGACGCGAACCCCTCGCCGCGGCACGGGAGTTGCTGGCGGCCGCGCGGGGCGGGGACGCCGGGGCGCCGCTGCGCAGGCTGCGGTGCCAGCAGGCGTTGTCGCTGGTGGGCGCCACTGCCGAGCCCGCCCTGCGGGACGTGCTCGAGGACGCGGAGCTCGGCGGTCTGGCCCGGGTCTGGCTGAGCGAGCAGGGCGCCTCCGACGTTCCGCCGCCGTCCGAGTCGATGATCTTCTGGCTGACCGTCGACACGGTCGCCGCGCAGCTCGCGGCCGAAGGCAACTCCGACGAGCTGAGGGCACTGGTCGAGGGACTGGCCCAGCAGCACAGCGGGTTCTTCTCGGCGGCCTGGCGGGTGGATCACCCGGCGACCGCGGATGTGCTGGAGGCGATGGGGCGGCTGCATCCGGACAAGAAGATCGCGAAGGAAGCGCGGAAGGCGGCCTTCAAGGCGCGTTCCCAGCAGGGGAGTTGACGCGACTGTGGCGGGGAGGTCGCCGGCCTCCCCGCCACAGCACTTACTCGTTCACCGCTTCAGCGGTTCACTGCCTCAGCAGTGGTACCTCGTCGTGTGCTTGAAGGACGACGTCGCCCCGTTGAAGCCGTACGTACCCCGGTAGGCCGACGGGTTCTGGAACTCGCCGACGAGGGTCATCGTGTGGGCGTGAGAGCCCTGGCCGGTGCGCTTCGCGTCCAGGCGAATCGTTTCGCCCATGAAGCCGCCCGTGATGTCCCAGGGGGCGCCGCTGATGCCGGAGGTGATCTTGCCGCTGGTCACGACGTGCGGGTAGGTGTTGGGGTTGTACTTCACCTCCATGGCGAAGGTCACCGTCCCGTTGTGCAGTTCCAGCTTGGCGGACGTGGAGACCGCCTCGGGGGACACGTCCTGAGGTGCGGCGAACGCCTCGTCACGCGTCTTGACTTCCGCGCCCTGGGGGTTGTGGAAGCGGTGTTCGGAGCCGGCTTGGCTCTTCTGCCGCTTGGTCTGCGTGGTCATGCTGATTCCCTCTTCCTGTGCGGGTCTTGAGTGACCGTCAGGCCAGCTGCTCGGCGATCTCCACCCGCAGCAGTGCGCGAACGTTCTCGATGTGGTTGGCCACGGTGACGACCGAGGAGCCCGCGAAGAGCAGACCGGTCGCGACGTTGTCGAGGGAGGTCACCAGCGAACCGGAGTCGCCGCCCGCCGAGATGGCCGTCGTCAGGATCTGGTCCTTGAACCTGGCCGTGCCCGCCGTGCCGTAGCCGACGTCGATCGTGGCGTCGGTCGCGATGATCCGGCCGAAGCTGATGTTCGTCGTACGGCCGGTCTTCTTCACCAGGTCGCCTACCGCGACGTTGGCCTTGCGCCGCCAGGCACGCGGCGTACCGCTGAAGTACTGCTCACGGCTGACGTCCTGGAACTCCACCGCACCGAGCGCGCAGTCCACGACGTTGTTGTGGCGCTCCACCGGGATCTGCGGCGCGAACTGGATCGGGATGAACCGGTCCAGGGTCGCGATCCGGTCCGCCGGGTCCGTGCCGCCGTCGAACGCTCCGGGCTGCAGGATCGAGCTGCCCAGCTGCGCGCGGTTGGAGTCGGCCAGCACGTGGTTGTTGGAGAGGATGTAGAACTTCGACGGTGTGCCGAGGCCGGGACCCGGCGGGTCCACGGAGGCGCCCGGCAGGAAGTCGTACACCACGCTGCCCAGCGTGCCAGCGGTCACCCGTACGTTGCCGACCGAGAAGCCGGAGGGAGACGGGCGCATACGGCGCTTGAGGAGCTGCGGCTCGAACTGTCCGAGCCCGCTGAGCTCTTCCAGCAACGGCTGCGAGAGGCCCGCGAGTTGCTCGGCCACGCTGCCGTCGGACCGGTAGGAGGCGCCGCGGTCCTCGGAGCGGTCCGAGGTCCTGCGCTGCTGCTGACGCTGCGCGGCGACATGGCCGACCGCGATCACGTCGGTGGGGGTTCCGTCGTCCATCATCTGCGGGACGACATCCCGCTCGGGGAGCTGGGACTCCGGAACCTTCTGGGTCACGAACACCAGCACGGCCGCCTCGCCCGTGGGCTGTCCGTCGATCCACTTCACGCCGTGGCCGAAGCCTACGACGTTGGCCAGCGGCGACTGTGCCCGCAGGAAGTCTGAATTCGCTTGCTGGCGGGAGCTGTCACTCAGCTGACCACCAGTCGGTCCTCGCATCATTTCGGGCTGGCTCACGCCAGGCCACCTCTTCAGTTTTCGTCTCTGGGTTCCTTACGGGCCGCGGCGCGGTGACTCAGCGCGCAGGGCTCACAAGGCTCACAAGTCCTCTGCCTGAGCGCTCACTTCACCGATCGCGAGCACGCGCACCGGTACGCCGTCGAGCTCGTCCGGAACCACGTCTTCTTGAAGGAGCCGGTCACGGGGCACTTTCCGGGTGACGAAGACGATGATCACGTCCTGTCCCGAGTGCTCGTCCCTCCCGGTGCCGACTCCACTCACATGGGCCAGCTTCATGAGCCGGCCTTCGTGGAGGCGACTCACCCGCTTCGCGTCCATCGGGCTCGCCTCCCCTTCGGGTGGTGTGCTCTTCCGGTCTATGTCCCTGGGCTTCGAGAGTCAAGGCATTCTGAAATGAATCACGAATTTCATTACGATTCGCCCCTGTTGACCTTCATTACGAAGATTATTCCGCCCATTGGCTCGAACAGCGGCGATCTGGCGGATTCACGGAAGCGGGGCCCTCGCAGCCGCCCCCTGTTCAACTGCCGTTCAGACGTGGGCGGGACGGTGGCGCCGACCCGAGGTCCCCCACCCTCCAGGCCACCCACCGTCACAGGAGACACCATGTCGCTCACCCGCAGGGACTTCGCCGCGAAATCCGCGATCACCGGTGCCGGGGTCGCCCTGGCCGGCAGCGTCGGCGCCCTCGCCACCGCGCCCAACGCACTCGCGGCCACCGACATCGAGAGCCAGGGAGCGGAGGCCGCGGGCGGCCACGGCGGTGTCGGCTACGGGCCGCTGATCCCCGACCCCGACGGCATCCTCGCGCTGCCCGCCGGATTCAAGTACCGCGTCATCACCTACAGCGGGAAGACCAAGCTGGAGTCCGGCGAGATCACGCCCTCCAACCACGACGGCACGGCCACCTTCGCGGGCCCCCGCGGCACCACCCTCCTCGTCAACAACCACGAGCTGAAGGGCCCGCGCGCCAACTGGACGTACCCCGTGCCGCTCACCGAGGGCCTCGTCTACGACCCCGCCGCGTCCGGCGGCTGCACCGTCGTCGAGGTCCGCCCCGACGGACAGGTCGCCGAGTGGGTCGGCATCGCCGGCACCTCCACCAACTGCGCGGGCGGCACCACCCCTTGGGGCACCTGGCTCACCGGCGAGGAGACCGAGGACAAGGCCGGCCAGAACGGCATGACCAAGGACCACGGCTACGTCTTCGAGGTCGACCCCGCCGACCGCCGCGCCAACCGCGACCCCAAGCCCGTCAAGGCGTTCGGCCGGTACGCCCACGAGGCGGTCGTCATCGACCCCAAGCGCGACCACGCCTACCTCACCGAGGACGCCTCGGGCCCCAACGGCCTGCTCTTCCGCTGGACCCCGCCGCAGGGCTTCCGGCACGGCCGCGGCAAGCTGCGCACCCTCGCCGACGACGCCGGCGTCCTCCAGGCGTTCAAGTGCTTCGACTCCGGCGGCAAGTTCGTCGACGACCTCTCCCGCGCCACGAGGATCGGCACGGTCTACGGCGTCGACTGGATCGACGTCCCCGACCGCGACGCCAGGACCGTCCCCGTCCGCAAGCAGTTCACCGACGGCCAGGTCACCCGCGCCCGCAAGCTGGAGGGCATGTGGTGGGGCGACGGCGGCACCTACATCGTCTCCTCCTACGCCCGTGACGAGAGCCCCGTCCAGCACGACGGCGCCGTCTGGTTCTACGACCCCAAGCGCCGCACCCTGACCCTGAAGGTCCTCCTCGGCGTGAACCCCGACCCGTCCGTCGACGGCGCCTTCGACGGCCCCGACAACATCACCGTCTCCCCCTACGGCGGCCTCGTCATCGCCGAGGACGGCGAGGGCGTCCAGCACCTGTTCGGCGCCACCGACAGCGGCCGCACCTACCCCATCGCCCGCAACGAACTCAACATCGGCACCGAAGAGGAGCCCGAGTACAGCGAGTTCACCGGCGTCACCTTCTCGCCCAGCGGCCGGACGCTGTACGCCAACATCCAGACGCCCGGAATCATGCTCGCCATCACCGGCCCCTGGAAGCGCCAGAAGCGCGGGTAATTAATTCGCTCGCCCGTTCCGCGGCCGCCCTCCTACAGTGATGAACGTCCAGGTGCGAAGGCAGGACCTACTTCCACTGATAATGGGGCGGCCGCGGGTTCGAGTCCCGCCACCGGTACAACGCGCCGGTGTAGCTCAGGGGTTAGAGCACCTAATGTCGGTTCCGCCGACCTGAACTCTGGACACCACAACTTCATGCACCTCCCGGTGCGAACCATTTGATCTCGGGGAGGCGCAGCTCAAGGTGGGTGCCCGGTGCGCAGGCAGCGGATACTTCGGGAACTGGTGGGGGCGAGTCCCTCGTGCGGGTTCGAATCCCGTCATCGGCCCAGGGTCGGTGTGGCGGAACGGAAGACGCGCCAGTCATAAGCAACCGCAGTCGACTTCGACCTCGGACACCCTCCTTTTGCTGCGCCTCCCTCCGAAACGGAAATGAATTCGGGGGAATTCACCATGGCGCGATTCAACAAGAAGGCGGCACGAGCCCAGCCCACCTCGCGTGTCACCTCCACCGGACGAGTACTCCGGTCGTACGAGGGCGGCCGCGGCCATGAGCGAGACGCGCGTTCCGAACTCTTTCTGCTGGCGATCGCCAACTTCGTCTCGCAGCAGACCTTCTACGAGTCCGGCGCCGACCGTGACGACCGTTTCGCGCGCCTCGTGCGGCAGCTCGCCGTCGAGGACCCCGCGTGGACGGCCGGCCTGCTCGGCTGGCTGCGCGGCGAGGGCAACCTCCGTACGGCCTCGATCGTGGGCGCCGCCGAGTACGTGAAGGCACGCCTGGACGCGGGCGTCACCGACGGCCCGGCCAACCGGCAGGTCATCGCCTCGGTGCTGCGGCGCCCGGACGAGCCCGGCGAGCTGCTCGGGTACTGGACGGCGACGTACGGCCGCGCGGTGCCCAAGCCCGTCAAGCGCGGAGTCGCCGACGCCGTACAGCGTCTCTACAACGGCAAGTCGCTGCTGAAGTACGACACCGCGTCCAAGGGCTACCGCTTCGGCGACATCCTCAACCTGGTGCACGCGGCGCCCGACGCGGACAAGCCGTGGCAGGGCGAGCTGTTCCGGTACGCGCTCGACCGCCGGCACAACCCGGACACGGCCGTGCCGCCCGCGTCGAACACCGTGCTCACCGCGCACCGCGAGCTGATGGCGCTGCCGGTCGAGCGGCGGCGTGCGGTCATCACGTCCGAGGGCGGCGCCGAGCGGCTGGCGGCGGCCGGGATGACGTGGGAGGCGCTGGCCGGATGGCTCCAGGGCCCGATGGACAAGGCGGCCTGGGAGGCCGTGATCCCGTCCATGGGTGCCATGGCGCTGGTCCGCAACCTGCGCAACTTCGACCAGGCCGGTGTCTCGGACGAGGTCGCGGCCCAGGTCGCGGCGCGCATCAGCGATCCGGCCGAGGTCGCGCGGTCGCGGCAGTTCCCCTTCCGGTACCTGGCCGCGTACCAGCACGCGCCCTCGCTGCGCTGGGCGTACCCGCTGGAGCAGGCGCTCGGCCACTCGCTGGCCAATGTGCCCGCGCTGCCCGGTCGGACGCTGGTCCTGGTCGACCGTTCGGGCTCGATGTGGGCGCGGCTGTCGGACCGCTCGCAGCTCAACCGGGCCGACGCGGCGGCGATCTTCGGTACGGCGCTGGCGCTGCGGGCCGAGCAGGCGGACCTCGTCGAGTTCGGCACCACGAGCCGGAACCTGGCGTACGCCAAGGGCGAGTCGGTGCTGAAGATCCTGGGCCGCTTCGGCGACCTGGGCGGCACCGACACCACCTCGGCGGTCCGTGCGAACTACCGGGGGCAGGACCGGGTGCTGATCGTCACCGACGAGCAGTACACGTTCAACCGGCACGGTGACCCGACCCAGCAGGTCCCCGCCCATGTGCCGGTCTACACCTGGAACCTCGCCGGCTACCGCGCGGGCCACGGCCCCTCGGGCAAGGCGAACCGGCACACGTTCGGTGGTCTCTCGGACGCGGCTTTCCGGATGGTGCCGCTGCTGGAGAGCGCTCGGGACGCCGACTGGCCGTGGGCCGTCTGACCGGTGACCGGCGTGGCCCGCACTTTCACGGGGAGTGCGGGCCACACCCTTGTCCACACCCCTTGTCCGCGCACTTGTCCGCCTCGTGGATTGACATCTAACATTTCAGTTCGTGGAAGCCATACCGCGCACCTTGCTCAGGGACCGCGCCTACGAAGCCATCCGGGACGCCATCGTCGCCGGTGAGCTCGCACCCGGCGCGGTGGTGCGGGACGCCGATCTAGCGGAGCGGCTCGGGCTGTCCCGGGCGCCGGTGCGGGAGGCGTTCTCGCGGCTCGTCGACGAGGGGCTGCTGGAGAGCAAGCCGCAGAGCTATACGCGGGTGACCCCGCTGATGGCCGGTGAGGTGCGGGACGCCGCGGCCGTGGTGGGCGCCATGCACGAACTCGTCACCCGGGTCGCCGTGCCCCGGCTGTTCGCCGCGGACGTCGAGACGATGCGCACGGCCAACGAGCGGTTCGCGGCGGCCGTCGCCGCGGGCGACGTGGACACCGCACTCCAGGCCGACGACGAACTCCACGACGTCCTCGTCCGCGTCAGCGGCAACCGCGCCGCGGCCGCCACCGCCGCCCGCTACACCCCGCTCATCCGCCGGCTGGAGCGACGGCGCTTCGGCGAGGGCGGCGCCTGCCGTTCCGCCGGGCTGCATGAGCGGCTCATCGAGGCCTGTGCGGCCGGTGACGTGGACGGGGCGGTCCGGGTCACGGCCGAGATCTGGCGCGGCCTCGCCGAACTCGCCGACAGCGACTGAACCCGTCCCGGGAGGACCCATGTCCCTTTCCTCGTACGAGCGTTACCCGCTTCTCTTCGGTCCGTCGCCGGTGCACCGGTTGGATCGGCTCACCGCCCACCTCGGCGGCGCGGCGGTCTGGGCCAAGCGTGAGGACTGCAACTCCGGGGTGGCGTACGGGGGGAACAAGACCCGCAAGCTGGAGTACCTGATCGCCGACGCCCTCGCGCAGGGCTGCGACACGCTGGTCTCGATCGGTGGTGTGCAGTCCAACCACACCCGTCAGGTCGCGGCCTGTGCCGCCCGCGCGGGGCTCAAGTGCGTCCTGGTGCAGGAGAGTTGGGTGGACTGGCCGGACGCCGTGTACGACAAGGTCGGCAACATCCTGATCAGCCGGCTCGCCGGGGCCGACGTACGGCTGGTGAAGGCCGGGTTCGGGATCGGGTTCAAGGAGAGCTGGGAGCAGGCGCTCAGGGAGGTCGAGGAGTCGGGCGGCAAGCCCTACGCCATCCCCGCCGGCGCCTCCGACCACCCGCTCGGCGGTCTCGGTTTCGCCGGATGGGCGTACGAAGTCGCCGAGCAGGAACGGGAGTCGGGGGTCTTCTTCGACACCGTGGTGGTGTGCTCGGTCACCGGGTCCACCCAGGCGGGGATGGTCGCCGGGTTCGCCGCCCTGGAGGAGGCGGGGGCGCGGCCGCGCCGGGTGCTCGGCATCGACGCGTCCGCGAAGCCCGCCGCCACCCGTGAGCAGATCGCCCGGATCGCCCACAACACGGGGCAACTCATCGGCGTCAAGCGGGAGTTGACTGAAGCGGACGTGGAGCTGGACGACCGGTACCACGCGGGTGTCTACGGCATCCCCGACGAGACCACCCTCGCGGCGATGCGGCTCGCCGCCCGCACCGAGGGGATGGTCACCGACCCCGTGTACGAGGGGAAGTCGATGGCCGGCCTCGTCGATCTCGTGGAGCGCGGGGAGATCGGGCGGGACTCCACCGTCCTGTACGCCCACCTGGGCGGGCAGCCCGCGCTGAACGCCTACAGCGCGCTCTTCTGAGCTGAGACGGGCGTCGGCGCACCGGTCCGGCGCACCGGTCCGGCGGTCGGGTCCGGCCGGGGGACGACACCGGCCGGACCCGCGACCGCTACAGGGCCTGAGCGGCCGGCTTCACCATTCCGCGCACCGTGCGGGACTTCACGAAGTCACCCATCGCCGTCATCTCCCACTCGCCGGAGAACTGGCGGATCAGCTTGGCCATCATCACGCCGGTCTGGGCCTCGGCGCCGGTGAGGTCGAAGCGGACGAGTTCCTCGCCGGTCGTGGCGTCCAGCAGCCGGCAGTAGGCCTTGGCGACCTCGGTGAACTTCTGCCCGGAGAAGGAGTTGACGGTGAAGACCAGTCCGCTGACCTCCTGCGGCAGCCGTCCGAGGTCGACGGTGATGACTTCGTCGTCCCCGCCGCCCTCGCCGGTGAGGTTGTCGCCCGAGTGGCGGATGGCGCCGCCCACGATCTGGAGCTTGCCGAAGTAGCAGCTGTCGACGTGGTTGCGCTGCGGTCCGTACGCGATGACCGAGGCGTCCAGGTCGATGTCCTTGCCGCGGTACGCCGGCTCCCAGCCGAGGCCCATCTTGACCGAGGAGAGCAGGGGGCGGCCGCCCTTGACGAGGGACACCGTCTGGTTCTTCTGGAGGCTGACGCGGCCCTTGTCGAGGTTGATCTTCCCCGCGCCGGGCGCGTGCGCGGGCGGCGGCGGGGTCGCCGGAGTGGTCATCGGCGGGGCGGGCGGGGTCACGGGGGTCTGGACGGTGGGCTGCGGCGGGGCGACGGGGGCGGCCGGCTGGGGCGGAGCCACGGGGGCCGGTTCCTCCACGCTCACGCCGAAGTCGGTGGCGATGCCGGCCAGGCCGTTGGAGTAGCCCTGGCCCACCGCGCGCGCCTTCCACGCGCCGTTGCGCAGGTAGATCTCCACGACCACCAGCGCGGTCTCGGCGCCGAGCTGCGGGGGTGTGAAGGTGGCCAGCACGGCGTTGTCGTCGGCGCTGCGGATCGTCGCCGTCGGTTCGACGCCCTGGAAGGTCTGGCCGGCGGCGTCCGGGCTGGCGGTGACGACGATCTTCTCGATGCCGGGCGGGAGCGCGGCGGTGTCGACGACGATCGCGTCCGGGGCGGTGCCGCCGCCGGAGCGGTACGTCACGCCCGGGCCGTTGGGTTGGTTGTAGAAGATGAAGTCGTCGTCGGAGCGCACCTTGCCATCGGCGGTGAGCAGCAGGCCCGATACGTCGAGCCGCACCGGGGCGGCGACGTCCACCGTCACGCGCGCGGTGGAGAGAGGGATGTTCGAGCCGGGGGTCATAGCTGTCATGCCCGGTGAACGATCGAGCCCGCTTTACCGTTCCCTTACCTGCGACCGATCGGGTCAGCGGCGGTTTCTGGGGTGGTTGCGGGCGGTGCGTTCATTTCCTCGCTTGTAGTTTCCGGTCCAGCGGGCCATGACGAGCTGGGGGTCGGAGGAGGACTCGACCTCGGCGAGGAACTGGGCGGCTCGGGGGCCGTGGAGGGTGGTGGCGGGGCGGTTGTGGTGGGTGATGTGGACGGTTCCGTTGGTGTGGGCCTCGTAGAGGAATCCATGGGGGCTTGGCATGCGGGGATGGTAGGGGGCCGGTGGGGGCGGGCCCCAACGGTTTTTCGCCCCCGCCGCCCCTACCCGTCCCATCCCTGGGGGCTGCCGCCCCCAGACCCCCGCTTCGGCCCCGAAAGGGCCTCGTCCTCAAACGCCGGACGGGCTGGAAGATGCGGGCCGGCGTCGAGAGGCGAAGCCCCTGGCGGGTGGGTGGGGGTGCGGGGCGGCGAGTCCTTGTGGTGCGTCCCTGGCGGGTGGGTGGGGGTGCGGGGCGGCGAGTCCTCGTGGTGCGTCCCCGGTGGGTGGGTGGGGGGTTAGGGGCGGCGTCAGCCTCGTTCCGGGATGTCGGAGGGGCTGGGCTGTATTCAGCCCCTCCGGCGTTTGAGGAGCGGGGGTCCAGGGGGCAGCGCCCCCTGGGGGCGGGGTCGAAGGGGCGGCAGCCCCTGGAGGACGGGAACGGGTAGGGGCGGCGGGGGCGAGGAAAGTCCCTACGGCACCACCACGATCTTCCTGCCCACGCCCGCCGCGAACTGGTTCAGTGCCTCCGGGTACCGGTCCAGTGGGATGCGGTCGCTGATGAAGATCTCGGGGTCGAGGACGCCGTTCGCGAAGAGTTCCGCCGCGCGTTCGAAGCTGTGCAGGACCGCCATCGAGCCGGTGATGGTGATCTCCTGGTTGTAGATGCGGTAGGGATCGATCGTGACGCGCGTCGCGTAGTCGGCCACGCCGAACTGGAGGAAGGTGCCCGCCTTCGCCACCCGCTCCAGCCCGTCCTGGATCGCCGCCGCGTTGCCCGTCGCGTCGACGACCACGTCCCAGCCCTGAGGCCGCTCGAGCTCGTCCGCGTTCGCCGCCGAGGACGAGACGCCCAGCCGACGGGCCGTCTCCAGACGGGCCGGGTTCACATCCACCACGTCCACGCTCGCCGCACCGGTCCGCTTCGCCAGCTCCAGCATCATCAGCCCCATGGTTCCGGAGCCGTAGATCAGGACGTGGGCGCCGAGGCGGGACTGGAGGACGTCGTAGCCGCGGACCGCGCAGGAGAGCGGTTCCACCAGTGCCGCGTCCTGGGTGCGCACATGCTCGGGCAGCTTCACGCAGTTCGCCACCGGGGCCACCGCGTACTGCGCCGCGCCTCCGGCCGTGGTCACCCCGATCGCCGCCCAGCGTTCGCAGAGGTTGTTGTGGCCGGTACGGCAGTGGCGGCACTCGTAGCAGTACAGGGACGGGTCCACCGCCACCCGGTCACCCACCGACAGTTCCGTCACCTGCCGGCCGACCCCCACCACCTCGCCCGCGAACTCGTGCCCCGGCACGATCGGCAGCTTCGGCGCGAACTCGCCCTGGAGGATGTGCAGGTCGGTGCCGCACAGACCGCACGCGGCGACCTCGACGACGACCTCGCGCGGACCCGGCGTCGGGTCCGGGACCTCGGCGACGACGGCACGGCCCACGGACTCGATGACGGCGGCCTTCATTTCACGGCTCCCAACGACAGACCCTGGACCAGCTTGTCCTGGGCGGCGAACCCCGCGGCGAGCACCGGCAGGGAGATGACGAGCGACGCGGCGCACACCTTCGCCAGGAACAGGCCCTGGCTGGTGATGAAGCCGGTCAGGAAGACGGGGGCGGTCTCCGCCACCACGCCGGTCAGGACCCTCGCGAACAGCAGCTCGTTCCAGCTGAAGATGAAGCAGATCAGCGCCGTCGCGGCGATTCCCGGGAGGGCGATCGGGGCGACCACGCGCGCCAGGATCGTCGGGAGCCGCGCGCCGTCCACCCTGGCCGCCTCGATGATCGCCACGGGCACCTCGGCCAGGAACGACTGCATCATCCAGACCGCGATCGGCAGGTTCATGGAGGTGTAGAGGATGACCAGCAGCCAGATGTTGTCGAGCATGTCCGTGTTCTTGGCGAACAGGTAGATGGGCAGCAGACCCGCCACCACCGGCAGCATCTTCGTCGACAGGAAGAAGAACAGGACGTCCGTCCACTTCTTCACCGGGCGGATCGACAGCGCGTACGCCGCCGGGAGCGCCAGGAGCAGGACGAAGGCCGTCGACGCCAGCGACGCCACCGTCGAGTTGACCAGCGCCGGCCAGGGGCTCGCGCCGCCGCCCGTGCCGAAGAACTCGCGGTAGCCGTCCAGGGTGAGGGCGGCCCCGAAGGACGGCGGGTTGGTCGCCGCGTCCGTCTCCGAGTGGAAGGACGTCAGGGCCATCCACGCGATGGGGAGGAAGAACGCCACTCCCAGGAACCAGGCCAGCAGGCCCAGGCCAACGCCCTTACGGCGTACGGTCGTTGCACTCATGCCCGACCCGCCTCCTCACGGAACAGGGACGACACCACGCGCAGGGCGAAGGTCGCGATGACGATCGAGCCGATGACCACCAGGACGCCCGCGGCCGAGGCGAGGCCGTTCTCGTGGGCCTGGTAGAAGCTCTGGTAGACGGTGTAGGGGAGGTTGGCGGTGCCGAGGCCGCCCGACGTGATGGTGAAGACCGCGTCGAAGTTCTGGACGATGTAGATCGAGCCCAGCAGGGCGCCGAGTTCGAGGTAGCGGCGCAGGTGCGGGAGCGTCAGATGGCGGAAGATCTGCCAGTCGCTCGCGCCGTCCACCCGTGCCGCCTCGATCTGCTGGGGGTCGCGGCTCTGGAGGCCCGCCAGCAGGATCAGCATCATGAACGGGGTCCACTGCCAGACCAGCGAGGCCTCGACCGCCAGCAGCGGGGTGTTGGAGATCCAGTCCGGCTGTGGGCCGCCCACATAGTGCAACAACCCGTTGAGCAGACCGTATTCGGGGTTGTAGAGCACATGCTTCCAGAGCAGGGCCGCCGCCACGGGGACGACGAGGAAGGGGGCGATCAGGAGCGTGCGGACCACGCCGCGGCCCTTGAACCGACGGTCCAGCAGGAGCGCCAGGGCCAGGCCCAGGACCAGGCTGACCAGGACCACCGTCGCCGTCAGCAGGGCGGTCGTCCAGACGGAGTGGCGCAGGTCCGCGTCCGTCAGGACCTGGCGGTAGTTGTCGAGGCCGGTGAAGTGCCGGGCCTTCGGGTACAGGGCGTTCCAGTCGAAGAACGAGATCACCAGCGTGGCCACGAACGGGAGCTGGGTGACCACGATCATGAAGATCAGGGCGGGCAGGAGCGGGGCCCGGGTGGCCCAGTTGCGCAGACGGGCCGACGGCTGACGGGTGGTGCGTACGGGAGTGGCGGCTATCGGAGCCGTAGTCGTCGCTGTCATCGTCCCTCGTACTCCTCGGAGATCTTCTCGGCGAGCCGCTGGGACTTCTCCAGCGCCGACTCGACGGACTGGCGTCCGGCGATGGCCGCGCTGATCTCCTGGGAGACCTTGGTGCCGAGATCGGTGAACTCGGGGATGCCGACGAACTGGATGCCGGGCGCGGGACGCGGCTGCACCCCCGGGTCATTCGGCCGCGCGCCTTCGATGGCCTCCTTGGTCATCTCCTGGAAGGCGGCGGCCTCTTTGACGTACGCCGGATTCGTGTACGTCGACGCGCGCTTGCCGGCCGGGACGTTGGACCAGCCGATCTGGTCGCCGACCAGCTGTTCGTACTGTTTGCCGGAGGCCCAGGACACGAACTTCCAGGCCTTGTCGGGGTTGCGGGAGGCGTCCTGGATGCCCCAGGCCCAGGTGTAGAGCCAGCCGGAGGACTTCGTCTCCTCGACGGGGGCGGGGGCGTAGCCGACCTTGCCCTTGACGGGGGAGTCGTTCGCCTCCAGGGAACCGGCGGCGCTCGTGGCGTCGTACCACATGGCGACCTTGCCCTGGGTCATGTTGTTGAGGCACTCGGCGAAGCCGGACTGGGGCGCTCCCGACTCGCCGTGCTCGCGGACGAGGTCGACATAGAACTTGGTCGCCTTCTCCCACTCGGGGGAGTCGAGCCGGGCCTTCCAGTTCTGGTCGAACCAGGTGCCGCCGAAGGTGTTCACGATGGTCGTCAGGGGCGCCATCACCTCGCCCCAGCCCGGCAGTCCGCGCAGGCAGATGCCCTTCATGCCGGACTCGGCGCCGTCCGCCTTCGCGGCCAGGTCGGCCACCTGGGTCCAGGTGGGGTGGGCCGGCATCGTCAGGCCCGCCTTCGCGAAGACGTCCTTGCGGTACATCAGGAAGGAGGACTCGCCGTAGAAGGGCTGGCCGTAGAGCTTGCCGTCGTCGCCGGTCAGGGACTGGCGCATGGGCTTGAGGACGTCCTGCTCGTCGTATGCCGGGTCCTTGGCGACGTAGGAGTCCATCTCGTGCAGCCAGCCGTTGCGGGCGTAGATCGGGATCTCGTAGTTGGAGAGGGTGGCCACGTCGTACTGGCCGGCCTGGTTGGCGAAGTCCTGGCTGATCTTGTCGCGGACGTCGTTCTCGGGCAGGACGGTGAAGTTGACCTTGATGCCGGTCTCTTCGGTGAAGCGGGGGGCGAGTTTCTGCAACTCGGTCATCTGGGGGTTGTTGACCATGAGGACGTTGATCGAGTCGCCGCCCGCCCCCGCCCCGCCGGCGCCGACCCAGCAGCCGGAGAGCAGCGGGGTGAGCAGCGTCCCTGCGGCGGCCAGGGCGAGCGTGGCTCGCGGTGGCCGTCGTCGGCTCTGGGTTCGCATGGATCGCTCCTGGACGTATGGGGAGATAAAGGGCACGGCAAGGTGTGGCGTGCCGTATTGAGGGGTGAGTCGGTTTTTCAGACGCGGATGACCTGGGGCCCGAGCAGTGAGTAGCGGTGGGCCTCGGACGTGGGGAGCAGGGTGCTCGTGACGATCGTCTCCAGCGCGCCGATCTCCGCGAACCGGCAGAAGCTGACCGCCCCGAACTTGGTGTGGACACCCGCGAACACCGTGCGGCGCGCGGCCCGGATCGCCTGTGCCTTGACCTCGCTGACCGCGGGGTCGGGGGTGGTGAGGCCGTGTTCGCGGGAGATGCCGTTGGCGCCGATGTAGGCGAGGTCGAGGACGAAGCCGGCGAGCATCTTCGTCGTCCAGTGGTCGACGGTGGCCAGGGTGCCGGAGCGGACCCGGCCCCCGAGCAGGAGGACCGAGACGCCGTCCGCCTCGGCGAGGGCGCCCGCGACCGGGAGGGACGCGGTGACCACGGTCAGGGGGCGGTCCCGGGGGAGGGCCTCGGCGATGAGCTGGGGGGTGAATCCCTCGTCGACGAAGACCGTCTCCGCGTCCCCGAGCAGTTCGGCCGCGGCGGTGGCGATGCGGCGTTTCTCCGGGACGTGGCTGGTGGCCCGGAAGGCGAGCGTCGTCTCGAAGCCGGCGCTCTCCACGGGGTAGGCGCCGCCGTGGGTGCGGCGGACCAGGCCGTGGTCCTCCAGGGCGCGGAGGTCCCGGCGGACGGTTTCCTTCGCCACGCCGAGCTGGGTGGCGAGTGTGTTGACGTCCACGGCGCCCGTGGTGCGGGCGGCGTGGACGATTTCCCGCTGGCGTTCCTCCGCGGTTCTGGTCATTCGGTCACCCGCCTTCCTGTCGTGCTGCCCGTTCGGGCCGTATGCAGGAAGTTGTACAGCGGGGACGGGGTGGTGACCAGGTCTGTTACGAAGGGGATGCTGACCGGATGTGCCCGTTCGGGCAGGGTGCGTCCACGCGCTCGGAGGTGGCTGCTGTGTGGCGGCCGCGGGTGCGTTGTGGCTGGTCGCGCAGTTCCCCGCGCCCCTGGACGTGGCGCTGTGCGCCACGGTCCACGGTGCCCGTCATGCCCGTATCGATCTGCGGGCCGGTCCGTTCTGTGACCGTCAGTACGGCCAGATCGGCGGGTCGCTCACGAAGTGGCCGCCCAGGTAGGCGTGGGCGATGTTCTCCGGGTCGAGGTCACCCTGCTCGGCGATGATCTTCTCGGCGTACTGCTCGGAGTCGTCCTGGGGGTCGTAGCCGATCGCCCGGGCGGTGCTGAGGTCCCACCACAGGCGGGTGTTGGCGGAGGAGCCGTAGACGACGGTGTGCTCGACGTTCTCGGCGGTCAGGGCCGCGTGGAAGAGGCGGGCGCCGTCGGCCGGGCTCATCCACACCGAGAGCATGCGGACGCTGCTGGGCTCGGGGAAGCAGGAGCCGATGCGTACCGACACGGTCTCCAGGGCGTGCTTGTCCCAGTAGAGCTGGGCGAGGTCCTCGCCGAAGGACTTGGACAGGCCGTAGAAGGTGTCCGGGCGGTGCGGGGTGTCGATCGGGATCAGCGGGGCGTCGCCCTGGGGGCGGGGGGTGAAGCCCACCGCGTGGTTGGAGGAGGCGAAGACGATCCTCGGTACGCCCTCCTCGCGGGCGGCCTCGTACAGGTTGTAGGTGCCCTCGATGTTCGCCCTGAGGACTTTCTCGAAGGATGCTTCCAGGGAGATGCCCGCGAGGTGGATGATCGCGTCGACGCCCCGGACGGCCTCGCGCACGGCGTCCTTGTCGGCGAGGTCCGCGACGATCGCGTCCGGTTCGCCCTCGATGGGGAGCAGGTCGAGGAGGCGCAGCTCGTAGCCGTACCCGGGAAGCAGGTCCCGCATCAGGGTGCCGAGCCCGCCGGCGGCGCCGGTGAGCAGAACGGTGCGGGGCGCTGGCATCCTCGGTTCTCCTTGAGTCGACGGCCGTAAGACTGCTCGACATTCACATGCGTGGACAAGTTAAGGATCATCGCCACTCCTCGTCAAGGGTGGTGCTACGCATGTTCAGAAATGTAAACTCTGATCAGAATCCCGCACGCCTCTGTTTATCGACCCCAGGGAGAGCCCGTGACGACTGCCGACCTCGCCACCCGACTCGGCATCCCCAGCGGGCCGCTGTTCTTCCCCGTCACCGCCTACGCGCCCGACGGCTCGGTCGACCTCGACGTCTACCGCGCGCATGTGCGCCGCGGGGTGGAGGCCGGGGCCGCCGCCGTCTTCGCCTGCTGCGGCACCGGGGAGTTCCACGCGCTGACGCCCGAGGAGTTCGAGGCGTGCGTGCGGGCGGCCGCGGAGGAGACGGCGGGACGGGTGCCCGTCGTCGCGGGCGCCGGGTACGGCACCGCGCTCGCCGTGCGGTACGCGAAGCTGGCCGAGGCGGCCGGCGCGGACGGACTGCTCGCCCTGCCGCCGTACCTCGTGATCGCCGGGCAGGAGGGACTGCTGCGGCACTACAAGGAGATCGCGGCGGCCACCGCGCTGCCCGTCGTCGTCTACCAGCGCGACAACGCCGTGTTCACACCGGAGACCGTCGTCGAACTGGCCCGCACCGAAGGGATCGTCGGCCTCAAGGACGGGCTCGGCGACCTCGACCTCGTCCAGCGGATCGTCAGCGCCGTGCGCACCGAGGTCCCCGGCGACTTCCTCTACTTCAACGGCCTGCCGACCGCCGAACAGACCCAGCTCGCCTACCGCGCGGTCGGCGTCCCGCTCTACTCCTCCGCCGTGTTCTGCTTCGCCCCCGAGATCGCCCTCGCCTTCCACGGGGCGCTGGAGTCGGGCGACTCGGCGACGGCCAACCGTCTCCTGGACGGCTTCTACCGCCCGTTCGTCGAGTTGCGCGCCCAGGGCCGCGGTTACGCCGTCGCCCTGGTCAAGGCCGGTGTCCGGCTGCGCGGACTCGACGTGGGGGAGGTGCGGCCGCCGCTGCACGAGCCGACCGAGGATCATGTGAAGCAGCTCGCTCAGATCATCGAGCGTGGATACGCGCTGCTGGAGGAGGACACCAAGTGAAGGCGTCGACATTCGTCTACCCCTGGGACGTCAACGGGGACCCGGAGGCCGCCGCGCGCATCGCCTCCCTCGGCGTGCGCCAGGTGACGCTCGCCTCCGCGTACCACTCCACGCGCGCGTTGACGCCCCGCCACCCCCGCCACCGCATCGTCACCGCCGAGCACGCGTCCGTGCTCTACCCCACCGACGACCGCTGGCGGGGACGGGAGCTGAGCCCGTACCCGGCCGGCGACTGGGCGCCCGGCGACGCGTTCGGCGAGGCGGCCGCCGCGCTGACGCGGGCCGGTCTGGAGGTGCACACCTGGGTGGTCCTCGCCCACAACTCCCGCCTGGGCGCGGAACGTCCGCAGACCTCGGTCGTCAACGCCTACGGGGATCGCTACCCGTGGGCCCCCTGTATCGCCCAGCCCGCCACGCGCGCGTACCTCGTCGACCTGGCCGCCGAGGCCGCCGTACGACCGGGCGCGCGCGGCACCGAACTGGAGTCCCTCGGCTGGTACGGCCTCCAGCATCTGCACGCCCACGACAAGACCGGCGGGGTCGGCCTCGGGGACGTCGGCATGTATCTGATGGCGCTCTGCTTCTGCGCGGTCTGCCGGGAGGGCTACGGC
This sequence comes from Streptomyces sp. NPDC087859, assembly GCF_044742595.1. NCBI lineage: Bacteria > Bacillati > Actinomycetota > Actinomycetes > Kitasatosporales > Streptomycetaceae > Streptomyces > Streptomyces sp. NPDC087859. Next base: position 158,939 of record NZ_JBIUUU010000006.1, on the reverse strand, counting down.
GCCCAGGGCCTGGACGCCGACGAACTGGCCGCCGCGGTACGGGACGCGCTGGAGCCGCTGTGGCAGGGGGCGCCGGATGACGGGGACTGGGCGGGGGTCGAGAAGCTCCTCGGTGCCTCGGTCGCGGCGGCCACGCGCGCGTGGCGCGACGAAACCGCCCGCACGCTCCAGGAGGCGGCGGTCGGCGCGGTGCGCGCGGCGGCTCCCGACGGTTTCCGGATCCTGCTGCATGCCGACCCGGTGACGTACCACGTCGGCGCGAACCCCGGCGTGGACCCCGCGCACATCCTCTCCGTCGCGGACGGCGTGGTCGTGCCGTGCGCGGGCGGACCGGGCCTGCTGACGCCGTTCGCCGAGCAGGGCCGGACGGACGTGGTGATCGCCGCCAACTTCGGCGTGGTCTCCGGGATGGGCGGCAGCCCCGGCACACTCGCTACGGACGCGGCACGCGCGCGGGAGCTGGGGGCCACGGAGATGCGGCTCTATCACGCGGGGTTGGCGTCTGACGGGGATCTGGAGCTGGTGCGCGCGGCGCTCGCCGGCCTCTGAGCCAGCCGCACCGCCGTCAGCAGCCACAACCCGCCCAGGACGACCAACAGCGGCTTCTGGTCGACCAGTTCGACCAGGACCGCTCCCGCGGCCAGCCCGAGGACGTTCGGCGCGAACACCAGCGTGTTGGCCGTGGTGACCGTGCGGCCCAGCAGCGCGTCCGGTGTCTCGCGCTGTACGGCGGTGAGCGCGGCGATCAGCACACAGGGCAGCCCCACCCCGCTCGCCGCGGCGCACGTGAGGGCCACCGGATCGGACGGCACGGCCCGCAGCCCCGTCGCCACGGCCGTCAGGGCGATGCCGTACGCCGCGAACCGGCGGGCGCCGAGGAGCCGCAGGGCGGGGCCCGAGAGCAGCCCGACCACCACGGAACCGGCGCCCTGGACGGCGTAGAGGACACCGGCGTACGCGGGGGAGTGCCCGAGGTCGTCGATGACGGCGTAGAGCATCGCACCGCTCAGACCGGCGAAGAGCATGGTGATGCCGCCGGCCAGGACGAGGGGGCGCAGAAGCGGGTGGGCCCGCAGATGGCGGACGGCCTCGGCGGCCGGGGTGCGCCGGGACGGCCCCGGCCCGCTCTCCCGGACGCGGAGGGCGGCGTACAGGATCGTGGCGACGACGAAGGTGCCGGCGTCGAGGAGGGCGACGGCAGGGCCGCCGTACGCGGCGCAGAGTCCGGCGCCCGCCAGGGGAGCCACGAGTTTCATGCCCTCCGTGATCGCCGTCCGCAGCCCGTTGAACTCGCCGAGCAGGGACGGGTCGACGGCGGCGGCGACCAGGGCGGACTCGGCCGCGTCTTGGACGACGCCTGCCGCGCCGTAGACGAAGAGGACCGCGTAGAGAAGCCAGAGGCCGTCGGCGGAGTCGACGGTGAAGAGGGTGGGCAGCAGGGCGGCCAGGAGCAGGTTCGCGCCGATCAGCAGGGGTTTGCGCCGCACACGGTCGGCGAGGGTGCCCAGGAGCGGGCCGAGCAGCGTCGGCGCCCACATGGCGAGCAGGCACAGCGCGGCGAGGCCGTCCGAGCCGGTGAGGTCCTTGACCCAGACGCCCGAGGCCAGCCAGAGCGCGGAGGTGCCGAAGCCGGAGACGACGACGGCGGTGAGGTAGAGGCCTGCGTCGCGGTCGCGCAGGACGGTCCGAAGAGGTGCCATGCCTGTTGATCGTGGGACTGAGGAGGGGGTGCGGGGATCGGGCAGATGCCCTAGAAGGAGAGGTGATTCGGGACGCGGCGATGAGTTCCGGGAGGCCTGCCGGTCTACCTCCTGAAGGGCACCCATCCCGGAGGAGCACGCATGACTGTCGACCTCGGCCCCCAGACCCGCACCCTGGCGCGCCTCGCCCAGGCCGTCCGGGACGACCAGCTGGCGGACCCGACCCCCTGTCCGGCCATGGCGGTCCACAATCTGCTGGGCCATCTGCTGGGCCTGGCCGTCGCCTTCCGTGACGCCGCCCGCAAGGACCTCGGCCCCACGACGAACACCGCCCCCACCGCCGCCGTACCGGACATCGGCCCCGGCTGGCGCGAGGAACTGCCGAAGGTCCTCGACGAGCTCGCCGACGCCTGGCGCGACCCGTCGGCCTGGACCGGTATGACCCGCGCGGGCGGCGTCGACCTGCCGGGCGAGGTCGCCGGAGCGGTCGCGATCGACGAACTGGTCATCCACGGCTGGGACCTGGCCCGCGCCACCGGCCTCCCGTACGACCCGGATCCCGCCGCGCTCCAGGTGTCGTACGACTTCCTGCTCGCGGCCGCCAAGGAGGACGACGGGGGCGGTGGCATCTTCGGTCCCGTCGTCCCCGTGCCGGACGGCGCCCCGCTGCTCGACCGGGCCGTCGGGCTGAGCGGGCGGGATCCCGGGTGGCGGCGGCCTTGATCGAGCGGCCCTGATCGAGCGGCCTTAATCAGAGGCGTGTGCGAGACACCCGGGCCTACGCTCCCCGCATGTCCCTCACCCTCACCGTCCTCGGCACCGCCTCCCCGCACCCCGGCCCGGACACCCCGTGCTCCGGCCATCTGGTGCGGGGAGGCGGTGCCGAGGTGTGGGTGGACGCCGGGACCGGGACCTTCGCCGAGTTGCAGCGGCACACGGACCCGACGCGGCTGAGCGCGATCTGGATCTCGCATCTGCACGCCGACCACTACGCCGACCTCACGGCTGCCCTCTACGGCTTCGCGTACGGCGGGCTCACCCTCCCCGCGCCGATCCCGGTGTACGCGCCGCGCGACTGCGCCGCACGCCTCGCCGGATTCTTCGGGCGGCCGGACACCGGGTTCCTGAGCGGCGTCTTCGACTTCCGGCCGCTGCACGACGGGCACACTGTCCGGCACGGCGATCTGACGCTCACCGCCCGCGAGGTCCTGCACGACGTCGAGGCCTACGGCCTGTGGGCCGAGAGCGGCGGACGGGCCCTGGCGTACTCCGGGGACACCGGGCCGTGCGACGGACTGCTGCATCTCGCCGGCGGGGCGGACCTGTTCCTCTGCGAGGCCGATGTCGACGCGCATTGCGAAGGCGAAGTCGATCCGGTGCATCTGACACCGGAGGAGGCCGGGGCCTTCGCCCGCGGGGCGGGAGACGTGGGGACGTTGCTGATCACCCACGTCGGGCCCACCCTCACCCCCGAGAACGCCACCGCGCGCGCCGCCTCCGTCTTCGGCGGTCCCACTGCCGCCGCCCGTGTCGGCGAGACGTACACCGTCTGAACTCTCTGCTCGGCAACCTCAACTTCCTCTGTCAGAAGCATTGACGAAACACGGGCCCCCTCCTACCTTCAACCCGTCGTACTTCGTACGTCATATATGAGACGCGATACGTGAGATCCGATACGCGAGATCCGAGAGGCGCGCATGACCTCTGTGCCCACGCCGATCCCCTCCCGCACGCAGTACGTGCTCGAGGAGATCAAACGCCGCATCCTCACCGGCCAGTTGACGCCGGGGCAGGCTCTGGTCGAGACCGACCTCGCCGCGCAGTTCGGGGTGTCCAAGACCCCGGTGCGCGAGGCGCTCAAGACCCTGGCCGGCACCGGGCTCGTCGTGATGAACCAGTACAAGGGCGTCACGGTGCGCATGGTGGACGCGGACATGGCGCGCGAGGTCTACGACGTCCGGCTGCTGCTCGAGCCCGAGGCCCTGAAGCGGGCGGTGAAGCGCGGCGCCTCCCTCGACGAGGCCCGTGACGCGCTGACCCGGGCCGACCAGGCCACCGACACCGCCGAACGCTCCCTCGCCAACCGGGAGTTCCACCGGTCCCTGTATCTGCCGTGCGGCAACCCGCTGCTCGGCCGGATGCTCGACGAGGTGCGTGACCAGGCGGCCCTCGTCTCCGCCGTCGCCTGGGCGGCCTCGCCCTCTTGGGAGCGGGAGGCCGGTGAGCACCGGGAGATCCTGCGGCTCGCGCTCGACGGTGACGCCGACGGCGCGGCCCGCGCCCTTCACGCGCACATCGCGTCGTTCGTGCAACGGGCCTTCCCGGACGCGGAGTCCGAGGCCCAGGGAGAGGACGGTCAGGCATGACAGCGACGTTCGAGACCCAGCGGGCGGCCCTGGCCGACGTGGTGGCGATCCCGGTGACACCGTTCGCCGAGGACGGCACCGTCGACCAGGACACCCACCGGGCCCTGCTGCGTCGTCTCCTCGACGGTGGGGTCACGACCCTCACCCCCAACGGGAACACTGGCGAGTTCTACGCCCTGACCCCCGAAGAGCGCCGGCTCGTCACCGAGCTGACGATCGAGGAGGCCGGCGACCGCGCCGTGATCCTCGTCGGCGTCGGCCATGACGTGCCCACCGCCGTCGCCTCCGCGGAGCACGCCCGTGCGCTGGGCGCGGCGATGGTGATGGTCCACCAGCCCGTCCATCCGTACGTCTCCCAGGGCGGCTGGGTCGACTACCACCGCGCCATCGCCGAGGCCGTGCCCGAGCTGGGCGTCGTGCCGTACATCCGCAACGCGCAGCTCACCGGTGCCCGCCTCGCCGAACTCGCCGACGCCTGCCCGAACGTCATCGGGGTGAAGTACGCCGTCCCGGACGCGGCGAGATTCGCCGCCTTCGCCCGGGACGCGGGACTGGAACGCTTTGTGTGGGTCGCCGGCCTCGCCGAGCCCTACGCCCCCTCGTACTTCTCCGCGGGCGCCACCGGCTTCACCTCCGGACTGGTGAACGTCGCCCCGGCCGTCTCGCTGAACATGATCGAAGCGCTGCGGTCCGGCGACTACCCGGCCGCCATGAAGGTCTGGGAGCAGATCCGCCGCTTCGAGGAGCTCCGCGCCGCCAACGGCTCCGCCAACAACGTCACCATCGTCAAGGAGGCCCTCGCCTCCCTGGGCCTGTGCCGCCGCGAGGTGCGTCCGCCGAGCCGGCCGCTGCCCGAGGACGAGCGGGCCGAGGTCGCCGGGATAGCCGCCGGGTGGTCGATATGACCGACAGAGAACGCAAACGCCCCGAGGAGCTCCGGAGCCACCAGTGGTACGGCACCGAGGGCCAGTTGCGCACCTGGTCGCACAACGCCCGGATGCGCCAGCTGGGTTACGAGGCGGAGGAGTACCGGGGCCGCCCGGTGATCGCCGTCCTCAACACCTGGTCCGACATCAACCCCTGCCATGTCCATCTGCGTGAGCGCGCCGAGGCGGTCAAGCGGGGCGTGTGGCAGGCCGGGGGCTTCCCGCTCGAGTTCCCGGTCGCCACGCTCTCGGAGACGTACCAGAAGCCGACCCCGATGCTCTACCGCAACCTCCTCGCGATGGAGACGGAGGAGCTGCTGCGGTCGTACCCGATCGACGCGGCGGTGCTGCTCGGCGGCTGCGACAAGTCGACGCCGGCGCTGCTCATGGGCGCCGCCTCGGCCGATGTGCCGTCGCTCTTCGTGCCCGCGGGGCCGATGCTGCCGGGGCACTGGCGCGGGGAGACCCTCGGGTCGGGCACCGACATGTGGAAGTACTGGGACGAGCATCGCGCGGGCAATCTGACGGACTGCGAACTCCGCGAGCTCCAGGGCGGGCTGGCGCGTTCACCCGGTCACTGCATGACCATGGGCACCGCGTCCACGATGACCGCGGCGGCGGAGGTCCTCGGCATGACACTGCCGGGCGCCTCCTCGATCCCGGCCGTCGAGTCCGGGCACGAGCGGATGGCCGCCGCCTCCGGGCGCCGTGCCGTGGAGCTCGCCTGGACCGCTCTCAAGCCGTCGGAGATCCTCACCCGGGAGGCCTTCGAGGACGCCGTCACCACGGTGCTCGGACTCGGCGGCTCCACCAACGCCGTGATCCATCTGATCGCGATGGCGGGCCGGTCCGGGATCAAGCTCGCCCTCGACGACTTCGACCGCATCGCCCGTACCGTCCCGGTGCTGGCGAACGTACGGCCCGGCGGACAGACGTACCTCATGGAGGACTTCCACTTCGCCGGCGGCCTGCCCGCCTTCCTCACGCGGATCACCGACCTGCTGCACCTGGACCGGCCGACCGTCAACGGCACGCTGGGGGAGCAGCTCGAAGGTGCCGTCGTGCACAACGACGACGTCATCCGCACCCGCGAGAACCCGGTCGCCGGCGAGGGCGGAGTCGCCGTCCTGCGCGGCAACCTCTGCCCGGACGGCGCGGTCATCAAGCACATCTCCGCCGAGCCGCACCTGCTCAAGCACACCGGTCCCGCGGTCGTCTTCGACGACTACAAGACCATGCAGCGGACCATCAACGACCCGTCGCTGAACATCACCGCCGACAGTGTGGTGGTGCTGCGCAACGCCGGGCCCAAGGGCGGACCGGGCATGCCCGAGTACGGCATGCTGCCCATCCCCGACCATCTGCTCAAGCAGGGGGTGCGGGACATGGTCCGGATCTCCGACGCCCGGATGAGCGGCACGAGTTACGGCGCGTGTGTACTGCACGTCGCGCCCGAGTCGTACATCGGCGGACCGCTCGCCCTCGTCCGCAGCGGTGACCGGATCACCCTGGACGTCGAGGCGCGCTCCCTCCATCTCCATGTGGACGACGAGGAGTTGGAGCGCCGCAGGGCGCAGTGGACACCGCCGCCCGTCCGTTACGAGCGAGGCTACGGCGCGCTCTACAACGAGCAGATCACGCAGGCCGACACCGGCTGCGACTTCGAGTTCCTGGCCCGTCCGGGCAAGGCGACCGACCCGCACGCCGGCTGAGCCGCAGCAGCACCACAGCGCACCCGCATGTCCAGAGAGAAAGCGCTTCCCGCAAGGCGTACCAAGACGTACCGAGATCGGAGAACAGTCATGGCCCAAGCCGCAGCCGTGGCGAAACCGCCAGCGCCACCCCGGCGGCGCCGTGCCTCCGCCACCCCACGCAAGCTCCCCTACCTGCTGATCGCACCGGCCGGCCTGCTCATGCTGGGCTTCATCGCCTACCCGGTCATCAGCGTCTTCTACTACAGCCTGCAGAACTACAACCCCACGAAGCCCTGGCGCAACGGATATGCGGGCTTCGACAACTTCGTCCACGCCTTCACCGAGGACCCCATCTTCTGGGACACACTGGTCTTCAGCGCCAAGTGGGTCTTCGTCGAGGTCGGCCTCCAACTGCTCTTCGGTCTCGCACTGGCGCTCATCGTCAACCAGAGCTTCGTGGGCCGGGCCATGGGACGCGCCATGGTCTTCTCCCCGTGGGCCGTCTCCGGTGTGCTGACCTCCGCGATCTGGGTCCTGCTCTACAACTCCCAGACGGGCATCACCCGTTACCTCGCGGACATGGGCATCGGCTCCTACGGCACCAGCTGGCTGTCGGACACCTCCACCGTGTTCCCGGCGGCGATCGTCGCCGACCTGTGGCGAGGGGTCCCCTTCTTCGCGATCCTCATCCTCGCCGACCTCCAGTCCGTCTCCAAGGACCTCTACGAAGCCGCCGAGGTCGACGGAGCCAGCCGGTTCAAGCAGTTCCTGCACATCACGCTGCCGCACCTGAAGGACGCGATCATCCTGTCCACGCTGTTGCGGGCGGTCTGGGAGTTCAACAACGTCGACCTGCTCTACACCCTCACCGGCGGCGGACCCGCGGGCGAGACGACGACCCTCCCGCTATACATCGCCAACACCAGCGTCGACGCCCACAACTTCGGCTACGCATCGGCCCTGACCACGGTGGCGTTCGTGATTCTGCTCTTCTGCTCGATGGTCTATCTGCGCCTGAGCAAGTTCGGAGGCGACGACAAGTGATCACCAAGGAAGCCGCCCCGGTCGCCCCGGCCCCGCAGGCCGCGGATCCCGCACCGCCGCGCCCGAAGAAGCGCCAGCGTGCCTGGGACGAGGTCCCCCGCTGGCACATCTACCTGCCGCTGTCGATCTACCTGCTCTTCACCCTGATCCCGTTCTACTGGATCCTGCTCTTCGCGCTCCGCCCGTCCGGCTCGACCTCGCTCGTACCGTGGCCGATGACCTTCGACCACTTCGAGAAGGTCTGGACGGAACGGTCGTTCGGCACCTACTTCGAGAACAGCGTCCTCGTCGGCGTCGCCACCCTGGTGATGACGACCCTCGTGGCGCTGGCCGGCGGTTACGCCCTCGCCCGGTTCAACTTCAAGGTCAAGCGGGCCTTCATGCTCGGCCTGCTGTGCTCCCAGTTCGTGCCGGGCGCGCTGCTCCTGGTGCCGCTGTTCGAGATCTTCGCCGAACTGCAGATGATCAACTCGCTGACCAGCGTCATCATCGCCGAGACGGTCTTCCAGCTGCCGCTGTCGATCATCCTGATCAGCAACTTCATCAAGAACGTGCCGTACTCCCTGGAGGAGGCGGCCTGGGTCGACGGCTGCAACCGCTTCACCGCGTTCCGGATCGTCGTCCTGCCCCTGCTGCGGCCCGGTCTGATCGCGGTGGGTTCCTTCGCCTTCGTGCACTCCTGGAACCACTTCCTGTTCGCCCTGATGTTCCTCAACAACCAGGACAAGCAGACGATCCCGGTCGGCCTCAACACCCTGATGGGCGCGGACAGCGTCGACCTCGGCGCGTTGGCCGCCGGCGGCATCATCGCGGCGGTGCCGGTGGTGATCGTGTTCGCCTTCATCCAGAAGTGGCTGATCACCGGGTTCAGCGCGGGGGCGGTGAAGGGATGAGCCACCGTCAGAGCGTGGAGGGGGGAGCGCGGCCGGATTCCCTCCGGGCCGGGGAGGGAGGCGCTGGGCCGGATCTCTTTCGGTGCGCCGACCGGGACGGCCGGGCCCGGACGAGGACGGCATCCGCCACCAGCGTGAAGGCAAGGGAGGTGCGAGCATGAGGCTTCGTCACATCGCCGCCTCCGCCGGCGTGTTGGGGCTCCTCTGCGTCCCCGCCCACGCCGAGGCCCGTGACATCGGCCGCGACACGCTGCCGGCGAACGACGGCTGGGCGGCCGAGGGAGCGGGCACCACCGGTGGCGCCGCCGCCGACGACGCCCATGTCTTCACGGTCACCGACCGCGCCGGGCTCGCGGCGGCCCTCGACGGCGGCAGCGCCACCCCGAAGATCATCAAGGTCGCCGGGACGATCGACGCCAACACCGACGACGACGGCGACCACCTGGACTGCGCGGACTACGCCACCGGCGGGTACACCCTGAAGAAGTACCTCGCCGCCTACGACCCCCGCACCTGGGGCCCGGCCAAGCCCGGCGGAGCACAGGAGGAGGCCCGCCAGGCCTCCGCGGCCCGGCAGGCCGAGCGGGTCACGCTGACCGTCGGCTCCAACACCACGATCGTCGGGCTCGAGGGCGCGGTCCTCAAGGGCGCCAACCTCCAGGTCAGGAACGCCTCCAACGTCATCATCCGCAACCTCGACCTGCGCGACGCCTACGACTGCTTCCCCGTCTGGCAGCCCAACACCGGCGGCCTCGGCGACTGGAAGACCGCGTACGACAACATCTGGCTGACCGGCTCCCACCACGTCTGGGTCGACCACGTCACCCTCAGCGACAAGGGCCACCCGGACGAGAAGGAACCCACCCACTTCGGCCGCAACTACCTGCGCCACGACGGCCTGCTGGACATCACCAACGGCTCCGACCTGGTCACCGTCTCCTGGAGCCGGCTCGTGGGCCACGACAAGGCGATGCTCATCGGCAACGGCGACGCGGTGACGGGGGACCGCGGCAAGCTCCGCGTCACCCTGCACCACAACCAGTTCGAGTCGATCGTCCAGCGCGCCCCGCGCGTCCGCTTCGGCCAGGTGCACCTCTACAACAACCGCTACGTCGTCCCCGAGGACGTCCACGACTACCGCTACTCGATCGGCGTCTCCACCGAGTCCGCCATCCACGCCCGGAACAACGCCTTCACCACCCCGGGCCATGTAGAGGTCGCCGACCTGATCAAGAGCTGGAACGGCACCGCCCTGCACGACGAGGGCACCCTCTTCAACGGCTTCCCGGTCGACCTGCTGCCGATCCACAACGCCTACAACTCCGGCAGCGAGCGCGACCTCACGGCCGACGTCGGCTGGACGCCTACCCTGCACACAAAGATCGACAGCGCCGAGGCTGCCGACCGGAAGGTGGCACGCGGCGCGGGCGCAGGGAGGATCCCATGAGCACCGTAGACATCGTCCTGGCGGGAGCGCGCGGCCACGGCCGCTGGCACCTGGAGAACATCCGCCGGCTCCAGGACAAGGGGATCGTCCGCCTGGCGGGCATCTGCGAGCTGACCCCGCTGACCGCTGGCGAGCTCCCCGAGGGCCTCGGCACGCCCGAGCAGTCCGCCGACTTCGGTGCCCTCCTGGACTCCACGGGCGCCCGGATCGCGGTGATCTGCACGCCGATCCCGACCCACACCGACCTGGCGCTCGAAGCGGCTCGCCGGGGTGTGCACATCCTGCTGGAGAAGCCTCCGGCCCCGTCGTACGCCGAGTTCCGGCGCATGGCCGACGGGGTCGCCGCGGCCGGGGTCGTCTGCCAGATCGGCTTCCAGTCGCTGGGCTCGCACGCGGTGCCCGCGATCCGGCAGCTGATCGCCGACGGGGCCGTCGGTGACCTGGTCGGCGTCGGTGGCGCCGGTGCCTGGGCACGCCCGGAGTCCTACTACACGCGGGCCCCCTGGGCGGGCAGGCGGCGCCTGAACGGCGTCGACGTGATCGACGGCGCGTTGACCAACCCGCTCGCGCACGCGGTCGCCACCGGTCTCGCCCTGAACGGTTCCACGCGCGCCGAGGACGTCACCCGCATCGAGACCGAGCTGCTGCACGCCAACGACATCGAGTCCGACGACACCTCCTGTGTCCGGATCTCCACGGCACAGGGCCGCCCGGTCACCGTCGCCGCGACCCTGTGCGCCGAGGACCCGGACGACCCGTACGTCCTCGTGCACGGCACACGCGGCCGGATCACCTTCTGGTACAAGCAGGACCGCGTCCTGCTCCAGCGCGCGGACCACGGCCCGGAGGAGTACGACCACGGTCGCACCGACCTGCTGGAGAACCTCGTCGACCACCTCACCGACGGCACCGACCTGCTGGTCCCGCCGGAAGCGACCGGCGCCTTCATGAAGGTCGTCGAGGCGATCCGGACGGCCCCCGACCCGGCCCCGCTGCCCGCGAGCGCCTGGCACCTGGTCCCCGGCGAGGACCGCAGGGTCGTCCCCGGCGTCGACGGGCTCGTCGCGGCCTCCGCGGACACTCTCGCCCTCTACTCCGAGCTCGGCGCGCCCTGGGTCGTGGATGCCCTACCGAAAGAGGTGAGTACCTGATGACGACCCCCGACTCCCCGGTCCTGCGCGTCGCGGGCCGCCCGGTCGGCCGCTATGTCACCCGGCCCGAGCTGCCCGCGCGGCTCTCCCCGCGCCCCTATCTGCACCCCGTCACCACCCTGGCCGGCACGGCAGTCACCGAACTGAGCCCCGCCGACCACCTCCATCACCTCGGCGTCGGTGTCGCCGTTCCCGACGTCGAGGGGTTCAACTTCTGGGGCGGACGCACCTACGTCCGCGGCCAGGGCCCCACCGAGCTCGACAACCACGGCGCCCAGCGCCACAGCTCCTTCCAGCTCCGCGACCCGGACGGCTTCGTGGAGGAACTGCGCTGGATCGCCGCGGGAGCGGAGCTGCTGCGCGAGCGCCGTACGGTCGCGGCCACCGAACTCACCGACACCGCCTGGGCGTTGGACTTCACGTTCTCGCTCACCAATGTCACGTCCGACCCGCTGTCCATCGGCAGCCCGGCCACCAACGGCCGCCCGGGCGCCGCGTACGGAGGCTTCTTCTGGCGGGCCCGCAAGGAGGACCGGGCGCCGGACGTGTTCACCCCGAGCGCCGACGGCGAGTCCGAGGTGCACGCCCACCGCGCCGACTGGCTCGCCCTCGCCGGCTCCGCCTGGACGCTGGTCTTCGCCGGGGCCACCGAGCAGACCCGCCGGGACCCGTGGTTCGTGCGCACCGGCGAATACCCCGGCGTGGGCTCGTCGTTGGCGCACACCGAGCGGGTACCGGTCGCCGCGGGCGACACCCTCGTCCGCCGGGTCGTCACGGTCGTCGCCGACGGCCGCCTCGACCGCGCCGGGGCCGCCGCCCTGATCCGCAAGGCGGTGAGCCTGTGACCGCCGAGACGTACACCAACCCGGTGCTCGACGCCGACTGGTCCGACCCGGACGTCCTGCGCGTCGGCGACGACTTCTACCTCACCGCCTCCAGCTTCGGCCGCGCCCCCGGCCTGCCGCTGCTGCACTCCCGCGACCTCGTCAACTGGACCCTGGTCGGCCACGCGCTGCCACGGCTGGAGCCCGCGGCCGAGTTCAAGGCACCCCGGCACGACCGCGGTGTCTGGGCCCCGTCGTTGCGCCACCACGACGATCGGTTCTGGATCTTCTGGGGCGACCCCGACCAGGGCATCTTCCAGATCAACGCCCCCGAGATCAGGGGGCCTTGGACCCACCCGCACCTCCTCAAGGCGGGCAAGGGCCTGATCGACGCCTGCCCCCTGTGGGACGACGAGACCGGCGAGGCCTACCTGGTGCACGCCTGGGCCAAGTCCCGCTCCGGCGTCAAGAACCGGCTCACCGGCCACCGGATGCACCCCGACGGCACCGAACTCCTCGACGACGGCAAGGTGATCGTCGACGGCGACCGGATACCGGGCTGGTTCACCCTGGAGGGCCCCAAGCTCTATCAGCACGACGGCTGGTTCTGGATCCTGGCCCCCGCCGGGGGAGTCGAGACCGGCTGGCAGGGCGCCTTCCGCTCACGCGAGTTCTTCGGGCCGTACGAGGAGCAGGTCGTCCTGGAGCAGAAGGACACCGACGTCAACGGCCCCCACCAGGGCGGCTGGGTGCGCACCCCGTCCGGCGAGGACTGGTTCCTGCACTTCCAGCAGAAGGGCGCCTACGGCAGGGTCGTCCACCTCCAGCCGATGCGCTGGGGCGATGGGGGAGGCTGGCCGGTGCTCGGGGACGACGGAGCCCCCGTCGCCGTACACACCAGGCCCGACCTGCCGCCGCAGCCGCCCGCCGCGCCCGCCACCGACGACGACTTCCCCGGCGGACGCTTCGGCCGCCAGTGGAGCTGGACCGCCAACCCGCGGGACGGCTGGGCCACCCACCACTCCGGTGACGGGCTCCGCCTGACCTGCGTCCGCTCGGCCGACGCGCACGACCTGCGCAGACTGCCGAACGTCCTCACCCAGCGGCTGCCCGGCAAGCCCTCCGCCGTCGAGGTGGAGCTGCGCCTGGACAGCGAGGAGCCGGGGGCACGGGCCGGGCTCGCGGTCCTCGGGGACGCGTTCGGCTGGATCGGGCTCCAGCGGGACGAGGACGGAACTGTTCAGGTGGTGCACCGGTTCGCCGAGGCGGTCGCCGAGCGGGAACGCGACGCCGCCCACCCCGTGATCGCCCCCGAGGGACGGGTGCGGCTGCGGATCGAGATCGGCGCGGGGGCGCGGTGCCGCTTCTTCCACGACATCGGCGACGGTCCGCGTCCTTCCGGTCCCGTCTTCGCGGCCACGCCGTGGCGCTGGGTCGGCGCTCTGCTCGGTCTCGTCGCCCTCGCGCCCACCGGACACGGTCATGCCGGCGCGGCAACCTTCACGAAGTTCAGGATCGACCAGCTGTAGCACACCTCTCCTTGTACGCCTGTTGGGAGCCGCAATGACGCACCTCCATAGCAAGCGCTTGTCGGGACTCGGTCCCGGCAGAGTCCTGGCCACCGTCGTGGGCCTGCTGGCCGCCCTCGTACTCGGGGCGAGCGGGGAAGCCGACGCCTCGGCAGGGTCCTCGCCGGTGGCCGCCCCCCGCTGGACCGACCAGCCGCACGGCTTCGCCTCCCTCGCCGGCGGCACCACCGGCGGGGCGGGCGGCAAGGTCGTCACCGTCACCGACCAGGCCTCGCTCACCCGGTACGCGGCGGCCGAAGAGCCGTATGTCATCCGGGTGTCGGGGGCGATAGCCGTCGAGCCGTTCGGCTCGGACATCGTCGTGGCCTCGGACAAGACGATCATCGGCGTCGGCGACACCGGCGAGATCGTCCACGGTGAGCTGCACCTCAACCCCGGCACCAGCAACGTCATCATCCGCAACCTGACGATCCGGGACTCCTACGTCGAGGGCGACTGGGACGGCAAGACCACCGACTTCGACGCGATCCAGATGGACACCGTCGACCACGTCTGGATCGACCACAACCGCTTCACGCACATGGGCGACGGGCTGCTCGACATCCGCAAGGACAGCCGGTACATCACCGTCTCCTACAACCGGTTCACGCACCACAACAAGGCGTTGGGGATCGGCTGGACGACGAATGTCCTGACCGAGATCACGATCGACCACAACTGGTTCACGGGCACGAAGCAGCGCAATCCTTCCGCGGACAACTGTGCCTACGCCCATCTCTACAACAACTACCTCTCGGCCCAGGTCGCCGACGGGGACCCGACGTGGACGTACGGGAACTGGTCGCGCGGCAGGACCAGGATGGTCATCGAGAACAGCTACTACGACGGCGTCCAGCACCCCTACCAGGCCGATGCCACGGCCGAGTTGGTGCAGCGCGGGTCGATCCTGAGGAACACCGCCGGGCGTACCGACGCGTGGGGTGCCGCCTTCGATCCGCGGGAGTTCTACGACTACCGGCTGGACCCGGCCGCCGCCGTTCCCGCGCTGGTGAAGCGGTTCTCCGGGCCGCAGCAGCGGATCGGTGCGACCCTGCACGTCCCGGCCGACTACCCGACCGTGCAGGCCGCCGTGGACGCCGTGCCGGACGGTAACACCGTGCCCGTGACGATCGCCGTCGCGCCGGGGACGTACCGCGCCAAGGTCTTCATCCCCGCGACCAAGCCGAACATCGTGCTGCAGGGGACTGGACAAGATCGGTCCGACACCGTCATCGTCTACGACACGCCCGCCGCGTACGGCGGTTCGACCGGCAGCGCCACCGTGCGCATCGCCGCGAACGACGTCACGGCGCGCAACCTCACCTTCAGCAACGACTTCGACGAGGCCGCGGTCGAGTTGAACGGCGAGCAGGCGCTGGCGATGAAGACGACCGGCGACCGGATCGTCTTCGAGGACACCGCCTTCCTGGGCAACCAGGACACCCTGATGACCGACAGCCCCAAGCTGACCACCGTCAGCCGGGTCTATGTCCGCGACTCGTACATCGAGGGCGACGTCGACTTCGTCTACGGACGGGCGACGACGGTGATCGAGCGGTCGGTCATCAAGGCGCTGAGCCGGGGCTCGGCGACCAACAACGGCTACATCACGGCGGCTTCGACCTGGACCGGGAACCCCTACGGCTTCCTGATCACCGACTCCAGGATCGTGAGCGACGCGCCGGCCGGGAGCTTCCACCTCGGCAGGCCCTGGCATCCGGGAGGGGAACCGGAGGCCGTCGCCCAGGTCCTGATCCGCGACACGAAGCTGCCGGCCGCGATCAAGGCCTCCCCGTGGACCGACATGAGCGGCTTCTCGTGGAGGGACGCCCGCTTCACCGAGTACCGCAACTACGGGCCCGGCGCCGAAGTCACCGCGGACCGGCCGCAGATGAGCGACGCGGACGCCCGCGCCCACACCGTCGCCGACTACCTCCGCGGCAGCGACGACTGGGCGCCCCACGCCCGCCACTGACCCCCACAACTTCATATCTGCACACAGCAGTTCACATCTCGATCCAGCTGAGATTGACCCAGAAGAGAGAGCCGACCAATGAAGATCAGCATCCGCAGAAGCAGGCGAGCCGCCGTGGCGGTCGCCCTGGGCTCCGTCCTCGCGCTGACCGCCACCGCCTGCGGTGACGACGGCAGCAGCACGGGTGACAAGGGCAACGACGGCACCGGCACGGGCAAGATCGTCTTCTGGGACAACAACGGTGGTGTCCGCACCGACATCTGGAAGGAGGTCATCGCCGACTTCGAGAAGGCGAACCCGAAGATCGACGTCGAGTACGTCGGTATCGCCTCCACCGACTACCAGTCCAAGGTCGACACCGCCATCCAGGCCGACAGCCTCCCGGACGTCGGTGGCGTCGGCGCGGCGATGCTCGCGAGCTTCTCCGCCCAGGGCGCCCTGGAGCCGCTGGACAACCGGCTCGCCAAGTCCTCGCTCAACGGCAAGCTCAACGAGGACATGGTCGAGTCGCTGACGGCCGCCGGCGGCGGTGACGGCCGGCTCTACTCGATCCCCACCTCCGCGAACAACGGTGTGCTCTACTACCGCACCGACCTGTTCAAGAAGGCGGGCCTGGACGAGCCGACCACCTGGGACAAGTTCTACGAGGCCGCGGACAAGCTCACCGACGCCGGCAAGAACGAGTTCGGCTACACGATCCGCGGCGGCGCCGGGTCCATCGCGCAGGCACTGGACGCGATGTACGGGCAGTCCGGGATCACGTCGTTCTGGAACGGCGACAAGACCACGGTCAACGACCCGAAGAACGTGGAGGCGCTGGAGAAGTACGCGGCGCTCTTCAAGAAGGTCACACCGGCCGCCGACCTCAACAACGACTTCACCAAGATGGTCGCCCAGTGGGATTCCGGCACCATCGGAATGCTGAACCACAACCTGGGGTCGTACCAGGACCATGTGAAGGCGCTCGGGGTCGAGAAGTTCCGGGGTATTCCGCAGCCGACCGGGCCCGACGGAAAGCGGGTCCAGGTCTCCAACCCCGTTGACGGCATCGGCCTGTTCAAGACCTCCAAGAACAAGGACGCGGCCTGGAAGTTCATCGAGTTCGCCCTGTCGAAGGCGGAGAACTCGAAGTTCAACGAGTCCGCGGGGCAGGTGCCCGCGAACAACGACGCGGCGCAGGACGCGTGGATCTCGAAGGCCGAGCCGACCAAGCTGGCCGCGGCCGCGCTGACCGACGGTTCCACCAGCATCGTCCAGCTGCCGTACTACCTGCCCGACTGGGGCACCATCTCGAAGGCCGACAACGAGCCGAACTTCCAGAAGGTGCTGCTCGGAAAGATGAGCGCGAAGGACTTCCTCGACACGCTGGCGGACCAGCTGAACGAGGCCCAGACCGAGTGGAAGTCGCAGAACGGCTAAGAGCCAAGAGCACGGGTGGTTCGGGTAGTGGGGAGCTGCCGACCGGTTGGGGCCGGTCGCGCAGTTCCCCGCGCCCCTGGGTTGGTCAACGAAAGGCTTTCCTGTGTCCCTTACCCGCAGACAGATGACCACGGCGGCCCTTGCCGCTGTTCCCCTCACCTTTGCGGCCTCCGGTACCGCTTCCGCCGGAATCCGCCGCCCCCGGACGATCTACATCGCCGGTGACTCCACCGCCGCCCAGAAATACGCCGACGCGGCCCCCGAGACCGGGTGGGGCATGGCGCTTCCCTTCTTTCTGCACCGAGACCGGCCCGTCGCCAACCACGCGGTGAACGGGCGCAGTTCGAAGAGCTTCGTCGACGAAGGCCGGCTCGACACGATTCTCGGGCTGATCCAGCCCGGCGACTACCTCCTCGTCCAGTTCGCGCACAACGACGAGAAGTCCGCCGACCCCACCCGCTACACCGAGCCCTGGACGACGTACCAGGACTATCTGCGGCTGTACATCGACGGCGCCCGTGCCCGTGGTGCGCGGCCCGTGCTCGCGACCTCCGTGGAGCGCCGGAAGTTCGACACGGCCGGCAACGCCGTGCCGACCCACGGCGACTACCCGGCGTCGATGCGTGCGCTCGCCGAGGAGGAGCGGGTCGCGCTGCTCGACATCCAGGCGCTGTCCCTCGCGCTGTGGCAGAAGCTCGGGGTCGAGGAGACGAAGACGTACTTCAACTGGACCGCGACCGAGCAGGACAACACGCACTTCAATCCGCCCGGTGCCATCGCCGTGGCGCGGCTCGTGGCGCAGGAGCTGCTGCGCACCCGGGTGCTGCGCCCGCAGGACGTGCGGCGGCTCGACCAGGAGATCCCCACGTCCTGGATCACCTGGCCCGAGGCCACCGCGTAACCACCCCCTGAACCGGAAGAGAGAGCCGCACCATGAGCACACAGAAATGGCATGGGCATGACATAGCAGCCAAGGTGGCGCGTGCCGCCGTCGTCGTCGGCTGCACCGCCCTCGTGCTGACCGTCACCGGGCCCGGCGCCCAGGCGAGCGGTCGTGACGTCGCCCGGCAGACCCTCCCGGCCGGTGACGGCTGGGGTTCCTACGGGACCGGGACCACCGGTGGCGCCGCGGCCGACGCCGCCCATGTCCACACCGTCTCCACCTGGGCCGACTTCAAGGCCGCCCTGGCCGCCGGCGGAGACGCGCCGAAGATCATCAAGGTCAAGGGGACGATCGACGCCGTCTCGGAGGGCTGCGACGCCTTCGCCGCCGCCGGGTACGACTTCGACGCCTACCTCGCCACGTACGCGCCGGAGACCTGGGGGCTCGACACCGACCTCAGCGCCGAGCCCGACGACAGCCCCGAGGGGCTGCGCCGCACCTCCGCCGCCAACCAGGACAAGGCCATCAAGGCCAACGTCCCCTCCAACACCACGATCATCGGCATCGGCAAGAACGCCGGGATCAAGGGCGCCAGCCTCCAGATCAAGGCCGTCGACAACGTCATCATCCGCAACCTCGCCTTCGAGAGCCCCATCGACTGCTTCCCGCAGTGGGACCCGACCGACGGCGCCAACGGCAACTGGAACTCCGAGTACGACACCGCCGTCGTCTACGGCTCCACCCACGTGTGGATGGACCACAACACCTTCACCGACGGCTCCCACCCCGACAGCGCCGCGCCGACCTACTTCGGCATGCTCTACCAGCAGCACGACGGGGAACTGGACATCGTCCGCGGCTCCAACTACGTCACCGCCTCGTGGAACGTCTTCACCGAGCACGACAAGACGATCCTGATCGGCAACAGCGACAGCGAGTCCACGGCGGTGGGCGACCGGGGCAAGCTCAAGGTCACCTTCCACCACAACCAGTTCTCCGACCTCGTCGAGCGCGCCCCGCGCGTGCGGTTCGGGCAGGTCGACTCCTACAACAACCACTTCGTGGCCAACGAGGACTACTCCTACAGCTTCGGCATCGGCAAGGAGTCCCAACTGGTCGCCGAGCACAACGCGTTCACGCTGCCGGAAGGGGTCAGCGCGGCCAAGGTGCTCAAGCGCTGGAACGTCTCCCCGGTCACCGCCGCCGACAACTACGTCAACGGCAAGCCCACCGACCTGATCGCCGTCCACAACGCCGAGATCCCCGCCGAGACCCTCGAGTCCGGCGCCGGCTGGACGCCGACCCTGCGCACGAAGATCGACCCGGTCAAGAAGGTCCCCGGGATCGTCGACCGCGGCGCCGGCGCCGGCCGCGTCTGCTGACACCCGCCCCCTGAACGGCCGGGGCGGCCCGCACCGCGCACTCACCACCCCGAGTGCGCCCGCCCCGGCCCCAGCCCCCCACGGCGAGGAACACCACGCACATCACCGAAGAGCCGCACAGCCAAGGAGCATCGCCATGCCCTCGCCCCACCGCCAACTCCCCCTGTCCAGAAGGGGATTCCTGACCGCGAGCGTTGGCACGGCCGCCGCGCTCGGCCTCGCGTCCGCGCCCGCCTTCGCCGGCGGTCGGCGCCCCTTCGGCCGGTTCGGTTCCCCGGCCGCCCGGCTGACCCCGACCACGCTCTACATCGACACCCAGGGCCGCGGCGACTTCACCAGCGTCCAGGCCGCCGTCACCACGGTCACCACCGCCGGGTACACCCTGGTCCTCGCCCCCGGTGTGTACCGGGAGACCGTCGCCGTCGCGGCCACCGCCACCGAGCTGACCTGGATCGGCGCGAGCGAGGACCCGCGGGACGTCGTCATCGTCTACGACAACGCGGCCGGCACCCCCAAGCCCGACGGCTCCGGCACCTACGGCACCACCGGCTCGGCCACCACCCTGGTCCGCCCCGACGGCTTCACCGCCCGCTGGATCACCTTCGCCAACGACTGGCTGCGCGCCGACCATCCGGGCGTCTCCGGCACCCAGGCCGTCGCCATCAAGGTGCTGGGCGACCGCTCGGCCTTCCACCACTGCCGCTTCCTGGGCCACCAGGACACCTTGTACGCGGACTCCACCGCCCTGGCCGTCTTCGCCCGCCAGTACTTCTCGCACTGCTACGTCGAGGGCGACGTCGACTTCGTCTTCGGCCGGGGCACCGCCGTGTTCGAGCAGTGCCACTTCCGCACCCTGACCCGCACCGACCTGGCCTCCGCCCCGTACGGCTTCGTCTTCGCGCCGTCCACGGCGGGCGCCAACCCGCTCGGCTACCTGGTCACCAAAAGCCGCATCAGCAGCGAGGCCCCCGACGCCTACTACAAGCTGGCCCGCCCCTGGGTGCCCAGCTCCGACCCCACCGCCCGCCCCGGCCTCACCGTCCGGGACAGCCGCCTCGACGCGGGCATCGACGCGGTGGCGCCCTACGCCAACATGTCGGACGGCTTCCCCTGGCAGAACCAGCGTTTCGCCGAGTACCGCAACACGGGACCGGGCGCGGTGATCACGGTCCCCGAGAACCGGCCCCAACTCACCGACGACCAGGCCGAGTCGGCGACCCGCGCCGCCTACCTCGGCGACTGGCAGCCGTGGAAGCGGGGGTGCTGAGATGCGCAGACGCATCCTTCTCGCCGCCGGCGCGGGCCTGTTCGCGGCAGGGGCCGCCACTCCGGCCTCCGCCACCGGTGCCCGCCGGGTCCTGCACGTCCGCCCCGGCGGCTCCGTCCAGGCGGCCGTGGACGCGGTCGACGGTCCCGGCTGGACGATCGTCGTGCACCCGGGGACGTACCGCGAGGTCGTCGACGTGCCCGCCGACAAGGCCGAGTTGACCCTGCGCGGTGCCTCCCGCGACCCCCGCGACACCGTGATCGTCTACGACAACGCGAACGGCACACAGAAGCCCGACGGCTCCGGAACGTACGGCACCGCAGGCTCCGCCACCTTCACCTCCGCCGCCCCCGGCCTCACCGTCCGCGACCTGACCCTCGCCAACGACTGGCTGCGCGCCGACCATCCCGACATCACCGGGACCCAGGCGGTCGCCTCCTGCACGTACGGGGACCGCACCCACTTCGACAACGTCCGGCTGCTCGCCCACCAGGACACCCTCTTCGTCGAGACGACCGCGCTCACCTCCTTCGACCGGCAGTACTTCCACCGCTGCTACATCGAGGGCGACGTCGACTTCGTCTTCGGCCGGGCCACCGCCGTCTTCGAGGAGTGCCACTTCCACACCCTCCAGCGGGACGTCACCTTCACCCCGAAGGGCATGGTCTTCGCCCCGTCCACCGCCCGCGCCAACCCCCACGGCATCCTCGCCCTGCGCTCCCGCATCACCTCGGGCGCCGAGGACGCGGCGTACAAGCTGGCCCGGCCGTGGGTCCCGTCGTACGAGACGACCGCCTGGCCGTCCCTCGTCGTGCGGGACACCCGGATCGGACCCGGCATCGACCCCGTCGCGCCCTACACCAACATGCGGGAGGCGTACCCCTGGCAGACCATGCGGTTCCACGAGTACCGCAACTCCGGCCCCGGCGCGGCGATCCCGGTGCCGGAGAACAGGCCTCAACTGACCCGCGACCAAGCCGAGTCGCACACCAAGGCCACGTATCTCGGCGACTGGTGCCCGCGTGCGTAGGGCTGCCGCCGCCCTCCTCGCCTGCGTGTGCCTGGCCTTCGGTTGGGCGCCGCCGGCCGCCGCCGGCGAGGGCGGTCCCGTCGGCTGGGCCTCCACCGGCGCCGGCACCACCGGCGGGGCGGGCGGCACCGTCTCGACGGTGCACACCCGCGCCGAGCTCAAGGAGGCCCTCGCCAACGCGGGTGATCCCACCGCGCCCAAGGTGATCCGGGTCGTCGGGGACATCAACGGCCATGAGGCGGACGACGGTTCCCTGCTCGGCGAGCAGGACTACGCGCCCGGATACGACCTCGCCCAGTACATGTCCTGCTTCGGCGAGGACGGCACCACCTGGTCCGACACCCGCCACGACTACTGCAGACAGCAGCGGCAGCTGCGCCAGACCGGGTCGAACAAGGAGAAGGCACAGATCCAGCTCACCGTGCCGAGCAACACGACACTCGTCGGTGCCGGCCGTGACGCCCGGCTGCTCGGCGTCTTCCTGACGGTCAACACCGGCACGAACATCATCGTGCGCAACCTCCGGCTGGAGGCTCCCGTCGACCACTTCACCAGCTGGTCGCCCGACGACGGCACCCAGGGCAACTGGAACGCCCGCTTCGACGCGATGACCGTCATCACCGGCAAGAACATCTGGGTCGACCACTGCACCTTCACCGACGGCCGCTTCCCGGACCGCGAGGCACCGCTCGGCTTCCACGGCGAGCACGTCCAACGGCACGACGGACTGCTGGACATCGAGGACGGCTCCGACTTCCTCACCGTCTCCGACAGCCGGTTCACCGACCACGACAAGGCGCTCCTCATCGGGTCGGGGGACGGGCGCGGCGACCGCGACCGGGGGCACCTCAGGATCACCTTCGCCCGGAACCTCTTCACCGACATCATGCAGCGCGGCCCCCGCGTCCGCTTCGGACAGGTGCACGTCGTCAACAACGTCTACCGGGGCCGGGCCCCTCTCTACGCGCTGGGCGTGGGCGTGGAGTCGGCGATCTACTCCGAGCGCAACGTCTTCCGGTACGACCCGGGTCTCGCCCTGGCCGCCTACGGCGGCGAGCACTTCCGCGACACCGGCTCCTGGCACAACGGCCGCCCCGCCAGGCTGAACACGGTGGCGAGCGGCCTCGGACTGACCGACGACGTCGGCTGGGACCCGGCCGGCGTCTACGACTACCGGCCGCTCAGGTCCCCGGCGGCGGTCGAGCACCACGTCCTGACCCACGCCGGCGCGGGGAGGCCGTATGGCCACTCCTGACAGCCTGTACCCGGAGCTGAGGAAGGAGCTCACCTTCCCGCTCGCCTGGGGCACTTCGCGGGTCCGGGACTTCAGCGACTGGCGGCTCCTGGCCCGGGCCAAGGTCGAGCAGCACCTCCTGGTGGAGCGGCAGGACGAGACACCGTACGCGCCGGAGTACGGCGTGCCGTCCCGGACCGACTCCTGCACACGGGAGCTGGTGACGCTCTCCCTCACCCGGTACGAGCGCGTTCGGGGCGTCCTCCTCACCCCGCGAGGCCCCGGCCCCTTCCCCGCCGTGCTCCTCTTCCACGACCACGGGTCCGAGTTCGGCATCGGCAAGGAGAAACTCGTCCGGCCCTGGTACGACGAGACCCGGCTGGCCTCCGCCCAAGCGTGGGCCGACCGGTACTACAGCGGTCGGTTCGTGGGCGACGAGCTGGCCCGGCGCGGATATGTCGTGCTGTGCCTGGACGCCCCGGGCTGGGGCGACCGCGGCCCGATCGCCTACGACCAGCAGCAGGCCCTGGCGAGCAACTTCTTCCACCTCGGCTCCTCGCTCGCCGGACTCATGGCCCGCGAGGACGCCCGCGCCGCCGGCTTCCTGGCCGGCCTGAAGCACGTGCGCCGGGTCGCCGCCCTCGGCTTCTCCATGGGCGCCTACCGCGCCTGGCAGACCGCCGCGCTCAGCCACGACATCGCGGCCACCGCCGCCGTCTGCTGGATGACCGGCCTCAGGGAAATGATGGTGCCCGGCAACAACACGCTGCGCGGGCAGTCGTCGTACTACATGCTCCACCCGGGGCTCTCCCGGTTCCTCGACTTCCCCGACGTGGCGAGCATCGCCGCCCCCAGGCCGATGCTCTTCTTCGACGGCGGGCTCGACCCGCTGTTCCCCGCCGACGGCGTCCGAGCCGCGTACGACACGCTGCGCGCCGTCTGGCACTCGTGCCACGCCGAGGAGCGGTTGCGTCTGAAGACCTGGCCCGATCTCGGCCATGTCTTCGCCGACCGCATGCAGGACGAGGTCTTCCACTGGCTCGACCACGTCCTCTGATCCACCGTCCCCCTCCCCGTCCGTACGAGAAAAGGACCGCACTCCATGTCTCGTCGTACCGCTCTGATCGCCACGACGGCCCTCGCCCTCGGCACCGCCGTGGCCGTCCTCCCCACCCAGGCCCAGGCCGCGACCGTGGTCGTGGACACCTCGGCCGAACTGAGCAGCGCCCTGTCCGGCGCCACCGCCGGCACGGTCATCCAGGTCCGCGGCGGCACCTACTACCCGACGGCCACCCTGCAGTCCACGGCCAACGGCACCTCGTCCTCGCCGGTCCAGCTCACCGCCTACGGCTCGGAGACCGTCAAGATCGACGGCTCGAACCTGCCCGACGGCGACTGGATCTTCAAGCTGACCGCGGACTACTGGAACGTCTCCAACATCACCTTCCAGAACTCCCCGGACAGCGCCGTCGTCTGCCAGTCCTGCACCGGCACGGTGTGGAACAACATCAAGACCATCAACGGCGGCGACTCCGGCTTCACGCTCACCGGCGACGGGACCGTCAACAACACGGTCAAGAACATCGACTCCTACGGCCACTACGACGCCGCGGGCCACGGCGAGAACGCCGACGGCATCGCCGTGAAGTTCGGCTCCGGCACCGGCAACCTGATCACCGGCGCCCGCCTCTACAACAACTCGGACGACGGTCTGGACTTCTGGTCCTTCTCCTCGCCCGTCACCGTCGAGCACACCTGGGCCATGGGCAACGGCGTCAACCGCTGGTCCGACTCGGCCTTCGCGGGCGACGGCAACGGCTACAAGCTGGGCGGCGACGGCGAGGTCGTGGCGCACGTCATCAACAACTCGGCGGCCTGGGGCAACGCCGGCAACGGGTTCACCGAGAACTCCAACAAGGGCGCGATCGTCATCAACCGCACCACCGCCTACGCCAACAGCAAGTGGGGCTACTACTTCGCCACCGGCGCCGCCAAGCTCGGCAAGAACCTCGCCGTCGGCAACAGCGGCGGCTCGGTCAGCAAGGGCTCGTCGGTCACCTCGTCCGGCAACAACTGGGACTCCGGCATCGCGACGCCGGCCTTCATCTCCACGAACGCGTCGACGACCTACAACGCCCGCAGCTCCAGCGGCACCCTGCCGGCCACGACCTTCCTCACCACGGGCTCGACGACGATCGGCGCCACCATGAACTGACCTCTCGGGGTGCTTGACCCGTTTTTTGCCCGGCGGGTCTCGCGCCCACCGGGGTGACGCGCGTAGAACGTCTGTCATGCATAAGTCACTGCGTATCGCGGCGCTCGCCGCGGCGTGTGCCGTCACCGGCGCCGCCCTCTACGGCGCCGGTGCGGCCACGGCCGGCCAGTCCACCGCGAACAGCACCCACGAGCCCTACAACATCGGGCTCCTGGTGAAGGACATCGACACCTACTACGGCACCACACTCGACGCCAACGGCGTCTACCAGGCGTCCACGAGCAGCCAGTACGCCAAGGACCTGGCGAAGCTCGACGCGGCCGCCAGGAAGCAGATCGACAAGGCGGCCCGCAAGGCGCTGAAGAAGCACGACAAGCCCGCGGTCGTCTTCGACATCGACGACACGCTGCTGCTCAGCCTCGACTACGAGAAGAAGACCAACTACACGTACAACGCCACCACGTGGGCCGACTACGTGAACAAGGCCGACCGCCCGGCCGTCTTCGGCAGCCCCGAGCTGGTCCGGTACGCCGAGTCCAAGGGCGTCGAGGTCTTCTACAACTCGGGTCTGTCCGAGGCGCAGCGCTCCGCGGCCGTCGAGAACCTGAAGAAGATCGGCGCCGATGTGAACCTCGACGCCGACCACGTGTTCCTCAAGGACAAGGCCAACCCGCCGTCCTACCTCAGCGCCTGCGCCACGCCGGGCACCTGGACCTGCACGACCGTGCAGTACAAGTCCGGCACCCGCAAGCACATCGAGCAGGACCTCGGGTACGACATCGTCGCCAACTTCGGCGACCAGTACTCCGACCTGGACGGCGGCTACGCCGACAGGACGTACAAGCTCCCGAACCCGACGTACTTCGTCAGCTAGTCCTTCCTGACCGGCTTGATTCCCTCCAGGGTCGGCACCACCGGCAGAATCGATCCGTCGGCCGCGAACTCCATGCGGTCGACGGTCGTCTCCCGGTGCATACCGTCCCCGCCCGCCTTGCCCGGCCCGTTCAGGGCGAACCGGTGGTAGACGATGTACCAGTCGTCGGTGCCGGGCGTGTTCACCACGGAGTGATGGCCGGTGGCGAGGATGCCGTACTCGGGACGCTTGGACAGGATCGTCCCCTTCTTGGTCCACGGGCCGAGCGGGGACGGTCCCGTCGCGTAGGCGACGTGGTAGTTCTCGCTGCGGGTGTCGTCCTCGGACCACATGAAGTAGTACGTGCCCTTCCGCTTGATCACGAAGGATCCCTCGCGGAAGTTGTCCGGGGTGATGTCCTTGACCTGCGCCGGGTCGTACGAGGTCATGTCGTCGTTCAGCGGCACGACGTATCCGTGGCCGTTGCCCCAGTAGAGATACGACGTCCCGTCGTCGTCCGTGTACACGGCGGGGTCGATCATCTGGCCCTGGAACGAGCCGCCCTTCGCCACCAGCGGCTTGCCCAGCGCGTCCTTGAAGGGACCGGCGGGGGAGTCCGCCACCGCGACGCCGATCTGCTGCTCGGCGCAGAAGTAGAAGTAGTACCTGCCGTCCCGCTCGGCGATGGCCGGCGCCCACGCGTACCGGTCCGCCCAGGTGACGTCCGGACCGAGGTCCAGGATGACGCCGTGGTCCTTCCAGTGGACCAGGTCCTTCGACGAGTACGCCGTGAAGCGGGTGCCGCCCCAGCCCTGGAAGCCGTCCGTCGTCGGGTAGATCCAGTACTCGCCGTTCAGATAGTGCACGTCAGGGTCGGCGTTGAGCCCTGGCAGGACGGGACTCCCGGTCCGGACCGCCTCCACCGTCCAGGTCCGCCTGGTGCCGTCGGCGGCCGTCACGGTGTACGTCTGCGGCTTGCGGAAGTCGCGGCGGGTGCCGGACCGGGGGCTGACGGAGGCACCTTCACCGATCGCGAGCTTCGGTGCCAGGCGCGCGAGGTCCGCGTCCGGCCGCATCGGCAGCACGACCTTCGAGGCGGCCTCCGTGACGATGGCGTACCCCTTCTGGTCCTTCGCCGTCACGTCGACGACCGAGGCGGGGGTCGACGGGTAGGCCGCCAGCAGCCGGTCGTACTCGGCCTGCGTCACCGGAAGTACCGTTCCGTGACGGGGACTTGCCGGGAGCTGGTAGTCCGTCGACGGCGTCCACCGGCCCGAGTCGAGGTCGGTCGTCTCGAAGGGGACGTACCCGCGACCGCCGTACTCGTCGATGAAGAGGTACCACTTCTCCTCGGTGTTCGACTTGAACACCGTCGGCCCCTCGCCGCGCGACATCGCGCCGCTGCCGACACAGTCCGCCACGAAGTCGTACGTCGTCGAGGTCAGGGAGGTCGACTTCTCCGCGGTGATGAACTTCGAGCAGGGGCTGGAGGAGCCGGGGTCCCGCTCGTCCTTGGTGTAGCGGTAGTAGGTGTCCTTGTGCTTCACGACCGTCGAGTCGATGACCGAGTAGCCCGGGTCGTCCCAGACCTTCGGCTCGCTGAAGGTGCGGAAGTCCTTCGTGGTCGCGTACAGCATCTTGTTGTACGTCGATCCCGCGTGGTCGGGGTCGTCGTCGGCGTACAGCTTCGACGCCCAGAAGACGACGTACTCGCCGAGGGAGTCGTCCCAGTAGGCCTCCGGCGCCCAGGTGTTGCCCGCGGAGTCGGGGGAGACCTTCACCAGGCGCTGGTCGGTCCAGTGGACCAGGTCGGTGGACTCCCAGACCATGATCGACTTGCTGCCGTGCCGCTGGACGTGGTCCCAACTGCCGCTGCTGTTGCGGTACATGCGCAGGTCGGTGGCGATCAGATAGAACTTGTCGCCCTGGGGGGAGCGGATCACGAACGGGTCGCGCAGCCCCTTCTCGCCGGTCGTCGAGGTCAGGACCGGCTTTCCGGCGTTCAGCTCACGCCAGTGCAGCGGGTCGTTGCCACGGCTGAGGGCATAGCGGATCTGCTCGCCGTCGGCGGTGCCCTCGCCGGTGAAGTAGGTGAAGAGATATCCGGCGTACTTGGACTTGTTCACGGGTGGAGCTCCGGAGTTGGCGGTACTGGGCGGGGCCGACAGCAGACCGAGCAGAAGGGCGAGGAGGGGGAGCAGGAGCGTGCGAGCGGTGCGGGGGCGCATGACACATCCTGTGTGAGTGTGGGGGTTTGTGTTCGATCGGAGTGTCATCGGTGGGGCCGGACGCGTCAATCGGTGTGCGGGGGATGGGCGACACCGAAACTTTCGATCGATCTTCACGCCGCGCGGCAACTTTTACGGGCGTGGTGGCGACCTGGATGCAGAAACGGGCCGGGGCGGCCCCTCCGGCCCGTTTCGCCTTCATCGCCTAGGAAAGGAACGCCCCGTGCGTCAGAGCACCGGACGCCACCGCAGGACCCGTACGCTCTCCGTCGCCGCGGCGGTGGCCGTCGCCGCGGGGGCGGGCGGCGTCTGTCTCGGTCTGTCGAACGGCGGCGCCGAGGCCGCTTCGTCGACGGTCACCGTGTCCACCACCGCGCAGCTCGAAGCAGCCGTGAAGAGCGCCGCCGCGGGCACCACCATCCAGCTCCGCGCCGGCACCTACTACCCGACGGCGACCCTCAAGTCGACCGCGAACGGCACGAGTTCGGCACGGATCACACTCCAGGCGTACGGCGGCGAGAAGGCCAAGGTCGACGGCTCCAAGCTGGCCGCCGGGTCCTGGCTGGCCGGGATCTACGGCGACTACTGGACCGTGCAGAACCTGACCTTCCAGAACTCCCCGGCCCAGGGCTTCGTCGTGACCTCGTCCGTGGGCGGCGTCTTCAAGAACCTCGTCACCGCGAACAACGGCGACTCCGGGTTCACGCTGCGCGGCGACGGCACGACGAACAACCTCGTGCAGAACCTGGACAGTCACGGCAACTACGACCCGGCAGGGCACGGGCAGAACGCCGACGGCATCGCGGTCAAGTTCGGCTCCGGCACCGGCAACAGGATCACCGGAGCCCGTCTCCACAACAACTCGGATGACGGTCTCGACCTCTGGCAGTTCTCCTCCCCCGTCACCATCGAGCACTCCTGGGCGTTCGGCAACGGCAAGAACCGCTGGAACGACGCGGCCTTCGAGGGCAACGGCAACGGCTACAAGCTGGGCGGCGGGGGTGTCACGGTCGCGCACGTCGTCAACAACAACGCGGCCTGGGACAACACGCTGAACGGGTTCACCGAGAACTCCAACCCGGGCGCGATCGTCCTGAACCGCAACACGGCGTACGCCAACGCCGAGGCGGGCTTCTACTTCGCCACGGGCAAGGCCCGTCTGGCGCGGAACCTGGCCGTGGGCAACAAGGGCGGCCTGTCCAAGCTGGGCTCGTCGACGGTGTCCGCCGCGAACAACTGGGACGGCGGGGTCTCGACACCGTCCTTCAAGTCGACGGACGCGGCGACGGCGTACGGCGCGCGGAAGTCGGACGGTTCACTCCCGGCCACCACCTTCCTCACCACCGGCTCGACCGCCATCGGTTCGACCATGAACTGAACGCGGGACACGGAACGCCCCGCCTGTCGTCACAGGCGGGGCGTTCTCTGTGCCGGCCGAGGGGGGCTCGGGCCGGCTACTGCTGACCGAGGGGGGCTCAGGTCAGCAGGTCCACGCAGTCGAACGACGTGCCCGGGCTGAGATAGGCCGTGCCCGTCGAACCACTGACGATCTCGAGCTTCAGGACGTTGTACTGGGAGGTGTCCGTCTGCCACGCACTATTAGGGACGTTGAAGGTGAACGAATGGTTGTTCCCCCGGTATGAACCTGTGGTGAGAGAGCGGGTGTTGGGCTGAGCGGGGGCCGTGGGGACGGCCGAAACCCAGTCGTTCACGGTGACGCGCGGACGGCCGTTGAGAAAGGCGTCCGTGACACCGACCCTGAGAGTGTGCGCGGACGCGGCTTGTGCCTTGGTCAACTTGAAGTGGACCAGGATGCCGTCGTTGACGTCCTTCCAGATGTACGCGGGGAAGGACGCCGCCTCACTGCCGTCGCCGATCGTGACGTTGCCGGTCCACTTCGCCGCGCGGGCGTCGGACGGGTGGGCGTACGTCATCAGCTCGGCGTTCTTGAACTGCCCGGGCGTGCCGTCCCAGTCGCCGAGCCGCCAGATCGCCGAAGCGGTCGACGGGTCGCCCGTGACGGTCAGGCTGTTCAGGGACGTCGTACCGCCCGCCGTGACCTTCACCGACGCGGTGTGCACGGCGAGTTCGCCCTTGTAGACGGTCAGCGTGTACGTCCCCGGCAGCATCCCCTTGCAGGAGAAACCGCCCGTGCCCGCCGCGGCCTTCGCCCAGTACTGGGCGTCCGCGTTGGCGAAGCCCACGGTGTACGGGTATCTGGCGTCCATCCCCTTCAGCCCGACGCCCGCCACCTTGCCGCGGCCGGCCGCGCCGACCCAGCCGGTGATGCCGAGGCCGTCGACCCAGGAGGTGTCGAGCCTGGCGTGGAAGAGGGACGAGGAGGGCGTACCGCCGTCCGTGAAGGCCAGCACGTACGGGCCCTGGAGGCCGAAGCGCTCCGGCTCCGTCTGGGCCTGGTTGTAATGCAGGATCTCGTAGAGCCCCGCGCCCAGGTCGTTGGAGTGGCGCAGCAGCGAACGGTAGAAGGGGCCGCCCGAGGCCTTCTCGTGGTTGGAGCGCACCAGGTACAGACCGACCGAGCCGGTGGTGAGGCCGACGTGGTCGTAGTCGATGACGCGCTTGCCCGAGTAGTGCTTGGAGTGGGTCGTGCCGTCGCCGCGCTTCCAGACGTCACCGGCCTCGATGACCTTGTCCGAGGCCTCGATCCAGGAGTCCGAGCCCTCGTTGGGGAACATCCCGGGCTTGAGGCGGACGAGGTAGCGGGTCGCGGTGAAGGAGGCGTCCGCCTTGTTCGTCCAGGCGTAGACGTTGTTCTGGCCGCTGCGGGCCGCGTACCACTGGGTGATCGCACCGTGCGCGACCTTCACCAGGATCGTCGACCCGGACTGCAGAATCGTCACGGTGGAGGCGCCGAGGCCGGACTCGACGTGCGAGTGCCTGCCGCCGTAGCCCTCGTACTCCTTGCCCTTGTAGGCGAGGGAGGTGATGTCGCCCGTCGACTTGGAGACCTTGAACACGAGCGAGGCACCGGTGTCGATGACGTAGTTCTTGCCGTCGTCCTGGTAGCCGAAGGCGGCGGCGGACGCCGACGACAGCGGGCCGGTGCCGCCCGCGACGGCGGCGCCGGTGGCGGCGACGCCGATCGCGGAGGCCCCGAGCACGCGTCGGCGTGTGAGGTGTCTCTTGTGCGTGCTCAAGGGGATGGCTCCGTCATGCTTGAAGGTTCACTCACTCGTACGAAATGTCAGAGGAAGAGAACTTGCAGAAGGTTCCGTCGGCACCGGTACCGATCTGGGTCGGTTCGGCGCCCGTGTTGTTGCCCTTGAAGCGGACACAGGTCTTGATCTTCTTGCCGCTGTCGCCGTGGATACGGACCTTGCGCAGCGCGGCGGTGTCGCCGTAGTTCGTGTTGATGCCCACGATCGCGTTCATCGGCGCGGTGACGTCCACGTCGTTGAGGATGATCGTGCGCTTGTACTGCGTGGAGCAGTTGCCGCAACTGCGCACCAGCTTGCCGGAGTTCTCGACCTGGAACTTGGAGACGACCAGCTTGCCGGCGCCGTTGAACTGCAGGACCTTGTCCGAGCCGTTCTTCGCGCCGCCGCCGTAGACCGTGTAGACGGACGAGGAGGACTTGCCCTTGAAGGTCGCCGCGTCCTCGCCGACATCCGTCCACCACACGTTCTGCAGCGTGCAGCTGCCCAGGCAGTGGACGCCGTCCGCGGCCGGGGTGCCGATGATCACGTTCTTCAGGACGGCGCCGTCCGCCAGCTGGAAGACCGGGTCCTGGCCCTCGTCCTGGCTGTCGCCGCCGAGGGCACCGCTGCCGTAGAACTGCTTGTAGCCGCCGTTGTAGGTGCCCGTGACCTTGATGGTGCTGCTCACGGCCTGCTTGCCGGTGGCGGTCGGCCAGGAGGACGCGGCGCTCGCGGAGGACAGCATCGTCGTCGTGACGATCGCCGCACCCGTGAGGCCGAGGGCCGAGGCTCCGGCGATCACCGCCCGGCGCTTGGAAACCTGGCGGCGGTGGCGGACGCGCTGTTCAGCTCGTGCAGTCATGCCCATTCCTTGCGTGGGAGAGGATCCTTACGGCTCCTGGTCGCCACGGGTGAAGGAAAGGGTTGCCGTGTCCGCGGATTTCTTTACGAATCCCCGTCGGAGGACGCGTCGTCGCCCGAGTGGGAGGCGAAGTCGCCCTTCACCGCGAGCTGTTCGCCGCCCGCGGTGCCGGTCGCGGTGTACCGGTCGTCCGCCGCGTCGCGGCCGCCGCGCTCATGGTCGTACTGCCCCGCGAACACCCACTCGCCCTTGGCGACCTTGCGGCCCTCCTTGAGCGTCCAGGTGTAGACGAGGAAGCCGTCCTTCTCCTCGGTCGTCAGCGTGAAGTCGTCCTCGGGCAGCGAGCGCCAGGCACCGGACGAGGTGACGCCGCCGGTCTGCGCGACCTTCAACCGCACGGTGAGCGCGGTCAGTTCCTCGGAGGTCTTCAGGGTGATGTTGCTCTGCGCCCAGAAGTCGTTGCTGTGCGGGTCGACCGAGCCGTCCGACCAGAGCGGGCCGTCCTCCTCGCCGGAGGCGGTGACCGGGGCCTGGGCGGTGGGGGTCGCGGAGGGCTGCTGCCGGGTGGGGGTGGCGCTGGGCTTCCTGGTCTCCTGGGCCTCGCCCGGCGACGGGTCGGCCGGTTCGACCGGCGCCCGGCTCGTCGCGTCCGGCGACGGCTCGGGGGTCGCCGTGGTCGCCACGGTCTGCTGCGGAGCGTCGTCCTTCACGGCCGAGGCCACCGCGTAGCCGCCGACGCCGAGCACACACGCGACCGCGGCCGTGGCGCTGACCACCCGCACCCAGCCGAACACCGGCGGGCGGGTCGCCCGGTGGTCCGAGCGGACCTCCTCGGCCATGCCGCGCTCGATCCGCGCCAGGATGCGCGCGCGATCGGGCTCGTGCTGTCCGGCCGCCTCGTGCAGCCGGGCGCGCAGCTCGTCGTGCACGTCCTGCTGCCTCATCGGTTCCGTCCTCCGGTCTCGCCGCCGCGCGCCATCGCCGCGTGCACCTTCTGCGGTACGCCCTGGGAGCCGAGCAGCCGCTGCAGTTCCGCCATGCCC
Organism: Streptomyces sp. NPDC087859; assembly: GCF_044742595.1. NCBI lineage: Bacteria > Bacillati > Actinomycetota > Actinomycetes > Kitasatosporales > Streptomycetaceae > Streptomyces > Streptomyces sp. NPDC087859. The sequence goes on along the minus strand of NZ_JBIUUU010000006.1, from coordinate 125,777 downwards.
TTGGACGTCTGGGACTTAACCGTACCCACGGAAACACCGAGGGCGAGAGCGGTGTCCTTTTCCGACAGGTCGAACGCGTGCCGCAGGACCACGCACGCCCGTTTCCGGAACGGCAGTCTGCGCAGCGCCTCTTGGACGTCTACGACACCCGCTATGTCCGGGTTCTCCGTCTTCTCCTCGCGCTGTGACCAGAACAGGGCGATCCGCCGGCGCTCGCGGACCGCGCTGCGGATGCGGGTGCGGGCCAGATTGGCGACGACACCACGGGCGTACGCTGCCGGATGGTCGGCCGCGCGCACCCGGTCCCAGCGGTTCCAGAGCGCGAGCAGCGCGTCCGCCGCGAGATCGTCGGCGGCGTCCGACTCGCCGGTCAGCAGATGGGCGAGACGGGACAGTTCGGCGTAGTGACGCTCGAAGAAGGCATGGAACTCCACGGAGGCTGCGTCGTCGACGACCGTGCCCACGGGCGAGACCTCCCTGTGTCTGTCATGTGAATGACATGTGATCATCCGGAGGTTGCCCGGACGAGATCCGGAAGCGTAGCAGTGATCAACCGCGTGGTTCGTACAGGGCTTCGAACGCAGTCTGGCCCACCGGACCCCGATTCCGTAACACGTTGAAAACCTGAAGCGCGTTCAACACGGGAACAATCCAGCCAGCATCCGCGCACAGATCAATCAGGCAACAAGGAGCAACAGCCATGTCCGACACGCAGAAGGTGGCCGACCGGCCGAGTACCCCGCCACCAGCGGCGAACGGCGTCGACCGGTACTTCAAGATCTCCGAGCGGGGATCCACCTTCGCCCGCGAGATACGCGGCGGCTTCGCCACATTCTTCACGATGGCCTACATCCTTGTCCTGAATCCCATCATCCTGGGCAGCGCCAAGGACAAGTTCGGCGACACCCTCGACCCGGTCCAACTCACCACCGCCACCGCCCTGGTGGCCGCGGTGATGACGATCATCATGGGCGTCGGCGGCAACCTGCCCCTCGCGCTCGCCGCGGGCCTCGGATTGAATGCAGTCGTCGCCTTCCAGATCGCCCCGCTGATGAGCTGGGACGACGCGATGGGCCTTGTCGTCCTCGAAGGCCTGCTGATCTGCGTCCTGGTGGTGACCGGTCTGCGCGAGGCCGTCATGCACGCCATCCCGCAACCGCTCAAGCAGGCGATCAGCGTCGGCATCGGCCTGTTCATCGCCTTCATCGGCTTCGTCGACGCCGGCTTCGTCAGTCGCATCCCCGACGCCGCGAACACCACCGTGCCGGTCCAGCTCGGCGGCACCGGCACCCTCTCCGGGTGGCCGATCCTCGTCTTCTGTCTCGGCGTGCTGCTGACGATCGGACTGCTCGCCCGCAAGGTCAAGGGCGCCATCCTGATCAGCATCGTGACCATGACGATCATCGCGATGATCATCAACTCGGCGGCCGACATCAAGAGCTGGGGCCTGACCACGCCCGCGTGGCCCGACAAGCTCGTCGACACCCCGGACTTCGGGCTGATCGGCAACTTCAGCCTCTTCGGGGCGTTCAGCGCCGCCGACGTCGGCATCATCACCGTCGTCCTGCTGATCTTCACGCTGATCCTGTCCGACTTCTTCGACACCATGGGCACGGTCGTCGGCATCAGCGCGGAGGCGGGCCTCCTCGACGAGGAGGGCAAGGTCCCGAACCTCGGCCGGGTGCTGCTCATCGACGGCGCGGCGGCGGTCGCGGGTGGCGCGGCGTCGTCGTCCTCCGCCACGTCGTACATCGAGTCGGCGGCGGGTGTCGGCGAGGGGTCGCGCACCGGCTTCTCGAACCTGATCACCGGTGGCCTCTTCGGCCTCGCCCTGTTCCTGGGCCCGCTGCTCACCATCGTCCCGCTCCAGGCGGCCGCCCCCGCCCTGGTCGCCGTCGGCTTCCTGATGATGACCCAGGTCAAGCACATCGACTGGGAGAAGTACGAGATCGCCATCCCGGCGTTCCTCACCATCGCCGTGATGCCGTTCACGTACTCGATCACCAACGGCATCGGCGCGGGGTTCCTCGCCTACGTCGTGATCAAGACGGTTCTCGGCAAGGCGAAGGAGATCCACTGGCTGCTGTGGGGGACGTCGGCGCTGTTCCTGATCTACTTCGCGATCGACCCGATCGAGCAGATCCTCGGCGCGAAGTGACGTGAGGGGTGGCCCTTGCCAGGGCCACCCCTTCCGCTAGTTCTTGAGCGCCGCTTCCATCATCGCCTTGGCCACCGGCGCCGCCAGACCGTTGCCGCTGACCTCGGAGCGCTCCGCGTTCGACTGCTCCACCAGGACCGCGACGGCGACCTCCTTGCCGTCGGCCTTGCCGTACGAGGTGAACCAGGCGTACGGCGACTCGCTGTTGTTCTCGCCGCGCTGTGCGGTACCCGTCTTGCCGCCGACGGTCGCCCCGGCGATCTGCGCGTTGGTGCCGGTGCCGTCCTTGACGACCGTCTGCATCGCGGACTGGAGCTGCTCGGCGGTCTCGGAGCTGACGACCTCGGTCGTCGACGTCTCGTCGTCGTAGTTCTCCAGTGCATCCCCGCCGTTGTCCGTGATCTGCGACACCATGTGCGGCGAGACCAGCTTGCCGCCGTTGGAGATGGCCGCGGACACCATGGCCATCTGGAGCGGCGTCGCGGTGACATCGAACTGGCCGATGCCGGTGAGGGCCGTCGACGAGTCGTTCATGTCCGACGGGTAGACGCTGGTGTACGCCCGCACGGGCACGTCCTGCGACTCGTCGTTGAAGCCGAACTTCTCCGCCATCGCCCGCAGCTTGTCCTGGCCGAGGTTGAACGCCATCTTCGCGAACACGTTGTTGCAGGAGTACTGGAGCGCGGTGCGGATCGAGGCGTTCTCGCAGGGCGCGGACTTGTTCTCGTTCTCCAGATCGGTGACCGTGCCCGGCAGCCGGTACGGGTCCGGGCTCTCGGTCTTCTCGTCCACCGACGAGTACAGACCGTCCTCCAGCGCGGCCGCCGCCACGACCAGCTTGAACGTCGAACCCGGCGCCACGGGCTGCCGCAGCGCGCGGTTGGTCAGCGGCTTGTCGGAGTCCGTGGTGAGCTTCTTCCAGGCCGAACCGGCCGTGTTGGCGTCGGTCAGCGAGGACGGGTCGTACGACGGGGTCGACACGACGGCAAGAATCCTGCCGGTCGCCGGATCGATCGCGACGGCCGCGCCCTGCTTGTCGCCGAGCGCCTCATAGGCCGCCTTCTGCACGTCCGGGTCGATCGTGGTGACCACGTTGCCGGGTTCGGCGCGCTGGTTGGTGACCGTGTCCATGACGGACTTCAGCCGGCTGTCCGTGCCGTTGAGAAGGTCGGTGTAGATGCCTTCCAGCTGGGTCGGGGCGTAGGCCTGCGAGGCGTAGCCCGTCACCGCGGCGTACAGCTCGCCGTCCTTGTAGGTGCGCTTGTACTTGAGGTCGCTGCCCTTCGTCTGCGTGGAACCGGTGATCGACTCACCGGCCACGATGATGTTCCCGAGCGGCGACGAGTACGTCTCGATCGCGTTCCGCCGGTTGTCGCTGTCGTCCGCGAGCGCCTGGCCGTCGTAGAACTGCACCCAGGTCGCCCGCAGCAGCAGAGCGAACACCAGCAGCAGCGCGAAGACCGAGGCGCGCCTGATCGTCTTGTTCATCCCGCTCAGGTAGACGAGCAGGGCACCGCGAATCGTTCCCGTGCGTCCGCGTTTCTCATGGGACGTTCATACGCGGGCGCCGTCAGCCGTCCAGCGTCAGGACGACCTCGTCGATCTCCTCGCCGCGGGCGTTCGCGTACCCCCGCGCATGGGCCGTCAGCCGGAAACCGCACTTCTCCAGCACGCGCCGGGAACCGGCGTTGTCGGCGGCGGCGCGGGCGTACAGCGGGCGCTCGGGCACCTGGGTCACCAGCTCGCGCAGGGCCGACGTGGCGATGCCCCGCCCCCAGTACGCGCGGTCGATCCAGTACGTCACCTCGCGCTCGTTCGGTTCGCCGTACACCGACGCGCTGCCCACCACGTCCCCGTCCGCCAGGACCGTGCGATGCACGGCGTCGGAGGCCCGGATGCGCTCCCAGTGGGCGTCGAAGGCGTCCCGGTCGGTCGGGTCCTTCGAGGTGAAGGCCGCCATGTGCAGGGCTTCGGGATCGTTCATCTGCCGGAAGAACACCGGCAGATCGCTGTCGTGGACCTCTCGGAGCGTGATCTGCATGCCTCAGAGCCTACGGGTGGCCAGTGTCAGCCGGTCCCGCGCGTCGAACAACGCGTCCTTCACCATCTGTTCGTGCGCCGGCGTGAGCCGGGCCACCGGCACCGAGCAGCTGATCGCGTCCCGCGCGGGGGTCCGGTAGGGGATCGCCACGCCGAAGCAGCGCAGCCCCAGCGTGTTCTCCTCGCGGTCCACGGCGAAGCCCTGCTCCCGCACCAGGTGCAGCTCCTCGATGAGCTTCTCCCGGTCGGTGATCGTGTTCTCGGTGAGCGCGGGCAGTGTCTCCGGGAGCATCTTGCGGACCTGCTCGTCGGTGTAGGTGCTCAGCAGCGCCTTGCCGAGGGAGGTGGAGTGCGCCGGCAGCCGGCGGCCGACCCGGGTGAAGGGGCGCAGATAGTGCTGCGACTGCCGCGTGGCCAGATAGACGACGTTCGTCCCGTCCAGACGCGCCAGGTGGATGGTCTCGGTCGTGTCGTCCGACAGCCGGTCCAGCGTCGGACGCGCCGCCGCGACCACCTCGTCGCCGTCGATGTACGACGTGCCGACCAGCAGCGCCCGCACCCCGATGCCGTACCGCGTGCCCGTCGCGTCCGTCTCCACCCAGCCCAGCTCCACCAGCGTGCGCAGCAGCATGTAGAGGCTGGACTTGGGATAACCGACGGCCTCCTGGACCGCCGCGAGGGAGTGCATGCCGGGGCGTCCGGCGAAGTATTCGAGCAGTTCAACCGTCCGTACCGCGGACTTGACCTGCGCCCCGCCGCCCGTCTCGCCTGCCGACATCGCCCTTGACCCCTTCGTTGGACGGGAAATAGTCTCCAACAGCATATTCACCATCAGAGACAGCGTTCAGTATATCGAACGACCCTGGTGGATGACCTAGGAACTGTGTGGAGGGACCCGCGGTGGCAGCAGCACCAGTCTGGAGTGTCGACCCCCGAACCGGGAAGCAGCGTGAGCAGGTTGCCGTGGAGGCTACCGCCCAGGAGGTGGACGCCACCGTCCGGGCCGCGCACGACGCCCGCGGCGCCCTCGCCGACCGCACGGTCCGCGCCGCTTTCCTGCGTACCGCGGCCGACAAGCTGCAGACCGCCAAGGACCAGCTCGTCGAGGCCGCGGACGCCGAGACCGCGCTCGGCCCGGTCCGGCTCACCGGCGAACTCGCCCGCACCAGCTACCAGCTGCGGGCCTTCGCCGACATCGTCGACGAGGGTGCCTTCCTCGACGTCGTGATCAACCACCCCGACGACACCGCGACGCCGCCGATCCCGGACCTGCGCCGCTACAAGGTGCCGCTCGGCGTCGTCGCCGTCTACTCGGCCTCCAACTTCCCCTTCGCGTTCTCCGTCGCCGGCGGTGACACCGCGAGCGCGCTGGCGGCCGGCAACCCGGTCGTCGTCAAGTCGCACCCCGACCACCCGGGCCTGTCCGAGCTGGTCGCGGCCGTCCTGCGCCGGGCCGCCGCCGAGCACGGCATCCCCGAGAGCGTGCTCGGTCTCGTGCACGGCTTCGAGGCGGGCATCGAGCTGATCAAGCACCCGCTGGTCGCCGCGGCCGGCTTCACCGGGTCCATCCGTGGCGGGCGGGCCCTCTTCGACGCGGCCGCCGCCCGTCCGGTCCCGATCCCCTTCCACGGCGAGCTGGGCTCCCTGAACCCCGTCGTCGTCACCGAGGCCGCGGCCGCCGAGCGCGCCGAGGCCATCGGTACGGGCCTCGCGGGCTCCATGACGCTGGGCGTCGGCCAGTTCTGTGTGAAGCCGGGCCTGGTGCTGGTGCCGTCGGGCGCCGCCGGTGACGGCCTGGTCAAGTCCCTCACGGACGCCGTCAGCGACACCGACGCCGGCGTGCTGCTCGACCACCGTATGCGGGACAACTTCATCGCCGGGGTCGCCGAGCGCGCCCGACTGGCCGATGTGGAGACGCCGGTCACGCCGGGCTCGGGCGGTGACCACACGGTGAGCGCGGGCTTCCTGACGGTACCGGCGGACAAGCTGGCCGCCGAGGGCGAGCACGATCTGCTCCTGGAGGAGTGCTTCGGTCCGGTGACGGTCGTGGCGCGCTACGACGACGACGCGCAGGCGCGGGCCGTGCTGTCGCGGCTGCCGGGCAACCTCACCGCGACGGTGCATCTGTCGACCGAGGAGACCGAGGGCAAGGGGCGTGGCACGGAGATCCTGGCGGAGCTGACGCCGCTGGCGGGGCGAGTGCTCGTCAATGGCTGGCCGACCGGGGTTGCCGTGGCGGCGGCTCAGCATCACGGTGGTCCGTACCCGGCGACGACGTCGACGTCCACGTCGGTCGGTGGCACGGCCATCGAGCGGTGGATGCGGCCGGTTGTCTATCAGACGACGCCCGAGGCTCTGCTGCCGGTGGAGCTGCGGGATGACAACCCGCTGGGGCTGCCGCGTCGGTTCAACGGGCAGTTGGAGCGATAGCGCCGTAGGGGTGCGGGGCTGTGTGGCGGCTGCGGGTTCGTTGTGGCTGGTCGCGCAGTTCCCCGCGCCCCTAAGTTTCTCGACCCACCCTGAGATAGTTGGCTGATGGACATCGAGCTCCCCGAACTGCCCTTCCGCCTCCGTACCTACGGACCTGACGGGCACTGGTCCTACGAGGACGGTGTGCTCACCGGGTGGGCCGGGCCACGGCAGGACCGGTTCGTGCCGCCCACCGCCGAAGGGCTCGATCCCGCCTCCGACGCGCCGCGGCTGCTGGGGGCGCCCGAAGGGGACTTTCAGCTCATCGCCCGTGTCACCGTGGGGTTCAACGCGTCCTTCGACGCGGGTGTGCTCTACGTCCATGTCGGCGACCGGGCCTGGGCCAAGCTCTGTCTGGAGTACTCCCCGGACGTGGCCACCATCTGCACGGTGGTCACCCGGGGACACTCCGACGACGCCAACTCCTTCACCGTGGACGGCAGTTCGGTCTGGCTCAGGGTGAGCCGCACCGGCCGCGCCTTCGCCTTCCACGCCTCCCGGGACGGCGAACGCTGGATATTCGTCCGGCTGTTCACCCTCGACGACGAGAAGAAGAGCGACGCCGCCCTCGTCGGCTTCATGACCCAGTCCCCGATGGGGGAGGGCTGCGTCGTGACGTACGACCACCTGGAGTTCAGGCCCGACTGGCCGAAGGACCTGAGAGACGGAAGCTGAACAGCCACGTCACCGCGAACAGGGCCGCGCCGATCCCGAGGCTCTGCCGCATCCCCTCGACGAACCCGTGGGAGACCAGCGTCCCGAACACCGCGATCCCCAGCCCTCCCGCCGTCTGGCGGGCGGAGTTGAGGACGCCGGCCGCCAGCCCGGCCCGCTCCGCCGGCACCGCCTCCATCATCAGGGACGTCAGTGGCGGCACCGTCAGCGCGCAGCCGACGGACAGCGGGATGAGCAGGGCCGCCACCAGGGCCGCGGGGGTCCCCTCGTCGACGCACACGAGCAGCAGCAGGAGACCGGCCGTCGCCAGGCCCTGGCCGATCAGGATCGGCACCCTCGGCCCGTAGCGCCCCGCCAGCCGTCCCGCGGACACGTTCGATGCCGCGATCAGCCCCGACATCGGCAGGAACAGCAGCCCGGCGTACAGCGCCGAATGCCCCTGCACCTGCTGGAAGAAGAGGGAGAAGACGAACACCACCCCGTAGAAGGCCACACTGCACGCCACCCCCGCCGCGACCGCCACGGAGACGGCCCGGGTATGGAACAGGCCCGGCGGGACCACCGGATGCGCCTGCCGCGCCTCGACCCGCACGAAGAGCAGGCCCGACACCACCGCCACCGTCAGCGCCACCAGCCCTCTCGCCCCGCCCTCGATCACCGCGAACGTCAGCGCCGTCAGGGCCACGATCGCCGTCAGCTGTCCGGGCAGGTCGAGAGGGGCCGGACGCCGCTCCGACCGAGGGGCCCGCACCAGCAGCGCCAGCGCCACGGCCCCCAGCGGCAGGTTGATGAAGAAGATGCCCCGCCAGTCCCAGGCCGTTGTCAGCGCACCGCCCGCCACCGGCCCCAGGGCGACCGCCACCGAACCGCCCGCGGCCCACGCGGCCACGGCACGCGCCCGGCGCGCGGCATCGGGATACGCCTGCCGTACCAGGGCCAGCGACGCCGGAAGCACCACGGCCGCCGCGACGCCCTGCACCGCCCGGGCGCCGATCAGCACCGCCAGGTTCGGTGCCAGCCCGCAGGCCGCCGAGGCGAGGGTGAAGAGCAGGATGCCGATCGTGTACGCCCGGCTCGCCCCGGCGCGGTCCGCGAAGGCGCCGGTGGACAGCATGAGCGCGGCGAAGGCGAGGGTGTAGGCGTCCACCACCCACTGCAGGCCCGCCATCTCCCCACCGAGCGCCGAGCCGATGGCCGGGAGGGCCACGTTCACCACGGACGCGTCGAGAGTGATCAGCGCGAAGCCGAGAAGGGCGGCGACCAGAGTGGTGGCGGGAGAGGTCCTCATGGACTGCGACTCCCCGGAAGGGACGGCGAGTTGACGTTTCCTGGCCAAGTGATTACCGGACATGGCCTCCATGCTGCGGATCTCCGCCGACGTACAGTAGTGGCCTGAATGCCATACGTCCGGAGGGTCTGGCCATGTCCCGCGCCCCGCACCGTGTCGTCGTCATCGCGCCGTCACCGGTCTCGATGTTCAACCTGGCCATCCCCGAGATGCTTTTCGGGAAGGTCGAGGTGGACGGCGGCCAGGGGTACGAGGTCGTCGTCTGCACCCCGGACCCGGGCCCCGTCGCCACCACCGGCGGCCTCGCCCTCCACATCGACCGGGATCTGGACGCGGTCGGGGGCGCCGACACGGTGGTGGTGGCCGGGACGGGCCACCACTACGTCCCCGACCCGCGCACCATCCACGCCGTGCGCGAGGCGGCGGCGGCCGGCAAGCGCGTGACCTCCATCTGCAGCGGCGCCTTCGTCCTGGCCGAGGCCGGCCTCCTGGACGGCCGCAGCGCCACCACGTACTGGCAACTGGCGGACGAACTGCGCGACCGCTACCCGTCCCTGGATCTCCAGGGCGATGTCCTGTACGTACAGGACGGCCAGGTCCTCACCTCCTCCGGCTACGCGGCCGGCATCGACATGTGCCTGCACATGATCCGCACCGACTACGGCGCCGCGGTCGCCAACGAGGTGGCCCGCCTCTCCCTGGTGGCCCCGGTGCGGCCGGGCGGCCAGACCCAGTTCACCCAGACCCCGCTGCCCCCCGAACGCGGCACGGCCTGCGCCGATACCCGGGGCTGGGCCATGCGCCACCTCGACAGGCCCCTCACCCTCACCGACCTCGCCCGCCACGCCGGCGTCTCGGTACGCACCCTCACCCGCCGTTTCCACGCGGAAAGCGGCGTCAGCCCCCTCCAGTGGCTCCTGCACCAGCGCGTCGAGCGCGCGAAGGAACTCCTGGAGACGACCACCCTCCCCATGGACCAGGTGGCCCGTTCCTGTGGCCTCGGCACCGCCGACTCCCTCCGTGCCCATCTGGTGCGCCGCACCGGTCTGACACCGAGCGCCTACCGGGCCCAGTACAGCCGTCTGGGAACCGGGCCGACCGAGGTCACGTCCTCCGTTGCATGATCCATGACAGGGCCGCAGGAGCCCGGGTGATCCGGACCGCCGTACCCGCCGAGGCGGAGGTGGTCGCCGCACTCCACGCGCGCGCCCGGGCCACGTACTACCCCGACGGCGTCCCGGACGACGGCACCGACTGGCTCGCCGCCTGGCAGGGCGCCATCGCCCGGCCGGACGGCCATGTCCTGTGCCTGGTGGACGACGGGCGCGTCGTCGCGCTCGCCTCGTTCCGTACCCCCGAGGGAGCCCCGGCGGAGACGGTCGAGCTCTTCCAGTTCCACGTCGACCCCGACCGGTGGCGCTCCGGCGTCGGCAGTGCCCTGCACGCGGCGTGCGTGGAGCAGTGGCGGGCCGACGGCAAGCGGACCGCCGCGCTGGGGGTGCATGCGGACAACGCGCGGGCGCAGGCCTTCTACACACGCCAGGGCTGGACCCCGCACCCCCTCGAACCGGGGGACCACCATCTGCGCATGACCCTCGCGGTGACCGGGGAATGATCCCCACTCCTTGAACGTTCACCGATTAACCGGAGGCCGTCTCCGTACCCGTGCGACCTGGAAAGAGCCGAAGACATGCGCGTCGAGATCTGGAGCGACATCGCCTGCCCCTGGTGCTACGTGGGCAAGGCCCGCTTCGAGAAGGCGCTCGAGGCCTTCCCGCACCGTGAGCAGGTCGAGGTGGTCCACCGCTCCTTCGAGCTGGACCCGAACCGCGCCAAGGGCGACGTCCAGCCGGTGATCAGCATGCTGACCAAGAAGTACGGCATGAGCGCGGCGCAGGCCCAGGCCGGCGAGGAGAACCTCGGCACGCAGGCCGCCGCGGAGGGCCTGGAGTACCGCACCCGGGACCGCGACCACGGCAACACCTTCGACATGCACCGCCTGCTCCACCTCGCCAAGGCGCGCGGCAGGCAGGACGAGCTCATCCAGCTCTTCTACCGGGCCAACTTCGCGGAGGAACGCTCCGTCTTCGCCGAGGGCGAGGAGCGGCTCGTGGAGCTGGCCGTCGCCGCCGGTCTGGACGCCGACGACGCCCGCAAGGTCCTGGCCGATCCGAACGCCTACGCCGACGACGTCCGCGCCGACGAGCGCGAGGCCGCCGAACTCGGCGCGAACGGCGTGCCGTTCTTCGTCCTCGACCGCAAGTACGGCGTCTCCGGCGCCCAGCCCGCCGAGGTCTTCACCCAGGCGCTGACCCAGGCCTGGGGCGAGCGCCCGCCGCTGAAGCTGATCGAGGACAACGGCGCGGAGGCCTGCGGCCCCGACGGATGCGCGGTACCGCAGCAGCACTGAGACAGCGCAGGTCGGGACGGACCCATAAGAGTTCCTTAGGGGAACCACGTAAAAAATCGCAATGGACTAATGCTTCGAGCGGCTCCAGAGTGGACGTATGGAGACCTTCGAGAGCCTGGTCCGTTCCGAGTTCGCCCCGAAGAACACCTTTCTGAACACCGCGTCCAGCGGTCTGCTCCCCGCCCGCACCGTGACCGCCCTGACGGAGGCCACGAGGATCCGGGCCGAGGGCAGGCCGCTGGACCCGCTGTTCGAGGACGTGGAGAGGGCCCGCGCGGCCTTCGCCCGCCTCGCGGCGGTGCCGACGCACCGGGTGGCGGCCGGCGCCTCCGTCTCCACCTACTCCGGCCTGGTCGCGGCCTCGCTTCCCGCGGGCGCCGAAGTCCTCACCGCGGAGGACGACTTCACGTCCGTCGTGAACCCCTTCCACGCCCGGGGCGACCTCAAGGTCCGCATCGTCCCCCTGGAGCGGCTCGCCGAGTCCGTCCGCCCGGAGACCGCCCTCGTCGCGGTCAGCGCCGCCCAGTCCGCCGACGGCCGCATCGCGGATCTGCCCGCGCTGCGCGAGGCCGCCCGGGCGAACGAGGCCCGGACCTACGTCGACTTCTCCCAGGCCGCCGGATGGCTGGCCATGGACGCGACCGAGCACGACTACACCGTCTCCACCGGCTTCAAATGGCTGCTCGGCCCGCACGGCGCCGCCTTCCTGGTGGTCCCGGAGGACTTCGGCGCCCTGACCCCCCTGCTGGCCGGCTGGGTCGCGGGCGAGATCCCCTGGAACAGCTGCTACGGCCCGATCGCCGAACTCGCCCACTCCGCCCGCCGGTTCGACATCAGCCCCGCCCTGTTCACCTACGCCGGCCTGCGCGCCTCCCTCTCCCTGATCGAGGAACTCGGCGTGGCCGCCATCCACGCCCACGACCTCTCCCTGGCCGACCGCTTCCGCGCGGGCCTCGCCACCCTCGGCCACGAACCGGTGCCGGCCCCCGGCTCGGCGATCGTCTCCGTCCCCGGACTCGGCGCGAAACAGCCCGCGTTGAGCGCGGCGGGCATCGAGGTCTCCGACCGCGCGGGCCATCTGCGCGCCTCCTTCCATCTCTACAACACCCCCGCGGACGTCGACCGCCTGCTGGACGCCCTGTCCGTCTGACCTACGGCGCGTGAATCATTGGCCATGGCCTGTTGTCGTGAACCGCTGGCGCGGGCCCGGCGAGGACGCTAGGAAAGGCACCAGGGGTGGTGGTGCCGGTGGAACACGCGGGCGACACGTCCGTGCGGCCTCCTGTCGACATGGAGCTGCACAGGCGGCTGGTGTACGGCGACGAGTCCGCGCTGACCGAGGCGTACGAGGCGTACGGCGGCCTGGTCCGGCGGGTCGCCGTACGGGTCACCCGCAGCCCGGGCGCCGCCGAGGACGTGGCGCAGGAGGTCTTCACCCACCTGTGGACCAGGCCGTACGCCTTCGACGCCGACCGCGGCACCCTGCGCACCTGGCTCTCCATGCTCGCCCACCGGCGGGCCGTGGACTGGGTGCGCAGCGAGGCCCGGCACCGCAAGGCCGCCGGCGCCGACGACTCGGCGCTCCAGGCCATCCCCGAGCCCGGTCCCGGCCCCGACGAGACGGTCGTCGACCGGGAACGCGCCCTCCTGCTCCACTCCGCCCTCGCCGAACTCCCGCAGACCCAGCGGGAGGTGGTGCACCTGGCCTACTTCGCGGGCCGCACCTACCGGCAGGCCGCGATCGAACTCGGCATCCCCGAGGGAACGGCCAAGACACGGCTGCGCACGGCGTTACGTACCTTGGCCGACTCTTTGGCGGACCCGCCCGACCCCGCGCTGGAAAGAGGCGCATGATGGCAGGAGACCTCGCGCGAAAGGGGGGCGTCCGGTGACCACCGAACACGACGGCGTACGCGACCTGCTGGCCGCCTGGGCCTTCGGAGCGCTGGACCCCGCCGACCGCAGAACGGTCCCGCTGCACCTGGCCGAGTGCGAGAGCTGCGCGGCGGAGGCGGAACGGCTGCGCGAGACGGTACGACTCCTCGACGGCCCCGCGTCGAACGGCGCGGGCCGCCGCCCGGCCGCCGGCATCCTCTCCGGCGCCCTGCGCACCCGCCCCGCCGCACCCCGGGTCGCGCCGCACGCCGCCCCGTACGCCGCGGCGGTGGCCGGCCTCAAGGCGCTGCTGCCCGAGATCGAGGGCCGCTGGACCACCCCGGTCGTGCACGACTGGGATGTGCACGCGACCCTCGCCCACCTCCTCGCCGCCGACGAACACCTGGCGCGGTTGCTCGGTCTGGACACCCGTCTGCCGCTCTCCCGGATCCCGCCCGACACCGACTGGGGGGCGGCCTGGAACGCGCGGACCGCCGAGGTCATCGCCCACGAGTACGGCCGTACGCCCGAGGAGACCGTCGCCGACTGGGCGGCGCAGGCGGACGACCTGCTCACCGCGCCCGAGGCCCTCGATCCCGAACCGGCCGCCCGCGCGGTGACGTTGACGGGGGTACGGCTGCCGATCGCCGACCACTACGTGGTGCGCGCCTTCGAGGCGTGGATCCACACCGACGACATCGGCCGCGCCCTCGGACTCGCCGTCCCGCCGCCGCCCGAGGCGCACCTGTGGCAACTGGTCCACCTGGCCGTCCGTATCCTCGGCCTGGCCCTGGGCCCGGACGCCGCGCCGGTGCTGGTCTCGGTCACCGGCGGCGAACAGTGGGTACTGGGCTCGCAGGACGATCCCGTACGGGCCGAACTCACCCTGGACCCCGTCGACTTCTGCCTGCTGGTGGGCGGCCGCCACACCCCCGACGAGATACCGCGCGGCACCTCGGGCGACGAGGACGCGGCACAGAACGTACTGGACCAGGCGTCCCGGCTGGCCTGGCTCTGAGCGGTCTCGGCGGAACCTTCGACGCCCCCGACCGCGGGACGTTCCACGGCGGGGGCGCGAAGGGCGGCAGGGGCTGCCCGGTGCTCAGCGGACGGGAGTGAAGTCCCGCGCGCCGATGAACTCGGGCCGGCGGATCGGTGCCGCGAACGGCTCCACGGCCGCGTTCTCCACACTGTTGAACACGATGAAGACGTTGCTGCGCGGGAACGGCGTGATGTTGTCGCCGGACCCGTGCATGCAGTTGCAGTCGAACCAGGTCGCCGAACCGGCCTTGCCCGTGAACAGCTTGATGCCGTACTCACCGGCCATCGCGGTGAGCGCCTCGTCCGAGGGCGTGCCCGCGTCCTGCATCTGCAGCGACTGCTTGTAGTTGTCCTTCGGCGTGGCCCCCGCACAGCCGAGGAACGTACGGTGCGAGCCCGGCATGATCATGAGCCCGCCGTTGGTGTCGTAGTTCTCCGTCAGGGCGATGGAGACGGACACCGTCCGCATGTTCGGCAGCCCGTCCTCGGCGTGCCAGGTCTCGAAGTCCGAGTGCCAGTAGAAGCCGGAGGCACCGAAGCCGGGCTTGACGTTGATCCGCGACTGGTGGACGTACACGTCCGAGCCGAGGATCTGCCGGGCCCGTCCGACGACGCGCTCGTCCCGCACCAGGCGCGCGAACACCTCGCTGATCCGGTGCACCTCGAAGACGGACCGGATCTCCTTGGACTTCGGCTCGATGATCGACCGCTCGTCCTCGCGGATCGCGGGGTCGGTGACGAGACGCTCCAACTCCTGCCGGTAGACGGTCACTTCGTCATCGCCGATGAGCTGGTCGACGGCGAGGAAGCCGTCGCGCTCGAACGCCTCCAGCTCGCCCGTGGCGATGGGTCCCGGCGCTCCGGGCCCCGACCAGACGACCGGGTCCTTGCGCGGGAGGGTCACCTCGGTGGCGCCGCGGCTGGGGTAGAGATCGGTGACGGTGGTCATGCGGTCACACCTCCTCGGGTTCGGTGAGCAGTGGGTAGACGCCGTTGTCGTCGTGGTCCTCCCGGCCGGTCACGGGCGGGTTGAACACGCAGATGCAGCGGAAGTCCTCCTTGACCCGCAGCGTGTGCCGCTCGTGCCCGTCCAGGAGGTACATGGTCCCGGGCGTGATCGAGTGGGTCAGCCCGCTCTCGTGGTCGGTCAGCTCGGCCTCGCCCTCCACGCAGACGACGGCCTCGATGTGGTTCGCGTACCACATCGACGTCTCCGTACCCGCGTACAGGATCGTCTCGTGCAGCGAGAAGCCGACCCGCTCCTTGGCGAGGACGATGCGTTTGCTCTCCCAGGTACCGGACGCGGCCTTCACATGGCGGTCGGTGCCTTCGATGTCCTTGAACGAACGGACGATCACGGTGCTGCGATGCCTCCTATGTAGACGGTTGGTGCAGACGGTGGTTCAGACGGTTTCCCGTACGGAGCGGGCCAGGACGCTCAGTCCCTCGTCCAGCTCCTCGGGGGTGATCGTGAGCGCCGGAAGCAGCTTCACGACCTCGCTCTCCGGGCCCGACGTCTCGATGAGCAGCCCGAGCTCGAAGGCCCGGTGGGCCACCCGCCCGGCGCGCTCCTTGTCGTGGAACTCCAGGCCCCACACCAGCCCGCGGCCCCGGTACTCCTTCACATCGGCGAGGTTCTCCTCGGTGATGGAGATGAGGGCCTGCTCGATCTGCTCACCGCGCTTGCGGGTCTGCTTCTCCATCGCGGAGCCGTCCGCCCAGTACGTCTCCAGGGCGGCGGTGGCGGTGACGAAGGCGGGGTTGTTGCCGCGGAAGGTGCCGTTGTGCTCGCCCGGCTCCCAGATGTCCAGCTCCGGCTTGAACAGGCAGAGGGACATGGGGAGGCCGTAGCCGCTGATCGACTTGGACACGGTGACGATGTCGGGCGTGATGCCGGCCTCCTCGAACGAGAAGAAGGCGCCCGTACGTCCGCAGCCCATCTGGATGTCGTCGACGATGAGCAGCATGTCCTGCCGCTCGCACAGCTCGGCGAGCGCCTGCAGCCACTCCTTGCGGGCCACGTTGATGCCGCCCTCGCCCTGCACGGTCTCGACGATCACGGCGGCCGGCTTGTTGAGTCCGGAGCCCTGGTCCTCCAGGAGCCGCTCGAACCACAGGAAGTCCTCGACCGTGCCGTCGAAGTAGTTGTCGAACGGCATCGGCGTGCCGTGCACGAGCGGGATACCGGCGCCGGCCCGCTTGAAGGCGTTGCCGGTGACGGCGAGCGACCCGAGGGACATCCCGTGGAAGGCGTTGGTGAACGAGACGATGGCCTCGCGTCCCTTGACCTTCCGCGCCAGCTTGAGCGCGGACTCGACGGCGTTGGTGCCGGTCGGGCCGGGGAACATGACCTTGTACGGCAGGTCACGCGGCCGCAGGACGACGTCCTGGAAGGTCTGCAGGAAGGCCCGCTTCGCGGTGGTGGACATGTCGAGCCCGTGCGTGACGCCGTCCCGCTCCAGGTAGTCGATCAGCGCCCGTTTCAGGACGGGGTTGTTGTGCCCGTAGTTCAGGGAGCCGGCGCCCGCGAAGAAGTCCAGGTACTCGTGGCCGTCCTCGTCGAACATGCGGCTGCCCTGCGCGCGGTCGAAGACGGTGGGCCAGCCGCGGCAGTAGCTGCGCACCTCGGACTCGACGGTCTCGAAGACACTGAGGTCGGGCTGGGTGATGGTCACGAAGAATCGCTCCTCGATGCGTGGGGGAGGGGAGTGCGTTCGGGTCGTCTCGGGTCGTCAGAGGGAGAGGGGGCCGATGCGGTACAGGACTTCGGCTTCGTGCGGCCCGTCGGGGAACAGGCCCGCGTCGAAGAGCACCTCACGCTCCAGGTCGGCGTCATGACGCTCGGCGAAGGCGCCGAACAGCCGCTCGGAAGCGGTGTTGCCGGGCGTGATGGTGGTCTCGACGGCGGTGATCCGCTGCTCGGCCGAGGCCCGCACGGCGAGGGCGTCGAGCAGCGCCGCGGCGAGCCCGCGCCCGCGGTGCGCCTCGTCCACGGCCACCTGCCAGACGAGCAGGGTGCGCGGACGGTCCGGCCGCAGGTACCCGGTGACGAAGCCGACCGGCTCGCCGCTCCCGTCCCGCGCGACGGCCGACGTCGCGGCGAAGTCGCGACACCACAGCAGATAGCTGTACGACGAGTTCAGGTCGAGGACCTTGGAGTCCCTCGCAATCCGCCACAACGCGGCGCCGTCCGCGACGGTCGGTCGGTCGATTTGCAGTTCTGCGGTCGTGTCTGCTGGTGCGGCAGTCATGCGAATTGAATTTACCCAGGGAAATTAAAAATTGCATCGCCGGGAGGGGTTACGGGTCGGCGGTGCATGTGTTATCACGCGGGCGCGTGCAGACGCGTGAAAGGTGCGAGGTATGGCCGGGTTTGACACGATCAAATGGCGCAAATCGCCCGTGGTGTGTAACGCGTCACAGCCATGTAACCCCCATGAGATCTGCCCGAATTCATCCGGTTGGCGTTCGCAGAATCTTTGCGTTTAGGACGAGAGAAAGCGGGCAGAAGAATACGGGAGGCTATTCTGGAATGAATTCCAGAATTACCCTTGAATTAGGTTCCGGTTACCCCGTCGATTCGTTCCCGCAAGATGTCGGCATGTCCGTTGTGCCGGGCGTACTCCTCGATCATGTGGACAAACACCCACCGCAGACTCACCTCCATCCCGGGAACGGGCCCCTCCATGACCCGACCGGTGTCGTCCAGCGACCGCCCGGCGACGATCTCGCGGCCCCGCGCGATCTCCCGCCGCCAGACACCGAGCGCGTCCTCGAGCGTGCGGGCGGGATCGAGGCGGTACCCGGTCGCCTCACCGAACACGGGCGGCACATCGAGCCCCGCGACCACCCGCTGGAACCAGTTCCGCTCGACCTCGGCAAGATGCTGCACCAGCCCGAGCAACGTCAGCCCGGACGGCTCGGCGGAGGCCCGCCGCACCTGCTCGTCGTCCAGCCCCGCACACTTCAGCTCCAACGTGGCCCGATGGAAATCCAACCAGCTCTCCAGCATCGGGAGTTCAGCGCCGGTGACAAGGGGGATGGGGCGGCCGTCGGGGAGGGCGTGGGGCGTGTCGGTGGTCATGCGGGGAGCATGGCACGGGGTCACGGCACACCGGAACGTACCTTTCAGCCCCGTCCGCACCTTCCGGCCCGCCCGGCGCGCGGGGACGTGTCTTTCAGCCCGTCCGGCGTTCGAGGACGAGGCCCTTGGGGGCCGACGGGGGTCTGGGGGCGGAGCCCCCAGGGATCGGGGTCGAAGGGGCGGGGTCGAAGGGGCGGGGTCGAAGGGGCGGCGCCCCCGGGGATGGGACGGGCAGGGGCGGCGGGGGCGAGAAAAACCCGGCCCGCGCCCGAACACCTACCGCCAGCTGTCCTCCACAGCCCGCAGCGCCCCCTCCACATCCACATCCAGCCCCTGCTCACTCAACGCGGCCCCCAGCGCCGCAAGGCTCGCCCGCACGGCCCCCGGCGTCGCATCCGCCCCGTAGTGATTGACCCGGATCATCTCCTTGGCCAACACGCCCCCACCCGCGGCCACCGGCAGCGCCGGATCCGACGCCAGCGCCCGAGCCACCAGCTCCGACGCCACCACTCCCGCCGGCGCCCGCAGCGTCGTGGCGACCGGCGCCGCGTCCCGCGCCTCGTACACATACGGCTCGAGCCCGCCCCCCAGGGCCACGGCCCCCGCCCGGACCGCCGCGGCCGCGGACGCGTGGCGGGCCATCACCGCGTGGAGCCCGACCGACTCGATCCGCTCGACGCAGGCCTCCAGCGCCAGCATCTCCAGCTGGGCCGGCGCGTGCAGCAACGCCTTGCGCCCGCCGTCGACCCACCGCTCCTTCCAGTCCAGCAGGGACAGATACGACCGCCGAGGCGCCTGCGGGTTCGCCGCCATCCGGGCCCACGCCCGCGAGCTCACCGACACCGCCGAGACACCCGCGGGCCCGCCCATCGCCTTCTGCGCCCCGATCACGCACAGGTCGACACCCCACGCGTCCGGCAGCACCGGCTCGGCCCCGATCGAGGCGACGGCGTCCAGGTAGAACAGCGCACCGTGCGACCGCACCACCTCCCCGATCTCCGCGACCGGGTTGGTGTTGCCCGTCGCCGCCTCCGCGTGCACCAGCGAGACGAAGTCGATCGACGGATGCTCGGCGAAGGCCTCCCGGATCTGCTCCGCGGTCACCGCCGTGTGGAACGGCACCGCCAGATCGATCACGGTGGCCCCGCAGTCCCGCAGCCAGTCCCCGAAGGTCTGCCCGTACGGCCCGGTGATCACGTTCAGCGCCACGGTGCCGGGACCCGCGGTCGCCCGGATCGCCCCCTCCAGCGGCAGCAGCGCCTCCCCCTGCATGATCACGACATCCTGCGAGGTGCTCAGCAGCCGCGCCACGCGGTCCTCGATCGACGCGAAGTGCGCCGCGCTGAGCGGGGCCAGGTCCAGGAAGGGGTGCGTCACAGTGGTGCTCTCTTCACTCACGGGATCAACGAATCGAGGGTAACCGGCACCCCGAGCACCCCAGCCCGCCACCGACTTCTTAGGTCAGACGGCCCTATAACCATCGGTTTGATTTGAGGGTCTCAAACTTCTCCTTATAATCGGAACCCGATATCCGGAACAGACAGTTCCCTCACAGGAGGCTTCCCCGTGAAGACGATCCTCGGGCGTCGGGCCCGCGTCCTGGCCGCCACCACCGCGACGGCCGGGCTCGTGCTCGTGGCCGGCTGCTCCTCGGACGACGACGGCGGCAGCGGCACCAAGACCGCCGCCGGCGGTGTCGAGCTCGTCAAGGCGGGGCAGCTCACCACCTGCACCCACCTTCCGTACCCGCCCTTCCAGTCGGAGATCGACGGCAAGGTGCAGGGCTTCGACGTGTCGCTGATCGACCTCGCCGCCAAGGACCTCGGCGTGAAGCAGGAGATCCTCGACACGCCGTTCGAGAACTTCAAGACCGGCGCGTTCCTCAACTCCGGCGAGTGCGACCTCGCGGCCGCAGGCATGACCATCACCGACGAGCGCAAGAAGAACGTCGACTTCTCGGACCCGTACTTCGAGGCCACCCAGGCCCTCCTCGTCGACAAGGGCAGCGGCATCACGTCCCTCGCCGACGCCAAGTCCAAGAAGGTCGCGATCGGCGCCCAGGCACAGACCACCGGCGAGGACTACGCCAAGAGCCAGGGCTTCGACCCGGTCTCCTTCGAGTCCTCCGACGCCGTCCTCAACGGTCTGCGCTCCGGCCAGGTCAAGGCCGTCGTCATCGACTACCCGGTCGTCCAGGGCTGGCTGAAGACCAAGGCCAACGCCGACGCCTTCCAGGTCGCCGAGCAGATCAACACCGGTGAGCAGTACGGCTTCACGGTGAAGAAGGGCAACACCAAGCTGCTCGCCGCCATCAACAAGGCCCTCGCCGAGGCCAAGTCCGACGGCACGTACAAGACGCTGTACGAGAAGTGGATCGGCCCCTACGACGAGTCCGCGGCCTCCGCGTCCCCGTCCGCCTCATGACGAGCTCCGACGCACAACTCCAGCCTCGCAAGAAGGGCCTGACCCGCAGTCAGAAGCGCCGTCTGTCGCGCGGCGCCCAGTACGTCGTGTTCGTCGCGGCCGTCGTCGCCTTCGCGGCGTCGGCCGACTGGGACCGGCTCAAGAACCAGTTCGCGCAGTGGGACATCGCCGAGCAGATGTTCCCCGACGTCATCACGCTCGCGCTGAAGAACACCGTGCTCTACACGCTGTCCGGCTTCGTGTTCGGACTCGTCCTCGGCATGGTCATCGCGCTGATGCGGCTGTCGTCGGTGGGCCCGTACCGCTGGTTCGCCGGCGTGTACATCGAGATCTTCCGCGGCCTGCCCGCGCTGCTGATCTTCATCTTCATCGGCGTGGCCGTACCGCTGGCCTTCCCGGGGACCGAGATCCCCGGCGGCACCTACGGCAAGGTCGCCCTCGCGCTCGGCCTGGTGGCGGCCGCGTACATGGCCGAGACGATCCGCGCGGGCATCCAGGCGGTGCCCAAGGGGCAGATGGAGGCGGCCCGTTCGCTGGGCTTCTCGCCCGCGCGGGCCATGGTCTCGATCATCATCCCGCAGGCGTTCCGGATCATCCTCCCGCCGCTGACCAACGAACTCGTCCTGCTCTTCAAGGACTCCTCGCTGGTCCTCTTCCTCGGCGTCACCCTGGAGGAGCGCGAACTGTCCAAGTACGGCCGTGACCTGGCCAGTACGACCGCCAACTCCACGCCGATCCTCGTCGCCGGCCTGTGCTACCTGCTGGTGACGATCCCGCTCGGCTTCGTCGTGCGCCGTATGGAGGCGAAGGCCCAGGAGGCCGTGAAATGAGCCGACCGGAAATCGAAGTCCGCGGACTGCACAAGTCGTTCGGCGACAACGAGGTCCTCAAGGGCATCGACCTGGAGATCGGCCAGGGCGACGTCGTCTGTGTCATCGGCCCCTCCGGCTCCGGCAAGTCCACGCTGCTGCGGTGCGTGAACCTCCTGGAGGAACCCACCAAGGGCCGGGTCTTCGTCGGCGGCACCGAACTCACCGACCCCGATGTCGACATCGACGCCGTACGCCGCCGTATCGGCATGGTCTTCCAGCAGTTCAACCTCTTCCCGCACCTCACCGTGACCGAGAACCTCACGCTGCCCCAGCGCAGGGTGCTCAAGCGGGACAAGGCGCAGGCGGCGAAGGTGGCCGCCGAGAACCTGGAGCGGGTGGGTCTGTCCGAGAAGGCGAACGCCTACCCGGCCTCCCTCTCCGGCGGCCAGCAGCAGCGGGTCGCGATCGCCCGCTCGCTGTCGATGGGCCCCGAGGTGATGCTCTTCGACGAGCCGACGTCGGCACTGGACCCGGAGCTGGTGGGGGATGTGCTCGCGGTGATGCGGATGCTGGCGCGGGAGGGCATGACGATGATGGTCGTCACCCACGAGATGTCGTTCGCGAAGGAGGTCGCCGACCGGGTGGTCTTCATGGACGGCGGAATGATCGTGGAGGACGGCACGCCGGCCCAGGTCATCGGCAGTCCCCGCCACGAGCGGACGCGCCATTTCCTGTCGCGGCTACTGGACCCGGCGATGGCTGATGTCGAGGAGGAGACGTCCGACCAGGTCGGCGACGGTGGCTGATTAAGCTCCTGGGCATGAGCGATCACCCGGTGCTGCACGTGAAGGGCAGGGTCCTGGTCGGACCCGACGACGTCCGCGACGAACTGTGGGTCGTCGACGGCCGGATCTCCTACGACCGTCCCGTCGGCGCCCAGGACGTCCGTACCGTCCCGGGCTGGACCCTGCCCGGTCTGGTCGACGCACACTGCCACGTGGGCCTCGGCCCCCACGGTCCCGTTCCCCAGGACGTCGCCGAGCGGCAGGCCCTCACCGACCGGGAGGCCGGTACCCTGCTGATCCGCGACGCCGGTTCCCCCTCGGACACCCGCTGGACCGACACCCGCGAGGACCTCCCGAAGATCATCCGGGCCGGCCGCCACATCGCCCGTACCCGCCGCTATATCCGCGGCTACGCCCATGAGATCGAACCGGACGACCTGGTCGCGTATGTTGCCCAGGAGGCCCGCCGGGGCGACGGCTGGGTCAAGCTCGTCGGTGACTGGATCGACCGCGAAGTCGGCGACCTGGCCCCCAGCTGGCCGCGCGCCGCGGCGCAAGCGGCGATCGCCGAGGCCCACCGCCTGGGCGCAAGGGTCACGGCCCACTGCTTCGCGACCTCGTCCCTCCGCGACCTCGTGGAGTCCGGCATCGACTGCGTCGAACACGCCACAGGCCTCACCGACGACCTGATCCCCCTCTTCGCCGACCGCGGCGTGGCGATCGTCCCGACCCTGGTCAACATCGCCACGTTCCCGAAGCTGGCCGAGGGCGGCGAGGCCAGGTTCCCCCGCTGGTCGGCCCATATCCGCCGCCTCCACGAACGCCGCTACGACACGGTCCGGGGCGCCTACGACGCCGGTATCCCGGTCTACGTCGGCACCGACGCCGGCGGCACCCTGCCGCACGGCCTGGTCGCGGCCGAGGTCGCGGAACTGACCAAGGCGGGCATCCCCCCGACCGAGGCCCTCGCGGCGACGACCTGGGCGGCCCGCGAGTGGCTGGGACGCCCCGGCCTGGAGGAGGGCGCCACGGCCGACCTCGTGGTGTACGACGAGGACCCACGGGCCGATGTACGCGTACTGGCGGCGCCGCGACGGGTCGTACTGAACGGACGCGTCGTTGACGGAGCGTGACCGAAAATCGCCCCGTGTCGTTGTGCACCCCGGCTCTCGAACCGGCGCGTCAACGGGAGCGCTCGCACACATGAGGGCCCAGGGGTGACTTCGAGGAACACCCGTGCCGTGCGATTCGAAAAGGTTCACGGAAACACCACGTTGGGGTGAAGTCCCGTCGGACTGCTGACTGTTCACTCTGAGTGCGTAATTCTTGCCGGGTCCCGAGCAAGTCTCCTCTGAGGGGTCCCCACCTTGAACGGCAAGAACTTCCGCATGCCCGCACGCCGTCTGGCGACCGTCGCGACGGCCGCGGCCCTGGCCGCAGGTCCCGCGGTCCTGGCCGGCGCCGGCTCCGCGCACGCGACCGGTGACGAAGGGCGTGCGAGCGCCGTCGTCCTGCGCACCGGGCTCGACGTGTCCCTGCTCAACAAGACCGTGAACGTCCCGCTCGCGGTCTCCCTCAACGAAGTGCAGGCGCCGCAGAGCGCCGAGAAGACCGCGCTGAGCGCCCGGTTGAACGGCGTCGACGGCGGAAAGGCCTTCAGCGTGCTCGACGCGCAGGTGGCGTCGGCGAAGGCGGACGTGACCGACACCAGGGCCGAGGCCTCCACCACCCTCGCCCACGCCAAGCTCCATGTCCCCGGCCTGCCCCTGCTCTCGCTCATCGAGCTCGGCACGGTCACCTCCAAGGCGACGTGCGAGGCCGGCGAGACCCCGACCGCCACCTCCAACCTGCTGGGCTCGGTCACCGTCCTCGGCAAGAAGGTCACGCTCACCGCCGGCGGCCCGACCGAGGTCAAGGTGCCCGGCGTCGGCGAGGTCCGTCTCGACCTCTCCAGGACCGAGACCACGACGGACACGGCAGCCGCCACCGCCCTCGAACTCACCGTCTCCATCAACCCGTTGAAGCTCAACGTGGCCGAGGTCGAGGGAACCCTGACGCTGGCGAAAGCCACCTGCGAGGCCCCGGCCGCACCCGCCGCCGCGACCACTCCCGCGAAAGACGTGAAGCCCCAAGGCGCCCCCGCCGAGGCGGGGTTGGCCGAGACCGGCGGCAGCTCGACGACCCCGTACATCGTGGGCGGCGCCCTCGCCCTGCTCGTCGCCGGCGGGGGAGCGGTCGCCCTCGCCCGCCGCGCCAGGAACTGATTCACGGGTCCCGAAGGTCAACAGCCTTTCTCTGTCAGAGCTGTTGACCGACCAATGAAAACGTTTTAACTTCCTCTCGCTCCGACTTCGAGACGTGAGGGGGACCCGTGGCCGCTGTACTACGGGAACGTGCAGGTACCGAGGAGGTGAAGGAGGCGCGCCGTCGATCCGGCGGTGCGCCCCGACGGAGAAAAGGTTTTCAGAGCAGGGCCTCACGATCCCTGGTCCTGCTCATGCTGCCCGGCCTCGCCTACTTCCTGCTCTTCCACTACGGCGCCCTCGTCGGCAACGTCATCGCCTTCAAGGAGTACGTCCCCTTCGACGGCATCTGGGGCAGCCCCTGGGTCGGACTCGGCAACTTCCAGCGGATGTTCGAGGACGCGGCCTTCTGGGACTCGGTCCTCAACACCCTCTGGATCTCCGTCCTCCAGCTGGTCTTCTTCTTCCCGGTGCCGCTCGCCCTCGCCCTGCTCCTGCACAGCCTCACCTGGAGCAGCGTCCGCCGGTTCGTGCAGTCCGTGGCGTATCTCCCGCACTTCATCTCATGGGTGATCGTCGTCGCCCTCTTCCAGCAGCTCCTCGGCGACACCGGGCTGCTCAACTCCGGCCTGGACGGCATGGGCCTGCACACCGTCGACATCATCGGCAACCCCGACGCCTTCAAGCCGCTCGTCGTCGCCCAGGTCATCTGGAAGGACGCCGGCTGGGGCACGATCATCTTCCTCGCCGCCCTCGCCCAGGTCGACGAGCAGCAGTACGAGGCCGCCGCGATCGACGGCGCCGGACCCTGGCGGCGCTTCTGGCACGTCACGCTGCCCGCCATCCGCCCGGTGATCGTGCTGCTGCTGATCATGCGGCTCGGCGAGATCCTCTCCGTCGGCTTCGAGCAGATGCTGCTCCAGCGCGACGCGGTCGGCCCGGAGGCCGCCGAGATCATCGACACCTTCGTCTACTACCAGGGCATCGTCGGCGGCGACTACGGATTCGCCGCCGCCGCGGGCCTGTTCAAGGGCGTCATCGGCGCCCTCCTCGTCTACGCCGCCAACAAGGTCGCCCACCGCCTCGGCGAACAGGGGGTCTACAAGTGAGCAGCCCTGTACGGCCCGGCTGGATGGAGAAGCCGAAGCCGGTGACCCAGGCAGCCAAGGGCCTGGCCCTCGTGGCCGTCGTCCTCCTGGTCTGCGTCCCGTTCCTCGTCATCGTCTCGACCTCACTCGCCTCCACCGACGAGGTCGTGGCCAACGGCGGCTGGGTGCTCTGGCCGACCGAGCCCTCGCTCGACGCCTACCGCGACATCCTCGACGGCGGCATCGTCACCCACGCCCTCGGCGTCAGCGCCGGCGTCACGATCGTCGGCACCCTGCTCAGCCTCGCCTGCACGGTCACCCTCGCCTACGCCCTCTCCCGCCCCGGCGTCTTCGGCGGCAGGCCCGTGCTGCTGCTCGTCCTGTTCACGTTCCTCTTCCCGCCCGGCATGATCCCGAGCTTCCTGCTGGTCAAGGAGCTGGGCCTGCTGGACAGTTACGCCTCGCTCGTCCTGCCGGTCCTCGTGAACGTCTTCAACCTCGTCGTCCTGCGCGGCTTCTTCCAGGGCATCCCCGAGGAGCTGTACGAGGCCGCACGGCTCGACGGTGCGGGGGACTGGCGGGTGCTCTTCTCCGTCGTACTACCGCTGTCCAAGGCCGCGTTGGCGGTCGTGGGACTGTTCTACGCGGTGGCCTACTGGAACTCCTGGTTCTACGCCTCGCTCTATCTGGAGAGCGATCACTGGCCGCTCCAGCAGGTGCTGCGGACCTATGTGGTGGCCGGCTCCGGACTCACCGACGCGACCACCGGCGAGGGCACGGTCACCGCTCCGCAGACCGTGCAGATGGCGGTCCTGGTGATCGCCACCGTGCCGATCCTGCTGGTCTATCCCTTCCTGCAGAAGTACTTCACCAAGGGCGTGCTCACCGGCGCCATCAAGAGCTGACGCAAGCTCCCACAAGCTGACACGAGGTGATTCACCCATGCCCCGCATGTCCCGTCGCACCCTGCTCGGCTCCATGGCCGCCGTCGCCGTCCCGGGCGTACTGACGGCCTGTTCCACCGGCTCCGGCGACAGCGACGTCTCCAACGCCGGCAAGAAGCTCGCCCCCTGGCCGTCCTACCGGCCCGCCACCGGCCCCAAGCCCGACCTGGCCCCCACCGACGCCGGTGTCCAGGCCGGATACACCGCCTACCCCGCCGAGTTGGTGCAGTCCGTCGCCCGCACCCCCGGCGACGGCTCCACGGTCAAGGTCATGTCGGTGTCCTTCGGCACCCCGCCCAAGCCGGCCTCCGCCAACCAGTTCTGGGCGGCGGTCGAGAAGGCCCTCGGCGTGAAGATCGAGTACACGATCATCTCCCAGGCCGACTACCAGAAGAAGATGGCGACGGTGATGGCGGGCGACCCCGACAGCCTGCCGGACATCATCAACATGTTCTCCGGGTTCGTCCTGCCCCGCGAGGCCGAGTTCGTGCAGCGCAGGGCCGAGGACCTCACCCCGTTCCTCTCGGGCGCGGCCGTCGCCGACTACCCCAACCTCGCCAACATCCCCACCCACGCCTGGCGGGACATGGGCCGCATCGGCGGCCGCGTCTACGGCATCCCCCTGGAACGCCCGCTGCCCGGCTCCACCCTCTGGCTCAACCAGGGGATGTTCACCGACGCCGGCATGACGGAGGGCTGGACCTCCCAGGACTTCGCGGCCGTCGCCAAGAAGGCCACGAGCGGCCGTACCTACGCACTCGGCGCCGCCCAGGGGTCCCTGTTCGGCAACGCCGTGCACTCCGCCGCGCACCACGCACCCCAGGAGTGGGCCGTCACCAAGTCCGGTGCCTTCCAGCCGGGTTGGGCCGACGAACGCTTCAAGGCCGCGATCGCCTTCCAGGCCGGACTGCGCAAGGGCGGCGCGTACCACCCGGACGCGACCTCCATCTCCCAGATCGACCTGACGACCCTCTTCTACAACGGCACCGTCGGCTCCATGCAGGACGGCTTCGGCGCCTACCTCCCCAAGTACCGCGAGACACAGGGCAAGCTGACACCGGCCGCCGCCCTCCCGTACAGCGTCGACGGCACCCCCGGCGGCATCGTCGCCGCCCGCCGCTCCTTCGGCTACACCGTCCTGAAGAAGGCGAAGAAGGAACGCGTCGAGCTGCTCCTGCGCATCCTCGACTACCTCGCCGCCCCCTTCGGCAGCAAGGAGTGGGAGCTCGTCCACTATGGCGTCGAGGGCACCCACTTCACCCGCGGCAAGGACGGCTCCCCGCAGCCCACCAAGCTCGGCGAGGTCGAGAACAACACCAACCTGCCGCTGAAGTACCTCGCCGAGGGCCCGCAGGTGCTGTTCGTACCGGGGATGCCGGACGCCGTACGGGCCCTGCACACCTGGCAGCGGCAGACGGTGCCGCACGCCGTCCGCAACGCCTCGTACGGGCTCCAGTCCCGTACGAAGAACGCTCAGGGGACCACCCTCAAGGCGATGCTCGACGACACGGTCACCGGCATCGTCGCTGGACGGGTCCCGCTGTCGGAGTGGGACGCGGCCGTGAAGAAGTGGCGATCGCGGGGCGGCGACAGAATGGCCGAGGAGTTCGCGAAGGACTATGCGGCCAATACGTGACGCTCCGCAGGTGGAGCGCGAGGCGCGGGGGATGGGGAGCGGTATGACAGGCAAGGGACGGGTCACGATCCGCGAGGTCGCCGAGCGGGCGGGTGTCTCGACGGCGACGGCGTCGCGCGCGCTCACCGGGAACCATCCGGTGCCGCCCGCGACCCGGGCCCGGGTGCTGCGTGCCGCGCGTGACCTCGACTATGTCGCCAACGCGCACGCCCGGGCGCTGGTCGGGGGTGGCCGGAAGATGGCCGCGGTCGTCGTCCGACAGGTCACCAGCCCCTTCTACGCCCAGGTCGCCGAGGGCGTCGAGGCCGAGGCCGCCGACCGGGGCTGGCTGTGCGTCGTGGGCGCCACCGGCGGGGATCCGCAGCGGGAGATGGAGTTCGTGCAGCTCATGCGGGAGGAGGGGGCGCGGCTGGTGATCCTGGTGGGCGGCGTGGTCGAGGACGACGCGTACCGGTCGCGGGTGGCTCACTACGCGCAGGCGCTGGACTCGTCGGGGGCGCGGCTCGTGCTGTGCGGGCGTCCGGCGCCGGATCCGGAGATCCCGGCGCTGGTCGTGGAGTTCGACAACGAGGCGGGGGCGCGGGCGATCACGGGGCACCTGTTGTCCGCGGGGCACCGCCGGATCGTCTTCCTCGGCGGGCTGCCCGGGAACACCGCGCTGGACGCCCGTGTCGCCGGATACCGTGCGGCGCTCGCCGAGCACGGGCTGCCCGGGGAGGCCGCGCGTGTCGTCGACTGCGGGCTCGGGCGGGCGGCCGGGTTGCGGGCGATGACCGAACTGCTGAAGCAGACGCGGGAGTTCACGGCGGTCGTCGCCGGTGACGACATGGTCGCGGCGGGGGTGCTCCGCGCGATAGCGGACGCGGGACTGAGGGTGCCGGATGACATCTCCGTCGTCGGGTACAACGACATCCCGCTTGCCGAGGACTTCAATCCCCCGCTCACGACTGTGCGTACGCCTGCGGAGGAGCTGGGGCGGGCCGCCGTTCGGATTGCGTTGCGCGATCCCGCTCAGGCGGCCGGCAGTCACCACCTGCTCGGCACGCACATCGTCGTTCGTCGCAGCGTGAGCGGCCCGCCGTCGTGAGGCTGCCGGTTCGTTGTGGCTGGTCGCGCCCACGCGGCGGTAGCCGCACATCGACATAGCCCCGCGCCCCTGACGGGGCGCTCCACATCCCCCTGACAAATGGAGACCCCAAGCCGTATGGCCGCGCCTCACGTGCCGCTTTCCGAATCGACGTACCTTCTTCCCCCAGACACACTGCGCTCCCCCCTCACCGGCTGGACCCGCGTCCACTGGGAAGCCCTCGCCGACCGGCTCCTCGGCGGCGTGCTTCCCTACGCCTCCCCGAACTACGCCCAGTACCGGCTCCCCGGGCCACCCAGCCACTCCGGCCCCTGGTCCGACGGGCTCGAAGGGTTCGCCCGGTCCTTCCTGCTCGCCGCGTTCCGTATCGCGGGCGCCGAGGGCCGGGTCGCCCCCGCCCTCGTCGAGCGGTACGCGGCCGGGCTGGCCGCCGGTACCGATCCGTACGGTGACGAGCGCTGGCCGCCCATCACCGACCGGGGGCAGCCGATGGTCGAGGCCGCCTCGATCGCGATCGCCCTGCACGAGTCGCGGCCCTGGCTCTGGGATCAGCTGGATGACACCGTAAGAGGTCAAGTCACCGAGTGGCTCGGCCACTTCGTCGGTGCTGTCGCCAACGACTCCAACTGGCGGCTCTTCCAGGTCATCACGGAGGAGTTCCTCGCCTCCGTCGGCGCCCCGCACAGCCGTGGCGAGATCGACGCCGGGCTCGCCAGGCTGGACGACTGGTACCGGGGCGGGGGCTGGTACACGGACGGTGACGGTAAGAAGTTCGACTACTACAACGCCTGGGCGCTGCACCTGTACCCGGTGCTGTGGGCGCGGATCGCCGGCCCCCGTGCGGAAGCCGGCACCGTCGCCCGGCACCGCGCCCGACTGCGCGAATTCCTCGCCACCCACCAGTACTTCTTCGGTTCGGACGGCGCCCCCGTCCACCAGGGCCGCTCCCTCACCTACCGCTTCGCCGCGGCCGCCCCCCTCTGGGCCGGCGCCCTCGCCGACGCCACCCCGCTGCCGCCCGGCCGCACCCGGCGCCTGGCCTCCGGCACCCTGAAGCACTTCGCCGAGCGCGGCGCACCCGACGAACACGGTCTGCTCAGCCTCGGCTGGTACCGGCCCTTCCTCCCCGTCACCCAGCGCTACTCGGGCCCCGCCTCCCCGTACTGGGCAGGCAAGGCCTTCCTCGGCCTCCTCCTTCCCGAGACCCACCCCGTGTGGACGGCCACCGAGGAACCCGGCCCCGTCGACACCGCCGATTCCACCCTCGCCCTGCCCGCCCCGGGCTGGCTGCTGCACTCCACGGCGGCCGACGGGATCGTCCGGCTCGTCAACCACGGCAGCGACCGCCTCCCGCCCCCGCCGGCCACGGACGAGGACAGCCCGCACTACGCCAAGCTCGCCTACTCCAGCGCCACCGCCCCGGACACACCGACCGGGCCCGACAACCACATCGCCCTCCTCGGCCCGGACGGGACACCGTCCGAACGGGGACGCATCCACCCCCTGGGCGTCGAGGGCCGACGCGCCGCCTCCAGCCAGGCCACGGGGATCGAGACGGTGAGCGTCGTGCACGGACCGTGGGAAGTACGGGTCCACCGGGTCCCCGGCAACTCACGCGTGCGCGAAGGGGGTTGGGCCGTCGCCGACGACACCGCGGCACCCCACGCGCAGACCGGCCCCGGCCACGCCCTCGCCCGCCGCACCGACGGCCTCACCAGCGCCCTCGTGGCCCTGTACGGCTGGAGCGACGTCGAGGGCACGGTCGTCCGCGCCCTCGACGCCAACGCCTACGGACACCACTCCGCGACCCCCGTCCTCGAAGGCACGGGCCCGCTCCTGGTCACTCTCGTCGTCCTGACCAAGGGCGAGGCGCGCACCACCGGCGCGGGCGTCACCGTCGACGACGAGGGTTCCGTCGACATCCGCTTCCCGGACGGAACCCGGGAGCGGATCAGTACTTCGCCAGGACCATCGCCTGATCCAGCGCCTGGAGGAACGAGTTGACCGTCTGACGGTCCCGCACCGCCAGCCGCAGCCACTCCTCGTCCAGACCCGGGAACGTGTCCCCGCGCCGCACCGCGAAACCGAGGTCGCGCAGATGCCGGCGTACGGCGGCCGCACGAGGCAGCCGTACGAGGACGAAGGGGCCCTCCGCCGGTTCGGCCACCGTCAGGCCGTCCGGGGCGAACTCCCGCAGTCCCGCGACGAGATGGGCGCGGTCGGCGGCGATGCGGTGGGCGGCGTGGGCCGCCTCGGCCAGGGCCTGCGGCTCGACGCACGCCTGGGCCGCCGCGAGCGCCGGGGTGGACACCGGCCACAGGGGCTGGGCGCGCTCCAGTTCCGCGATGGTCTCCGGGGCGGCCAGGACGTAGCCGATGCGCAGACCCGCCAGACCCCAGGTCTTCGTCAGGCTCCGCAGGACGACCAGACCGGGGATGTCCGTGCGGCCCGCCAGCGCCTCGCGCTCGCCCGGCACCGCGTCCATGAACGCCTCGTCCACCACCAACGTCCGCCCTGGACGGGCCAGTCGGGCGAGGGCGTCGGCCGGGTGCAGGACGGACGTGGGGTTGGTCGGGTTGCCGATCACCACCAGGTCCGCGTCCGCCGGGACGGCCGCCGGGTCCAGGCGGAAGCCGTCCTCCTGGCTCAGCAGCAGCCGCTCGACCGTGTGGCCCGCGTCCCGCAGCGCCGCCTCCGGCTCCGTGAACTGCGGGTGCACGACGAGCGGCCGACGGACATCCAGGGCACGGGCGAGGAGCACGAAGGCCTCCGCCGCGCCCGCCGTCAGCAGGACGCGTTCCGCCGGGAGGCCGTGCCGTGCGGCCACCGCCGCCCGCGCGTCCCGGCCGTCCGGGTAGGCGGCCAGGCCGGTCAGCGACTCAGCGATCCGCCCCCGCAGCCACGCCGGGGGCGTGTTCGCGCGGACGTTCACGGCGAGGTCGGTGAGCCGGGCCCCGTCGTCGCGGACCTCCGCGTCGCCGTGGTGGCGGAGGTCGTGCGCCGCCGCCCCCTCCGCGTCAGTGCGCATGTGAGTGGGCGCCATGGTGGTGTCCGTGGTGGTGATGGTGCCCGTCGTCGTCGGGGTGGAAGTGCGGCTGCTGCGGCAGACCCACCTTGTCCTCGAAGCCCGGCAGCGCGATGCGGTACACGCACGAGTCGCAGTTCATCCGCAGATCGCCCGCGACGGCCTCCCGGTACCGCTCCATCACCAGGTCGAGCAGCTCCGGCTCCGGACCGATGACGTCCGCCGAGCGCACCTCGACGTCCGGGTGGGCGGCCGCCCAGCCCTCGGTCTGCTGCCGGACCCGCTCCGGGAGGATGCCGGTGAACAGGAAGTAGGGGAGCACGACGATCCGCCGCGCGCCCAGCTTCACACAGCGGTCGAGCCCGCCCGGCACGTCCGGCGCGGCCAGCGACACGAACGCCGTCTCCACACCCGCGTACCCGCGCCCCTCCCACAGCAGCCGGGCCGCCTTGTACACCTCGGCGTTGGCGTCCGGGTCGGTCGAGCCGCGCCCGACGAGCAGCACGGTCACGTCCGAACGGTCGCCGGGGGAGCGCTCGGCGGAGCCGAGGGCCTCGTCCAGCCGCCGCTCCAGCACCGACAGCAGCGCCGGGTGCGGGCCCAGCGGACGGCCGTAGGTGTACGAGATCCCGGCGTGCCGTTCCTTCTCGCGGGCCAGCGCCGCCGGGATGTCACCCTTGGCGTGCCCGGCGGACACCAGCATCAGCGGAACGGCGGCGAACCGCCGCACACCCCGCTCCACCAGCTCGGCGACGGCCTCGCCCAGCGGCGGTGGGGACAGCTCGATGAAGCCGCCCGCGACGGGCAGATCGGGGTTACGGCGCCCCAGCTCCCGTACGAAGTCGCGGAACGCCTCGGCTCCGGCCTCGTCCCGGGTGCCATGGCCGGCGATGAGCAGGGCGGGCGGCGGGGTGGTCACGATTTCTCCTCAGGGGAAACGGGGTGGTACAGCAGGGCGTTGAGCGCGGCCGAGGCGACCGCGGAGCCGCCCTTCTCGGACACGTTGCTCACGGCGGGCAGCCCGCTCTCGCGCAGCGCGGCCTTGGACTCGACCGCGCCGACGAAGCCGACGGGCAGACCGATGACGAGTGCCGGGGCGGCGTCCAGGGTCAGCAGCTCCTCCAGCGCGGTGGGCGCGTTGCCGATGACCCACAGGGCGCCGGGTCCGACCTGCTCGTAGGCGAGCCGGACGGCGTGCGCGGAACGGGTCAGCCCCGCACCGGCCACGGCGTCCCTCAGCCGGCAGACGGTCTCGCGCCGGGTGATGCCGGCCGCGACCATCTCCACGTCCACGACGACGGGCGCACCGCCGTGCAAGGCCGCGTGTGCCTTCTCCAGCTCGCCCTCGTCCATGACGAGATCGCTCGCGTACTCCAGGTCGGCGGCGGAGTGGATGACCCTCTCGACCACTGACCGGGTCAGCGGCGGGAAGTGCGAGGTGTCCAGGCGGGCGCGCAGCCGCCGGTAGGACTCCACCTCGATCGGATGGATCTCACGGATCACCGGGCACCCTCCTCTGCCGTCTGCCAGCGGTAGCCGCGCGGCGTCACCATGCGTCCCGCGATGTCACGGGTCGCCGTGTTGCCCACGGTCACCACCGTCATCATGTCGACCGTCGCCGGATCGAGGGAGCCCAGTGACGTGAGACGACCGGACTCGTCCGGCCGCGACGCGTTCCGTACGACACCGACCGGCGTCGTCGGCTCCCGGTGCTCGGCGAGGATCGCGAGCGCCTTCGGCAGCTGCCAGTCCCGGCCGCGCGAGCGGGGGTTGTAGAAGGTGACCACGATGTCCGCCTCGGCCGCCGCGCGCACCCGCCGCTCGATGACCTCCCACGGAGTGTGCAGGTCGGAGAGGCTGATGGACACGTGGTCGTGGCCCAGGGGCGCACCGAGAACGGCCGCCGCGGCGAGGGCGGCGGTCACCCCCGGCACGCCGATCACGTCGATGTCGTCGGACGCCTCGGCGAGCGCGGGGGAGGCCATGGCGTACACGCCCGCGTCCCCGCTGCCGATCAGCGCGACGGCCTGCCCCGCGCGGGCCTCCGCCACAGCGGTCCGCGCCCGCTCCTCCTCGGCCCCCAGCCCCGACTCCAGGATCCGGGTGCCGGGCCGCAGCAGATCGCGGATCTGGTCGACGTACTGGTCCAGCCCGACGAGCACCGAAGCCCGCCGCAACTCCGCCTTCGCGCGGGGCGTGAGCAGGTCCCGGGCACCGGGGCCGAGCCCGACGACCGCGAGCCGGCCGCGCGCGGGACGCCGTACGACGGCACAGGTCGCCATGGCCGGCAGTCCGTCCGCACGCTCCGACTTCCGCTTGGGGACGAGGAGTTCCCCGCCCCGGACGAGCGCGGCGGCCTCCGCCACCGACGGCGTGCCCACCGCGGCGAGGGGCGCGTCCGAGGGGTTCGGGACCTCGACGGACGCCAATTCCTCGGCGGAGTACGTCACCAGGGGCACGCCGAGCCGCTGAGCCGCCCGGACGATGCCGGGCTCCTCGGACTTGGCGTCCACGGTGGCCAGTTCGGCGACCGACGCGGCCGACAGCCCGGCGTCCCGCAGCGCACCCTCGATCAGGCCCAGCACCTCGTCCACCGGCGCCCCCTTCGAGGCACCGACCCCGACGACGAGGGACGGCGGCCGCAGCACGACCTCGCGCTCGGTCGCCTCCACGAGACGGTCGGTGAGACGGACGGAGTAGTCGCCCTCCTCCGTGACCTTCAGCGCGGGCAGCGGCCACGTCAACTCCGCCTTGAGAGCGACCGGTTCACCGTCGAGCAGTGCCCGCGACACGGCGGCGACATCGCCCTCGACCGGGAATCCGAGCGTGTCCAGGCCCGGCAGTCCGACGGCGTCCGTGGCCGTCGTCACCACGGGCTCCGCGCCCAGCAACTCCCCGACCTCACGGGCGAGGTCATTGGCGCCACCGCCGTGCCCGCCGACCAGCGACACGGCGAACCGCCCGCCCTCGTCGACGCACACCACACCCGGGTCCGACGACTTGTCGCCGAGCAGCGGCGCGACCAGCCGCACCACGGCCCCCGTGGCGAGGAAACACACGAGCTGCTCGCACTCCGCGAACGCGGCCCGTACGGCATCCCCGACGGGACCCTCGTACACACGCGTCCGCTCCGGCCACGCCGCGGCCAGCCGGTCCCGCGCAGCCGCCCCCGCCGAGGTGGCGGAAATGAGGCCGATCACAGAGCAACTCCTTCTTCAGGGTCGGGGATTCGGACCCCCCACAACAGAAAAACAGGATTGGTGGCCGCGAGCCGGGTCACCTCACCCGGCAGCGGCGCGAGCCGCGAGGACTGCAACAGCACCCCGTTACAGGTGAACCCGGCACCGGTGAGCGCCTCGCGTACTCCCGGCACCCGGTCGAGCGCCGCCATCGCGACCACGACCGTCCGCCGGGCCCGCCGCGCGCACGCCGTGACGATGGCGGGCAGCTCACGGCCCCCGCCGCCGACGAACACGGCGTCCGGGTCGTCGAGATCGGACAGCACGGTCGGCGCGGCCCCGTGCACGGCCCGTACGTCGACACCGTGCGCCGCCGCGTTGGCGCGGATCCGCTCGACGCCGTCCCGGGTCTTCTCGACCGCGACGACGGCGGCCCCGAACCGCGCGCACTCCACGGCCACGGACCCGGAGCCCGCGCCGATGTCCCAGACCAGATCACCGAGCCGGGGACCGAGCCGCGCCAGTGCCAGCGCCCGCACCTCGAACTTGGTGATCATCGAGTCGCGGTGGGTGAACTCGCTCTCGTCCAGGGCCCATTGCGCGGGCCCGGGCGTGGTCCCGGCGACCGTCCGCACGGCACCGAGCGCCCGCGCCTCGTCCAGGCACAGCACCACGCTCACCGCCGTCCCCCAGTCCCGGGCGGCGGCCTCGGCGGGCGTGACGCGCTCCACGCGCTCCTCCCGCGACCCGAGCGCGGACGCCACGACGAGGACCCGGTCGTCGGCCCGGAGCGCGGCCCCGATCTCCGCGGGTCCGGCCCCCGGTCCGGTCAGCACGGCGACCTTGGGCCGCGCCCGGCACACGTTGACGGCCGTACGCAGGTCTCTGCCATGTGCGCTGACCACCACGGCGTCGTCCCACGGCAGCCCGGCCCGCGCGAAGGCGGCGGCGACGGAGGAGACCCCGGCACGGACATCGAGCCGCTCGGCCCCGAACCGCTCGGCCAGCACCCGTACGATCCCGAAGAACCCGGGGTCGCCGGAGGCCAGCACGACCACCCGGTCCTGCTTGTCCAGATGCCGCTCGATGACGTCCAGCGCGGGCGCGAGCGGCCCGAGGACGACCTGCTCGACGTCCCCGGGGACGGCCGCGGACGCCAGATGACGCCGGCCGCCCACGACCAGCCGGGCCCCGGCCAGCACCTCGGCGGGAACCGGCGTCCCCGTGCCCGTGCCGAAGACCGTGATCATGTACTCGCACCCCGCTCCCGCAACGCCCGGCGGGCCTCCGGGTCGGCCTTGCGGTACCCGTGGAAGTGGCCGGGGTGGTAGAGGTGCGAGCGGGTGCCCTCGGCGTCGAGCGCCGGGCCGACGAGGAAGAGGGTGTGCTTCCAGAGCTTGTGCTCCTTGACGGTCTCCTCCAGCGTCTCGATCGTGCACCGCACGATGAGCTCCTCGGGCCAGGTGGCCTGGTAGGCGACGACGACGGGGGTGGCGGTCGGATAGCCGCCCTCGAGCAGCTCCCGCACGAGCTGCCCGCTGCGGGCCGCCGACAGGAAGATCGCCATGGTGGTCCCGTGCTTGGCGAACTCGCGCACCTCCTCGCCGGGCGGCATCGGCGTCTTGCCGCCGCCGAGCCGGGTCAGGACGACGGACTGCGCGACCTCCGGGATGGTCAGCTCCCGCCGGGCGAGCGCGGCGACGGCGGAGAACGCGGAGACGCCGGGGATCACCTCGGTGGCGATCCCGATCCGGTCGCACCGGTCGAGCTGCTCCTGCGTGCCGCCCCACAGGGCGGGGTCGCCGGAGTGGATACGGGCGACGCGGAGGCCCTCGGCGACGGCCCGCTCGTACACGGCGACGACGTCCTCCAGGGACATGGTCGCCGAGTCGAGGATCTCCGCGCCCTCGCGTGCGTGCTCCAGAACCTCCGCCTGGACCAGGCTGGCCGCCCAGATCACGACGTCGGCCTCGGCGATCGCGCGCGCGGCACGGAACGTCAGCAGGTCGGCGGCGCCGGGGCCGGCACCGACGAAGGTCACCTTGCCGGCAGGGGCGTCGGCCATGGTTTCGGGTCCTCTCGAACGAAGATTCACGGAGATTCGCAGGGCAGCTGGATGTGCGCGCACAGGGCCTGATCGGATACGAAGGGCCCATGGCGGTGTTCGTCGCGCTCGGCGCGTTCCTGATGACGTTGGCCGGCGGCTGGACGGCACAACGCGTGACGGACCGCCGTCACCTCGTCCTCGGCCTGGCTGGCGGCCTGATGCTGGGTGTGGTGGGCCTGGACCTGCTGCCGGAGGCGCTGGAGGCGGCGGGCACCGAGGTGTTCGGCGTACCGGCGGCACTCCTGCTGTTCGTGGCCGGCTTCCTGTTGGCCCATCTGGTGGAACGTCTGCTGGCGGTCCGCCAGGCGGCACACGGCGGCGAGGAGCACGACGGCCGGGTCCCCGAGGTGGGCCTGACGGCCGCGGCCGCGATGGTCGGACACAGCGCGATGGACGGCGTGGCGATCGGCGCGGCCTTCCAGGTCGGCGGCGGCATGGGCACGGCCGTGGCCCTGGCGGTGATCGCCCATGACTTCGCGGACGGCTTCAACACGTACACGATCACGAGCCTGTACGGGAACGCCCGCCGCAAAGCGCTCGCGATGCTGTTCGCGGACGCGGTGGCCCCGGTGGTGGGAGCCGCGTCCACCCTGTTCCTGACCATCCCGGAGCAGCTGCTCGGCGCCTATCTGGGCTTCTTCGGCGGCGCACTCCTCTACCTCGCGGCAGCCGAGATCCTCCCCGAGGCGCACCACGAACACCCCGCCCGCTCGACCCTGTTGTGCACGGTCGCGGGCGCGGCGTTCATCTGGCTGGTGGTCGGCGTGGCCGACTGAGCCTCTGGCGGGCGGACCGGGGGGTGTCACAGCTTGCCGCCCCGGCCGCCGTCGCGCGGGGCGGGCGCGATGAGCGTGGAGAGATAGGGAAGCGCGTCCTCGCCGAGCTCGGAGGCGGGCCGCACCGACTCCTCCGGCAGCCCGAGCGCGGAACCCCATACGGCGTCGTCGATCCGCCCGGTCTCCCGCAGCGCCTCGGCGACTTCCTGGGCCTGCCGCCCGAACTTGTACGCCACCACGGTCCCGGGCCCGGCGAGGGCCTCCTTGAGCGCCGCGGCCCCGGCGGTCACCGGCACGAGCGTCAGCGGCTCGGTCCCCTCGGTGAGCACGGCACCGGAACGGGCGGCGAGATCCTGCATGGCCGTGATGCCCGGCACGGTCTCCACGACGGTCCCCGGCACGAGCTCGGCGATGGTCTGCGCGAGATAGGTGAAGGTGGAGTACACGTTCGGATCGCCGATGGTGGCGAAGGCGACGCGGGAGTGCTCGGCGAGCAGCTGGGCGACCCGCGCCCCGGCGGCGTCCCAGGCGGTCGCGCGCCGGGCCCGGTCGGTCCGCTCGTTGAGCGCGAACACGACCCGTACGACCTTCTCCTGACCCACGTAGTGCAGGACCGTCGCCTCGGCCCGCCCCCGCTCCCCGGTGTCCATCACCGGCACGACGACGACATCGGCGGCCCGCAGAGCGTTGACGCCCTTGACGGTCACCAGCTCCGGATCACCGGGCCCTACCCCGACCCCGATCAGCTTGCTGCTCATGACGTCCGGCACCTCTCCACGAACCGACGGGCGACACCGGGCTGCGACGCCCAGTGCGTGTGCACATAACTCGCGTGCACCCCTTGTTGTACGAAACCTTCGACCCGCCGTTGAGGGGCGCGTACACCCCAGGCGGGAGCCGCCCCCGAGCCCGGCTCGACGACGGTCCGGTGAAACTCGTGCCCGCGCATCCGGGTCCCGGCGACGGCGAGGGCACTGTCACTCACGGCCACGGCATCCCGGTACCCGAGCGTCAGCCGCTCGCTCATCCGCGCGGAGGCGTCGAGCACCCCGCACATCGGCAGCCCG
This sequence comes from Streptomyces sp. NPDC087859, assembly GCF_044742595.1. Taxonomy (NCBI): domain Bacteria; kingdom Bacillati; phylum Actinomycetota; class Actinomycetes; order Kitasatosporales; family Streptomycetaceae; genus Streptomyces; species Streptomyces sp. NPDC087859. Next base: position 86,564 of record NZ_JBIUUU010000006.1, on the reverse strand, counting down.
TCGAGCTCCCGGCACAGATAGAGCAGCCCGGCACACTCGGCGGCCACGGGAGCACCGCTGAGAGCGAGCTCCCCGACGGCCTTGCGCAGCGGCTCGTTGGCGGACAACTCGGACGCGTACACCTCGGGAAACCCACCCCCGATGACCAACCCGCGGGTACCGTCGGGCAGTTGCTCGTCACGGAGCGGATCGAAGGGAACGACGACGGCTCCGGCAGCGGTGAGCAACTCGGCATGCTCGGCGTAGGAGAAAGTGAAAGCGGACCCACCGGCGACGGCTACTGTCACGCCCCGGTCCGCACCCTCCAGCCCGTCCGGCGTCTGAGGGCGAGGCCCTTCGGGCCGAAAGCGGGGGTCTGGGGGCGCAGCCCCCGGGGTCGGGTCGGGAAGGGGCGGAGGGGGCGAAGAAGCCAGTACCTCAGCTGCGTCCCAGGCCGCACAGGACAACGCACCCGCACTCCGCGCCAACGCGGTCAACGCCTCCAGATCACAACCGGCCTCGACCTGCGCGGCCATCGCCGCCACCGCGTCCACCGCCGCCGCCCGCCGCTCGGCGACCGGCACCAACCCCAGATGCCGCGACGGCGTGTCCACCTGAGCCACCCGCCGCAGCACCCCGAGCACCGGCACCCCGGCCGAGTCCAACGCCTCCCGCAGCAACTCCTCATGCCGATCCGAGGCGACCTTGTTGAGGATCACGCCCCCGACCCGCACCTCGGGATCCCAGGAGGCGAACCCGTGCACCAGCGCCGCCACCGACCGCGACTGCGACGACGCGTCCACGACCAGCACCACCGGCGCCCGCAGCAGCTTCGCCACATGAGCCGTGGACGCCAGCTCACCTTCCCCCGCGGCCCCGTCGTACAGCCCCATCACACCCTCGACGACGGCGATGTCACACCCGCGCGACCCGTGCGCGAACAGCGGCCCGACCAACTCGGCCCCGCACAGATACGCGTCGAGATTCCGCCCCACCCGCCCGGTGGCGAGCGCGTGATACCCGGGATCGATGTAGTCGGGGCCCACCTTGTGCGCAGACACGGCGAGCCCCCGCGCGGCGAACGCGGCCATCAACCCCGTGGCAACGGTGGTCTTGCCGCTGCCCGACGAGGGCGCGGCGATGACCAGCCGAGGAACGGAAACGGACGAGGACATCACCACTCGATACCCCGCTGGCCCTTCTGCCCGGCGTCCATGGGGTGCTTGACCTTGGACATGTCGGTCACGAGATCGGCGAAGTCGACCAGCTTCTCGGGAGCGTTCCGCCCGGTGATGACGACGTGCTGCGTGCCCGGCCGGTCCCGCAGCACGGAGATCACCTCATCGGTGTCCACCCACCCCCAGTGCATGGGGTAGGCGAACTCGTCGAGCACGTACAGCTGATACGTCTCGGCGGCCAGGTCCCGCTTGACCTGCTCCCAGCCCTCCCGGGCCTTCTCCTCGTTGTCCATCTGCTGGTCGCGCTGGACCCAGGACCAGCCCTCACCCATCTTGTGCCAGTCGACGGAGCCACCCTCACCGCTGGCGCCGAGCACCCGCAGCGCGTTCTCCTCGCCGACCTTCCACTTCGCCGACTTGACGAACTGGAACACCCCGATGGGCCACCCCTGGTTCCAGGCCCGCAGCGCAAGGCCGAAGGCGGCGGTCGACTTCCCCTTGCCGATCCCCGTGTGCACGACCACCAAAGGCCGGTTACGACGCTGACGCGTGGTCAGACCGTCGTCCGGCACCACACTCGGCTGCCCCTGAGGCATTACGCGGCCCTCCTCTGTACGTCCTTCACGAGCCCGGCGATGGAGTCCGCCCGCAGCTCGTCCAATGTGACCGCGGTGCCGCCCAGTTCACCGGCGAGCTGCCCCGCCAGCCCCAAACGCACCGGCCCCGACTCACAGTCGACGACCACGGAGGCGACCCCCTCGGCGGCGAACAGCCGGGCCGCCCGCGAAGCCAGCGCGACCGGCTCGGGCCCACCGGTGGCCCGGCCGTCGGTAACGACCACCACGAGCGCCCGCCGCGCGGGATCCCGCAGCCGCTCGACCCGCAGCACCTCATGGGCCTTCAGCAGCCCGGAGGCAAGCGGCGTCCGCCCGCCGGTGGGCAACGTCTCCAGCCGAGCCGCGGCCGCGTCCACGGACGACGTCGGCGGCAGCGCCACATCCGCCGCCGAACCCCGGAACGTCACCAGCCCCACCTTGTCCCGCCGCTGATACGCGTCCAGCAGCAGCGACAGCACGGCCCCCTTCACCGCGCTCATCCGCTGCCGCGCCGCCATCGACCCGGAGGCGTCCACGACGAACAGCACGAGGTTCCCCTCACGCCCCTCCCGCGTCGCCTGCCGCAGATCGTCCCGGCGCACCACGAGCCCGGGCCCGGACCGCCCGCGCGCCCGCTGATGCGGGGCGGCAGCCTGCACGGTCGCCGCGAGGTGGAGCTTGGTCAGCGCCCCCCGCGGCCGTCGCGCACCGGTCGTCCGGCCGTGCTCGGTCCGCGCCCGCGAACGCCGCCCGGCGGCCCCGTCCCCGAGCCCCGGCACGCTGAGCACCTTGGTACGGAAGGGCTCGGCAGCCCGTACGGCGGACTGCTCACCCGCACCGGCCCCGCCGGCCTGCGGCTCGCCGCTGTCACCGGCCTCGGGCTGAGCACCGGAGGAACCGTCGTCCTGGGGCCCCTCGGAGGGCGGCTGACCGCCACCCCCGCCGGGCCCGTCCGGATCGGGGTCCTCGTCGCCCTCGCTGTCGCCGGAGAACTCCTCCAGCGTCTCGTCGAGCTTGTCCTCGTCAAGTCCAGGAGCGTCAAAGGGATTACGTCGACGCCGGTGCGGCAGCGCGAGCAGCGCGGCCTGCCGCACGTCCTCCGCCAGCACCTCGGTCCGGCCCGCCCAGGCCGCCAGCGCGGTGGCCGTCCGGGCCATCACGATGTCGGCCCGCATGCCGTCCACCTCGAACGCCGCACAGGTCGCCGCGATCTGCCGCAGCGCACCGTCCCCGAGCCGCACCGACGGCAACAACTCCCGCGCGCCGATGATCCGTTGCCGTACGGACGCTTCCTCGTCCGCCCAACGTGCCGTGAACCCGCCCGGATCGTCGTCGTACGCCAGCCGCCGCCGTACGACCTCCACCCGCTGGTCCGGTTCCCGCGAGGCCGCGACCTCGACGGTCAGCCCGAACCGGTCGAGCAACTGCGGCCGCAGCTCGCCCTCTTCGGGGTTCATGGTGCCGACGAGCAGGAACTTCGAGGCGTGCCGTACGGAGACGCCCTCGCGTTCGACGTACGACGCGCCCATCGCCGCCGCGTCCAGCAGCAGGTCGACAAGGTGGTCGTGGAGCAGGTTGACCTCGTCGACGTAGAGGATGCCGCGGTGCGCGTCCGCGAGGAGGCCCGGCTCGAAGGACTTCACGCCCTCGGCGAGCGCCCGCTCGATGTCGAGCGATCCGACGAGCCGGTCCTCGGAGGCGCCGACGGGGAGTTCGACCATGCGGGCGGGGCGCTCGACGCCGTTGCCGGCCTCGTGCGGCCCGTCCGGGCACGCGGGGTCCGGCTTGGCCGGATCACACGAGAAACGGCACCCGGCGACGACCGGCACCGCCGGCAGCAACGCCGAAAGCGCCCGCACGGCCGTGGACTTGGCCGTGCCTTTCTCGCCGCGCACCAGCACACCGCCGACCGCCGGCGACACGGCGTTCAGCAGCAGCGCGAGCCGTAGATCGTCCTGTCCGACGACGGCCGTAAAGGGAAAGGGGGTGGTCACTGGTCGTCGCCCTCCAGGTCGCCTTCGAGCTCCAGGTAGGTGGCGCGCAGCCGCTCCAGCGTCTCCGCGTCCGGCTCGGCCCACAGGCCACGGTCGGCGGCCTCGAGCAGCCGCTCGGTGATGCCGCGCAGCGCCCACGGGTTGGACTTCTTCATGAAGTCCCGGTTCTCCGGGTCGAAGACGTACTCGGCGCTGAGCTTCTCGTACATCCAGTCGTCGACCACGCCCGCCGTGGCGTCGTAGCCGAAGAGGTAGTCGACGGTGGCCGCCATCTCGAAGGCGCCCTTGTAGCCGTGGCGGCGCATGGCCGCCATCCAGCGCGGGTTGACCACGCGGGCGCGGAAGACCCGGTGGGTCTCCTCACCGAGGGTGCGGGTCTTCACCTGGTCCGGGGTCGCCGAATCGCCCACGTACGCCTCGGGGTTGGCGCCCGTGAGGTGGCGGACCATGGCGACCATGCCGCCGTGGTACTGGAAGTAGTCGTCGGCGTCGACGAGGTCGTGCTCGCGGGTGTCGACGTTCTTCGCGGCGATGTTGATCCGCTTGAACGCGGTCTCCATGTCCCCGCGCGCCGCCCGTCCGTCGAGTCCGCGCCCGTAGGCGTAACCGCCCCAGACGGCGTACACCTCGGCGAGGTCCGCGTCCGACCGCCAGTTGCGCGCGTCGATCAGCGGCAGCAGACCGGCGCCGTACGCACCCGGCTTGGAGCCGAAGATACGGGCCGTCGCGCGCCGCCGGTCACCGTGCTCGGCGGTGTCCTCGTCGGCGTGCGCCTTGACGAAATTCCGCTCGGCGGGCTCGTCCAGTTCGGCGACCTTGCGCACCGCGTCGTCGATCAGCCCGACCACGTGCGGGAACGCGTCCCGGAAGAAGCCGGAGATACGGACGGTGACGTCGACGCGCGGGCGCCCGAGCTCCTCCAGGCCGATGATCTCGAAGCCGGTCACCCGGCGCGAGGCCTCGTCCCACACCGGACGGCAGCCCAGCAGCGCGAGGATCTCGGCGATGTCGTCGCCCTGCGTGCGCATCGCGGAGGTGCCCCAGACCGTCAGGCCGACGGACTTCGGGTACTCGCCGTTGTCCTGGAGGTACCGCTGGACCAGCGAGTCGGCGAGCGCCTGCCCGACCTCCCAGCTCAGCCTGGACGGAATGGCCTTGGGGTCGACCGAGTAGAAGTTGCGGCCGGTCGGGAGCACGTTGACGAGACCGCGGGTGGGGGAGCCGGACGGACCGGCGGGGACGTAACCGCCGTTCAGCGCCTTGAGGATGTGGCCGATCTCGTCGGTGGTCTTCGCGAGACGCGGTACGACCTCGTCGCAGGCGAACTCCAGCACCGCGACCGCGTCCGGGAGTTCGGTGCCGAGCACACCACGGACGAGAGCCGGGACGACCGCGGCGTCCCAGTGCCGCGCCTCCATCCCCTCCGCGACCCGCCGGCACAGCTGCTCCAGCAGGTCGATCGCGTCGGCGGCCGTCCGCGACGGGCCCTCGACGAGGTCGGAGAGCTCCACCGGCACCTTCACCGGCGCCCCGGGCTCGGCGAGCAACTCCTTCTCGACCAGCCCGAAATGGGCCGCGAAGGAGGCCCGCAGCCCCGGCAGCGCGTTCGCCTGCCCGCCCCACACCTGTGAGGCGCGCAGCACGGCGAGCACGAGGTTGACCCGTGCCTCGTCGACCGGGCCCCCGCCGAGGATGTGCAGCCCGTCGCGGATCTGCACGTCCTTGATCTCGCACAGATAGCCGTCGATGTGCATGACGAACTCGTCGAAGGCGTCGTCGTCCGGCTGGTCCTCGACATGCAGGTCGTGGTGGAGCTCGGCGGCCTTCACCAGCGTCCAGATCTGCGCCCGCACGGCCGGTGCCTTCGTCGGGTCCAGGTCGGAGACGAGCGCGTACTCGTCGAGGAGCTGCTCCAGTTTGGCCAGGTCGCCGTACGTGTCCGCACGCGCCATGGGCGGTACCAGGTGGTCGACGACGGTGGCGTGCCCGCGGCGCTTGGCCTGGGTGCCCTCACCGGGGTCGTTGACGATGAACGGGTAGATGAGCGGCAGTTCACCGAGGACGGCGTCCGGCGCGCAGCCCCCGCTGAGGCCGAGGCCCTTGCCGGGCAGCCACTCCATCGTGCCGTGCTTGCCCATGTGGACGACCGCGTCGGCGCCGAAGGAGTTGTCGAGCCACCGGTAGGCGGCCATGTAGTGGTGCGACGGCGGCATGTCGGGGTCGTGGTAGATCGCGATCGGGTTCTCACCGAAGCCGCGCGGCGGCTGGATCATCACGACGACGTTCCCGAACTGGAGGGAGGCGAGCACGATGTCGTCGCCGTCGACGTACAGGCTGCCCGGCGGCTCGCCCCAGGCCTCCAGCATGCCGTTCCGCAGCTCCGGGTCGAGCTTGTCGAACCACGCCCGGTAGTCGGCCAGCGGCACGCGCGCGGGCGCGGCGGCCAACTGCTCCTCGGTGAGCCACTCCACGTCGTGGCCACCGGCGTTGATGAGCCGGTGGATCAGCTCGTCACCGTTGTCGGGGTGCCCTTCGACGACGTAACCGGCGTCCCGGAGCGCGTCCAGCACCCGCACCGCCGACACGGGCGTGTCCAGTCCCACCGCGTTGCCGACGCGTGAGTGCTTGGTCGGGTACGCGGTGAAGACGAGCGCGAGCTTCTTCTCGGCGTTCGGCTTGTGCTTCAACCGGGCGTGCCGTACGGCGATCCCGGCGACGCGCGCGGCCCGCTCGGGGTCGGCGACATAGACCGGGACGTCGTCCGGACCCTGCTCCTTGAAGGAGAAGGGAACCGTGATCAGCCGCCCGTCGAACTCGGGGATCGCGACCTGCATCGCCGCGTCCATGGGGGAGAGGGCGGCGTCGGACTCGTCCCAGGCCGCCTTGGATGACGTGAGACAGAGTCCTTGCAGCACCGGCACGTTCAGGTCGGCCAGCGCCCCGATGTCCCAGGCCTCCTCGTCACCGCCGGCCGAGGCCTGCGAGGCGTGGGTGCCGCCGGCGGCGAGGACGGTGGCGACGAGGGCGTCGGCCTTGGTCAGCAGTTCGTAGAACTCCGCGTCGGCGCCGCGCAGCGAACCGCAGTACACGGGAAGGGCGTTGGCGCCGCGTGCCTCGACGGCGTCGCAGAGGGTGTCCACGAAGGCGGTGTTGCCGCTGAGTTCATGGGCCCGGTAGAAGAGCACGCCGATGGTCGGGCGCCCTTCCACGAAGGTCCGCTCGCCATGGACGCCGTACTCCGGCATCTTCTGCGGCTCGTCGAACCCCTCACCGGTCAGCAGCACGGTGTCGGACAGGAACCGGGCCAGCTCGGTCAGGTTGGCGGGCCCGCCCTCGACGAGATACTTGAGCGCCTCTGCCACGACACCGGCCGGCACCGACGACTCGGCCATCAACTCGGCGTCCGGAACGGACTCTCCGCCCAGCAGCACGGTCGGGATTCCGGCGGCCTTCAGCGCGGCCAGCCCGTCCTCCCAGGCACGCTTGCCGCCGAGCAGCCGTACGACGGCGATGTCGGCGCCCTCGACGAGCGCGGGCAGCTCCTCGGCGACGTCCACGCGGGTCGGGTTGCCGATCCGGTAGTCGGCACCGGAGGCGGCGCGGGCCGCCAGCAGGTCCGTGTCGGCGGTCGACAACAACAACACAGTGCTCATGCAGGCGCTCCCGGTGGAATGAAAGGCAGTCCTTGCGGCGCGCCGGACTCGATGAGCCGCCACAGCGCGTCGGTGTCCGCGTGCTGTTCGATGAGGTCGCCGAGCCGGTCGAGCTGCTCCTCGCGCAGCGCGGCGAACGACGTGTCGGGGGCCGGTACGAAGCGGCGGCCCGCGGCGGCCGCCACCTCGCGCAGGAAGGCCCGCCGGAATCCGTCCGACTCCAGCGAGCCGTGCCAGTGGGTGCCCCAGGTCTGGCCGACCCGGCAGCCGTCGAGGAACGCTTCCCCGCCGCTGACGTCGGCGACCCCGTGATGGATCTCGTACCCCTCGACCCGCTCGCCGAGGGCTTCGCCTTCCGGCCGGGTGAGGGTCTTCTCGCGGGCGAACCGCACCCGCACGGGCAGTACGCCGAGCCCCTCGACATGCCCCCGCCGGCTCTCGACCTCGTCCTCGATGTGCTCACCGAGGACCTGGAAGCCCCCGCAGATACCGAGGACGGGCCGCTGCTCGGCGACCCTGCGCTCGATGGCCCGCGCGAGTCCCCGCTCCCGCAGCCACTCCAGCGCCCGGACCGTCCCCCGGGTCCCCGGGATCACCACGAGGTCGGCGTCGGCCAGCTCCTCCGGCCGGTCCACGAACCGCACGACGACGCCCGGTTCGGCGGCGAGGGCGTCCACGTCGGTGAAGTTGGACATGAGCGGAATCGCGCAGACGGCGACCCGCAGCACGTCCTCGCCGACGGGCGGGGCCGTGCTGGACTCCCGTACGGTCCCCCGCAGGGAGACCCGCAGCCCGTCCTCCTCGTCGATGCCGAGCCCGTGCCGGAAGGGCAGCACACCGTACGTGTGCCGCCCGGTGAGGCCGTGGAGCATGTCGAGCCCGGGCTCCAGGAGGCTGACATCGCCCCGGAACTTGTTCACGAGGAACCCGGCGACGAGGGCCTGGTCCTCCGGCGAGAGCAGCGCGACGGTCCCGAAGAAGGAGGCGAAGACGCCCCCGCGGTCGATGTCGCCGACGACGAGGACAGGAAGTCGGGCATTCCTGGCGATGCCCATGTTGACGATGTCGGTCCGCCGCAGATTGATCTCGGCAGGACTGCCGGCCCCCTCACAGATCACCGCGTCATACGTGCCCCGCAGTTCGGCGAGACAGTCCAGCACGGTGCCGAGCAACTGCTGCTGGCGTCCCCCGTGGTACCCGCGCGCACTGAGCTCACCGACCGGCTTGCCGAGCAGCACGACCTGACTGCTCTGCTCGCCACCCGGCTTCAGCAGCACGGGATTCATGAGCGCGGTCGGCTCGACCCGGCAGGCCTGGGCCTGCATGGCCTGCGCCCGCCCGATCTCGGCGCCCTCGCGGGTCACGAACGAATTGAGGGACATGTTCTGCGCCTTGAAGGGCGCGACCTTGACCCCCTGCCGTACCAGCCACCGGCAGATCCCGGCGGTGACGACACTCTTGCCCGCGTCGGAGGTGGTGCCGGCGACGAGCAGTCCACCGCCGCTCATGACGCACGCGCCCTGAGAGCGGCCCGCGCGGCGGCACTGACGCCGAGCGCGAGCAGACCGACGCGACGGGACAGCCGTACGGCCCGCTCGATGTCCTGGACCTCCACGGAACGCCCCTCCTGATTCAGCACGGGCCGGTGCTCGACGCGCCCCGCGTACGACAAGGTCCCGCCGAGCCGCACGCCCAGGGCCCCGGCGAACGAGGCCTCCACGGGCCCGGCGTTGGGGCTCGGATGCCGGCCGGCGTCGTTGCGCCAGGCCCGCAGCGCCCCCCGCGGATCGCTCCCGGCGACAGCGGCCAGTACGGCGGTCAGCCGGGCCCCCGGCCACCCGGCGACGTCGTCGAGCCGCGCGGAAGCCCATCCGTACCGCCGGTGACGCGGCGACTTGTGCCCGACCATGGCGTCAAGGGTGTTGACGGCGCGGAACCCGAGCAGCCCGGGCACCCCGCCGACGGCTCCCCACACCAGGGCACCCACGACGGCGTCGGAGGTGTTCTCGGCGACGGACTCGACCACGGCCCGGGCGATCCCGTCGGCATCGAGGGCCTGCGGATCCCGCCCGCACAGATGAGGCAGCCGCTCCCGCGCCGCCTCGACGTCCCCGACTTCCAGGGCCCGCCCGATGGTTCGTGCCTCGCGTACGAGCGACGTACCGCCCACGACGGCCCAGGTGGCGGCACCGGTCAGCGCGACGGAGGCGGCGGGGGAGGGGCGTACGGCCTTCTGTGCCATGGCTCCGAGCACGACGGCGCCCCCGGCGCACACCGCGGTGTGCAAGGCCCCCCACCCCCGGTGGTCCCGCCACAACACCCGCTCCACGGCACCCGCGGCCCGCCCGAACACGGCGACCGGATGCCCCCGGCGTGGATCACCGAGCAGCAGGTCACCGAGAAGTCCGGCGGCGGCGCCGTACGCGAAGACGCGATCGGCACGCATCGGCTCAGCCGGCCGTGGCGTCGGAAAGTGACCTGGTGCGGTATCTCAAACGGCAGGCGAGCATGGCGATATGTCCTCACTCAGGGTGTCCACGCCCTGGTTCGACGAGACCGACGACGAGAGTTCCTGGCTCCCGGGGCTACCTACCCCGGTCACAGTGGCGGGACCGCGCCGGACTTCCACCGGCTTCCTCTTCTGCCGTCGTACATGGCCCCGGCAGTCCACCACGGGCCCGGAAGGGCCGTCAACTTGCCGTTGACCTGGGACGGGAGAGTGTGCTGAGGCCCACACACGGGGGGTTGCGGGCCCGACAAAAACGTGGGGTGCGGGACGGTGACCGTCCCGCACCCCACGGGGTGTTCGCTCGTCGCGTCAGGCGACGATCAGATAGATCCCGTACGTCACCGCCGCCGCGCACGCCGCGAAGCAGGCGTACGCGCCGGTGACCGCGAGACCCGCGGATCCGCCCTGTGCGGTGGCCCGCTCCTGGCGGGACAGGCCCATGATGCCGAGGGTGAACAGGGCCACGAGGGCCACGGTGACCACGAGGCTGACGCCGAAGACGGAGCCCAGCGCTTCCCAGTCGATCTTCATGTCGGTGATTCCTTCGTTCCTGGGTGCGGCGGGCTCAGACGGCGGCCGGCGGAGCGGCGGGCTCCGGGGCGGCGGTCGCGGCCGGGGCCGGGATCGTGGCCGTGAGGTCCTCGGTCACCGTGCCCGCCGGGGGAGGGGTGACCGCGGCGATCGCCGTCGTCACCACGCCGGCCGGCTCCTCGTCGCTGTCGTTGACGTTCGTGTGGTCGATGACCTCACGGCGCGAGAGCTTCCAGATCGCCGCGCTGGAGGCGATCAGGAAGACCGCCACGACCGCGGTGCCCCAGTCGCCGAAGCCGGTGACCCACTCCGCCAGCGCGCCGACCAGCGCCGCGGCCGGGAGCGTCAGGCCCCACGCCACGAACATCCGCGTCGCCGTGGACCAGCGGACGACGCCGCCCTTGCGGCCGAGGCCCGCGCCCATCACCGAACCGGAGACCGAGTGCGTGGTGGAGAGGGAGAAGCCGAGGTGCGAGGAGGCCAGGATGACCGTGGCCGCGCTGGTCTGGGCCGCGAAGCCCTGCTGCGGCTGGAGGTCGGTCAGGCCCTTGCCCATCGTGCGGATGATGCGCCAGCCGCCGAGGTAGGTGCCGAGCGCGATGGCGAGACCCGCGGAGAGGATGACCCAGGTGGGCGGGTCGGAGTCGGGAGCGACGGCGCCGCCGGCGACCAGGGCCAGGGTGATGATGCCCATCGTCTTCTGCGCGTCGTTCGTGCCGTGGGCCAGCGAGACCAGGCCCGCCGAGGCGATCTGGCCGGCGCGGAAGCCCTTCGCGGCGGCCTTGCCGTCGGCCTTCTTGCCGATGGAGTAGGAGAGGCGGGTCGCGAGCATCGCGGCGAGGCCCGCGACGATGGGCGCCGCGATTGCCGGGATCAGGACCTTGGTGACCAGGACGTCACCGTGGACCGCGCCCATGCCCGCGGAGGCGATGGTGGCGCCGATCAGACCGCCCATGAGGGCGTGCGAGGAGCTGGAGGGGAGTCCGACCAGCCAGGTCAGCAGGTTCCAGAGGATCGCGCCGACCAAGGCGGCGAAGATGACCTCGGGACGTATGCCGCTCTCGTCGACGAGACCCTTGGAGATCGTGTTGGCGACCTCCACGGAAAGGAAGGCGCCCACAAGGTTCAGCACGGCGGACATGGCCACCGCGACCTTGGGCTTGAGCGCACCGGTCGAGATGGTGGTGGCCATCGCGTTGGCGGTGTCGTGAAAACCGTTCGTGAAATCGAACGCAAGTGCGGTTACTACCACAATCGCGAGGATCAGCGAGAAGTTTTCCATTTACCCAGGCAATCGTTCGAGCGTCATTGGCTGGTCGAACGTAAGTAACCAGGGTGAACGGAAGATGAACTGAGGCGGGCCGCACGGTGTCTGGAACCGAGGGATTCCCCTCCGATCCTCCAGCGCGGCCCGACCACCGCACGATTACGAGCCCCGGGCGAACTCCTTCAGCTGTGCCAGGGACCCGTTGAAGAGATTCTGATCACCCGGCAGGCTGCCGCCGTTGTCGTACTGCCAGATGGTCCAGTACCCCCATCCGGTCGGCAGCGCCCCGGCGTCCGCCGCGTTGTAGCGGGCCACCCACAGCGCGTGGTTCGAGGCGAAGGCGCCGCTGCCGCCGGTGCACGTGTTCCACCAGTGGGCGGTCGTGTAGATCACCGGGCGGCGCCCGGTCAGCCGCTTCACCTCGTTGCTGAAGGACTTGATCCAGCTGACCATCCTGGCCTTCTTCAGGCCGTAGCACTTGTGCTTGCCGTCGTACGGGTTGTACTCGATGTCGAGCGCCGGCGGCAGCGTCCAGCCGTCCGCGCTCCAGCCGCCGCCGTTGCGCACGAAGTGCGCCGCCTGTGCCTTGCCCGACGACTTGTCCGGCAGGGCGAAGTGGTAGGCCCCGCGGATCAGGCCCGCGTCGCGCGCGCCGTTGTACTGCTGGTCGAAGTACGGGTTGCGGTAGGTGTGGGACTCGGTCGCCTTGACGTAGACGAACCTCGCCCCCTTGGACCTCGCCTTCTGCCAGTCGACGTTCTTCTGGTGCGAGGAGACGTCGTGCCCCTTGGGTTTACCGGCCGCCGACGCCGGAAACTCGGCCAGCGCGGTCCCCGCAAGGGTGAGCGCGGCAACGGACGCGGCAAGGACGCGGCCGCGGCCGCGGTGACGGGAAGGTGTGCGATCACGGGCCATATTTCCCCCCGGAATGGCGACGTGCACGACAAAACAGGCAGAGATTACTGGAAGATCCGCGCATGCCCGGCGCTCTACGGCCAAGCCCTCACAGAGGGGGAGTTATCCGCATTTGCTACCTTCCGGACGCCTGGCCTCCGCCCTAAAGTGCCCCCGCCCGGCCGTGTTCGGCGGCCCCACCTGACAGGATCGCGACATGGCTGAGCAGCGACGCGACCAGCGGGACGGACGGGGTGCCGGAGAGGGCGCACGGGATGTGCCGGAGCCGTGGAAGCGAAGTGTGCGCGCCGAGGAGGTGCCCGCCTGGGAGGAACTGGTCGCGACCGCCCGTCGCACCGTCTCCGACGGACTCGTCGTCGGCACCTCCGGCAACGTCTCCGTACGCGTCGGCGACACCGTGCTGGTCACACCCTCGGGCGTGCCGTACGACCGGCTGACCCCGGACGACGTGACCGGCGTCGACCTCGACGGCCGCCAGGTCCTGGGCACGCTCGTCCCGACCAGCGAACTCCCCATGCACCTCGCGATCTACCGCACCACCGACGCCGGCGCCGTCGTCCACACCCACGCCGTCCACGCGACGGCCGTCTCGACGCTCGTCCCGGAGCTCCCGGCGATCCACTACATGTCCGGCGCCCTCGGCGGCGCCGTCCGGGTTGCCCCGTATGCGGCGTACGGCACCGAGGAGTTGGCCGAGAACATGCTCCACGCCCTCGCCGACCGCACCGGCTGCCTCCTGCGCAACCACGGCACGATCACCTACGGCACCACCCTGGACCAGGCCTACGACCGCACCGCCCAGCTGGAGTGGATGTGCCGCCTGTGGCTGACGGCGTCCTCCGTGCCGGGCCTGACCCCGACCCTGCTGTCGCCGGAACAGGTGGCCGAGGCGGGGGAGCGGCTACGGGGGTACGGGCAGCGCGCGTGACACGGGTCCGTGAGCGCCCGGCCGTCCCCGCGATGAGCGGTCCCGGCGGCGGCGAACTGTCCCGCATCACTCCGAATCGTCCTCCCACTGGCCCGTGACCGGGTCCGCCAGGACACTGGACGGGTGCGCACTGTCAAAGCGACGGCAGCAGCCGTCACCATGGCCCTGGCCGCCGGCGCCGCGAGCGTCGCCGCGGGACGACTCGCCAGCGACGCCGCGCTGAAGGCGCCCCCCGGTCGTCCGCTGCCCAACGAACCCCGGCTCACCGTGCACGCCACGGCCGCCGGCCAGGTCGCGCTCACCCGGGACCTGGCCGCCCTGCGCCCCGGCATCTACGGCCTCTCCGGCGACACCACCCACGCGGTCGTCGGTCCCGTCCTCGGCACCGCGTCCCACTCCGCCGACACCGTCGTACGCCGCCTGGAACGCGTCACACACGGCACCCTGCGACCCGGCGACACGGTGTGGTTCACCCCCAACACCCACATCGGCGACCCCGGATCCGCCCTGGGCCTCGACCACGAGGACGTCGAGATCCCGGGCGAACTCGGCACCCTGCCCGCCTGGTTCGTCCCCGGCGTCCGGAGCACGTGGGTCATCTCCGTGCACGGCCTCGGCACCACCCGTGAACTCTCCCTGAACGGGATGGAGTTCCTCACGAGCCGCCGCTTCCCGGTGCTCGCCCTCGCCTACCGCGGCGACCTCGGCGCGCCCCGCCCCCCGGACGGCCTCAACCACCTCGGCGAGACCGAGTGGCGCGACCTGGACGCGGCGATCCGCTACGCCGTCCGCCACGGCGCCAGGAAGGTCGTCCTGCACGGCTGGTCCACCGGCGCCACCATGGCGCTGCGCGCCGCCGCCCACTCCGGGGTCCGCGACCGCGTCTCCGGACTGATCCTGGACTCCCCGGTCCTCAGCTGGCAGACCACCCTGCGCGCCCTCGCCACCGCCCGCCGCACCCCCGGCGCCCTGCTGCCGCTCGCCGTCCGCGCCGCCCAGGGCCGCACCGGACTGCACACCGACGCCGCCGCCGAGGGCGCCGACCCGGACCTCCTCAAGGTGCCCACCCTGATCGTCCACGGCCCCGACGACACGATCGCCCCCTGGGACCTCTCGCGCCGTCTCGCCGCCGCCCGCCCCGACCTGATCGCCCTCCACACCGTGCCGCACGCTCCGCACGGAGCCATGTGGAACGCCGACCCCGAGGGGTACGAAGAGGCGCTCCGCCGCTTTCTGACCCCGCTGATGTAACGACCGCCGACGGCACCCGGCGGACTCATCCACCGGTTCCGTTTAAGGGCGTACCACTGGCCGGTTCCCGGCCCCCGGCCGCCCGCCGGGACCCCTGCGTTGGCCATCCCCGTAGCCCGCCGTTACATTCCGTTTGGGTTTTCGGACCGTCAACCGGAAGACTGCACCCGTGACGTCCCGTATCCCGCGCGACTCCAGGCTTCGACTCGTCCGACCGCGACCCCTGGCCGCCGCCCCCCGAGCGATGACCCAGCGGCCCTCGCGCCGCCCCGCACCCCGCCCCCCGGAGGGCACCCCGGCCCAGGCCGAGCTGGCCAGAATGGCGCGCTCCCTCCTGGCCGGCGCCGCCCGCGTCGCCCACTGGGCCGACGCCGCCCTGGGCCCCGACCGGGACGCCGGGCAGCACGACGCCAAGGCCACCCTGTCCGACGCCAGCGCCGAACAGGCCGCGGCCTCTCTGGGCCTGAGCACGGCTCAGGTGCGTGCCGAGTGGGACACCGCCCGGCTCGCCGGCCTGGTCGAGGTGCACGGCGACAGCGCCCGCCCCGGCTGGCGCCTGCGTGCCTGGGACCGCGACGACAGCGCCGTCCTGCGCGGCTGGGTCGCCCTCTTCGACGCCTGGTCGCTCGCCCACCCGGAACCCGCGGAGCACGAGGCCGCCACGGTCGCCGAGGTCGTCTCCGCCATGCCGCAGGTGCTCTCCTTCCTCCAGCTCTCCGCCGGGCCCGTGCCCGTGGAACAGCTGCTGGACCTCCTGGAGCAGCGGGTCACCGAACTGCGCACCGAACGCTGCGAGATCCCCTACGGCCCGCAGCCCGACCCGGACCAGGCACAGCCCCGGGACACCCCGCTCGGCCCCCTCCTCGACTGGGCCCTGCACGCCCTCGCCTCCGTCGGCGCCCTCACCTACGGCGACGGGCAGGCCACGCTGACCCCGCTCGGCAGCTGGGCGGTCTGGGTCAAGCTGGAACAGATCTGCGTCGCCGCGCAGAGCCCCGCCGGCAACATCGAGGCCGTCGCCGAGGAGATGCTCCGCGGCTGTGCCCAGCTCCGCCCCCAGGCGGCCCGCGACGAGTACCGGGCCTGGCTCGCCGCCCGCCCGGTCGGCAGCGCCGTCACCGAGCTCCTCGGCGCCGCCCGCGGCGAGGACGCCCTGCTGCGCGGTCTCGCCTTCGAGGCGCTGCGGGTCGTCGGCGCCCCCGCCGAGCCCGATGTGCGCGCGGTGGCCGACGAGCCGACCCTGCGGCCGTACGCCCTGCTGTGGCTCGCCGTGCACGACGGCGCCGACCCGGAGGACGCCCACGAGGTGCTCACCCGGGAGGAGGCCACGTGGCTGTGGGTCGACACCGCCGCCGCCGTCGCCGACCACGGGGAGGCCCCGCTGCTGGTGCGGCATCTGGAGTCCGCGGTGCAGCCGACCGTCCCCATGCTGCTCGACGAGGTGCGTGCCGTCGGTCACCCCCGCACGGTGCAGGTCCTGGTCGCGCTCGCCGCCGCCCACCCCGACCCCGCGCTGGCCAAGGCGGTCCGCCGGGCGGCCTTCCAGGTGCACACGGGGGGCAGCTGACAGCGGGTCAGGCCGTGATCTCGGGGGCGTACGTCCCGAAGCTCCACACGTTGCCCTCGAGGTCCCGGGCCATGTAGTCGCGCGATCCGTAGTCCTGGTCGGTCGGGGGCATCAGGATCTCCGCGCCCTGCTCCACCGCACGCCGGTGGTGTGCGTCGACATCGTCCACGACGACGTACACCCCGGTGGTGCCGGCGTCCTTCATGGCGGTGTCGAACTTGCTGCCGGTGCCCTTTGAACCGAGCATGATCACGCCGTTGCCCTGCGCCAGCTCGGCGTGCGCCACCTTGCCGTCCTCGCCCTCGAAGACCGCCAGCTCGGAGAAGCCGAAAGCCTCCGTGAGCTGCCTGACCGCGGCCTTGGCGTCCGCGTACAGCAGCGTGGGAAAGATGCTGGGCCGTCCACCGCTCGTGCCTGCCATGCCGATCACTCCCTTGTGATCAAATGCCGCGAATCCGAACCTGCCACCAGTCTCGCAGCGACCACTGACAACACCGCCCGACCAGCCGGAACATCGCCGGGCCGGCTCAGCGGAAGGTGTTGCACCGGGCCATGTCGCCGGTCTCGAACCCCTGGTGGAACCACTGCTGCCGCTGCGCCGCCGACCCGTGCGTCCACGACTCCGGCGTCACCCGTCCCTGGAACCGCTCCTGGATCCGGTCGTCCCCCACGGCCGCCGCCGCGTCCAGACCGTCGGCGATGTCCGCCTCGGTGAGGCTGGTGATCAGCGGCCGCCCGGTCGACTCGTCCTTCGTCGTGGTCGCGTGGTGCGCCCACACGCCCGCGTAGCAGTCGGCCTGCAGTTCCACCTTCACCGCGTTGCTGTTCTCGCCGGTGCGCCCGTCCCGCGACCGGCTCAGCGTGCCCATCAGGTCCTGCACGTGATGCCCGTACTCGTGCGCGACGACATAGGCCTGGGCGAAGGCGCCGCCGCTCGCGCCGAACGTGGAGCGCAGCTCGTCGAAGAAGCCCAGGTCCAGATAGACCTTGCGGTCGCCTGGGCAGTAGAACGGCCCGACCGCCGAGGTGGCCGCGCCGCACGCGGTGCCGACCCGCTCGCTGAAGAAGACGGTGGGGGAGCGGGTGTACGTCCCGCTGCGCCGCTGGAACTCCTGGTCCCAGTGGTCCTGGACGCTGTTGACCACGGCCACCATGCGGCAGTCGTCCCTGGTGTTGGCGTCCTGGCCGGTGCGGCAGGACTGCTGGACCTGGGCGAGGCCGGAAGCCGTGGCGACGGGGCGGTCGCCTCCTTCGTCGCTGAGCCCGAGCTGGTCGGGACCGACTCCGAGGAACAGCCCCAGCAGCAGCACGATCAGTCCGGCGATGCCGCCGCCCACGGTTGCCCTGCCACCGGGGACGCGGCTGCCGCGCACGTCCTGGACCTCGGAGGTGTCCAGCCTGGCGTCGTCGTCGAACTGCATGGGGTCATCGTCGCCCGGTGTCAGGGGCACGGCCGCGGGCGCTCACCCGAACGAGGGATACCGCGCCGTGCGCCATCGAACACCCGAACTCAGAAAAAGTGGTTGCACGGCCCCGTTAGACTTGGCCCATGGCCATTCTCCTCGCGCATTAGACGGCGGGAACGTCCTCAGCCGCCCAACCGCCAAACAACCTGCCCTGGAGTCTGTCCGTGATCTCCGCCTCCGGTATCGAGCTGCGCGCCGGCGCCCGAGTACTCATCGAGTCCGCCACCTTCCGTGTCGCCAAGGGCGACCGCATCGGTCTGGTCGGCCGCAACGGCGCGGGGAAGACCACTCTCACCAAGTGCCTCGCCGGCGAGGGCCAGCCGGCCGGCGGCACCATCACCCGCTCCGGCGAGGTCGGCTACCTGCCGCAGGACCCCCGCACCGGCGACCTCGACGTCCTCGCCCGCGACCGGATCCTCTCCGCGCGCGGTCTCGACGTACTGATCCGCAAGATGCGCGAGAACGAGCAGCGGATCGCCAACGGCAGCGGCGCCACCCGTGAGAAGGCCCTGCGGCAGTACGAGCGCCAGGAGACCGAGTTCCTCACCAAGGGCGGGTACTCCGCCGAGGCCGAGGCCGCCACCATCGCCGCCGCGCTCAACCTGCCCGACCGAGTCCTCGGCCAGCCGCTGCACACGCTCTCCGGCGGTCAGCGCCGCCGTATCGAGCTGGCGCGGATCCTGTTCTCGGACGCGGACACCCTGCTCCTCGACGAGCCCACGAACCACCTCGACGCCGACTCGATCGTCTGGCTGCGCGACTACCTCAAGACGTACCGCGGCGGCTTCATCGTGATCTCCCACGACGTCGACCTGGTCGAGACGGTCGTCAACAAGGTCTTCTACCTGGACGCCAACCGCGCCCAGATCGACGTCTACAACATGGGCTGGAAGCTCTACCAGCAGCAGCGCGAGGCGGACGAGAAGCGTCGCAAGCGCGAGCGGCAGAACGCCGAGAAGAAGGCCGCCGCACTGCACTCCCAGGCCGACAAGATGCGCGCCAAGGCCACCAAGACGGTCGCCGCGCAGAACATGGCCAAGCGCGCCGACCGGCTGCTCGCCGGGCTCGACGCGGTGCGGGTCTCCGACAAGGTCGCCAAGCTCCGCTTCCCCGACCCCGCGCCCTGCGGCAAGACCCCGCTGACGGCCGAGGGCCTGTCGAAGTCCTACGGCTCCCTCGAGATCTTCACCGATGTCGACCTGGCCATCGACAAGGGATCCAGGGTCGTCATCCTCGGGCTCAACGGCGCCGGAAAGACGACCCTGCTCCGGCTCCTCGCCGGTGCCGAGCAGCCGGACACCGGCGCGGTCGTCCCCGGCCACGGGCTCAAGATCGGCTACTACGCCCAGGAGCACGAGACCCTCGACCCGGAGCGCTCGGTCCTGGAGAACATGCGCTCCTCCGCCCCCGACCTGGACCTGGTCGAGGTCCGCAAGGTGCTGGGCTCCTTCCTGTTCTCCGGTGACGACGTCGACAAGCCCGCCGGGGTCCTCTCCGGCGGTGAGAAGACCCGTCTGGCCCTCGCCACCCTGGTCGTCTCCTCGGCGAACGTGCTGCTTCTGGACGAGCCCACCAACAACCTCGACCCGGCCAGCCGCGAGGAGATCCTCGGCGCGCTGCGCACCTACAAGGGCGCTGTCGTCCTGGTCACCCATGACGAGGGCGCCGTCGAGGCGCTCCAGCCGGAGCGGATCATTCTGCTGCCGGACGGGGTCGAGGATCTGTGGGGTTCCGACTACGCGGACCTCGTCGCCCTCGCTTGATCGAACGGTTGATCAACTAGGTATGGATCATTCGGCCTACCGGTGATCCATCATCTGTGTGAGATCTCCTCGTACCGAGGTGTGTCCTACATCCACTTCGCGGCCGAGCCCTTTATCGCCAAGGGCTCGGCCGCGCCGCGTCTCTGACCAGGCACTTCACAAAAGAACCCGTTCGGCGGTACGAACGGCGCGGTGCGGAATCACGGATTCCGTATGTGGGGATGCGCTCCTGTCGTCACAACCTTGTCTTACGGACCTTGCCGAATGGGTGGCCATGAAGCCCGGGAGGGGTGATCATGAGGGGACCAGAGCGCACTTCCCATGAGGAGGCACGGGTGGCCGAGACTCTGAAGAAGGGCAGCCGGGTAACCGGCGCCGCGCGCGACAAGCTCGCGGCAGACCTGAAGAAGAAGTACGACTCCGGTGCGAGCATCCGAGCGCTGGCCGAGGAAACCGGCCGCTCGTATGGCTTCGTCCACCGGATGCTCAGCGAGTCGGGCGTCACGCTCCGTGGGCGTGGCGGCGCGACCCGGGGCAAGAAGGCCGCGTCGTCCTGATTCCGGGCGGCCCCTCGGCTTTCGATGGTGGCCACCCGGTCGGTCTTCCGATCGTCCGGGTGGTTACTGTGCAGTCACTTAGCCGTGCCATGTGGCACGGAGGATGACCGCACTCATCGGAGGCGCCCCATGGGCCAGGAACTCGTTCCCCTGCTCGACAAGGACGGCGTACGGCTCACCGTCGACAACGCGCTCGCCACGGTGACGCTGACCAACCCCGCCAAGCGCAACGCGCAGAGCCCCGCTCTGTGGCGCACGCTCGCCGAGGCCGGTCGGCTCGTGCCCGGCTCCGTTCGTGTCGTCGTGCTGCGTGGAGAGGGCAAGTCCTTCTCCGCGGGGCTCGACCGGCAGATGTTCACGCCGGAGGGGATCGAGGGCGAGCCGTCGTTCATCGACCTCGCCCGCAGTGGTGACGCCGAACTCGACGCTGCCATCGCGGAGTTCCAGGAGGGCTTCACCTGGTGGCGGCGTAGTGACGTCGTGTCCATCGCCGCCGTCCAGGGGCATGCCATCGGGGCGGGCTTCCAGCTCGCGCTCGCCTGCGACTTTCGCGTCGTCGCCGACGACGTGCAGTTCGCCATGCGCGAGACCAGCCTGGGCCTGGTCCCGGACCTCACGGGAACGCATCCGCTCGTCTCGCTGGTCGGCTACGCCCGGGCGCTGGAGATCTGCGCCACCGGGCGCTTCGTGCTGGCCGAGGAAGCGGTGAACACCGGCCTCGCCAACATCGCCGTACCGCTCGACCAGCTCGACGGCGCGGTCCAGGACCTGGCCGCGGCACTTCTGGCCGCCCCCAGGGACGCCGTCATCGAGACGAAGGCCCTGCTGCGCGGTGCGCAGGACCGCACCTACGACGAGCAGCGCGCCGCCGAGCGTGCCGCTCAGACGCGCCGTCTGCGGGACCTGGCGGGCGTGGGCGAGTGAGCCCTCACCCGACGGCGGTGACCAGCACCGCCACCGTCGGGTGATCGGGGAGCGCCTTCCCCACTTCTCGGCGGACCGCCCGGGCGACCTCCACCGCCCGGTGCTCCGCGTCCACCGCCACCTCCACCCGGACGTGGCGCCGCGGCAGGGCCGCCTCGCCCTGCTGCTCCTCGACGTGCACCGCACGGCCCAGCGCGGCGGTCAGCCCGGTGACACCGGGCACCGACAGCGCCGCGGCGGCCACGGGATCGCCGGCCGGCTCGGCCGACGGCGGTTCCGGCCGCCGTACGGGGCCGGCCTCCGGTTCCTCGTCCAGCAGGGACGTCACCCGCAGGTCGACCTCGGTCACCGTCAGACCGAGCCGTTCCGCCGCCGTCGCCAGGGCGGTGCGCAGGAGGGTCGCCGTGGCCGGCAGCGGCTCGTCCGCCGTCGCGGCGAACTCCGCCGTCACCCGCAGCGGGCCCGGCGGCAGCGCACTGGGCGGAGGCGGTACGACGGGGTCGTGCACGTCCTCCGGGTCGGCGAGGGAGATCCGCGCCCGGTCCAGTCGTACGCCCCGCAGATCCCTTACCGCACGCCGTAGCACCGCCTCGGCCGCCTCCTCCGAGATCCACGCGCCCTCGTGCGCGCCGCCCAGCGGCAGCAGCCTGCCGAGCCCCAGCTGATGCCGCACTGTCTGCGTCCACCGGTCCGCTGTCATTCCCCCAGCCTGCCGCATCACAGGCGCGCGACGACGCAACCCCGCTTACGGTGGTCGAAGGAGACGATCGAAGGGATGTACCGCGATGACTGACATGACGCAGACTCCCGAGGTGGAGACCGGCGTGCAGCCGCGTAAGCCCACCAAGCGCGGCGGCGGGGATCCGGCGACGCGCGGGCGCACCACCATCGCCGACGGGGTCGTGGAGAAGATCGCCGGACTGGCCGCCCGGGACGTGGTCGGCGTGCACGCGATGGGCAGTGGGCTGAGCCGCACCTTCGGGGCCGTACGGGACCGGGTGCCGGGCGGTGCGAAGTCCGTGACCCGGGGCGTGAAGGTCGAGGTCGGCGAGGTGCAGACCGCGCTCGACCTGGAGATCGTCGTCGACTACGGCGTGTCGATCAACGACGTGGCCCACGCCGTACGGGAGAACGTGATCGCGGCGGTGGAGCGGATGACCGGCCTCGAGGTCGTCGAGGTCAACATCGCGGTGAGCGATGTGAAGCTGCCCGAGGAAGAGGACGAAGAGCCGGAGTCCCGGCTCCAGTGAGTCCGCCGAGAGCTGAGGGGAGCGCAGGATGAGCATGGCCGTGGTCGGCTTGATCGCCGGCATGGCGCTGGGCTTCGCCGGGTACTTCGGCGGCTTCGGTGCCTTCCTCCTGGTGGCGGCGCTGGGCGCCATCGGTTTCGTCGTCGGGCGGTTCCTTGAGGGGGACCTGGAGGTCGGTGACTTCTTCCGTACCCGTGACAGCCGCCGTGACCGGCGGTGACCTTGGTGACGACCGACTCCGGTGAGCTCCGCAGACCGCCGACCGTCGTCCCGCCCGGCGAGCGCGGTGCGACCCGGATCGCCGACCGGGTCGTGGCGAAGATCGCCTCCCAGGCGGCGGGCGAGGCGATCGGAGGCCTCCCCGAGGGGGCCGCACGCCCGCACGCCACCGTGGTCGTCCACCACGAGACCGCCCGCGTCCGTGTCCACCTCGAACTCGGCTACCCCGGCGACATCGGGGCCCGTTGCGCGCGGGTGCGTCGTCATGTGGGGGAGCGGGTAGTCGCGTTGGTGGGAATGGAGGTGTCGGAGGTCGTCGTCCATGTGGAACGACTGCACCTGACCCCGACGCACGGTCCGGCACAGGGGAGGACGCGATGAGCGAGCCCCAGGGCTCACAGGGCACGGAAGGCACCACACAACGACTGCCGGTGCTGGAAAAGGCGACCGACACCGACATCGGGGAGTACGAACCCCCACCCGTACCGGAGAGCGAGGGCGCGCCGGAGGGCCGTTTCTGGTCGGCACGGCGCGTCCCCGCGGGCATCGTCGCGCTGCTGCTCGTGGTGATCGCCGGGTTCTTCCTCTACGACATCACAGCGGTCCGCGCCGAGCAGCCCGCCATGCGCTGGCGCCGAGAGCTGGCCGCGCAACTCGCCGAACGCCCCCTCGACGACACCTGGGTCCTCGTCGGCGCCGGCGTCGCCGCGGCCCTCGGCGTCTGGCTGATCGTCCTGGCCGCCACCCCCGGTCTGCGCGGCGTCCTGCCGATGCGGCGCGCCGGGACCGACGTACGCGCCGGACTCCACCGCGAGGCCGCCGCCCTGGTCCTGCGCGACCGGGCCGTGGAGGTCGCCGGCGTCCAGTCGGTGCGCGTACGCCTGACCCGTTCCAAGGCCGACGTCGGCGCGGTCGCGCACTTCCGTGAACTGGACGACGTACGCGCCGACCTGGACGCCACGCTGGCCGAGGCGATCAGCGGGCTCGGCCTGGCCAGGCCGCCCGCGCTGTCGGTGCGGGTGCGGCGGCCGGGAAAGAAGGGGTGAGTCCGATGCTGCGGATCGTCAACCGTGTCGTGCTGGGTGCGGTCGGACTCGTCCTGCTGGTGGCCGGCGGTTCGGTGCTGGCCGTGGGGCTGGGGCTGAACCCGCCGTCCTGGTGGATCCACGACGGCCCTCACGACGTCCTGCTCGACGACACCGAACGCACCCGCTGGGAGCAGCACGGCTGGTGGTGGCCGACCGTCCTCGCCGTGCTGGCCGTCCTCGTCCTGCTCGCCCTGTGGTGGCTGACCGCGAACCTGCGCCGGCACCGGCTGACCGAGGTCCTGGTGGACACCGGCGACGGCGAGGGCGCGCTGCTGCGGGGCCGGGCCCTGGAAGGCGTACTGGCCGACGAGGCGACCGGGCTGGAGGGCGTGTCCCACGCCCACGTCCGGCTGACCGGCAGGCGCGACGCCCCGAAGACCCGCGTACGGCTCCTGCTGGAACCGCACGTGGACCCCGGGACGGCGCTGAGCCATCTGACGACGGAGGCCCTGACCCACGCCCGCAATTCGGCGGGCCTGGCGTCACTGCCGGCGGAGGTCCGCATGAAGGCGGTCAAGCACCGTGCGGAGAGGGTCAGTTGACGGCTAGAACCCGTGCCGCATCCCACCGTCGACAGGCACCATGATCCCGGTCAGATAGGAGGCGGCCGGCGACAGCAGGAACGCCGCCGTACGCCCGAACTCCTCCGGCGTCCCGTACCGCCGCAACGGGATCCTCGACTCGTTGGCCGCACGCGTGGCCTCCGGGTCGGCGGACAACCCGTCCAGCTCGCGCACGCGGTCCGTGTCGATACGGGACGGCAGCAGCCCCACGACCCGGATTCCGCGCGGCCCCAACTCGTCCGCGAGGGACTTCGCGAACCCGGCGAGCCCCGGCCGCAGCCCGTTCGAGATGGTCAGCCCCGGAATCGGCTCGTGCACCGAGCCCGACAGCACGAACCCGATGACACCGCCCGCCTCCAGCTCGGCCGCCGCCGCACGGGCGAGCCGCACCGCGCCCAGGAACACCGACTCGAAGGCCGCGGCCCACTGCTCGTCCGTGTTGTCCGCGAGGAAGCCGGGCGCCGGACCGCCGACGCTGATGAGGATGCCGTCGAAGCCGCCGAAGTTCTCCCGGGCGGCCGCGATCAGCCGTGCGGGTGCCTCCGGATCGGCGTTGTCGACGGCCACCCCCACCGCGCCGGGTCCCAGCTCGGCTGCCGCGTCGGCGGCCCGCTTCTCGTCGCGCCCGGTGAGAACGACCTTCGCCCCGTCGGCGACCAGTTCACGCGCCGACGCGTTGCCGAGGCCACGCGTGGCCCCGGTGACGACGTACACGCGGTCCTTCAGTCCAAGATCCATGGCTCCTATCCTGCCTCCTCGCCCCCGAACAGGGCGAGGGCGGTGTTCACCAGACCGATGTGGCTGAACGCCTGCGGGAAGTTGCCGAGCTGCACGCCGCCCACCGGGTCGTACTCCTCGGCCAGCAGCCCCACGTCGTTGGTCAGCGCCAGCAGCCGTTCGAAGAGGTCCCGTGCCTCCTTCGTGCGGCCCGTCATGTGGAGCGCGTCGGCGAGCCAGAACGAACACGCCAGGAACGCGCCCTCGCCGCCCGGCAGCCCGTCCACGGGCATCCCCTCGACGCTGTAACGCCGTACGAAACCGCCGTGGTTCAGCTCCGCGCGGATCGCGTCGACGGTGCCGACGACCCGGGGGTCGTCGGGCGGCAGGAAGCCGACGCGCGGAATCAGCAGCAGGGACGCGTCGAGTTCGCGCGAGCCGTAGTACTGGGTGAACGTGTTCCGCTCGGCGTCGTAGCCCTTCTCGCACACCTCGTCGTGCACCTCGTCGCGCAGCGCGCGCCAGCCGTCCACGTCGCCGCTCAGCTCCGGGTAGGCCTCCAGGGCGCGCACCGCGCGGTCGGCGGCGACCCACACCATGACCTTCGAGTGGACGAAGTCGCGCCGACCGCCGCGCACCTCCCACAGCCCCTCGTCCGACTGGCGCCAGGAGGACCGGAGGAAGTCCAGCAGGACGCTCTGCAGGGACCATATGTGCGGTTTGGCGGGCAGCCCCGCCCGACGGGCCAGCGACAGCGAGTCCATGACCTCGCCGTACACGTCCAGTTGGAGCTGTTTCACGGCCTCGTTGCCGATCCGGACCGGCTTGGAGTCGGCGAAACCGGACAGCCAGGGCAGCTCGTACTCGGGCAGCCGCCGCTCGCCCGCGAGGCCGTACATGATCTGGAGGTCCGCGGGATTGCCGGCGACCGCGCGCAGCAGCCAGTCCCGCCAGGCCTCGGCCTCCTCCAGGTAGCCGCACGACGCCAGGGCGCCCAGGGTGAGCGTGGAGTCGCGCAGCCAGCAGTAGCGGTAGTCCCAGTTGCGTACCCCGCCCAGCTCCTCGGGCAGTGAGGTGGTGGCCGCGGCCACGATGCCGCCGGTCGGCCGGTAGGTGAGCGCCTTCAGGGTGATCAGGGAACGGACCACGGCGTCCCGGTGCGGACCGTCGTAGCGGCAGCACGCCGCCCACGCCTGCCAGTCGGCGACGCTGGACTCCAGCGCCTCGTACGGGTCGACCAGCGCGGGGCGCGGCTCGTGCGAGGGGTGCCAGGTGAGCACGAACGCGACCTTCTCGCCCTCCTCGACGGTGAACTCGGAGTACGTTCCGAAGTGCTCGCCCCAGGTGCGGACCGGGGGCTCGCTGCGCAGCCACGTCGAGTCGGGCCCCGCCACGGCCACCCGGTGCCCGTCGGACCTGCGCACCCACGGCACGACCGAGCCGTAGTCGAAGCGCAGCCTGAGCGTGCTGCGCACGGTGACCCGGCCGCTGAGACCTTCCACGATGCGTACGAGGTCGGGAGCTTGGTGGCGTTGCGGCATCAGGTCGGTGACGCGTACCGCCCCCTCGTCCGTCTCCCAGTCGGTGTCCAGGACGAGGGTGCCGGGGCGGTAGGCGCGGCGGGTGCACTCACCGTCGGCGCCCTTGGGTGCGATGCGCCAATGGCCGTTCTCCTCGTCGCCGAGCAGTCTGGCGAAGCAGGCGGCGGAGTCGAAGCGTGGCAGGCACAGCCAGTCGACGCTGCCGTCCTTGCCGACCAGGGCCGCTGTCTGTTCGTCGCCGATCAGGGCGTAATCCTCGATACGGGGCACGGGAGTGCGGGTTCCCGGTGAACCCCGGCGACAATCAGGGGGAGGGCCGTGGGAGTGATCCCTGGGTACCGGAGAAGATGACCCCCGGGTCCGTGGGCGCCTGGTTCAGCACCCATAGACCGATGAGTGTCGCCAGCGCGAAGACGACCGCGATGAGTACGGTCAGGACGAGTCGGCGGCGGCGTTCGCGGCGCAGCCACTCGCCGCGTGCCGTGCGATAGGCGTCGGGGGCCGCGTGCACACCGCCCGCCAACGCGGCCAGCGCCTCCTGGAGTTCCCGCTCGGTGCGGTCCGGAGTCGTGTCCTTCATCGCCGGGCCTCCATCGCCTGGGTCAGGGCGGCGAGGCCGCGTGCCGTGTGCGTCTTGACGGAGCCGCAGGAGATCCCCATCGCGGAGGCGATCTCGCTCTCCTTCAGACCGAGCCAGTGCCGCAGCACCAGCGCCTCGCGCTGCCGGGGCGGCAGTTGCTGGAGGGCGTCGATGAGGACGCGCTGGTCGTCGTGGAGGAGCGCGGTGCTCTCGGCGGAGGCGACGAGTTCGTCCAGTGGGGCAGGGGGGTTCTCCACATGTCTGCGGGCGACCTGGAGATGCCGTATCCGCATCCGGGTCAGATTGCAGACGGTGGAGCGCAGATAGGCCTCCGCCGCCTCGGTGTCCCTGAGCCGCCGCCACTTGCGGTAGATCTGGTAGTAGGCCTCGGCGACCACGTTCTCCGGGTCGTCGGCGCCGAGCAGCACGGCGAGCCGCAGCATCGAGGCGTAGTGCTGCTCGAAGAGCCGGGCCACGCCGGCCTCGCGTTCCAGCTCGGCCGGATCGGTTGCCGCGGGGGTGAGCGGTACCGGTACGGAGGTGGTGTGTCTCAGGTGCTGTCTCACGGGTTGTTCGCTCCCGTCTCCGGGCGCCGGCCGAGGGACAGGCGCGACGGCAGATCGGTCAGGTCGGCGCCGCGCGGGACACCGAGTCGTTCGAGAACCGCGGTGCCGATCACGGCGACGGTCAGGTTCAGCAGCAGGGCGGTGAGGCCGGCGTAGATCTGGAAGGGGCCGGTGCCGACCGACGAGAACCCCTCGCGGACGACCAGGTAGGTGCCGGACAGCATTCCCGCGCCCCATCCGGCGAGCAGCGCCCGTGGATGCAGCCGGCCGGTGAACAGGCCCACGGCGACGGCCGGGAAGATCTGCAGGATCCAGACCCCGCCGAGGAGTTGGAGATTGACGGCGTCCTGGTCGCGCAGCCCGAACACGAACGCGACCGCGCCGACCTTCGCCGTCAGCGACACCGCCTTGGCGATGCGCACCTGGCGCTTGGGCGTGGCGGTGGGGTGCACGTACTCGACGTAGACGTTGCGCACGAAGCTGGTGGCCGCCGCGATCGACATCACCGCGGCCGGAACCAGCGCCCCCACGGTGATCGCCCCGAAGACCAGTCCGGCGAGCGGTCCCGGCATCAGCCGGTCGACCAGCATCGGTACGGCGGTCTCGGCGCCGCCCTCCGGTGCCCGCACGCCCGCCGCGAGCGCCGCGATGCCGAGGAACCCGAAGAGGGCGAGCAGCCCGGTCCAGGCGGGCAGGGCCACGGCGACCTTGCGCAGGGTGCGCGGGCTGTCGGCGGCGAAGGCGGCGGTCAGGACGTGCGGGTACATCAGCAGGGCGAGGGCGGAGCCGAGGGCGAGGGTGGCGTAGGAGGGCTGCTGCTCGGGGGAGAGGAGCAGCGCCGGGCCGCCGAGGCGTTCGGCGGCTCCGTCGAAGACGGCGCCCGGTCCGCCGAGCCGTTCCAGGACCAGCCAGGTGACGGCGGTGAGCGAGACGAAGACGGCGACCGCCTTGAGCGCGGAGATCACGGTGGGCGCCCGCAGCCCGTGCCGGTAGGTGGCGACCGCGAGGCCCGCGAACAGCGCCACCATCACCAGATCACCGGCCGCGCCCCGCGGGTAGACGCCGCCCGCGGTCAGCACCGCCCGTATCCCGAGCAGCTGGAGCGCCAGATACGGCATGGTCGCGAGGATCCCGGTCAGCGCGACCACCAGGGCCAGCGGCGCCGAACCGTAGCGGCCGCGCACGAAGTCGGCGGCGGTGATGTAGCCGTGCCGCCGGGCCACCTCCCCGAGGCGGCTGAGCAGCACGAAGGCGATCGGGCAGACGATCACCGTGTAGGGCACCGCGAAGAAGGCGGCCGCGCCGTTGCCGTACGCCAGTCCCGGTACGGCCGTGAAGGTGTACGCGGTGAAGATCGTGCCGCCCAGCAGCAGCCAGGTCCACACCGGGCCGAGGCCGCGGTCGGCGAGCGCCCAGCCCTCCAGGGACGGCAGCCGGTCGCTGGGGTGCAGCCGGCGCGCGGTCACGGCGAGCAGCGACGCTCCGCCGATCACGGCGAGGAACGTCGCGGTCATGGCGCTGTCGGCCATGGTCACCGTCCTTGGTGTGCCCGCAGGTGTGGCTTGACCCTCGCGCAAGAGTTGCGCGTGCGGCCGGTTCGGATGACAGGGAACCGGCGGGAAATCTTCTGGACATTCGCTGTCAACCGTCTGCGACGGGTGGGCAACTCTTGCACAGACCCACAGCGAAGGGGAGAGGAGCGCAGGTCATGGCACGGACCGGTCATCACCGGCTACGGCGCGTCGCGATCGCCGTACTGCTTCTCGCACCCGCCGCGGGACTGCTGTGGGTTCCGCTGTACGCCGGTGCCGAGCCGCGGCTCGCGGGGACGCCGTTCTTCTACTGGTACCAGCTCGCCTGGGTGCCGGGGTGCGGTCTCTGTCTGCTCGCGGCGTACGCGCTGACGGACCGACATCGCCGCTGAGTCTTTCTCTTCCTTCTCTCTCCTTCTCTCTTCCTGTCTCGTTCCACCGTTTCCGGTGAGGAGCCGCCATGCCCGAAACCGCCCTTCAGCCTGCCCTCGAGGCGCCTGAAAAGTCACGTATGTCACCTCGGTCGATCCTCTTGTGGGCCGGCGTCGCGCTGCTCGGCGCGGTCGCCTGGGGCGTCCTCGCGCTGGCCCGCGGGGAGAAGATCTCCGCGGTCTGGCTGGTCGTCGCCGCGCTCGGCTCGTACGCGATCGCCTACCGCTTCTACTCCCGCTTCATCGTGCGGCGCGTCCTGAAACCGGACGACCGCCGGGCCACCCCGGCCGAGCGCCTGGAGGACGGCGTCGACTTCCACCCCACCGACCGCCGGGTGCTCCTCGGCCACCACTTCGCGGCGATCGCGGGCGCCGGACCGCTGGTGGGCCCGGTCCTCGCGGCCCAGATGGGCTATCTGCCCGGCACGCTGTGGATCGTCGCCGGAGTGATCTTCGCGGGCGCGGTGCAGGACATGGTCGTGCTGTTCCTGTCCATGCGCCGGGACGGCAAGTCGCTCGGGCAGATGGCCCGCGACGAGATCGGCCGGGCGGGCGGCGCGGCGGCGCTGATCGCGGTCTTCGCCATCATGATCATCCTGTTGGGCGTGCTCGCCCTGGTCGTGGTCAACGCCCTCGCCCACTCCCCGTGGGGCACCTTCTCCGTCGCGATGACCATCCCGATCGCCCTGTTCATGGGCTTCTGGCTGCACCGCATCCGCCCGGGCCGGGTCGTCGAGACCAGCCTCATCGGTGTCGTCCTGCTGCTGCTCGCGATCGTCGGCGGCAGCTGGGTCCAGGAGTCCTCGCTGGCCTCGGCCTTCACCCTGAGCCCGACGACCCTCGTCTTCTGCCTCGTCGGCTACGGCTTCGTCGCCTCCGTCCTCCCGGTCTGGATGCTGCTCGCGCCCCGCGACTACCTCTCCACCTTCATGAAGATCGGCACGATCGCGCTGCTCGCGGTGGGGGTCGTCGTCGCCGCCCCGGTGCTGCGCGCGGACGCGGTGACCGACTTCGCCTCCTCGGGCGCGGGCCCGGTCTTCGCCGGTTCGCTGTTCCCCTTCCTCTTCATCACCATCGCCTGCGGCGCCCTGTCCGGCTTCCACGCCCTGGTCTCCTCCGGGACGACCCCGAAGCTGATCCAGAAGGAGTCGCAGATCCGGATGATCGGCTACGGCGCCATGCTGATGGAGTCGTTCGTCGCGATCATGGCGCTGATCGCCGCGGCGACCCTGGAGCCGGGTCTGTACTACGCGATGAACGCCCCGGCGGGACTGCTCGGCACGACGGCCGAGTCGGCGTCCCACGCGGTCGCGGGCCTGGGCTTCACCATCACGCCCGACCAGCTCACGCAGGCCGCGAAGGCGGTCGAGGAGCAGACGCTGATCGCCCGCTCCGGCGGCGCCCCGACCCTCGCGGTCGGCATGTCGGAGATCTTCTCCGGGGTCTTCGGCGGAACGGCCATGAAGGCCTTCTGGTACCACTTCGCGATCATGTTCGAGGCGTTGTTCATCCTGACGACCGTCGACGCGGGCACCCGGGTCGGGCGCTTCATGCTCCAGGACATGCTCGGCAACGTCTGGAAGCCGGTCGGCCGGGTCAACTGGAAGCCGGGCATCTGGCTGTGCAGCGGACTGGTGGTGATGGCCTGGGGTTACTTCCTCTACAGCGGCGCCACCGACCCGCTCGGCGGGATCAACCAGCTCTTCCCGCTCTTCGGCATCGCGAACCAGTTGCTGGCCGCCGTGGCGCTGACGGTGTGCACCACGGTCCTGGTGAAGTCCGGGCGGCTGCGCTGGGCCTGGGTCACCGGCGTCCCGCTGGCCTGGGTGGTCGCGATCACCTTCACCGCCGGCTGGCAGAAGATCTTCTCCGACGACCCGCGCGTCGGCTTCTTCGCCCAGCGCGCCAAGTACGCCGACGGCATCGACGCCGGCCAGGTGCTGCCGCCCGCCAAGTCCCTCGACGACATGCGGACCGTGGTCACCAACTCCACCGTCGACGGCGTACTGATCGCCCTGTTCCTGCTGCTCGTCGCGGTCGTGATCGTCAACGCGGCGGTGGTGTGCGTACGGGCCGTCCGCACCCCGGGCACCCTGCCGACGACCGAGTCGCCGTACGTCGAGTCCCGCATCGAGATACCCGAGCAGGCCGGTGAGGCGCCGCTGGCCGGGGCGCGGTCATGAGCGTCCGGCGCTGGGCGCGGGCCGTCCGCTGGTACCTGAGGGAGCTCACCGGGGAGACGGAGTACGACCGCTACTGCGAACGCCACCTCCGCCACCATCCGCTCGCGCCCGTACCGACCCGGCGCGACTACCAGGTGCTGCGCACCCGGCACCAGGAGGCCCACCCGCAGGGCCGCTGCTGCTGACCTCCACCGCCAGCGGACCGCGGGGCGGACGCACCGCCCCGCGGTCCCCGACGACTCACCTCCGGGACCGAGATGTTCAGACGCCGCCCCGCCCTGCTGGTCCGCCCCGCCCTCGACGACGACGCGCTGCACACGACCCTGACGGAGCTGCGCCCCAGCCCTCAGCTGCACGGCCTGGGCGCCGGCCGCACCCGCCCCCTGTGGCAGCCGGCCGCCGAACTGCTGCGCGACACGGGCCGCGACTGGGACCGCCGGTGGCACCGGATGTCCGTACTGGCGGGGGAGCTGCCGCCCGCGGTCTGCGAGCGCTGGACCGCCGAGCGGCCCGATGACGGGGACGCCCTGGTACTGCGGGCCTGCGTACGGTCCGCGCGGGCCGCTGCCGAGGGGCGGGCCGCCGCCCGGGAGGCGGAGCAGGCGTGCCTGCGTGCCGCCGACGCCTGCCCCGAGGACCCGACCCCGTGGCTGGCCCTGCTGGACGTGATGTACGCGCTCGCCGTCCCCGTCCGGGACGCCGTGCCCGTGTGGACCGAGGCCGTCAACCGAGCCCCCTGGCACCGGGGTGCCTACCACCGGCTGCTGCGCCATCTGTCCCCGCGCGGCCCCGGCACGGTCACCGCCATGACGGACTTCGCCCGGCACGCGGCCGCCCGCGCACCGCACGGATCACCCCTGGCCCTGCTTCCCGTGGCGGCCCGCGTCGAACTGGTCGCGCACCGGCACCTGCGGGGACGGACGGGGCTCGGGGCCGACGCCCACTGGAACGAGGTCCGGGCCGCCGAGGAGATCGAGACGGCTCTGGACCGCTGGTTCCGCACCGCCGCCACGCCGCATGCCGAGGCCGTCGCCGACCTCAACCTCCTCGCCTTCGCCCTGGTCCGCACCCACCGCCCGGACGAGGCCGCACCCGTCTTCCGGCGCATCGGCCGCCATATGACGACGCATCCCTGGGAGCTGCTGCCGGCGCCGGAGCGCACGTTTCTCTACTGGCGCGACCGGCAGGGGGTGTGAGGAGGAGGGACGGGCGTCGCCCGTCTCAGACCGCCGCCGGCTCCGCCTCCGCCGCCGTTTCCTTCTCCGCCGCCTCCCGGCGGTCCCGCAGCTCGCGCCGGACCAGGACGATCCAGCCGATCGGGACGCCCGCGGCGAACAGCCACCACTGGTAGGCGTAGGCGTAGTTCAGCGGGGCGTTCTCCTTGCCCGGCCTGCCGAGCGGCTCCGGGGTGTCGCCCTTGGGTTCGGGCGTGGTCAGGGCGATGTAGCCGCCGAGGACCTGCTTGCCGAGGCGCTGGGCCTCCTGCTCGCTGTTGATCAGCATGATCTGGCGGTCCGGCAGACCCTTGAGGTTCTTGATGCCGCTCGCCTCGGTCGTCTCGTCGGGCATCAGCCGCCCGGTGACGGTGACCTCGCCCGCGGGGGGCGCCGGGACCTTCGGGAAGGCGGTCTGGGTGGCGCCGGTGGGGACCCAGCCGCGGTTGACCAGCAGCACCTTGCCGTCGTTCAGGACGAACGGGGTCAGGACGTGGTAGCCGACCTCGTCGTCGGAGTTGGTACGGCGGCGGACGACGAGCTCGTCATCGGAGTCGAAGCGACCCGTCGCGGTCACCGACCGGTACCGCTCCTTGCTGGTGACCGTGTGCCCGGCGGCCGTCATCCGCTCCACCGGCACCGGGTCGGCGGACAGCGCGTCGGAGACCAGCTGGTTGCGGGCGCTGCGCTCGTCGTAGCGATGCATCTGCCAGATGCCCAGCCGGATCATCGTGGGGATGAGGACGAGGGCGACCAGCGTGAGGATCACCCACTGCCGGGACAACAGGAAGCGGTACACCCCATGACCGTACAACTCGGGTCATGGGGTGTTCGCACAGGGGTGTGGTCAGACGCGGTCGACGATGCCCACCTTTCCCTCCGCGCGGGCGCAGTGGGCGCCGCAGAACCAGTGGCCCTCGACCTCGACGCCCTGGCCGATGATCTGCACACGGCAGTGCTCGCAGATCGGGGCCATGCGGTGGATCGCACAGGAGAAGCAGTCGAACACGTGCACCGCTCCCTGTGCGTGCACCTCGAAGGTCATGCCGTAGTTGTTTCCGCATACTTCGCAAGTCGCCATGGGCCACAGGGTGGGCCGTCGGTCCGGCGCGGGCGAGGCGGCGGCGGGCGAGTCGCGGCGCAATCACCCGTCCGTACGGTCATCCCCGCGACGCCGGTGCCACATTGCCGAGGAGCTGCCCGAAGGCCGCCTCGTCGACGACCGGCGTGCCGAACTGCCGGGCCTTGACCACCTTGGACGTGCCCGAGTCCGGGTCGTTGGTGACGAGGAGGCTGGTCAGCCGGGAGATGCTGGTGGCGACGTGCAGCCCGGCCTCGATCGCGCGGTCCTCCAGGAGGTCGCGCTCGGTGGAGGTGTCGCCGGAGAAGGCGATACGCATGCCCTGCTTGAGCGGTTTGCCCTCTTCGTAACGTCCCGGGTTGGGATAGGGGCATGCGGGCCTTTTGCGGGCGGGGCGCCAACTCGTCGGCCGGTAGCTGCCGTAGCTCGACTGCTGCTGCCGGGGCACGGCCCGGTCCGTCCACTCCGTCAGCGGCCGGCACTCGTGCAGCGGCAGCCGTACACCGCCCTCGGCCGCGGCCCTGAGGCTCGGCCGGAACGCCTCCGCGAGCACGCGCGCGTCGTCGAGCGCGTGGTGCGCGCGCTGCTGTACGACACCGAAGTGGGCGGCCAGCGACTCCAGCTTGTGGTTGGGCAGCGGCAGGGCGAGCTCCTTGGACAGCGCGATGGTGCACAGCCGCTGGCGCACCGGCGCCTCGCGCTCCGCGCGCGCGTACTCCCGCGCGATCATCTGCCAGTCGAAGACCGCGTTGTGCGCGACGAGCACCCGGCCGTCCAGCCGGGTCGAGAACTCCTCGGCGATGTCCTGGAAGAGGGGCGCGCCCTCCAGCACATCGCTCGTCAGACCGTGGATCCACACCGGGCCGGGGTCGCGCTCCGGGTTGACCAGCGTGTACCAGTGGTCCTCGACCTCGCCGCGCGCGTCCAGCCGGTAGACGGCCGCGGAGATTATCCGGTCGTCCCGGGCGAGGCCGGTGGTCTCCACGTCGACGACCGCGTACCCCTGCGGATACGCGGCCGGCCACGTTGTGGGGGAGGACGCTGCGGTCGACTGGTCTTCGAGCATGGTCCCTGAGGATACGGGCCCTCACTGACAGCGCCGCGCGCACCCGGCCGAGAGGGGCCCGTGTGCGGCGGCGGGCGGTGCCGTGAGTTCGTACAAAGGCGTGAGGAACCGTACGCACGCGCGCGTAGGGCCACCAATCCCGTACCGAAGCGCGGCAGTTGTTCGCCGGGCCCGCCCCCTCACCCCAGCGCCGCCACCAGGTCCCCCGCCGTCAGCGCCTCCAGACCGCAGCCGTCGACGGGCCCCGGCAGCAGCCGGTACACCGACCCGGCCGCACCCTCGGGGGCCACTGCGCCGTGGACCAGCGCGAGGAACACCTGCTTCTTCGCGGCCGCTTCACCCGCGAGGGCGTCGGCGTCCTCGGACGGCTGCCGGCTCTCCGGCGGCTCCAGGGCACGCACGCGTGCCGCGAACTCCGTGGCCGGTTCCCCGACGTGCCGCCGGTAGTGCCAGAGCTCGTCCACCGCGCGCGGATGCGGCGCGCGCCGTACCACCGCGACCTCGTCGCCCCGCGCGGTCGCCCGCCACACGGCCAGGTCCCACAGGGTCGTACGGCCGCAGGAGAAGTACTGATGCAGGTCCTCGGCGACCCGCCCCAGGTCGGCCCCGTGCGCATACAGGCTGTGGAAGCCCTCGGCGGCCGGCAGATGCAGATCGGTCCACAGGAACGTGCGGCGGTCCAGGTCGACCAGCATCGGGACGTGGATGCGCGAGTCGCCCACCAGGTCGTACCGCTGACGGACCGTGCGCGGGTCGTAGGACGCGTCACGGTCCTCCGAAGCGGCGGACGGCAGCGCCATGAAGCCGGCGAAGGCGTCCAGGAGCGCCTCGAACGGGACGTCGTTGAAGCTGAAGACGACGGGCAGCGCGAACCGCACCCCGCGGTCGGCGAGCGCGCCGAGGTCCAGGTCGACGTACTCGGTCGCCCCGTCCGGCGCGGGCCCCGAGACCAGATCACCGGAGTGGACCGCCGAACGGCCCTCGTACACGAGGTTGGTGTAGTCGCACAGACCCGCGAACTTCCAGTCCTCGTCGTACAGCGCCACCGACAGGTCCAGGTCCACCCGGGTGCCGGCGGGCTCCATCCAGTGCAGGAAGAGCCGCAGGACCTCCCCCTCGGGCAGCGGCTGGGTGCTGCCGCGCGGCACCGTCACGAGCGCCTTCGCGGCGGCGCTCTCGGCGGCCGGCACCGCGAGACCGGTGAGCGCCGAGTCCAGCACGGCCAGGTCGAGCCGAGGCCCGTCGGCCAGGCGGCGCAGCGCCTCGGCCTCCAGCAGCGCGCACACCTCGCCCGTCACCTCCGAAGACAGCGGCACGCGCGTGTCGTCGATCGTGAAGGAGTGGGTGACCTGACCGCGCGGGAAGAACACCCGCCGCCCGCCCGGCAGATGACGGATCCGCATCCGGCTGAGCGCCGCCAGCAGCGGACCCGGCCCCGCCTTGGGCAGCACACGGCGCAGGACGTCCCCGAACCCCTCCGGCAGTACGTCGAGTTCGCGCAGCCGCAGCAGATGGTCGAGCCTGCGGAGCAGTTCGCCCGGCCGCTGGGCGAGCAGCTCCAGGGCGGCCGCCATGTCCTTCTCGTGCAGCGCCTGTTCGACGCCCGCCGCCCAGGTGGCCGGCTTGACGCGGACGCCGTCGACCCGCACCGCGTCCGGGTGTTCGGCGGCGGTCCGCAGCAGTGCCTCGCCGAGCGCGCCCTCGGACGTGTCCGTGGCACGCAGGACGGCGAACGCGAGGGCGGCCCGGGGATGGCGGGCGTGCTGTTCGTAGGGGTGCAGGATCTCGGCGGCGCGCTTCCAGGCGCCCGGGTGCCGCAGCACGTCCTCGACCAGCGACGGCATCGCCAGGCCGTCGAGTGTGCCGAGCAGTTGTCGGCGCAGCGCGCGCGGCAGGGAGCGCATACGGGGAGGGTCGAGCAGATCGGACTCGCCGCCCGACCACACGCACAGCAGCCGCAGCACGTCCGTCGCGGTCGTCAGATGCGTGGCGAGGAGCCCGGTCGCCGTCACGCGCGTGTCCCGGTCGAGCAGCAGCGTGCCGAGGACCAGCGCCTTGGTCTGACGCACCGGGATGTCCGCCGGGAACCAGCCGAGGTCGGCCGGTGCGTGCGCCAGCAGGATCTTCACGTCGTCCCGGTCCTGCGGCGGCAGCGGGGTACGACGGGCCAGCAGTTTCAGCAGGGCCCGGACCGCGTCCGCCTTCGCGTCCACTCCGAGGGCGAGCGACTTCAGCGGGCCGACGGCGAGTTCGCGCTCGTGGCGCGGATGCTGCGGCTTCAGGAAGGGGTCGGTCCGGTCGATGCGGCGATGACAGACCGGGCAGCCCGCGTAGTCCGCGCCGTCCCAGCACTCCCGGCACACCAGATGCGCGCACGGCGACACCGGGTGCACGCTGCCGACCGTGCCGCACAGCACACACGGCTGGGCCGGCCACTGCAGCAGCAGGGTGAAGATCCGGTCGACGTACAGCTGGAACGTGTCGTCCGGCACCGAGGCCGGGAAGCTGCGGAACATCGGCATATGGGTGCGGTCCGCGCCCAGTTCGGCGTCGATGTGCCGGACCAGCTGCCTGCCGGCGTCCCCGAGCCCGGCGGGTCCCAGCCAGGCGAGCGCCGCGTGCAGCTCCGCCGTCGGTGCGAATCCCCGGTCCAGCAGCTCGGCTTCGAGCGCGACGAGCCCTTGCGTCGTCGACGGGTCGCCCGGGCGTGGCCCGGCCTGGTCGACGTAGACGGTACGAAGGCGGCGGAGCAGCACGGACGACAGTACGGACAAGCGGAGGCCCCCGGCGGGAAGGAAGAGAGGAAGAGGGCGAGGGGCGGGGAGTGAGCGCGCTGTCAGCGTCGGAAAGGGAGAAGGAAGCACGCTTGCGGAGCCGCCCCCGCGATCACGAATGTAGGAGAGCACATCCGTACGGCGCCACTCATTTGTTTTCGAGCAGTGATCGCGTCAACGCCCGCACGGACGTGACGAACAGCCGCTCCTCGTTAACCGGCCGCGCGAAGGCACGGGCGAGCCCCGGGTCGTCGTAGGCGGTCGTCTCCTGCGCGGGCCGCTGCACGGGCGCGCGCTCCCGGTTGCGTTCGACGAGGACGAAGCCCACGACCTGGAACTGCACCGCCCGCACCGCCTCCGCCGCCCGGGCGCCGCGCAGCCCGGCCGCGTGCACCTCCCGCGCCAGCGCCTCCCGCGCGGGCAGGAACATCCGTTCGGTCAGGCCGCGTTCGTGTGCCATCGCGATCAGATGCGGATGGGCGCGCAGCCGCCGGCGCAGGATGCGGGCCAGCGAGACGACCCGCTCGGCCGGGGTGCGCCCGACCGGCCGGAACTCGCCCAGGTCGGCCACGGTCCGCTGCACGAGCGCGTCCAGCAAGGACTCCCGGTTGCCGACATGCCAGTAGATCGAGGTCACGGCGGTGCCCAGTTCGGCGGCGAGCTTGCGCATCGTCAGCGCCTCGGGGCCGTGCTGCCTCACCAGGTTCGCGGCGGTGTCCAGGACCTCGTCCCGGGTGAGCGACGCTCTCGCCATGCTGCCCCCAAGTCCGGCTCGTGCATGCCTATTTACCCTGCGGGACGAGTGCTGTAACTGTGTTACAGGTGACGGCCCATCAGAAGAAGGGCGGTACGACATGGCACGCGTACGGTACGGCGCACGGACCGAGGCGGAGATCGCCGCCGCGCGCACCGCGAGCTCCAGGCTCCCCGACATCTGGTCCACCGGTGTGGTGGCGGTCTGGGAGACCGACCCGGACGCGCTCGCGGCGGTCCTGCCACCCCCTCTGAAACCCACGGACCGGCCGCTGGCCCGGGTGAACATCAGCAAGGTCGACCTGCCCGGATATCCGCTCGGCGCGGGCTCGTTCGCGGTCGCCGCGGCCCATGACGGCGTCGAGGGCTGGTATCCCCTCGTCATGCCGATGACCCACGAACGGGCCCTCGTCGGCGGCCGCGAGGTCTTCGGTGAACCCAAGAAGCTCGGCGAGGTGGTCGTCGAGCGCGACGGCCTGATCGTCCGGGCGTTCCTCGCCCGCCACGGCATCGCCTTCGCCGAGGTGCGCGGCGCGGTCGCCGGCGAGCTGCCGCTGCCGGAACCGGTCCGCAAGACCGACTTCTACTTCAAGTTCCTGCCCGCCGTGGACGGCTCGGGCTTCGACTCCGACCCGGTGCTCGTGCGCTGTGTGCGCAACGAGAAGGTCCGCAAGCTGGAGCGGATCACCGGCGACGTCGTCCTGCGCGAGTCGATGTACGACCCGGTCGCCGACCTCCCGGTGTGCCGCCTCGTCGAGATCACCATCGGCGAGAAGACCAGCGACCAGCGGGGCAAGGTGGTCGAGCGGGTCGACGCGCGGGCGTTGCTGCCGTACATCCATCAGCGCTACGACGATCCGGCGCAGGTCCTCGACGCGCCTCCCGAGGGGAGTGCGTGATGGACCTCCGGGAAGGTCAGGTCGCCGTGGTGACCGGCGCGGCGAGCGGCATCGGCCTCGCGATGGTCCGGCGGTTCGCCGCAGAAGGGCTCAAGGTCGTTCTCGCGGACGTCGAGGAGGGCGCCCTGGAGAAGGCTGTGACGGGCCTTCGCGCGGACGGTGCGGACGTGCGCGCGCGGGTGGTGGACGTCGGTGAGCGTGAACAGGTCCTGGAGCTGGCGGACTTCGCCTACGAGACGTACGGGGCCGTCCATGTGCTGTGCAACAACGCCGGGGTCGGCTCGGGCGCCGAGGGCCGGATGTGGGAGCACGAGCCGAACGACTGGAAGTGGGCGTTCGCCGTCAACGTGTGGGGTGTCTTCCACGGCATCCAGGCGTTCGTGCCCCACATGATCACGTCGGGTCAGCCCGGTCATGTGGTCAACACGTCCTCCGGTGACGGCGGTATCGCCCCGCTGCCCACCGCCTCCGTGTACGCCGTCACCAAGGCGGCCGTCGTGACGATGACCGAGTCCCTGTACGCCCACCTCAAGGCGGAGCACGCACGCGTGGGCGCCTCCGTCCTCTTCCCCGGCCCGCACATGCTCCGCACGGGCCTGTGGGAGTCGCACCGCAACCGGCCCGACCGGTACGCCAAGGAACGGCCGCGCCGGACGCCGTACCGCAGCCTCGACCAGTGGGAGGCCGCGATGAAGGAGGCGGGCCGGGAGGTGGAGTTCACGCCGGTGGAGGAGGTGGCCGAGGCCGTGGTCGACGGCATCCGCGCGGACCGCTTCTGGATGCTGCCGCCGAGCGAGCACAGTGACGCCCAGATCAGGGCGCGGGCGCAGTCGATGCTCGACCGCGCCGACCCGTCGTACCTAGAGAGCTTCATCCTGGACTGAGGGGCTGCGATGACTGACCAGGACGACCCGTACCTGATCATCTCCTCCGACTGCCACGCCGGACTGCCCACCGAGGAGTACCGGCCCTATCTGGACTCCCGCTTCCACCGGGAGTTCGACGACTTCCTCGCCGGGCGCGACCGGCGCCGCGAGGAGATGACCCGGCTCGGTATCCGCAACGAGGCGTTCGCGAACAAGTGGTTCCAGGACAACGAGGAGGGCCTGCGCGGGGGCTGGGAGACCGCGCAGCGGCTGAAGGAGCTCGACGGCGACGGGGTGGCCGCCGAGGTCGTCTTCCCGGACGCCGACGCGGTCGACAGCCAGACCGCCGCGCCCTTCGGGGTGGGACTCGGGCTCTCCGGCGATCACGACCCGGAGCTCGGCATGGCGGGCGCGCGGGCGCACAACCGCTGGCTGGCCGAGTTCGTCTCCGAGCACCCCGAACGGCACTGCGGGGTGGCCCTGTTGCCGGTCACGGCTCCGACCGAGCGGGTCGTCGCCGAGGTGTACCGGGCCAAGGAGTCCGGACTCGGCGCGCTGATGATCCCGTCCATGTGGGTCGACAAGGAGCCTTACCACGACCACCGTTACGACCCGGTGTGGGCGGCGGCCGCCGAATGCGGGATGCCGGTGATGACCCACTCCGGCGCCGCGCCGCGCCACGAGTACGGCGACCACCTCGGGATCTTCGTCTCCGAGGTCACCTGGTGGCCCGCGCGGCCACTGTGGTTCATGCTCTGGTCGGGCGTCTTCGAACGCCATCCGGGACTGAGGTTCGGTGTCGCCGAGTCGGGTTGCTGGTGGCTGCCGAACCTGCTGTGGTTCATGGACCGCCTCTACCTCGGCGCACACGGCGGCAAGAAGCTCTCGCCCTTCCAGCAGGTGAGGCGTCCGCCCCACGAGTACCTCGACCGGCAGGTCTTCATCTGCGCGACCAACACCAAACGCCGCGAACTCGCCCAGCGCTACGAGATCGGCGTCGACAACATCCTCTGGGGCAGCGACTTCCCGCACCCCGAGGGCACCTGGCCCGACACCCGCGCGTGGCTCGGGCGCACCTTCCACGACATCCCGGTCGCGGAGACCCGCCGCATGCTGGGGCTGGCCGCGGCGGAGGTCTTCGGCTTCGACGTGGCGAAGCTGGCCCCGCTCGCCCGCCGTATCGGCCCCACCCCCGCCGAGCTCGGCCAGCCCGCCGACCAGGGGGCCGTGGAGGCGTCCTGGGCGCGCTCGCGCGAGGTCGGCCGGCACTGGCTGACGGGCCATGACTTCCCGGCCCTGGGGGTGACGCCGTGACCGATCGCTACACGGTCATCTCCGCCGACTGCCACGCGGGCGCCGACCTGCTGGACTACAAGACCTATCTGGAACGGCGGTACCACGACGAGTTCGACGCGTGGGCGGCGACGTACGTCAATCCCTACGAGGACCTGCTCGCCGACACCGCCGACAAGAACTGGAACTCCGAGCGGCGGCTCGCGGAGCTGGAGGAGGACGGGATCGTCGCCGAGGTGGTGTTCCCCAACACCATCCCGCCGTTCTTCCCGTCCGGCTCGCTCATGGCGCCCGCACCGGACGCCGGGGAGTTCGAGCGCCGCTGGGCCGGTCTGCGCGCCCACAACCGCTGGCTGGCGGACTTCTGCGCGGCGGCACCGGGGCGGCGGGCGGGCGTCTTCCAGATCCTGCTCAACGACGTCGAGGAGGCGGTGAAGGAGATCCGCCGGTCCGTCGAAGCGGGCCTCAAGGGCGGCCTGCTGCTGCCGGGCACACCGCCGGGCAGCGGTCTCCCGGAGCTCTACTCGTCGGCGTACGACCCCATCTGGGCCGTCTGCGCGGAACTGGGCGTCCCCGTCAACCACCACGCGGGCTCGGCCTCCCCGCCGCTCGGCGAGGAACCGGCGGCGCGCGCGGTCTTCATGGTCGAGACGACCTGGTTCTCGCACCGGGCGCTGTGGCACCTGGTGTTCGGCGGTGCCTTCCGCCGTCACCCGGAGCTGAGGCTCGTGCTCACCGAACAGGGATCGGGGTGGATCCCGGGTGTGCTGGAGATGCTGGACTACTACCACGGGCGCCTGGTCGCCGCCGCGACGAGGGCGTCCACGGCGGAGTCCAAGTTCGGCGCGGGCCTCGCCGCCCGCATGGGCGACGCGCCCTCCCAGGTCTGGCGCGACCACTGCTTCGTCGGCGCCAGCTTCATGCGCCCGCACGAGGTGCCGCTGCGTGACCGGATCGGCATCGACAAGATCATGTGGGGCAGCGACTATCCGCACGACGAGGGGACGTATCCGTACTCGCGCGAAGCCTTGAGGTTCGCGTACGCGCGCGTGCCCCGCGCGGAGGTCGCCGCGATGGTCGGCGGCAACGCCGCGCGCGTGTACGGCTTCGACCTGGACCTCCTCGACCCCATCGCGGCGAAGGTGGGCCCGACGGTCGAGGAGATCGCCGAGCCGCTCACCGAGCCACCGGCGGACGCGACGAGCCCGGTGTTCGCGAAGGGAGCGTCGGTACGGGTCTGGTGAGCGTCGGTGCGGACCGGAGGGCGCCCGGGGTGCGATCCTCCCGTCTGTGACCGAACCCACGCATGACGAGGCCCACGGCGGCGCCCTCGCCGAGCGGCTGAACTGGCTGCGGGCGGCTGTCCTCGGAGCCAACGACGGCATCGTGTCCACCGCGGGCCTCGTCGTCGGCGTCGCCGGCGCCACGGACGACCGCTCGGCCCTGCTGACGGCGGGCCTCGCGGGACTCCTCGCGGGGTCGATGTCGATGGCGGCCGGGGAGTACGTCTCCGTCTCCACCCAACGGGACTCCGAGAAGGCCGCCCTCGCCGTCGAGAAGAGGGAACTGCGCGAGCAGCCCGAGGCCGAACTGGAGGAGCTCACCGAACTCCTCCAGGACCGGGGCCTGTCCCGGGACGTGGCCCGCGAGGCGGCCGTCCAGCTCACGGAGCGGGACGCTCTGAGAGCCCACGCGCGTGTGGAGCTCGGCATCGACCCCGACCAGCTCACCAACCCCTGGCACGCCGCGTGGGCGAGCTTCCTGTCCTTCACGGTCGGCGCCCTGCTCCCGCTCCTCGCCATCGTCCTCCCGCCCACCGACTGGCGGCTGGCCGTCACCGTCCTGTCCTCCCTCGCCGCTCTCGTCCTCACCGGCTGGAGCAGCGCCCGCCTCGGCGCCGCCGACCCGGTCCGCGCGGCGCTGCGGAACGTGGCGGGCGGGGCATTGGCGATGGGGGTGACGTATGCGGCGGGGACGCTGCTGGGGGCGGCCGGAGTCTGAAACCGCCGGTGGTGGCTTTGGTGGAGATCGCCAACAAGTAAGCGCGTACTCGCTGTAATACTTGTCAGTAACAACGTCTAGCCGCGGCCGACCAGCGGTTCTACGGTGCCAACATGCCGAACCTGCCCGATGTCGTGCTGTGGTCGATACCCGCCTTCGTGCTGCTCACCGTGGTCGAGGTGATCAGCGTCCGGATCCATCCCGACGAGGATGCCGCCGGATACGAGACGAAGGATGCCGCGACCAGCGTCGGCATGGGGCTGGGAAGCCTCGCCTTCGACTTCCTCTGGAAGATCCCGATCGTCGCCATCTACACGGCGATCCACGAACTCACCCCCCTGCGCGTCCCCGTGCTGTGGTGGACCGTCCCGCTGATGCTGCTCGCGCAGGACTTCTTCTACTACTGGTCGCACCGCGGCCACCACGTCATCCGCATCCTGTGGGCCTGCCACGTGGTCCATCACTCCAGCGAGAAGTTCAACCTCACCACCGCCCTGCGCCAGCCGTGGACCACGCTCACGGTGTGGCCGTTCTACGTGCCCCTGATCGCCGCCGGTGTGCACCCCGCGGCCCTCGCCTTCTGCTCCTCGGCGAACCTCGTCTACCAGTTCTGGATCCACACGGAGCGCATCGACAAGATGCCCCGATGGTTCGAGTTCGTGTTCAACACGCCCTCCCACCACCGGGTCCACCACGCCTCCCAGGGCGGCTATCTGGACCGCAACTTCGGCGGCATCCTCATCGTCTGGGACCGGCTCTTCGGGTCGTTCGTCGCCGAGACCGAACGGCCTGTCTACGGGTTGACCAAGAACATCAACACGTTCAACCCGATCAAGGTCGCCACTCATGAGTACGTCTCGATCGTCAAGGACATCAAGGCGGCGCACAGTTGGCGCGAGCGCGCGGGGCGGGTGTTCCGGGGGCCGGGGTGGAAGCCGGCGACGGTGGCGGAACCGGCCGAGGAGACCGTGGCCGCGTGAGACGCCCGCTCGCAGCAGCCTTCGCCCTCACGGCCGTCGTCGACCTCGCCTCCCTGGCGGCCGGATGGGACGTCGGGCACACCGTCGCCAAGCCCCTCCTGATGCCGCTGCTCGCCGCATACGCGGCGTCCCGCGGCGCACCCCGGCTCCTGATCGCCGCCCTGCTGTGCGGCTGGGGCGGCGACACCCTGCTCCTCATCGACGCCGAGCCCGCCTTCCTCGCCGGGATGGGCTGCTTCGCCGCCGGGCACGTCTGCTACCTCGCG
This sequence comes from Streptomyces sp. NPDC087859, assembly GCF_044742595.1. Taxonomy (NCBI): domain Bacteria; kingdom Bacillati; phylum Actinomycetota; class Actinomycetes; order Kitasatosporales; family Streptomycetaceae; genus Streptomyces; species Streptomyces sp. NPDC087859. Next base: position 41,623 of record NZ_JBIUUU010000006.1, on the reverse strand, counting down.
CTCTTCAGGCCGTACGACGAGCCACGCGCGCGCGGTGCCTTCCTCGCCCCCGCCTACGCCGTCGTCCTCGGCACCGGCGTCGCCCTGCTCTGGTCCGACCTGCCCGCCGACCTGCGCGTCCCCGTCGCGGGCTACAGCCTGCTGCTCACCGCCATGGCGTACACGGCCGCCACCCGGCTCGGACTTCTCGCCGGGCTCGGCGGCGCGCTCTTCGTGCTCTCCGACAGTCTCATCGCGACCGGCGTCGCGGAGTGGCCCCAGCCGCCCCGGCCGGACCTGTGGATCATGCTCACCTATATCGCCGCGCAGTCACTGCTGGTCACCGGCGTACTCGGCGAGCGACGGCCGCGGGAGTCGGCGTACGGTGAAGTGCGCCCGACCACCCCCTGAGCGCACGTACCACCACAGACGAGAAGGATCCTCGCCATGCGCGCCACCACCATCCACGCCCCCTTCGACATGCGCGTGGAGGACGTGCCCGACCCCGTGGTGCAGCTGCCCACCGACGCGGTGGTCCGCGTCCTGCGCTCCTGCATCTGCGGCAGCGACCTGTGGGCATACCGCGGCACGGCCACGCGGCAGCCGGGGCAGCGCATCGGGCACGAGTTCCTCGGCGTGGTCGAGGAGACCGGCTCCGAGGTGGGCACCGTTCGCCGCGGCGACCTCGTCGTCGCGCCGTTCATGTGGTCCGACGGCGTCTGCGACTACTGCCGCGAGGGACTGAACACCTCCTGCGAGCACGGCGGCTTCTGGGGCTCCGTCGGCTACGACGGCGGCCAGGGCGAGGCCGTGCGCGTGCCCTTCGCCGACGGCACCCTCGTCCAACTGCCCAAGGACGCGGCCTCCGACGACCGACTGCTGACCGCCCTGCTGAGCCTGTCCGACGTCATGGGCACCGGCCACCACGCCGCCCTCGGCGCCGGAGCCCGCGCGGGTGCCACGGTCGCCGTCGTCGGCGACGGGGCCGTCGGCCTGTGCGCGGTGCTCGCCGCCAAGCGGCTGGGCGCCGAACGGATCATCGCGCTCGGCCGTCACCGGGCCCGTACCGACATCGCCCGCCGTTTCGGCGCCACCGACGTGATCGCCGAGCGCGGGGACGCGGCGGTCGAGGCCGTTCGTGAACTCACCCGCGGCCAGGGCGCGCATGCCGTCGTCGAGGCCGTCGGCACCGAGCAGTCGATGCGCACCGCGGTCGACATCACCCGCGACGGCGGCACCGTCGGCTGGGTGGGCGTGCCGCACGGCAGCGGCACCGGGATCGACCTGGGCGTCATGTTCGACCGGAACATCGCGCTGCGCGGCGGTGTCGCGCCGGTCCGCGCGTACATCCCGGAGCTGCTGCCCGACGTCCTGGACGGCACCATCGACCCGTCGCCCGTCTTCGACCTGACCCTCGGTCTGGAGGACGTCCCGGCCGGCTACAAGGCGATGGACGAGCGGACGGCCCTCAAGGTGCTCGTCGCCGACTGACCCTCCCCAGGGCGGTTCACCAGCGGATCGGCACCGGCAGCGCCGTCAGCAGCCCCGACACCACGACCACCACGCCCAGCGCGACGACCTCCGCCCGAGCGGGGGAGCAGGCGGTCAGCGGGTCGGGCGCCCGGCGCAGCCGGAACCGCGCCCACAGGGCGAGCGCGGCGACCACGGCCACGAGCAGCACCTTGGCGAGCAGCACCCGCCCGAACGCGGTCGCCGTCAGCTGGTGCAGGACCGTGCCCGGCGGCATCCGGCGCAGGGTGCTGCACACCCCGGTGGCGGTGATCACGGCGAGCAGGACGACGGCCACGCGCGCGTAGCGGCCCAGCAGAGCCGCACCCGCGTCCGTCGGCCCCCACCGGCGCAGCGTCCGCAGCGCGTACAGCAGCCCGCCCACCCACAGCGCCGCACAGGTCAGATGCACCAGGGTCAGCCCCGACCCGACCAACGGGCTCTGCTCGGTCGTGGGATGCGCCCGCAGAGCCTCCGCCACGACGACCGCGACCGACGGCAGGACCTGTGCGGCGGGGCGGGCCGAGCGGGCGCACAGGCCCGCCACGAGGAACGCGTTGACCTCGACGAGCGCGAGCTTGCCGTCCCGGGACGCGTACAGGCCGCCCATGTCGATCTCGGCGAGGCTGTGCGGCACGAGGTTGCCGGTCGCCACCACCGAGGCGAGCCCCAGGGCGGCGACGAAACCGGCGGCGGCCGCGTACGGGGCCCAGCTGCGCGGCGCGGCCGGGGGAGCGCCGGGCAGGGTACGGGCCAGCCGGTTCACGAAGAGCTCGCCCACGGGGACGCACAGCGCCGCGAACAGCACCGCCCGCAGCAGCGCGATGCCGCCTGTGCCGGGCGCCGCGGCCTCCCCGGTGCCGTGCAGCGCGGCGGACGGGCCCAGCAGCGGGATCAGCGCGCCGAGCGCCACCAGCACGAGGAGGGCGACAGCCCTGCCGGTACCGGAGCGTGGCGAGGGCCCGGTCGCGTCGGAGGCCCCGGCCGTGGGTCTTGTCAAGGTCACCTCGTGATCTTCACCAGCTGTCGCAGAACGGGGCAAGTCCGGGAGAACAACTGGCGGTACGGCATTCCGCCCAGGGATACGTCTTCCGGTCGGCCGCCGCTCACGCCCACCGCGCGGGATCCGCCCCCCATGGCCCCGGTGGCCGCGCCCAGTCCGTCGGCCCGCCCGCGAAGGAGACCGGCGGCAGGGCGTACCGCAGCCGCCCGAGGCCACTGTCGGTCTCGGCGAGCCAGGCATCGGGCCCGTCGTGCGAAGCATCCCCGGGGGAATCGCCCGCGATGCCGTTCATCAGCCACTCCGCCGTCCGCGCCAGTGCCAGCCGTACGAACCGGCTGCCGCCCTCGTCCGACTGCTCGGTCAGCGCCCGCAGCACCTCCGCCGCCAGCAGATACCCCGTGCCGTGGTCGAGGGCCTGTGCGGGCAGTGCCCCCGGTTGCTCCACCGACCCCTCCACCGCCGCGATGCCGGTCGCCACCTGCACGAGACTGTCGAACCCGCGCCGCTCACGCCAGGGCCCGTACGCGCCCCAGGCCGACAACTGCGCCACGACGATGCCCGGCCGTCGCTCCGCCAGCGCCCGCGGCGACAGCCCGAGCCGGTCCAGCGCGCCCGGCCGGTATCCGGTGACGACCACGTCCGCCGCCGCGAGCAGTTCCTCGAAGGTCCGCCGGTCGGCCGTCAGGTCCAGCGTCGCCGACCGCTTCCCGAAGCCCGTGTCGGCATGCTGGTCGGGGAGTTCGGGCAGCCGGGGCGCGTCCAGGCGCAGTACGTCCGCGCCGAGCAGGGCGAGCGTGCGGGTGGCGACCGGGCCCGCGATCACCCGGGTCAGATCCAGGACCCGCAGTCCGGCGGCGGGCAGCAGGGGAGCCCCGTCGAGCGGTGTGAACGCACGTGCGCGTGCGGAGTCGAGCCGGCCGCGCTCGGCCAACGGCCGCTCGGCCACCGCCACGGCCTGAGGATGCGCCGCCCACTCCTGCGGTGTCCGCAGCGCGACGGCGAGGCCCCCGGCCGCGTACACGGCCTCCTCGATCTCCAGGGCGGAACGCTCGGCGAAGGCCGCCTCGAGGGAGTGCGGCGGACCCATCACCTCGAGCAACCGCTCCCGGTGGTGCGGATAGTTGGCGTGCGTCCGCACCCAGCCGTCGGCCGTGCGCCAGAACCTGGACAGGGGCGCGAAGTTGACCGGGGCCCGGCCATTGATCAACAGATGCCGTTCGCTGACGAACGCCGTGGCGACAGCCCCGTCGTCCACCCGCACGGAGGGCACCTCGCCGAGCCCGGCCCGCCGCGCCCCCAGCTCGGCGGCGGCCCGCGCACACCTCTCGACGCAGGCACGGGCCAGCTCCCGTACGGGAAGCCGCGCTTGCAGAACGCCCTTGGACTTGACTCCGGTCATGACTTCACTATGCAGTATTGATTCAATCAAGCTAAGAAGCGGCGGACCACCAGAGACGCACCTCCTTGCGCACGTCCGTGGGCCGCAGCTCCCACCCCTGGGCGAGGGCGACCTGGGCGACGTACTGCCCGCCCACAGCGCGGTAGTCACGCAGCGGTATCGCGCACTCGACCGGCGGCAGCGTCTTCTTCGGAGTGCGCGGGGCCGAGGCGCGCGCGGTCCAACCGGCGACCACCTTGTCGACACGTGCCCTGTAGTACGCCGAGTCGCCCTCGTGCCGCAGCTCCGGCCAGCTCACACACCAGGAAGGCAGGCGGCGGATGCGCTCGATCGCGCGGTCCATGCTGACCGAGGCGATCGCCTCCGTGAAGGTGCTGACGACGACGAGAACGACGACAGCCGCCAGCCAGAACACGTACAACGCCGGCAGGAACAACACGGTCCCGATGAAGCGTAGGGCCAACACCCCTCTGGACCGGACCGGTTCGGGTGTCCAGGTCGCGGGATCTTCGTAGCCATCCATGCCGGCGATCCTGCCGCATCACACGAAAGGGCCGGACGGCGGATCCGTCCGGCCCCTCACGCGCGCGTAGGTGCTACTTCGTCACCGCGTCCAGCGCGTCCGCGGTACCCCACCCGTAGAAGCCGTTGTAGTTCTTCGGCCCCTCACACACCGCGTCGACCTTCCCGTCGCCGTCGATGTCGTACGGGTCGGTGCACGGCGTCGCGTCGGCCTCCGCGTACAGCAGGGCCTTCACCAGGGCCGGGGAGGCCTTCGGGTGCGTCGACTTGATGAGCGCGGCCACGCCCGCGACATGCGGCGAGGCCATCGACGTACCGGCCATGTAGCCCCAGCCGCCGCCCGGCAGCGTGCCCAGGATCAGGCCGCTGGTGGCCGGCGGGGCCGGGGTCTGGAAGCGGGTCGAGTCGCCGCCGGGCGCGGCGATGTCGATGACACCCAGACCATGGTTGGAGAAGGACGACTTGATGCCCTTCGCCCCGGTCGCCGCGACCGTCACGACACCCGGCAGCTGGGTCGGGATGTCAAGGCACTCCGACGGGTCGATGACCCGGTCCGAGGGCGTGGCGTCGTTCGGGGAGACCGGGTCGGTGATCTCGTCGGCCGCGAGGTCGTAGTTCTCGTTGCCGGCCGCCGCGACATTGACGGCGCCCTTCTTCTCCGCGTACCGCGAGGCCCGGGAGACGGCGTCGACGAGCGCCCTCTGGTCCGGGTCGTTCTTGCAGTTGAAGTACCACGGATCGGTGTAATAGCTGTTGTTCGTCACATCGACGCCGTGCTCGGCCGCCCACACGAAGCCGCAGACCACGGCCTCCGTGTAGAAGTAGCCGGCCGTCGTGGACACCTTGATGCCGGACACCTTCACACCGGGCGCGACACCCGTCATGCCGACGCCGTTCTTGGCGGCCGCGATCTCACCGGCCACATGCGTGCCGTGCGGGCTTTCACCCGTGGTCGGCCGCCACGCCCCGTCGGTCGTGTCCGGCTTGCCCGTCACACAGTTGACCGATGCGGCACGGTCGAAGTTCGGCGCGATGTCCGGGTGCGTGTCGTCGACACCGGTGTCGATGACGGCGACGGTCACCTTGCTGCTGCCGAGCGACTTCTCGTGCGCCTTGTCCGCCTTGATGGCGGGCAGGTCCCACTGCAGGGGCTCCAGCGGGTCCTGTCCCTCGACGGCGTCGACATCCGCGAGGTCCTCGGCGGCGAGCACCTTCGGCGTACCCACGTCGGTCGTCGACTGCGCGGGCAGCGGCGCGTTACGGGTGTTGCCGGCCGACTCCACCCCGCGCACCGTGCGCACGACCTTGGCGAAGTCGGGGTTCGCCGAGTGGACGACGATCACGCCTATCCGGTCGTACGACGTGACGATCGTGCCGCCGGCCTTGGAGATCGCCTTCCGCACATGCTTCGAAGGCCCGTGTCCGGGGCTGACGTTGACGACATAGCTGAGCGAGGTCGCGTCGGCCGCGGGGGACTCCTCCGCCGCGGATGCCGAGACGTTCGGCAGGAACGCGAGTGCCGTCGCCATGGCCATCCCCATCGGAATGGCCAGCGCACGGCGGAAGCGCGGGTCAGGCGCTGTCATGCTGTCTCCAGTTCGTTCGCGGTACGAGCGGACCGTGCGGGTGCTCTGCGGGCTACTTGACCGCGCGCAGCGCGTTGACGATGCCGTAGCCGTAGAACCCGTTCACCCGCTTGCCCCCGACACAGGTCGCGTCCTGAGTGCCGTCGCCGTCCTGGTCGTAGGAGGCCGGGCAGCCGGGGTTGTTCGCCTGCGCCTTCAGCAGCGCCTGCAACTGCGCCGGGGACGCCTTCGGGTGCGTCGACTTCAGCAGCGCGGCGACGCCCGCGGCGTGCGGGGAGGCCATCGAGGTGCCCTGCAGGAAGCCGTACGAGTTGTTCGGCATGGTCGACAGGATGCGGCCGTTCTTCGACGGCGTGTCCGGGATCTGGTAGAGCCGGTCACCGCCCGGGGCCGCGATGTCGACGACGCCGTAACCGTACGAGGAGTAGTACGACTTCAGGTTCTGCACGCCCGTGGCGCTGACCGTCACGACACCCGGCAGCTGGGTCGGCACGTCGAAGCACTCGTGCGGGTCGATGGTGCGCGTCACCGGCGTGGAGTCGTCGGGGCTGCTGTCGTCGACCAGGGCGTCCGAGTCGAGGTCGTCGTTGGAGTTGCCCGCCGACGCCAGGTTGAGCGTGCCCTTCTTCTGGGCGTACAGCGAGGCCCGGTTGACCGCGTCGACGATGGCCCGCTGGTCGGGGTCGTCGAGGCAGTTGTACAGCCACGGGTCCACGTAGTAGCTGTTGTTCGTGACTTCGACGCCGTGGTCGGCGGCGAACACGAACGCGCAGACGACGCTCTCCGGGTAGAAGAGGCCGTTGCTCGGGTCGGTCACATTGATGGCCGAGACCTTCACGCCGGGCGCGACACCGGCCACACCGATGCCGTTGCGGGCGGCGGCGATCTCACCGGCCACGTGCGTGCCGTGGTAGTCGTCCACGGTGTACGGCCGCCAGGCGCCCTCGGTGGTGTCCGCGACACCGCCGTCGCAGTTGGCCGACTGCGAGGCCGAGAAGTTCGGCGCGATGTCCGGGTGGGTGTCGTCGACGCCGGTGTCGATGACGGCGACGGTCACCTTCTTGCTGCCCGGGTTGATCTGCGCGGCCTTGTCCGCGCCGATCGCCCGCAGGTCCCACTGGTCGGCCTCGAGGGGCTCGCTCTCCGCGTCGGCCGCGGAGGCGCTCTCGATCTTCTCGGCCTGTTCCTTCGTCAGGATCTGGGCCGCGCCCTCGTCCGTGGTGCTCGCGGGAGTGAGCGCCGAGGTGCGCGTCGCCCCCGCCGACTGCACGCCGCGCACCGCGCGTATCTGTGCGCCGAAGTCGGGGTTGGCCGAGTGGACGACGATCACGCCGATCTTCGCGTACGTGATGACGACGGTGCCGCCCTTGGCGACGACGGCCTTCTTCACCGACTCGATCGTCTTGCGGTCCACCTTGGTGTTGACCACGTACGACAGGTTGGGCGCGTCCGCGGCCTGCGTGGCCGGCGCCGCGTACGGGGCCGCCGAGGCGGCCGCCGGCAGGAAGCCGAGCGAGGCGGTCAGCGAGAGAACGACCGGCACGGCGAGCGCGAGCCGACGTCTGGAACGCAGATGAGGCATGGGGTCTCCACATCATCCGGAAACGAGAACCGCCCGAACACAGGTGGTGCTCGGGCAGGTACATGACGGGTGGTGCATGGCGAAGCTATCCCGCGAAGTCGCTGGCCAGCAATGACCTACCCGAGGTGACTTCGGAAAGAAGCCCGGGCAGTTGAACCGCTCCTCGTGTGCCGCCGTGACGTTGGACAGGGAGCACGAGCACGATCGAGCCCCCTGGTCACCGCGAGGAACAGAGCCGTCACATGTCCGTCGTACCGAACCCGTCCCCGAACCCAGACCCGTCCCCGTCCCCGTCCACCGTGGCAACAGCACCCGCAACGCGAGGAGACTCCGTGGCTACCGACGCACCGCCCCCCTCGAAAGAGCAACACAAACTCCCCAGCACCGATGAGTTCACCGCGGTGCAGGAGAGTGCGGAGTTCGGTGAACTACGCCACTCCTACCGCTCCTTCGCCTTTCCGCTGACCGTCGGCTTCATCGCCTGGTACCTGCTGTACGTCCTGCTGTCGAACTTCGCCGGCGACTTCATGGGCACCAAGCTGTTCGGCAACATCAACGTCGCCTTCGTCCTCGGCATCGCCCAGTTCGTCACCACGTTCGTCATCGCCTGGTGGTACTCCCGGCACGCCGCCGCGAAGCTCGACCCCAAGGCCGAGGCGATCAAGTCCCGTATGGAGGGCGACGCATGAGCATCGCGCAGCAGAGTGTCCTCGCGGCCGGAGAGGCCGGCGAGCACCGACCACTGATCATCAGCCTCTTCGCGGTGTTCGTCGTCGCGACCCTGGTCATCACTGTGTGGGCGGGCCGCCAGACCAAGGACGCCGCCGACTTCTACGCCGGCGGACGCCAGTTCAGCGCCTTCCAGAACGGTCTCGCGGTCTCCGGCGACTACATGTCGGCCGCCTCGTTCCTCGGCATCGCCGGCGCCATCGCCCTCTTCGGCTACGACGGCTTCCTGTACTCCATCGGCTTCCTGGTCGCCTGGCTGGTGGCGCTGCTCCTGGTCGCCGAGCCGCTCAGGAACTCCGGCCGCTACACCATGGGTGACGTACTGGCGTACCGCATGCGCCAGCGGCCGGTCCGTACCGCGGCCGGCACCTCCACGATCGTCGTCTCGATCTTCTACCTGCTGGCCCAGATGGCCGGCGCGGGCGTCCTCGTCTCGCTGCTGCTCGGCATCACCTCCGACGCGGGCAAGGTCGCCATCGTCGCCCTCGTCGGCATCCTGATGATCGTGTACGTCTCGATCGGCGGCATGAAGGGCACCACCTGGGTCCAGATGGTCAAGGCCGTCCTCCTCATCAGCGGCACGATCCTGATCACCTTCCTGGTGCTGCTGAAGTTCAACTTCAACATCTCCGACCTGCTCGGCACGGCCGCCGAGAAGAGCGGCAAGGGCTCCGCCTTCCTGGAGCCCGGTCTCCAGTACGGCGCGACCGGCACCTCCAAGCTGGACTTCATCTCCCTGGGCATCGCCCTGGTGCTCGGCACGGCGGGTCTGCCGCACATCCTGATCCGCTTCTACACGGTGCCCAACGCCAAGGCCGCCCGTAAGTCCGTGAACTGGGCCATCGGCATCATCGGCGGCTTCTACCTGATGACGATCGCGCTCGGCTTCGGCGCCGCCGCGCTGATCGACCAGAAGGAGATCATCGAATCCAACCCGTCCGGCAACACGGCGGCCCCGCTGCTCGCCCTGCACCTGGGCGGCGTCGACTCGACGTGGGGCGCGATCCTGCTGGCGACGATCTCGGCGGTGGCCTTCGCGACGATCCTCGCCGTGGTCGCCGGTCTGACCCTCGCCTCGTCGTCCTCGTTCGCGCACGACATCTACGCCAACGTCATCCGCAAGGGCGAGGCGTCCGGCAAGGAGGAGGTCCGCGCGGCCCGCGTGGCGACCGTCTTCATCGGTGCCGCGGCCATCGGCCTGGGCGCCCTCGCCCGTGACCTCAACGTGGCCGGCCTGGTCGCGCTGGCCTTCGCGGTCGCCGCGTCCGCCAACCTGCCGACGATCCTCTACAGCCTGTTCTGGAAGAAGTTCACCACCCAGGGCGCGCTGTGGTCGATCTACGGCGGTCTGATCGTCGCCGTCGGCCTGGTGCTGTTCTCGCCCGTCGTCTCCGGCGACCCGAAGGCGATGTTCCCGGACGTCGACTTCGCCTACTTCCCGCTGAAGAACCCGGGCATCATCTCCATCCCGTTCGGCTTCGCGATGGGCTGGCTCGGCACCGTCCTGTCCAAGGAGGAGCCCGACGCCGGCAAGTACGCGGAGCTGGAGGTCCGGTCCCTGACCGGCACCGGCGCCCACTGAGTCCGCCGCACAGCGCTCTGTGACCGGCCGCGTCGTAGGTCTCTACGACGCGGCCGCGTCTTACCTCGTGGGATCGGGCACTGTCGATGTCAGTCGGGTCACGTAGGCTCGCAGGTGACGGGAAACGAGTGCTCCTCGAGTGCTCCGACAGTGTTCCGACAGTGTTCCGCAGACGAGGGAGGGGGCCCACGTGCTCATCGACACCTACGGCCGGCAGGCCACCGACCTGAGAGTCTCGCTGACCGACCGGTGCAATCTGCGCTGTACGTACTGCATGCCCGAGGAGGGCCTGCAGTGGCTGGCCAAGCCCGATCTGCTCACCGACGACGAGATCGTCCGCCTGATCGACATCGCGGTCACCTCACTGGGCATCCAGGAGGTCCGCTTCACCGGCGGCGAGCCGCTGCTGCGCCCCGGCCTGGTGGGCATCGTGGAGCGGGTCGCGGCCCTGGAGCCCCGCCCCCAGATGTCGCTGACGACCAACGGCATCGGCCTCAAGCGCACCGCGACCGCCCTGAAGGCCGCGGGCCTGGACCGGGTCAACGTCTCCCTGGACACCCTGCGCCCGGACGTCTTCAAGACCCTCACCCGCCGGGACCGCCACCACGACGTCCTCGAGGGCCTGTACGCCGCCCGCGAGGCCGGCCTGACCCCGGTGAAGGTCAACTCGGTCCTGATGCCGGGCCTGAACGACGACGAGGCCCCCGACCTGCTGGCCTGGGCGGTGGAGCACGACTACGAACTGCGCTTCATCGAGCAGATGCCCCTGGACGCCCAGCACGGCTGGAAGCGCGACGGCATGATCACCGCAGGCGACATCCTCACCTCCCTGCGCACCCGCTTCGACCTGACCGAGGAAGGCTCCGAAAAACGCGGCTCGGCCCCCGCCGAACGCTGGCTGGTGGACGGCGGCCCGCACGTCGTGGGCGTCATCGCCTCGGTCACCCGCCCGTTCTGCTCCGCCTGCGACCGCACCCGCCTCACCGCCGACGGCCAGATCCGCACCTGCCTGTTCGCCACCGAGGAGACCGACCTGCGCGCGGCCCTGCGCTCGGGAGCCCCGGACGAGGAGATAGCCCGCATCTGGAAGGTCGCGATGTGGGGCAAGAAGGCGGGCGCGGGCCTCGACGACCCGACCTTCGTCCAGCCGGACCGCCCGATGTCCGCGATCGGCGGCTAGGGAAGCCGGCCCTGCGCTTCCCACTCCTTCAGCAGGACGACGTCCTTCAAGAACCCCCGTACACCGAGGAACTGGGACAGGTGCTCCCGGTGCTCCTCACACGCCAGCCACGTCTTTCGGCGCTCCGGCGTGTGGATCTTCGGGTTGTTCCACGCGAGCACCCACACGGCGTCCAGGCGGCAGCCCTTCGCGGAGCAGATCGGGGCGGTCTCTTCACTCACTGTTTCGTCTCACAAAGTGCCGTGAACAAAGGCGACGCCGAGCAGCCACGGGGGGAGCTGCCCGGCGTCGGTCTGTCGCTCCGACGGGGGATGCGGAGCGCGTAGGAAGTATGTCACGGGTAACCCGTCGCCCGGCACTGGAACAACATGATTGATCTGAGCTTTTCTTGAGCTTGGTGCGGAGGAAACTTCCGGATTCGGGCCCTCCGCCGAGGTCACGTCCGCTCGCGCGGCTCGCCCCGTGCACCCGCCTCCGCATCGCCCACGGCGTCTTCCGGGAACGGTTCCGCGGAGCCCTTCGGAGCACTCGGCGGTGTGATCATCGGAGGCAGCGGCGCGGTCACGAACGTCGACGGCAGGGACGGCGCGTTCTCCCGTCCCGCGTTGGCGATCACCACCGCGACGTAGGGAAGCAGAGCCCCCAGCACCAACGCGACGATGGCGACGTGCCGTTCGACGTTCCAGAGCGAGACCGCGAGGATCACCGACGCCGTACGCACGGCCATCGAGATCACATACCGCCGCTGCCGGCCGCGCACATCGTCCTGAAGCCCCTGACGGGCTCCGGTGATCCGGAAAACCTGGGCGTTGCCTGCCGCATGCTGCTTCCGCATCACATTCCACCATCCGCCCGTATCGGACTCTCCCCGGCCCGTACCCACTCCGCCCCCGGCAGAGGTTCCGGGCCCGGACACGTCCTACGTTACGCCGCGCCTGCGCCGCCTACGAGACCGGGGCACCTCCCTGCCAGGCGAACGACCTGCGCCGTAGCGCGTACGGCTGACTCGACATGCGCCGTACAGTGCATGCGCCGACACTGGGCGTAATGCTCACGTCGAGCCGTACTAGGAGGCAGCCATGGGCTGGTTGTGGGCGATCATCGTGGGATTCGTGCTGGGCCTGATCGCGAAGGCGATCCTCCCGGGCAAGCAGCACAGCCCGCTGTGGTTGACGACCATCTTCGGCATGCTGGGCGCCCTCGCGGGCAACGCGATCGCGCGTGCCGCAGGCGTGGACGAGACCTCCGGCATCGACTGGAGCCGCCACGCCTTCCAGCTGGTCGCCGCGATCATCATCGTGGGCGTCGGCGACATGCTGTACATGGCGACGCTGGGCAAGAGGAAACAGCGGACCTGAGAGCACCCACGCCGAGAGGGGCGGCCTCCCGCACGGGAGACCGCCCCTCTCGCCGTGTGCTCAGGCGCTCGTGACCTCGACCGCCGCCAGGTTCTTCTTGCCCCGGCGCAGCACCAGCCAGCGACCGTGGAGCAGGTCCTCCTTGGCGGGAACCGCGTCCTCGGCCGCGACCTTCACGTTGTTCACGTAGGCCCCGCCCTCCTTCACGGTCCGCCGCGCGGCGGACTTGCTGGCCACGAGGCCGACCTCGGCGAGCAGGTCCACGACGGGGCCGAGCTCGGCGACCTGGATGTGCGGCACCTCGGAGAGGGCCGCCGTGAGCGTCTTCTCGTCCAGGTCCGCCAGCTCGCCCTGACCGAACAGCGCACGGCTCGCGGCGACCACGGCGGCGGTCTGGTCGGCGCCGTGCACCAGCGTCGTCAGCTCCTCCGCCAGTGCGCGCTGCGCGGCACGGGCCTGCGGACGCTCCTCGGTCTGCTTCTCCAGCTCCTCGATCTCGTCGTGGGAGCGGAAGCTGAAGATGCGCAGGAACTTGGAGACGTCCCGGTCGTCCGCGTTCAGCCAGAACTGGTAGAAGGCGTACGGCGTGGTCATCTCCGGGTCGAGCCAGACCGTGCCGGACTCCGTCTTGCCGAACTTGGTGCCGTCGGCCTTGGTGATCAGCGGCGTGGCCAGCGCGTGCACGACGGCGTCGGGCTCGACCCGGTGGATCAGGTCGGTGCCCGAGGTGAGGTTGCCCCACTGGTCGCTGCCGCCGGTCTGGAGCGTGCAGCCGTGCCTGCGGAACAGCTCCAGGAAGTCCATGCCCTGGAGGATCTGGTAGCTGAACTCCGTGTAGCCGATGCCCGCGTCGGAGTTGAGCCGCCGGGCGACGGCCTCCTTCGCGATCATCTTGTTGACCCGGAAGTACTTGCCGACGTCCCGCAGGAACTCGATGGCCGACAGCCCCTGGGTCCAGTCCAGGTTGTTGACCATGATCGCGGCGTTCGGGCCCTCGAAGTCGAGCAGCGGGGTGATCTGCGCCCGGAGCCGCTCGACCCACTGGGCGACGACGTCCGGCGAGTTCAGCGTCCGCTCCGCGGTCGGCTTGGGGTCGCCGATCAGACCCGTCGCACCGCCCACCAGGCCCAGCGGACGGTTGCCCGCCTGCTGGATCCGGCGCATCGTCAGGATCTGCACGAGGTTGCCGAGGTGGAGGCTGGGCGCGGTCGGGTCGAACCCGCAATAGAACGTGACGGGGCCGTCCGCGAACGCCTTGCGCAATGCGTCCTCGTCAGTGGAGAGGGCGATGAGCCCGCGCCACTTCAGCTCGTCGACGATGTCCGTCACGGTTCTCGTATCTCCTTGGATGATCTTCGGCGGTCGGGTGACAACCAGCTACGAGGTTATACGCCCCGACTGACAGAGCTCATATTGAAGTCCGGCACCCTCAGGGCCGGCATCGCAGCCCTAGTGAACCAGTCGCTCCACTCCCTCGGCAGCGTCTTTTCCGTGCGCCCGGCCTCCGTGGCCCGGCCCAGCAGGTCCACCGGCGACTCGTTGAACCGGAAGTTGGTGACCTCTCCGGTGACCTCGCCGTTCTCGACGAGGTAGACGCCGTCGCGGGTCAGGCCGGTCAGCAGCAGCGTGGCCGGGTCGACCTCGCGGATGTACCAGAGGCAGGTCAGCAGCAGCCCGCGCTCGGTGTTCGCGACCATCTCCTCCAGGGAGCGGTCCTCGCCGCCGTCCAGGATCAGGTTGTCGATGCCCGGCGCCACCGGCAGCCCGGTCAGCCCGGCGCTGTGCCGGCTGGTCAGCAGGCTGCTCAGCTCGCCCGCCCGCATCCACTCGGTGGCCGTCAGCGGCAGCCCGTTGTCGAACACCGACGAGTCACCGCCGGAGGAGTGCGTGAGCACGAAGGGCGAGGACTCCAGACCCGGCTCGTTCGGGTCGCTGCGCAGGGTCAGCGGCAGCTCGGTCAGCCGGTCACCGAGCCGGGTGCCGCCGCCGGGCTTGGAGAACACGGTCCGGCCCTCGGCCGCGTCCCGGCCCGACGCCGACCACATCTGGTAGATCAGCAGGTCCGCCACGGCGGTCGGCGGCAGCAGCGTCTCGTACCGCCCGGCGGGCAGGTCGTGCTTGCGCTCGGCCCATCCCAGGCGTACGGCGAGCTCGGCGTCCAGCGCGGCCGGGTCGACGTCCTTGAAGTCCCGGGTGGAGCGGCCGGCCCACGCCGAGCGCGTACGGTCCGGCGACTTGGCGTTGAGCTCCAGCGTCCCGTTGGGCTGGTCGTGCCGCAGGCGCAGACCCGTCGACGTACCGAGGTAGCTGGAGACCAGCTCGTGGTTGGCGAAGCCGTACAGCTCGCGGCCGCCCGCACGCGCGCGTGCGAAGGACTCGCCGAGCGCCGGCGCGAAGTCGGCGAACACCGCGGAGGAGGTCTCGGCGGGCCCGTCCGTGAAGTCGGGGGACGCCGGTACGCCCGTCACCAGCGGCTGCGCGTCCTCGGCGGGCGCCGCACCGCGCGCGGCGGCCTCGGCGGCCCGCACCAGGGACTCCAGCTCGTCCACGGTCACCGCGGCCCGTGAGACGACTCCGGAGGCGGTGCCCTCCTTGCCGTCGACCGTCGCGATCACGGTGAGGTTACGCGTGCGGGTGACACCGTTGGTGGTGAGCGCGTTGCCGGCCCAGCGCAGGTTCGCCGTGGACTGCTCGTCGGCGATGACGACACACCCGTCGGCGGTGGACAGCTCCAGGGCACGTTCGACGATCTCGTGCGGCTTGTTCGTACGAGGACTCATCGACCGGCCTCCTGGGTCGTGTTGAGGATGTTGACGCCCTTGAAGAGGGCCGACGGGCAGCCGTGCGACACGGCCGCGACCTGACCCGGCTGGGCCTTGCCGCAGTTGAAGGCGCCCCCGAGGACATATGTCTGCGGACCGCCCACCGCGGCCATCGAGCCCCAGAAGTCGGTGGTGGTCGCCTGGTAGGCGACGTCCCGCAGCTGGCCGGTGATCCGGCCGTTCTCGATCCTGAAGAACCGCTGACCGGTGAACTGGAAGTTGTAGCGCTGCATGTCGATCGACCAGGACCGGTCACCGACGACATAGATGCCCCGGTCGACCCCGCCGATCAGGTCCTCCGTCGACATCCCGGCCGGGTCCGGCCGGAGCGAGACGTTGGCCATGCGCTGCACGGGCACATGGCCGGGGGAGTCGGCGAACGCGCACCCGTTGGACCGCTCGAAGCCGGTCAGCTTCGCGATCCGCCGGTCCAGCTGGTAGCCGACGAGCGTGCCGTCCTTCACCAGGTCCCAGGACTGGCCCGCCACGCCCTCGTCGTCGTAGCCGACGGTCGCCAGGCCGTGCTCGGCGGTGCGGTCGCCGGTCACGTTCATCAGGTCGGAGCCGTACCGCAACTTGCCGAGCTGGTCGAAGGTGGCGAAGGAGGTGCCGGCGTAGGCCGCCTCGTAGCCGAGGGCGCGGTCCAGCTCGGTGGCGTGGCCGATGGACTCGTGGATCGTCAGCCACAGGTTGGACGGGTCGACGACCAGGTCGTACACCCCCGACTCGACACTGGGCGCCCGCATCTTCTCGGCGAGCAGCTCCGGGATCTGCTCGAGCTCGCTGTCCCAGTCCCAGCCGGTGCCCGTCAGGTACTCCCAGCCGCGTCCGACCGGCGGCGCGATGGTCCGCATGGAGTCGAACTCGCCGCTCGACTCGTCGACCGACACCGCGGTCAGCGACGGGTGCAGCCGAACCCGCTGCTGGGTGGTCACGGTCCCGGCGGTGTCGGCGTAGAACTTGTTCTCGTGGACGGTCAGCAGGGACGCGTCGACGTGGTTGACCCCGTTCGCCGCCAGCAGCCGCGCGCTCCAGTCCGCCAGCAGCCCGGCCTTGTCCTCGTCCGGCACGGTGAACGGATCGATCTCGTACGACGAGATCCATGTCCTCTCCGAGTGCACCGGCTCGTCGGCGAGCTCGACGCGCTCGTCCGAACCCGCCGCCTTGATCACCTGGGCGGCCAGTTTCGCCATCGCCACGGCCTGCGAGGCGACCCGCGCCGCCGCGTCCATGCTCAGATCCACGCCCGACGCGAAACCCCACGTGCCGCCGTGCACGACCCGCACCGCGTACCCGAGGTCGGTGGTGTCCGACGACCCCGCGGGCTTGGCGTCCCGCAGCCGCCAGGACGCGCTGCGCACCCGCTCGAACCGGAAGTCCGCGTGCTCGGCGCCCAGCGCACGCGCGCGTGCCAGCGCGGCGTCGGCCAAGGCGCGTAGGGGAAGCGCTGTGAAGGCTTCGTCGATGGAATGAGGCACCGAGGTATCTCCCTGCTCTCGTGACCTGTGGA
Organism: Streptomyces sp. NPDC087859; assembly: GCF_044742595.1. NCBI lineage: Bacteria > Bacillati > Actinomycetota > Actinomycetes > Kitasatosporales > Streptomycetaceae > Streptomyces > Streptomyces sp. NPDC087859. Next base: position 24,862 of record NZ_JBIUUU010000006.1, on the reverse strand, counting down.
CTCCGATCATGTCGTGTGCGCAGGTCCGGGGACCATACGTTTCCGTGCGTGGTCGCCGTCTTCTGTAGGGACCCGACAGTGGGGCCCCCGAGCCACTGTCGGTGCCCGAATGTCCGCACGCCGGGGCAGACCGATAGGTTTCGAAGGAAGCCGCCTGCCCTCCGGGTGCCGGGCGGGTGAGTTCAGACCGCTATGGAAAGGGTGATCCGTTGAGCCGCTCGGTTCTCGTCACCGGAGGCAACCGGGGCATCGGCCTCGCCATCGCCCGAGCTTTCGCCGAAGCCGGCGACAAGGTCGCGATCACGTACCGCTCGGGTGAGCCACCGGCCGCCCTGGCGGAACTGGGCTGCCTCGCCGTCAAGTGCGACATCACCGACACCGAGCAGGTGGAGCAGGCCTACAAGGAGATCGAGGACGCGCACGGTCCCGTCGAGATCCTGGTCGCCAACGCCGGCATCACCAAGGACCAGCTCCTGATGCGCATGTCCGAGGAGGACTTCACGTCCGTCCTCGACACCAACCTCACCGGCACCTTCCGCGTCGTCAAGCGCGCCAACCGCGCCATGCTGCGCGCCAAGAAGGGCCGTGTCGTCCTGATCTCGTCGGTCGTCGGACTGATGGGCGGCCCTGGCCAGGCCAACTACGCCGCCTCCAAGGCCGGTCTGGTCGGCTTCGCGCGCTCCCTCGCCCGTGAGCTGGGCTCGCGCAACATCACCTTCAACGTCGTCGCGCCCGGCTTCGTCGACACCGACATGACCAAGGTGCTCACCGACGAGCAGCGCGAGAACATCGTCAAGCAGGTGCCGCTCGGTCGTTACGCGCAGCCCGAGGAGATCGCCGCGACGGTGCGGTTCCTCGCCTCGGACGACGCCTCGTACATCACTGGAGCCGTCATCCCGGTTGACGGCGGACTGGGAATGGGTCACTGAACACCATGGCTGGAATCCTCGAGGGCAAGAAGATCCTCATCACCGGTGTGCTGATGGAGTCCTCCATCGCCTTCCACACCGCCAAGCTGGCCCAGGAGCAGGGCGCGGAGATCATCCTCACCGCGTGGCCGCGTCCGACCCTCACCGAGCGCATCGCCAAGAAGCTGCCCCGGCCGGAGAAGGTCAAGGTCCTGGAGCTCGACGTCTCCAACGACGAGCACCTGGCCCGCCTGGAGAGCCAGGTCCGTGAGCACCTCGGCGACCGGCTCGACGGTGTCGTGCACTCCATCGGCTTCGCGCCGCAGGACGCGCTCGGCGGCAACTTCCTGAACACGCCGTTCGAGTCCGTGGCCACCGCCATGCACGTCTCCGCGTTCTCGCTGAAGTCGCTGACCATGTCGCTGCTGCCGCTGATGACCGAGGGCGGTTCCGTCGTCGGCCTCACCTTCGACGCCCAGTTCGCCTGGCCGCAGTACGACTGGATGGGCCCGGCCAAGGCCGCCCTGGAGGCCACCAGCCGCTACATGGCCCGTGACCTGGGCAAGCACAACATCCGCTGCAACCTGATCTCGGCCGGTCCGATCGGCTCCATGGCCGCGAAGTCGATCCCCGGCTTCGCCGAACTGGCGTCGGTGTGGGACAGCCGCTCCCCGCTGGAGTGGAAGCTGGAGGACCCGGAGCCGGCCGGCAAGGGCGTCGTCGCCCTGCTGAGCGACTGGTTCCCGAAGACCACCGGCGAGATCGTCCACGTGGACGGCGGTCTGCACGCCATCGGAGCGTGACGCTGCCGCTGAGCCTCGGCCGACACTGAGGGGCCGCACCCGCTGTGAAGGGTGCGGCCCCTCAGCGCGTCCGCGCGGGGTAACCCGTTCGGCCTATCCGGCCGGGCGGGCAGGGCGCACAACTGGGCACTCTGGATTACGCGTTCACCACGCTTCCCTCCCCAGCACGGCCGAGGAGGTCCCCTTGTGCGCCTGTCCCGCAGCCTCGCCTCAGCAGCCGTCGCCGTAGCCCTCCTGCTGTCCCTGCCGCACGACGCATCACCGCACGCACACGTGGAGAGACCGAGGGCCGAGGAACCCGAGTTGTTCGGCGCCGCCTGCCACAGCAGGATCACCGGCTCCCATGTGACCGCGTACTGCCACAACCCGTATCCCGACGTCGACCGCGTCCGGCTGCACATCGAGTGCACCCGCTGGTGGGACGTCGACAGCGACGGTGCCCCGGTCGAGGCCGGGCCCGCGCAGACCGTACGTCTGGACGGCCGCTGCTGGAAGGAAGTCCGCTCGGTGTGGGTCAGCCACCAGAAGCGGTGAACCGGCCCGGCCGGCACAGGAACGGATAGCCCGCCGCCTCCGCCGCGGCCGTCTCCGCGTCGCCCGCGCGGATCGCGTCGACCAGCCGCGTGTGGTCCATGTACGTCTCCGGCGTCAGCTCCGCGCCGACGTCCTCGCGCAGCCAGTCCCGCAGCACCTCGCCCAGGTCCGCGTACATCGCCGACATCACGTCGTTGTGGGACGCCGCCACCACCGCCAGGTGGAAGGACGAGTCCGCCGTCACGAAGGCCTCCGCGTCACCCGACTCCCACGCCTCCTCGCGCCGTACGAGAAGCGCGTCGAGCTGCTTGAGGTCCTTCTCCGAACGCCGCTCGGCGGCCAGCCGCGCCGCGGAGGACTCCAGCGTGGCGCGGAGCTCGGCGATGTGCCGGGGATCGGCGTCGGCGAACCGGCGGTGCATCACACCGGCCAGCTCACTGGTCGCCACGACATAGGTGCCCGAGCCCTGGCGGATGTCCAGCAGACCGTTGTGCGCGAGCGCGCGGACGGCCTCGCGGACCGTGTTGCGGGCCACCCCGAGCTGCTCGACGAGCTCCGGTTCCGTCGGGATGCGCGAGCCGACCGGCCACTCGCCCGACGTGATCTGCTGCCGCAGCGCCGCGATGACCTGCTCGGACAGTGCCGATCGACGGGGATGGCTCAGAGGCATGGCACACCTTCGCATGGGATCGCCGACCCGGGGCAGCCGGGGGATGGACAACCAATCATCCCATGATTCTATGATGGGCGGCATGGCACGTGAGGAAACCCGGACGATGACGTCCCCGCACATCCGCAGCTCGGCGCCGAGCGAGCCCCCGGCGACCGCCACGCGCGCGTGGCCGGCACGGCTGCTCGTGCTCGGCATCGTCCTGGCCGCCGTCAACCTGCGCCCCGCCATCACCAGCCTCGGCGCCCTCCTGGAGGAGGTCCGCGACGGACTGGGCATGAGCGGGAGCATGGCCGGGCTCCTGACCTCCGTGCCCCCGCTCTGCTTCGCCTTCTTCGGTGTCATGGCCCCACGCCTGGCCCGCCGCTTCGGACCGGGAGCGGTGGTGTGCGCCGGCATGGTCGCCATCACGGCAGGCCTGCTCATACGGCCGTACACGGGCAGCACGGTCGGCTTCCTGGCCGCCAGCGCTCTCGCCCTCATGGGCATCGCGGTCAGCAACGTCCTGATGCCCGTCATCGTCAAGCGCTGGTTCCCGGACCGCGTCGGCACCATGACCGGCCTCTACTCGATGGCCCTCGCCCTGGGCACGGCGACCGCGGCCGCCGTCACCGTGCCGGTGACCGACAAACTGGGCGGCAGCTGGCAGACCGGGCTCGCGGTCTGGGCGGGGCTGGCCGCCGCGGCCGTACTGCCGTGGATCCCGTCGGTACGGCGGCGGGGGACGGCGTCCGCCACGGAGGCACCCGCGCGCGAGGAGCGGCCCGCGCTGCGCATCACCCGCAGCCGTACCGCCTGGGCGCTCGCCGTCTTCTTCGGGCTCCAGGCCACCGCCGCCTACATCACCATGGGCTGGATGGCGCAGATCTTCCGCGACGCGGGCGTGCCCGCGAGCACGGCCGGACTGCTGCTCGCCGTCACGATGGTGATGGGCGTACCGCTCGCCTTCGTCATCCCGCGCGTGGCCACCCGGCTGCCGCACCAGGGCCCGATCGTCCTCGTGCTCGGCGTCTGCGGCCTCGCCGGATACGCCGGCCTCTACTTCGCGCCCGCCTCCGGAGCCTGGGCCTGGGCCTTGCTGCTCGGCGTCTCCAACTGCGCCTTCCCGCTGGCCCTGACGATGGTCGGGATGCGGGCCAGGACCGGGGCCGGCGTCGCCCAGCTCTCCGCGTTCGCGCAGAGCACCGGCTATCTGATCTCCATCCCGGGCCCGCTCCTGGTCGGCGTGCTCTACCAGCACAGCGGCGGCTGGGGCCTGCCGATCGCCCTCATGGCCGCCCTGATGGTCCCGCAGATGGCCGTGGGCGTCCTCGCGGGACGCGACAGGACGGTCGAGGAAGAGGCGGCCCGCTGACGCCACCCCGGCGGATCCGATGCCGGTCGGAAGTGCGAGACTGGCCGCATGCCAGTGCTCGACCCGAACCCGCAGAACGGCCAGAAGAAGATGCTGCTCGTCTTCGGCGCGTTCCTCGCCATCTTCGTGATCATCGCCGTCATCGCGTCGATCGCCTCACCCTGAACCGGCGGGGGTGGGGCTAGCCCCACCATCCCCTAGGGGGCGAGTCTCAGGGTCAACTGGGTGGATCACCGGATGGGTTGAGAGCCCGCGATTCCGTAACTTCGAGATGTGACCGCGGCACAGCGGACCACCGGCCCACTCGAAGACGCGGAGGCAACCATGTCGGCCCCTACGCACACCCCGCCCCACCCGGCGACCCGGGGACGCGTCGACATCCGGCTGCCCTGGTGGGCCCTCGCCCTGCCGACGCTGGCCTTCATCACGCTGCTGGCGCTGATCCTGAACCCGTCCGACGCGCACGCCGCCGCGGACGATCCCCTGATCACCCAGCTCTTCGAGCGCATACAGCAGCTGGTCACGCGCTGAGCACCCCGGCGGCACCGGCTCTCGACCGCCTCCACACACCTGTGGGGCCGCCTGTCAACTCCCTGCGCCTTATGGCCTATTTCATGCGAAGCTGGGTCTCATGAGCGTCGCAGAATCCCGCAGGATCGTCCTCTTCCGGCATGCGAAAGCCGACTGGCCACAGGTGACCGACCACGAGCGGCCGCTCGCCGACCGGGGCCGCAAGGATGCCGCAGAAGCCGGACGCAGGCTGGCCGACACCGAGATCCCCATCGACCTGGCCTTGTGCTCCACCGCGGCCCGGACCCGCGAGACCTGGAAGCTCGCCGTGCACGAGTTCGCGCACCGGCCGAAAACCGTCTACGAGGAGCGGGTCTACGAGGCCTCACCCGGCGAGCTGATCGCCGTGCTCAACGAGACCCCGGACGACGCGCGGAACATCGTCCTGATCGGCCACAACCCGGGCGTGCAAGGCCTCGCCGACATCCTGGCCGGCTCGGCCGAGGGGGATGCCGGCGAGCGGATGAGCCGGCGCGGCTTCCCGGCCGCCGCCTTCGCCGTCCTGTCGTTCACCGGCCCCTGGAAGACGCTGGAGCCGGGCGCGGCCACGCTCCTGGACTACTGGGCACCGTCCGAATGATCCGACCGATGTGAGAACCCTGTGAAAGGGCCCGGCACCGTCACGGTGCCGGGCCCTTCTCACGCGGTGCGACGCCCGCCGTACGCGACGGCTCAGTCGATGTCGTCGTGGGTGTCCGCCGCCTCGACCTCTTCGCGGGTCACACCCAGCAGATACAGGACGGTGTCCAGGAAGGGCACGTTCACCGCGGTGTGCGCCGCCTCCCGGACCACCGGCTTGGCGTTGAAGGCGACCCCGAGGCCGGCCGCGTTGAGCATGTCCAGGTCGTTGGCACCGTCACCGATGGCCACGGTCTGCGCCAGCGGCACCCCCGCCTCGGCGGCGAACCGGCGCAGCAGTCGCGCCTTGCCCGCCCGGTCCACGATCTCGCCGGTGACCCGGCCGGTCAGCTTCCCGTCGACGATCTCCAGGGTGTTGGCCTGGGCGAAGTCCAGCCCGAGGCGCTCCTTGAGGTCGTCGGTGACCTGGGTGAATCCGCCCGAGACGACACCGACTTGGTAGCCGAGGCGCTTGAGCGTACGGATGAGGGTGCGGGCGCCGGGGGTCAGCCGCACCTCGGTGCGCACCTTGTCCACGACCGAGGCGTCGAGCCCTTCGAGGAGGGCCACACGCGCGTGCAGCGACTGCTCGAAGTCCAGCTCCCCGCGCATCGCGGCCGCCGTCACCTCGGCGACCTTGTCCTCGCAGCCGGCGTGCGCGGCGAAGAGCTCGATGACCTCGTCCTGGATGAGCGTCGAGTCGACGTCCATGACGACGAGCCGCTGCGCGCGCCGGTGCAGCCCGGCCGCGACGACGGCGACGTCCACGCCGAGCGCGGCGGCGTCGGTCACCAATGCGGTCCGCAGGGGCTCGGTCTCCACACCGGACACCGCGAACTCGACCGCGGTCACCGGGTACTTGGCCAGCCGGAAGATACGGTCGATGTTGCCGCCGGCCTTGGTGATCCGCGCGGCGGTCGCGGCGGTCGCCTCCGCGGTGAGCGGGTGTCCGAGCACGGTGACGAGGGAGCGGCCGAGGCCACGGGGCCGGTTGTCGCCCAGGCCGGAGATGATCTCGGCCTGCATCTTCATCGACTCCGCCCAGCTGTGGACGGTCTTGCGCAGGTCGCCCTCCAACCCGCGCGGCGGCTCGGTCACGAGCGCGCACAGCACCATGCGGCCACGGGTGACGACCTGCTCGATGTCGACCACGTCGACGGAGTAGGCGGCGAGAGTGTCGAAGAGTCCGGCAGTGATGCCCGGCCTGTCCTTGCCGAAGATCTTGACGAGCAGAGTGGGGACGTCGGAGGTCTGCGAAGCGCTCATGGTGTACCCACCGTATCCGGCACCCAGTGCCTTCCGCCCCTGAGGTCCGCCTGACGGACAGGGAACACTGAGCGTCGCTCAAGTGGCGGGGGCCTTACGCGGTGGCTACGGCTCTATGGGCACATGTCGGGAGACCGGACCGACGGATACCGGCCACGTGGTCGGCGCGCCGGGGACCGAGGACGACGGAGACCAGGGGTGCAGCGGGCGCCTCGCCCCGCTGCCGCGCCCCCGAAACGCCTTCACCGACCGTCCTCGCCCGCATCACCGCGCCCGGATCACCTCCGCCCCTTCGGCTTCCCCGGCGGGGGAGGGGGCGGCGGTGGCGGCGGACCGTCGTCGGGCGTGGACGGCTCGCGCCCCGGGGGCATACGCCGGGGCGGCGGCTCGATCGGACGCACCACAGTGGGAGCGCCGTACAGGTCGTCACCGGCCGGCGGCGACTCGTCGTCACCCCCAGGCGGCGGCCCACCGCTCGCACCCCCGGCGGACGGATCCACCTCACCCCGCCAGACACCCTCACCGGGCCGCGCCCCTCGCCCAGGCGGCGCGCTCGAGGACGGGCGCCCCCGCCCCGGAGGAGGCGCCCCGGGCCGCCAGGCGCTCTCGCCCGGCCGACCCCCGGGACCGCCAGGCGCTTCCGAGGGGGAGCGGCCTTGCCCCGGGGGGCGTGTCCCGGCCCGCCAGGCGCCCTCGGTCGGTTGTGCGTTCTGTCCTGGTCGCCAGTTGCTCTCGCCAGGTGGAGCCACTTGCCCTGGCGGTGGTTCCGAGGGGGAGCGGCCTTGCCCCGGGGGGCGTGTCCTGGGCTGCCAGGCGCCCTCGGTCGGTTGTGCGTTCTGTCCTGGTCGCCGGCTGCTCTCGCCGGGCGGAGCCCCCTGTCCCGGCGGTGGTCCCGAAGGTGAGTAGCCCTGCCCGGGGGGAGGCGTCCCCGGCTGCCTGCCACCCTCAGCGGACTGTGCCCCTCGCCCCGGCGGCGCCCCGCCCGGTGGCCGCCCGCGTCGGGGCGGTCGCGCGTCGGACGGTCGCGCGTCCTCCGGTCCCCGCAGCTCGTCCGGCATCCGCAGGTACGGATTGGTCGCGGGGTTCGGCGGCCGGTACGGCGCACCCGGCGCGTACGGCCCGGACTCGCCACCCGCAGGCGTCGCCTCGGCCTCGCCACCGCGCGGCGCGCCCCGGGAACCACCCGCATAAGGATCTGCCCCCGACGCCCCCGCGTACGGATCCGCCCCCGACGCCCCCGCATACGGCGCCCCCCGCGAAGGCCCCCCATGCGGCGCCGACCCGGGCTCGCCCGGATACCGCCCGGGCGGTCGCGGATACGCCTCGGCCCCGCCCGCATACGGCGGCTGCCGCCCGGCGTCCGGCCCCCCGTTCCCCGGAGCCCCGCCCACGCCACTCAGTGCCAGCGGTGCCGCACGGTTCCCCGCCGCCCCGGTCGCACGGGCGAGCAGTGCCCCGACGGCGCCCGCGCCCGCTCCCCACAGGGCGCCGAGAAGCAGTGCCATGCCGAGCTGCCCGTGCAGTTCGATGCCGGCGCCGAACGCGTCGAAGCCCAGCACCGACAGCGAGGCGTTCACGGACACCTCCGTCATCCAGGCGAGCAACGGCAACGTCAACGCCGTCACGACCCCCAGCCGCAACGCACAGCGCCCGGCGAAACCGAGGGCGCCCGGATCCCGTACCTGCGCACTCCCCGCGCCGCCCCCGGAGCCTCGTACGCCCGTCAACCCCCCGAGAGCACCCCCGGCCTGCGCCGACCCAGGGACAGGTACCCCCACCGGCGTCCGCACCGCCGTCAGCACCCCCGCCAGCAGCAGCATCATCGCCGCCGCGACCCCCAGCAGCCACACCCGTCCGTCCAGCTCCGCGAGGCGCGACAGCGACACGGACTGGTCGCGCTCGGAGCTCAGGAGGTCGTCCAGGGGGTCCGGGAGGAAGCCGGCCAGCGGGCCGGTCGCCCGGCCGTCCCACGGCACGAACAGGCCGATCGGGATGCCCAGCCACGTGCCGTTGGGCGTGCCCAGCAGCGCCGCGCCCGCGATCCGCTTCGGGTGATCGTCGCTGATCGACGCGTACGCCGCCGCCGCGAGCCCCGCCGCCACGGCGACCAGCAGGACGGTCACGAGGGCGGACACCGCCGGGCGTACGACGCGATGCACCGCTTCCCAGCCGCGGGGCAACGGCGTGCGGCGCGAGGCGAGGAGCGCGATCAGCAGGACGCCGGCCGACCAGACCAGGCCCCCGAGCAGCGTCGGCACCGTGTCCACCGTGAAGCCGACCGCCGCCTTCGCGTCGACCAGGTCGCCGATCTGGTCCGGGAGCAGTCCGCCGATGTCCCCGACATCGCCGAGTCCCGGGATCTCCAGACCCCCGCCCCCTCCTCCGCCGCCGGGCAGCTCGTCGAGACCGAGCGCGCTGCCGTCGATCGTGATGACGTCGTGACCCGCCCAGGCCAGCCCGCCCAGCGTGGCCACGAAGAGCGCGACCACCGCACCCGCGCGCGCGAGGAGTTCGGCCGGTGCGACGACAACTCCGGCCGCCCGTAAGGACCGTAGAAAAAACCATGACAAAAGGAGCGCGCCGACCAGACTGACGCCCAGTGGCGTGATCTCGATGGCCGTCGCCGCCTCCGCGCCCGTCAGCCCGAAAGCGGACACGTCGCCGGACGGTGTCACCGCACCACCCGCCCCGAGCGCCACCACCGCCGCGGTCATCGGGCCCAGCGATGCCGCCGAGTCGGCCTCCAGCAGGTGCAGGCCGAGCGCGGCGACGCCCGCCATCCCGATCAACGCCCAGCTCACGGCGGCGATCGCGGACAGCAGGATGTCTCCCCACGGCACCTTCGAGCCGTGCTTGGTGGTGTCGACGCTCATGGACGCACTCATGGCAGACCCCCCGATCCGCGGATGCGGCGATCGCCGCGCATGTCCCCCTCGCGTGGATTACCACTCTCCGGGTCGGTTTCAACCCCGTCAACGGAACCGGTCGAAGCGTGTGTGCGTGGTCTTCACGAGGCCCGGCTTTCGGTCAGGGGGCAGAGCCTGAAATAGTTCCCGACGATGTTCGACATCCCTAGACTCCCTGTGTTGGGGGTAACTCGGGGGACTACTCATGGGGCATGGAGTGCCGGAACTCGTACTGGAATTGAATGGACGTACCTGGACGCTAGACGCGTCCAGGCCCTACACCCTCGGACGCGATCCGCAGGGTGACATCGTGCTCGACGACGCCAGGGTGTCCTGGAGGCACGCCACTATCAGCTGGAGCGGCCGTAGTTGGGTCATCGAGGACCACGGCTCCACCAACGGCACCTTCGTGCAGGGCCAGCGGATCCACCAGCTGGAGCTCGGCCCCGGCTCGGCGGTACATCTGGGCAACGCGACCGACGGCCCGCGGGTGAGCCTCTCCGGCACCGCGGCCCCGGCCGCGCAGCCTCAGCAGCAGCCGTACGCCGCCCAGGGCGCTCAGGGCGGGGGCGCTCAGGCCGCTCCGGCCGCGAACCCGGGCTGGGCCCAGCAGACACCGCAGCACCAGCAGGCCCCGCAGGCCGGCTGGCAGCAGCCGCAGCAGCAGCCCTCTGTCGGGAAGGTTCCGCAGCAGCAGGGTCCCGGCGTCGGCGCGGGGGCGCCGCCGGTCTACGGCGACCGCAGCCCGACCACGTTCCACCAGTTCTCGATCGGCCGCGTGATGCGGATCGGTCGTGCCCTGGAGAACGAACTGGTCGTCTCCGACCTGCAGGTCTCCCGTCACCACGCCGAGTTCCACTCGACGCCCGACGGGCGCATGGAGATCCGCGACCTCGGCTCGCACAACGGCACCTACGTCAACGGTCAGCCGATCGCCAAGGGCGGCTCGATCCTGCTCGGCCCGACGGACATCGTCGGTGTCGGTCACTCGACGTTCCGGATCGTGGGCGACCGCCTCGAGGAGTTCGTCGACACCGGTGAGGTCTCCTTCTCGGCCCGCCATCTGACCGTCACGGTCGACGGCGGCAAGCAGATCCTCAAGGACGTCTCCTTCGGCGTCCCGGAGAAGTCGCTGATCGCGGTCATCGGACCGTCCGGTTCCGGCAAGTCGACGCTGCTCAAGGCGCTGACGGGCTACCGGCCCGCCAACCAGGGCGACGTCCTCTACGACAACCGGAACCTGTACAAGCAGTTCGCCGAGCTGCGCCAGCGCATCGGTCTGGTCCCGCAGGACGACATCCTGCACAAGGAACTGACCGTCAAGAAGGCCCTCAAGTACGCGGCCAAGCTCCGCTTCCCCGCCGACACCACCGGCGCCGAGCGCGACGCCCGTATCGACGAGGTACTGCGCGAGCTGAAGCTGGACATCCACAAGGAGAAGAAGGTCACCTCCCTCTCCGGTGGCCAGCGCAAGCGTGTCTCCGTGGCCCTGGAGCTGCTCACCAAGCCGTCGCTGATCTTCCTGGACGAGCCCACCTCGGGCCTCGACCCGGGCATGGACCGCGACGTCATGCAGCTGCTGCGCGGCCTCGCCGACGACGGCCGTACCGTCCTCGTCGTCACCCACTCGGTGGCCGAGCTGGCGATCTGCGACAAGCTCCTCGTGATGGCTCCCGGCGGTGCGGTCGCCTACTTCGGCCCGCCCGAGGAGGCGCTGAACTTCTTCGGCTACGACACCTGGGCCGACGTCTTCTCCGCCTTCGAGAACTACCGCGACTACGACTGGGCCGGACGCTGGAAGGGCTCGCAGCACTACCAGATGTACGCCGCGGACATCGACGCCGTTGCGCCGCAGTCCGTACAGATGCCGCCGATGCAGGCGATGCGGCCACCGAAACCACAGGGCTGGATGTCCCAGTTCAGCACTCTCGTGCGCCGGTACACCTCGGTGATCGCCTCCGACAAGGGCTTCCTGGCCCTGTCGATCATCCTGCCGCTCGTCCTCGGCTCGGTGAGCCTGCTCATCGACTCCGGCAAGGACCTCCTGGTCAACACGGAGATCAACCCGAACACCGGCAAGCCTGTCGCCAACAGCACGGCTCTCACCGTCCTGCTGATCCTCGCGGTGGGCGCCTGCTTCGCCGGCGCCGCCAACTCCGTCCGTGAGCTGATCAAGGAACGGGTCATCTACGAACGGGAGCGCGCGACCGGCCTGTCCCGGTCCGCGTACCTGATGTCCAAGGTGTTCGTGCTCGGCGTGATCACCGTGCTCCAGGGCCTGATGGTGGGCCTCATCGGCTTCACCAGCCGCACGGTCCCGAAGGAGGGCCTGCTCCCGGGCGTCCCGATCCTGCTGGAGCTGTGCATCCCGATCATGGCGCTGGGCTTCACCGCCATGATGTTCGGCCTGATCATCTCGGCCCTGGTGAAGACCGCCGAGAAGACCATGCCGCTGCTGGTCATGTTCGCGATCGTCCAGGTCGTCTTCACCGGCTGTCTGTTCCCGCTGGCCAACTCGGTCGGCGTCAATGAGCTTTCGTACCTGATGCCGTCGCGCTGGGCGGTCGCGGCCGCGGGTGCCACGCTCGACTTCAACCGGATCAGCCCGCCCGCCAAGGGCGACAGCAACGACCCGCTGTGGGAGAACACCCTCGGCGCCTGGGGCATGGACATGGCCGCCCTGATCGTCCTCGGCGTGATCTGCGGCTTCTTCGTGGCCCGCTTCCTGCGCCGCCACGAGCCCGAGGTGATGCGCAAGTAACCGCGTCCGTACGACGGTGAAGGGCGGCACCCCGGTGGGGGTGCCGCCCTTCGGCGTGCTTCGCCTACGCAGGCGTACGAGAGGTCCGCGCGACCTCAGTACGCGCCGTTGACGTTGTCGATCGAGCCGTACTTGTCGGCGGCGTAGTTGGCGCTGGCGACGATGTTGGCGACCGGGTCGTACTGGCTGAAGGGGGTGCCGGAGACGTGGTACGCGTCGAAGGTCGGCTTGATGATCTGGAGCAGGCCGATCGACGGGGTTCCGTTGATGGCGTTGATGTCCCAGTTGTTGATGGCGTTCGGGTTGCCCGAGGACTCCCGGATGATGTTGCGGTGCAGGCCGTTGTAGGTACCCGGGATGCCCTTGGACTTCATGATGTCCAGGGACTCCTTGATCCAGCCGTCGAGGTTGTTGGCGTAGGTCTTCGCGGCGACAGGCTTGACCGCGGCACGCTTGGCGGACCGGCTCGCGGCCGCCTTCGCCTTGCGCTCCTGCTCGGCCTTCTTCTTGGCCGCGGCCTCGGCGGCCGCCTTCTTCTTCGCGGCGGCTTCGGCGGCGGCCTTCTTCGCAGCGGCCTTCTTCGCAGCGGCGGCCTGGCTCTGCAGGTTGGTCTCGGCGAGCTGCTCGGTCACGTCCGACTGGAGACCCTTGAGCTGCTCGGAGCTGTACGCGACCTTGGCCGAGGACGCGGCCTCGCTCGTGGTCGTCTCCGCGTTGCTGGGAACCGCGGAGAACGCGAGGGCGGCGGCGCCGAGCGTGGCGATACCGGCGATGGCGACCTTGTGGCGCTTGGTCAGCGCGCGACTGTGGCTCTTCTTGGACATGCGGATGGACCTCTTCGAATAGCGCGGAGGTCGCTCTTCGTCCGGCGGGGGACACCGGTGCTTCCGGCACCCGGTACTTCCGGCACGAACGCCGCGGGCGGAACCCGCGGCGCTGAGCGACGGCTGCCATTCTTAGCGGCCGCAAAATTGTGTGGCAAAGGTGTGACGTACGATCCCGGGTAGTGGATCGGGGAAGGGCAAATCGGGACAGACAGGAACGTCTTTCCCGCTCACCGGGGGCCGGTTTATCTCCTATGCCCCTTCGTACGTGATGTGCGCCCTATGCGCGGGCTCACATCGGGGGCGTAACAGTCTCACCGGCAGTTGCGCCAGCAATGCTCTGTGTGAGGGCCCTCCTCCGGGAGGAGGAGATGCACGTCCCCGAACTCGTGCCACAGGTACAGCCCGCGCAGCGCCTCCGCGTAGGCGCGATCGATCGCCGCCCGCCCGGCCACCGCCTCCAGCATCAGCAGATGCGACGCCTCCGGCTCGTGCAGCCCGGTCAGCAGCCCGTCCACCGCACGCACCCCGCGCTCCGGGGTCACCACGAGATCCGTCCACCCCGCACGCGCGCGTACCGCCCCGTCGGCGCCGGCCGCCGACTCCACGGCCCGGACGGCGGTCGTCCCGACGGCGATCACCCGGCCGTCCCCCGCCTTCACGGCGTTGATCAGCCGCGCCGACGCCTCCGGCACCGCGAACCGCTCCGGATACGGCGCCTCGTGCACCTCCCCCGAAGCGACCCCGGTATGCAGCGTCACCGGCGCGAACTGCACCCCCCGGCTCACCAGCTCCGCCACCAGCCGCGCCGTGAAGGGCCGAGCGGCACTCGGCATCTCCGCACTGCCGGTCCCGTCGGGGGAGGGCAGCGCGAACACCGTCTGATAGACGGAGAGGGGCTGGTCGCGCTCGGTGTAGGAGTAACGGATCGGCCGCCCGTACTCCCGCAACAGCCCGACGATCCGGGCTCCGCCCCCGGCCTCCGGCACCCGCGCCCACCACAGCCGCCCGCTCGCCGCGCTCAGCGGCTCCTCCAGCCGCAGCCGCACACCCCCGGGCAACCGCACCTCCGTACCCGCGGGGCCGCCCGCACGCGCACGCGTGGTGCCCCGCTCGTCGGGGTCCCGCAGCTCGACCGCCCACCGGCCGTCGTCCCCGCGCGTGGAGAAGTGCGCCACCACGCGCGTGTGCCCGATCTGCCCGTCCACGGCCGCGGCGAGCGTCGGCGACGTGTTGACGACGAGCAGGTCCCCGGCCCGCAGCAACCGCGGCAGCTCCGTGAAGGCGCGGTGCGACACCTCGGTGCCGCGCGACACGAGCAGCCGTACGGCGTCCCGGTCCAGCCCCGGCCCACGCTGTTCGACCGGGATCCGGGCGGACAGCTCCTCCGGGACGTGCAGGGCTGTGGTCATCGCCCCTCCACCAGCGCGGGCGCGGTGTACCGGCCGCTCGCCGGCCGCTCGTCCAGCAGCCGCAGAAAGCCGGGGACCACGTCGGCCGGGTCGGGCCGTGGCTCGTCGTCGTCCGGTACGGCCGCCGCGTACAGCGCCGTGGCCATGTCCCCGGGATCGACCGCCCAGACCCGCAGCCCGGGTTCCTCCTCGCCCAGCACCGCCACGAGGTGGTCCAGGGCCGCCTTCGACGCCCCGTAGCCGCCCCAGGTCTCGTAGGCCTCGGCGGCCGCGTCCGAGCTGACCGCGATCACCGCCCCGGCAGACGCACGCAGCAGCGGCAGCGCCTCCTGGACCAGGCCCAGCGCGGCCACGACGTTCACTTCCAACGCCCGCCGCAGCCCCTCCAGGGGCAACTCGTCCAGCCGTACGAGCGGCTCGGCGCCCAGCGCGCTGGCATTGCTCACCACCAGATCGACCCCG
Organism: Streptomyces sp. NPDC087859; assembly: GCF_044742595.1. NCBI lineage: Bacteria > Bacillati > Actinomycetota > Actinomycetes > Kitasatosporales > Streptomycetaceae > Streptomyces > Streptomyces sp. NPDC087859. The sequence continues at coordinate 9,774 of NZ_JBIUUU010000006.1, read as the reverse complement.
CCGAACCGCCACGCGGCCGCGACCAGCCCGGCCCGGTGCCCGGCGTCCGTCACGTCCCCCGGCAGTGCCGCCACGCGCACGCCGTACTTCTCCAGCCCCTCGGCCGCCTCCCGAAGGGCCTGCGCGCCTCTGGCGTCGAGCACCAGATCCCAGCCGCGCGCGGCCAGCGCCTCGGCGAGCGCCCGCCCCAGCCCCTTCGAGGCCCCCGTGATGATCGCTACCGACATGACCACGTCCCCTCGCCGTTCTCGACGCCTTCCGATCGGCGTGATCTCACCGTAGGAACCGGACCGCCCCGGCCGCGTCGGACGCGGGTCGCGAGACGGTGGGGCCCTTTGCCCTAGGCCCACCGCCCTAGGCGGCCGCCGCCACAGGTCCGATACGGACTGTCACACCCCGCCGGTACCGTGAGGACATGAGTCAAGGACCCAGGTCCGGCCTGGCGGCGGTGAGTTCCGCGCTGCTGGCCATGAGCAGGCATCTCGAGGTGCGCGACGTCCTCAAGACGATCGTCGCCTCGGCGCGCGAGCTGCTCGACGCGCAGTACGCGGCGCTCGGTGTCCCGGACGACCACGGAGGCTTCGCCCAGTTCGTGGTCGACGGCGTCAGCGACCAGCAGTGGAAGGCCATCGGCCCGCTCCCGCGCCAGCACGGCATCCTCGCCGCGATGCTGCAGGAGGCGAAGGTCGAGCGCCTCGCCGACGTGCGCAAGGACCCCCGCTTCGAGGGCTGGCCCTCGGCCCACCCCGACATGTCCGACTTCCTCGGCCTGCCCATCCGCGACGGCGACGAGGTCATCGGCGCCCTCTTCCTGGCCAACAAGAACTGCCCGAAACCGGACGGCAGCTGCGGCTTCACCGCGGAGGACGAGGAACTGCTCTCCATCCTCGCCCAGCACGCCGCGATCGCCCTGACCAACGCCCGGCTGTACGAGCGCAGCCGCGAACTGACCATCGCCGAGGAACGCTCCCGCCTGGCGCACGAACTGCACGACGCGGTCGCCCAGAAACTCTTCTCCCTGCGCCTCACCGCACAGGCCGCCGCAGCCCTCGTCGACCGTGACCCCTCGCGCGCCAAGGGCGAGCTGCAGCAGGTCGCCGCGCTCGCCGCCGAAGCCGCCGACGAACTGCGCGCCGCCGTCGTGGAGCTGCGCCCCGCGGCCCTCGACGAGGACGGCCTCATCGCCACCCTCCGCACCCAGGTCCACGTCCTCGACCGCGCCCACACCGCACACGTGACCTTCGACAGCTGTGGCGTCCGCGCCCTGCCCGCCTCCCAGGAGGAGGCCGTCCTGCGGGTCGCCCAGGAGGCCCTGCACAACGCCCTGCGGCACTCCGGTGCCGAACAGGTCGACGTGACACTGGCCCGGCGCGACGGCGGAGTCGTGCTGCGGGTCACCGACGACGGCAGCGGCTTCGACCCGCAGCAGACCCGGCGCGCGGGCCGTCACCTCGGACTGGTCTCCATGCGGGACCGGGCCGGCGGGGTCGGCGGCGCGCTGACCGTGGAATCGGCGCCCGGCAAGGGCACCACGATCGAGATGGAGGTTCCTGGTGGCTGACGCAATCAAGGTGCTGCTCGTCGACGACCACCAGGTGGTCCGCCGCGGACTGCGTACCTTCCTCGAGGTGCAGGACGACATCGAGGTCGTCGGCGAGGCCGCCGACGGCGCCGAAGGAGTCGCCCGCGCCGAGGAACTCCAACCCGACGTCGTCCTCATGGACGTCAAGATGCCGGGCATGGACGGCGTCGACGCGCTGCGCAAGCTCCGCGAACTGAACAACCCCGCGCGCGTGCTGATCGTCACCAGCTTCACCGAACAGCGCACGGTGGTCCCGGCGCTGCGCGCGGGCGCCGCGGGGTACGTCTACAAGGACGTCGACCCCGACGCCCTCGCCGGAGCCATCCGCTCCGTCCACGCCGGGCACATCCTGCTCCAGCCGGAGGTCGCGGGCGCCCTGCTCTCCCAGGAGGAGGCCAACAACGGCCAGGGAAGAGGCGGCTCGCTCACGGAACGCGAGCGGGAGGTCCTGAGCCTGATCGCGGACGGCCGCTCGAACCGCGAGATCGCCCGTGCCCTCGTCCTGTCCGAGAAGACCGTCAAGACCCATGTCTCGAACATCCTGATGAAACTCGACCTGGCGGATCGCACACAGGCCGCACTGTGGGCGGTACGTCATGGAGTGACCGGTTGATCCATGGGGCGCACGGCAACACGGAGGGTTCCGCTCCGGACTGAGATTCATACCGTCGTGGGAATGTCCCCCGGATGGCGCATCCTTCGTGGATCTCCACCGTTCTCCAGTGCGTGCTGCGGCGACTGCCGCGGCAATCGCTAGGAGGGGCTCAGAAGTGAAGAACCTGAAGAAGGTAGCGGCCGTGACGATGGTGGCCGGCGGGCTGGTCGCCGCCGGTGCCGGTATGGCCTCCGCCACCGACGGCTCGCACGCCGACGGCAAGGCCGTCGGCTCGCCCGGCGTCATCTCGGGCAACCTCGTCCAGGCCCCGGTGCACGTTCCGGTGAACGCGGTCGGCAACAGCGTGAACGTCATCGGTGTGCTGAACCCGGCGTTCGGCAACCTGGGCATCAACCGCTGACCTCCGCCACGGAGCGGCAGTGACCTCCGGCCTCCCAGGCACTCACTCCTGGGGGGCCGGTCAGTTTGTCGGCCCAATGATCCGAACGGGCAGTCGCGGTCCACTTTCCGTACCGTTCCCCCACGCTTCCGCGTTGATCAGCGCACGACCCGCGGCCGGGTCGGATACGCAAACGCAGGAGGAACGCTTCTTATGAACATCGCCAAGAAGGCTGCCGTGGCCCTCACCGTCGCCGGTATCGCCACGGGTGCCGCTGCCGGTGCCGCTGTCGCCGACGCGGGTGCCGACGGCGCGGCCGTGAAGTCGCCGGGCGTCGCCTCGGGCAACCTGGTCCAGGTTCCCGTCCACGTCCCCGTCAACGTCGTCGGCAACGCGGTCGACGTCATCGGCCTGCTCAACCCGGCCTTCGGCAACCAGGGCGCGAACGACTGACGTCGGTTCTGAACCTACGAGGGGCTCCGCGAATCAAGGGCGATTCGCGGAGCCCTTTGTCGTGTTGCGCCTCAGGTTGCTCGGCCCAGTCCGCGACCAGCCGTGCACGCACCCCGCCGCACCCGCTACCGCACGCCCCGCTCCCGCTCCTCCACATACGCGTTGTACGCAGCCACCTGCGCCCGCCGAGCCGTCCGCTCGACCGGCCGCAACGCCTCGGCGCGCGCCGCCATCTCACCGGCGCTCACCGCACCGCCAGGCCCCTTCTCGTAGGCCACGGAGATCAACAACCCCACCCGCTGCGCGAGCTCCAGCACCCGCACCGCCCGAGGCGGATACCCCGGCGCAAGCACCTCCCGCCCCCGCTCGGACCGAGCCCGGTACGCGTCGATCGCCGCCGCGGCCACCGGCCCCGACCCGGCCACGTCCAGCCGCGTCAGAACATCCGTCGCCTCCCGCAACGCCTCCGCGAGCTCCCGCTCGGCCTCGCCCAGGGACGGCACATCCGCGGGCGGCGCCTCCCGCACCGGAAGCACCTGCCACACCACCTCGACATGCACATCACCGGACGGCCCGGCCTCGTACACCTCCGGCACCAACCCGAGCGCGGCCCCGTGGCAGATCACCGCCTCCTCGGCCTCCAACGCCCGCGCGTTGAACTCCGGCGGCCCGCTCAGTCCGAGCGGATGTCCGGGCGCCGGCAGCGCGATGCGCAACCCCGTCACCCCGAGCGTCCGCAGCCGCCCGAGCGCGAGTGTGAGACCGACGGGCGAGGACTCGCCCGGCAGCCCCTCCACCCGGTGCACGGCGTCCTCACCCACCATCGCGAGCACGGCGTCGTCAGGCGACACAAGTCCGGCAAGAAGGCCATTTCCCCAAGCGGCGAGGCGTCCAGAGCGTGGTTCCGAGAGCATGCCCCCACCCTAAGGACCGGACCGATGGAATGGACCGGCCGGCCGGTGGCGTAGATTTCGTTGAGGGCTGCGCTCAAACGCGCACGCGACAGCCGAGACGCCGAGACCGGTCAGACAGCAAGGGGAGACAACGCGCTCATGAGCGATGTTCTGGAGCTTGAGGACGTATCCGTGGTCCGTGAGGGCCGGGCTCTGGTGGACCAGGTCTCCTGGTCGGTCAAGGAGGGCGAGCGCTGGGTCATCCTCGGCCCCAACGGCGCCGGCAAGACCACCCTCCTGAACGTCGCCTCCAGCTACCTCTACCCCACCAAGGGCACCGCGACGATCCTCGGCGAGACCCTCGGCAAGCCCGGCACCGACGTCTTCGAGCTCCGCCCGCGCATCGGCGTGGCCGGCATCGCCATGGCCGACAAGCTCCCCAAGCGCCAGACCGTCCTGGAGACCGTGCTGACGGCCGCGTACGGCATGACGGCCACCTGGCAGGAGGACTACGACGAGATCGACGAGCAGCGCGCCCGCGCCTTCCTCGACCGTCTCGGCATGAGCGACTACCTGGAGCGCAAGTTCGGCACGCTCTCCGAGGGCGAGCGCAAGCGCACCCTGATCGCCCGCGCCCTGATGACCGACCCCGAACTGCTGCTCCTCGACGAGCCCGCCGCCGGCCTCGACCTCGGCGGCCGCGAGGACCTCGTACGCCGACTCGGCCGCCTCGCCCGCGACCCGATCGCCCCCTCGATGCTGATGGTCACCCACCACGTCGAGGAGATCGCCCCCGGCTTCACCCACGTCCTCATGATCCGTCAGGGCCAGGTCCTCGCCGCGGGTCCGCTGGAGCTCGAACTCACCTCTCGCAACCTCTCCCTCTGCTTCGGCCTCCCGCTCGTCGTCGAGCAGGTCGGCGAGCGCTGGACCGCACAGGGCCTGCCGCTGTCCTGAGCCCTTCTCACCTTCGCAGCAAGGGAGTTCACGGGTAAGAACCCCGTGCAGACCCGCACTGCGCCCTGTCCGCGGCGGGACCTGCGCAACTACCATGACCACGTGAACGACATCGACGCATGGGTGTGGTGGCTCATCGGCGCGGCAGGGCTGGGCATCCCGCTCGTGGTCACAGCCATGCCGGAGTTCGGAATGCTCGCCGTCGGCGCCGTCGCGGCCGCGATCACGGCCGGACTCGGCTTCGACATGGTGGTCCAGGTACTCGTCTTCGCCGTCGTCTCGGTGGCCCTCATCGCCGTCGTACGACCCGTCGCGGCGAGGCATCGCGCACAACGGCCCCAACTCGCCACAGGTATCGAGGCGTTGAAGGGAAAGCAGGCCGTAGTACTGGAGCGCGTCGACGGCACCGGCGGCGGCCGGATCAAGCTCGCCGGAGAGGTCTGGTCGGCCCGCGCTCTCGACACCGACCACGCCTACGAAGTAGGCCAGGAAGTGGACGTCGTGGATATCGAGGGGGCCACGGCGATCATCATGTGACCTCGCACGATGCAAGTGGCGCGAACACCCCACGAGGCACACGACGGTCTGTCAGACTCGACCAGCAAGATCTTCAACAACCATAAGATCTTCCGAAAGCGCCGAGGCGGAGAGAGGTACGGGGAAGCGACGATGGAACCGGTCATCATCGTTTTGATCATTCTGGTGGTGTTGGTCTTCATCGCCTTGATCAAGACCATCCAAGTCATCCCACAGGCCAGCGCCGCGATCGTCGAGCGCTTTGGCCGCTACACGCGGACACTCAACGCGGGCCTCAACATCGTCGTCCCGTTCATCGACACCATCCGCAACCGCATCGACCTGCGCGAACAGGTCGTTCCGTTCCCGCCGCAGCCGGTGATCACCCAGGACAACCTGGTCGTCAACATCGACACGGTCATCTACTACCAGGTGACCGACGCGAGGGCCGCGACCTACGAAGTCGCCAGCTACATCCAGGCAATTGAGCAGCTGACGGTCACCACGCTCCGCAACATCATCGGCGGCATGGACCTCGAACGCACCCTGACCTCCCGCGAGGAGATCAACGCGGCCCTGCGCGGCGTCCTCGACGAGGCGACGGGCAAGTGGGGCATCCGGGTCAACCGCGTGGAGCTGAAGGCCATCGAGCCCCCGACCTCCATCCAGGACTCGATGGAGAAGCAGATGCGCGCCGACCGGGACAAGCGCGCCGCGATTCTCACGGCGGAGGGCACGCGCCAGGCGGCCATCCTCACCGCCGAGGGTGAGAAGCAGTCCCAGATCCTGCGCGCGGAAGGTGAGGCCAAGGCCGCGGCCCTGCGCGCAGAGGGCGAAGCCCAGGCCGTCCGCACGGTCTTCGAGGCCATCCACGCCGGCGACCCCGACCAGAAGCTCCTCTCCTACCAGTACCTCCAGATGCTCCCCAAGATCGCCGAAGGCGACGCCAACAAGCTCTGGATCGTCCCCAGCGAAATCGGCGACGCCCTCAAGGGCCTCTCCGGCGCCATGGGCAACTTCGGCAACCTGGGCGGCGGTTCAGGAGGCGGCAGCCAGGGCAACGGCGGATCGGAACGCCGGGAGAAGCCGTCGATCGACTGACGCGGAAGTCGTTGTACGACCATGGGGGCCGCCTTCTTGAGAAGGCGGCCCCCATACGCACCCCAGGGGCGCGGGCAGACGCTCAGGCGCTACGCAGCATCCCGAGCCAACCAGTCAGGCAGTGCCTGAAACTCCTCGGTCCCCAGCGACAGCAGCATCGCATCCGCAGGACTGGGCTCGAACGGCGCCCGCAGCAACGGCATACCCGCCTGCTCCGGAGTCCGGTCTGCCTTACGGTGATTGTCCTCCGCGCAGGAAGCCACCGTGTTCAGCCAGGAGTCCTGACCGCCCTGCGCCCTCGGCACCACGTGGTCCACCGTCGTCGCCCTGCGCCCGCAGTACGCGCACCGGTGCCGGTCCCTGACCAGCACACCCCGCCTGGACCACGGCGCTTGTCTTCGGAAGGGCACCCTCACGTACCTGCACAGCCTGATCACCCGGGGCGCCGGTATGTCGACCGCGGCTCCGCGCATACGCAGTTCGGGGTGGGACTGCTCGACGACGGCCTTGTCCTGAAGCACCAGAACGACGGCTCGGTTCAACGTCACCGTCGACAGCGGCTCGAAGCTCGCGTTCAGTACCAGCGTGTCCCGCATGACCAGCCCACCTCCCGTGTGCACCCGCCCACCCCTCGGCGGACTGGGATCAACTCTGGCCGGGCACGCCGAGATGGACAACGAAATAAAAAGTGCCCGCCCCTGATCACTTCCAAGACCAGGGGCGGGCAAACGTTCCGTGAACGGTGGGCTTGTTCAGCTCTGTTCGGGGATCTCGTACTCACCGATCAGCTGCGCACGCGCGATCGTGTGGAACCTCAGATTGAAGCCCACGTAGGCGGGAGAGGCGTCGGCATCCGGCCCGAGCTTCTCCTGGTCGACCGCGTACACCGTGAAGACGTACCGGTGCGGTCCGTCCCCGGGAGGCGGCGCGGCCCCACCGAAGTCCTTGCTGCCGTAGTCGTTACGTGCCTGTACGGCACCCTCGGGCAGCCCTTCGAACTTGCCGCTGCCCGCGCCCACCGGCAGCTCGGTCACCGAGGCCGGGATGTCGAACAGCACCCAGTGCCAGAACCCGCTGCCCGTCGGCGCGTCGGGGTCGTAGCAGGTCACGGCGAAGCTCTTGGTCTCCGGCGGGAAGCCCTCCCACCGCAGCTGCGGCGAGGTGTTGCCTGCCGCGTACACCTGGGCTTCCTTGAGCGTCGCCCCTTCCTCGATGTCCTCGCTCGTCACCGTGAACGACGGGACGGGCGGGTGGAAGTCATGGGGGAGAGGCCGCCGCTTCAGTTCGGTCACCTCGGTACCTCCTGCTCGATCAACGGAATCAGCAGTTCCGAGCCTAGAACCAGTTGCGCTTGCTGCCGACCTCGGACAGCCACTGGTTGAGGTAAGCCGCCCAGTCGGTGCTCTGGTGGTCGTGCAGACCCACCTGGAAGGAACGGAACGTGTCGCTGCCCTCGCTGAAGAGCCCCGGCTTCTTGTCCATCTCGAGCACGACGTCCATCGCGTTCTGATCGGCCACGAAGCTCAGCTCGACCTGGTTGATACCGCGGTACTGCTGCGGCGGGAAGAACTCGATCTCCTGGTAGAACGGCAGCTTCTGCCGCGTACCCCGGATGTGACCGCGCTCCATGTCCGCGTTCTTGAACCGGAAGCCCAGCTGGATGAAGGCGTCGAGGATCGCCTTCTGCGCGGGCAGCGGGTGCACATTGATCGGGTCCAGGTCACCGGAGTCCACCGCACGCGCGATCTCCAGCTCCGTGGTCACACCGATGTGCATACCGCGCAGCGGCTGACCGTCGATCGTCGTGATCGGCGTCTCCCACGGGATCTCAAGCCCGAACTGCACCGCGTGCACGGCGTTCGCCTTCAGCTCGAAGGCACCGCCGAGTCGCTGCTTGGTGAACTCGATGTCCTGCTTGTACTCCTGGTCGCCGCTCTCGACCTCGACCTTGGCCTGCAGCCCGACCGACAGCCCCTCGATCTGCTGGTCCACGGACCCACCCTGGATCCGCACCTCGCCCTGGACGACACCACCCGGAACGACATTGCCCTCGGTCAGCACCGTCTCGACCGAAGCCCCGCCGGCCCCCAGGCTCGCGAGCAGCTTCTTGAACGCCATGACTCTCCCTCTTACGTCGTCCTGCTTCTTGTGCGTGGATCCTTGATCCATACAAACGCGATCCGGCCGTGGCCGGTTCCGCGTCCTCACCCTTGCAAGGCGAACGCCCCCTGACCACCCCGTGGCAGCCACCCGTCTGCACTACCCTCGGACGGCATGATCGCGACCCCCGACCGTACGCCCCTCCCGCGCGAGTTCTTCGACCGACCCGTGCTGGAAGTCGCCCCCGACCTCCTGGGCCGCATCCTCGTACGCACCACCCCGGACGGTCCGATCGCCCTCCGCCTTACAGAGGTGGAGGCCTACGACGGTCAGAACGACCCCGGCTCCCACGCCTATCGCGGCCGCACGGCCCGCAACGACGTGATGTTCGGCCCGCCCGGTCATGTGTACGTCTACTTCACCTACGGCATGTGGCACTGCATGAACCTGGTGTGCGGTCCGGACGGCAGGGCGAGCGCGGTCCTGCTCCGCGCCGGCGAGATCGTCGAGGGCGCCGAGCTCGCCCGTAAACGTCGACTCTCGGCCCGAAATGACAAGGAACTGGCCAAAGGCCCCGCACGCCTGGCCACCGCACTGGACGTGGCCCGCCCCCTGGACGGCACGGACGCGTGCGCCGTGGACAACACCCCGCTGAGGGTCCTTGCCGGTACCCCGATCGCCCCCGACCAGGTACGCAACGGTCCCCGCACCGGGGTGTCCGGCGACGGGGGTGTTCACCCCTGGCGCTTCTGGGTCGCCAACGACCCGACGGTGAGCCCTTATCGGGCCCATACGCCGAGGCGTCGCTCAAGTTGACGCGCCCTTGCGGGGTGCGTAATGTAGCCCGAGCCGCTTGAACCGGGTACTGCGATCGTCAGCAGCCGGAGGCGGCCAAACCACTACCTACGACTTCCTCTCAGCGAGGGTCAATTCGGCGTGCCTGCATGCCTGAATTCAAACTCGCGGAACTCGATTATGAGTTGCCGAGCGGATGGGCTAACGTAGTGAATGTCGAAAGGCCGACAGGCGAAAGCCCAAAACCTCTAGACAATCCCAACCGATAGGGAATCGGACGCCGAAAGGGTCTGATAGAGTCGGAAACGCAAGACCGAAGGGAAAAGCCCGGAGGAAAGCCCGAGAGGGTGAGTACAAAGGAAGCGTCCGTTCCTTGAGAACT
>NZ_JBIUUU010000005.1:0-579430 GCF_044742595.1 Streptomyces sp. NPDC087859 | reverse complement strand
TCAGCAGATCACCAACCGCGGACCGGTAGATTCCGCCCCGCCGCCACACGATCAGGCGACAGCAGATCCCATCAAAGACTCACGAACCGCCCACTTAGAACAGCCCGACACCGACGCCGTCCAGGCCCAGATGCGCCACGTCCTAGACGCCCTAGAGGCAATGCTGTTGCTTTACGGTTCTGCGGGTTGGGGGCGTTGGATGCGGACGGCTTGGACGCCGGTGCGGGTGGGCTGTGGCCAGGTGTGGTGTCCGGCTCGCTTGAGTCGGTAGTTGGACATCTTGCGTTTGACGACGCGAGGCTGGCTGCGTAGGCGTCTGTGTGGCAGGACGCGTTCGAGCAGGTCGTGTTGGAGCCAGACAAGGGCTCTGACCAGCAGCTCAGGGGGAAAAGCTGCCCGGCGTGATGGTCACGCTGCGCCGGGCGGAGCGCAGGGTTTCGGTGAAGGAGATCAGGTCGGGATCCAGGCCGCGGGTGGCGGCGGTTCTGACCATCAGCTCGCGCAGCGCGTGGTGGACGAGCAGGTGGGCCCAGATCTGCTGCAGGATTCCGTCGGGCGTCTTGCTGGTGAGCACGATGCGGGCGCCGCGTTGATGGGTCTTGAGCTCGGCGAAGACAGCCTCCGCTTCCCAGCGTTCCTGGTAGAGCGCGGCCAGCTCGCGGGCGGGGTAACGGCGGGCATCGAGCAGGCTGGTCACCAGCCGGTACTTCTCGCCTTTGCGGCGGGTGCCGTGCAGTTGGTAGGCCACCACCCGCACTGTGACCGGATCGCGGTGCGCGGGGTCGGTGTGGGCGTGGATGCGGGAGATCCAGGACCCGTCCCGTAACTGCCGCTCGACGGGAAGGATGCGGTTGGCGGGCACCCGCCACAGCAGATCGGCGCCGCTGTCGGTGAAGGCCCGCCAAAGCGGCACGCCGAGGAATTCCCGGTCGGCCAGGACCAGTTCGCCGGGCTGGCAGGAGCGGGGCAGGCGGCCCACCAGGGTGACTTCGCCGGTGCGGCAGCCGGCCAGTTCCGCGTCCAGGACGAGGTGGGTGCCCACCTCGATCAGACAGGCCATCCGCACCTGAGGAAAGGAGGACTTGTCGTGGCCGCGACTGTTTCCGGGACGGCCGAAGGCGGCCTCATTGGCCGGACTGTCGGCCACGTCCCAGCAGGTGCCGTCCACTGCCAGCAGCCGCAGCCCTCGCCAGAAGCAACCCGGCGTGGCCTCGGTGCCCATCGGCTTCGCGGTCGTGGCAAACAGCACCCGCAGTGGCTCCGAGCCCAGCCGCTGGCGAGCTCGAAACAGCGACGACTTCGCAGGGATGTGCCACTCGCCCAGCAGGCCCTGGCTCCGCAGGCCCTCGACCAGATGTCGCATCACCTCCAGATACGGAGCCGGCGAGAACAGGGCAAGGGCGAGCACGAAATACACCACCAATCGAGCTGGCAGCAGGCGTCTGCGCTGCTCGCCACGACCGCAAGCGGCCACCACACGATCGACCAACCCAGGCCGATACACCCAGGTCAGCAGCCCCAGCCCCGATAACTCGCCGACATCCGCAGACACCCGCACCACCCCCGGGAAGCACTACGAGGCAGCGTACGCCCGCAACTAAAACAACGGCATTGGCCCTAGAGGCCAAGTTCCCCAAGACCGCGGCCCACTTGGACGCCGCACAGGGCGACGTTCTGGCGTTCACCGCGTTCCCGCGTGAGAGCTGGAGGCAGATCTGGTCGAACAACCCGCAGGAACGACTCAACAAGGAGATCCGCCGCCGCACCGACGTGGTCGGCATCTTCCCCGACCGCGCCGCCCTGATCCGCCTGGTCGGCGCGGTGCTGGCCGAGCAGAACGACGAATGGACCGAAGCCCGCCGCTACATGGGACTCGACCTGCTGGCCAAGGCCCGCCTCCACCCGATCGAGTCAGAAACCGACGAGACCGCCCTGCCCACCGAACTCACCGCATAGCCTCAAAACCGAGATCACCGAGTGGCCGTCAATACACCACTCCCGCGGACGTGACCCAATCCCCGGTGGGAGCAAGTCGGCAGCATAGACCTCGAGAACGCGTTGTTCAGCGAGCGCAACCCGACGCGCAGTGCGATGGAGCGCACCGCGGCCCCGAAGAGTTCGCTTCGGGGCCGCGTCTGCGCCGTGCGGGAGTGCAGGGCGGTCGCCTACGCGGCGAAAAGCAATGCAGGGCTTCTGCCGAAAGGTCGTCCCTGCATGCACTGCGCACTGGGCGGAAGCGGACACCCCACCAAGCCGTGAACCCGCACCCGGCCGGGGCAAAGCTGTGCCCGCAATGACGGGGGAGACTGGCGGGGAGCGGTCACAGTCGCACCGTCGGGCCCGGGCCACCCGAGGAGACTCTTCGCGCAGCCCCGCTACTCTGCCGTCATGATTCGTGCAGTGGTGTTCGATGTTGGTGAGTGCCTGGTGGACGAGACCCGGGAGTACGGGACATGGGCCGACTGGCTCGATGTGCCTCAGCAGACCTTTCACGCGATGTTCGGCGCGGTCATCGCGCAGGGGCGCGACTACCGCGAGGTGTGACAGGAGTTTCGGCCCGGCTTCGACCTGTATGAGGAACGCGAGCAGCGGGCAGCCGCCGGGCAACCGGAGTCGTTCGGCGAGGACGACCTGTACGACGACGTTCGCCCCGCGTTGGCGCAGCTGCGCGCGGATGGCTTGTGGCTGGGCATTGCGGGTAACCAGACCGTGCGGGCCGGTCAGCTCCTGCGGGAGTTGTTCTCGACCGATGTCGATCTGATCGGTACCTCGGACGACTGGGGTGCCAGCAAGCCGGATCTTGAGTTCTTTCGGCGTGTTGCCAAGGTCGTCCCCTTCAGCAACGACGAGATTCTGTACGTCGGTGACCGTGTCGACAACGACTTGCGGCCGGCAGTGGCTGCGGGGATGCACACCGCCCTGGTCCACCGAGGTCCGTGGGCGATGATTCAGTGGCGGACCGAGGAAGCCGAGAGGCTCCCGACGTTCCGTGTCGAGAGCCTCTCGGAGCTGTCCGGTCTGATCAAGGACTTCAATGGCTCAGCGCGCTGACGGTCGTTGACCAGCCGTACAACCGGTCGTCGAGGTCCCGTACACATCGTTCGTGCTGGTGCGGCGCCAGAGTGCGCCGCACCTCGCGAACCCGGTCCATGCCCATGGCGTACCAGGTCCGCTCGAGCTGATCGAGGGCCCGAAGCGCATACGCGCAGGCCTCTTCCGGTCGGCCCGCGGCCGCCTCGACTGCGGCGAGGTCGCCAAGGACGACGGTCAGTTGCTTCTCCTCGATCGGTTCCAGGGCAGATAGAACCCCCAGCAGTGTGTCGCGCGCCTGGAGCACGTGCCCAGCCTTCAACTGCGTGTTGCCCTTGAAGGCCGCCAGCCGGACCGGGCTGAACCAGTCCAGCCACGGTGGGCTCTGGTTCTGAGAGCCCGCGGCCAGCACGTCTTCGGCGTGCCCGATCAGATGGAGTGCAGTCCGGGTGTTGCCGCACCGGGTTTCGCACTCCGCTTCAACCGCATCCAGCCACGCCAGCAACTCGGCGGACGCGGGACCGCGCCGCGCATAGGTGCGCGCGGCCACCATGCGCTCGACAGCATCGTCACGACGCCCTTCCCAGCCGGGCACGAACGCGGCGTGGGCGAGGGTTGCCGCGCCCAGCAAGGAGTCATCGGCTTCGCCGGCGGCCTGCAGCGCGCGCAGCAGGGTTTGTCCTGCACGATCGGGCTCGCGCATGTCGAAGAACTCAATGCGCCCGGCGAGCAGGTAGGTCTCGGCGAGCGCCTCAGCCACCGACCGCCTCGTCTTGCCTACGGTTTCGGTGAGCAGGGCGCACCCCAGTGCGGCGTGGGCAAGGGTGGAGGGGTGCAGGATGGCGGGGGCGACGGACCAGTAGAGATACCACGCCGCCGGAGCCGCCGCCCATCACGGTGTTCCTCCCGGACGGCCAGACGTTCTACCGAGGCCCGTGTCGACGGTCGGCTTTGTGCCGTGGCCTACAGCCTCAGGGATCGCCTGGCGAGAGGTGATGCCGAGCTTTCGGTAGATGCGAGTGAGATGGAACTCGACCATGCTGCGGGTGATGACCAGTTCCCTAGCGATTTCCCGGTTGGTCATGCCAGCGGCCGCAAGGCGCGCGACCGCAAGCTCACTGGCCGTGAGGTCCGCCGTCGTGTCGAGTACCCGGCGATGGAGATCACGCTGCCGTTCCTCCAGGACCAGTCGCCATTCGTCGAGCAGGCGTCCCTGCGCTTCGGCGAAGGAGCCGACTTCCTCCACCAGCGGCCTTCCTTGGAACTGTGACCGGGCGCGAAGCAGAGCGTGACGGGCCACTGCAAGGTCTCCCGCCGCTTGCGCGCGTTGTGCCAGCTGTTCCAGTGCCTGGGCACGCTGGAGGTCGCTCGACACGAGTCCCATGTTCAGGGCATAGCCACCGTGGGTCGTCGTGAGGACATTCCCACCAGCGAGCTCTGGGCGCTCGAAGGTCCTAAAGATCCTGCGGAGGCGGGAGACGTGCGCTGTAAGGGTTGACCCGGCGGTCGCGGGTGGCTGGTCGCCCCAGAGATCGTCGATGAGCTGCCCCGTGCTTGCCTGTCCCCCGCGCAGCAGCAGACCCAACAGCACGGCTCGCGGCTTGGGGGAATCCAGCGTCACCTTCTGGCCGTCTATCCGGACACTGAACTGTGCGGCCAGCACCGTGAACTCCAGCGGCTTCACCGTTTGGGTGTCGCTACCGAGCGCCGTCGCAAACCGCCCGGCCACCCGCTGCATGTCGTCAGGGCCCGAAGCCTGCCCGAGGACCGTGTCAACCACATCCTGGGCAAGATCTCGGACCGTCTCAGGCGCAGCGTCAGGGCAGGCGGCGGCGATCATCTCGCGCATCACCTGTTCTGCCGGGACCCTGTCCGTCATGATTCCACCGTAGCCCTGCGTCTGCGCTTCATCGGCTGTTGCAGCAAGCCCAGCACTTGTACGCCTGGGCCAGTCCCAGTGCCACCGTGCGCGCCAGGTTCTCTGTGTGCCGTGCTGCTTCGTCGGACTTCATGTCCTCCAACTCCTTCGCCCGGTCAGCTATGTGACGCATGATTCGTGTCCAATGGTCCTTGGCCAGCGTCCAATCGCCGCGGTGCGGTTTCAGTACGAATTCCTCGACGAACCGGCGCTCTTCCTCGCCCGCAGCATGCATTTCAACCAGGGATCTCATGCACCGCCCCCGGCTGGCGGCTCACCAGGCCCATCGGTCTCGCTCCGCATACGGTCGAGTACTTCGGCCCCGGATATAGACCTCCGACTGTCGATCTCACGGCTAACGAGGTATCCGGCCGCGCCGCCGACGAAGGCAGGCACGAGCAGCCATCCCGTCACCGACAAGACCACACTAAGCTCTGGATGCAACGTGTCCCTGGGCGACTTGATGCCGATCATGACCTCGTATGCCGTTCCCCAGCCCAACACAAGACTGCCCAGGACGTAGAGCGAACCGAACCCGGCACACCATCGCACCGCACGGGTCAGCAGCCAGTATTGTGCCCGATTCAGCCGGGACAGTGATCGAAACCAGTCACGCGCCCGTTCACGCCCGGTGTCAGGCGGGGCAGAAAGCGGCGGGTCGACCATGTGCTCAAACTACCGAATCGCGCCGCCACTTGAACCCACGTCCCTGCGTCAGCTCGCGGTGGGCCGCTCGCGCGTTGGCAAGCAGAACTCGAGCTGCTACGTCAACAATCCCTCTGGCCCCCTCCCCCCACTCGCCATTCGACCGGCAGCCGGACGATCAACCGGCGCTCAACCTAGTTCTGCAGCAGGGTGTCGTACAGGAGCTGCAGGCGGTCTCGGGCGAGGGAGGGCTGGCCGTGGTCCATCAGGTACCAGCACGCGCCACGGAGCGCCTTCCTTCCGTCTGTGGTGGTGAGGGAGGCTGGGTCCACGGCCAGCAGGTGCGGCAGCAGCACCTGCCACACCGGCCACCCCACCGGATCGGTCATGTCTTCGGGGGCCGCCGCGGTCAGGAGTGCTTCCGCATCCCGTAGCGCCTGCTCACGCTGGGATGGGGTGAGCTGGTCGGCCAGGACGGCCTGGGTCAGGCGGTGCAGCTGGAGGGTGCCGTTCTGGGTGCGGGCCAGGCTGTGCCGGGCGATCGCCTCCACCGCGCTCCCGGCGCGCAGCCGCGACGTCATCGTCTCGCTCAATGCGGTGCAGGTCTGATCGGGCAGACGGCCGACGCAGGCGGTCAGCGGGAAGGGCTCGGGAGCCAGCAGCGCGAGCGCGGCCAGCACGGCGGCGGCGCCCGGATGCTCGGTATCCAGACGGGCAGTGGTCAGCCGGACTTGCGCGGCCAAGGAGACCGGATAGTCATCCGGACGGCCCTCCGCCAGCACCTCATGCATGCTCCGGGCGAGTTCTGCCGTCAGATCGGCGGCCGACAGGCCCCGGGTGAGCAGCGCCGCGGCCTGGGCGAGCGCCAGGGGGAGGTCGTCCAGGGTGTGGGCGAGGTGGTCGGCGTCCTCGTCAAGGAGGTCGGCGCCTTGGGCGCGGAGCAGGGCGATGGATTCGGTACGGGCAAGGGTGTCCACGTCCAGCGGGGCGGCGTAGGTACGCCAGTGGGGGTTGCGCGAGGTGATCAGGACGTGCCCGGTAGTGCCGCCGGGCAGGAACGGCGCCAGGGCGCTGGGGTCTTCGGCGTTGTCGAAGACCAGCAGCCAGCGTGACATCGTTCCCAGCTCCCCCAGCAGCAGCTCGACCGCGGCAGCGGGCGACGTGCCAGCAGGCGCGGCGCCGATCCGGGCGGCGAGAGCCGCGAGCTGGCCGGGGATCAGGGCCGGGTCTTCCGCCGGGACCCACCAGGCAAGTTCGTACTCGCCAGCGAACCGGTAGGCGTACTCGATCGCCAGCTGAGTCTTGCCGACCCCGCCCCGGCCGTGCAGGGCCTGGACCGCAACCCGCTGGCCGGACGCGAGTGCCTGGCGCAGGTGGACTAGGAGGCTGTCGCGGCCGGTGAACGCCGCGTTGCGGGCCGGCAGGTTCCGCACCCGCGGCAGACTCCCCGGCAGGCGAGGACCGCTGGCGCCAACCTGCCGCACCACCCCACCCGGGCCGGGGAAGGGCGGCTCCGCATCCGGCCGTGCCGGGCCGTCGACCCCCTCCAGCAACACCCTGCGCGCCTCGGCCGGGCCCAGGTCGAACAGGTCGCGGCACAGCAGCGGGCGCAGGATCGCCGGCGGATCCACCCCGGACAGCCGCACGGGGGTGATCTTCTCCCGCATCGCCACCACCGCAGTCCACTCCGGGGTCGTGAACCGTTCTGGTTCGAAGTAGGCCGGGGAGAACAACGCCAGGAGCCGGCCGCGCTCGAGGGCGGCGTTCATCTTCACAACGAAGTTGTCGCCGGTACCCCAGTCCCAGTAATCCAGCTCGACCTGGTGCCCGGCGTCCAGGAGCTGCCAGCCGACCCACTCCGCCCACGCACGATCCGCCCCCGCATGGCTGATGAACCACACCCGGTCCGACCTACCGTCAGACGCCCACGTATCAGCCATCCATGCCCCCGCACCGTGCCGCCGTACGTCACCAACCAGGCTATGACCAGCGGCCCTTGACCCGCCCCACGTTCACCAGCATCCATCCCAGGTATCGGGAGGGCCCGGGGGATCTGCGTCGCATGCCGGTCGACGCGGACCCGCCGCATCGCCCGACCACCCCCGATCCGGGGCAGATACCCCGCCGCGGTACGTCCCGGCAGCGCACGGGCGGCCTCCAAGGATTCAGCAAGCGCCGTCGGGCGGGCGCGCACATCGCGTGGGTATCGGGCCCTTTCCGGCGCTGCAGCTCGTCGAGCCGGGCCTTCCGCGTCTGCGCGCGGTTGCTGAGCCAGGGCGGCAACAGTGGCATCCAGTGCACCTCTTGGTGGTAGACCAACCACCTCTCTGCTCCGCGTCAATAGTGCGCCGGCACCCATCGCCGGCAAGCCGGAGCAGGTCCAGGCCCAAGGACCACTGAACTTCTTCGATGTGGCTACCGATCGGGTGACGGCGTGCGAAGCGCAACGAGCGAGGCCCCCGGGCTGTTGATCGAGATGTCTGACGTCTCAATCACTTTGCTCGGGGGCCTCGTTGGTCATCTACCCTGCCGCACTCGACCTGCCGCATGCGCTCGTGGAGTGGGTGACCATAGTGGTTGTCATCCGTGAGGGCGACCGGCGCTGCAAGCTCCACCCGTCTCAGCGTGCGATGGTGGCACTGGTGTATCTGTGCGAGCACACCACCCTGGCGACGATCGCCGCCGGGTTCGGGATCAGCGAGTCCACTGCCCACGCCTACAGCAGCCGGGTCATCGACCTGCTCGCCGACCGCGCGCCGGGCCTGCTGAAGGTCCTGCGCGAGACCGGTCCCGACTTCGTCCTTCTGGACGGCACACTTGCCGAGTGCGACCGGGTCGGCGACGGACGGGCCGACTACTCCCACTGTGAGGATGGTGGCCGTGTCGTTCTGGCCAAGGCTTGACTCGTACTCTCACTGGCTGCTTGTGCGTTGTGTTTGATCTGTCAGCCTGGCCGGAGCGACACGTACCGGCACCGGGCCGGCGGAGCGTGTCCCGATAGGGGCCTTGGCCTCGAAGGCACTGTCACAGTCCTGACCGCTTCACCGACCGGCACTGACTATCGGTACGTCGTCGAACAGGAGCACTGTGACCACCCTCAGCATGTCTGCTGGCTTTCCTGCTGTCCACGCTGTCGGGGCCGCGGCCGAGCCGTGCGTGGTGGTGCTCGGCGTCGACACCCACAAGGACGTGCACGTCGCCGCCGTCGTTGACCACCTTGGCGGGCTGCTGAGCAGCGGGGAGTTCCCGGCCACCGCGGCCGGCTACCGTCACCTTCTCGATTGGGCGCGCCAGTGCGGGACGGTGCTGGGCTGGGGTGGAGTGCACCGGTTCCTATGGTGCGGGTCTGGCCCGCTACCTCGCGACCCAGCAGGTTCCGGTGGTGGAGGTTGGCCAGCCCGACCGATCCACCCGGCGCCGCCGTGGCAAGACCGATGCCGTCGACGCCGAGGCTGCCGCCCGGGCCGCGCTGTCCGGCATCGCACGGGCGCTACCGAAGAGCGGCGACGGGCAAGTGGAAGCGCTGCGTATGCTCGGCTTGGTGAAGAACTCCGTGGTCAAAGCCCGCGCCCAAGCCCTCAACCAGCTCAAGGCCGTGCTGATCAACGCTCCGTCCGCCCTACGCGAGGAGCTGGAGCCGCTCTCGACTTCGCAACTGGTCCGCCGGTGCGCAGAATTGGCCGACGCCCGCGAAGGCAACCCGGTAGCTGACGCGGCAGTCTTCACGCTGGGGCTGCTGGCACAGCGCGTTGCGCAGCTTCGGCAAGAAGCTACCGAGCTCGGAAGGCGCACGACCATAGCGGTCCGGGCTACCGCGCCCAGCCTGCTGAAGCCCTCGGGATCGGACCGGACAGCGCGGCGGCCCTGCTGATCACCGCAGGCGACAACCCGGAACGGCTGGGCAGCGAGGCACCCTTAGCCGCCCTGTGCGGTGTCAGTCCTGTTGAGAAGTCCTCAGGGAAGAGCCAGCGCCGTCGACTCAACCGCGGCGGAGACAGGCAGGCCAACGCCGCGTTGCACCGCATCGTGGTCACCCGTATGCGACAAGACGAGCGCACCCGCCTATACCTGGAGCGACGCACCGCCGAAGGAAAGGGGAAATGCGAGGTCATGCGCTGCCTGAAGCGCTACGCAGCCCGCGAGGTGTACCAACTGATCCGCGCGGACATGATCACCCGCCACCAGCAGCCTGATACTTCAGCGACCCTGATGACCGCAGCTTGACGAACATAGGGGCATCAAACACCGGCGCCACGGCGTGAACGTGCAGGTCGTTACCGACCCTGGTGGCCGACTGCTGTGGCTCTCGCCCCTTCTGCCTGGCCGTACTCACGACCTGACCGCCGCCCGCACCCACCGGATCATCCGGATCTGCGAGCGCCAGGGCGTTCCCATCCTGGCCGATCTCGCCTACCAGGGCGCCGGCCCGTGGCTGACCACCGGCATCAAGCGCAGGCCCCTGCGGGAACTCACCCCCACCGAAAAGACCCTCAACCGGGCGCCGGCCGCTGCACGCGCACCAGTCGAACGCGGCGTCGCGCGCTTGAAGTCCTGGAGCATCTTCCGCAGGTCCCGGTGCAGCCCGAATCGAATGACGTCAATCGCCAAAGCCATCCTCACGCTGGAGCGGCAACGCTCAAGAAGCTCACTGCGAGCGGGCCGCCCCTGCGAGCCGTGCGGGGCGCGACGCCCTCAGGTATGCGCGCCGAACGGGTTACCGCCGGGCCGCGCGGCGACGTACGAGCAGGACCGTACCCGCACCGGCGGCTACTACCGCAGCCGCGGCGCCCGCGAGGGGCAGCGCAGGACCGGAACCGGTGGCGGCGAGGTCACCGCCGGTGGTGGAGGCACTCCTAGAAGATCCGGTGGCCGAGGAGCTGCCGGTGGTCCCGGATTCCCCCGTCGTCCCGCCTCCGCCGGTGGAACCCGAACCGCCCGCCGACCCGCTCCCGCCCGTCGAACCACTGCCCTCGACGTCGAGCAGGATGTCGGCCTTGTCGTTCGCCTTGTTCACGTCGTACGGGCGGGATTCGGCAGTGAGGGCCACCGAGCCCTCGGCCCCCGCCACCGCCTTGTCGATCTTCAGCTTGAAGGAGTAGGTGTTCACCTGGTCCTCCTCCACCCAGCCCTGTGCGATGTAGCAGTCGTAGGTTCCGGGTGCCGGCTTCTTGCAGTTCGGCGCCTTGACCGCGGTCGTACCCGAGGGAATCTTGATCAGGACTCGGGTCGGCACCGGAGGGCCCAGTTCCACCAATACCCAAGCGGGGCCGGCGTTGGTGAACTTCACCTGCAGGTCGATCGTGTCTCCGACCCGGCCCTCCAGCCGCGCTCCCGACACCTGGAAGTCGGCCGTGTTCGCCGCGTTCACCCGCACCCGGGCCTCGGCATAGTCGGGGTTCCCCGAGCTACTGCCGGTGAGAACGGAGCCGGGCCGCTCCACCAGCTTCGCCGCAGGAGCGGTTCCGCGCACGGGCCCGTGGGCGCCCTCGTCGGGGCCGAAGTCCCAGCTCCCGACGGCGACTTCGAGATCGTCGTACAGCGCCCGGTCGAGAGCCTTGAGGGTCAGCTTCTCGGGCGCGTAGACGACATCCGGCTCTACGGCCTGGTCGAACTCGCAGGTCATCTGGGATCTGGCCGGCAACTCGTCGTACGAGTTGATGTCCCACCGCACGCAGTTCGAGGGCATGTCGGCGTAATCCAACCCCTGGGTGACGGTGTACCGCAGCCAGACCTTCTCCAACGCCTGGGTGCCCTTGTTACCGAAGGCGACCGGCGCCTCAAAGGTGCTCCCCGGCTGCACTGCGCTGATCGGCGCGATGGTCTCCAGCACCAGCCCGGTCCCGGAACCATCAGCCACGGCGCAGGGAGCGGTGCTCAACGTGATCAGCGCGCCGGCGCCGATAGTTCCGACAGCCCTGCGAAGGGTACGGAAGCTGTGATCGGAGCGGATCATGAAATTGCCTCTGGGTGATGTGACGAAGATGGGCGGTGAGCCGGGGAAGGCAAGTTGCGTACATCAGACACACACCGACGTCCAACAGTTGTACCGGCGTCCGTCGCGATCGGCCGCAGGGTTGCCGAGGGGTGAGCCTGCTTTCCCGGGGCCTACCGACGAACTCCCTCACGGCCGCAAAGGCGCTCGAAGCCAGTCGTCGACCGTCTTCTTGTACGGCTCCATCCGTGGCGAGGTCCGCACCGGACGCTTGCGCGGCTTCGCCACCGGTGAGGCCAGAGCCTCCCGCACCAGACGCCGGTGGACGCCGTACTTCCGCGACAACGCCCGGACCGACAGGCACGACAACAACAGCGTCGACCAGCCGTGGCAGCACGCCGTATGGATCACCCCGGAGCACCAGGGGGTCTGTGGCCCGGCGGCGTTCATCCAGTCGGACTTCACCACCGGAGACCACGGGAACTTCGAGGTGGTCGTACCCTTCACCCGACCCCAAGGCGGGGTCGGGCTACGGCAGTTCTGGAGCGACAACAGCAGCGGCACCCTCGTCTGGCGTTCCCCGGAAGCGGATGACGGCGCCAGTCTCGACATCCTCCACGGCGTCGGCGAGGTCGCGTGTAGCGCATACAAATCGTGCGACCACGAGCTGGGGGTGTGGCGCAAGCCTTGCTGACCGCCGCTCACTCCCTCGCCAGCAGTTGGGCCGGGGCGATACGGGACATGGCCCGGATCGGGAGGGAGAGCACACCACAGACCAGGCCGACCCCGGCCAGGGCCGCCAGAAGCGCTGCACCGGCCATCGTCAACAGCCGCCCCTCCCACAATCCCTGACCGATCATCAAGACGGTGGCCAGTCCTGCGACGGCTCCGGTGAGGCCGCCCAGCAGGGCGAGGCCGGCGCCCTCGTACAGGGCGAGGCGGCTGAGTTCGCGCCTCGACCAGCCGGTGGCGCTCAGTACGGCTAGGTCGGCGGCCCGCTCCCGCTGAGAGAGGACCAGGACGTCCACGGCGCCGGCCGCGCCGAGTACCAGCGACAGGGCGACACTGAGGTAGTCGGCGGTACGGGCCTGGGCGACGACGGCGTTGCCCAGCAGCGAGCCGGCCACCTGGCCGCGGAAGGCGAGGGTGAGGGAGAGCAGCACGGTGAACGCTGCCACGCCGAGCGCCAGA
Source organism: Streptomyces sp. NPDC087859 (assembly GCF_044742595.1). Taxonomy (NCBI): domain Bacteria; kingdom Bacillati; phylum Actinomycetota; class Actinomycetes; order Kitasatosporales; family Streptomycetaceae; genus Streptomyces; species Streptomyces sp. NPDC087859. The sequence goes on along the minus strand of NZ_JBIUUU010000005.1, from coordinate 566,714 downwards.
CCGGCCGCGCCGAGCACGGTCCGGCCGGGGACGCGCAGCAGGTTGCGCAGCGCGAGGCCGGCCACCGACCGCACGGCGACCGCCCGTCGGACACCGGTGACCGGGGGTGTGACGGCGTCCAGCGGCTGCACCCGGGTGGCCCGCCAGGCGGGCAGCACGCCCGCGGTCAGCGCGAGCAGCAGGGCGACGGGCAGCACGAGGGCCGCCTTCGCCGCCGAGGTGGGCAGGCCGAGCAGGGCGCCCAGGCCGTAGGCGAGGAGGGCGCCGAGCGTGCCCGCGGCGAGCCCGATCACCGCGAGTTCGCCGAGGATCAGCCGGAGGATCTCCGGCGCGCTCCAGCCGACGCAGCGCAGCGTGCCGATCTCGGTGCGGCGCGAGCGCACGGAGGCCAGGGCGCCTTGGGCGAGGAAGAGTCCGCAGACCACCAGGACCAGTCCGAACAGCACCGCGCTCTTGGTGTCCACGGCCCGCAGGATCCTCAGGGCGACGCCCTTGGCGACCCAGTACTCGGTGACCTTGACGCCTCCCGGCAGTGCCACGGTCTGCGGGGCGGGCGAGCTGCCGACGGTGACGTCCACCTGGAGCTTGGGGTAGGCGGTGCGGATCTGTCCGGCGACGGAGTTGACGCGGGCGCGGGAAGCGGGGTCGACGCCGGTCACTCCGGCCACCCGGATGCGGATGGCGCTGACGGGTGCCTTCTCCTGCGCGGTGGGCTTTCTGCGGCTGTGGGTGATGACGGAGAGCGAATCGAGCGTGGTGAGCAGGGTGGGCGGCGGACTGAGGTAGCCGCCGAGGTTGCGGTCGGGGCGTAGCGGCTGGTTGCCGAGGGCGGCCCGGGAGGCCATGTCGGCGCCGGTGACCTGCGGGGGCCGGTAGGTCTCCAGGGGGACCTGGGAAAGGGCGGAGAAGCCGCGCAGTTTGTCGGTGTCGTAGCGGCCGACGATGTTCAGGACCGGTGTCGGGCCACGCCCGGCGTCCTTGCCTGTGCACGTCTTGAAGGCCATGCAGTCGGTGGCTGCGTGGGCGGTGACCTCACGGAACTGAGTGCCGGTGTTCTCCTCCGGGACGTTCGGCACCAGGTCGTCCTCGACGTTGGTCCGCCACATGTCGCGCGGCTGGGCGGAGCGGGTCCGCGCGGTGAGACCGTCCTCGGTGGCGCGGTAGTCGACGGGGCCGGCGGTCCAGTACAGGGGTACCTCGAAATCGTCGTCACTGGTGATGGTGCGGAAGCCGGCGTCGAGGTCGGCGGTCACCTCGCCTGCGGCGCTGCCGTGCAGGCCGTTGACGTAGTCGTGGGCCTGGGGGCTCGCCAGCTCGGCGGGCAGGGCGGCGGGATCGTCGACGTCGAGCCGCTGGACGGTGGCCTTCAGGGCGCCGGCAGTGAGGGTTCGGCTGCTGAGGATGACGGGGACCTGGTAATCGTGCTGCCGTTCGGACTCCACCGGGTTCAGGTCGAAGGCGTCGGGCCCCCAGAAGGGCTTGTCCTTGCCGGTGAGCATCCGGCCCGAGGTGACCGCGCCGCCCAGACCGACCAGCCGGTCCTCGGCGGCGGGGTCGATCGCCGACAGGAGCACCGGGTAGGCGACCGGGATCTGCGCCGTGGCCTTGCCGTCGCCCGGTATGCAGGTCATCCGGGAGCGGGCGTCGGGGGTGAAGGCCGTCTTGGGGACGGGGTTCCACACAAACAGCGGCTGGGGCAGCCGCTCACCGAGGATGTCGAATGTGTCCCCCTTCTTGTCCTCGTTGTAGAACCAGCACACCGCGTACTTCTTGTCGCCGGCGATCTCGTGCTGGAGGTCGGGCCAGGTGTTCTCGGCCTCGTTCCACTTCTCGTACGTGACGATCGGTTTGCGGGTCAGGTAGACGTACTGGTCGGCCATCGGGTAACTGCTCAGTCCGGCCTTCAGCGTCGGTGTAAGGCGCAGGAGTTGGGCAGGCGCATCGCTGTCGCGGAAGGCGGACACGTCGACCGGGACCGTGCTCTGCACCATGAGGTAGCCGATGTTGGCGACCGGTGCGGCGGTCTCGATCCCGGCGAGGGACTTGATGTGTTGGTACTGGCCGAGGGTGATGCCGCCGAAGATGCCGGACAGGAAGTTGGCCTCGACCAGGCCCTGTTTCTTCTCGACGTCGCTGCCGGCGCCCGGCGGTCGAACCAGGAGGTCGTAGGCGGAGCGGGAGCTGTCCTCGACGAGGCCGGTGGTGCGGGCCTGACTGGTGGTGACCGTCGCGCTGAGCAGGGTGAAGCTGGTGGCGGCGACCAGGATGCCCGAGGCGAGCGCCAAGGCGCGGGAGCGGCGGCGCCACAACTGGGACAGGATCATGGTGATCACGGGCGCAGGCCTCCGAGCCGGTCGAACACGTCGTCGTTGGGGGCGACTCGCTCGTCGGCGACGATCCGACCGTCGTGCAGCCGGACGATCCGGTCGCAGCTCACGGCGACTTCGGGGTCATGGGTGGTGAGCAGCAGGGTCATGCCGTAGCGCTCGCGCAGGGAGAGCAGGAGATCGATGATCTCCCGGCCGGTCGCGCTGTCGAGGTTGCCGGTCGGCTCGTCCGCGAGGAGCAGGCCCGGGCGGTTGATCAATGCCCTTGCTGTCGCGACCCGTTGCTGCTGGCCGCCGGAGAGTTCGGATGGCAGGGCGTCGGCGCGGGCGGCGAGGCCGACGGCCTCCAGGACTTCCATGGCGCGGGCCCGCCGGTCGAAGTCCACCCTGCGGGGCAGCACGGGCGCGAGGACGTTGTCCAGCACGGTGAGCGCGGGCAGCAGGTGGAAACGCTGGAAGACGAACCCGATCTGGCGACGGTGAGCGTCAAGTTGACGGGCCGTCAGTTCCGCGCCGTCGACCTCGATCACCCCCTCGTCCGGCCGATCCATGCCGCCGGCCAAGTGCAGCACGGTGGACTTCCCCGAACCCGACGGGCCGGTGACCGCGACCGCCTCGCCGTCGCCGATCTCCAGATCGACGCCATCCAGGGCGACCAGCCCCGGATACCGGCGGGTCACGCCCCTCAACCTCACGCCCACTGCCAGTCCTCCTACATTGTGACAATGCAGCGGTACATTGTCACAATCCAGGAGGTGTGTAAATTGCCGCTGCACCACGCCGTGCTCGCCCTGCTGACCGAGGGGAAGAGTCATGGGTACGAGCTCAAGGGCCGCTTCGAGGAGGCCATCGGCCCGCAGTGGGGCGGCCTCAATATCGGCCACCTGTACCAGATCCTCGACCGGCTGGTCCGCGACGGCTTCGTCACCCGCTCCCAGGTGGCCCAGCCGGACCGGCCCGACAAGACCCTCTACCAACTCACCCCGGCCGGGCAGCAGGAGGTGCGGGAGTGGGCCACCAGTGCGTGGGTGCGCACGGGCGGGTTCCGCGACGAGCTTTTCCTGAAGCTGTTCGGCGCCCGCGCGCTCGGCGCCGAAGCGCTGGAGGAGTTCGTCGCGGCGCAGCGCCAGACCTACCTCTCCGAACTCGCCGGACTGACCCGGCTGCGCCGCACCCACACCGGCGACCCGCTGGTATCCCTCCTCCTCGACGCGGCCATCGGCCACACCAAGGCCGACCTGGGGCTGGTGGAGGGCGCGGCCGTGCGGCTCGCGCCGGCGGCCGGGCGGGGCGGGACCGCGGCCGACGGCGACTCAGAGGAGGTCAGCCGCCGTCGCCCGGCCTGAAGGGGCTCACCTGCGGGACCGTGTTGCCCGTGCTGGAGACCTTGCCGCCTTCCACGCCACCTTGAACGACTCGGTCTCGTCGGGCGGGATGACGAGGACCGCCACCGGGGGCACGGTGGTCACGCCGGTGACCTCCCGGTTAGTGAACGTCAGCGCCGACCGCGCCCTGGCGCCGGGCTTCAGCGTCACCCGCAGCCCGGTTCGAGAAACTGCGCGCGCCAGGGGCTGGCATCGTGCCGCAGTGGCTTACGGATGCCGTCCGCACGCAATGGGACCTGAACCTGGCCGGCCGACACGTCGACGACGTCGTCCTGCTGCGCGAGGCCGGGCCGTACGCGTTCAGCCGCGCCACCTGGGAGCTCAACCTGGGCTGCGACTACGACTGCGTGATGTGCTACCTCGGCCCGAAGCGGTTCGAAGGCCTGGACATCGACGGCAAACGCACACTGTTGACCATCCTGCGCGACGCGGGCGTGATCTGGCTCCAGATGACCGGCGGGGAGCCGCTGATCGACCCCGACTTCCCCCAGTCCTACCAACTCGCCTACGAGCTCGGCATGCAACTGGAGATCCTTTCCAACGGATCCCGGCTCCACAACGACCGCATCCTCCACCTGCTGCGCACCCACCCGCCGGCCAAGCTCACGCTGAGCCTGTACGGCGCGACCGCCGCAACCTATGACCGGGTGACGCGCCGCCGCGGCGGATTCGACCGCTTCACCCGCGGCCTGAACAAGGCGCTCGCCGCGGGCCTGAACCTCGACCTGAGCCTGATCATCGTCCGGGACAACGCACACGAAGCAGACGCCATGCGCACCTGGGCGCGCCGTCTCGGGGTGGCGTTTCGCGAGTACGCCACCATCTCGCCGACGATCCACGGCACCGCCGAACCGCTGCCGCAGCAGTCCCCCGAACACCTGACCCACCGGCAGCCGTTCACCGGCTGCCCCGCAGGCGTGACGTTCTTCCACGCCAACCCGTTCGGACACGCGTCGATCTGCAAGGTCGTCCGCGAACCGCACATCGACCTGATCACCGAGGGCGTGCAAGACCTCACACGGCTCGGCCGCATCGCCGACTCCCTCATGCTTCGCACCGGAGGATGCAGCGGCTGCACCCTGTCCGGCACCTGCAGGGTATGCCGGCCGATGGCAAAAGTCCTCCAGGAGGCGAAGGCACCACTCAAGCACTACTGCCAACACGGAAAATGAGGTAGCCACATGACCACTGTCATGATCGAACTGACCCGCAAACCAGAACCCGACACACAAGACCCGGACCAGATCATCTTCGTCGCCGACGTGGAAGAACTGACCGCCCACACCCTGCCGGGCTGCGGAGAAGACAACCCCTACAACTAGCCCCACCCGAGCCGGGGCCGTGCCACCGCGCGGCCCCGGTGCCCCCACGCATAGGAGCAACCCCTTTGCCCACGCTGCGGTTCACCCAACTCCCGGACACCGTGCTGCGGCTGATCGAGAAGAGCAGCGGCCCCGTCATCGACACCGAGACCATCAACACCGGCCTCAACAGCGCCATCGCCGCCCGCGTACAAACCGCCCAGCGCACCCTGTTCGTCAAGGGACTGCCCCTGGATCACCCGCGCGTGCGGACCCAGCAGCGGGAGGCGGATCTCGGCCCGCATTTGAAGGGCATCGGGCCAGCACTGCACTGGCACATCCAAGAGGACGGCTGGAGCCTCCTGGGCTTCGAGTACGTGCCGGGCCACCACGCCGACTTCGCGCCCGCCTCCCTCGACCTGCCCGCCCTCACGGCCACCATGACCCGACTCGCCGCCCTGCCCACGCCACCGCTCGAACTGAAGTCCATGGCGCACCGGCTCAGGACCTACGTGGACGACCCCGCAGACCTCACCTGGTTCGCCGGCAACAGACTCCTGCACACCGAATGGAACCCCCACAACATCCTCATCACCAGCCACGGAGCACTCCTCGTGGACTGGGGATGGGCCTCCACCGGCGCCCCCTGGATCGACCCCGCCCTCTGGCTGCTCTGGCTCATCGCCCACGGCCACACCCCACAGCAAGCCGAAACAGCAGCCGCCGCCCACCCGGCCTGGAAAGACGCCCCGCCCCAGGGCCTCAATGCGCTCGCCCGAGCCCAACAGCGCCTGTGGGACTCCATCGCCGCCCAGAGCCCCGACGACTGGGCCAACCCGATGCAACAGGCCGCCACCGCCTGGCACCAACACCTCCAAACACAATCCTGACCCCACCCCATGCCCCTCCAAGGCCCGCCCTGCAGGACAGTTCGGGGCTTCCAAGTAGCTGCACGAGACTGGCGCGATCTTGATCGGGCACCTCCGCAGACTCCGCTGCTCGACGACCCGGATAGGCTCAATGTCGACCTGACCCGCGGCAAGATCCGACGCGGCCTGCTGCGGAATACCCTCTACCTTGAGCAGTTCACGCACATCTTGGCCGCCGAGTGGCTGACTTACCGCCACCGCCGCTACGAGCTACCGGGTGTCTGTCAGCAGGACTCGTCGTCCTTGACCGTGAACCACGTCACCGGCGTGTCCGTGAGGTGCGTGCCGGCATCGGGCTCCTGGCTACATACGGTCCAGTTGCGGTCATAGACCCGGAGTTCGCAGGTCCTCCGCCAAGTCACAGGTCGTCGGTGTCCGGCGGCAGGTACTGAGTCCCGAGGAAATCCTCGAGGCAGATGGCGGCGAACGACGTCGAGACGTACTTCCAGCGATCCTCGCGGTCCGGGCCGTAGTCGCTGATGCCACGGAAGATCAGCCATGGCAGGCCATCCACGGCCTGGGAGAATCCGTATGCCTCCATGTCAGCGGCGCGGATGGTGTTGTCGATCAGGTGCAGACCCGGCAGGAACTCCCCGTCCCTGAGGACCTCTTCGCCCGAGGCGATGGTGACATTGGTGGTGTGCACCTCCGGCATGCGATCGGCCGAGAAGGTCACGGGAATCTCGTCGGGCAGCAGACCGCCGATGAACTCCCTGACCTTGTCCTGGAAGCCTGTCCTTCCAGGGGCGTAGTAATAGAGTCCGTGCCCGAAGTCGCTGCGCCCCTGCGCGTGTCTGGGGCGCGGCTGCACGACCTGTCCGGGCCCGCGGCGGCCGGGCGGGTAGTAGTAGACGCGGTCACAGGCCACCACATCCCCGGTCTGCACTTCGTCCTTGACACCTCCGGCGGTGCCCAGCAGGCAGACCAACTCCGGCTCATAGCGCTTGAGAAGAGCGCTGACGGATTTCGCCATCTGTACGTTGCCCGCCTTTCCCGCCGTGGTGATGACGACCGAGAGCGGCTTCTGCGGGCGGTATCCGTTCGGCAGGCGGGTCCGGTAGAAGCGCTGATCACCCACGACATCACGCTTGTTGAAGTCGTCCTGAGTCATGCCGAAGGCGCCGAGTGCCGCATCGAGCTCCTCAAGGATGACGACGATCACAGCGATGTCTACGGATTCGGCTGCCTTGGGTGCCATGTCCAATTTCCCCCTGAGGGCAGTCGGGTTGGGCGGCAGGAAGGATTCCACGACTATGCGGTCGAGCTCCTGGCGCAGCTCTGTGGGGAGGTCCAGGGACTGGCGCGCGTAGTCGGCGATCAGCATGTTCCGTTTGACGTAGGCGAGTTCATCCGGATTGCGGCCGGCCGGCACCCATTTTCGGTTGTGTAGGAGGTACACCAGCGTCCGGCAGGCCTCTTCAGCCGATTGATCCCACACGCCGCCCCCGACCCTCATGCTCCGCTCCTGGTCGCTCGTATCCGGTACAGGGAGTGGACGGGCAGCCCGTCGAGATCCGTCTCGCCAGAGAAATCGAGGATAGGTATGTACGCCACCGGATGGACGTTCTCACTCAGCAGGAGCGAATGCATCGCGCGGGCCGTCAGGCCGGTCGCCCTGAACTCGTCGAGAATCACCACTTTGCTTTTGCGCCCCCGCAGCGGACGGAGTTGGCGCCGCCAGACGTCACTGCCCGGTGCCCTGCGCCGACGGGCCCGGGCCCTCGCGCCGCCGGAGGACGTGCTGTGGTCCAGGGCCTCGCCCGGAATCGCTATCTTCACCGGCCGACCCTTCATGAGGGTGCTGATCCTGTCGACGAGCTTGTTGATGTGGTCCTCATCAGGACAGACGAGGACCACGCTGGAAGGCGCCGGCCCCAGCGCTCGCAGGAGGTTGATCACCTTGGACGCGATGCAGTCCCCGTACTTGTCGAATACGTCCCCCATGTCGGGGACGAAGGGGAAGAACAGCCCGTCCGCTGTCGGAAAGACCTCTTCCTCTCCCCACCTCGATGTGAGAAGGATGTCCCAGGCGTCGTAGGTACGCAATGCGTGGTGTTCTCGCGACGGGTCAGTGTGGGGCAGCCCGATGCTGCACTGCTCGCATTCCTGATGGCGAAATGCCTTGCGGCTGAGTGTCTGCTCGGCGTCGAGCGGAAGCGCTGAATCCACGAATTTCGCGTCCACATCGGTAGCCAGGACGGTCCAGGCCCGTTGCGCCAACTGGATTTTGTCCCGGCGCAGAGCTCTAATGATCTTCTCGAACTTCTCCCGCTTGCTGACCACGGCGAAAAAGAGCACGACAGTTTTGTGGATCCTCGAGGCGTCCAGCAGCGCCCCGCCGGCGTCGAAGATTCTTCCTTCGGCGTCGAACGTCCCGCATTCCAGGCCCAGCCCACTGGCGATACCCGCGATGGCTTCGTCAAGACCCGTCTGGCGATCTTTGCTCAGCAGCATGAGGTCGCTCGACACCTCGCGATCGGCCAGGACCGTTCCGCGCAGCCAGCGTTCGGCGAGCTCACCGATCTCCGGCGCGGCGTGCTCGGCATCGAAGAAGTAGCGGTTGCAGTGCGGGTCGGCGCGTCCGCGGGAGGCATAGTGGCCGAGCCTTCGAACGATCTGACGCGACAGTTGCTCGCCCGGGTCCCTCGGGGGCGGATCCTGCTTCAGCACGTAGACCGACTCGAAGTCTTGTCGGAAGCAGCTGCTGTCGCCGTGCAGCCACTTGGTCGTCCCGTCATTGGAGATGACCACCAGTTTGGCCTCACGCACTCGACTGCCCGCACTCGTACGCAAGGTGCGCCAGAGTTCGGACCCCTCATGGGGCAGCTCCGGCAGAAGAATCGCGAGCGACCGGTTGGCGACCTGCGCGAGCCACCTCTGAACGGTGCTGGCCACGCCGATGACCAGCGACTCGCGCAGCTGGCCGTAGGGGTTCGCCGCCAGATCGATGATGAGGAGCTGGGGCGCACGGCCTTTGGGCAGTGTTCTTCCCAGATACTCCTCGACCCTGAAGGAGTCATCGTTGAGTTCCTCGGAGGTGATGTAGACCGTGTCTCCGGCGGGCCTGGTCAAAGCGGTTTGGCCCATGAGGATCTTGCCCAACCACTGGTAGAAGTCGTCGCGCTCCTCCGGCACCAGCTCGGGGGCATCGCGGCCCACCGTGATCTGCCGGGCCGTGACCAGGGGCCTAGTCATCACGCACCGGTAGCCGCACGGTAAGCAGATTTCCGTGCTGGTAGGGGAGTTGGGATCCGGTGGCCACATCGACCCGGTACCGGACCGTGCCCGAACCCGGAACGGCGGACACCTCCAGCCGGGTCTGCCGCGACTCGATGCGCAGGCTCCCGCCGAACGCATCGACCGCGCAGTTGTAGAGGGCATACAGGCCGTGGCTGCCTTCCGCATGGCCTTTCGCGTACCGGTCGCGCGGTGCACTGCCGATCAATCCTGCCAGGAGTACCTCGGGATCCTCGGAATCCGGCCAGTGCCGCCAGTGGGCGCGACCCAGTTCCTCGCCGGGAGACCAGCCGTTGGCAGACAGGGCGAACTCGTCGGCCCTCAGTACCTCGGCAACCGGTTCGCGCTTCCTCAGGTGGGTGATCAGTGATTCGCTGTCGTCCCATACGGCGAGGGTGAGTGTGCCCGTGCCGGACTTCTCATCGGGCAGCTCGAGTTGCGCACCGGTGATCGCGACCCTCCCGCTGCTGCGTTGCAACGGGCCACTCACAAGCTCCTGGACCAGTACGCGGATCAGTTCGGAAGCGGGCCCCGCGAGAACGCTCTGGAGCAGCCGTGTCAGAGCGAAGCCGCCCCAGCAGGACGTCTCGCCCTCAAGCATGTGGAGCCGGGCCAGCTCGTCGTCGAGCCGGTAGGGACGCAGGCCGAAGCGCTGCTGGGCCGTGAGATAGGCAAGAACCGAGGAGCGTGGACTCCCAGCGTCGCTGACCAGCGGCGCGGGCAGCGTTTTCTCGCCAAAATACGCACGATCCTCGGGCGTGACCAGGACCCTGAACGGGACCCGGGCGACCGAGCCGACCGCGTGCGGGAACCGCCACAGACGCAGGATGTGCCGAGCGGCGGCGTCCGCAGGCAGCCGGATCATGGTCTCTACGCCTTCGTTCCTGCGGGCTGCAATCGTCGACAGCAATTGCTGCAACGCCGCCACGTCGAACGCGGTCGCCGCGGCAAGATCGAGGAGAACCGTGCCGGCAGACAGACGGTAGGCCGAAGCATCCACCAGCACCTTGTCCACCTGGGCCGTCGACACCCGCCCTTCGACGCGCAGACTCGGCATCGATTTCACTGAAAGTGAGCCGCGAGTCCGCATACGGCCTCCCGAAATGGGCGAGGTCGCCTGATGCTCCCTCTAGTGGGGCAAGGAGGAAACTATAGCGAGAATCGGGTTCAATCGACCCTATAGCGTGCACAGTTGGCGCAAACTCCCCCGGCGCACGCGGGGGCCGCGCGCGCCGGGTCCCGGCCACAACACGCCGGATCCAGACGGTGCCGGGACAATGGCTGTACGACAACGCCTCGTGCCGCCAGGACAATTGGCGCGTCCGTGATTCTTTGCTGTTATGACGGACACTGCGGGGCCTGCAGAGGTAGATCCGGACGGCGAGGAGGCCCGCGAACGCGGCGAAGTCGCCGCGCCCCTGCCGCGGCCGATGCTGGCCTCGTGTCCCAGACCAGCAATCCCGGGACCGCGTTCCAGCCGGTCTGCAGCTTCCTGTGGCCGTCGATCAGGTCGCCGGTGGTGTGGGTGGGCAGCATCCTCGCCGTGATGATCCGCGAGTAGCCCTAGACCATCACCAGTACCGGCGGGCGCCCGCTCTGCCCGTAACCGAGTGGGATGTCGACAGGCGGGAACCACAGGTCGCACTGGGCCAGCTCGCCCGGCTGATAGGTGGTGCGCGAGACCGGATCGACCGGCAGATAGGTCGTCCGCAGCTCGCGTACGCGTTCTTTGAAGACGGTCATGCCCCGGTCCTAACCGTTCCTCTCGGCGATCACCGTCGCAGGCATGGTCGAGGTCTGCTTCAGGAGCTCCCGGGTCTGCGGCTCGACCGCATCGACCGCCGAGGACGCCCTGCAGGCAGAGCCGGTCCGCCACCGGCCGCAGCCCCGGCGACCCCTCCGGCCAGGGCGAAAGCAGGGGCTCGATCGGTGCCCACAAGTCGTCGTCGACGGTCCACGGCCGAGTACCCACACCATCCCGAACCGCCGAAGCGTCACATGGGTCACGCCCGACCAGAACACATCAACAAGATCGTGTTGCGAGCTCCATGGAACCCGGAGCGGTTCAGAACCTGTCTGGCCTGTCAGGCTGGAAGACGCTTCGGCGAATCCCTGCGTGGGCGGACGACTTGACTGGTGCGCGGCAGAACATCACACGGTGTCCGTGTCAGCTGCGTCGCGATCGGTGCTCTGTTTGTCGAATTCGGCCAGGAGTGCTGCGACGAGGTTCTTCTCCAGCGAATCGCAGCGTTCTTCCTCCGCCTTGCTGCGGCACTCCGCCACGGCAATGGCCCCTTCGAAGACGGCTCGCGCCTGCCAGGCCCTGAGCTCGCAGGTGAGGGCCTGGCAGAGGCAGTCCATGTAGTCGTTGGGGCCAGCGAAACCCCGCCAGACGGCGTCGAGTTGCTGCTTCACAATCAGCAGGCGTGCGTACAGGCGGTTCAGGGCTGTGCCCTTCGGGTCCTTGCCCATCTCCTCGCTGATCGCGGCGAGTTCGCTCTTGGCGTCGGTGACCCTCTTGGTGAGCTGTTCCGCCTCGATGACGAGATCGTCGAAGCACTTCTCGGCCTGGGCGATGTGACGTTGGGCCTCAGCGAGCCGCGCATGCAGCTCACCGATCGACACGTCGGCCACATCCGTGTCGAACTCGCAGTCGTCATCGGCGCAACAGCCCGTGCCGCGACCGCAGTCATCGAGCTTCTCCCGTACGACCCGGTGTGCGCCCTTCATACGCTCCACGACGCGCGCGTCGTCGATCATGCACTTCAGCCGGTCCCACAGTTGGTCGGCGAGGGTCCGGGACGCCTCCACGGACTTGGCCGCGTCCTCACGGGCGTGGGTGTACAGGTTGCGCGCCGCGTCGTACTTCGTCCGGCGCTGCCCGACCGCGGTCGCCGCGCCGGCCGTGACCTCCGCCTGCTTCTTGATGCCCTCGGCTTCGCACTTGAGTGCGTCCAGCCCGCTGGTGTCGCAGCCCGCGCACGGCTGCGGCTTCGTCTCGTCATGGCGTTGGCCGGGCCTGCGCGGGTCCCGATGGGTGGTGGCCATCACTCCTCCTTCGACCGGTCAGGCGCAGTGTGGGACCGACCACGTCACCTGAGCGTCGCCGAACGCGCCACGGTCGGCGCGTGGCGGTGCGAGACCGCCATGGAGCGGAGGGCGACACCACCTCTCAGCCGCGCGATGCCGCGTCACCGATGGCTCGTGGCGACGCTGCGGTGACGACCGACGCGGAGCATCGGCGCCATGGCCGGATACCAGGCTCTCGCCGCCGTGGGGCGCAGCGTCGTCGCCCTGCTCAACCGCCGCTTCTTGGCGGAACCGCCCGGGCCGCGTCGGCCCACCGCGGTGCTGGTGGGCACCGGCGACCTGGGCCGGTACAACGAGCCCGGCGCGATGATCCAGTTCCCGGCGGTGTCCGTGTACTGCTACCGCCTCTCGGTCGACCGGGAGACCCGCCCCGGGTGGTCCGCGGTCTCCGGCTCCGATGGTGTGCCGAGGCTGCCGCTGCGGATGCACCTGCTGGTCTCCGCCTGGGACACGACGGCCGAGTCCGAACTCGAGTCGCTCGGCCTGGCGGTGAGCGCCCTGACCGCCGAACCCGTCCTGACCATCCCGCAGTTGGACGAGAGGGGGAAGTGGCGCCGGGGTGACTCGATCCAGGTTGTGCCCGACGAACTCGCCCTGGACTCCATGAGCGAGGCGTTCCAGGCGCTGACCGCCGACTTCCGGCTCTGTCTTCCGTATGTGGCGAGGTCCGTCCTCATCGAGAGCCCGCGGACGCAGGAGGCCGCGGAGCCGGTCGCCTCCGTGGTCGCGGGGCAGACGCCCCAGGGGACGACATGACGACGGCTCCTCTGCATCGGCTGGCGCTCGGGGTGGAAACCCTCGACGCCGTCACCGGACGTGTCACCGGCACAGCGCTCCGGGTCGGCCGTGAACGGCCACGTCGGCCGGGACGGCAGCGCTCCGGTGGGAGGCGGCCACTGGATCCGCTGCTGCAACGCGCCGACGCCCCGCTGGAGTCGAACGGCAGCGGCCGTCACCTGCTCCTCCACGACCTGCGCCGGGCATCGGCCGGCCCGGCCGGGGAGAGTGCCGTCGTACGGATCGACGACCCCTGGCGGCGCTACGTTCCCCGGCGGCTCACGGTACCGCTGTGGACACTCGCCGAGGTGGAGGCCGCGGAAGCGGCCGGCCGTCACATCCCCGTACGGTCCCGTCTCCTGCGCCCGTGGCTGTGGCCGGGCAGCGCGTACCTTCTGCCGTCGGGGGCCACGGGTCTGCGCGGAGTCGTGCACGCCGCCGACGGTGCCCTCCCCTGGGCGCGGGTCGAGGCCCGTCTGGATGCGAACGGGGCACTGGTGGGGCGGGCGCACGGCGACGAGCGCGGCGAGTTCCTGCTGGTCGCGACCTACCTCGGGGTCCGCGACCTCAACACCGCCTCGCCCCGGATCGCGGTACGGATCTCCGTCTTCGGCCCGGGTTCCGCGCCCGAACCGGCCGATCCCGAGCAAGACCCGCTGGCGGGTCTGTCCGTCGAACAGGTGCCCCGGACCCCGGACCGGCCACCGCCGCTGGACGCGGCGCTCGACACGCCGCTGATGCGCGGGGAGAGCCTGCCGCAGGGCTACCGGCAGTCGACGGCCGGCAGCGTCCTCGTCCGACTTCCGCCCGGACGTGTCCTGTCCGAACCCGTTCCGTTCCCGTTCAGCCCGTGACCGCGACCGAGGAGGTCCGCGCATGCCCGAGTATCTGACCCCCGGGGTGTACGTCGAGGAGACCAGTTTCCGCTCCAAGACGATCGAGGGCGTGTCCACGAGCACCTGCGGAATGGCGGGCCTGACCCGCTACGGGCCGGTGGCGCACACGCTGACCTTCACGTCCGCCGGCGGCGAGGACGAGGTGCGGCCGGTTCCCGTGGCGCCGCCGCTGCTGACCAGCTTCGCCGATTTCGAGCGGGCGTTCGGCGGAGTGGAGGAGCTGGAGAGTGGCCCCGGCTATCTCGCGCTCTCGGCACGGGCCTTCTTCGCCAACGGCGGCCGCAGGCTCTACGTCGCCCGGGTCTTTCCCTGGTTCCGGTCCGGGGGTGAGGTCGACATCGGCCGGATGGACGAGTGCTTCGCGAGCCGGGCCGTCGGTACGAGCACCCCGCCGGTGGCGCAGTGGCGCGCCCGCTGGCCGGGGCGGGCCGGGCGCGGCATCAAGGTCGACGCCGACTTCCAGCGGGGCAAGAACGTACTGGTGCGGACGGGGGATCCGGCCGTGCCCAGGCTGACCGGAGTGCGGGTGGGCTCCCTCGTGGAGCTGGCTCCGCTCGGTGGCGAGGCGCCCGCCGACACCGTCCTTCCGGTGGCGGCCAACCTCCGCGTCGTGGTGCGCGACCCGGCGGACGGCGAGCTGAAGCTCCAGGGGACGAACGCGCTGGAACTGCCCGCGGACCAGTCGGCCTTCCCCATCCGGTTGTCGGTCACCGCGACACTGGGGTCGCGCCGGATCGATGTCTACAACGACCTCGCCGTCGACAAGCGCAGCGCCCGCTACGTCTGCCGCGTGCTGGACCAGGTCGATCCGGCCGACGAGTTCTCCCTCGTATGGCTGCGCATCACCGGTGACCCCACGCCGGCACAACTCCTCGAAGCCCTGCTGCTGCCCGCGAGCAGCGGATTCCTGACCGGTGGCAGCGACGGCGACACGGAGTTGCGGCCGGACGACTTCAAGGGTCAGGAGGCCGACCCCGCCAACGCGTCGACGGCGGCCACCGGACTTGAGGCTCTCGCCGGGATCGAGGACATCGCGGTGGTGGCTATGCCCGACACAGTGCGCTGGGAGGACCTGGGGCAGAGCAAGGTGGCGGTGGACCATCTCATTGGCCACTGCGAGCGGCTGAGGTACCGGATCGCCGTCGTGGACCCGCCGAAGGAGAGCTCCCTGTCCCAAGTACGCGAGTTCCGGGCCCTGTTCGACACCAAATACGGCGCCCTCTACTACCCATGGGTCAAGATCCTCGACCCGAACACGGTGCCCGAGCCCGGGACTCCGGCAGCGACCTTGACGCTGCCCCCGTCCGGATTCGTCGCCGGTATCTACGCCCGCAGCGACTTCGAGCGCGGGGTGTACAAGGCGCCGGCCAACGAAGTGGTGCGCGGGATCACCGAGTTCGAGCACAAAGTGAACTACGACCAGCAGGCGGTCCTCAACCCGGAGGGGATCAACGCACTGCGCTTCTTCGAGGGCCGCAGCAACCGTGTGTGGGGTGCGCGGACCATGACCTCGGACCCGGAGTGGAAGTACGTCAACGTCCGTCGGCTGTTCATCTACCTGGAGCACTCGATCGAGAAGGCGACCCAGTGGGCGGTCTTCGAACCGAACAACCAGCGGCTGTGGGCCTCCGTCCGGCAGTCGATCGAGGACTTCCTGCTGGTGGTCTGGCGCGACGGGGCCTTGATGGGCACCCGGCCCGAGGAGGCGTACTTCGTGCGCTGCGACCGCACCACCATGTCCCAGAACGACCTCGATAACGGCCGGCTGATCTGCCTGATCGGGGTGGCGCCGACGTATCCGGCCGAGTTCGTCATCTTCCGCGTCGGCCAGTGGACCGCCGATGCCCAGCGCAGTTGACCGCAGTGAAGTGACCGGACGGATCGGAGACAGACGATGGCGTTGCGCGCGGAAAGCCCGTACGGGGCGTTCAACTTCCTGGTGAAACTGGGCGACAGCTGGGACGAGGCCCAGCTGATCGGCGGCTTCTCCGACGTGAGCGGGCTGGGCAACGAGGTGAAGTACTCCGAGTACCGGGGCGGCAACGACTCGGCGAACCATGTCCGCAAGGTCGCCAACACCAACACGACGGACGATGTGACGCTCAAGCGCGGACTCATCGGTGACGTCCGGCTGTTCGAGTGGCTCAAGGCGACGCGGGACGGCCGATTCGAACCGCGTACGGTGATCATCGCACTGCAGGACGAGTCGCGCACGTCCACCGTCTGCCAGTGGAAGCTGGAGGCTGCTCAGCCCAAGAAGTGGGTGGGGCCCACCCTGGCGGGCAAGGGCGGGGGCGAGGTGGCCATGGAGGAGTTCCATCTCGTCGCCGAGAGCATCGAGTTCACCTCACCATGACGGCCGGACTACGGCTCGGAGCGCCCGGCATTCGCCAGGTCGCCGCCCGCACCGACGACCGGTCGCTGCGGCCGGTCCGGCTGGACGTCGCCGGTTTCGTAGGGGTCGCGCCGCGAGGGCCGGTCGATGAGCCGGTGCTGGTGCGCAACTGGGGTGACTACCGGCGGCGGTTCGGCGGCTGCGAGGGTCCGGGGCTGCTGCCGTACGCCGTCTCGGTCTTCTTCGAGCAGGGAGGTGAGCAGGCCTATGTGGTCCGGGTCGGCCCGCGGGACAGCCACGGCGAGGACGACGGCCGGACGCGCTTCACCCTGGAACCGGACGCGGCGACGGTGCGCTTCACGGCCAGGGACTGGGGCAGTTGGGGCGACCGCCTCATCCTGCGGTTGGAGCATGCCGTGACCTGGCGCTTCCGCCCGGCCGTCGACGCCACCGACCCGCCGGCGGAGGCGACCGACCGTGATCTGCCGCTGCCCCAGGGCACGGACGTCCCGCAGGGCACGCTGCTGCGCCTGCGCGGGCCCGGGCTCGCGTCCGCCGGGGAGTTTCGCTGGGTGAGGCGCGCGGAGCGGCGGCCGACCCTCGGAGGCGGCCGGCGCGGGGTCGCGGTCCTGGACCGGCCGTTGCCGCAGGGCGCGGACGGCGCCATGACCGTGGACGTGGTCACCGCCGCCTTCACCGCCGACGACCAAGATCTCGCCTTCCCGCGCCGTGAGCAGTTCGCCGGGCTCGGGCTCCATCCCGATCATCCACGCTTCTTCGGCCGGGTCGTGCGGGACGAGTCCCTGCTCGTGTCATACGAGGGCCCGGACACGCCCCTGCTCCCGCCCGGCCCGCTGCTGCCCGCGGTGACCTCCGCCCGGCTCGCCCACTGCGGCCGGGACCGGTACGCCGAGGTGACCGGCGACGCCTTCTTCGACGGCCGCCCCGGCGACCCGCCCGACGACGACCCACTGGACGAGCGGCCCCACCACGGGGTCGACCTGCTCGCCCGAACCGCGGAGATCGGCCTGCTGACCGTCCCCGACCTCCTGTGGTCATGGACCGCGCCGGGAGCGGCCCCGGATCCCTGGCCCGACGCGGCCCCCGACCCCTGCACGCCCCTGCTCCCCACCTGCTACGTCCGCCCGGACCCCGGGATGAAGCTGCTGGACGCCCGCTCCCACGCGGAGCCGGCGGCCGTCACCGAGCGGCAACGCCACCTGGCCGAACTGGCCGAACGAAACCGCCGGTTCACCGTCCTGCTGGACGTGCCGCCGGGCCTCGACAGCCAGGGCATCGCCCGCTGGCGGGCCGGCTTCGACACCGCGTACGCGGCCGCCTACCACCCCTGGCTCGACGTCATGGGTCCCGGCGGAGTACGGCGGCCGGTCCCGCCGTCCGCGTTCGCGGCCGGCATCATCGCCTCCCGCGAACGCCGCCTCGGCCTGTCGTGGGGCCCGGCGAACGAACAGGCGCGCGGCGCGGTCCTCTCCGAGGTCCGGGTGAGCGACGCGGAGCACGACACGCTCTTCGCCCAGGGCATCAACGTCTGCCTCGGCGAACGCGACGGCTTCCGGCTGACCTCCGCACGCACCCTCTCCTCCGCCCCCGAGTACCGGCAGCTCAGCGTCCGGCGGCTGATGACCATGCTGCGGCTCGCGCTCGAACGGCAGTCGCAGTGGATCGTGTTCGAGCCGAGCACCACCGGGCTGCGCGAACGGCTGCGGCACACCCTGGAGGTGTTCCTGCTGGACCTCTACCGGCGCGGTGCGTTCACCGGCGCGACCGAGCAGGAGGCGTTCTTCGTGCGCACCGGTGACGACCTCAATCCACGCCACTCCCTGGAGCTGGGCCGGCTGGTCGCGGAGGTCGGGGTGGCGCCCGCCGAGCCGCTGGAGTTCCTGGTGCTGCGGATCTCCGGTGACGGCGACGGCGGCGTACGCGTCGAGGAGACGGGCGGCGATGAGGACTCTTGAGGCGGGCGGCGATGACGACTCCTGAAGCGCGCCCCGATGCGTTCCACGCCCGGATCCTGCAGACCTTCCGGTTCGAGGTCGTGCTCACCCGCAGCAGCTCGGCCGGCGCCGGCGGCGCACCCGAACGGTTCACCGACGGCTCGTTCCAGGAGTGCTCCGGCCTGGAACTGGAGGCAGACGTGAAGGAGTACCTGGAAGGCGGCCGCAACGACGGGGTCATCCGCAGGGTCGGCCGGGTCAAGCTCCAGCCGATCGTCCTGAAGCGCGGGCTGCTCACCATGGACGGCGGGGCCGACACCGCACTGTGGGACTGGCTCCAGGGCATGGTCGCGGGCGTCCTGCCGATCCCCCGCTACGACGGGGTCATCGCGGTGAAGGACACGGCCAAGGCCGAGACCCGGGCCACCTGGCGCTTCGACCGCGGACTGCCCGTCAAGGTCACCGGGCCCGCCCTCAACGCGAAGTCCGGGGACATCGCGATCGAGGAGCTGCACATCGTCCACGAAGGACTACGGATGGTACGACGATGAGCGATCTGGCGAAGGCCGTGCTCCACCGGCTGGTCAAGCAGTACGACGCGAAGGGGTCGGCTCCCGCGGGCTACGCGCCCGCGAAGAAGGAGACTCCGTTCACCGTGCAGTTCAACCCGACGACGCTGCGGCTCCAGTACCAGAACAACACGGACAGCGGCGGGAAGACCACCAAGACCCAAAAACGCCAGTACTTCGCCGCCCACCCCGCCACCCTGAGCTTCGACCTGGAATTCGACACGGCCGAGGAGACGTCCGGCGACACGAGCGCGACCGGCGCCGTCTCTCCGGCGGACGTCCGCGACCTGACGGCCAAAGTACGGCGGTTCATCGAACCGCAGGGCGCCGAGGGTGCACAGCCCCCGGTGCTCCGCTTCGTCTGGGGCCGCTTCGTCTTCAACGGCATCGTCACCCAGATCTCGGAGGAACTGGACTACTTCGCGCCGGACGGCACACCGCTGCGGGCGAAGCTCGGCGTCAGCATCTCCGAGCAGAACCTCAAGTATGAGGGGAAGCTCGAGGGTGCCGGAGCCAGGAACGACAAGGCGGCGTCGGTGCCCGGCGCCGGGCAGCGCGACCGGCTCCAGGACGGCACCGGTGCGGCGCCGGGCCGCAGCGGTACGCGGGATCCCGAGAAGGTGGAGACGGCCCAGGGCGGCGAGAGCGTCCAGCAGTTGGCCGCCCGGATCGGCGGCGACCCGGCGGCCTGGCGCTCGCTGATGAACGAGCTGGGAAGCCCGCTCGGGCTCCCGCCCGGTACCCCTGTCCAGGTCGGCCCCGAGCTGACCGGTTCCGGGGGTGTCGGCCGGGCCGCCGGATTCGCGGCGGGGAGTTCCTCGTCGATCACCGAGGCACTGGCGCAGGCCCTGGGCCGGGTGGCACCCGAACCGTCCGGCCCGGCCCCGGCGGACGTGTCCGACCCGCTGGAGGCCGTGGGTTTCGCTCTGTCGCAGGCCGGTGGCACGGCGGCGGCCGTCGCGCAGGTCGCCGCCGAGGCCACCGACCGGGCCGCCGCGGCCGCCCGCGCCGCCTTCGCCCTCCCTGCGCGAGCACCGACGGACCGGCCGGCCGCGGTGGACGCACGCGCCCTGGCCTACGGCTGGGGCCTGCCCCTGCGCGCCCAGGCACATCCGGACACGCTCGCCGACCTCGCCGAGGGCGGCCGCCGCAGTCTCGCCGCCCGCGCCCGCCCGGCCGAGATCACCGCCCCCGCCGCCGGCGCCGGCCTCGCCCCCTGGCGGCAACTGCCCCCGTCGGTGCCCGCCCGCGCCGAGGCGGACCGGGAGCAACGCCGCCGTGACACCCGGCCGAGCACGATGCGGTGGAAGCCGGGAGGAGTGGTCACGTGAGCGTCCACGTCGACGAGTTGCACTCGGAGGTCGCCCCGGCCCGATCCGCCGCCGCAGGGAGCGCACGAGAGCCGCAGAACCCCTGGGCCGCCGAGGAGCACTGGCAGGAGATGTGCCGTCGCGTCGCATGGCTGGCGGCGCGCGTGCGCGCGGAGGACTTCGATGACTGAACCGGACTACTCCCTGGTATCCCCCGTCTTCTCCGTCGACGGCGAACCGGCCCGCGACATGGCGCGCGACTGCGTCCGACTGGAGATCAGCGAGGGCGTCGACGGCCTGCGAACCCTGCGCGCCCACCTGCTGGCGGTGATCGGAGGCGCCGCCGGTCCGCCCGGGCCGCTGCTCCATCTCGACGGCTCCCCCATCGACTTCGGCCGCTCGGTGCGGGTCAGCGTCGGGCCGGTGGGCGTTCAGCGCTTTGTCTTCGACGGCGCCTTCTCGGCGATCGAGGCCGTCTTCGGCGACGGCGAGCCACCCCTGGTCGTCGTCCACGCCGAGGACGCGTTGATGCGGTTGCGCATGACCCGGCGCATGCGGACCTACCGTTCCGTGACCGACGCCGACATCGCGGCCGAGATCGCCGACGCGCACCGGCTCAAGTCCGACGCCGTCGCCAAGGGGCCGCGCTACGACGTCGTCCAGCAGCTCAACCAGAGCGATCTGGCCTTCCTGCGCGAACGCGCCCGCCTGGTACAGGCCGAGCTGTGGTGCACCGGCGACGAACTCCACTTCCGCGACCGCGCGAGCCGCACGGGCACCGAACTCACCCTCGTTCAGGGCCCCGACCTGCTCTCGCTGCGCGTCTGCGCCGACCTGGCCCACCAGCGCAGCGCCGTCGTCGTCACCGGATACGACGCCCGGCGGGAGGCCGTCATCCACGAACAGGCCGGGCCCGAGACCCTCGACGCCGAGGTGGCCGGCGGCCGAACCGGACCCCGGCTCGTCGCCCGCGCCCTGGGCGGCGGCGCCTCGTACCGCGTCCGCGAAGCCGCCCTCGACTCCACCGAGGCCGCCGCCTGGGCCCGCGCCGAAATGCTGCGCCGCGGCCGCCGCTTCGTGACCGTCTCCGGTGTCACCCGCGGCTCCCCCGACATGGTCGTCGGCAGCCGCCTGGACCTGCGGCGCATCGGCGCTCCCTTCGACGGCGGCGGCTACTACGTCACCCGCCTCACCCACACCTTCGACCACATCCACGGCTTCCGCACCCACTTCGACGCGGAACGCCCGACCCTCAACGAGGCGGCCCGATGACACCCCCGCACGTGGGGCTCCCCGCCCCGGCCGACGGCTCCGCCCCGGCCTACTTCGGCGTATACCCGGCTCTGGTCACCGCCCTCGTCGACCCCGACCGCCTCGGACGGGTCGAGGTCCGCTTCCCCTGGCTGGGCACCGACGGCGACCGCGACGTCCGCGCGTGGGCCACGCTGTGCAGCCCTTACGCCGACAACCGCCAGGGCCTGCAGATACTCCCCGAGGTAGGCAGCCAGGTCGTCGTGGCCTTCGAGGCGGGCAACCTCCGCCGCCCGTACATCGTGGGCGCGGCGTGGAACGGCCGCTCGAGCCTCCCGGCCGCCGCGACGCGCGCCAACAACCTGCGGGTGCTGCGGTCCCGGAGCAACAGCCGACTGGAGTTCGACGACTCCGCCCAGCCGAAGGTCCGCATCACCACGGACTCCGGCCACCAGGTCGTCCTCGACACCGCCACGAACGAGGTGACGATCCGTCACTCGGCTGGCTGCACCGTCAAGTTGACGGCCACCGCAGTGGAGATCAAGGCCAACGTCGCCCTGGACATCACGGCCGCGAAGGTGAATGTCACAGCCCCCGTCGCCACCTTCAGCGGCATCGTGAAGTGCGCGATGCTCGCCGCCGACGCCCTCGTCACGTCTCCCGCGTACACGCCCGGCGCGGGCAACATCCTGTGAGCCCCGCATGACCCACGCATTCGTCCTGCGCACTCCCTGGTACGTCCTGGCGCGCGACCCCGGCCGGGACCCCTTCGCCCTCGGCGCCGACGCCCCTTCCATCCAGAAGTACGGCACCGTCGACTACGTCGACCGGCTCCTCGCCGACCCCCGCGACTCCCTGGCGTTCGGCGATGAGGACGAGTGGTCGTACCCCCTCGTCACAGCCCCGCTCCCGCTCCCGCGCCTGAGCAAGACGCACTCCCACCGCATGGTCCGGGCGGGCATGCGCAAGCTCTACCAGCCCAACCACGAACGCTTCTACGCCGTCGTCGTCGAGCTCTTCTGCGACGAGCCCGGGCTGCCCCGCCCGGGAGACGTCTCCGGGCTGGAAGTCTGCTTCGTCGTACGGCGCGAGCGCATGATGGTCGAGGGCGACACGACCGCGCTGCGCAAGCTGGCGGCCGATCTGGTCAAGCAACTCGACGGCGAACAGCACCAGCGGGAGACGGGCGCGCCCGAGCCTTTGGACACCGCGGACCTCGACCAGGTGGCCTGGGCGGCCCGCAACCGGAAGCTCACACCCGCCCAAGGGTCCCTGCTGGCTGCCGCTAAACCCGTCTGGGTGACGGAGGCGTGGACGCTCGGCGCCGACGGCCGTGGCCAGTGGAGCAGGACGGACCCGGACCCCGACGCCGAACCCCAACTCCTGCCCGGTGAAGCGGAGTTGCCAATGTGGCGGCTCCCGCCCTCCGCGGGACCCTGCGAGGCCGCCGGCACCCGTGTCCTCTGGTTCGGCGCCGTCCCCACCATGTCCGCGGACATCGAGGCGACCGGCCTGCCCAAGTTCGACGACCAGCACGTCTACCATCTGCGGTGCTTCGCCCGCCGCCGTCCCCCACCGGGTCACGAGCACTGCCCGCCCCGCTACTGGTGGAGCGGCCCCACCGCCCCGTACCGTCTCTCGTCCTTCTTCGATCCCGCCGGCACCAGGAACCGCCGCGTCTCGATCACCACTCCGGACTTCCGCGCCCTCGCCGCCCGCGCGAATGAGCCGAGAGGTCCAGGCGGCGTGGAATTCGTTCAACCCCCTGGATCCCAGCTCCGGTTCACCAAGGGCAAGACCGTCCCGGGCAGCGGCACGGTCGGCGGCGACGCGGCGGAGCGCTGCACCTACGCCCTGGAACTGTTCACCATCGTCGCGATGTTCCTCTTCACCCTCTTCCTCCCCATCGTCACGCTGCTCTTCCAGCTCTGGTGGATGCTGCTGCTCCGCTTCTGCTGGCCCCCGACCGGAGCGGCACTCAAACTCGTCACCGACTACCTCGCCAAGGGCGGCAACGTGAACGCGATGGACCCCGCCCATCGGGCCGCACTGGACGAGGTCCTCGGCGCCGAGGGGGCAACCGACCTGTTCGTGTCGGCCGACCCGAAGTTCGGTACGGACAGCGGGGTCGCGGCGCGGATCGTCGACGCTCTGCACCCCAACGCCATCCCGACGCCGGAGCCGCCTGAATCCGAGCCGAGCGTCGACGACCCGCTCTGCGGAACAGCCGTCCCTGTGTCCCCTGCTGGTGGGCCAGCCTAAGGAGGTGTCCACGTGACCGGTCGCCTGAGGCGTAACCCGGAAGCGGCCGTCGCCCGCGCCCCGGGCCCGGAGCCGGACCTCCGCGAGAAGGCTGCCACCCGTGTGCCGGACGCCGAATCGGTGCTGCGCGAGGCATCCGTGACACCCGCTTCCCCGGCAGACCACCACGCGGGCGCACATCCCGCAGACGGCCCCACGCCCGCCGGCCGTGGCCTCCTGGCCCAGGAACTGACGCATGTCGTCGCACGCATGGCCGACGGCGGAGCGCAAGAACCGAGCGAGCGGGAAGCGGAACGGACAGCCGACGAGGTGGCACAGGGCCACCATGTCGGCCCGCCCCGCGAGTCCCCGGACACGGGCCCGGACCCCGAGCGACAGCCCACCTCCCTGACCGAGGTCCTCTCAGACCCGGGACCCGGCCAACCGCTGCCGGCGGCGACCCGTGACCTACTCGAGTCCCGCATGGGCGCCGACCTGGGGGACGTCCGGCTACACACCGACCACCGCGCCAACACCGCCGCCGCCGACCTGGAGGCCCGCGCGTTCACCTACGGCGACCATGTCTACCTGGCAGCGGACTCCTCTCCACAGGACATTCGCCTCATGGCCCATGAGGCAACGCATGTGCTGCAGCAGCGGGGCGGGGAACCTCGGGTGCACCGGGCGGCGAAGAAGCCGGATGACGGGAGCAGCATCAAGGGCAACCTGATCACCCTCGACAAGGTGCGGCTACCCAAGTGGAAGATCGGAGGTCCTGCCGGGTTGATGACACCAACCAAAGATGTCCTGGTCGGAAGGGCCGAGGACACTCAGAACGCGGCCGGGGACCGCGACACGGCACAGCGGGAGAAGTGGGACACCGCGGTCCGTCCCGCCGTACAAAACGTGATCAAGAGCTGGGTCGACAGAGCAGATCGTATAGCGGTCAAAGGCGAGCAACTCTACTTCTTCGCTTATCGCGCCACTGAGGGATACGTGATCGGCAAACAGGCGGACGTGATCCGACGCATCGGACGTCCCGCGTGGGATTCCAACGGCATTCCACACCTTTTCGATGTCGACCATTTCCAGGAGACGCAGATCGGTGGCGAGGACAACCCGGACAAGAATTACTGGCTTCTGGACGCCGCCACCAACCAGGCGGTCGGAGGCGCGATCAACGAAGAAATCAACAGCCGTATCCGGCAGGCCTTCAAGGATCGCGACGGCGCGGCTGCCGAGGAGGTGGATCCACAAGAGATCCGCAGGGACAAGAAGTACGAGATCCGTATTGCCCAGATCGTCCCGGGCCTCCCGAAGTTCCGCGCAGCCACGCCTACGCACTGGACCCGTGGTCAGATCGAGGCGGGCAGGTCGGCGGACACACTGACCCTCCTGTCGGAGGCACAGGCACGGAAGCGCGGGCTCATAGGTCCCGACGCGGCGAGCCAACTGCTGTTGTTCACCTCGGCGTACGGCGGAGCGGCAGTACGGATCCCCTGGATGGCCAAGAACGGAAAGCCCACCGCAAGCGAGTCCGGTTTCAAGCCCTTCCCCGGGTTCCGCATCACCGACATGGCCTTCGACGGCAAGACCGGGTTCCTCAAGGGCGTGGCCTTCAACGGCAGCCGGTGGATCAAGGATCAGGCGTGCGAGCTCGCCCTTGAACCCTTCGCCGACCTTCCTCAGGCGGCGCGGGTACCTGAACGCGACCTCGAACGCGCTGTCCGACGAGCGACCATGCGACGTTTCAGCCCGATCGACGTTGTCGCGGCCGAACTGAGCGACGTGGCGGGCCTGCGCATCCGGGGTGTGCTGCATCCAACGATCCCCATGTTGAAGGGCGCCTCCGTCGACATCGTCGTGGAAGGCGAGGACGTCTCCTTCGAGAAGACCTTCGTCGGTGGGGATCTCACTCTCCCACCACCGGTGCGGATCACGGAGTCCGCTCTCACCGTGAGCTTGGGCACCCGGGGCCTCGGGATCTCGGGTCAGGTCCTCTTCTCCGTGGACCGTCTCGGCCACGGCACACTGGGCGCGGACGCCTCCACCGGTGACGGATTCGGCCTCCGCGGCGGTTTCGACTTCGACTCCGATCTTTTCGAAAAGGCCCAACTCGACGTCCGCTACCACCGCAAGAGCGAGGAAGACTTCTCCTTCGGGGGTAAGGGCATCCTGGCCATCGGACCGAACAAAGTACGCGGCATCCGCAAAGCATCCGTCACCGCCGCCTTCGAGAATGACGCCTTCTCCGCCTCCGGCACCGCCGAGCTGGACATACCCGGCGTCAAGAGCGGCACCTTCGAGGTTCGTCAGGATCCGAAAGAGGGGTTCGCCGCCACCGGAGCCTTTCAGCTCGCCGACAACATCCCCGGCATCCGCAGCGGCGAGCTGTCCGCCTCGGTCGTCAAGAACCCCGTCGACAACCGCTGGAAGATCTCGGCCCGGGGCAGCGCGGTGCCTGCCATTCCCGGCGTCGACGCACACATCACAGCCCAGTACGACGACGGGGCGTTCACCCTGGAGGGCAGTGCCGCCTACGCCAAGGGAATGCTGAACGGCTCGCTGCTCATCGGCGTCACCAACCGCCCGGTCACCCCGGAGGGACAGCCGGCGGGCCCACCCGGCAAGGACCTCACCGCATACGGCGAAGGCAGCGTCACCGCGCGTCTCGCCCCGTGGCTCCAGGGCACCGTCGGCATACGGATCCTGCGCAGGGGCGAGGTCGAACTCGTCGGAACGATCGCCCTGCCCGACACCCTGAAGCTCTTCGAGGCCAGGAACCTGGAGCGCAACATCCTGCGCATCGGCCTGGACATCCCCATCGTCGGGGTCTCCGTCCTCGGACACCGGGTCGGCATCTTCGCGACGATCAGCGGCGCCCTCGACGCCGACGCGGGCATCGGCCCCGGCGAACTCCGCAAGCTGGCCCTGGCGATCACCTACAACCCGGCGCACGAGGACCAGACAAAGGTGACCGGCGACGCCCGGCTGTTCATCCCCGCCCATGCCGGTCTGCGGCTGTCCGTCCGCGGCGCGCTCGGCGCGGGCATCCCGCTGGTCAGCGCCGAGGCCGGGCTGGAGATCGGCGGGCGGCTGGGCATCGAGGGCGCCGTCGACGCCAGCCTGCACATCGACTGGACTCCGGCGAAGGGCCTGGTGCTCGACGCCGAGGCCAAGGTGTCCGCGGAACCCGCCTTCACCTTCGACGTCGCCGGCTATGTGCTGGTCGAGGCCGATCTGCTGCTGCGCACGGTCGAGTTGTACAGCAAGCGCTGGGAGCTCGCGAAGGTCGCCTACGGCTCGGGGCTGCGGATCGGGCTCACCTTCCCTCTGCACTACGAGCAGGGAAAGCCCTTCGAACCCTCGCTCACGGACGCCCGGCTCGAACTCCCCGAGATCGACCCCCGACAGGTCATCGGCGACCTCGTCCGACGCATCGCCTGAGGCATCACCTGCCTCATCCCCGGCCCCATCGCCTGCCTCATCCCCCGACGCCTCGCCCGACAGCAACCCGCAGGAGGTACCCGCGCCATGAACGACACCCTTGAACTGGCCGTGCTCCGTCACCTGCGCGGAGACCTGGAGGGGGCGGCCGCGTACTACCGGGAACTCATCGACGCCGACCCGCTGCACGCCACCGCGCTCAACAACCTGGGCTTCGCCCTGGCCCAGCAGGGCCGCCACGCCGAGGCCGTCACGCTGTACGAACAGGCCGTCGAGGCGGCCCCCACAGGTCCCACCGCCCACCTGAACCTGGGCAACGCCCTCGCCGCGACGGGTGACCTGGCCGGTGCCACGGCGGCGCTGCGCCGGGCGGTCGAACTGGCGCCGCAGGATCCGACACCGAGCGACAACCTCGCCCAGGTACTGCTGCTCTGCGGCCGGGCCGCCGAAGCGGAGTCCCTGTGGCGGGTCGCGGTGGCCCTCGCCCCGGAAGACGCACGGCTGCGCGTCTCGCTGGGCACGGCGGTGGCCGCACAGCAGCGGCTGCCCGAGGCGGCGGCCCTGCTCGGCGACGCCGTCACGCTGGACCCCTCGAACGCCTCGGCGTGGTCGCAGCTGGGCGCCGTACTCATGCTCCGTGGTGACCTGGGCTCCGCCGTGGACGCCCTGCGGCAGGCCTGCGCACTGCTGCCGTACGACGCCACAACACGCCACCATCTCGCCCTGGCCCTGTTGGCGCTGGGCGATCGCGTGGGCGCCACGGTGGAGCTGGAGGAAGCCGTACGGGCGGCGCCCGACCGGATCGGTCTGCGGGCCGACCTCGCCGCCGTGCACCTGTCGGAGCACCGCTGCGCCGAGGCCCTGGCGCACGTGGACGCCGCCGAGGCCATGGCCGCCAGCGCTTCCGAGGAGGCGGTCCGGGAGCGGCTTCGCGCTTACCGGGCCGCCGCGGCGCAAGGGCTTGCCGGCACGGCGACGGGCCAGTGACGTCCGCGCCGAACCATGGGGGACATGACCACCGAGGCATGGACCGGCAAAGGCCCGCGGTTCCCTCTGCGCCCGGGCAGCGACGGCAAGTTGGCGTACGCCACAGGCGACGAGCTCGTTCGGCAGGCCATCGCCACGATCCTCGACACCGAACCCGGCGAGCGGGTGATGCTGCCCGGGTTCGGGTGCGGGCTGCGGCGCTATCTCATGGAACCGAACACGACCGCGACGCGGGCCGGCATGCGCCACGACATCGAGGACGCGCTGGCGCGGTGGGAGCCGCGGGTCCGCGTCACTAACGTTGCGGTGACGCCCGGCGAGGAGCCTTCGCTGGTGTGGATCGACATCTCTTACGTGCGGCTGGTGGACCGGCGCGAGGACAACGTGGTCTATCCGTTCTATCTGCGGTGAGGGCGGGGTGAGCGGCCGATGGCGCTGATGGGTCCCATCCTCGACGACCGCACATACGAACAGCTGCGGACGGAGCTGATCCGGCGGATCCCCGTCCATACGCCGGAGTGGACCGACCACAACGAGAGCGACCCCGGGATCGTCCTGCTGGACCTGTTCGCCTACCTCGGCGAGTCGCTGCTGTACCGCTTCAACCAGATCCCGGACGCCACCAAGGCCGCCTTCCTGCGGCTGCTGGACGTACAGCCGCGGCCCGCCCGGCCGGCCCAGGTCCTGCTCGTGGCGCAGACGGAGGCCCCGGACGGTGTCCAACTGTTCGCCGGGCGGGAGGTGGGCGCCGGTCCGGTGTCGTTCGAGACCGGCGGCGAGGTCTACGTGTGGCCGCTGGAGGCACTCGGCGCAGGCAAGGCGGCGGCCCCCCGGCTCGGTGACGACGACCCGTACGAGAAGGCGCGCCGGGAGGAGGCCGTGCGCCGCGCGCAGGAGAAGAAAGGTGCCCGCACACAGGTCGAGTTCTACGACACGGCCGTACTGCCGACGGATCCGACCGCGCCGGACGCCGTACCTCTGGACGTGGACGGGACGCTGGACCAGGCGTTGTGGGTGGCACTGCTCGACGGCCCGACCACGGATGTGCGCCGGATCGAGGGGCACACCGTCTTCCTCGGCATCGCACTGGACGAGAGCGTCGACAGGCCGTTCAGCGTGGACACGGCCGACGCGGAGGACTACCGGTCCACCGGATTCGACCGGAACGGGCCCGGGATGCGATGGGAGCTGTGGCAGAACACCACGGACCCCACAGACGCCACGGACAGCACACGCGAGCCATCCTTCGTACGGCTGGAAGTCGTCCAGGACAGCACAGCTGGGCTCACCACAAGCGGAGTCGTCGCGCTCACCCTCCCCCGTCCCCTGCCGCCCCGCCCGCCGGCACAGCCCCCGTCGACCCCGACCTCACCGCCCCGCCTCGACGATCCCGAGCAGGCCCGACGGGTGATCGCCTGGCTGCGGGCGACGCGTCCGCCGGAGAGCGGGTCGGGCCTGCACCGAATCCGCTGGATCGGGGCGAACGCGGTGGAGGCGGTGCAGGCCCGGACGAGCGCCGGGGCGGAGCTGCTGGGGGTCGGCACCGGTGACGGCGGCCAGGTCTGCCGGCTCACCCAAGCGAACGTGCTGCCCGGGACGGTTCTGCTCGAAGTGGAGGAGGACGGCGTCTGGCGGACCTGGACCGAGACCGAAGACCTTTCCCTCGGCGGGCCGGGCGACCGGCTCTTCGCGGTGGAAGCGGCCGATGGGCTGGTGCGCTTCGGCCCGGGCGGGCAGCAGGGCCGGGTGCCGCAGATCGGCCAGCGGATACGGGTGCGCTCGTACCGCTATGGCGGAGGCGCCGCCGGCAATGTCCCGGCCGGTGCGGTGACCGCCGTCACCGGTGCCGGCGGCGTCACCGTCACCAACCCGCTCCCCGCGGACGGAGGGCGCGACGCGGAGGCACTGGACGCGGCGCTGGACCGCATCCCAGCCGAGGTGCACCGCCGCGACCGGGCCGTGGTCGCCGACGACTTCCGCGATCTTGCCCTTCGCATTCCCGGGGTGGCACGGGCGGAGACCCTGCCGCTGTTCCATCCCGACACGCCCGCCCAGCCCGCCGCCGGAGTCGTCAGCGTCGTCGTGTTCCCGACCGACGACGTGCGCGACCCGGGCGCGCCGCTGCCGGACCGGGCCCTGCTGCGTCGGGTGGCCCGGTATCTGGACAAACGGCGCCTGCTGACCACCGAGTTGTACGTACTGCCGCCC
Source organism: Streptomyces sp. NPDC087859 (assembly GCF_044742595.1). Classification (NCBI taxonomy): domain Bacteria; kingdom Bacillati; phylum Actinomycetota; class Actinomycetes; order Kitasatosporales; family Streptomycetaceae; genus Streptomyces; species Streptomyces sp. NPDC087859. Next base: position 536,469 of record NZ_JBIUUU010000005.1, on the reverse strand, counting down.
GAGTACCGGAAGGTGTCGGTCGCGGTGGGGGTGGCGGTGACGGACGGCCACCAGGTCGACGCGGTGCGCCGCTGGGCGGAGTTGATCATTCGTCAGTTCCTGGCGCCCGTACCGCCGTACGGGCCGAACGGCGGCGGATGGCCGCTGGGGCGGGTGGTCCGCGGGGCCGAACTGGAGGCGGTCGCCGTCCAGGTGGAGGGCGTGGAGTTCCTCGAAGGGCTCGCTCTCGCCGAGGAGAGCGGCGACCGGGAGCACCCTTGGCGCACGGTGGCCCAGGTGGTCCTGCGGCCGTGGGAGGTGGTGGAGCTGGAGGACATCACCGTCGTTGCCGGTCCGCCCCTGGAGCCGGGCGCGGGGTACCGGCCGCCGCCCGGGCCTGGCGACGTCGTGCAGGTGCCGCTGCCCCGCGAGGTGTGCTGATGGAAGGCGACCGTGCGTTGTCCCTGCTGGCCGATGCGGACCAGTGGGCCCGCTGCCGGCACGAGAACACCGCGCTGATGCCCTGCGGGGGCGTTCAGCTCACCTGGGACGAGGACGCCCCGGTCCGGCCGGCCGACAGCGCCACCGGGCTGGCCTTCGACCGCTGGGGGCGCGCCTATCGCTCCCGGCCGGCGGCGGGCCGCGTCGATGTGATCCGTGCGGAGCGCACCGATCCGCTCGGCGGCACCCCCGGTCTGTTCACCTGGCCGCGCGAGCTGGCCGTGGACGGCGAACAGCGGCTGTACGTCGTGGAGTCGGGCGTGGAACGGGACACGGTCACCGTGTACGACATCTGGGCGGACCGAGTCCTGCGCCGCGTTCCCGTGGCGCGTCCGGTCGATGTCACGGCCGTCGACGCGTCTGCATACGTACTGGTGCACCACCCGGACGCCCTCGTCGTCCTGCACGGCAGGCGGGATCCGACGCCCGGTCCGACGCCTCGTCCACCGCGCTGTCATGGCCGTGTGAGGCCGTACCGGATGGCGGCCCGGCCGGACGGGACGCTGCTCGTGCTCTGGCGGAAACCGGACACGGCCCACGCCGTGGTGGCGACACTGGCCGGCGAGATCGTCGTGGAGACGCCGGGAGCCTCGGACTTCGCCGTGACGGCGGAGAACCTGCTGGTCGTGGGGCGGGCGCCCGGTCGTCCGTTCCAGCGCTTCGGACAGTGCGGGGACGGCCGGTGGCAGGAACTCGAGCCGGTCGCCGCCGACGGCTACGACGGCGGGGCCGTCGCCGCGGCACCCGACGGCACCGTCGCGTTCACCACCGAAGCGGGCATCGGCCGCACGGGCGGCACGCGGGCCGCACACCGTAGTGCCGGGCGGGTCGTGACCTACCGGCTCGACAGCGGGGCCCACCACACCCGTTGGGGGCGGCTGTTCCTGGACGCGTGCATTCCGCCGCGCACCGACCTACGGGTCGGCTTCCTCACCAGCGACGACGACGAGCCGCCCGGCGACCCCCTGCCATGGCTCCCCGCCGACCGCGGCACCGGCACGATCCGCCGCCCGGATCTCACCCCACCGCTGCCCTCCGACGTCCTGCTGGACGCGGCCCGCGCACCGAGCGGCCGCACGCTGCTGCGCCGCCCCACCGGGCGCGAAGGGCCCTGGGCACAGATCCCCGCGGACGACCGCTACGAGACGTACGAGACGCCGGTCGTCGCCGACCCGGGACGCTACCTCTGGATCGTCCTCGAGCTGTCCTCCGGCACCGCGGCCCTCACGCCCCGGGTACGGGCCCTGCGCGTGGAACGGCCGGGCCATCAACTGCTGCGGCAGCTGCCCCGATCCTGGTCGCGCGACGACGGGGACGCCGACTTCCTGCAGCGCTTCCTCGCCCCGGCCGAGGGAATGCTGCACGAGCTGGACGAGCGCGCGGCACGGCGCGAGCTCCTCGTCGACCCGTCGGCCGTCCCACAGGAGGCGCTGCAGTGGCTGGCCTCCTTCGCCGGGCTCACGGTGGACCGACGCTGGCCCGAGCACGCCCGGCGCACACTGATCGCGTCGGCGTACCGTCTCTTCCGACGCCGCGGGACGCTCGCCTCGCTCACCGAGATGCTGGGCATCTACCTGGGCCGGGAGCCCGTGATCATGGAGCGGTGGCGGCTGCGCGGCGTCCCCGGCGGAGTGCTGGGCGGCACACCGGGCGGCCGGGCGGCGGCTCCGGTGCTGGGCCGGATCCGCGTCGGTGGCACAGGCCCCGGCGAGGACGGCTACCGCACCGCCGCCCACCGCTTCACCGTCCTCGTGCACACCGCTCTTTCCACGGAACAGCTCGCCGTGGTCCGTACGATCCTCGACCTCGACAAGCCGGCCCACACTCTGTACGACATCTGCGAACTGGGCTGCGGCATGCGGGTGGGACGGCAGGCGCACCTCGGCCTCACCGCCGTCGTCGGCCCCGGCGCCGGGTGGGGTCCCGCGATCGTCGGCCAGGTCGCGGTCGGTGGAGACGGGATCGTGGGCGTACCCGCGGCGGGGGCCCGGGTACGTCAGACCGCCAAGGTCGGGGAGGTGCGGGTCGGATGACCGAACTGACCGTCCGCCGGCTGTCCGTCGCCGCCCGCACGGACGAGGGAACTTGGGACCCCGGGCGCCTCGACCGGCTGCTGCGCGGTGTGGCCGAGCACCGTCTGGAACACGTCGTCCGCGCGGCCGGGCTGCCTGCGGGCATCTGGTGCCTGCGCCGCCTCGACGTGCCCGTGCGGCTCGACCCGGCACGGCCGGACTCCGCCCTGGAGGAGGCCTGGGCCGAGGCGCTGGTGGCCGCGTTGCGTACGGCACTGGCGTCGGGGTCGGCGGACGCGGTGCGCTATGCGAACGCGTGGGACGGCCTGCTCGACCTGGTCTGCTCTGTCACCACCGGCCGTACGGCACGCAGTTGGGCCTGGCGCCAGGTCGGCCTGCTGCGTGCCGGCGACCCGGAACCCGACCGTGCGCCCCGGGCTCTGCTCCTCGCCCTGCTGCACCGGTACGCGTGCCAGGCGCCCGCCCTCGTCGCGGACGCGGCCGACCGGATCGGACTGCCCGCGCTGCACCGCGCCCTGGGCACGGGCGGATGGCAGACGGTCGCCGAGTCGGTACGCGCGGCGGCGTGCGGCGGTGTGACCTCCGGCGCCGGCCGCTCGGGGCACGGCGATCCGCTCTTCGCCGACAGTCGTGCAGTGGCGCGTACCGATGCAGAGGCCGTTCTGGTCGTCGCGCTCGCCGAGGCACTGGTCGCCGGGTCCCGGTTCGCCACGCGGGCCAGGCGTCCGGGGCTGCGACCCACTGTCGGCACGGTCGAAGCGTGGGCTGTCCTGGTCGTCGCGGAGACCGATCCCTCGGTGCTGCGACGGTCCCAGGCCCCCGAAGTCGTCGCGGCCGTGGCCCACTTGCTCGCAGGGGCACCCGCGTCCGTCGTAGGCAGCCCTGCATCCGGCGGGGCACGGTCGGCGCAGAGGACCCCTGCCAAGGACGGCGGCAGCGCCGCGCACTTGGGCGAGCCTCGGCGCCAGGACGCTGACGGCGGGCTCGCCCCGCCTTCCGTACCAACTGACCCGCCCGCACACCTCGTGACGCCCCCGGCGGACGACGATCCGGAGGATCCGGGGCGGCCCACATCCTGGGCTGGGCTGCTGTTCCTGCTGGCGACCGCTTCCGCCACCGGAATCCCGGAAACGGTCTTGGAGGATCCGGTGTTCGCGGGCCGCACGCTGCCCTGGGTGCTGCAAGGCGTCGCGCTGTCCCTGGTGCCCACGGGGTGCGCCGACCCCGCCGTCACCACGTTCGCGGGCACGGACCCCGAGGCGCGACCGCCGTGGGAGCGGGAGCCCGCGGCGACCGCGGCGGAACGGGACCGGATCGACGCGATCACCGACGCCTGGGCGGCGGTGACAGCCGCGGTCCTGGAGCCGGCCGAGGCCGGGCAGAAGCCGCGCGAGGCCGTCCACGCGCTCGTCCGCCGCACCGGGCACATCCGGCAGACACCGGGATGGACCGATGTCCGGCTGCGGGCCGACGAGATCGACGTCCGTGCCCGGCGGGCCGGGCTCGACCTGGATCCGGGCTGGGTGCCCTGGCTCGGCACGGTGGTGAGGTTCGTCTATGTCTGAGCGGACCGAGCAGGTGAGCCGGGCCCTGTCCGCGCGGGCCGCGACGCTGGCACAACGACTGGCCGAGCTGCTGGACACCACGTGCAGCGCCCAGTCGGGAGCACCACAGGCAGCGGGGTTCCTGCGGGACTGGGCGACGGCGGCGATCGCGGCCGGACCCGACGCCGGCCCGCGCGACGATCCGCTCACGGCGCTCATCGAGCGGTTCGGGCTCTGCGACGACGAGCGTGATCTGCTCCTGCTCGCCGGACTCCCCGAGGAACACGAGGGCCTGGCCGGTACGTTCCGCTCGCTCCACCCGCGCTCCGAGCCTCGCCCGACCGTCGGGCTCGCCGCACTGCTGATCGGCGACCCGCGGGGGGATCGGCCCGGACTGCGACGGCTGTTGGCGGAGGGGGCGGCCGTACGGCACGGCCTGCTCAGGGTCGAGGGCGGCGGGGCCGAGACCTGCTACGAGCGCGGCCTGGCCCCCGCCGCACGGCTCTGGGACGCGCTGCACGGCCATGACGCCTGGCCCGATGGCATCGAGCGGGTGGCCGTGGGCGAGCCACCGGCCGGGCTCGACGGCTGGCTCGCGCTGCCCTCCGTACGGTGGGCCGTCGACGCCCTGCGCTCCGCAGAACCCCGGACGCTGCTGCTGTCCACCGGCGACGAGGTGATCGCCGCGAGCCGGTGCGCGGCGCTGGGCACCGCCGCCGGCCGGTCGTTGACCGGGGCCCGCGTGAGCACGACGGACCGGGCCTCGATCGCCCTGGTCGCCGCGCACGCCGCCGCCCGCGACGCGGTGCCGCTGCTCTTCCTCGACGCGCCGGCCCAGGACGGCCGCCCGGTTCCCGCGCTGAACATCGAGGACCTGCCCGGGTCGGTCGTGGTGTGCGCCCCGCCGGGGACCATGCGTCCCGTAGGGCACCGCCCGGTGCTCGGTGTGCCTGCGGCCCCGGTCGGCGCGGACGACCAGCGCCAGACCTGGCAGGCCGAGCTGCCGGAACTGGCCGACCAGGCAGCCAAATTGATGTCCCGTCACCCCCTGGATCCGGCCCTGATCACCGAGGTCGCGGCGGACGTGCGCAGCATGCGCCGGCTGTCTGTCGCGGCAGGCCCGCCGGGGCGTCCGGCGCGCGGCGTCTCCGACGTGATCCGGGGGCGGGCAGGGGTGGTCCTGCCACCCGGGGTCGGGCTCCTGACTCCCGAGCTGTCGTGGCAGCGGCTCGTTCTGCCGGACGAACCGGTCGGCCAACTGCGCGACGCGGTGGCGCGGTTGGACCACGCCCCACTGGTCCTCGACAAGTGGGACCTGCTCGCCACGGCACGCGCCGACCGCGGGGTGCGGCTGATGTTCACCGGACCGCCCGGCACGGGAAAGTCCCTGGCCGCCGAGGTGGTCGCCACCGCCCTCGGCACCGATCTGCTCGTCGTCGACGTGTCCCAAGTGGTGTCGAAGTGGCTGGGCGAGACGGAGAAGAACCTGGCCGGTGTCTTCGACGCAGCCGAACGCACCCGCGCCGTACTGCTGTTGGACGAGGCGGACGCCCTCTTCGCCACCCGTACCGGGATCACGGACGCGCACGACCGCTACGCCAACCTGGAGACGGCCTACCTGCTGCAGCGCATGGACCGCTTCGACGGCCTGGCCGTGCTGACCACGAACCTGCGGCAGAACATCGACGCGGCCTTCCTGCGCCGCATGGACTTCGTCGTCGACTTCCCTCTGCCCGACGAGCACCACCGCCGGCTGCTGTGGGAGCTGCACCTGCCACGTGCCGCCCTGGCCAACGGTGTCGACCTCGGCCTGCTCGCCACTCTCTACCCCGTGCCGGGCGGCTGGATCCGCAATGCCGCCATCGCGGCGGCCTTCCTCGCCGCGCCCCGGGGCGGGCCGATCCACCAGGACCACCTTGTCCGTGCGATGGCCCGGGAGTACGCGAAGGCCGCCAGGCCCTTCCCCGGCAGCCCGGTCCCGGCCAGTTAAGGAGACAGCCCATGCCCACAACACGTGAGTACCGGTCGGAGGGGTCCGCACCCGCACAGGATCTGCCGGTCAATCCCTTCGTGGCGCTCCGGGTCTCCTACGGAATGCTGCTCGGCGAGGACGACTTCGGCGCGCTCCTGGGCAATCCGCGCGGCAAGCACATGCTGCACACCTCCTGGCTGCACGGCTCCGGCGTGATCTGGGGATTCCCGGTGACGGTCCCGGACGACCCGAAGTCACTCCGTGTGGGCGCGGGCCTGGCCGCCGACACTCTGGGCCGGGAACTCTCGCTGGAGGCCCAGCAATGCCTGTCCGTCAAGGCACTGCTGGAGGACTTCACGAAGCGGGGCGGAAAGATCTCCGGCGCGGGTCCGCACACCTACCGTCTGGTCGCCGTGTTCGACACCTGCCCGGCCGCCCCGGTCCCGGCTCTCGGCTCCCCCTGCGACCTCTCCCGCGAGCAGAACGAGTACTCCCGCACCGTCGAGCGGGTCCGTTTCGAACTCCGTCCGCAGGCGCCCGCGGACCGTCCCGTCCCGTACCCGCGGCTGCGGAAGCTGTTCGCCTCCGGCCCGCCGCAGGACCCGGCGAGCGCGACCGACCGGCTGCACGCCTTCCTCGAACTCGCCGCCCGGGACGCCACCGACCTCGGTCCGGCCGTGGGGCCCGACTCCCGTCCGACACTGTTCCCGGTCCCCGCTGCGGACGCCCCAGTCACGCTGGCCACCGTGGAGATCCGCGGCACCGGGGAGGCGGCCGAGGCCGGCGCCGTGGACCAGCTGGTGCGCCGCGTCCTGCTGCCCACGGATCTGCTGCAGGATCTCCTCGGCGCCCTGCGGCCCCCGCAGGAGGACGAAGCGGCGCCACCCGCTCCGCAAATACGCGACCCCCTCGACTGGGCTCCTGGCCATACGGGGTTCAGCTTCACCGTGACGCGGCCCCTGCACCCCGGGTCGGTCGGCCGGGGCTCGCTGGAGGTCGCCTCGCTCGGCGAGCGCGCGTGGGCCACCGCGAACGTCCGGGAAGTGACGTACCGCCAGGAAGGGGGCGTGGACACCGTCATGGTCACCCTCGGCGACTCCCCCCAGCACGATCTCGTCCGGGTGGTCGTCCACGGCACCGGACCCACCCCTGTCCTCGGCGCCGACCTCGTCCCGCTGGCCGGCCTCGACGGTGAGCCCCCCGGAAGCCGGACGGACGGCCGCGATGCCGTGATCATGCAGAACCTGGGGAGGGCCTCGTCATGAGCATCGCCCGGCTCAACGCCTTCGACGGACTGTTCCTGCGGTCCGCGCATCTGGAACGCATGCAGGAATACACCCGCTCCCTGGCCTATGCACTCGGGCAGTCGGGCGGCCCCGGCGTGGTGCACGGATACACCACCAGGCTCTCCGCCGACCGGCTCCACCTGGAGGTGGACCCGGGACTGGCCATCGGCGCGACCGGACGGCCCTTCCTCCTGGAACAGACCGCCACCCTGGATCTGACCGACCCCGAGGTCGTCCGGGACCAACCGGGCGCCGGCACACTGAAGATCATCGTCGTGACCGGACATGACGTCCCCTTCGGCCAGGAGAACGTCTACGGCGAGCTGTGCGCGGGCAGCGCGCTCGGCAGCACCGACGCGTACGTCCGAGAGGGCGCGGCCGTCAAAGTCGTGGACTGGCCGCTGCCCGGTCCCGCGAACAAGGCGGACGCGACCCTGCGGTCGCGCGTCGCGAACCTGTGGTTCGAGCGGGAGCGCACCGATGGCGCCCCCTGGATCGCGGACGACGACCCCACGGACTCCACCGACCTCCTCCGGCCCGACTGGGGCGCCGGGCTCGCCCCGCGGGCACCACACAGCCCGGACGACGTCCCGCTCGGAGTGCTGCTGCACACATCGAAGGAGTGGGTGCTCGACGTCTGGACCGTCCGGCGCGAACGCATGGACTCACCCGCGCGGCGGGCGCGGCAGCAGCAGATCGGGCTGCGTCCCTGGGATGTCTTCGTCGCGCAGGTCCTGCAGTTCCAGAACATGCTGGCCGGCGCCTGGGCCGGGGCGGCGCCGGCCGTGTCGTCCACCGCCGCCGACACCAACCGGGAAGTGCGCGAGAAGGTGCAGGCCGCCAGGGACGTCATCGTCTCCGCCCGGGCGCGCGCGAGCCTCGACGCGGTGCTGGAGTTGGTGCCGGAGGCGGTGGAAGGAGAGGCCCCGCCGGGAGACCTGCCGCCACTCGTCCACGGTCTCGGCATCGAGGAACTCCCGCCCGCGGGCTTCCTTCCGCTCGGCACGGGCACGGACGCCTCGGTGCAGGAACGGATCAGGGCGCTGTTCCCGCAGTCGGTCGAACTGACCTTCCGCGCCTGCCCGGTGGACGCCGTCCTCACCGCCGTCGAAGCCGCGCAGCACCTGCGCCGCATCCCCCTGCCGACAACGGAACGGGAGAGCCGGGCTCCGGTCGACATCCTGGTGCCCGACGGCACGGAGGGCGCCGGCGGCCTCGTCACCGACCGCCCCTGGGTCGCCTTCCGCCGCCACACCGACTGCGGCGACGCGCTCGAGAGCGTGGACCTCTATCTCTGCCGGGCCGACACACCCGACGACGCGAAGCGTCTGCTCGATGCACTCGCCGCCGGGCAGACCTCCCCCGCGCAGGTCGACGGCGTGGAACGGATCACCCTCCGCTACCCCGTCGGCGGATGGGCCCTGCCGGCGGAACAGCGAGCCGTGGAGAGGTGGAAGGCCGACGCAGGGCTGGTGACCGCCCTCGCGCTCACCCGGTCGCCCGAGCGGCGGACCCTGACCGGGGGACGCGCGGCGATGCTGCTGGACGTCTTCCCGGCACCGCCCGACCGGGCCCCCCGCACCGGCGGGGTCTTCGCCGCCCTGCGGAAGGAGCCGTCCCGGGACGCGATCGTCCTCATCAGGCACCCGGACAGGGACGGTCCCGGGTAGCCGGAGCGGGACGGGGCGGGTCCTGGGGCGTCGGAGCGGGACAGGGGGCGGCCCCGGGGCGTCGGCGCGGGACGCGGGCCCCTCCCAGGGCGCCGGAGTGGGACAAGGGCCGAACCCAGGGCGCCGGCGCGGGACGAGGGCCGATCCCGGTCACCGGACTCGGTGCCCGGTCGCCGTCACGAATCCCAGGCAGCCGAACGCGCTGCCCGGCCCCCGTCACGAGTCACGTAGCCGGACGCGGTGCCGGGCCGCGCCATGAGTTCCAGGCAGCCGGACGCGGCACCGGCCGCCGTCACGAGATGGTGGTCAGGTGCCCGTTGGCGCGTATCTTCCCCCGCTTCGAGCACCCGGACAGCAGGGTGGTGATCTCGGCTCCGGGCGGCACGCCCAGCTCACGGTCGAGCAGCTCGGTGTAGAGGTCCAGACTGCGGCGCGCCTCCAACCAGTTGCCCTCCGCGAGGTGCGCCTCGATCAGCACGCGCTGGGCGCTCTCCCTGAGTGGGTCGGCGCCGACGGCCTGCATCGCGGCCTCCACGGCCTGGGCATGGCACCCCAGTCGGGCGAGCTGACGGCTCTGCGCCTCAAGGGCGTGCAGCAGCCGCTGACGGATGCGCTCCCGTTCCATCAGAGCCCAGTCCTCGTACCAACCGGGCAGCAGATCGAGCGCGTCCATCGCGGTCGGTATCGCCCGGAGGTCGACGGAGCTCGCCGAGCCGTTCACCATCCGCGCCGCCCAGGCGGCGACGAGCCGGACATCGAGGAGTACGTCCCTGTGCAGGGTCAGCCCGTACTTGTCGACCTGCAGCAGTTCCGCCCCCACCTTGTTCAGGCGCCACAGGGCCGATCGCAGGTTCCCGGCGGCGCGGGCGTCGTCCCCGACGGGCCAGAGCGCACCCGCGGCGTGCCGCCGCTCGACCCGCCCCTGCCGTAGCGCGACGAACACCAGCAGCCGTTTGCTGCCTTCCGGGATGTCGATCCGCCGCCCGCCGAAGGCCACGAACGGGCCGCCGAACAGATGCAGTGCCGGCAGCGGGGCACGGGTCTCCTGGACAATGAGCTGCTGTACGAAGTCGGACGGCATCGCACCCCCTAGTGACGGCGCGCCCGCTCGGGCGGCGCGACCGGCGGCGTCACCGTAGCGTCGAGGCCGTCACCGCGCTGTCACAGCCGGCCCGCGTCGTCGGCGAAACAACCGAGGAACTCCCGGACCGCTTCGACGGCCGACTCGACGTCCGGGAACGTCAACACCCGCTCGGTGCTGGCCTGTTCGATATCGGGGTTCTGGCGCACGGTGACGAGCACCCCACCACCCTGAACCTCGACGCGTATCAGGCAGACACCGGTTCTGTTCGGCTCGTGCCTCATGGACGCCAGGGTGCCAGCACGCTGTCACCGCACCGTGGCAACGGGGCCCTGGCCGCCCTCGAAGGAGAACGGCTCCTGCGCGAGGGCCCTGGAGAGCATCGACGAGAACAGCGGTGAGGGCAGGAGGCCGTGCCGGTCGCGGAGCAGCTGCCTGAACGCGTGGTAGTGCCGGATCGCTTCCGCCGGGTCGTCGCGGGCCAGGTGCACGGACACGACCGTCCGATGGGCGCTTTCACGCAGAGGCGCGCTGCGCGTGCTCGCCGTCGCGGCCTCCAGAGCGAGCGTGAGCCGGCCCCGGGCGGCGAGGCGCTGGGCCAAGGAGTCCAGGGCATGGAGACGCAGTTGGCGAAGGTGTTCCCGTTCGAATCTGACCCAGTCCGCGTCCCATCCGGGAAGCAGGTCGGCTTCAGGGAGCAGCAGACGGAGCAGTTCGTCGTCGTACGCGTCACCGTCCGGCGAGTGCGCGGCGCGCAGCACGGATCGGGCGAGGACGCGCGTGTCGACCTCCACCGACTCCGCGAGCGAGAGATCGCCCCGGTCGCAGACCACGAGCGGCCGGTGTCCCCGGCCCAGCCGCCACAGGGTGGACCGCAGACAGCCCTGAGCGTGTTCCTCCGTGGCGTCGGGCCACAGCGTGCCAGCCACGGCCGCGCGGGTGGCACGGCGGTGCAGACCGAGGTAGGCGAGCAGGCGCCGGCCGCCCTCGCAGACCTCGACCGGGGCCGCGTCGCAGTCGAGCCGGAAGGATCCGAGGAGATGGAGACACGTGAGGGGTTTGCCGGGGGTCATCGCTCAGCCACTTCCCGCCTGGTGTCCCTGAACCACTCGGCGTCACCGGCGCGTTCTGCCTTGTCGCGCCGATGGTGGATGCGGCAGAAACGGTAACCGGCCTGCAGCAGCACGAGGAACAGAGTCGCCGAGGCGACGGCAGCCACGGTTTCGGACCAGTGGGCCAGCGCCACGTACATCCAGCCGGCCAGGACGGCCGGATATACCAGCATGGCGGCGAACGGCTCGTTCATGAAGCCGGCCAATGCATGCGGGCGCTTGACGAACTGGCCTTCCACGATCCACTGCAACTCGATGTGCCGACCCGCGTGGATCAGGCTGCCGCACTTCTCGATCCCGTACAGCTCGTAGGCGAACAGCCCCAGTGACACCACGAAGCCGAAGAGGCCGATCGGCAGCCAGATCGGCTTCGGTTCGCCCGGATCCCTGCCGATCAGCAACCCGACACTCGCCCCGCTCACCACCGGCAGAAGGCTCAGCAGCTTGGCGCGGAAGTCGTCGATCGCCCGGTAGCTCAGGCAGATCTCCTGGTAGACGGCCCTGAGTTGATCGTCTGTCGCAGGCTCGGGGTGCGCGGGACGCTCGGTCATGGTTGTGCCCTGCGCGCACATGCCCGGTCGTCCTTCACCGCGTCATGAGTGCTCATCCGTGGTCCCCCTCCACGTGAACGTCGTCCGAGGCCACCAGCGGAGCGCACCAGGGCGGCGGACGCCAGGAGGGAATCCCCTCCCGCGTGCGACGCCCTGCCGTCGCCGTTTCACACCCCAGTTGCGCCTGGCTCGGGCGCCGCACCACACGCCACCCACGAGAGCGGAATCGCCCCGCGCTGTCACACGGCGGGAAGCCGCCGCAACGGGGAACTCCCTTTCCCCTGACGGAATATGACGGATCGACGGGAAGGGACCCAGATGCGGCAACTGTCCTCCGGGATCACCCGCCGCGGTGCACCCTGGGGAACGGCGGAGCGCACCGCCACGCGGAGGCATGGCGTACGGGGGCACCATGGATGAGCCTGCACAACGGGAGTGGGAGACACTTGTCGGGCGCCGTCGCGAGTGCGGGGCGCTGGATGAGTTGCTGGACTCGCTGGCCGAACGCGGGGCAGCCCTGCTGCTGCGCGGAGACCCGGGTATCGGCAAGAGCACCCTCCTCGACTACACCGTGCGGCGCAGCCGGTATCGGGTGCTACGGATCAGGGGAATCGAGTCGGAGGCGGTTCTTCCGTACACGGTGCTCGCCGATCTGCTGCTGCCGTTGCGGGAGCACTTCCGCGAGGTGGCCGTGGCTCAGCGCCGTGCCCTGGAGGGGTGCCTCGCGCTGGCCGACGTCAGCGATCCGAATCCGTACGCGGTCTGTGCCGGGGCGTTGAGCGTGCTGGCCGCCGCGGGTGAGGCGGAGCCGCTGGTCGTGGTCGTCGACGACCTGCACTGGGTGGATCCCTCGTCCCGTCGGGTGCTGCAGTTCGTCGCGCGGCGCCTGTCCACCGAGCGGGTGGCTCTGGTGATGGCGGTACGGACCGACGGCCGTGACGACCTCGCCTGGGAAGGCGTGCCCGAGCTGCTGCTGGCCCCGCTGGACGACGAGGAGTGCCGCCAGCTCCTGCGGCGCTGCAGGCTGGACCCCGCCGGACCGGAGGCGGCGCAACTGATCCCGCTCAGCTCCGGGAACCCCCTGGTCCTGGTGGAGTACGCGGAGACACTGGCCCGGGCCGGGGCACAGGGCGACGCACTCGGCGGCCAGGGCTGGCAGACCCCCGGCCCGCTGGTGGAACGGGCCTGGCGGGGCCGGATGCGCGCGCTTCCCCGGGACACCCAGGACGCGTTGGTGTTCGTCGCGGCTTCCCATGCCCCCGAGTTCGCCGAGCTGGAGCGGGCGCTGAACGCCGTCGGCCTCTCGCTGGACGCCCTGGAGCCGGCCGAGGAGGCAGGACTGGTGCGGGCCGAGGACACGGGTTTCGAACTACGGCACCCCGTGCTGCGCCCGCTCGTACTGGCCGGTTGTCCGCTGGCCCAGCGGTTGCGCGCCTACCGGGTACTGGCCGACGTGTCGGAGGTCGAACTGCGTACCTGGTATCTCGCCTGTGCGGCGCCCGGCCCGGACGAGAAGGTGGCCGGGGCACTGGCCGACGAAGCCGAACAGGCCCGGCAGCGCGGGGCTTTCGACTCCGCCGCCCGCGCCTGGCACCGTGCCGCCGAGCTGTCACCCACGGCGCCGGACAGAGCCCTTCGGCTGCTCCGGGCAGCTGAGGACGCGTTCTGCAGCGGGGCATCCCGCGATGCCGCCCGCTGGTGCGAACAGGCACTGCGTCACACGGCAGAGCCGCGGCTCACCGCCGACATCGAGCTGTTGCGCGGACAGATCCGCAGCTGGGCGGGCGATCCGGCCGGGGCGTACCGATTACTGGTGGCGGCCGCCGCCGCGGCCGAACCGGCCGACCAGGCCCGGGCCTGCGCCCTGTACGGCGCCGCCGTCATGCCGGCGGCGATGGGCGGCCACCTAGGTCAGGCCGTCGCGGCGGCCGCCCGCTGTGGCGAACTCGCAGATGCCCAGGCCACCCGACCGGAGCTGCAACTGGCTGGAGTGATGCAGGGCAACGCCCTGGCACTGACCGGCCAGGTACAGCGGAGCCGCCGACTGCTGCGGGACTGCCGGGCGGCGCTGCGCGGGGCGTGGGCTCTGGAAGAGCGGCAGTCGGCGGTGCTGATCGGGCAGGCGCTCTCCTGGGTGGACGAGGAGGAAGCGGCGCGCCAGGTGCTCGGCGTGGTGATCGACGGGGCCAGGCGTGAGGGGGTTCCGGGGCTGCTGCCCTTCGCCCTCGTGGCGCGGTGCGAGGTGGAGTCGTGGAACCGGTGGGCGGCCGCCCGCGCCGACGGAAGCGAAGCACTCTACTGGGCCCAGGAGTTCGGCCACAAGGCGATGACCGGATACGCGCTGACATCACTGGCCCGGTTGGAGGGGCTGCGCGGCGACCGCGCGGCCTGCGAGGAACGTATCGCCCATTACGAGGCACACTGCGGCGAGGGCATCCCCGGCCTGGACGTGTTCGCACACTCCGCGCTGGGCTCAGCGGCCCTGGCCGCCGGGGACCCTCAGCGGTGCCGCTCCCATCTGGAACGGGCGTTCACTACGGCGCAGCGGATGGGGCTGGACAACCCCCACCTGATGCCGTTCACGGCGGACCTCGCCGAGGCGCACAGCCGTACCGGCAACCATGAACGTGCCCGGGAGATCACCCTCTGGCTCGGTGAGCGTGCCCGGTCGACCGGCTTGGCCTGGCCCGCGATGGCTCACGCACGCTGCCGGTCGATGCAGGCCCGGTCCGCGGACACGGCCCTGAGCTGGCTGGCGGTCGCCGAGCAGGCGCACACCCACCGGGCCATGCCCTACGAACTGGCCCGCACCCGGCTCGTCTGCGGCGAGACTCTGCGTCGCCTGCGTCGCCCCGCCGCCGCTCGCGAGCCCCTGCAGGCCGCCCAGCGGACGTTCCGGGCTATGGGGGCCATCTCATGGGCCGCCCGCGCCACGGCGGAACTCGCCGCGGCCGGACAGCGCACGCATCCCGGAGACAACCCGCCACCGCAGGTGGACCTCCTCACGGCACAGGAATTCCAGGTGGCCCGGGCCATCGGCGAGGGCCTCAGCAACGTGGAGGCCGCCGATGCGCTGTTCCTGTCCCGCAAGACCGTGGAAGCTCACCTCACTCGCGTCTACCGCAAGCTGGGCATCCGGACACGCTGTGACCTGGCGCGCTGTCTGGCCCAGGCCGGCGTCGTCGGCTGATCCGTCCGTCCGTCTTACCGACGGAGCACGATGGAACGATGCTGAGCAGAGCGACTTCCTCAATGTGCCGAAGCCCGACTCTGCTGTCATGCCGCTACCGGGATCTATTCGTAGTGCTCCGCCCCCGAGGCTGCTACATCGCGTCAAGCTGTCTGCGGAAAATCCTTGAGGTTCGTTCCGCTGCGGTCGGAGCGTTCGAGGATCTCGAAGAGCTGTCGGCAGATGGCTCGCTTGAGGCAGCGCTGTGCGTCGCGGGAGGTCTTGCCCTCGGCGGCGCGCCCGCAGTCGGTTCGTCCGCCGAGCCTCTCCAGGAACAACGTCGCCCACTCGCGGACGACCGGCATCCGCACATCCCACATCGGCGCTACCACTGCCGCCGCACCGATGCGCAGGAACACCTCGGCGAGGCTCTGCGGTTGATCACCCGGGTGGATCACCGGCCGTCCGGTCGAGCACCCGAGCAGCACGACCAGCGGCCAGACCACATGTGCCCAGCGGTGCTCAAGTTCGGCGACCGATAGCAGCTCCGCCGACCGGGAGGGGCTCAGTTCTGGCGCCAGATCCCGGGACGGCAGATCCTGGAATAGGTATGGCACGTTGCCGGTGTCCGCCCGCCGACCGAAGACCGGCTGAAAAGCCCGTCCCCGAGGCTCGGGTGAGGAGCGCAGCACGACCCCGCCGCTTAGCGCACCGAGGGGATTGCGGTGGCCGTGCGCAGCTAGGACCACCAGCTCGTACTCCTGGCCGACCAGCCGACTGGCGAGCACCGTGCGCAGCGACTGATCGGTGGACTCGAACATGGACAGGTCCACTTCCGGAGCGTAAATCTTCAGCAGTTCTGCGGGAAGCGTGCGCCAGACGTCGTCGTTGTCGCCGAGAGCGTCGACTCCCGCCGCCGGCCAGCGGCTGCTGGTGGGGAGGTAACCGGCGAGGGACCGGTCCAGCCCGGGGCCTGCCTTGGCGTACAGGCGCTCCGCGTCCTTGCGGCGGGCGGCGACGAACTGGTCAGCCAGATCCCTCGCCCAGCCGGAACGTTGCAGCGCGTAGCGCAGCGCAGTGAGGCTGCTGGTCACCGGAGTCCGTGCGGATCAGATGCAGCGGCAGCTCGTGTAAGAAGGCGTGCGGCACCAGAACGCAGGTCTCGGGTGGCTCGGCCAGCCACGACGGCGGCAACAGCTTGCGGCCCCACCCCGAGGCGAAGCGCTCCAGCTCACGACAGACGGGTCGGGACAGCAGAGCCGACGTGTTCAGCTCGCTCAGCAACGCATCGACGTCATCGAGCAGGTCGCGGGTCGAGCACAGCTCAACGTCCGCTGTGGTTTCGGCAGAGATGTCGGCCGCTCGCACCACGGCGAGATTGACGGCGTACGCCAGGACACGCGTCATGCCTCATTCTCGCGTACGCGACGGCGGAACGGCAGTCGTCCAGTTGACTGTGCCGCCCCTCAAACTGCGCCCGGCGGTGAGAAAGATGAGCGTGTTCACCAAGGCCAATAGGCGGGCTTCCGCCATCGAGGATGAGCGAGTTGGTCAGGGTAGGGAGAGTGGCCGTTCGGCCCATCCGGCACCAAGGTGCGCGATCCTGGAGGCATGAAGATCGAGGTCCTGGTAGTGCCGGACTGTCCCCACCGCCAGCTCGTGAGCAGCGGCTGCTGCAGGCGCTGAACGAATCAGGGCTGAGCACCACGGGCTTCACCACCCGGGTGATCGCCGTGGGCCTGCCGTCCGTCCTCGCCTCCGCCGACGGCCGTGCCTGGACAGGCGAGGCCTGCGGGACGGCGCGTGCGGCAGCGGTGGGCTGGACAACGATCACGTTGGCGTGTTCGCACACGTCGAGGCAGTCCGAGACGCGTACGGGCACCTCCTCGGCCAGGCGCGCGAATTGCCGGTCATGATCGACACCGGTGACTTTCGGGGTTCCACAGCAGCAGTCCCGGCAGACGACGACACGGCACGGAGCCGGTTCGGCGGAGGTGTGCTCCGTGCCAGCCGCTTCAGGGCGCTGTTGAGGCATCGTTCTTCACACTTCTCTCCAGAGGAGATCCGTCTCGGGTTGATGGACGCAGGAACCGGATCACGGGGTGGCCGGGGTCGTGAGTGACCTCGGCGCGGACGCCGTAGACCTGTTCGACGAGGGCTGACGTGAGCACCTCGGCGGGGGTGCCCTCCGTGACCGCGCGGCCCTCGCGCAGGACGAGCAGGCGGTCGCAGTACATCGCGGCGAGGTTGAGGTCGTGCAGGGCTAGAACGGTGGTGACCGGCAGGCTCGCGACGAGTTCCAGCAGATCGAGCTGGTGCTGGATGTCGAGGTGGTTGGTGGGTTCGTCGAGCAGGAGTTCGCGAGGTTGCTGGGCGAGCGCGCGGGCGATCTGGGTGCGCTGGCGTTCGCCGCCGGAGAGGGTGTGCCAGAACTGGTCGGCCCGGTCGGTCAGGCCGGTGCGCGCGAGGGCCTCAGTGACGGCCTGCGCGTCGGTGGCCGTGGCCGGTGTCCAGGCGCGACGGTGCGGGATGCGGCCGAGGGCGACGACGTCGCGGACGGTGAGTTCGGTCTGGGTGTCGGCGTGCTGGTTGACGGTGGCGATGCGGCGGGCGGTGGCCCGGCGGCCGACCTCGGTGAGCGGGCGCCCGTCCAGGCTCACGACTCCGGCGGTGGGTGCGAGGACTCCGGCCAGCAACCTCAACAGGGTCGACTTTCCGGAGCCGTTGGGTCCGAGGAGGCCGACGGTCTCACCGAGGTGCAGGGTGAGGGTGACGCCGTCGACGACGACCTGGTCACCGAGGCGCCGTACGACGCGGTCCGCGTGCAGGCTGGTCATGTCCTGCTCCGTCTGCGGTAGAGCACGGCCACGAACGCTGGCACGCCGATCAGGGACGTCACCACGCCCACCGGGACCTCCTGGGGGGCGAGGACGGTACGGGCCAAGGTGTCCACCCACACCAGGAAGACGGCCCCGGTCAGCGCGGTGACGGGCAGGAGGCGGGCGTGGCCGGCGCCGGTGAGGGCGCGGGTGGCGTGTGGGAGGACCAGGCCGACGAAGCCGATCGCGCCGGCGCAGCTGACCAGCGCGGCGGTGAGCAGGGCGGTGGCGCAGAGCAGGATCAGGCGAGTGCGGGCGACCCGGACCCCGAGTCCCGCGGCGGCATCGTCCCCGAAGGCGAACGCATCGAGCGTTGGGGCGTAGCCGAGGCAGACGACGAGGACCGCAGCCAGGACGGCGGTGCAGAGGAGTACCTGTCCCCAGTCGGCGCCGCTGAGCGAGCCCAGCAGCCAGAAGAGTACGCCCCGGGTGGTCTCCGGGTCGGCCGAGGTCAGGACGATGAACGAGGTCAGCGCGGAGAACAGCTGCATGGCGGCGACCCCGGACAGGACGACCCGGTCGGTGCTGGCGCCGAGGGTGTGGCTGAGCATCAGTACCAGACCGAAGGAGAGCAGCGCACCGAGGAAGGCTCCTGCCGACAGGGACAGCGCTCCCCCACCGACACCGAGCACCACCACGGCGACAGCGCCGGTGGAGGCGCCGGAGGAGACCCCGAGCACGAAGGGGTCGGCGAGCGGGTTGCGCAGCAGCGACTGCATGACCGCGCCGCACACGGCGAGTCCGGCCCCGCACACGGCGGCCAGCAGGGTCCGCGGCATCCGCAGGTTCCACACGATGCCGTCCCGCAGCGGCGCCAACTCGCCCTCGCCGAGTCCGAGATGGGCCGCGACGGACGCCCAGACGTCCCCCGTGGAGATGTCGGCGGGGCCGATCGTCACGGCCACAGCGAGCGAGGCGAGCAGCGCGGTCAGTCCGCCGCCGGTCAACAGCGCTGTGCGCAAAGTCACTTGGCGAGCCCGAAGTCACGCAGCCCGGCCGCGACCTTCTCGATCCCCTCGATCGTACGGATGGACGGGTTCATCGCCTGCCCGCTCAGCAGCACGTACCGCTTCTTCTTCACGGCGGTGAGGTTGCGGGTGGCCGGGTTCGTCTCCAGGAAGCGGATCTTCGCCTTGGCGGTTTCGGCGGTCTGCTGCTTGCGGGTCAGGTCGCCGATGACGATGACGTCCGGGTCGCGGTCGGCGACAGTCTCCCAGTTGACCTGGGGCCATTCGTCGTGGGTGTCGGCGAAGGCGTTCTTCGCGCCGACCGCGCGGGTGATGGCACCGGGCGCACCGCAGCAGCCGGCGAGGTAGGGCGACTGGGAGTTGGCGAACCAGTACATGAGGGAAACGTCTGAGGCATGCAGTCCGGCAGCGGCTGTGCTCACCCTCTTCTTCAGCGCGGCGACGAGCTCTTCGCCGCGCTTTTCGACGCCGAACGCCCGTGCCAGGTCGCCTATCTCGCCGTACACGACGTCGAGCGTGAGGGGTGTGGAGCGCGATCCGTCGCCGCCGCTGTCGTTGTCCTTGCCCGCCGCGCAGTCGGACGGCGAGACGTAGGTCGGCACGCCCAGCTTCTCGAACTGCTCGCGGGTGGCGACGCCGCCCTTGCCGAGGGTGGAGACGAAGGAGGCGGTGACGAAGTCGGGTTCGGCGTCCAGGACCTTCTCGAAGGAGGGGTTGTTGTCGGCGAGGCGCGGCACGGTGGCGTTGGCCTTCTCTAGGCCCTTCATCACCGGGTCGGTCCAGGTCGCCGTGCCCGCCATGCGGTCGGCCAGGCCCAAGGAGAGCAGGATCTCCGTGGTGCCCTGGTTGAGTGAGACGGCCCGCTTCGGGGCCGACTTCATGGTGACCTTGTTCCCGCAGTTGTCGATGGTGACCGGGTAGCCGGCGGCCGCGGCCTTCTCGGTCTTCGCGTCGCCGCCGTCGGCAGAACCGCAGGCGGTGAGCAGCAGGGCGGAGGTGAGAAGCAGGGCCGGGACAGGGAGGTGAGCGGGTGTGCGGAGCACGGGCATGCCTCGGGGGTCGGGGCTCGTTCGCGGAGCCTGGCCTACGGGTGTCCCCCGCGCCGGGGCGCGGAGGTGCCAGCAGGTCTTCGGACTCGGGTTCGTCCGGCCGGGGCGCCTTCCCGGTCTCCCAGTGGCGTGCGTGCCCCGCCCGTCCCCCTCACCGCTGCGCGTCAGTTCCGGATTCGCACCGGATTCCCTGGCCTCGGGTGTGGCTCGACTGGCCCGTCGAGGCTATCAAGTCCGTCGTGCGGTCAGATCGTGCGCTTGGTCACGGGGTAGGACACGAAGGTGCTCGTGTTCTGGTCGATCCGCAGCGCACTGGCATCAGGTCGCCGTTGCCGCGGCCGCCGCTCGGCCCGACTGGCGGCCGGAGAAGAGACAGCCGCCAAGGAAGGTGCCCTCCAGGGAGCGGTATCCGTGGACGCCGCCTCCGCCGAAGCCCGCGACCTCGCCGGCCGCGTACAGACCGGGGACCGCCTTGCCTGCGTCGTTGAGGACGCGGCCCGAGAGGTCGGTCTGGAGGCCGCCGAGGGTCTTGCGGGTGAGGATGTTGAGGCGTACGGCGATGAGCGGCCCGGCGCTCGAGTCCATGATTCTGTGGGCCGAGGCCGTGCGGCTGAGCGTGTCGCCAGGGTAGGCCAGGGCGTTGCGGATGCCCATGACCTGGACGTCCTTGGTGTAGGGGTTGTCGATTTCCCGGTCGCGGGCCTCGATCTGGCGCTGAAGGCCATCCAGCTTGATCAGGTTCTCGCCGGTGAGCTTGTTCATACCCCTGACGAGTTCCGACAGGGTCGTGGCGACGACGAAGTCCACGCCGTTCTTCTTGAACTTCTCGATCGGCTCCGGCGTCTGCCAGATGCGGGAGAGCAGCTTCCAGATGTTCTTCTCCGTCAGGTCCGGGTTCTGCTCGGAGCCGGAGAGCGCGAACTCCTTGGCGATGATCTTCTGGGTGGTGACGAACCAGGAGTAGTCGTAGCCGGTGTCGGTGATCGACTTGAGGGTGTGCAGGGTGTCGTACCCGGGAATGTCGGGTGAGTTGAACCGCTTGCCGGTGGCGTCGAACCACATGGACGACGGGCCGGGCAGGATACGGATACCGTGCCCCGGCCAGATCGGGTCGTAGTTGCGCAGGCCCTCGGTGTAGTGCCACATCCGGTCGGGGTTGACGATCCGGCCGCCCGCCTTCTCCGTGATCGCAAGCATGCGGCCGTCCACGTGCGCGGGCACGCCGGTGATCATGGTCTTGGGCGCGGTGCCGAGACGGGCGGGCCAGTTCGCCCGGACGAGGTCGTGGTTGGCGCCGATGCCGCCGGAAGTGACGATCACCACCGGGGCGCGCAGCTCGAACTCACCCACGACCGTGCGGGAACTGGGCTTGCCGCGCTGGGCGTTGCTCGGTTCGAGGATGGCGCCGCGTACGCCCGTGACGGCGCCGTTCGTCGTCACCACGCCGTCGACCCGGTGCCGGAACTTGAAGGTCACCTTCCCGTTCTCGACGGCAGCCCGCACCTTCTTCTCGAACGGCTCGACGACCGCCGGGCCTGTGCCCCAGGTGACATGGAAGCGGGGTACCGAGTTGCCGTGGCCGTCCGCGAGGCCACCGCCACGCTCGGCCCAGCCGACGATCGGGAACCACTGCATGCCCATGCCCGCGAGCCAGGACCGCTTCTCCCCCGCGACGAAGTCCACATACGCCTCGGCCCACTTGTACGCCCAGTGGTCCTGGCCGGACAGGTCGTCGATGCCACGGTCGAAGCCGGCCGAGCCCAGCCAGTCCTGCCACGCGAGATCCTGCGAGTCCTTGATACCCATCAGGCGCTGCTCGTCGGAATCGACGAGGAACAGGCCGCCGAAGGACCAGAACGCCTGACCACCCAGGCTCGCCTCCGGCTCCTGGTCGAGCAACAAGACCTTGCGTCCCGCCGCTGCGAGCTCGGCCGTGGCGACCAGCCCCGCGAGCCCGCCGCCGACCACGATCACGTCCGCGTCCTGCGACTCGGCGGCGAAGGCGGGGAAGGTCTGGGCTGCCAGCGTGGCTCCGGCGAGCACCCCGCCGGTGACGGTGAGGGCGCGGCGGCGGGTGATGGCGTTGGGGCCTCCAGCGCCGTCCCCCTGAGACACAGCAGAATTGCCGCTGGAGTTCTCCATGGCCGCCTTTCGTCAAGGGGTGACGGCGGTGCGGGCAGTGCGCAGTGGGTTACCTGGCGGCATGGTGTTACTGATGAGTGCTACCGCCCAGTGTTACCGACGGTAGCCCATGGGGTCTCTGGCCGCCAGAGTTTGCCGCGACGGTGACACGGGACAGCCGATGCATCACCTCCACCGACGTGGAATGGACGCGTCGGCCAGATACGTGCGTGCTACGCACGCGCCCGCGGGGACTACATGCCCTCCAGCTGCCCGTCTCGGCACGCATCTCGGCTCTGGCTGATCGCCCGGTTATTGCCACGCTTCGGACAGGCGTCGCGTGACGACCGAGCTCAAAATACGCACGCCGCGCGTCGAACCGGGATCGATGCCGGTGAGCTCCCGCACCCGGCGGAGGCGGTAGTCCACGGTGCGGGGGTGGACATTGAGGGCTGCCGCCGTGGCGCCGCGGTGCATGTCGTGGCGATAGTACGCGTCAAGCGTGACAAGGATGTCCGGACCGGGTTGCAGGCTCCGGCCCACGGCGCGGAGCCATTCGTCGACGAACGGCGCGTCTGCAACGGCGAGTTCGACGAACACGTCCGACACGGTGTGCGGCCGCAGCTGAGCGGACGCCCGTCGCAGCGGCGCTGCCCTGCTGATCCGCCGGGCCAGGTCGAGGGCGTCGGCAACCTCGGTCAGCGGTGAGGTGGCGGTGCCGGCAGCGCAGGGGCGATCGAGAGCCTGGGCGAAGTCCTGTACGAGATCGGATACCAGGTCGGGTACGGAGTGCGGCTGTACGGTCTCGGCTGGACTGGGCCCCGGAGACACCTGGGGTGTGGGGGGATGCAAGGGAATCAGGGCAATCAGCTCACCGCTCCTGCTTCCACTGCCCGGGCACCACGTGATCGGCGCGTGGTGGGCTTTCACCAGCGCCTCGATCTCGCTTTCCAGGTCGCGATCACCGACGGGACGGTCCGGCACCCGGATCACCGTCACTGCGCAGCGTTCGGGCAGTTCCATGCCCAGTGCCGAAGCGAGTTCCGCCGATAAGGGGTCGCCGTTCAGCAACGACCTGGCCAGCAGGGCGGCCTGCTCGACGTACGGCAGACGGTGTCGCAGCGCCGTCACGAATCCCTGACTGTAGGCACGGATACCGCGATCTCCCTGCGGGGCGAACCAATTCATCATCCGCATCAGTTCGTCGACGCCGACACCGCGCTGAGCTTCGGTCGCTTCGTTGATCTCGCGCAGCATGAGTGAGGTGTGCAGTCGCAGGACCCGCTGCCGTGCATCGAGCGACATCCCCGCTGCGGCCCGCGACTCGCCGATCGCCGCGATGTAGCCGAGGTCGTCGTCGCTCAATTCGCTGTTGTCCGGGGACAGTTCGACCGTACGGCGCCGCAGCCACAACGCGTACTCCAGCGTCTCGGCCCGCGCCCGGGAGTTCTTGTCCAGGAACCCGAACTCCGGAATCTCACGCGCGTACGCCTCGATCTCCCGGCGCGCGTTGGCCGACGCCTGCCGGGCCAACTCGGCGAAGAAGCTCCCCATGAGCGCGAGCATGCCATTCCGGTCGAAGAAGCCGACAGGGGAAACCCGGACGGCATTTATCACTCTGCGCACATCGGAGACGACCGCGTCTGGGGAACTTTGTCACAGTGCACAAAATCCCTGGATCGGGACATTCCCATCATCTGTTCCACTTGTGGAGACACCGTGAACTGGCCTTAATGGGAACCGCGTACCAGCCCGTGGGGGAACACCACAGCAATCATTCCGGCCACCGCTCCGGATCAGCGCGGGAATCGGTACAGGAATCTCTCATCTGCGCGCCACTCATTGATGCTTGTTCAAACGGGAGGGAAAAACCGATGAAAGCAGGAACGAGAAAGAGAATCGCGGCGGCGGTAGCGGTCATGGCCACGTCGACAGCGCTCATGCTGAGCGCGCCGGGCAGTGGCTCGGCCGCTCCCACCGCCACTCCCAGCCTGCGCGCGTTCGGGATCACAGGTGACGGCACCCAGATGGCCACGTTCACCACCGACCGGCCGAACGTGCTCGACTGGGTCAGGGACGTCATCGGGCTCAGTGGCGACACGGCTCTGATCGGCATCGACTTCCGGGTGCAGGACGGCCTGATGTACGGCGTCGGCGACAAGGGCGGCATCTACACGATCAAGACCCCGCCGGCCACCGCGGACGTCGTGATCACCAAGGTGTCCCAGCTCCAGTACTCGCTGCACGGCACGAACTTCGGCGTCGACTTCAACCCGGCCGCCGACCGGCTGCGCGTGATCAGCGACAACGGCCAGAACCTGCGGCACAACCTCAACGACCACACGACCATCCAGGACCTGAACCTCACCACCCCGCCGATCGAGGGCACGACCAAGGGCCTCTCCGCCGCCGCCTACACGAACAACGACCTCAACGGGGCCACCGGGACCACGCTGTTCGACATCAACACGACCAGCGACCAGGTGGTCCTCCAGTCCCCGGCCAACAACGGCACGCTGGCACCGACCGGCAGCCTCGGCGTCGACGCGCAGATCAACGCGGGCATGGACATCGTCAGTACCCTGTCGGGCGGCAAGACGGTCAGCAACGCCGCCTTCGCCACTCTCACCGCCTCCGGCGCCAACAGGCCCTCCCTCTACAGCATCAATCCCTTCACCGGCGAGGCCACGCTCGTGTCCGACGCCCTCACGTCCAAGTTCCCCCTGAACATCACGGACCTGGCCATCTCCCTCACCGGCAGCTGAGCCCCTACCGCAGGTCACTTACTCGCCGCGGCCCGGCTACTCCCGGGCCGCGGCGAGCCCGAAACGTGGCCCTCCGGGCACACCCTGTCGCGGCCGTTCCTGATCTTTCCGCGGCTGCTGTTCGTCCTGGACGGCACCGGCCCCGCGGGAGTCGACAACCGCATCGCCGCCCTCCGCTCCGGCGCGGCACAGACCCGACCATGCAGGTCAACGCCCGCGCAGCCGAGCGGAAGCGCAATCGGTCGGCCATGGCAATCGAGCGGTGCAGCCATCGCACCCGAGATCTGGCCCTTGGGTGACACGTGGCCGCGTGTGCAGAGGTCCCGCCCAACAGTCGTCTGACAGGAGCAACTATGGCCATCCGCACGTAGAGACAGCGCTTCGCCCCCCCTCGGCACCGACCTGGGACTGGGCGCCGCAGGCTTCATCGCAGGGGTCAACCCCGCGTGGTGACGGCCCACCGTGAGTCGCCCGGGCCTGGGCTGAGTCCAGGGGCACGGGGCAGGGGGCATCGATTGGCTCGTGTCTGCCGCGGGGGAACGCCCGCTGCATCCCCGTGCTCACCCACCCCGTTCCGCGCGCCTCAGCGACCGCCGCGGCGCTCCGCGGTCACGGCACGATGCACCACCTCGACCGGCGCCCGTTCCGCCCTGAATCGGTCCCGGATCGGCGGCCCAGGCGGGCAGCTGGAAGGTATCACCACTGAAGGGTGCCGCCGTAGCGGGCGAGTTGGTGTCAAGGGCGGTTGAGGCCGTTGCTGCCCAGGGCACGGACGGGGTCGACGAGGGCGGCCTTGAGTCTTCAGTTCTTCTCCGAGCCCGCGGTCGGGGCAGCTGATGCTTTGGTCCGCAGGGCACGCTCGCAGTGCGGCCAGTCGCGGAAGTCGCGGTGGCGGGACCACAGACGCTTGGCGGCCTGGATGTTCCATTCGGGATCCAGTGCCTTGAGCGGAGTCCCACCCAGTTCACGCAACCGGGTGTCGGATATCTGGAACAGGCCCCAGTTCCTGCTGCCGTTGGTGTTCGGCAGGATGTGCAAAGGATCCAGGAAAGACTGGCAGTCGGCGATGGCGACGGCATCGTCCGGTGTCTCGTCGAAGACCTCGCGGATCCGCTGGCGGGCCTTCTCCGGCGACCAGGTGTCCATGCGGGCCTTCGACTCGTAGAGCGCCGTTTTGGTGGCTGCCGTGACGACGCCGTTCGGCGGGAGGCCGGTGATGACCTGGAAAGCGGTCACGCGGCGCAGTGTCTGCGGACCGAAGTCACCGTCCACGCCGATGACGGCGCCATGACGCTCCAGCAGCGTCTGTACTTCGCGGACGCATTCGTCATGCTGTCCCATGCTCACCACCGGCGAGCAGACGGGGGACGACAGGATTCGGGAATCCGCCGGGCCGGCCTGCTCATCAGGGGCGGAGACCAGGGACATGGCCCCGACGGTCCCCAGAACGGCGACGGCAGCCGCGACGGTCAGAGCAACGGTGCGTCGATGCAACGGCCGTCGGCCCTGTCTTGTCCGCGGCTTGCGGCTGCCGGGAGCGAGAGCGAGATCCTGGATGGGCAACTTCACGGAGACGGCTTCCCCGTCGCCAGGAGCCTCTGCCGGCCCGGCGTCGGTCTGCTCACTCACGACATCACCGGGCGCGGCCTCCTCCTGCGGCACCTGTCTTTCGCGTTCCGCGTCGGCAAGAGCCCACAGCCGGTGCAGTTGGCGCAGTTCCGCGGAGGTGGCGCCGCAGGAGGTGGCGATGCGGTGCACGACGCCGTAGTCCTGCGCGACCGAGGAAGCCGCGCAGTAGCGGTGGAGGCTGGAACGGCTGATACCGGCTCGCCGTGCGAGAGCGTCGTAACTGAGCCCCGATCTCTCTTTCAGCGCGCGCAGCCGCGCGCCGAGGCGTTCAGCCTCATCGTTTCGATCCACGGAGAACCCCCTGTTGTTCGAACACGCTCGTCCGTCCCGGCTGCGTGTCGGCGCGTACCGACGGCCCGGTGTTCGGGCAGCTGGGGATGCGGTCACGATCCCGGCGGTCCAATGTGCCAGAACTTACCCTTGAAAACTGGGAGTTGGCCGCTCCGGATGACAGCGATCGCTTCGCCCGCATCCCATGCTGCTCCCAGACCTTCGATAGACGCACAGCTCAGGGGGTACGTAAGAGTGTCAGCGTCCCAAACGACCCTCTTCCGCTTGTCTGATCCGACGGGGCCCGCCACCGTGACGCCGTCGATGCCTGCCACGTCCTTGGATCTTCACCCATGGCTGCGTGGTGGACGGCCCCGTCACTGGCTCGACCAGCGCTACGAATTAGGGAGAACAGATGAGAAACAACTCGACATGGGGCCGCATTGCGGCGGCGGTTCTGCTCGCAGGCGGCGGGCTGCTCGCGGCAACGCCGGCGCAGGCGGCCGCCACCGCGTGCTCGGGGTCGGCCTGTGACGGCAAGGACCCCTCCGTCTACTGCCAGGGCGACGCACGGACCGTGGAGAGCACGCAGCTCGGGCAGGCCCTGCTCGAACTCCGCTACAGCCCCAGCTGCCGAGCCGCTTGGGGCCGCATATCCAACGCGAGCTACGACACACGCGACCAGTTCACCCCGTACGCCACTGTGCACCGCAACAGCGACGGGCGCGAGTACTCCTGTTCCGTACCCAACGGTGACACCGACTGCTACACGCGCATGGTCAACGACGCCAATGTCACGTCGTATGCGAAGGGAATGTGGGACAGCGGCGCCCGCATCTACGAGGGGCGCACCGCGTCCTACTGATCGTCCTGCCGCGGCAGGACGCGTTAAGGACCACTGACCTCAGGAGCTGGCCTCCTTCTTGACATGACTAGGTTGGCTGGTGCAACAGGGTCCCTGATCGGGTGATCGGGTGATCGGGTGATCGGGTGAAGGCTGACGCATGGCAGCAGGGTCTCCTGGTGGCTCGGGGTCGCGGCCCCAACCGAGTATCGGGAGCCCCGGGCCGAGACTCGCCGGCATGCCTGGCTGGTACCCAGGGCCGCGGCCACCGTTGATCGTCCGTCGGCGGAACGGCACGGACGGATCAACGGTGGCCGCAGGTCACAGACCTGGTCCGACGGCTCGACGCCCAGGGCGGGGCTCCGGAGCCGCTGCGCCGGCTGTCCCGGGCGTACCATCAGGGACTGGCCAGCTTCCTGAACACCTGACAATGGCTCCCGGCCCGCGGTTGCCCCAGGCCCGGATCCGTACCTCTTCCCGGCGTTCGTGGTCCGCCGCGTGGTGGATGCGCATCTGGTGAGCTTCATCCTCGTCTGGCTGCCGCTCTCCGCTGCTTCTGGCCCGCCTGCCGCGTCGGGTTCTTCCTGCATTGGCGCCGTGAGCTCAAGGATCGTCTCATCAGCTACCGAGATGATGACCAGGCGTAGCTCCAGGCGTGCTATGCGCGCTTGACCCGTGCGAATGCTCTGGGCAAGTCATCGCCTTGGGGGTGGGCAAGTCGGTGCCTTCGCGATCGAGGCCCTGCTGGAATGCAGAGTGGCAGAGCCACGAAAACCGGACAGAGGGCACAGGGCCCGAGGCGGGCGCGGGCAAAGCCGTTCTCTGGCTCTTCGGGCCGTTGCGATGTCAGTGCCACGCTCTACGGTGCGGTCATGTCATTTGCCCTGCCCGACGGTCTGCCTGCCGGCCGGTTCCTGTCCTGTGGCCCCGTAGACGTGTGGGTCTCTGATGAGTTCCCTCAAGACATCGAACGACTGTGGCCGCGCCTGCGGAGCGAACGAAGCACACACGGCCTGGTTCCCCTTCTGTGCTGGCCCAGTGCCATGGGCAGCGGGCTCAGCCTGGACCACGTCGAGGCCGTCCGCCTGGAGGAGGTCCTGGCCGCGGACTTCGCCGAGTACCGCCGCAAGCGACTGCCGTTGTGGTCAAACCCGACGCCGGTACCGGTACCCGAAGGGATCGCGCCGTGGCCACATGATCCCGGCCCGCCCTTTGCACAGTGGCCGGGCCTGGCCGCTGGGATGCCGGTGACGTCCGCCGGCCCGACGCCCGAAGAAGCGGCGTCCGGCCTGCTGGCCGAGCTCATCCAGACGCGCCCGTACGGGCTCGACTTCTGCCGCCTCCTCCTCGTTCCCGCCCAGCGCGGCAGCGATGCTCTGGCGTTGATCGACTGGTCCGCGGAGGCCCCGCTGCCTTTGCTGTGTGCGCTCCTGCGCAGCTGGGAGGACCGCTTCGGCGCCCAGGTCGTCGCGGTGTTCGGCAGCGAGGTGTACGTCTCGGTCGCGCGGCCTCCCGCTGACACAGAACAGGCGGACCAACTCGCTTTGGAACACGTCCTGTCGACCGCGGACAACATCGTCAATGACCCGCCCACCCCCTTCCCCGCATACGCGAGGCAGCTCGTCGGGCGCACTTCCTGGTCCTTCTGGTGGGACTAGCAGCGCTTCGCCCGCTCCGGGCCGCCTCCGACGGGCCGCGCGACTCACCCCTCCCCCTGCCCTCAACAGGTCGTCTCGGTCATCGTGAACACCTGCCCGTCGGCGACGTCGACGACGGCGAGAGGGCCGTTCTCGAAGCGCGGGTCGACCGCGGCCGTCGACGGCCGCGGTCTTCTTCACCGCCTTCTTCGCGGCCGGACCGTCGCGTGCCGCATCAGGTGCTGTCTGTGCCGCGAGGACATCCCGCTCGCCGGGGACGTCATCGCCCTCGATGCCGAGTGGCAGCGCCACTACCCGGACGTGCACGGCACCCTCGCCTGCGAGCGGTGCGTCATCAACTACGGATGGAACTGGTGCACAACGTCCAAGGACGGCTTCATCGACGGACACATCGCCGGGACCGAGGACCAGGTCGACGTCGACTCCTGGAGTCATGACCTCGAGCGCGGCACCCACCGCACCCTGGTGCAGCGCTACCCCAGCTCCGGCCTGCTCCAGGGAGTCGAGGCCTACCTCCGCAGCGTCTCGGCCCGCAAGGGCATCGCCTCCGGCACGCCGCCATGCTCCGCACGGCCATCCAAGCGGGACGAACAGCGCAGCAGCACCGCCTCGCGGGCGTTCAGCATCTGAGTCAAGTCCTGGCCTGGCTCCAGGGCCGGGGCGGACTGCAACGACAACAGGGCCTCCGATATCGCTCGGTCAGATTCGCATCCCCGAGCCACCGAGAGGCCCTGCCTCCATGCGCGAACAGCCAGAAGGTCACCCGCCCAGGAACCCTGTTCGACCCGCGCATTCCATGATCGGTTCAGATACGGCTTTTAAACGAGACCCTAATCGGCTGGATGGCAGCCGTTGCGTCCCCCCAGCGTGCGCGTGGCATCCTGGCGCAGTGCTCTTGAGTGATCGTGTAAGAAGCGTCGAACTCCGCCCGGTGCGCTATCAGTTCGCCGCAGTGCGGGGCGACTGGTACGACGACAACTGGCTGGTCATCGATGGCACGGTCACGACCCCCGAGGGTAACTGGTCCTTCACCGATCCGTGTCTGCTGACCGATGAAGCTCGCCAGGTGACCTCGTGGCTGCGCGCGGTGGCTGCAGGGACCGTGTCTGCGACCAAGCCTGATGGCGACGGCGAGTTGTCTCCGGACACAGAGTTCATCGAACCGCTCCTGGCCTTCAGCCTCGCCAACCGAAATGAAGACGGGGCCGCGGTCATTCGCGTTCACCTGTCCTTGGAGGCATCACCTCCTTGGCAGCAAGGCCACGACAGGGCCACCGTCTACCAGTACGTCGTGGAGATGCGCATGGATACGGCCGCGTTGCTCCACGCAGCTGCCCAATGGGATCTCGCCCTGATGCCTTTCCCGTCCCGCTGACGACTGGGTTCAGTGTCAAACGCCTTGACCGGCTGAGGACGGACATCAGTGGCGCCTGAGGAAGAACCCGGACAAATGTCCCGGCTCAGTCGTGACCACTATCGTTCAGCCCCCAGCACTGCCCTCATTGCCACAGGTCAGCACCATCCGGCCGCTGGGATCCATGGTCAGGAGGTCTTCATGCAGGCCCAACAGGGCACGCCCAGTCGGACAACCGTCATCGCCCGACTCCCTGACCACTACGGACTGACCGGCTTCCTCCGCGGGCGACGAGGCGTCATCGATGAAGCTGATCGTCAAGCTGGTCGGTTGACGTGGCTGGGGCGTACTGTGCCCCGATGCGCTACTTGGTGGAGGCCTTCGTCGTCGGAGCCTTGAGGCGGGGCCGTTCGGTTGAGCAGTTCCTCGGGCCGGTCGGGTCGCCCGGCCGCCCTGGTGTGCGGTATGTCGAGGTCCGGGCGGCGAGCACGTCATTCGAGGTCTACGTCCATACCGTCGAAGACGGGCACGAGACGGTCCTGGACCTGTACGAGTTCCCACCCTTCGATCAGGACACCGAGGAAGAAGAGTTCGGCCGGCTGCTCGGCTCGGCCGAGGCCCCGCAGGGCGCTCTGGTTCTGGCTGAGGAACGCACGGGCGCCGTTCGAGGACGCTGGGTCAACCAGGGTGTCGTGCAAGATGAGTATCACGACTTCGTTCGGGCGGGCCGCCCATCGGGCGTGTCACCGGATGGGCATGCCTGGCCCGCCCTTCGCGCCGACCTGTGAAGCGCTGATCGCCTCTCCCATGTGCCCGACACGAGAGCCTCGGGGCACCGGTGGTCTTGATATGTCTACAGACCTCGCCGCCCGCGTCGATCCCAAGGACCTCGCAGCCGCTCCCGAACCGTCGCGGTTCGCTGACCTGCGCATCGGCCAGCACCTGCCTCCCGCGCCCGGCCGAACTCGAGCAGACACCAACCGGGACCACGCCCGGCTGAGAGCTCCGGGAGAACGGGCCTTCACACAGTTGAAGTCGTGGCGGCTACTCCGGCGAGCCAGATACTCCACCCGCCGCATCAGCACCATCATCCAGGCAGTCCACACGCTGCTGAACTGCGGCTATTCAGGATGAAAGAGGCTCACTGGCCGATACCGGAGCACCATACGGCATCAGAGATCTCCGATTTCATCGAAACGACCGCATTGCCAGCTTGTCGGGTGTGCGCGGCACTGTGCGTCTCTGGCCTGCCAAGTGAGGACCAGCGCGGCGATGAGCCCGGCGAGTGCACACACGTAGAGGATCCACCAGCGCAGGGCTGCCCGAGGGGGTCCCTGCAGCGTGGACATGCCGACGCCAAATGTGAGTAACACGGCCCAGCCGAGCAGGAACAGCAGCAGAACCAGCACGGGGCCTCCGGAGGAACGTCCAGTCGTCGGCCAAGTCAACAGGGGCAGCCTGGCGAACGGTAGTGGGGGGATGCCAGTGCTGGGACGGGGGGTCAACCGTGTCGGCGCCGAAGCTGGCGAGCCGCTCCGCTACGACCGCTCGGCCGTCGCGCACTGGCTCGGCGGAGTCGGCCACCGTGACGCGGTCCTGTACCCACAAGGCGCCGAAGAACAACTTCTCGGCCAGGCCCGTCCCCAAGGACGACAACGGAGCAGGCGGCCGGCTGATGGCCGCCTTCTACCGTCTCAACCGCATCATCGACGGTCCCGACGACGGGTTCCTCATGAAGGTCGTCTCCTGAGGCGACGCTGAAGGGGGCGGCAGCACGCTCCAGTGCTGCCGCCCCCCTTCAAGGTCACACCGGCCAGAACTGGACCAGGAACCGTTCCACCCCGGCGGGCACCTCCTGCTGGGCGAGTTCGCGTACTCGCTCCTGCCCGCTCACATAAGCGCGCACCCGCCACAGTGTGTGCGGCGTCCCCAGTTCTACGACCGGCTCGCTCGGACCGCCATACGACCACAGCGCCATCTCGCCCGAGCGGCAATACCACCGGGTATCCGCGCTCGACTCCCAGATCTCTCCCTCGTCCGTCGGCGGCTCCTGGTCCCACACCTCCGCGGTGAAGGACGCATGATGTGTGTGACCGCCGCTCCTGAAGCACAGACGCCGCTCACGCACTTCGAGGAGTTCAGCCTCAGCGGGCTCAGGGCTCTCTCCGGGCTCCTCTTCATCGGCGTCCTCGGCCCACAGGGCGTAGAACTCGACATACAGCTCGAGTTCTTGACGCCTCACCACCAGCATGCTCGCACCCATCGGTCAACAGTCAGTCAACGCTTCCGACCCTACCGAGATCCACACGCGCACGTCCGCCGACGGTGCTGTGAGCCGGACAGGCGGCATCGAGGTTGGGTATCCGCCCGCTCATCGCCCGGCGCGGCACCGAGCACGGAAGCGGCCTGAGCAAGAACCGCTGGGTCGTCGAAGCGGCTTTCGCACTTCTGCGCTGGTTCCGCCGACTGCATATCCGCTGGGAAATCCGCGCCGCCTTCCACCAGACTTTCCTCACCCTCGGCTGCGCAATCATCTGCTGCAGCGCCTCAAAGAGCAGTGCTGATCTGAGCCCTCAGCCCGAACCGGCGACCAGTGCCTCGCCGAGCGGGGTGCGGCGGTAGAGCACGGACCGTCCGGACCGGGCGCGGACGAGCAGTCCCGCGCCTCGCAGGATGGCGAGGTGGTCTCCTACCGCGCCGGGTGTCATGGCGAGGCTTCGGGCGAGGTGGCTGGTACTGGCCGGGGCGTCCAGCGCCAACAGCAGCCGGGCTCGGGCCCGGCCGACCAGAGCGGTCAGCGCGTCCGGTTGGGGGACGGTCTCCTGTTCGCCCCACAGAGCGGCGGTGCCGCGGGCACGATAGACCAAGGTCCTGGGCCAGGGGTCTTCCAGGTGGGCGGCGATATGCCCGACGACGACCGAAGGGATCAGCAGCAGCCCGTCGCCGGCGAGGCGGACTGTTCCGCCTCGGAAGAAACCGATCTCGATACCGCCGGCGCGCCAGGCGATACCCGGGTGCAGGCTCTCGATGGCCGCGGCCCATCCGTGTTCGCCGATCACACCCACCCGGTGCACGATGTCGCGCTCACAGATCGCACGCAGTTGCGGCCAGTCCGCGGCGAGCAGCTCGTGCCACGCCCGGTCCATCGCCTCGGCGATCCTGGAGACGGCGTCCGGCGAATCCAGCACCGCACGTACGTGGGGATCACGGGCCAACGGGCCGGTCGCAGTGGCGGCGAATTCGTGGTGGGCCGCTTCCAGCGGCGTGGCCCGGATCGTGGCCAGGTCGTCCGCCCAGGTCTGGCTGAGGCCGCGCGGAGGCGGGGCGACGAAGTTCGGTCCGCCTTGCGGGGCCTGCAGAGCGAGGGCGGCGTCCAGCTCAGTCTCGCGGCGAAGCCGTTCAAAAGCCGGCAGGAGCCGCGAGGCCCAGGCTCGCGGCAGCGGCCGGTCTTGGCCGGCGAGCGAGCGCAGCAGCAAACAGAGGTCCAGCGCGGGCGACAGTGCGAAGCGGCTGCGCAGCAGGTCCTCGACGGAGACTTCGAAGCGCAGCACCCAGCGATGCTACCGCGGGACGCCTGTTCAGATTCGTCCAGCGACGAATCATTGGTGGGCGGCGTTGCCACGCGCCGAAGCTGCGCGTCATGACCCCAACCGCCGAACCCCCGCAGGGCAACCACCGTGCCACCTACCGGGAGGTGCTGGCCGAGCCACGATTCCGGCTGCTCTTCTCAACCCGCACCGTCGCGATCACCGCGGACGCGCTGCGGATCACCACGTTCTCGGTTCTGGTCTTCTCGGCCACCGGCTCCGCACTGCTGAGCGCACTGGCCTTCGGTATCGGCTTCATCCCGCAGCTGTTCGGCTCACTGCTGCTGGGCTCACTGGCCGACCGACTGCCGGCCCGCGCGCTCATCACCGGCGGCTACACCTTGACGTGCGCCGCCGCCCTGCTGCTCGCCCTGGTGCGGATGCCGATCGCGGCAAGCCTTGGTGTCGTGGCGCTGGTCGCCCTCGCCACACCGGTGTTTCACGGCGCGTCGAGTCGGCTGGTCGCACAATCGCTGGAGGGCGACGCCTACGTACTGGGGCGTTCACTGAACAACGTCGCTGCCTCCGGCGCGCAATTGTTCGGTCTGGCGCTGGGAGGGGCGGCCGTCGCGGTACTCGGCCCGCACCGGGCGCTCGCAGTAAGCGCCGCCCTCTACCTCGGCTGCGCACTCGCTGTCCGCATCCGGCTACCCCGGCTGCAGCCGGGAGAGATCGGCGGGACACCCGGCAGCGCTCGGGGCGATGGCGGCACCGTCCGGGCAAGCCTGCACGGTGCCGGCCTGCTGCTGCGCCGACACACGCTGCGACGACTGATGCTGGCCCAGTGGCTACCGCCCGCGTTCGTAGCCGGCCCGGAAGGCCTGATCGTCGCCTACGCGGGAGAACACCACTTCGCGCCCGGCTGGTACGCGGTGCTGATGGGCTGTCTGCCGATCGGCATGCTGGTCGGTGACCTGCTGGTGGGGCGACTCCTACGACCACCCACCCGGGAGCGACTGGTGGTCCCGTTGATTGCGCTGATGGGACTGCCGCTGGTCGGCTTCGCCGCCGAGCCCGGAGTGGGTGTCTCGTCCTGTCTGCTGCTGCTCTGCGGCTTCGGATTCGCCTACGGCCTCGGCCTGCAACGGCCGTTCCTGGACACCCTGCCGCCAGATGGCCAGGGCCAGGCCTTCGGTCTGCTCGGCTCCGGCAGCATGACGCTACAGGGCGTCGGGCCGGCCTTCTTCGGCTCGGTGGCCGCAGGCATCGGAACAGGCGACGCAATCGCCCTGGCAGGCGGCGCGGCGGTGCTTACCGCAGGCTGGATTCTCACCTGGCACCCGCCCGCCTCCCCTGTCCCCGTCTCGAACTACTCAACGGGGTCAGAGAACAGCACTGATCAGCATGCGTGTAGTTCTCCTGCGCAATAACCGTCGCAGGTCGGACCGGCCGCGAACCGTCACGCACCCCACCCCCGCGTCGGCCTCGGCTCTGCCAGTCGTCGCGGACCACGTACGGGATCTTCAGACCACGAACAGCCCATGGAAGGCTCATGCCGCATGATCGATGAATCCGCGAAGGACAACCTGCACAGAAGACTGCGGCGGGACCGCGAGGAGGCGCTGCTCTGGAAACTCGACGGCCTGTCCGAATACGACGCCCACCGGCCTTTGACGGCGACCGGGACCAACCTCCTCGGTCTGGCCAAACACCTGGCCAACGTCGAGGCCAGGTACTTCGGCGAGGTCTTCGACCGCCCTTCCCCAAAACCGCTGCCCCGGTGGCAGGACCACTCCAACGGCAGCGATCTGTGGGCGACCGAGGACGAGACCCGCGATCAGATCATCGGGGTCTACCGGCGCACGTGGGAACACTCGGACGCGACGATCAACGAGCTTCCCCTCGACGCCCCCGGCCACGTGCCGTGGTGGCCGGAGCCCTACCCCAACACGAACATGTTCGCCATCATGGTCCATGTCCTCGGCCAGTCCATCCAGCATGCCGGGCACGCCGATATTCTGCGCGACACCCCGCTCACTCTGAGCACCATCGCCGTACGAATCGACCCCGTACTGGCGCCACGCGTGACCACGGTGTGAAGCACTGTCACGAACTCGCCGGCCTATCCCGCAATACGCTGAATCGCTGGCCCACTACATCAACGCAATCATGCAGATGCGGCGTTGGTAGGCCAACATGCTCACGCATCAGGGCAATGGCCCGCACGTTTCGACCGGCCGAAACGAGGCTGTCCACCTCCCTGCGCACCTCCGCGGACAGCCGGTCCCACAAGGCGTTCTCCATACCTGCATTGAATTTCACGTGCCACCCTCTCGAGCGACCGTGACCTACTCAACCTCGCCGCCTTATCAAACGCCCCTGGCAGAACAAGTCGCCCTTTGACTCTCACTACCATCGACACCAAACCAAGAGATCACACCTTGATTCCTCACACCTCGTCAAAGGCCTCGAGCAGGCGCTCGTACGCCAGCTTCGGCCGCAGGGACGCGTCCCACGGCAGGGAATCAGCCGTGCGCGGAGGATAGATCTTGGTGTCGGCGGTGGAACCGTACCGGTCGGTGAATCCCCATGTGGAGAACGATGTGCAGTTCGGCTCCTGAAGGCATACCCGCAGCTTGCCCGCCATCTCATCAGCCTGGGTCTGCCGCCCGCCCTCCTCGTCCTCACTTATGGGGACGTCCATCTCCGACACCCGCGCCTGCACCCCGAGCTCCGCCAGATCCCGCACATGGCTGCGAAAGGTCTCCGGGTCGATGCGGTCGCCGGGTGCGTACTCATGGTTCTGGAAACCCACGCCGTCGATCGGCACACCGCGTTCCTTGAGCCGCTTGACCAGATCGTAAAGGGCGTCCCACCGCTCGCCTTCCTCCTCGACCCCGTACTCGTTGAGGAACAGCCGCGCCTTCGGATCGGCCCGGTGGGCGGCCCTGAACGCCTCGTCGATGTACTCCTCGCCCATGGCCTCGAACCACGGGCTCTGCTCGGAGCGCAGACCGAGATCCCCGTTGGTGTAGCTCTTCTCGTCGTCGGACATGGGCTCGTTGACCACATCCCATTCCGCGACCTTTCCCTTGAAGTGCCCGGCGACCACGGCGATGTGCCGGAGCATGGTCCGGCGCACCTCCTCGGGGTCGCCGTTCTCCCGCATCCACTTGGGCAGAGCCTCGTGCCAGACGAGGGTGTGCGCGTGCACCTTCATGTCGTTCGCGCGGGCGAAGCGTACGAGTAGGTCCGCGTCGCGGAAGTCGTAGACGCCCCGGCGTGGGTGGAGGAACTGTGGCTTGAACGCATTCTCCGGAGTGAGCATGGAGAACTGGCTCCCCGCGAGCGCCCGGTAGCGTGCGTCGGTGAGCAGCGGGTTCTCGGCCAGGGCGGCGCCGACGTCGAACGGCCGCCCCACGTCTGCGGCCCGCGCACGCAGCGAGTCCTCGGACTGCTCCTGGCGTAGCTGC
Source organism: Streptomyces sp. NPDC087859 (assembly GCF_044742595.1). Lineage (NCBI taxonomy): Bacteria > Bacillati > Actinomycetota > Actinomycetes > Kitasatosporales > Streptomycetaceae > Streptomyces > Streptomyces sp. NPDC087859. The sequence continues at coordinate 499,034 of NZ_JBIUUU010000005.1, read as the reverse complement.
GGCGCCTTGATCACGCGGAGCGAGTCACCGCTCTCTGCCCGCGCGATCAGCTGCGTCAGACTCCATCCCTCGCGGCGCTCGTCGTCGCCCGCGTCCGCCTCCAGACCGAACCAGACAGTGCCCTCGGCGAACACCCCCGGGTCCTGCACGGTTCCCAGCCGCCGCCCGTCGGCTTTCACGCGGAAGGTGTCACCGATGCTCGACACGGCGAGCGTCACCGTCCCGGAGCAGCCGCAGTCGAAATCCTTGGAGATGGCCGGCTCATCGCCTTCGCCGTCCCATATCTGTACCTTCACTTGTCCGTCGCCGGTCACACCGACGCGGAGTGAGGGCCGCTCCTGGCGCCACTCGTCGTAGATGACCGGTACCCGTCCGTACAGCCGCAGCCATGAGTCGCCGTCATCGTCACCCACACCGGACATGCGCGCGGTCACGGTGAAGTCGCCATCGGACCTGAGATGCGGGCCGGCCAGGTTCAGCGGGGGGTTGGGCTGGCCGCCGGAGGAGTCCTGCTCCACGATGTGCCGATCCAATGCGCTGACCCGCAGGATGTCGTTCCGCGCGGTGGTGCCCGGCATCTGCGTCCAGTCGTGGTTCCGCAGCAGGTCTTCGTCGTTTCCGCCGCCCGCGCCTTCGCCCTGCCCCGTACACCCGGCCGCCACCGCCATGACGAGCACCACGGCGGTCAGTCGCTGCCACGTCCCCCCACCAAGGTCCACGGTCCCTCCCACTCTCTTGTTCGAGACGAGATCAACGTCTCGAAGCCGGGCCATAGTTCATCACGCATGAGGTACGGCGGCCTTGTGTGGCACGTCCCAGCTCGTGTGGCGGAGCGGGCCCGGAGCGTTGCGGCCTGCGCGGAAGGCGCATCAAACACGCGTGTGCCAGCGAACTTCAGGGTATCCACGGAGACGGTACGCAAGTACGCTCACTGTTCGCTGACCGGCGGATGGTGGCACTGGCGGACGAGCTGCGGCCGGGCCGCCACATGTCAGAACTGGTACTCAGCGAGGCTAAGCGTACGGAGTTGACGCGCTGGTCGTGACAGGCGATGACGAACGGGCCGCAGGGCGGTCGTCGATGTCCTGGCGATGTCGGCCACGCGGTGGTGCGAGGTGTCGAGCGTGTCCAGGACCTCGTCGAGGACATTGGATACGGCTTGCCAATGGAGGCTTCGGCCGTAGTACTGCCGCACGAGCAACTGGACCGTCCTGCGCGAGCGGCGGGGGTCAACGAGCCGTGCCTGGCTGATCGATGTCGGGCGCCCCTGGGGAAGGTGCGTGGGGAGCGTGAGCCACTGCTGGCGTGCGGGCTCGTCCCGATCGGCGAGACGGGCCCGGTGCTGGTAGTCGCGGCGCGTGAACTGGACGTCGTCCAGGACGATCCACCGGTCGACGGCGTACAGCTTGGCCAGCGTGGACAGTCTCGGGAAGAGGTTCGGCTGGTGGATCGCGCACACCCCGCCCCGTGGCAGGTCAGGTGGCGATGAGGCGGCTGTCGAAGCCGGCCCGTAGAAGGCGCTCGTAAGCGTCATGCACATCCCCCGGTACGTCCTGCTCGACGGCGAAGCCGAGTTTCGGGTACTCGATCACCCGCTGCAGGTCGCCGACGAGCATGTCGACGACGAGCTCCTCGTCGCCGATGGACTTGATGTAGTCGTCCAGCTCCAGCGGCTCGGAGGCGCACACGACCTCCGCATCGGGCCACAGCTTGCGGCAGGTCGCATACGAGCGGCGCTCCATGTACGGCTTGGAGATCAGCAGCAGCGAGTCCACCTGGACGCCGACCTCGGCCAGCGACTCCCGGGAGAACGTGATGTTCTGGCCGGTGTTCGCGGCCCTCGGCTCCACAAGGATCGCCTCGTCCGGGACTCCCAGGCTCAGCGCGTGCTCCCGGTAGTGCACGGCTTCTCCGCGCGGGAAACGGGCCCGGGTGGTGGGGCTGTTGCCGCCGCTGAACACCACGACCGGGAAGAGGCCGGCGCGGTAGAGCTCGGCGGCCGCACTCGCCACGCCCAGGCCGTGGCTGCCCAGGCCGATCGCCGCCGAGCAGGGCCGCAGTTCGTGTCCCATCTGGTGGTAGTTCCAGATCAGCGTCGCGTCGTGGAACTGCTCGTCGGTGATCTGTCGCTGCTGGTGCTGCGGCACTGGCACTCCCTGGCTCATCCTTGCCGACCGTTTCGGATGCCCTCGATGCTGCGCAGCTGGTGACGCAGCCCGAACTGCCGAGTGCCTCCTGTGCCGCCTGGTCGAGGACGGACAGCCCCCTGTGGCGCCAGGACGGCCTTGACCAGTGGATACAGGAGATCCTGCGCTGATGACGAGGCTTTCGGCGTCCAGCCCGACGCCGACCGAGACCCGTGCAACAGTGGGTCACAGCGGCATCGGACCGCCCTCGTACATCTGCCTCAGAACGGCGAGCACCTCCCGCAGACCCGGCACCGTTTCCTCGGCCGCTCTCCGCCACGCGATCCCGGCCAGTAGCGCCAGTCCAGGCTCGTCGAGCGGTACCACGCGAAAGGCCGGTGCGGCGAAGACACGCGTGGCGGGCAGATCGTCGTCACCGAGGACGGTGAGGGTCAGTGCGCCGGTGCGCAGTACGTGGGCGGCGGTCTGCACGACGTCGTTGTGCGGAAGATCCACCAGGTGCGTGACACCGGCGCTCAGGAACGCGGCCCTGTTCGCGCCCACCACGGACGGGTGCACCTTGGCCGAGGTCATCAGCACCTGACGGTCCCGCAGGTCTCGCAGGGTCAGCGAGGTGCGGGTGGCGAGTTCGTCGGTCGCCGACATCACCATGCCCAAGGAGCCACTGGCGATCACCAGGCTTTCGGTGCCGGATGCACCCGCCGGAAGGTGGATGACGGCGAGATCGATGCGGTCGGCGGTGAGCTGGTCGAGGAGTTGGGACGACGAGGCGAGCGTGACGGGCAGTTCGACACCCGGAGCGGTCTCGCGGTAGACGGTGAGGACCGTGTCCACGACTTTCGGCGGAGTCAGAGGAGCCGCGCCGACCCGGCAGCGCAGGACGTCCGGAAGGTCGCGTGCGAGGTCGCGCAGGCTGTCGAAATCCCGGACCACCGCCTTGGCGCGTGCGCGGAAGACCTCTCCGAAAGAGGTCAGCTCCACGTGGTGGTGCTCGCGGACGAACAGGTCACGGTCGAGTTCGTGCTCCAGTTCCCGGATTCGGCGGCTCAGTGGTGAAGCCGTCACATGCAGGCGCTCCGCGGCCCGACCGAAGTGCAGTTCGTCGGCGACGGCCAGAAAGTAGCGGAGCTGCTGGATGTCCACAGGGCCAGTAGATCACCGGCCTTGCGTCCGCCTCCAGAATCAGTGACGTTGCCGTTTCGGTCACGTGCACATGAGCGAAACGGACGTGTACAGGCGACCGTGTGCCGGGCCAGGCTGATGCACGGAAACGCGGTGTTCACACGGCCGACATCAGGCCGCCGCAGGTCTCCGACGTGCGCGGGTACGGAGGTTCGCTCCCCGACCTGGGCGTGATCCCCTCTGCCCCTCGGCTTCGGGTCGGTCCGCCGTGCCCTGCGTCGGTGCGCGCGGCGCCGATCGGCCCGGGCCAGGAGGCGAACGATGACCGGAGCAGTGACGGGCGGGGACGCGTCGGCGCCCCTGTACGGGGTCCGGGTGGTCGACACGACCGACGGACGCGGTGAGGGAGTGGGCCGTTTCCTGGCGGGCCTGGGCGCCGACGTGATCCTGGTGGAACCGCCCGGCGGCGCGCGGGCCCGCAACCGGGCCCCGCTCCACGACGGAACCAGCCTCTACTTCGCCGTGCGCAACGCGGGCAAGCGCGGCGTCACCCTCGACCTGGACACCGAGGACGGCCGGTACGACCTGCGGGCGCTGCTGGATACGGCAGACATCTGGATCGAGTCCGAGCGGTCCAGCGTGCCGGGCTTCGACTACGAGAGCGTCGCGGCCCGCAATCCCCGCCTCGTCCTGGTCACCGTGACCGACTTCGGACTGACCGGCCCCTATACGGGATACGCGGCGACCGACGCCGTGCACGCGGCCCTCAGCGGCCTGCTGTGCCGTTCCGGTCGGCCCGGGCGCCCACCGCTTCCGCCTCCCGGGTCGATCGCCACCGAGTCCGCACATCTGCAGGCAGCGTGGGTGGCCCTGCTCGCGCACTACGCCAGCCTTGAGACCGGGCGCGGCGACCACATCGACTTCTCCGTGCACGAGGCCGTCACCCAGATCCTGGACCCCGGTTTCGGTATGGGCGGCTCCGCCACCGGAGGCCGACGCGCGGCCGACCTGCCGCCCGGCAGGCCCGACGCCGGGCATCTCTACCCGATCTTCCGGTGCGCCGACGGCCTGGTGCGCATCTGTGTGCTGAGCCCGCGGCAGTGGCGCGGCATGCGGGCCTGGCTGGGCGAGCCCGAGGACCTGGCCGACCGGCGATACGAGAACATCGCCGTGCGCTTCCAGGAGGCCGACCGGATCCACGCCCGGATCGCCGACCTCTTCCGCGACCGCTCCCGCGACGACCTCGTACGGCAGGGCCAGGAGCACGGGGTGCCCATCGCCGCCGTTCTCACCGCCGATGATGCCCTGCGCGCCGAGCACTATCTGGAGCGCGGTGCGCTCGCGGACACCGAACTCGTTCCCGGCCTCACGGCTCGCGTACCGGCGGGATTCCTGGAGATCGACGGAGCACGACCGTCCCCGCTGCGCAGAGCCCCGCTGACAGGTGAGCACAACGACGAGGTCCTCACCGAGGTGCGTGCGCGCACCGAGCCGGCACGCGGGGAGACGCGGCCCGAACGCGGTCATCCCCTGGCCGGGCTGCGTGTCCTCGACCTCGGTGTCATCGTCGCCGGAGCGGAACTCGGCCGGCTCCTCGCCGACCACGGCGCCGATGTGATCAAGGTGGAGAACCGCGCCTTCCCCGACGGCGGACGGCAGTCCGTCACGGGCGAGGTCATCACCGCGTCGGCGGCCTGGGGCCACCGCAACAAGCGCAGCCTCGGCCTGAACCTGCGCGACCCGGAAGGCGCCGGCCTCTTCAAGCGACTCGCCGCCGGAGCCGACGTCGTCCTGTCCAACTTCAAGCCCGGCACCCTGGAGGCCCTCGGTCTCGGCCCGGACGTCCTCCTGGCACTGAACCCCCGTCTCGTCATCGCGGACAGCAGCGCCTTCGGCGCGAGCGGTGCATGGAGCCGCCGCATGGGATACGGACCACTGGTGCGTGCCTCAACCGGGCTGAGCGACCTGTGGCGCTACCCCGACGATCCGGACGGCCACAGCGACTCCATCACCATCTACCCGGATCACGTGGTCGGGCGGGCCGGCGCGGCGGCCGTCGTGGCCCAGCTGGCGCGGCTGCGGCGCACCGGCCGCGGCGGCACCGTCGGCATCGCGCAGGCGGAGATCATCCTGGACGCCCTGGCCGAGCACCTGGCGGCAGAGTGGCTGAACCCCGGATCTCTGCACGCCGGAGCCATGACCGACGACCTGGTGCTGCCGTGCGCAGGTGACGACCAGTGGTGCGTGATCGGTATCCGCGACGACGCGGACTGGAACCGGCTCTGCGCGGTGGCCAGCCACGAAGACCTGGCCGCCGACCCGGAGTTGGCCGGGCGCCAGGGACGCCGGGCCGGCCGCCGGCGGATCGAGGAGGCCCTGTCGCCCTGGACCGCATCCCGTTCCCCACGGGAGGTCACCGACCTGCTCCAAGCATCCGGCGTTCCGGCGGCAACGATGCTGCGCGTCCACGAACTCCTGCGCGACCCGCAGTTGAAGGCCCGCGGCTTCTTCGCCCAGCTGCGGCAACCGACCCTCGACGAACCCCTTCCCACCGAGGCCCGCCCCGCTCACTCGCGCCACCTCGCCGACCCGCCGCAGCGCCCCGCCCCGCTGCCCGCCGAGCACACCCGGGAGCTCAGCCGTGAGCTGCTGGGCCTGTCCGACGAAGAAACCGACAAGCTCCTCGCCCGAGGAGTGCTGGAAACCCTTGAGGAGACACCGACCGTGAGTTCCCCCGCACCAGCCGTCCTCGTGGAACGCCGAGGCCACGTCATGGTGGTCACCCTCAACCGGCCCGAGGCCCGTAATGCGGTCAACGCGGCAGTCGCCTTGGGCGTCGGCAAGGCGCTGGAGGAGGCGGACCGCGACCGGGAGATCCGAGCGGTCGTCATCACCGGCGCCGGCAACAACGCGTTCTGTGCCGGCGCCGACCTGAAGGCGGTGGCCCGAGGCGAGAACATCATGCCGCCCGAGGCCGAGGCGTGGGGCTTCGCCGGCTACGTCCGCCATCACATCGGCAAGCCCACCATCGCAGCCGTGCGCGGCTTCGCCCTCGGCGGCGGCACCGAGATCGCCCTCGCCAGTGACCTCGTGGTCGCGGCCGAGGACGCCTCCTTCGGGTTGCCGGAGGTCAAGCGGGGCATCATCGCCGGCGCGGGTGGCGCCTTCCGGCTCGCCGCCCAGCTGCCGCCCAAGGTCGCCATGGAGCTGCTGCTGACCGGCGACCCGCTCGACGCGGCCACTGCCCGCGACCTGGGCCTGGTCAACCGGGTCGTGCCCGCCGAGAAGGTGCTCGACGAGGCGCTGGCGCTGGCCGAGCGCATCGCCGCCAACGCCCCGCTCGCCGTCCAGGCCAGCAAGCGCATCGCCCGCGGCGTCACCACCGGTCGCGTCGACGCGGAGCAGGCCGCCTGGGACCTCTCCCATCGGGAGGGGCGGACGTTGATGACCTCCCATGACGCCCAGGAAGGCCCCCGCGCCTTCGCCGAGAAGCGCACCCCGGTCTGGCAGGCGCGCTGACCCCGTCAGCGGCACCACTACGAAAGGCAGTTGACGTGACCACTTCCTCGCCCCCGGCACCTCGAGGCCCCGTCATCACGGGACTCGGCATGACGGACATGGGCAAGATCTACGGACGCAGCGCCGCCGACTTCGCGGCCGACGCCGTACGCCGCGCCGCCGACGACGCGGGCCTCGCCCTGTCCGACCTCGACGGCCTGCTCACCAGCAGCGGCGTCCTCGGCGGGGTCGGTCTCGCCCTCCAGAAGGACCTGGGCCTGAAGGACCTGCGGCTGTTGTCGGAAGTACAGGCGTACGGCTCCACCGCCGGCGCGATGGTGCAGTACGCGGCGATGGCGGTCCGCTCCGGCATGGCCGAGGCCGTGGCCTGTGTCTTCGCCGACGCGCCGCTGAAGGAGAAGTCCTCGGCGGGCGCGGCCTACGCGAGGGCCGTCGGCGGGACCGGCTGGATGGGCCTCATGGGAGCGGCCGGGATCGCGGGCGCCAACCCTCTGTACGCGCTGGCCGCCCGCCGTCACATGGACACCTACGGCACCACCAGCGAACAACTCGCGCACATCGCCGTCGCCCAGCGGGCCTGGGCGGCGACCAACCCCCGCGCCCAGTTCCAGGACCCCATCACCGTCGAGGACCACCAGGCGTCTCGGATGATCGCCGAGCCGTTCCACCTGCTGGACTGCTGCCTGGTCACCAACGGCGGCATCGCCGTCATCGTCACCACCGCCGAGCGCGCCGCCCACCTGCGCAGGCCACCCGTCCACGTCCTCGGCTGGGCCCAGTCCCACCCCGGCTACCCGATGCACCGCGACAGCGACTTCGGCCTGGTCAGCGGGGCAGCCCAGGCGGGTCCCGCGGCCCTGAAGATGGCGGGCGTCTCCCTCGGTGACGTCGACGTCGCCGAGCTGTACGACTGCTACACCTTCACCGTGCTCCTCACCCTGGAGGACTACGGCTTCTGCGCCAAGGGCGAGGGCGGCGCCTTCGCGGCCAGCGGCGCGCTCGCGCCCGGCGGGTCGCTACCGGTCAACACCGGCGGCGGGCAGCTGTCCTCCTACTACATGTGGGGCATGACCCCGCTGTCCGAAGCCGTCCTCCAGGCCCGCGGCGAGGCGGGCGAACGGCAGGTACCGCGCCACGACGTCGTCCTGGTCAGCGGCAACGGCGGCGCCCTCGACCACCACTCGACGCTGGTCCTCAGCCCCCACCCGCACACCTGACCACCACCGAACCGTGGAGCCACCATGACCACCCTCGTCGTACGACGCGACGCCGCGACCGAGAAGTTCTTCGACGGGACGGCGCGCGGCGAACTGCTCATCCGCCACTGCACCGCCTGCGGCGCGCACGCCGCGCCCCAGTCCGACGCCTGCCCCGCGTGCCAGGAGCCCACAGCGGCCTGGGTACCGGTCGCCGGCACCGGAACCGTCATCTCATGGACCGTCGTACACGGCCGCCCCCAGGGCGACACTCCCGCCCCGCAACAGGTCGTGGCGCTCATCGAACTCACCGAGGGGCCGTGGCTGTACGCGGCGCTGATCGGGCTGCGGGACGGCGCGCGTCCGTGGGCCGGGATGTCCGTCACCGTCGCCTTCGAGCACCCGGAAGGCGGCGAGGCGATCCCGGTCTTCCTCCCCTCCGCCTGAGCCGCCCCCACACGCACAAGAACACTTTGAGGGAACCTTCCATGAGCACCCTGCACACAGCCCCCGACCTCACCGGCCCGCAACCCCTCGATCCCCCGGGATGTACGGCTCGACCGCATCGACCGCCTGCTGGCCTGCGTGCTGGAAAACGCCGATGAGCTGTGCGCCGCACTCGACGCCGACTTCGGCTCCCGCCCGCGGCTGACGAGCCTGGCGAGCGACATCGTCGGCGTCATCCCGGACGTCCAGCTGATCCGGGAGAACCTGGCGGAGTGGATGGAGAACGAGGAGATCCCGGGTTCCGCCGAGGCCGGGACGACACCCTTCGTACAGACCCGCCCGAAGGGTGTCGTCGGGCCCTGGAACTTCCCCGTGTCCCTCGTCGTCCAACCGGCCATCGAGGCGCTGGCCGCGGGGGAACCGCGTGATGATCAAGTTCTCGGAGGTGGCCGAGCGGACGGCCGAGGTCTTCGCCCGGGCCGTCGCCTCCCGCATGTCCCCGGAGGAGGTGGTGGTCGTACGTGGCGGTGTCGCCACCGCGTCGGCGTTCTCGTCCCTCCCGTTCGACCACCTCATCTTCACCGGCTCTCCCGGGGTGGGCGCCCGGGTGGCGGCGGCCGCCGGGGAGAATCTGGTGCCGGTGACGCTGGAGCTGGGCGGCAAGAACCCCGTAGTCCTCGGTTCGGACGCGGACATCGCCCTGGCAGCCGAACGCGTGGCGGCCATGCGGCTGATGAACGGCGGTCAGATCTGCCTCTGCCCGGACTACGTCTTCGTCCCGCGCGACCGCGTCCCGGCACCCGGCGGGTGCGGCCTTCGTCGGTCGGAATCCCGGTCTCCTCCGGGCTCAGCCGTGCCCGGCGCGACCGCAGGAATTCTCTGAGCTCGGCGCTTTGGTCCATGACTCAAGTAGGGGAGGGCCGTTTGGGCCGTTGGGGGCCAAAAGTGATGGCCTCCAGCTCTACGCCCCGAGGGCTGGAAGAGACGATGCCTGAGCGCAACGTGGAGTTCCGGAGGGACCCCGCGCCTCAAGGGCCCCGAAGCCGTCGCCTGGCAGGATCGCCGGTGGATCCACCCGGTCGATGCGCACGGGGGTGATCTTCTCCCGCATCGCCACCACCGCCGTCCACTCCGGCGTCGTGAACCGTTCTGGTTCGAAGTACGCCGGGGAACAACGCCAGCAGCCGGCCGCGCTCCAGGGCGGCGTTCATCTTCAGGACGAAGTTCTCACCGGTACCCCAGTCCCAGTAATCCAGCTCCACCTGGTGCCCGGCGTCTAGGAGCTGCCAGCCGACCCATTCCGCCCACGCACGATCCGCCCCGCATGACTGATAAACCACCGCTGGTCCGACGTGCCGTCAGACGCCCCCATATCAGCCATCCATGCCCCCGTGCCGTGCCGCCGCACATCCTCAACCAGGCTATGACCAGAGGCCCTTGAACGGCCCCACGTTCACCCGTATCCGTACCGGACCGGCGGGTAGAGCCCGGGTGGGTCTGCGTTGGATGCCGTCGACGCGGATCCGCTGTCTTCCTCCACGAAAGAGCTGCGCCCGCCAAGACGGGGGAGCCTGGCGGGCGCACGAACAGTCTGGCACGCAAGAACACCTCCCGTCAGTCAGTGGGCAGGAGCCGGTTGATGGTGGAGCGGGAGACGCCACTGACCGTCTGCGCGTCAGTCTTGGTGATGCGTGCTGTGGTGACCGCCCACGTGATCAGTGGATCCCGCAGGTCGCGGGCGGCTGCCCCAGGCGGCCAGCAGCTCGCGCGCCATCGTCTCGGGCGCGCTGAGGCCGGGCGTGAGGTAGAGCGTGGTCAGCAGTTCCCACGCCGGGTGGAACGAGCACGGGGCCTCGGCCAGGTCCGGGGCGGCGGCGAGCAGGGCCAGGCGGCGCGTCAGCAGGTCGCGGCGCAGCCGGGCCGCGATGAGGCGGGCGAGTGGTACGCCTTCCCAGGCGATGCTGGGGGTGGCCCTGGCCTGCTCGATCTCGGTGGGGGTGGCGTAGGCGAGGAGTTCTTCGGCGACCGTCTCCTCGAGGGGCATGTGCTGCTGTTCGGCCTCGCTGGCCGATGCCATCAAGGTGACCAGGCGGGTCAGTTGCCCCTTGGTCTCCCACACGGCGGCCATGCGCAGGAGCGCCGACGCCCAGGGTTCGATCTCTTCGGCGACGGCGATGGCGCGGTCGACGGCCAGCTGCTGGGAGACCTCCAGCGTGGCGGTGGCGACGCGGCGGGTGCCGTGCATGAGGTCCAGGCGGATCCCGTGGGCTTTCCAGGTGGCGTGGTCTTCTGCCCACTGCTGCATGCCGGTGTGCTGGAGGACGTACCAGCCCCTCGTGCGGGCCTCGGTCATGATGTCCATCAGGTGCTCCTCGGGGGTGGGTCAGAGGGCGTCGCGCAGCCGTACGGCTAGGTCCAGGAGCACGCCGACCGGCAGCAAAGGGTTGTCCTGGTACTGGATGCGGATGCGGCCCTGCTCGCGGCTCGTGACGCCTGCGGGAGGGTCCGTGTCCCATCCCGGGTCGCTGCGGTCGCTGCAGACAATCCGGGCCTGCTGAAGGAGCGTCAGGACAGGGGAACGCCGGCAGAGACGAGGACTTCGTAGGACAGTTCGGGCATCTCGATACTTCTCTCGTGGTGGGGGCTGCCCCTCACCGCACTTGCGAATGAGCGGCGGTTTGCCTGGCGAGGGTGAGCACTATTGATCAGTGGATCTACATCCCACGGTGGAAACCCGTGGCGCGCGTTGCCGGCGTGCACGCGGTGGTCTGGAGAGTCGGTGGCCGCCCGAGCTCGCCCCTGACGACCTTGAGGTCGTGCAGGTTGAGCGGTGAGAACTCGACCGCGACCTTGACCTCGCCGGCGCCGGGAGCGTTCGGCTCCTGGAGATCGACGACGCGTACGACGTCCTCCGGCTTTCCGAATTGGGTGATGGACGAGAGGGGGGAATGTCAGCGCCGCACGTTCGGTGCGTCCGCCCTGGGGATCAGCTCCAGCGCCTGCCGGGCTGTCTGCCGGAGCGTCGTGCCGTCGATGCCCGCCTTGGCCATGTTGTCGATGCCCCTGATCACGCTCAGCAGCAGATATCCCAGGGCCGTGGCGTCGACATGCTCGGCCACTTCTCCCGCGTCCTGGGCGTCGCGTATCGCGGACGCGAGGGCGCCGGCGAGATCCTCGAACGCGCGACGGGCCGTGCCCGCCACCATGTCGTCCTCTCCGGCGCGGTCCGCGGTGACCTTGGTGAGGAAGCATCCCCGGCGGGGTGACTCGGTCGCGAAGGCGTCGGCGAGTGAGACGACGTAGCGCTCCAGGCGGGCCATCGGCGAGGTGAGCACCGCGTGCGGGCCCTCCCGCAGCTCCTCGCGTGCCTGGGCGACGAGGGCCTGGCAGTAGTCGGAGAAGACGCGCACATAAAGGGAGTGCTTGTTGCCGAACGCCTTGTAGATGCTGCCTTTGCCCAGGCCGGTCGCATCCATGAGGTCGTAGGTGGACGTGCCGTCGAATCCGGTGGTCCAGAACCGGTCGCGGACGACATCGAGCACGGTGGTCTCGTCGAAGCCTCGTTTTCGCCCCATGACCTCACGGTACCTCATTGTGGTCCAGATGGACCACAATATTTGCAACCCAGCCCTCCATGTCGGCACGGAGGGATCGCCTGACGCTCCTCGTTTTGTTGACTGACTGGACCACTTCATGTTTCCGTTGTGGTCCAGTCGGTCAACAAAGCCGCGTCAGTCGGCAAACCTGTGGAGGACTGATGACTCAGAGCCGAACGAGGACGGAGACGGAGCGGAACAAGGCCGCCGTCCTCGAATTCCTGACGACCGCGTTCAACTCGAAGGACTTCACCGCGCTGGACCGGTACCTGCACCCCGACTACATCCAGCACAACCCGTTCATCCCGCCGGACAGGGCCGGGCTGCGCAACTTCATCGCGGAGCTGCCCGACGCCAGCCGGTACGAGCCGGGAGCGATCATCGCCGAGGGAGACCTGGTCATGATCCACGGCAGGTACTCCAGCAGCACCGAGACACCCCTCCTGGCGGTCGACATCTTCCGCTTCGAGGAGGGCCTGGTGGTGGAGCACTGGGACGTCCTGCAGGACGAAGTGCCCGCGAAGGACACGGTGGCGGGCAACCACATGTTCACCAACCCGCAGGCCGGCCGGGCCTGAGGCACCGGACCGGCGAGGCGGGCGGCACGCGCCGCGCAGGCCATGACGACGAGGGGCTCGACCCTCGCCGTGCCGGACCGGCGGACGCCGTGCCGGACCGGCGGACGCCGTGCCGGCCCTCTGTGGGCCACCGGCACGCGGAGGCATCATGAACATCGATCAGAATGAGGATTTGCTATGACCACCCTGCTGGATCTTGTTGTCGAGGCCCATGGCGGCCTGGACCAGTGGCGACAGGCGCGCACGATCCGCGCCCGCGGGGCCATCGGCGGCGTCCTGTGGGGCCTCCGCGGCCAGCCGGGCATCCTCGCCAGCGCGGACATGACGGCCGATGTCCAGCAGCAGCGCTTGGTGTTCGAAGGCTTCACCGGCCCGGACCTGCGGGGCGTCTTCACCCCCGAGCGCGTCACGATCGAGCGGAGGGACGGAGAGGTCGTCGCCGAGCGCACCTCTCCACGGGATGCCTTCACCTCCCAGGACCCGGCCACCCCCTGGGACGATCTCCACGTGCTGTACTTCGCGGGCTACGCCATGTGGAACTACCTCACCGCCCCCTACCTGCTGACGCTCCCCGGCGTCGTGGTGGAGGAACTGGAGCCCTGGACCGAGGCCGACCAGGACCTGCGACGGCTGCGGGCCACGTTCCCCGACACCCTCGCGACCCACGCCACAGAGCAGATCTTCCACTACGACGCCGAGGGCCTGCTGCGACGCCATGACTACGCTGCCGAGGTGCTCGGCAGCCCGCCGGCGGCACATCTGTCGGAGAAGCACGAGACCGTGTCGGGGCTGGTCTTCCCGACCCACCGGTACGTGCTGCCCCTTGCGGCGGACGGGCGGGTCCTGCCGGAGCCGAAGCTGATCACCATCGACCTGAACGAGATCTCTGTCGCCTGACCACGCCACGGGACCGTTCGGCACCGCCCTCTCGCCAAGACGGCCGGGCCGGGGGTACTTCACAACCCCCGGCCCGGCTCCAACGACCGGCGGGGGCGGGCTGGATGCTCGCGCGGGACCTGGCGGCGATCACCCTGCTCGATGTCTACCAGTCGACGCCGTCGACTTCCCCTGATCGGGGCATTCTGCGCCCATCAATGCAACAGCAACAGGCACGTCAAGAAATTGGAGAATCTCATGGGCCAGCTGGACGGCAAGACCGCCCTTGTCACCGGCGCCTCCAGCGGCATAGGCCTGGCGACCGCCCGGCGTTTCGCCGCCGAGGGCGCGACCGTCTACCTGACCGGCCGCCGCAAGGACGCGCTGGACGCCGCCGTCGCGCAGGTCGGCGCCCGAGGCATCGCCATCCAGGGCGATGCCTCGGACCTCGGCGACCTCGACCGGCTCTTCGCCGAGATCGCGCACCGCAGCGGCCGCCTGGACATTGTGGTGGCCAACGCCGGGGTCGCGGACTACAGCCCGCTCGGCGCGATCACCGAGGAGGAGTACGACCGCACTACATCGATCAATATCAAGGGCACGGTCTTCACCGTCCAAAAGGCGCTGCCGCTGCTGACGGCCGGCGCCTCGGTGCTGCTGCTCTCCTCCAGCTCGGCCCTGCGGGCGCGCCCGGGCCTGGGCGTCTACGCCGCAACCAAGGCCGCGATCCGCAGCCTCGCCCGCACCTGGGCCGCAGAGCTGGCCAGCCGCGGAATCCGCGTCAACACCCTCACCCCAGGCCCTGTCGAGACCCCGGGGCTGGACGAGCTCCACGCCGCTTTCCCGCACAGCGGTCAGCCCACCGCGGCCGAGCCCGCCCCACTGACCCCGTTCGGCCGCGCCGGCCGTCCCGACGAGGTCGCCGCCGCCGCCCTCTACCTGGCCAGCGACCAAAGCAGTTTCACCACCGGCGCGGAACTGTTCGTCGACGGCGGAGCCACACAGCTCTAGGCGCCAAGTCGCGGGACGCATCCGATACCCCAGGGCGTCTGAGCCGCGTACTTGCGACCGTCGCCAGAGCAACGGATTCGACACAACGACACAGCAGGGAGTGAGTCATGAAGAGCCGGATTCGGGTTCGCACCGGTCGGCCTTGGCGCGCCGCGTGAAGACGGGGCGCTCATTCAGCTCGGCGGGCCGCTGAGCTGCAAGCACTTCCTGTTCCAGGGCTGAGGCCCGACCGACACCTGATGCAAACGAAGAGACAAAGGACAAGGACGATGACAACAGATACGCAGACCCCGCGGACCGTGGCCCAGAAGTTCGTGGAGCGCCTCGCAAAGCATGACCCCGACGGCATCCAGGAACTGTTCGCCGAGGAGATCGACTGGCACGTCCCCGGCAGTGACGCGCTGCCCTGGACCGGGCGCCGCATCCGCCGGGAGGAGGTCGCGCCGTACTTCACCACGATGTGGTCGCACTTCGCGGACGGTCAGAGCAAGGCCGTGCTGGAGCGCGTCATCGTCGACGGTGGTGACGTGGTGCTGCTGGCGGTCTTCACGCACACCGTCGCGGCCAATGGCAAGGAGTTCAGCACACCGACGGCCATGCACCTGACGGTCGAGGACGGTCGGATCGGTCGCCTGCGCCAGTACGAGGACACGCTGACCGTCGCCGAGGCGTTCAACGCCGGCTGAGCGGACAGTACCCAAGGGCCCCGCGGCCCGGATCCCGCGCGGCCCGACATGCACATCCGAAGGAGCAAGTGAACGTGACCACCCCTGTCGTCTCCATCGCCTACCACTCCGGCTTCGGCCACACCTCCGTCCTCGCCGAGGCTGTCCGCGATGGGGTGACCACCGCCGGCGCCACCACCCACCTGATCAACATCGAGGAGATCTCCGAG
The DNA here is from genome assembly GCF_044742595.1 of Streptomyces sp. NPDC087859. Classification (NCBI taxonomy): domain Bacteria; kingdom Bacillati; phylum Actinomycetota; class Actinomycetes; order Kitasatosporales; family Streptomycetaceae; genus Streptomyces; species Streptomyces sp. NPDC087859. The sequence continues at coordinate 483,647 of NZ_JBIUUU010000005.1, read as the reverse complement.
GAGCAGTGGAACCTGCTCGACGCCTCGGACGCGATCATCTTCGGCTCGCCCACCTACATGGGCACCGCCTCAGCCGTCTTCCACGCTTTTGCCGAGGCCAGCTCCAAGCGCTGGTACACCCAGGCGTGGAAGGACAAGATCGCCGCAGGTTTCACCAACTCCGCGGGCAAGAGCGGCGACAAGCTCAACACCCTGCAGTACTTCACCGTGCTCGCCGCGCAGCACCACATGCACTGGGTCGGCCTCGGCCTGATGCCCGGCTGGAACACCTCCACGGCTTCCGAGAACGACCTCAACCGCCTCGGCTTCTTCCTCGGCGCCGCCGCCCAGAGCAACAACGACCAGGGAGCCGAGGGCGTACACAAGGCCGACATCGCCACCGCCGCCGAGCTCGGCAAGCGCGTCGTCGAGGTCGCCCGTGTCTACGCCGCAGGCCGCACCGCCCTCGCCGCCTGAGCGACCGACGCCGGGGCGGATCCGCGGCCCGGACAACGAGGTGGTGCCCGACGAAGCGCACCGGCAACTGCTCCGGACCAGGCAGCAGCACCGCAGACTCGCGATCAGCGACGCGCAGCGACGCCATCATGAGACGGTCGCTTGGCCTTGATCAACGGAACCGTGGTTGGCGCCGAGATTGATCTTGAGCGATGGCGCCCTTCGGTACACCACCCGGCTCCGAACGCGGGCTCAATGGAGCGGGCACAGCGTCGCCGGTCGGGCGCCTGTCCATGGGTGAGTGGGGCTGCCACATGGACAGGCGTGAGAGTGGGCCTCACGCCGCTTCGAGGAAGGGGGAGTCGGTGTAGCCCTCGGCGCCCGGCCCATAGAACAGTTCCGGCCGCGCCCTGCCCTGACAGCCCCGGTAAGACGTCGGCGGCGACCAGCGCCCGTCGGCGACACCCTCGCCCACGGCGAATCACCAGAGGTGGACCTTCTCGCGGAAGCCTTCTCGCGGTAATTTACAGAGTACGAAAGCGCCTGCCAACGTACCCGATATCGTCTTGCGGGGCGGCGAGGAGGCCGAAGCGTCGTCGCGCGCGGGCTGTCTCGTGCCGTCGACGATGCCGACGGCAGACCGCCGGCGACTCTGCGGCGTCAACCGGCCTCGCCACCTCCACCCTCAACACCCCGAAAGAAGTGAAATGTCCGATATCCTCATCGACTACGACGTCGACGTGCCCATGTCCGACGGCACGATCCTGCATGCGGACGTGTACCGGCCCGGAACAGGCCAAGGCCCCTGGCCCGTCCTGGTGCAGCGCAGCCCCTACGGCAAACGTGGGTTCATCACCAAGGATTTCATCGACGTTCTCAGCGTCGCGGCACACGGCTACATCGTGGTGCTGCAGGACACCCGCGGCCGCTTCGCATCGGAGGGCACCTGGAAGCCGTTTGACTTCGAGGTCTCCGACGGCCGCGACACCGTCGAATGGGCCGCGAAGATTCCCGGCAGTAATGGGCTCGTCGGCATGTTCGGGATGAGCTACACCGGCAGCACACAGTGGACCGCCGCGATCTCCGGCGCACCCGCGCTGCGGGCCATCACGCCCGTGATGACGTGGTCGGAACCCCTGGACGGCATCCACCGGCGAGGCGGCGCGACCGAGTTGGGGCTCAACGCGCTCTGGACGCTGTTCACCGGTCCGAGTCACCTGCCGCGCCTGCATTCCGGTAGGGAATTGGGGGCGGCGTTCCACTCACTCGTCACCGACTTCGACGGGCTGCGGGATCGCGGCTATTGGGAACTCCCCACCGGAAAACTGCCGCTCATCGACCGCTACGGCGGTCCGGATATCGGCACCCAGGCCGCCGTGGCCGATCCCGGCGCGGATTTTCCGCACCGCGTCCGCGGCAAGCATCATGACATCGCTGTTCCCTCGCTCAGCGTCGCCGGCTGGTACGACGTCTTCCTGCAGGGCACGCTCGACAACCACGTCGACAACCTGGCAGCGGGCAACACCGCCAAGTTGGTGATCGGGCCCTGGACGCACCTCGGCCTGCACACCTCGGGCGGCGGCGTGAGCGGTGAGGTCAACTACGGCCTGAGCACCGCACCGACGAGCATGTTCGGCACATCCCTCACCGACCTGGAGGTGCGGTGGTTCGACCACTGGCTGAAGGGCCATGACACCGGCATGCTCGAGGAGCCACCGGTCAAGATCTTCGTGATGGGCACGAACGTGTGGCGCGATGAGAACGAATGGCCGCTCAGCCGGGTCGTGGACACGCCGTGGTTCCTGCAGCCCGGCGGCGGCCTCGCGACCAATGAACCGGCGCCCGAACTGGGCGAGACGCCCGACGACTACACCTACGACCCCGCCGATCCGGTGATCACGCGCGGCGGCAACCTGTTCATGTCCCCCGAGTTCCCGGCGGGACCGTTCGACCAGGCCGCAGCGGAGGCCCGGGACGACGTCCTAGTGTACACCAGCGAACCGCTCACCACCGACCTTGAGGTCACGGGCCGAATCCGCATGCGGCTGTACGCCGCCACCGACGCCCCGTCCACGGACTGGGTCGCGCGGCTGTGCGACGTCGACGAGAAGGGCGTGTCACGCAATCTCGCCGACGGCATCATCCGAATCCAGGCGGAACCCGATTCCGTCGGCGCCTACGACATAGACCTGTGGTCCACCAGCAACGTCTTCCTCGCCGGGCACCGCATCCAGGTGCACGTCTCCTCGAGCAACTTCCCCCGGTGGGACCGCAACCCCAACACCGGCGAACCCGCCCACGAGGCGACCACCTTCCGCACCGCCCACCAGCGGATCTTCCGCGACCACGTGCGACCGTCCCACATCATCTTGCCGGTGATCCCCCAGTGACCCGGCCTCGGTGATTCGGCTGTCACCGAGTGATCTCGTTGAAGATCGAGAAAGGGTGCGCCCGGCCTGCAAGGATCTGAGTGCCTACGTCACGATCCCTGCAGAATCGGGTGCACCCTTTCGGCGTCGAAGACCGTCGGACGCGACCGGCGGCTGGCCGAGTCCGCAAAGCGCGAAGAACCCGGTCGATCACGCGAGGGCGGCGCTGCAGCGGGCCTGCGCGGACCGGACCAGGCTGACGGCGGCGTTGTCGCAGGATGCCGTCCAGCACCACGGCGGGTCGGCGGGATCGGGGCGTCACGCTGGTCGGCACCGCGATCCGGATCGTTCTGGGGGCGGCGAACCCGGCCGACGCCGAACGGTTGTGGGCCCACCAGCCGGCCGCGATCGGGACGCCAGCCTCGGACTCCACGCTCCACCGGACCCTGACCACGGTCGACACATGATCCAGGCGAAGGTCGCCAAAGCCGGGGCCCGGGCACGGCGTCATGTGTAGCGCCTGCTGCATCTTCGACCGGACGGTTTCCTCTGGCTGAACGTCGCGGGCAGAGTGCTCATGGGCCGGATCGTGGAGAGTGTCAGAGAGCTAACGGTGCAGCTCCGGCCTGCGAAGATCCTTGAATTAGCGGCATTGCCTCGCCCGCACGCGCTGCCGAACCCATGATCGCGCCGAACATGGACCGTTGCTTGCCCTTCCCTCACGGCCCGGGGAGGGCGTCGGCAGCGACCAGCCCCCGTCGTCGACACCGTCACCTATGGCGAATCACCAGAGGTCGGTCCTCTCGTGGTAATTGACAGGGTACGAACGTACCTCATAACGTACCCACATCCGGGGCAATGCCGCCAGCTCGACGAGGAGCACCGATGCAGCACCTGTACGAGATAGATGTCCGAGACCACCCCAGCCGCCTGGTCCTGCCGATCATCGACCGCAACGCCCAGTCATGAGCGCCGCCGACCGGGTCACCGAGCTGACCGCGACCTTCGCGGCTCCGTCCCTGAATGTGGCCGAGCTGCTGTGTGACCGGCACCCCGCCGACCGCACAGCGTTCACCCTCGTCGACAGCGACGGCAAGACTTCCACGCTGACGTACGGCGCGCTCGCCGCAGACTCGCACCGATACGCGCGGGCCCTGCAAGAGCTCGGGGTCGGTCCGGGCGACCGGGTGGCGACCCTGATGGGCAAGGGCACCGACCTGGTCACCGTCATCCTCGCGATCTGGCGGCTCGGTGCGGTCTACGTCCCGCTGTTCACCGCGTTCGCACCCCAGGCCATCACCCTGCGTCTGGAGGGCGCGGGTGCGCGCGTCGTGGTCGTCGACCCGGACCAGCGCCACAAACTCGACCCGGGCCCCGACCTGCCGGACGACCCCGAGCGCCGCATCATCGTCACCGGAACCGGCACATCGCGCGGTGACGTGGTGCTGGCCGATCTCGTCGCGGTCGCGTCGCCCGAGCCGGTGCCCGCCGTCACCACGAGCGGTGACGGGCCGCTGGTGCACATGTTCACCTCCGGCACCACCGGCAAGCCCAAGGGCGTCATCCACCCCGTCGCCTACATCGCCGGATGGCAGATCTACCTGGAGTACGCCCTGGGCGTCACCCCGGACAGCAGCTACTGGTGCGCCGCCGACCCCGGCTGGGCCTACGGGCTGTACTCCGCCATCGTCGCTCCCATGGCCGCCGGTATCCCCAGCCTCCTGCTGACCGGCGGGTTCTCCGCCGAGACGACCTGGCGCACGCTGGTCGACCACCAGGTCACCGACTTCGCCGCCGCCCCCACCGTCTACCGGGGACTACGCTCCTCGCCGGTGCCGGTGCCGGACGGCCTGCGCCTGGAGCGGGCGTCCAGCGCGGGTGAGCCGCTGACCCCCGAGGTCAACGAGTGGGCCGGCGCCGCGCTCGGCCTGGCGGTGCACGACCACTTCGGCCAGACCGAGGTCGGCATGCCCCTGGCCAACCACCACCATCCCGAGCTCGCCCGCCCGCTCAAGACGGGATCGATGGGCCGGCCGGTGCCCGGGTGGAGCCTCACGGTCCTGGCCGACGAGAAGGACGAGGTCGCCGGACCGGGCGTGCTCGGCCGGGTCGCGATCGACGTCGCGGCGAGCCCGCTGATGACCTTCCGCGACTACCAGATCTCCGGGCAGAGCGCTTCCAAGTTCACCCCCGACGGCCGCTGGTACCTCACCGGCGACGCCGCGCGCATCGACGCGGACGGCGACTTCTTCTTCTCCTCCCGTGACGACGACGTCATCATCATGGCGGGTTACCGGATCGGGCCGTTCGAGATCGAGAGCGTCCTCGCCCAGCATCCCGCCGTCGCCGACTGCAGCGTGATCGGCGCACCCGACGAGGTCCGCGGCGAGGTCATCGAGGCGTACGTGGTCCTCCGCGACGGCGGCGAGGGTTCGCCGGAACTGGCCACCGAGCTCCAGCAGTTGGTCAAGACCCGCTACGCCGCCCACGCCTACCCGCGCTCGATCCACTTCATCGACGCCCTCCCCAAGACACCCAGCGGCAAGACCCAGCGCTACCTGCTGCGCAAACGCCGACGCACCGAACTCACCACCCCGGAGTCGCTTTGACCGACATGGAACCCCTGCTCGTCGAACAACGCGGCCCCGTCCGATGGCTGTTGCTCAACCGCCCCGAGCGGCGCAACGCCCTCGATGTCGCCCTGATAGAGGCCCTGGACAAGCAGATCACCAGCGCCGAGGCCGACCCCGACACCGCGGTCGTCGCGGTGGCGGGCAAGGGACCGAGCTTCTGCGCCGGCGGAGACTTCCACCAGTTCCTCGAACTCGACGACCGGGGCGCGAACCCGGTCGACTTCCTCACCGACGTATCCGCCTGCTTCAGCCGTATCGCGGCCAGCCCGAAACCATGGGTCGCCGTGCTGCACGGTCACGCCGTCGCCGGCGGCCTCGAACTCGCCCTGGCCTGCGATGTCGTCGTCGCCGCCGACACCACGCTCATCGGCGACGGCCACCTCCAGCGGCGCCTGGTACCGGCCGGCGGATCCAGCGTCCGACTGCCCGGCGCGGTCGGACGGGGCCTGTCCCGCTGGCTCCTGCTCACCGGCGAACTGCTGCCCGCGACCGCCTTCGCCCACACCGGCTGGCTCCACGAGATCGCGCCCGAAGCCGACCTCGACGCCACCGCCACCCGCATCTGCCACCAGCTGGCCGACCGCCACAGCCCCGCCCAGCAACACCTCAAGACATTGCTGCACCGGATCGACGGCATGCCCCCCGAGCAGGCACTGCGCGAGGAACTGGCCGTCTTCGCCGACAACTGGTCGGCGAGCTCGGTGGCCGACGCCCTGCGGGACTTCCTCGCCCCCCGAACCACGAAAGCGGACAACCAGTGAATCGCTACCAGGGACGCGTCGTCGCCATCACGGGGGCCGCGCAGGGTCTCGGCCTCGCCATGGCGGCCCGGTTCGCCGCGGAGGGCGCCACCGTCGCGCTGGCCGACGTCAACGAACAGGCCCTCACCCACGCCGCCGGAACCCTCACCGACGCCCACGACACGAAACACCGCACCGACGTGGTCGACGTGACCGACTCGGCCCAGGTCAACGCCTGGATCGACGGCGTCACCACCGAACTCGGCCGCCTCGACGTACTGGTCAACAACGCCGGCATCATCCGGGACAACCGCGTCGAGGACATCACCGACGACGACTGGCACGCGGTCATCGACGTCAGCCTCACCGGCGGCTTCCACTGCGCCCGAGCCGCCTTCGGCCCCATGAAACGCCAGGGCTACGGCCGTATCGTCAGCTTCTCCTCCATGTCCTGGCGCGGAAACTTCGGCCAGACCAACTACGTGGCCGCCAAGGCCGGCATCGTCGGCATGACCCGCACCCTAGCCCTCGAAGGCGCCCGCCACGGCATCACCGCCAACGCCATCGCCCCCGGCCTCATCGAGACTCCCATGCTCGCCTCCATGAACGGCCCCGCACGCGACAAACTCACCCACAAGATCCCCATGCGCCACACCGGCAGGCCCGAGGACATCGCCGAAGCCGCCGCCTTCCTCGCCAGCGAAGCCGCCCGGTACATCACCGGCATCGTCCTGGACGTCGACGGCGGCATCTCCATCGGATCCTCCATCCGGTGACGCCGCTTCGACCGTCGAGCGGTGGCTGTGCGCCCGCCGTGGCCACGGCCGCCGTCACGGACAGGGGCCCCATGGGAGACTGCTGCGGTGACAGCCCCAACTGACTCGCGTGACCGACGCCCTCGCCGAACAACCCGCAGGCGGGTCGTCGATACCCGTCGGCGGGACGAACTGCTGCGCCAGGCCGAGGCGATCATCCTAGCCGAAGGGTTCACTTCGGTGACCATGGACGAGCTCGCCCAGCGGCTGGAGTGCTCCAAGGCGACGCTGTACAGCCTGGCCTCCACGAAGGAACAGCTGGTACTGGCGGCCACCCGAGCCTTCTTCCGGGACGCGACCGCCGAGATCGAGCAGGCCGTCCAGGCCGAGCCCGATCCGAGACAGCGTATCCAGGTCTACCTCGCCGGCGTCGGCACCGCCATGCGCCGCCACTCCAACGCCTTCTACGACGACATGGTCGGCTACGAACCGACCGCGCAGATCTACCGCAAGAACTCCGCCGCCGCAGCGCACCGCGTCCACCAACTGATCGAGGACGGCGTACGGACCGGCGTCTTCCGCGCGCTCAACGGACACTTCGCCGCCCAGGTCGTCGCGGTGACCATCGACGCGGTCCAGTCGGGCGCCCTTCTGGAGAGCACCGGCCTGACCGCCGGCGACGCCTTCTCCGAGCTCGGGGACCTCCTGCTGGACGGGCTCAGCGCGGGGCAGGGCGCGCCCGGATAAGACCGCGCCCTATGTGGTGACGGGATGGTGACCCGGGCATGGGGCGGGAACGTGCAGGTGGATAGTGCCGGACCGGTTGTGAGAGATGGGGCACCGGCATCCAGCCGCGTGCCCCATGTACCCGTACTCGTATGAGTTCACTTGTACGCAGGCACCCCAGGGGGCGGACGACCACGGTCACGAAGCGGCTGACCAAGGCGGCGGCCCGCCGCACGTCCGCACCCGCCCACATCTGTACGACCAGCGAGGGCGGCGCCGGCGCCTGTCGTCCTTGCAGGAGATGATCCGGGTCCTGTCCGGGTGCAGTTTGCCCTGCGGTCCTTTCCCGCGGACCGACCCCCAGGCGTTGTGCCACTTGGCACGGGACAGCTGTGGTCAGCCGCCCCGGTCGGTGAGCGCCGGTCGCACCCTGGGCGAGCGGTTACTCCGTCAGCGCGCCCATTGCCCGATCGAGCAGGTCAGCGAGGGAGACAGTGCCCTCGCAGGCCACCCACCCTCGTGCGGCCGCGTCCAAGCAGGCGAGGGCGGCTGCGACCAGCGCGGTCGGCCTGGGATCCTCCGGCCGGCCAGGACTGGCCTCCAGTCGCCTGGCGATCTCCGGCACCATCTGTTCCTGCCACTGCAACTGCTTCTCGAAGTGCCGGGCGCGCAGTGACGGCGTCTGCTGCAGCATGCGGAGAAAGCTCAGCGTCTGCTCGGGTGCTTCCTCGTTCACCCGCACCAGGACGTCGAAGGCCCGGCGCAGCGCCACCCAGGGCCGCTCTTCGTCGGGTCGGGCGGCGAGCGCTTCCGTGACCTGCTGGCCATCGCCCTCCAGGCCGCCCAGCACGATGTCTTCCTTTGTCCTGAAGTACCGGAACAGGGTGGCGCGCGACAGTCCGGCTTCGGCGGCGATCTGGTCGGCGGTCGTCCGGTCGAAGCCCTGAACGGTGAAGAGCCGGAGCGCCACCTCGGTGACTTCCGCCCGGACTGTTGCCCGCATGCGTTCACGCAGACCGGGTCGCTTGGGCGGGGTGTGGCTGGCGGTGCTGGCGGAGTCGACCATACGAGCAATCTTACACCTTCGGCTCAACTTGAGACTCAGCCTCAAGCGTGTATGCCGCGCCACATTGCCGAGATCGGACAGTAAATCACCTTGAGACTTAGTCTCACATAGGTATAGAGTCTCTCCGTGCAGCCTTCATTGCTGAACGGAGTGCTGCGAACCGGCGCCCCGCGGGGCTGTCGCCTGTCTCTTTCACCCAACCCATTCTTTGGAGGAAGCCGCTATGACTACCGCGTTCGATCCGATCGACCTGAGCGGCAAGGCACTGCCCAACCGCATCGCGATGGCGCCGATGACCCGCAGCCGCGCGGACGCTCCTGCGGCCACCGCGACGGAGCTGATGGCCACGTATTACGCCCAGCGCGCGAGCGCCGGCCTGATCATCACCGAGGGCGTCCAGCCGTCGGTCGTCGGCCAGGGCTACACCAACACTCCCGGCCTGCACTCCGCTCAGCAGGTCGACGCCTGGCGGAAGGTGACCGACGCCGTCCACGCCCAAGGCGGCACGATCTTCGCGCAGCTGATGCACACCGGCCGGATCAGCCACCCCAGCCTGCTGCCCGACCAACTCGTCCCCGTCGCCCCCTCCCCCGTCGCGGCGGCAGGCCAGGTGTTCACCTACCAGGGCCCCCAGGACTACGTCACGCCGAAGGAACTGGACCCCGACGACATCACCCAGACGATCGCCGACTACGCCGACGCCGCGCGCAACGCGATCGCCGCCGGTTTCGACGGCGTGGAGATCCACGGGGCGAACGGCTACCTGATCCACCAGTTCCTCGCTCCCAACACCAACCTGCGCACCGACAGCTGGGGAGGCGGCCCCGCGGACCGGGCCCGCTTCGGCATCGAGGTCGCCACAGCCGTCACGGAGGCGATCGGCGGCCACCGCACCGGATTCCGCATCTCCCCCGGCAACCCCTACAACGACATCGCCGAGACCGACTCGGCGGACGTGCTGGAGAGCTACACCACCCTGACCGCCGCTCTCGCCCGGCTGGACCTCGCCTACCTGCACCTGATCGAGAACCCGGACCGCGACCTGACCACCCGGCTGCGCAAGGACTGGCCGACCGCGTTCATCCTCAACCCCTTTACTCACCCCGAAACCACCGGCCCCAGCGCTCTCACCCTCATCGAGGACGGCACCGCCGACATCATCGCCTTCGGCGCGCTGTTCCTGGCCAACCCCGACCTGCCCGCCCGCCTCGCAGTCGGCGGCCCCTACAACACCCCCGATCCGGCCACCTACTACGGCGGCGACCACACCGGCTACACCGACTACCCGGCGCTGCCCACCCACAGCGCATGATCTGAACAAAGATCACCATTCGCCAGGCAAAGCAACACGCAGCGCTTCAGGACGCAGGCCACCGAAGTCCCCACACCATCCCAGCAGCCCGCACTGTCGGGGCCGACCCGCGCAGGGCGGAGGACGCCCTATCCGAACTCCCATGGCGGCACGACGCCTCGCGGACCGCTGCCGAGATCAAGGCGGCCAGCGCCCGGGAGTACCCGGTGCACGTCTTCTTTGAGGCACGCTCACCAAGACCGCCTATGACGAGCGTGCGCAGTCCTGGCTGGCCGGCGTCTCCGGTGCGACCCGCTCACATCGCGAGTTGTCAATCAAGACCACCCCGTGACACACCGCCACGGAGCACCCCAATCTCCGGGGGTGTGTCAATTTAACGGCCCTGTCTCACATTCCCGATGCTGTTGGTGATCTTCAGTCAGCAGGGTGAGGCTCCGCAGGGTCCTGCTGTTGGGTTCCGGGGTGTGCTGCGCTGGTGGCGCGGGACGGATCAAGCGGTCGACCTCCACGTCTGCGATGGGCAACGGGGCAAGCGTCGCCTCCTCGAGAGTGGCCAGTTCGACGAAGAGCGCTCCCCGGGCTGCGGGGTCACTCCGGATCCCCGTCATGAAGGTCGTGACCTGGTGGAGGGTGCCCTGCCAAAGCTGCACGCGTACGGGGTCGTCGTCCGTGCGGACCACTACGGCGGCCCGCTGATCGCGCAGCACCTCACCGACGGCGGAGGAAGGGCCATATGGCATGAGGCACTCCAGGGGAATCAGGGAGTGGAAGTGAACGGGAGAAGCGACTCAAGCGGAGTTTCTGGTGTCGGCGTGGTCGGCCGCTTCCGTTTCCGTGGACCGACGTGATCGGCGGCTGAACAAGGGCCACGGCTCGCAGAGCAGGGCTGCGAGAAGGGCTGCGGCACATGCCACCACCAACGGCGCCCGGGCACCGTACTCAGTGACCAGAATGCCGCTGAGCGCGGTGCCAAGAGCGTTACCGGCGGCGACTGAACTGTTCATCCAGCCGAACGCCTCGGTCGCGGACTCGGAGGGTGCCAGTGACGACAGTCGTTCGAACAGCCGGGACATCGCGGGGGCCAGCGTGAATCCCCAGCAGAACACCAGCACCGTCAGCACCCGCTCATCGGGTGCGAGCAGCAACGTGGCCAGACCCGCGGCCACGAACGCCATCAGGTGCCGAAGGCCCGCCCGATGGCGTGTCAGCGACCCATAGATCAGGCCCCCGAGGAGCGAACCGAGACTCCCGGATGCCAGGACGAACCCGGCGTCCGTGGACACCTGCGAGCCGCTCGCCAGAGCGACCGCGCCGATGGCCTGGCAGCCGAGCGCCCCGTAGAGCAGGGCTCCGGACACGAGGACGCGGAGGATGCCGGGGGCGCGCAGGACGGTGCGGCGAGGCCTGGTGCGGGTTGCAGTATCGCGGCCGGCGTCGGCGTTGCGGTCCTGCACGTATCCCAGGGTTCCGAGGAACACGAGCGCGCCGCAGGCCCCCACCGCGAGTCGGGGCCCGCCGAGCACCGCGAGCATGGCGGTGGCGGGCGGGCCGAGTACGAAGGTCAGTTCCTGCAACGTCGACTCGAGGGCGAAGACGGTGCGGCGCTGGTCCTTGCCGACGAGTGCGGGCAGCGCCGCTCTCACCGACGCCGTCATCGGAGGTGTGCACAGCCCGCACAGGAACGAGAGTCCGGTCAGCAGGGCCGGTTGCGATGGTGCCAGGACCAGCGCGCCCATGGTGAACGCGTTGAGAACCGCGGTGACAGTGAGCACTCGGCGGCGGCCGTGGGCATCGGCCCACCGGCTGAGGACCGGGCCGGCGATGAAGCCTCCCACCACACCGGCCGTCGACACCACGCCGGCCACGGCGTAGCTCGCATGCTCGGTCGTGAGCATCAGCAGAGCCAGGCCGGTCATGCCCTGGTTGAGGCGGCCGATGACCGAGGTCGCGAGCAGCCAGGGCACCGACGGCGTGCGCAGCAGGTCCCGGTAGGCGGATGCCGGCATCGTCAACCGCCCCTGACTTCGAGCAAGGCCCTGGTGGCCGAGTCCATCCAGGTGACCGTCACTTGGCGTCCTCGATACGCCACTGGTCGTGCCATTCGATCACTGGCATCTCGCCGTCGAACCGGATGGGAAGCCACACATGGTCCGCGACCGATGTATCGGCCTCGGGCAGTACGAGGGATGGAGCCTGACGCCCCTCCGCCTTCGCCGAGTAGTGCCGTTGGAAGGCTTCGCCCCAGTTGGATTCCTCCTCCGACAGTTGGGGCAGCCACCGGTCCGCGATCGCGATGTAGAGGTCGTCGTGGTCCGGGTGCTGGAAGACGGAGCTGATCTGAGACCGGAAGGAGGTGCCGCTCGGGTCCGTGGGGTGCGGGTCGCCGAGCACGGTGAACGGGCCGTGGTACGTGTCGGCCACAGCCGCTTCCGAGGGGTTCGGGAAGTACCACGTCGTACCCGAAGTGATCAGGTAGTGCTTGTCCCCGCGCCGGAAGTAGGCGGGCGCTTCACGTACCAGCGGGGGGTGCGGGCGGGGGAAGTGGGTCGAGTGCGCCCCCGTCAGATCCGTGTAGTCATCGTTGAGTTCGGCACAGATCAGCTCGCTGTGCACCCGCTCGAAGTAGTAGTACGCCTTGCCGTCGGCCGGATCGACGACCAGGTCGAAATCGCCTGCGGACATGCCGAGCGGGCTGAGCCCCGTACGGACGATCTCGTAAGGACCGAGGAGCGAGTCCGCCGTCAGAACCGTGCAGAGCTGCTCGCCTCCGGCACCCATGATCTTGAGCCAGCAGACGTACGTTCCCGTGCGCGGGTTGTGGATGATGTGCGGGCGGTCGATCATCTGGGACGGGTGCAGGGGCGACGTACGGTCGTCGAGGACCGGCGGGATGATCAACCCGCGGTCCTGCCAGTTGTAGAGGTCGGTGGACGTGTAGCAGCGGATGCCCCAGGTCCAGATGCCGCTCCCCGGCTTCGAGTGCTCCTTGTTCTCGCCGTACCAGTAGTAGACGCCGCCCTCGAACAGCACGGACCCGCCGTGTGCGTGGATGCGGTGGCCGTTCGTGTCCAGCCACGTCCGGCCGGGCCGGAAGGAGTCGTACATGGTGGTTCCCTTGGGTGTGCCCGTGGATCCGGTGGTCATGAGCCGCCCTCGCCGCGATAGCGGAAGTCGGCGAAGTGGACGGTGCCTTCCTCGGCGAACATGCCGGTGACACGGCCGGTGAACGTCGCGGAGGTCTCGACCGACCAGAACCGCCCGTCCACTTCAGCCAGTTGGGTCTCGGCGCCGGTGTCGTCCACGACGGTCAGCCGGATGCGGTCGCCGGGAGGAAACCATGGCGCTCGGCCTCGCGGAGGTATCTGCGTGACCAGGCGAAGCGTGACCTGGTCTCCTGCGACCTCGGTGCTCCAGGACTGGCTGAGGGTCGGGATGCTCGCCCGCGCCGTGATCCTCGTGCCGGTTCCCGAGGGGGCCCGCTCTGCGACGAGGCAGAGGGTGAAGTCCTCGGTGAAGCGCAGTCCGAGGCCGCCGCGGCCGTTCGCCGGGTCGATCCTGGTCTCGAAGAGGCTGTCCAGATGGCGTTGGCGGCGGCCGACGAAGGCGGGACGGAAGGCGTCGAGACCGCCGTCGGCGGCGCGGATCGTCAGCCGACCGGGCTGCTCGCCGACCGAGGCGAGCTCGGCGGGTGGCCGGCCGACGGCGAGCCAGCCGGGGTCGGTCAGAGCGGAGCCGTCCGCGAAGTCGAAGTACTCCTCCACCGGTTCCGGACGCGGGTTGAGGTCGACGTGCGCGGGCTGCGGCCAGCCGTCGCGCCACTCCACGGCGGTGACATAGGTCTCCCTGCCCAGTGGCGAGCCGTGGCCGGCGCGGCGTGTGCCCAGCAGGACGAGGACGTCGTCGCCGTCCGGGCCGCGGACCAGGTCGGCGTGGCCCGTGCATTCGACCGGGTGGTTCCAACCCGCCTCGCGCAGCACGGGATTGTCGGGCGCACCCTCATACGGTCCTTCGATGGAGCGGCTGCGAGCGATGCTCACGGCGTGGCCCTGGCTGGTGCCGCCTTCCGCGATGAGCAGGTACCAGTAGCCGTCGCGCCGGTACAGGTGAGGGGCCTCGGGCGCAACCAGCCCGGTGCCGGACCACATCGGCCGCGGCTCCTCGAGGATCTTGCCCGCTTCGAGGTCGACCCGTGCCTGCTGGATGCCGTGGAAGCCGACAGGCTCGACCCCGTCCAGTTCCAGGGCGCTGTAGGTGACGTAGGCGGCGCCCGAGTCGTCCCAGGCGAGGTCGGGGTCGATTCCGGTGATGCCGGCGAGGGTGATGCCGTCGCTCCAGGGCCCTGCCGGGTCGTCAGCGGTGAACACGACGCAGCCCCGAGGGCTGTCGGTCACCGAGACGATGACGTGGAACCGTCCGTCGTGGTGACGGATGGTCGGAGCCCATACGCCGGCCGCCGAGGTGACCTGGGCCAGGCCGACCTGCTCCTCCCTGGTCGCGACGTTGCCGATGTGCTCCCAGGTGACGAAGTCCGTGCTCCGGTAGACGGGGAGGGCGGGCAGGTACTCGAATGTGGACGTGACCAGGTAGTACGTCCCTTCGACGAAGATGCAGCTCGGGTCGGGGTTGAAGCCGGGGATCAGCGGATTGGGCAGCTCAGACATTCTCGATCTCCACGTCGGACAGGAAGGCGCGGTCGGCGCTCGTGAGGACACGCGGCTTGCCCGCCAGGTCGAAGGCTCCTTCGACTCGCCGGTCGTCGGAGTCGAAGCCGAGGAAGAAGTCCACGCCCGCGGGCTCGACCGCGAAGTCACGGGCGAGGTTGGTGTAGCCGAGCTGGGCTGCGGCGAGGCGGAAGGTGATCCGGCGGGATTCGCCTCGGGGCAGTTCGATGCGGCTGAAACCGGCCAGTTGCTGCGCGGGCCGGGTGAGGCCCTTGGTGTTGACCCGGACGTAGAGCTGGACGACGGTCGCGCCCGTCACCGGGCCGGTGTTGGTGACGGTGACGGTGATCCGTGCGGTCCCGTCGGTGTCGATCCTGCTGTCGTGGGACAGGGCGTCGAGGTCGAAGTCGGTGTAGCTCAGACCGTGCGCGAACGGGAGGAGCGGTGTGGCTTCCAGGTCGAGATAGTGCTGGGTGACGTTCGGGGGCAGCGGGTTGCGGTAGCCGGAGCCGGCCTTCTGGTGGTGGTAGACGGGGACCTGCCCGGAGTGGCGGGGGATGCTGTAGGGCAGCTTGCCGCTGGGGTTGGTGACGCCGAAGAGGACCTCTGCGATCGCCTGCGGACCGAACGGTCCGCCGTAGGGCGCCATCACGATCGCCGAGGCGTTCTGTACCACCTCGGGCAGTGCGTACGCACGTCCCTGCACGAGCACGACGACCAGGCGCTTGCCGGTGGCGGCCACCGCCTCGGCGACACGGGTCTGTGCGGCCGGCAGGGAGATGTCGGCCGTGTCGCTGGCCTCGCCCTCGGTGCGTTCTCCGGTGAACCACAGACTTCCGCCGCCGAGGGCAAGCACCACCACGTCGGATTCCCGTGCGATGTCAACAGCCCGGTCGATGGCCTCCTGCTCCAGCGGACGAGTCAGCGTGGATCCCTGTTCGCTGCGCACCTGCTGGGCGAATCCGGCGATCTCCTCCGAGATCGAGCGAGCCTCGAACCGTTCGTGGACGAACGCCTCCGGGTCAACGGGTTCGAACATCGCCTTGTACCAGGAGGTCGTGACGTCTTCCGCGCCGAGCATGTTGCCGAGTTCGCCGCGTGTGACGGCGTCGGTCGCTTCCCGCCATGAGGCATAGGTGTATGTGGGGAACTGGAGTCTGGCCGCATTGGCGTGCGGCCCGATCACGGCGACGTTCAGCGTCCCGGGGGTCAGGGGGAGGATTCCGTCGTTCTTGGCGAGCACCACGGAGCGCCGGGCCAGCTCATGCGAGAGCTCCGTGCCCTCGGCCGCGACCGCGGTCACGTCGATGTGCTCGACCGGATAGGGATTCTCGAAGAGCCCCAGCTCGAACTTGGCCTTCAGAACGCGCAGGACGCTCGTATCGACGTCGCGGACGTCCGCCTTGCCCTCCTCGACCTGTTGCGCGAGCACCTGGCCGTAGGCGTACGGCTTGGGCAACTCCACATCGAGGCCGGCGGAGATCGCAAGGCACGCCGCCTCCCCTGCGTCGGCCGCAACGCGCTGACGGTCGACCACCTGCTCCAGGGTCGTGTAATCCGACGAGATGAACCCGTCGAACCCGAGGACCCCGCGCAGCAGGTCGGTGAGCACCTCCCGCGAGACACCCACGGGGATTCCGTCCACGTCCGCGTACGAGTTCATCACCGAGCGCAGGCCGGCGAGCTGGATGGCGGCCTCGAACGGGTAGGCGAACAGGTCCCGGGTCCAGCGCGCACCCCCCTCGTACGCCGAGGTGTTGGAACCGCCGATCGGCAGGGCGTACCCGAGAAAGTGCTTGCCGGTCGCGATGACGCCCCGGGCGAGGTCATCGCCCTGCAGGCCGCGCGTGAACGCGACGCTGAGCGCGGCGGACAGGTAGGGGTCCTCGCCGTAGGTCTCGTGTACCCGGCCCCACCTCGGGTCGAGTGCGACGTCCATGACGGGCGACAGCGCGTGGCGGACACCCGTGCGGATCATCTGGGCGCGAATCAGCTCGGTCATGTCCTGGACGAGGTCAGGACTCCAGGTGGCCGCGAGCCCGGTACCGGTCGGGAAGGCCATGTGGCCGCCGGCCAGGAAGCCGCTGAGCGCCTCCTGGTGGAACAGCACGGGAATGCCGAGCCGGGTCCGCTCGACTGCCTGGCGTTGGATGCTGCCGACCAACTGCGCCAGCTTGGCCGGGGTATCCACGATCAGCCCGGCCACATGGCCCGGCGGGTGCCCGAGCCATCCCTCGAGCTCACCGGAGTCCGACCCGTCGGCGCGGACCAGGGTCCAGGGCATGACGGAGACAAGCTGGTGGCACTTCTCCTCAAGAGTCATCTCCCGCAGCAGCAGCTCGGCGCGCGTGGCGGCGGTGAGGCTGGGGTCACGGTGACTGTCAGGGCGCTTGCTCAACGTTCGTTCCTTGCATGGGAGTGCCCGGAAGCTGCCGGGAGTCCGGCCGGAATGTGGCCGCGCACCGTGCCGGGCGTGTGCGAACTGGTGCCCTGCTGGGTGCCGTGCTTCATGACCGGCTTCTTTCCTGGTCATCGGGTGTTTCGGGGACGGCTCGCGCAGGAGCGCCGTCAGGCAGGGCGCAGACCGAGGACCGCCTCCAGCCGTTGCTCCAGGGACGCCGGGCCCGCCAGCGCCTCCTGCGGTGTCAACTCGCGGACCAGTTCGGCGGCGGGTGCGTCGAGGTACGCGGCGAGCCGGCCGGCGAGCTGCGCCTCTCCTCCGGGAACGACGCCTGTCTCGACGACGGCTGCAACGACGGCGGCCCAGGTGTCCGGGTCGTCGAGCACGTCCCGGACGGTGGCCGTCGCATGCTGGGTGGCACCGTCTGCCATCGGATCGGGCACCTCCCAGTGGTGCTCACCGTGACCGACGGCCTTCGGCTCGGCCGTCCCGGGCAGGTGCACCAGCGCGGTGGCCCCCACCGGAACGCGGACATCGAGCCGGAACGTCCCGCCGGCCCGCTCCCAGGCGACACCTGCCTCGCCGTAGGGGGTGAGGTGGCGCGCCGAGGCGGACGTGACTTCGACCGACGGTCGCGGGTGGACGAGGATCTCGCGGTAGCCGGGGGCAGCGGGTGCGAGGCCTGCGACGGTGCGGTGCAGCCAGTCCGCGACGGCGCCGAGCGCGTAGTGGTTGAACGACGTCATGTCACCGGGGTTGATACTGCCGTCGGGGAGCATGCTGTCCCACCGCTCCCAGATGGTGGTCGCCCCCATGGTGACCGGGTACAGCCAGGACGGGCAGCCGGTCTGCAGCAGCAGCCGGTAGGCGACCTGGGCGTGTCCGGTCGAGGTCAGCGCGTCGGTCACCAGGGGCGTACCGACGAACCCGGTGCTGATGCGGAAGCCGCTCGCCCGCACGAGGTCCGCCAGGCGCCGGCCGGCCCGCTCGCGCTGCTCGGCGCCCGGCAGCAGCGCCCACTCGATGGCCAGGGCGTAGACCGTCTGCGCGTCGGAGAGGACGCGGCCGGCCGGCGTGACGTAGGCGCGGGCGAACGCCGCACGCACCTCGGCCGCCAGGGCGCCGTACCGCTCGGCCTCGTTCTCGCGCCCCAGCACTCGCGCGGCCTCGGCCACGATTTCCGCGGAGCGTGCGAAGTGCGCGGTGGCCACCACGTCGGGGTCGGCCTTGGCCCGGGAGGGGGCCTCCGGCGGAGCCGTGGGGTCGAGCCAGTCACCGAACTGGAAGCCGCCCGACCACAGCCGGTCCGGGCCGGCAAGGTCCGCGAGCCGGTCGACCCAGGCGCGCATGCTCGGCCACTGCCGCTCCAGGACTTGACGGTCGCCTGTGCGCTGATACAGCGCCCAGGGCACGATCGTCGCGGCGTCGCCCCAGGCTGCCGCGGTCGGCGCGCGGTCGCGCAGCACGTCCGGCACGACGTAGGGAACCGATCCGTCGGGTTGCTGTTCGGCCGCCAGGTCCGCCAGCCACGACCTGAGGAACCCCGCGCTGTCGAAAAGGAAGGTCGCCGTCGGGGCGAACACCTGGATGTCGCCGGTCCAGCCGAGGCGTTCGTCACGCTGCGGGCAGTCCGTGGGTACGTCGACGAAGTTGCCGCGCATGCCCCACACCACGTTCTCGTGGAAGCGGTTGAGCAGCGCGTGGGAGGAGGTGAACCAGCCGGTGCGGCGCAGGTCCGACCCGATCACCACGGTCTCGACGTCTTCGGCGCGCAGGCCCGGCACGCCCGAGATCTCCGCGTAGCGGAAGCCGTGGAAGGTGAGGGACGGTTGGAGGGTCTCCTCGCCCGCGCCCGCGACGAGGTACGTGTCGGTGGCCTCGGCCGCGCGCAGCGGACGGGTGCCGAGCTCGCCGTCCTCCAGGACTTCGGCATGGCGGACGACGACCTGGGCGCCGGATGTCAGGCCGCGCACCCGCAGCCGGACCCATCCCACGGCGTTCTGTCCGAAGTCGACCAAAGTCCGGCCCGACGGTGACGTCCACACCTTCTCGGCCGATAGGACACAGCTGACCCGGACGGGCGGCCCCTCCGGAGCGACGAGGCGTGTGAGGTCGCCCGCCACCACCTCGACCGAACCGGTTGCCGGGCGCCAGCCTCGGCCGCGGCGACGCAGGTCGGTGCGCTGGCCGTCGTAGAGGTCGTCGGCGAGGACCTCGCTCTCCCGCGCGTTCCATGTGCCGTCGGTGGCGAGGACATGCACCCGCCCGTCGGTGGTGGTGACCTCCAGCTGGGCCAGCAGCGCGAGGCGTTCGCCGTACAGGGCGCGCTCGCCGTTGAAGCCCAGCCGGCCTCGGTACCAGCCGTTGCCGAGAAGGACGTCCAGCTCGTTCTCCCCGCTACGGACCAGTTCCGTCACGTCGTACGTCTGATAGCGCAGCCGGTGTTCGTAGGAGGTCCATCCGGGGGCGAGTTCGATGTCTCCCACGCGGTGACCATTGAGGGTGGCGGCATAGACGCCATGGGCGGTGGCGTAGAGGCGAGCCGTGTACACCTCTCCCGGCACCGTGAGCGATCCGCTCAGCACGGGAGCGGGCATGCGCATGCCGCCGACGCCGACCGGGCTGATGAATTGCGCCGTCCAGTCGGTGGTGCGGAGCAGCCCTGCCTCCACCACGGCGCGTTCGCTCCACTCGCTCCAGTGGTCCTCGCAGGCGACGCGGACCCGCACCGCGGCGGACTCTCGCGAGGTCAAGGGCAGAGCCGGCCACGGGACCAGGACCTGCTCGGAGCTCTCGACGCGGTACGTCTCGACGGACCCGCCCCGCAGGATGTCGATTTCGTACGCCGTCTGCCGGTAGCCCGCGTCAGCGTGCAGGACCGACCACGACAGACGGGGAGAGTCGGTTCCGACTCCACGAATCGGCGAAGGATCCGTGAAGTGCTCGAACCGAGGGGCGCAGGGGGCTGCAGCCACGACCATGCAAGTCTCCAGACTTCGCGAGCATTGGTGACCGGGCCCGAGACGGGCATCCGCGGATCCGCTCAGGAACGCCCGCATACGCAGGGAGAGAGCCACCTGGCGGGCCGGTTTGTGTAATGTTCTACACCGGGGAGCGTAAGGAGCTGCCCGAATTCGTGTCAAGGGAACGGGAGGTACCGATCGATGGGGAGCCAGCCGGAGGCGGCGCTTGTAGCATGGCGCGAATGGACAGCAGCGGCGCCGACGTCGGCCTGGAGGGTGGCATGACCGCGCCACTCGACAGGAGAAAGCCTCATCTCACGAGCCCCGGCGGCACCACGCAGCCTTCCAAAGGCCGACGGGTGACGATTCAGGATGTCGCCAAAGAGGCGCAGGTCTCGGTTTCGGCCGTGTCCAAAGTGCTGCGCGACGCCTATGGCGTCAGCGCGGAGATGCAGGCCAAGGTCACCGCGGCGATCGAGAAGCTGGGCTACCGGCCGCAGGCCGGCGCGCGTGCCATGCGGGGCCGTTCCTACACCGTCGGCGTCATGCTCGTGGCTCTGTCGCACCCCTTCCAGCCGGAGATCGTCGAAGGGGTCACGGACGAGCTGGAGCCGACCCCCTACCAGGAAATACTCGTCACCGGCGGCCTCTCGGCCGAGCGCCAGCAGCGCAGCATCGAGGCCCTCGTCGACCGCCAGGTCGACGGCCTCATCATCATCGCGCCCCAGATGGACACCGCCTGGCTCGAACAACTCGGGGCCGGCCTGCCCACGGTGGTCGTTGCGCGCCATGGCGGCGCCACGTCCTTCGATACCGTTGTCGACGACGACCAGGGCGGCGCCCGCCTGATGGTCGACCACCTGGCGAGCCTCGGCCATCGGCGCATCCTGCACACCAGCCACCCGGCCGGCGGCCTGGAGCGCCCGCACGTCCTCGCACACACCGCACGGTGCGACGGGTACATCCGGGCCATGCAGCGCCATGGCCTCGAGCCGGACGTCATCGAGACGGCGTACACGGAGGAGGGCGGCTACCGGGCGGCCGTCGAGGCGCTGTCCAGGCCGACCCCGCCGACGGCGATCTTCGCAGGTGCCGACATCGCGGCGCTCGGCGTCCTGCGAGCGGCGGAGGAGCGGGGCCTGCGCGTGCCGGAAGACCTCACCGTGACCGGCTACGACAACGTCAACGCCTCGTCGATCGGACGGGTCTCCCTCACCACGGTCGACCAGTCGGGCCACCTCACCGGCCAGATGAGCGCGCGCATCCTCCTGGAGCGACTGAACGGCCGCACGCAGCCGACCCACTACGTCCTGGCGCCCAGGCTCGTTCCTCGCAGCACGAGCGCCGCCGCGCCCGTCGGCCTGACAACGGGTGTGGCACGCTCCTCGTAGGCCTGGCGTGCCACGCCCCCTTACGCAGCCGCCCGCCGGGTTGTGGAACATTGCACCTTCCTGGTGGTCGCGGCGGATCCCCGCGACCGCGGCACATCGGCCGCCATCGCCGTTCTCCCGGCGACACAGAGCTGGATAGACCAAGACATGCCTGGTGGCAGCCGGTGCGGCTCAGCGACCTGAAGATCACACTACGGGTGTGTTACGGAACCGTTACCGCTTGGGGTTGGCGGGATCCCTTGACTGGTTCCCAGCGTCTCCGTAGCTTGCCGCGTAGAACATTGCACACACCACATCGTCCAGTTCGCGCCATCTCTCATCGGGCGCTGGACAGATCTGCGTCGGCCGGCATGTAACCAGGCCGCAACTTCATTCGCGTCCGAAGGAGTCCACAATGCGGCGCACCACCCGACCTGCCGCCACGGCAGTCACGATGACCACAGCCCTGGCCGCACTCGTCGCCCTGAGTGGCTGTACCGACGCGAGTTCCACCTCGGGGAACGCCGGCGGCAAAGACACCCTCACGCTCGGAATGACCCAGGACATCCAGGGCTGGGACCCCGTGAACCAGCCCAGCTACCAGGGCTGGGGCGCCGCGGCGGTGTACGAATCCCCCTTCCGGTGTGACGCCCTGGGCAAGCCCCAGCCCGCTGCCGCGAAGACGTGGACCTTCAAGTCGGACAACACCGGCGTAACGATGCACCTGCGCCCGGGCATGAAGTTCTCGGACGGGACGCCGGTGAACTCGGCGGCCGTGAAGGAGGCGGTCAAGTACGCGGCGACGCACGGCGCCAGCGCCGCCCGCTTCGCCGGCATGCAGGTCTCCACACCCGACGACCTGACCGCCGTGATCTCCACGAAGCCGAACCCGCTGCTCACCGCGCGCCTGTGCGACCTCAAGCTGGCCAGTCCGAAGTACCTGGCCTCGGGCAACCGGAACAAGGCTCCGGTCGGCTCGGGCCCGTACACCCTCGACGCATCGGCGACGACCGGTGGCTCGGTCTACACCTTCGTCAAGAACGACGCGTACTGGGACACCAAGTCATTCCCGTACAAGAAGCTCGTGGTGAAGGTCATCACCAGCGAAACAGCGACGATCAACGCGCTCAAGACCGGGCAGATCGACGGCTCCCTCATCACGCAGGCGACGTACAGCCAGGCCAAGTCATCCGGACTGAAGATCCAGATGCAGCCGAGCGAGGTGGCCCGGCTCCTGCTGACCGACCACCTGGGCAAGAAGATCCCCGCTCTGGGCAACGTGGACGTCCGCCGCGCGATGAACATGGTGTTCGACAAGAACGCCATGGCGAAGAACCTCTTCCGAGAGCTGGCCACCCCGACCCCGCAGATCTTCCGTCCCGGCTCCGCGGCGTACATCAAGGACCTCAAGGACCCCTACCCCTACGACGTCGAGGCCGCGAAGGCCCTGATGAAGAAGGCGGGATACGCGAACGGCTTCAGCATCGAGATCCCGTACCTGCAGGGGCAGAACCTGGACGCGTTGATGCCGGTCGTCAAGCAGCAGCTGGGCCTGCTGAACATCAAGGTCAAGCAGGTCACCCTGTCCGGCCCGAACGCCATCAGCGAACTGCTCAGCGGCAAGTACCCCATCCCCATGTGGGTGCTCGGGAACTACGGTGAGTCGCGGCTGGACATCGCCGACTACATCCTGCCCGACGGCATCTGGAACGTCATGCACCAGACCGACCCGACGGTGGCCGGGCTCTGGAAGAAGATCCTGACCGACAACCCGCAGCAGTCGGCCAAGGATCAGCAGGCCATCAACCGCTACGTCGTCGACCAGGCCTGGTTCGTTCCGATGGTGTCCACGGGCACCATCTACGCCTACAACTCCAAGCTCAAGGTCCGGAAGTCCACCGACCCGTCCGGCCTGCACCCGCTCCTGTGGGACTTCCAGTAGCCCCGTGGGCATGAACGATTGGAGTCACAGGTGTTGGTTTCTGTGGTGAAGAAGCTGGTCCGCTCGGTGGGCGTACTGCTCGTGGTCAGCTTCGCGACCTTCCTCCTGATGTACGGCAACGGACCCGGGATCGCGCGGGGCGTCCTGGGCACGAGGGCCAGCGAGGCCGACGTCCGGGCGGAGGTGGTCAGACTCGGTCTGGACAAGCCGCTCCTGGCGCAGTACGGCGAGTGGCTCAAGGGCGTCGTCACGGGCAACCTCGGCGACTCCTTCTTCACGGGCCAGTCCGTGACGTCGGCTCTCTCCTCCCGGGTACCGGTGACCCTCACCCTGATCGTCCTGTCGCTCCTGCTGACAGCGGTGGCAAGCGTCCTTCTCGGCGTCGCCGCCGCCGTCCGCGGCGGATGGATCGACCGGGTGGTGCAGTTCCTGTCCGTCCTGGGAGCGGCTGTGCCGGCCTTCATCATCGCGATCGGCCTCGTCTTCGCCTTCGCCGTGTCGGTCCGGCTGCTCCCGGCGACGGGATACGTCTCACCGGACCAGAGCGTCAGCGGATGGCTCAAGTCGGTCACCCTGCCGGTCATCGCCCTCCTCATCGGATCCATCGCCAACGCCGCGGCGCAGTTCCGCGGAGCGGTCCTGGACACGCTCTCCCAGGACTTCGTACGGACGCTGCGGGCGCGTGGGATCCCGGAATCACGGGTCGTCTTCCGGCACGTGCTGCGCAACGCCGCCGGTCCCGGTCTCACCGCCCTGAGCCTGCAGACCCTCGGCCTCATCGGCGGGGCAGTGATCATCGAGCAGGTCTTCGCCCTGCCGGGCCTGGGCGACCTGAGCAACACCTCGGCCCAGAAGGGCGATGTGCCCCTGGTGATGGGGTGCGTGCTGGTGACGATCGTGGTCGTACTCGTCGTCAACCTGCTGGGCGACCTCATCACAGCAGCGGTCAACCCGAAAGCGAGGACGCGATGACCACGACTCCCCCGCTGGAGACGGCCGCTCTTGTGCAGGCGGCCGCGAAGAGGCGGTCACACTTCCGGCGCCTGATCACCAACCCGCAGGGCGCGGTCTGCCTCGTCTTCCTGCTCTTTGTGGTGTTCCTGGGCCTGTCCAGCTCCTGGCTGGCCCCCCACGGCCCGAACGTAACAGACCTCAACGCGGTGAACGCGTCCCCGTTCAGCTCCGGGCATCTCCTCGGGGCGGACTCCACGGGGCGGGACATCCTGTCCCGGCTGATGTGGGGCACCCGCCAGACGCTGCTCGCCTGTGTGGTGGTGCTCGTCGTCTCCATGGTGCTCGGAGTGACCAGCGGCCTCGCCGCCGGCTTCTACCGTGGCAGGGGTGACGCGGTGCTGAACTGGGTCTCCGACGTGGTCATGTCGACGCCCGGCGTCATCCTGCTCATCGCCCTGTACGCACGGACCGGGTCGAACGTCGTCGCCGCCATGGCCGTGTTCGGGCTCATCGTCGCACCGTCGTACTTCCGCCTGGTCAGGTCCGTCGTCATCGGGGTCCGCGGCGAGCTCTACGTGGACGCGGCCAAGGTGGTCGGGCTCTCCGACCTGCGGATCGTCGGCCGTCACGTGCTGTGGGCCGTCCGCGCGCCGGTCGTCATCCAGAGTTCGTTCGTCCTCGCCGCGGGTATCGCCATGGAAGCCGGCCTGGGCTTCCTCGGTCTGAGCAACCCCGCCAAGGCATCCTGGGGCGGCGTCCTGCAAGAAGCCTTCGGCAACATCTACAACAACAAGGCCGGGGTCCTGTGGCCGGCCCTCCTCATCAGTCTGACCGTCCTCGCGCTCGTCCTGCTCGGCAACGCCCTGCGCGATGTCCTCCAGTCGTCGGCCCACAGCAGGACACTGTCCCCGCGCCGACGCCGCGAACTGACCCGGCAGGCGCAGGAGCAACGCCCGTCGACCACCGCGGACCCCGCTGCCACACCGGCCGACACGGTCCTGTCGATCCGCGGCCTGCGCATCGGCTACCCGGACGGCGAGAACACCGTCCGCGAGGTCGTGCACGGCGTCGACCTGGACGTACGGCGCGGCGAAATCCACGGCCTGGTGGGCGAGTCAGGCTCCGGCAAGTCCCAGATCGCCTTCTCCACCCTGGGCATCCTGCCCCGCGAGGCGGTCGTCCTCGGCGGCAGCATCGTGCTGGACGGCAAGGACCTGCTGGCCGACGACCAGCAGCTGCGCGCGGCACGCGGCCGGCGCATCGCCTACGTGCCGCAGGAACCCATGTCGAACCTCGACCCCTGCTTCACGGTCGGCGCGCAACTCACCCACGGCCTGCGCGCGGTGAAGAGGATGTCCAAGCAGGAAGCGGAAAGGGAGCTGCTGAGACTGCTCGCACGGGTCGGCATCAAGGATCCCGAACGGGTCTTCCGCCAGTATCCGCACGAGATCTCCGGCGGCATGGCACAGCGCGTGCTCATCTGCGGCGCGGTGGCCTCGAACCCCGACCTGATCGTGGCCGACGAGCCCACCACGGCCCTGGATGTGACCGTGCAAGCCGAGGTACTGGAGCTGCTGCGCGAACTGCGCGACGAACGCGGACTCGCCGTGATCCTCGTGACCCACAACCTCGGCGTCGTCGCGGACATCTGCGACACGGTCAGCGTCATGCGCGACGGCCGCATCGTGGAACGCAGCGACGTGGACGCGCTCTTCGAGTCCCCCGCCGAGGACTACACCCGGGAACTGCTCTCGTCGGCACGCCGTGTCGAGATCGCGGAGGTATGAGGTGCCAGAGCCGGTACTGAAGGTCCACAACCTCGTCGTCCGCTACGGCGGCCGGAAGGGCGCCGGGACCACAGTGATCGACGACATCTCCTTCGACCTGCACGCCGGGGAGACACTGAGCCTGGTCGGCGAGTCCGGTTCGGGCAAGACCACCATCGGCCGCGCCGTCCTCGGGCTCGCACCGGTCACAGCAGGCTCGATCACCTTCCGCGGCGAGACCATCAGCAACATCTCCCGAGCCCGCCGACGCAAGGTCGCCCGCGACATCCAGGTCATCTTCCAGGACCCCTACTCATCGCTCAACCCGTCGATGCAAGTCGAAGACATCCTCGTCGAACCACTCGTCGCCACCGGATCCGGGAGCGGCCGGACACGGGTACGGGAGCTGCTGGACGCCGTCGGTCTCCCGGCCGACTCCGGCGGGAGGTACCCACGGGAGTTCTCCGGCGGTCAGCGGCAACGGATCGCGATCGCTCGCGCCCTCGCCCTCGATCCCTCGGTCATCATCTGCGACGAACCCACCAGCGCTCTGGACGTGACCACCCAAGCCCGCGTCCTCACACTCCTGCAGGACATCCAGCGCCAGACGGGCGTGGCCTACCTGTTCATCAGCCACGACCTGGGCGTCGTGAACGAGGTGAGCGACCGGATCGCCGTCCTCCACCAGGGTCGCATCGCGGAGATCGGCAAGGCACACGACGTCGCGACGAACCCGCAGCACCCTTACACCCGCAGGTTGCAGATGGCGGCTCCCGTCGCGGATCCCAAGAAGCAACGCATCCGGCGCGCCAAGCGGCTGCAACTCGACACCGCGGAGCTTTCCGACGTGAAGGGGAACCCATGAAGACACACGGAACGGCCGGTGACGATGTGTCGCACGGCTCCCCGACGGGGACATGGACAAGACGTCACTTCGTCCGCAACGCGACAGTCGGCGCCGTGGTGGTGCTGGGCACGTCGTCGATTCACGTGCCCCGCGCCGCGGCCGCATCCCGGCCGCAGTGCGCGGCGCGCGTGAGCGGCGGGCCGGTATGGGTCACACCCGACTGCGACGACCCCCTGTACAACCAACCTGTGATCGACAGCGAAACGGACCTCACCACACCGGTACCGCACCGCAAGGTAGTGGGCCACTTCGCGGGCACCGACAAGAAGTTCACCCTCTGCCTCCCCTTGAAGCGACAGTGGCAGGGCCGCTTCTTCCACAAGGTGTATCCGCTGCAGGACGAGAACCCAGCCGCCGAGGACATCGCCTTCGGAGTGGACAGCGGCGCCTACGTCGTGCAGACGAACGGCGGCACCGGCTACCGCGGGGACGCGGCCACGGCCACGTTCTCCCGGACGTACGCGGCGCGGTACTACGGCTCGAAGCGACGTATCTACGGCTACGTCTACGGCGGCAGCGGCGGCTCCTACCAGACCATCGGCGCCATCGAGAACACCTCGGGCGTCTGGGACGGCGCGGTGCCCTTCATCCCCGGCACGCCGGCCGCCGTCCCCAACAGTTTCACCGTCCGCGCCCTGGCCCGGCTCGTCCTGCGCGACAAGGCACCCCTGATCGCCGCCGCGGTGGCACCCGGAGGCAGCGGCGACCCGTACGCACACCTCAATCAGGTTGAGCGGGCCATGCTGCGAGAAGCCACGCGGATGGGGGTTCCGCTCCGGGCCTGGGAGGACTATCGATACGTGCTGGGGCTGACCGCCCCCGACGGCCTCCTCGGGTTCACGGCCCTCGTGCGCAGTATGGACCCCACCTACGCGGACGATTTCTGGGGCAAGCCGGGCTACCTCGGCACCGAGCAGTCGCCCCTCGGCGATCTGATCCGTGCCGCGCGGATCGACCATCAGGCCACGGTCGAGCAGATCAACCTGGACAGCCAGAACGAACCCAAGAGCCTTGTCCTCGACACCGCGCCGTCCCAGCCGGACACGACGGGGCTGGATTTCACCGCCTACGAAAGCGACGGCACGACGGTCATCGGAACGCTGTCGGGCTCGCTCGACCCGACCACACGGGTCCTCACCCTCGACAGCGGAAACAACGCCGGGGTGCTGGCCGCCCTCGGTAAAGGCGACAAACTGCGCATGGGCAACCGGTGGTCCCTCGCTTTCCGCGCCTACCACCGCTACCAGGTGCCGACCCGTCCCGGCTTCTACGCCTGGGACCAGTACCGGGTCCCCGACGGGCAGCCTCTGTACCCGCAGCGCAAGGTCCAGGTGGGCCCCGCCATCTCCGCGTCCACCAGCGGCGGCGGCACGCACACGGGCAGGATCAACGGCAAGGTCATCGTGGTCGCCAACCTCCTCGACACCGACGCCTACGTCTGGCCCGCCGACTGGTACCGCGCGCGGGTCAAGGAAGCCCTCGGCGAGGGATACGACGACAGCTTCCGCCTCTGGTTCAACGACAACGCCGACCACCTCGAAGGCCCCGTCACCGGTGCTCGCGCGGCGCGGCTCGTCGAGTTCACCGGCATCCTGCAGCAAGCGCTGCGCGACCTGAGTGCCTGGGTGGAGAAGGGTGTGGCACCAGCGCGCTCGACTCCCTACAGCGTGGACGACAGCCAGGTCGAGGTGCCGGAGAGCGCCACGGCCCGCCGGGGAATCCAGCCCGTCGTCGATCTGACCGTCGACGGCACCGACAGGATCGATGTGGCCGTCGGCCGGTCCGTCACCTTCAAGGCCAGGATCGAGGTCCCGCCCGCCGCCGGCCGCATTGTGACGACGGAATGGGACTTCGCCGGCACCGGCACCTTCACACCCAAGTCCTTCGGGCCACCTCGCCGAACCGTCGAGCTGAGCCAGACGTTCACCTACACCAAGCCAGGCACGTACTTCCCGGTGCTGAGAGTGACGGCGCAACGGCAAAGCGACACCGCAACCCCCTTCGCCCAGGTGGCGAACCTCGGCCGGGTGCGCGTCGTCGTCCACTAGACATCCCCTTGCGCCTCCACCCGGTCCCGCGCACAAGAAGCGTCCGGTTGCGGCACGTCAGTCTGAGGCCAGCTGGGACACCGCCGCGCAGTGCAGGCCAACGCCGGCGCGGGACGTCCTCTACTCCGCGCCGGGAACCGTTGAGGGGGCGGCTCCCGACAGGCCTTCCTGCCCGAGCCTACGAGGGTGCTGACGAGCGACTCTCGGGGGCGCACCGTGTAGGCCGGCACCGCCGCACGATCAACGCGGTCACCGCCGGCAACGCTCTCGGGACCGAGCTCAGCAGTTTCCTGATCACCGAGTTCGGCGCGCGTGCCTCGCTGGCGAGGGCATGTGCGGCCGCTCTTCTCGCCGCTCGTCTGCGAGCCGTGGCCCGCTTGTACCCGAATGTCCGATCGATCAATGGAGTCTGTCATGCCTTACGGCCCCTCGTCCGTTCTAGGTGAGGTACTGCGCAACAAGCAGGCCCAGGCGGTGGTCCGCAAGTACGCGCCGCATCTCGACAAGGAGATCGAGAGTGCCCAAATGTGGTACGGCACGCTCGCGCAGGTGACCACGATGCTGGAGGGGATCAGGATCGACCCCGCGGCCCGCGACGCCCTCTACGCCGAACTGGCCACTCTCGAAGAACCGGACGATGAGGCGGCTTCGCCCCGCGACGAGGAGATCATCCCGGTCGCGGACTACGAGTCTGAAGACGTACCTTCCGGCAGCGCCCAACTGGTTGCCGCGCCGCACGGCACCCTGTGGCAGACCTTCGAGCTGGAACTGCACGGCCCGGCGCACGGCAACCCCTTCACCGACGTCACGCTGCGGGCCGAATTCCGCAACGGCGACCGCTCGGTGACGGCGCACGGCTTCTACGACGGCGAAGGCGTGTACCGCGTCCGGTTCCTCCCGGACGCGGAGGGTGAGTGGTCGTTCCGGACGACCAGCAACGCCCGTTCCCTGGACTCGGTCACCGGCACCTTCCACTGCGGCCCGGCCGGCCCCGGCGACCACGGCCCGGTCCGCGTCCATGCGGGCGCCCACTTCCAGCACGCCGACGGCACGCGCTTCCTCCCGCTGGGCACCACCCTGTACGCCTGGACCCACCAGGGTGCGGAGCTGGAGAAGCAGACCCTCGCCACGCTCGCGGGCAGCCCGTTCAACAAGGTCAGGATGTGCGTCTTCCCGAAGTGGTTCGTCCACAACGAGACCGAGCCGCCCCTCTACCCCTTCGCAGGTTCCGTCGAGGAGGGCTGGGACTTCCAGCGGCCCAACCCCGCGTACTTCCAGCACCTGGAGCAGCAGATCGCCCGGCTCGGCGCCCTCGGTATCCAGGCCGACCTCATCCTCTTCCATCCGTACGACCGCTGGGGCTTCTCCACCATGTCCCCGGCCGCGGACGACCGCTACCTGCGCTACGTGGTCGCCCGGCTCGCCGCCTACCCCAACGTGTGGTGGTCCCTGGCCAATGAATACGACCTGGTGTGGTCCAAGTCGACCGACGACTGGCACCGGATCGCCGCGGTGATCAGCGGCCACGACCCGCACGGCCACCTGATGAGCGTGCACAACTGGGTGGAGCTGTGGGACAACGACGTCGACTGGGTCACGCACGCCAGCATCCAGCGCACGCCCGAGGGCACCCGCGAATGGCGCGAGCGCTGGGGCAAACCCGTCGCCGTCGACGAGCTGGGCTACGAGGGGGACATCGAGTGGGGCTGGGGCAACCTCGCCCCTCAGGAGATGGTGCGCCGCTGCTGGGAGGGCGCCGTCCGCGGCGGATATGTCACCCACGGCGAGTGCTTCCTGGCGGACGACGACGTGCTGTGGTGGGCGAAGGGCGGAGTCCTCAAGGGCGAGAGCACGCCCCGGCTGGAGTTCCTGCGGACCATCATGGAGGACATCCCGTCGGACGCGGCGGGCATCGATCCGCTGCCGTCCGACTTCGACGTCCCGGTGGGTGGCGTAGAGGGGCGCTACTACCTGGCCTACTGCGGCATCATGCAGCCGCGCCTGCGCACCTTCCATCTTCCCCAGGGAAGCCGCTTCCGGGCCGACATCATCGACACCTGGAACATGACCATCACCGAACTCCCCGACCTCTACGAGGGCACCTGCACCGTGCCCCTGCCCGGTCGGCCGTACCTCGCTGTCCGCCTGCGTGCAGTGGAGGGCCGATGACACCCGGGCCGGGAATCGCGTCGGCACGCGTGCTGTTCGGCGCGGCCTACTACCCCGAATACCACCCCGCCGAGCTGAGGAAGACGGATCTCGACCTGATGGCCGAGGCACGCTTCTCCGTCATCCGGGTCCTGGCTGCAGCCGACGCTCGACGGTGCCCACGAGCGCGGAATCGGCGTCATCCTCGGCACCCCCACGTACGCGGCACCGCCGTGGCTCGTCCGCCTCTATCCGGAGATCGCCGGTACCGAGCACTCCATCGGCACCATGGCGGAGCTGCACGCCGAGCTGGCACGCATCCGCGAGCAGGGGTACGCCACCGACGACCAGGAGAACGAACCCGGCGTCAACTGTGTCGCCGTCCCCGCCTACCTGAACTCCCCCACCGCGCCGAGTGGAGCGATCAACATCAGCGGCCTGACTTACCGCACGCCTCTGGCAAGGCTCGTCGCCGACCTGCCGGCCATTCGCTCCATCGTTCTGGTAACACAGCCGTGTAATCCGCCAGTCCACTGGCCCGACTGCTCTACAACCGCCCACCCCACAGCACAGCCGGCGCATCCCACGTTGCTTCCGCGCGCGCGATCGCGCCCGTTCAGGACCGACCGCGTCGGCGACCGGGCGGCCCTCGGCATGCCTCCGACCAGGCGCACGTCCCCGATCCCCCGCAACCACACCGCGAACCCTCAGCAGCCACAAGGGATTGACGAGCTCGAACCTCGCTCATACGTTGGCTGCATGTCGAATCAGCAACGCATAGACATTCAAGCACCGGGAGAGCCGGTCTACGGCGCCGGTGTCTGGCACTTCGCCACCTACGTCGACCGCTACGCCACGGACGGATACGGCGAACCGCGCACCATCCTCGATGCGATCAAGCTCGCCGGAGCCGTCGGTGACCTGTCCGTCCTCGACCTCAACTGGCCGTTCCCGCCCGGCGACATCAGCACCGCCGAGGTCCGCGCCGCCCTCGCCGAGCAGAACCTGCGGGCCATTGCCGTGACGCCGGAGTTCTACACCGGGAAGTTCGCCAAGGGCGGCTTCACCAACCCCGACCCGGCCGTGCGCCGCCAGGCCGTCGACCTGGTCGCCGCCTCCGCGGAGGTCGGGCGCGAGCTCGGCGTGGACTATGTCAAGGTGTGGCCCGGGCAGGACGGCTACGACTATCCGTTCCAGGCCGACTACACCGACCTGTGGGCCAAGTCGGTCGATGCTCTGCGCGAACTCGCCCAAGACTTCCCCGATCTGAAGTTCGCGATCGAGTACAAGCCGCGCGAGCCGCGCAACCGGATGGTCTTCTCCTCGGTCGCCCGCACCCTGCTGGCGATCCAGGACATGGGGGTGGACAACGTCGGCGTGCTGCTGGACTTCGGGCACTCCCTGTACGGCGGTGAGACCCCGGCCGAGGCGGCGCGGATGGCGATCTCCCGCGACAAGCTGTTCGCGATCGACGTCAACGACAACTTCCGTGGCTGGGACGACGACATGGTCGTCGGCTCGGTGCATCTGCTGGAGACCTTCGAGTTCTTCTTCGCACTCGACGACGCCGGCTGGCAGGGCGTCTGGCAACTGGACCAGTTCCCCTTCCGCGAGGACCCGGTCGAGGCCGCCCGCACCGGGATCAGGACCATGCGCGCCTTCCATCAGGCGCTCGGCTACCTCGACCGGAGTGAGCTGCGCGCCGCCCAGACGGCGCAGGACGCCCTGGGGGCGCAGCGCATCGCCAAGCGGGCACTGTTCCGTGCCCTCGCAGAGAGTGAGTCCGCGTGACCACCGCCCTCGTGGAGACTCCCGCTCCCCTGCAAGCCGACGAGGCCACCGTCCGGGAGTACGAACAGCGCAGCGCCCGCCTGCGCAGCGCCTCACCGGCCGAGGCCGCCGCGGAACTCGCCGAGCTCTCCACCGCCGTCCGACGCGACATCCTCACCACCATCCAGTCAGCCGGCATGGGTCACGTGGGCGGTGACCTGTCGGTCACCGACCTGATGGTCACCGCGCTGTGGGGCGCCTTGCGGCTGCATCCGGACGAGCCGGACCATCCGCAGCGCGACCGCTTCGTGCTCAGCAAAGGGCACTGCGCCGCGGCCCTGTACTCGACGCTGGCCTCCTGCGGCTTCTTCCCGCGCCAGCGGCTTCGCGAGTTCATGGCGCCGCTGTCCCCGCTCAACGGCCACCCCGCCCGGCTGAAGGTGCCCGGCGTGGAGACCAACACGGGCCCGCTCGGGCATGGCTTCCCCGTCGCCACCGGCTGCGCACTCGGGGCGAAACTGCGTGATGAGCCGTGGCGCACCATCGTCG
Source organism: Streptomyces sp. NPDC087859 (assembly GCF_044742595.1). NCBI lineage: Bacteria > Bacillati > Actinomycetota > Actinomycetes > Kitasatosporales > Streptomycetaceae > Streptomyces > Streptomyces sp. NPDC087859. The sequence goes on along the minus strand of NZ_JBIUUU010000005.1, from coordinate 450,132 downwards.
TGCTGGGCGACGGGGAGATGCAGGAGGGCAGCAACTGGGAAGCCGCCATGACCGCAGCCCACTACGAGCTGGCCAACATCACGGCTGTGGTCGACCGCAACCGGCTGCAGCAGGGCGCCCGTACCGAGGACACCACGGCCGTTGAGCCGCTGGACGCCAAGTGGGCGAGCTTCGGGTGGGAGGTCCGCGTGATCGACGGCCACGACCATCGGGCGATCAAGGAGGCGTACGCGCCATCGACCACGGGACGCCCGGTCGCGGTGATCGCCGACACCGTCAAGGGCAGGGGCGTGTCGTTCATGGAAGACCGCGTCGAATGGCACCACAAGGTGCCCACCGACGAACAGGTCCGTCTCGCGCTCGAGGAGCTGAACCGATGAGCACCCTGGCCACCCAGGCCCCCACCTTCGACTGCCGGGCAGACTTCGCCGACGAACTCATCGCGCTGGCCCGCGCCGACGAGCGGATCGTCGCGGTGTGCAACGACTCGGTGGGCTCCAGCAATCTGGTGAAGTTCCGCGAGGAGTTCCCCGACCGGCTCATCAACGTCGGCATCGCCGAGCAGGACATGGTCGGCGTGTCGGCCGGCCTGGCCAACGCCGGGTTCATCCCGTTCGTCTCCGCCGCGGCGCCCTTCCTGACCGGCCGTGCCCTGGAGCAGATCAAGGCCGACATCGCCTACACCCACCGCCACGTCGTGCTGTGCGGCCAGAGCCCCGGCATGGCGTACGGAGAACTCGGGCCCACCCACCACTCCATCGAGGATCTGTCCTGGATGCGCGCGGTGCCCGGCCTGAAGATCATCGTGCCCGCGGACCCGGCCCAGACCCGCGCCGCCGTACGCTGGGCCGCGGCCTCGGCCGAACCAACCTATCTGCGTGTGCCACGGTTCAAGGTGCCCGCCGTCACCCCCGACGACGCGCCCTTCGAGATGGGCCGTGCCGTCCGTCTGGCCGATGGCACCGACGTCACCCTCATCGCGGTGGGCACGCTGGTCTCCCGCGCCCTGAACGCCGCCGACCTCCTCGCGCAGGACGGCATCTCCGCCCGCGTGCTGAACATGATGTTCGTCGAACCGCTTGACGTGTCCGCAGTTGTGTCCGCCGCCCGGCAGACCCGCGCCATCGTCACCGCCGAGGAGGGACTGGTGTCGGGCGGACTGGGCGCCGCCGTGGCCAAGGTGGTGGCCGAGCATCATCCCGTCCCCGTGCGCATGCTGGGCGTACCCTCCTTCGCCCCGACCGGCAGCACGTCCTTCCTGCTGGACCACTTCGGTCTGAACGCCCAGGGTGTCGCCGCCGCCGCCCGCAAAGCCCTGGGCCGGCCGTGAAGAAGCCGCACGTGCTCGCGATCGACCAGGGCACCAGCTCCACCAAGGCCCTGCTGATGGACACCTCCGGTGAGGTGGTCGCCCGGGCTCAGGTTCCCCTGGCCCAATCCCATCCCGGCCCCGGCCTGGTGGAACAGGACGCCGAGGCGCTGCTGGACAGCGTGCGCACGGCGGCCGCTCACTGCGTCCAGGACACCGACCCGCGCACAGTGGCCGGCGTGGCCCTGAGCACCCAACGTGAGTCTGTTGTGCTGTGGGACGCGGCGACCGGTCGGCCCGTCGCGCCCCTGGTCAGCTGGCAGGACCAGCGCGGATCGGAGCGGGCCGCGCTCCTGGTCCGCGCGGGGAAGAGCAAGGAGATCCGCCGCCGTACGGGGCTCCCGCTCGACCCGATGTTCTCCGCCCTGAAGATGGCCGCCCTCCTCGACGAGCACGACCCCTCCCGTACCCGCAGCCGCTCGGGAGCCCTGCGCCTGGGCACCGTGGACGCCTACCTGCTGCAAGCGTTGACGGGCGAGCCGGTCACCGAGATCGGCAACGCGTCGCGCACCCAGCTGGTCAACCTCACGGCCGGCGACTGGGACGACGACCTGCTCCGGCTGTTCGACGTCCCGCGGCCCGCCCTGAGCCGGATCGTCCCGTCCACCGGGCCCTTCGGGACGCTGTGCGGACCGGCACCCCTGCTCAACGGCACCCCGGTGTCGGCGGTGATGGGTGACTCGCACGCCGCACTGTTCGCCCACGCCGGATGGCGACCGGGCACGGTGAAGGTCACCTACGGCACCGGGTCCTCCGTCATGGTGGTGACACAGGACCCGGAACCGACGGAGCAGGTGTGCAGCACCATCGCCTGGTCTATGGGCCTGCCGGCGTACGCACGCGAAGCGAACATCCGCTCCACCGGGCGTTCGCTGACCTGGCTGGCCGACCTGCTCGGCACCACGCCGGTCGAGCTCATCCGCCTCGCGGCCGACGCCGACGCCGGTGACGTCACCCTCGTACCGGCCTTCGGCGGTATCGGAGCGCCCTGGTGGGACGCGAACGCCGTCCCCGTACTCGCCGGATTCGACCTGGGCACGGGCCGCGCCCAACTCGCCCGCGCGGCACTGGAATCGGTCGCGCTCCAAGTGGCCGACGTTCTCGCCGCACTACCCGGCCTGCGCCACATCGTCGCCGACGGCGGCCTCAGCCGCAGCGACGCACTCATGCAGCTGCAGGCCGACGTCTCCGGCATCACCGTCACCCGCAGCGGGCATCACGAGCTGTCCGCCGCGGGAGCCGCACACCTCGCGGGCCTCCGCCTCGGCCTGTGGACCACCTATGAGCTGGAGGAACGTGCCGACAGCGACCTCCGGACCTTCACGCCCGCCTGGGACAGCACACGCCGCGGCAGCGCTGTAGCACGTTGGCACCGGCGTCTCGCAGCCGCCCGCGAGCTAGGGACAGGTGGCGTGCCACGGACGTCGTGACCACATGGGCGGTGGCCGCAGGCCCGACCGATAGGGTGATGCGCAACCCCTGGCGATCGGCCTGAGGACCGGTGCGGACGAGGACGGAGGATCGGATCGGTGACGGCAGCGTCGTCCACTCCCAGCCCGGACCACATGCGGCTGCTGGTGAAGGTGGCCCGGATGTACCACGAGCGCGGAGTCAGACAGCCCGAGATCGCGGCGCACCTCCACATGTCCCAGCCGCGCGTCTCCCGGCTCCTGAAGGAAGCGGCCGATCGTGGTGTGGTCCGCACCGTCGTCGTATCCCCCGAGGGAGTGCACGCCGAACTCGAAGAAGCCCTCGTCGAGCGGTACAGCCTGCGCGACGCCGTGGTGGTCGAGGTGGAAGGAGCAGGGATCGACGTCATCCCAGCGCTCGCGGCAGCGACGGCCACCTATCTCGACGCCACACTCAAGGGCGGCGACGTCATCGGCGTCTCCTCCTGGAGCGCCACCCTGCTGGAAGCGGTCAAGGTGATGCGGGCGAAGACCCCGTCCGTAGCGCACGAAGTCGTGCAGCTCGTCGGCGGTTCCGGCAGCCCCGAGGTCCAGCTCCACGCCACCCGCCTGACCAGCCGGCTGGCCGAGCTCACCGGGGCGCGGCCGGTCTTCGCACCCTCCGCCGCACTGGTGGGCAGCCGTGAACTCCGGGACCTGCTCGCGCGGGAGCCGGAGATGGCCGAGGCCATGCGGGCGTGGTCAAGGCTCACGCTCGCTCTCCTCGGCATCGGGAGCCTGGAGCCCTCACCCCTCCTGCGCCGCTCGGGCAACGCCGTCACCCCCGAGGACCAGCGGCAGCTCAAGGAACTCGGAGCGGTGGGCGACGTGTGCGCCCGCTACTTCGACATCGAAGGGAACCCCGTCGACGCATCGTTCAACGACCGGCTCATCGGCATCGACCCGGACCAACTGCGGGCCGTGGAACGACGCATCGGCGTGGCGGGCGGCATAGACAAAGTGGCCGCGATCCGCGGCGCGGCACGCGGCGCCTGGATCAACGTCCTGATCACGGATGCCGACGTGGCACGACAACTGCTCAACAACTGATCGTCACCGAACGCTCGTCGGCCTGGGCCCGATGACCGCCTGACGCTGGGTGCCGAGGCCCTGGATGCCGAGCTCCATCACGTCACCCGGCTGAAGCCACACCGGCGGGACGAGGCCCATCCCAACGCCCGGAGGCGTCCCGGTGTTGATCAGATCGCCCGATTCGAGCACGAGGAACTGGCTGAGGTCGGCTGTGATGAGCCAGGACCCCGCCGGGTTGAAGGTCTCTGCGGACTTCCCTTGGCCCATCGCCCGCCCCGTTCCAACTGGCAGGCACGCTCGCTCACATCATGGAGGGGACGCGGGGGAAACTGAAACGGCTGGTGGAACGGGGCTGGCTGATCGAGGACCAGCCCGGCCGGTTCGCCCCCGCTCAGGCGGGGAATCGGCGAACTCGCGGAACGATGAAGGCTCTTCTCTCCAACTTCGGAGGTACCACACCAAACCGAAGCCGCAGAAAGAAGAGCCGGTGGAACCCTACGACGCCTGCGATGCCATCGATCCGTTCACTGCCGCGACAAGGGCCCTCGACCGCCTGAAAGGCGCGTTGGCCGGCCCGGAGTCGGCCGCGTTGTCCCATCACGAACTCGAAGACCTTGTCGGGCTTCAAGGCCGTGAACTGCTGCGGCTGCTCTTCCAGGGCCATCTCGATCTGCGGGAGAAGCGGGAGCGGGAACAGATTCGGCAGGCAGAAGACCTGCCCGTCCGTGGTGCGGACGGGCAGGTCCGCCCGTATCGCGAGGTGGGTCACTCCCGTCTGCTGGCCTGTGTGTTCGGCACGGTCACCGTGACGCGGTGCGTCTGGCGGGGCAAGGGACTGACCAGTGTGCACCCGGCCGACGGGGAACTCTCGCTGCCCGCGCACCTGCACTCCCACGGCCTGCGCCGCCTCGCCGTCCTCGAAGGCGTCCGCGGCTCCTACGACCAGGCCAAAGAGGCGGTCGACCGCAACTGCGGGAAGATCCTGGGCAAATGACAGGCCGAGCAGCTCGTCGTCGACGGAGCCCGCCACCAGTTCGAGTTGATCCAGGCCGGAGCCGGCCGGCGCCACCTCAAGGTGCACGTCCTGCTCGACTTCGTCCACGTGCTCGAGTACCTCTGGGGCGCGGCACACTGCTTCCGCAAGGCGGGCACGCCCGAAGCCGAAGCCTGGGTCGCCGGCCACCTCACCACGATCCTCCACGGCCAGGCCGTCCGCGCCGCGACTGAGATCACCGCTCAGGCCGATCGGACAGGGCTGCGTGGAACCCGGCGTGAGGGAGTCGACGTCTGCGCCGCTACTCACCGGCCACCTCCACCACCTCGGCTACGACACCGCGCTCACCGCGGGCTGGGCCCATCGCCACCGGCCCGATCGAAGGAGCCTGCCGCCACTTGATCGGCGACCGCCTCGACATCACCGGCAGCCACTGAGGCCTGACCGGCGCCGAAGCCGTACTCAGGCTCCGCGCCCTCATCGACAACCGCGACTTCGACGCCTACGGGGTGTTGCACTTCGCCCGAGAGCACACTCTGTCCCGCCGCACGATGACGTTGGTGCCCCGCCCCTGACCGGACCGTGGCTGGCCTTCGACTACGCCGGTCCAGGCGAACCGATAGCGGCACACCGCCACACCGGTGGTGAGCACGGGCCACTCCAGGTCCCGGACCTCATACACCTCGTCGAGGATGGTCGAGAATGTCTTCTCGATCGCGGACCGGATCTCCTCGATACCTCGATACGAGCCGTCTGAGAACCAGTAGTTGGCGTCCTCGGCAATGAACGGCACGACACGCTCGATGTCGTGGCTGTTGTTCGCCGACTCGTACTCGCGCATGAACGACACAAGTTCAGATTCCAGAGGCATCCGATCCATCACGGCGCCCATCATCTCGACACACACGCGCGAGCGTCACCACTTTTCCCCATCTCGACCAGGCAGGTGGCAGCCCCGAGCCATCCTCCCTCAAGACGACGAGCTACACCCATCTGCGATTCTTCGGTCGGCCAAACGTGCTCAACGGCCGGCGATGGTTCCCGGCGTGTCGGGTGTTGCCTGCGAGCGCTTCTCGACCTATTGTATTATGGTCGTAAGATAAATGGTGGGGAACGAGCGGTGGCTCGCCATCGGCTCGGACGAACGGAGCCCACACCATGCCGCTCAGGTGCAGGCGGGCCAGCCCAGCCGATGCAGCCCGAGTGACACGTCGGCGACACCCGCGCCCCACCAGGCGCAACAGCCCTGTGGTCGCCGGACGCGATCACGGCCACGCAAGCCCAACGCCTCAGGAAATGGAAACCACGCCATGAGCCAGCCCAGCACGATCCGCCTCGAGCGGACGACTCCGCGGACCGCCAGGATCACGTTCTCGAATCCTCCCGTGAACCTGGTGGTTCCCGAGTCGATCGTGACGTTGCACAAGATCGTCTCGGAGCTGGAGAACGACCCGGACATCCAGGTCGTCGTCTTCGCCAGCGAACTTCCCGACTTCTTCATCAACCACTTCGACGCCGCCGCGGCCGCCGACCTTCCTTTGCCCGAGCACGAGGACGACAACCCGCTCTGGACCGACATGGTCCTGCGACTGAGCAAGGCTCCGTTCGTCAGCATCGCGGCCATCCGGGGCCGTACCCGGGGCGCCGGCAACGAACTGGCCCTCGCCTGCGACCTGCGCTACGCCAGCCGCGAGAAGGCGTTCTTCGGCCAGCCCGAGGTCGGCCTCGGCCTCGTCCCCGGCGGAGGCGGCGGCGAGCGGCTTCCGCGCTCCATCGGCCGCGACCGCGCGCTGGAGGCGATCCTGACCAGTGCCGACTACGACGCCGACCTGGCCGAGCGCTGGGGATGGGTCACCCGGACCCTGCCCGACGCGGAACTCGACGCCTTCGTCGACGCGACCGTCGCCCGTCTCGCCTCCTTCGACCGGCAGGCACTGGCGACCGCGAAGTCCCAGGTCAACCGGGCGACACTGCCGCCGGACGCCCACCTGGTCGCCGCCTTCGGCGAGTTCGCGAGCACCCTGACGCAGCCAGGATTCGCCGCGCGGGCGGTCGGGCTCGGCGCCCTGGCCGCCGAAAAGGGCCTCGACGTCGAGTACCAGCTGGGCGAGTACATCGGCCGGGTCAGCGAAGCCCTCTGATCGCCCACGATCGCGCCCACGACTGACCGCAGCGCCCGACAGGGCGCCCGTAGGCGCCGCGATCCCCCAGAGGGGGTTCCATCCCCCACCCACCAGGGTTCCCATAGCGGCCGGGCACGCTTCAACGGCAGCCCGGCCGCCGGCTCCCGACCGGAGGGCCCCGCCGCACCCGCCGTGGTCCGAACACGAAAAACGCGATGGACGATGCCCCACCGCACACGGTCGTGACGTGCGAGTCGACCGTTCTCGCGTCCGGTGCCGTGACTTCGTCGACGGCACATGAACAGCTCTCGGCAGCGGTGCCAGACCCTCCTTTGAGCGGGATTCTGCTGTAATGCCGCTCCAGCGGCTTAAAATCGCAGGCTTTTGCGTCAGCGTCTGGCCCTCGGGTGGTCGGCCCTGCGCCGGTCGGCTGCGGTCAGGCTTCCGGGCTGCGTGCCGCCGGCTGGCCGCTGTTGTCGTGCGCCAGCGAGGCGAGAATCTCCTTGCGGCAGACATCGAGGGTTTCGTCCGCCAGCGGAGAACCGTCCGGGCATGCCCGCGACGGCATGACCGCGCCGACCGAATGAGCGAGCATGTCGCTCAGCGTGGTGCGGGCCGCCCGCTGGTCCGCATCCCCCGGCTTGTCGCCTGGGGCCTGAAGGGCCGTCAGCAACTGCTCGATCCCGGCCGCGAACTCCGTCTTGATGCCTGTCGGCTGACGTGCGGCATCGCCGCTGAGGGCCGCGATGGTGCAGCCGTCGCCGCGCCCGTCGCGATGCTCCCAAAAGACGTAGCTCTCGACGAACTCGGCGAGGCCCAGGCGCCCTAATCCGCTGCCGACCATAATATTACGTACGTCAGACCATAGATGAGGATGGGACACGAGGCAATGGTCCGGCAAAGTTAGGGAGGAACCCTGTGGCGCGCTACACCAAGGAGCACAAGCAGGTGACGCGGCAGCGGATCATCGAGTCGGCTGGGCGTCGGTTCAAGAGCGACGGGATCGACGGTTCGGGGATCGCCGCGCTGCTGGCCTGATGCCGGTCGCTCTTGTGGGGGCTGGACACGATTCGCCCCGCCCCCGGCGGCTGTCAGAACATCGTGTTGTCGTTGGCGGCGGTCTCGGGCACGGCCTGTTCGGAGTTCCAGTGCTCGACGATCCTGGCATCGCGGACCCGGAAGAGGTCGATGACCGACCGGCCACGCTCGCCCGGCGTGTCGACGTAGTGGCTGTGCACGGCGACCAGGTCGCCTTCGGCGATGACGCGTTTCGGTGTGACACTCGACTGCGGGAACTTGTCGAAGTAGCTGCCCAGGTCGGCCTTGAGGCCGGCCGCGCCGTCGGAGATGCTCGGGCTGTGTTCGTGGTAGTCGGCGCCGACGTAGGCGTCGATGGCGGTCAGGTCCTTGCGGACCAGCAGTTGGTCGACGAACGCGGTGACCAGTTCCTTGTGGTAGGCGGTGAACCAGCGCTGCCCGACCGCGTCGGTCCGCGGCTCGCTGAGCGTGGCGAACATGTCGTTGCCGTTGGCAGTGCTGGCCGGCACTTCCTGAATGACGTCCCAGTGCTCGGCGATCTTGCCGTCCTGGAAGCGGAACAGGTCGAACACGGCCAGACCCTCGGTGCCCGGCACCATGACGTAGCGGGAGTGCAGCAGCACCAGATCACCTTCGGTGATGATCCGTCGTGGCTCGAAGGCGGCCTGCGGGAACTGCTGTCGCATGGCGCCGCTGAAGTACTTGAGGGCGTCGGCTCCGTCGGGCGCCAGGGGGTTGTGCTGGATGTAAAAATCGGGCCGCACGACCCGATCGACGATGGCCGTGTCGCCGAGGACGAACACGTCATGCAGCAGTTGCTTGGCAAGTTGTGCCTTGCTGTCTCGGACAGTCAGCACGATCTTGCCGGTGGTGCGGCCGGTCTCGCCGAGCGTGTGCGCCTTCGCGGCCTCGGCGAGCGGGAAGGTGGCGTCGACGTGGGCGCGCAGTGCGCCGGTCTCGACGAGGGCGGCGATGGCCTGCATGCCGGCGTGGTCGGCCTCGACCAGCAGCGACTCGTAGCGGATCCCCCGCTCGGCGATCGCCGCCAGTTCGCCGGCGTCGACGGGTACCGGAAGGATCGAGACGAGGGTGCCGCCCGGGCGCAGCACGGCCACGGATCGGGCGCGGGCGGCGGAGTCACGGGAGATCGGGTCGAGGACCACGTCGATGTCGCTGAGCACCTCGGTGAAGTCGACGCTGTGGTAGTCGATGACCTCGTCGGCACCGAGGGATCGCAGGAAGTCGTGTTTGGCGGCGCTGGCGGTTCCGATCACGTACGCGCCGCGGTCCTTGGCGATCTGGACGGCGAGGTGACCGACGCCGCCGGCCGCCGCGTGGATCAGGACTCGCTGCCCGGCCCGGACGCCGGCGGTGTCGACCAGTGCCTGGTAGGCGGTCAGCGCGGCCAGCGGCAGCGCACCCGCCTGGACGTGGTCGATGCCGGCGGGCTTGTGCGTGAAGACGCGGGCCGGCCCGGTCACGTACTCGGCGTGCGAGCCGACTCCGCCCGGGTAGGGCAGCATGCCGAAGACCTCGTCGCCGGGCTTGAACAGCGTGACGCCCACGCCGACGGCCTCGACGACGCCGGAGACGTCCCAGCCGAGCACCAGCGGCATCCGGGCGATGGTCGCGGACTGGGCACGGTTCCCCCAGTCGGTCGGGTTGACCCCGGCCGCGTGGACGGCGACCAGGATCTCGCTTACCCCTGGCGCCGGTTTGGGCAGCAGGGATTCCTGCAGCACGTCGGGGGCGCCGTAGGTGTCCTGGCTGATGGCTCGCATGGTTTCGGTGTCCGTCATGGGCCCAGCCTGGCCGCCGTCACAGGCCCCTACAATGGCGTGATCGCCAATTTTCGACGGGATCCTGCCGTGATCAAGGTGCACCGCGTCGTTGTCCTCGCCTCGCACGGGGTGTACCCGTTCGACCTGGGCATTCCCCACCGCGTCTTCGGCGCCGCGGACGGCCGCTACGAGGTCGTGACCTGCACCATCGACGGTCACCCGGTGCGCACCAACGCGGACTTCTCCATCAGCGTCGATCATGGCCCGGAGGCGTTGCGCACCGCCGACACCGTCATCATCGCGCCGTTCCACACCGGCAACCCCCGCCGTCAGACGTCGGTCGACCTGGCGCAAGTCCTCGCGTACGTGGCCCCCGGCACCCGGATCGTGTCGACCTGCACCGGCGCCTTCGTGCTGGCCGCGGCGGGGCTCCTCGACGGGCACCGGGCCACCACGCACTGGCACGCCACGGGCCTCTTCCGGGAGTGGTACCCGCAGGTGGAACTCGACCCGAACGTCCTGTTCGTCGACGAAGGCGACGTGCTGACCTCGGCCGGTGCCGCTGCCGGCATCGATGTCTGCCTGCACCTTGTCCGCAAGGACCACGGCAGCGAGATCGCCAACCGTGTGGCCCGCACCTGCGTCGTCCCCCCGTGGCGCGACGGAGGCCAGGCGCAGTACATCGAACACCCGGTCCCCGACGCAACGGCGAACGACACGTCCGCCGCCCGGCAGTGGGCGCTGCAGAACCTGCACAAGCCGCTGACGCTGAGCGACCTTGCAGAGCAGTCGAACATGAGCCAGCGCACCTTCGCCCGCCGCTTCAAAGAAGAAGTCGGCTTGAGCCCCGGACGCTGGCTCATCCAGCAACGCGTCGACCGGGCCCGGCAGTTGCTGGAATCCACCGACCTGCCGGTCGACGAGATCGCCGGCCAGGTCGGCTTCGCCGGCGGCACCTCGCTGCGCGAACACCTGCACGCCGCTATCGGCGTCACACCACTGGCCTATCGGCGCACCTTCCGAGGCCCACTGGCAACGAGCCATGCCGCCGCGGCGGATGCTCGGCGGGACGAGCAAGCATGTCGCCCTGGAACATAAAATTATGCACGTCATACCATCGGCTGTGTTGGGGACCGGTATCGGTCGCGGGTATGACAGCAAACGCACCCGCGAGTTGCTCGACGAGATCGGCTTCGACGCCCAGATCGCCTGCAAGGACATGCCCGCCCCGATCCAGATCGGCAAGAGGTGGGTGGTGGAGCGGACCAACTCGTGGATGAACGGCTTCGCAAAATCCGCCGGTGCACCCGACCGTAACGCCCAGGTCATCGACTTCTACGGGTGGGCTCGATGGCACTCGCCAACCCCGACCTGGTCGAGCACATACGCGCGGGCGCACCCCTGAACACCCCCGACCCCGCGACCTTCTGCGGCGGCGGCGCGGCCGGCTACCCCGACTACCCCACCCACACCGCCTGACCGACACCCAGCGCCCGGGGGAGTCGCCTCCCTCGGGCGCTTCGGCGTACACACGGCACCGCCAGGCAGCCGTGAGCAGGCGCTCGCGACGCCGGCCGTGTGCCGGTGATGACGATGAGGTCCCGCCCCACGGCCCGGAATCCGGACTCGCCGCACCGGACGTGGACTCGGCCCACTCCCCATGACGACTCTGCGACGAGGGCCCCTCACAAGATCATCTATCGACCGTAATATTACGCACGTCAGACCATAGATTAGGATGAGAGGCAATGGTCCGGCAAAGATGAGGGAGGAACCCTGTGGCGCGCTACACCAAGGAGCACAAGCAGGTGACGCGGCAGCGGATCATCGAGACCGCCGGCCACCGGTTCAAGCAGGACGGCATCGACGGCTCCGGCATCTCCACGCTGATGTCGGATGCCGGGCTCACCAACGGAGCCTTCTACGCCCACTTCGAGTCCAAGGACGACCTCGTCGCCCACGTCGTCGCCGATCAGCTGCGCGCGCAGGTGGAGCAGTACGGCACGCTGCGGCCCGGCCGCGAGGGACTCGAGGATTTCCTTCGCTGGTATCTGTCGCCCGAACACCGGGACAACCCCGGCGACGGCTGCCCGTCCGCAGCCCTGCTCGACGAGATCGGCCGCTGCGGGGAGGCGACCAAGGGCGCCTACACGGACGGCGCCAAAGCCATCGTGGACGAGCTCGCCGCCCGCCTGAATCCGCAGGATCCGCAGTCCGCCCGCGGTCAGGCCATCGGGCTCTACGCCATGGCGGTGGGGACTTTGCAGCTGTCCCGGGCGCTGTCCGACCGGAAGTTCTCCGACGAGGTCCTCGAGCAGGGAGTCGAGAACGTCCTCGCCTTGGCGCGTTGCCGGCCGGTACCGGCTGGGTGACCACCCGGCAAGGGCCAGGATGCTGGTGCCGTGCACCCGCGTCTCCGTCGTCAGCGTGAAGGGGTGGCCCCGGGGGCACCTGCGATCTCGGATGCGACACCGACGCGGCGCTCCTGCGCCCGTACGCGGATGGCGCTCCGCACATTCGACACGCCGGGGCGGCAGCTCAGGTCCCGGACCTGGTCCTGGCGCCCGGACGGGGCGTCGACCACACCGTTCTCCGCATCGCCGTCCGCGCGACAACCGCCTCGGGACCGTATAGCCGGGAAATGAGCAGGCCGGTTACGTCGAACAGGTGACGAGAGCCGTGACGCCCGCCGGGCGTCACGGCTCTAAGTCAGCGTCCTCGGCCCGAGCACCGATCACCCCGCGCCCCTACGGCCGGCCGAAGAACTCGAGAGCCGTCGGCACGAACTGCTCGTGGTACTGGAAGATGCCGCCGTGGCCGCCGTCGGGGTAGATCACCAGCTCGGCGTTGGGCAGTCGCCGGGCCAGGTCGTGCGAGTTCGGCGTCGGCACCATGCGGTCGTCGTCACCGTTGGCGACGAGTACGGGCTGCTTGATGACGGACAGATCCTGCGGCTGTGCCAGCCCCCAGCGGTGGATGGCCTTGAGCTGGGAGAAGTAGGACTTGAGGCGGATCGCCTTGTCCCGGTCCGCGGTGCGCTCCTTCAGGCGGGCCAGGAACTCCTTGCCGGCCCGGATCCCGTTCGGGGTGCGGGTGAAGAAGAGGAACTGCTTCACGTCCTGAAAGGTGAGCAGCGCCCGGAGGGTGTCGTAGTGCGAGATCCGGGTCACGTTCTTGATGCCCTCGCCTCCGGCCGGGCCGGTGCCCGCGAGGATCAGCCTGCGGATGAGCTGCGGGTCGGTCTGTGCGATCACCTGGGCGATCATGGCGCCCATCGAGAAGCTGAGGACGTCCACCTTCTCGAACCCCAGCGCCCGGATGAAAGTGACGGAGTCCCTGGCCATCTCCTCGATGGTCTTCGGTGTCTCGCCGCTGGACGCGCCCACGCCCCTGAGGTCGAACGTGATCACCCGGTGCTTGGCGGCGATGCCGTCGACGACCCGGGGGTCCCAGTTGTCCAGGACCGCCGCGAGGTGGGTGATGAAGATGACCGGCATGCCGGTCCGGGGGCCGAGGTCGCGGTAGGCGAAGGTCACTCCGTCAGCGGTGACGGTGCGGGTCTGCGCGTTCTTGTACGACGTCACCACGTCGCCGTCGTTGCGTGTTTCGCGTGCGTTCACGGTCGTGCCCTTCGATGTGTGGGTTACCGCCACGGTGCGCCCATTTCTGCTTCCTCGCAGGTGGGCGCAGAGCGGTTCCCGGTCTCCCGGCTGCGACTGCAGTCCGGAGTCGGCGGTCAGAGGAGGCCCGGAAGTGGGAAGCCCCTTGGATCAGGTCCCTGAACAACCCGTCGACTATTGAAGTATGACCGTACTTTCATCAGGGTGCAAGTGGTGGGCCAAACGAGATACGTAACGGTGGAATCACGGGTTCCGCCGAGCGTCGCTGCGCACAGCACAGCGCACCCCCAGGGCAGGAGCGGCTCACGTGCGCCGACGGCCACGAGCTGCTGCTCGTGACCGACAAGTCATGGACGCACGACCCCGGACCGGTGACAGCCGACGATCTCTACAGCAGTCAGGACATCGATGCCGACATGAGGACGACGCCTGGCTGCGCCCCGGATTCCAGGACGAGGGCCGCGTCCACACCATCCACCTACGACAACGCCCGCCTCACCCCCGATCCCGCGCCGCCGGTACAGCGCATCGCCCACCTGTACCCGCAGTGGCCTTGACGTGGCGCTTACGGCGCCCCTCTCCTCGACTTCGGACAGAACATCGTGGACTGGCTCACGCTCCGTGCGCGCGGGAGCGGCCGGGACGGCATCACGGCGCGGCACCCGTGGTCCTTGAGGACAGCGAGCTGTGTGTGCGGCCGCTGCGTTCGGCCCTGGCGACCGACCACTTCACCTCGAGCGGCGGCGACGACACCTTCGTACCAGCCGTGACCATCCACGGCTTCCGCTGTGCCGAGCTCACGGGCCGGCCCAGAGGCTTCCCGGCCGGTGACGCGGTGAGCGCCGTCGTCATCGACGTCCGGTCCGCCCTGTCCTCGAACTGAGGTGGTGTTCACTCGTGCTTCTGCGCAGCACCGTCATGGTGCGCAGATCGGCCGTCTGATCCCCGATCCGGTCGACCCTGCCCGCCAAGGTCGGCGAGGCCGAACTGGCTGAGGCGGTGGCGGTCGCGTCCCAGGCGGACTACGTCGTCGCGGTCGTCGGCGACACCGTCGGTCTGACCGGGGAAGGCCGCTCCACGGTGACGCTGGAGCTCATCGGGAGTCAGATCGCGCTCCTCGACGCCCTCCAGAAGCCCGACCGGCCCCTCGTCGTCGTCCTGATCCAGGGCAATCCCTCGACACTGCCCGCCTCGGCACTCGGCGCGGACGCCATCATCCAGACCTCCAACCCGGGGATGCGGGGCGGTCGGGCGATCGCCGAGTTCCTGCTCAGGCGCATCGAGCCGAGCGGGCGGCTGCCGCTCAGCATTCCCCGCCCTGCCGGACAGCCGCCGGTCTACTGCGGCCAAGTCCGGGGGCATCACAGCCGCTTCGGCAAGGGCCGCAGCTACACGACGGTGCACTACTCGGAACCGACAATCCAGAATCCCGTCATGTCACCGGTACGCACCGAGTGCCCAGACTCGATGGTGATGACAGCCGGCAGTCGTGCCAGTGCCGCCTCACAACTGTGAGGCGGCACTGGCACGATGGTTGACCGGTCGCCGCCCGGGGTTCGGGAGCGGCGGCGCGGTCGGCGTGGTCAGGCGGCGAGGAAGTCGGCCACCTGCTTGGTGAAGGCCCTGGCGTGCTGGAAGAGGAAGGCGTGGCCGGCGTCGCCGTAGAGGAGGAGGGTGGCGTCGGCCAGGTGCTGGACGGCGACGTAGGACGCATGGGCGGGGACCATCACGTCGTGCAGGCCGTTGGCATACAGGACGGGGTGCTTGATGGACTCCAGTTCCGCCTTGACCTCGTCGAAGGGAGCTGCCAGGAGCTGGCCGATCGCGGCGAGCATGCCCTGCGCCGTCGCCTCGGTGACCGCGGAGCCGCCGGCGGCGAGCCGGGTCGCGACGTGGGCGAAGTGCTCGTGACCTGAGGCGCGGGCCGCGTCCGTCTCCGGGTAGAACAGGAACAGCATGTCGTCCTGGTCGGCGTCGGGCTTGGCCATGATGCCCAGGACCTTTTCGCTCGCCTCCGGCGCACCGGGCACCCAGCCCGTCGGGCCGCTGCCCGCCACGATGATCTTCCGCACCAGCTCCGGGCGACGCGTGGCCAGGCGCTGGGCCACGAAACCGCCCAGGGACCAGCCGAGCACGTCGGCCTGCGCGAGGCCGAGGGCCTCGATGAACTCGGCGGCGCCGTCGGCGAATCCATCGAGGGAGTCGCGCGGCTCGCCGGTGGTGTAGCCGACACCGACGTTGTCGAACACGATCACGTCATGGTCGGCGGCCAGGTAATCCAGGAACTCCGGGTCCCACCAGTCGATGGTCGCGCGGAAACGCTGCAGCAGGACCAGCGGGACGCCGCCCTGCGGTCCCATGCGCCGGTAGGTGAAGGTAGCGGAGGGCCCCTCCACGGTGAGGTTCTCGGCTGTGTCGGCCAGATATGTGCTCATGACGTCCTTCTCTTGTTGGCGGGTGCCCGTCAGTTCTGGCGGGTCTGCTCACGCAGCACACGGGGAGACGTGCTGGACCCGTGGGGCCGCTGCCCTTGGCCGGCGCGCGACGAGGCGAGCCGGGGGATCGTGGATCAGGCCGACGATCCGCTCGGATCGCTCGACACCTCCTCGACCCCTGAGGTGGCCCAGACGGCTTCCGGCACGCTCCGATCGCCTCGGAATCCACCGCGCCGAGCCGCCGAACCAATTGCATTATGGCCATAATACTAAGCATGCGCGACCCCCGCTCGCAAGGAGGTCCCCGTGGCGGGCGGAGTCCGCGGCCGACCATGGGACCGCAAGTGGACCGAAGTACAGGCAGTCCAGCGCGGCGGGGACGGAAGGGGTGGCAACCGGGCCCGGCCGTGAAGGTGCGGGAATCCAGGGCTATTAAATTACGTTCACAATACAATACATTGGAGGAGCCGACGGAGGGCGAGTAGCCCTCCCGGCGCGCAGAGGAGTGTGCGGTGCGATACAGGAGAGAGCACAAGCAGGCCACCAGGCAGAGGATCATTGAGACGGCGGGCCGCCGCTTCAAGGAGGACGGCATCGACGGCTCGGGCATCACGGCGCTCATGAAGGACGCCGGGCTGACCAACGGCGCCTTCTACACCCACTTCACGTCCAAGGACGACCTGGTGGCCACCACGATCGCCGACCAGCTGCAGGCCCAGAACGCGACGATCGTCGCGCACGCGGAACCGGGCCGCGCCGGCCTCGAACAGATCGTGCGCTGGTACCTGTCCCCCTGGCACCGTGACAGCCGTGACGTCGGCTGCCCCTCCGCCGCCCTGCTCGACGAGATAGGGCGCTGCACACACCCGACCAAACAGGCCTACACCGAGGGCGTACTGGTGGTCGCCGACGGCATCGCCGCCCGCCTGGCGCCCCATGACCCGCTCTCGGTCCGCCCCATAGCACTCAGCTCCTACGCCATGATGGCCGGCACACTCCAGCTCGCACGAGCCCTCGCCGACCCGCAGCTCGCCGACCAAGTCCTCGAACAGGGCATCCACAACGCCCTCGCCCTCCTAGGCATCGAGCCCGAAGGGGACACCAGGACGGCGAACTGACCGGCGTGCAAGCGGACACTGCGGAGCGGGCGCCGCGCCCTCGACACCGCGCCAACACCTCACCTGCGGCGCGACACCCGTACGGGAAGAGGTACCCCCTCGACACCCGGAGCCTGCACGCAACCTTGTCCACCCCCTACGTACGGACGCGACGTCCCGGGCCTCGCCTGCCGCGTCGGACCCGCGGTGCACGGGTTCAAGGCGGGCGACCAGGTCCACGCCGACCTCGCCCTACAACACCACCCTGCTCGTGGCGGGCACACCAACCCCGAACTCGCTGAGGAGCTCATCGAGGTCTTGACTTCCTCCCCCGCCTAAAGGCGGGGATTCCAGCGGTCGCCCGCTGGGGTTCCTGCTTCACCGACGACCGCCCCGTCCGGGAGGACTCCCGTTGAGGTCTTACACCGTCTCCACAGGCAGACGCCGCCAGCCCGGCGGCCAGGATGTTGCATGCCGCATTGATGTCGCGGTCATGTACCGCGCCACAGGCGCACGTCCACGTACGGAAGTTCAGCGGCGGCTGTGGCACGCTGCGGATTCAGCGTTACGGGCGCGGCCGAACAGCAGCCGATCGGCGGCGAGCGGGCATGGAGTTATTCACGCTGCATCACTCCACGGCGTCAGGCGCTTCGACCGTAAACGTCACAAATTCGATTTCGGCATCAGAGGGCAGGCCGGGATAGTGGCCCTGGAGGCCCTTCTTGAGCTGGTCGATGCTCGTGAAGCCATCGAGCCGAGCCTGTTCGACGGTGAGGCGATCGAGCCGGTGGCGTTCGACGCCGGTGACGGTGCCCTCCAACGTGCGGGGGGCTTCGTCGTCCTCGAAGAGGAAGATTGCCGGACCCGGCGCGATCGGATCTTCATAGCGGATGGTGGAGGTCTTCCGTGCGGTAGCAATGTCTTCGTAGTAGCGCTTGTTGAACCGAACAATTCGACGCGCATCCGCGTCGGGGTAGAAGTAGGTATCCGGCAGAAGCCTCCGGATCGGGCGCAGTGCCGGTCCCTCGTCGGTCGGTACGGCGACGAAGACGTCGGGATGGAGGTCGAGGAGCGCTTGGCGGCAGCGGCCGCATGGCGGGATCAGGCCGCGACCCCGATCTCCCGCGGCAGCGATGGTGACGAGCGGGCCGGCTCCCGCTGCTGCGGCGGCGCCGAGCACGACGAGCTCGGCGCACGGTCCGCCGGTGAAGTGGTAGACGTTGACCGCCTCATGGATCCTGCCGGCCGTGTCCATCGCCGCTGCGGCCACGGTGTGGTTCGGATCGCTTCCGAGGGAAGCTGCGAGCCGTTCCGCGGCCTCGATGACGCGGCGCTCGGAGTCGAAGAGGTTGATGGGGACCATGGCGCCGACCCTAGATCGACCCAGCCGGACTCCTCGACACAATTGTTCTCATGCCCTCAGTGTGGTCGGCGGCTTGACATCCCGCAGTCTGGACATGCCGCATCGGCAGCCCGGCCTCTCGCCACCACATCGGCGGTGCTGGAAGCCGCGGTCACTGCCTCGACGTCCACGTCGCCAATCCCTTCGAACACCAGCGAGTCCCACAACGATACGTCGGCCTGCATGACCAGCGTCATGAGGAACTGGTGGACTCGCTGCTCGACACACATCCACCACGGGGCCGCAGACGAGTGGAACCTCTCAAAGGACCCGCTCAGAGCGTGGTGTGCCATATCCCGCAGGCGAGTCGGGTGCGACCGTCGGGCATGATCCGCACGCGGGCGTCGCGCACCGGCAGTTCGCCGTGCTGGAGCCAGTAAGCGCAGATCTCTCTCGTCCAGCACGTCGCACATCGGCCCTGATCGCCATGTCGATGTCTGGGCCCGTAGTTGAGCGTTCGGTCCTGTGTGGGGACGTCGCCGTCTCCACGGTCCTATGAAATGGTCACGGCATGCTGCAGTTCACACCTGTCGTGCTGGAGGTGCAACCGACGGAGGTCTTGCAGTGCAGCAATGGGAAAGGCGTGCTGAACCCACCTCGCCAGATAGCCGTCCTCGCCGTGGACCTCCAGTACTGACTGAGTGGCCTCCAGGACGACGTGTCCGAGCAGGCCTCGCGGCTGCGTGGAGCCCCAGACGAGTGTGCCTTCCTGGTCGGGCGCATCGAAGCTCGCGGACATGTCAGGGAAGCGGTAGATGGACAGATCAACTTCCGAACCCCTGCCTCGCAGAACCCACCTCACTTCAGCCGGTTCCAGGTCAAAGGAGAAGCGCTGGACAGGTGTAGGGCCGTACAGACCCGCCACCCCGTGAAGCAAGTCGGCAAGAGCATCCGTGCAGTAGCTGACGATGTCCTCCCGCTCCGAAGCGCCGTCCTTGATGCGGCACGTCGCCCAGCCGCTGCCGCTCAGTTCCCAACTGAACCGGAGCCCATTGGTCATCCCGCCCCTCCCGGTGATCGCCTCCGAAGACGGTACAGCGCACAGGCAGGCGGATCCCCTCGCGTCCAACACAACCAACGACGACGGCGCACGACAACGCCCCCGATCGAAGGACCGGGAGCGCCCCGCCCCTGCCCTGCCTCATCCGCCTGGCAGCAGGAATTGGGGAGGGCCGTCTCGGGTGTGTCCGCGTCCGACGGACTGTCAATGGATCCGGTTTCGACCATCTCGTCTTCTGCGTAGAGCCCTGCAGACGCCTGGCCTGATGCCCCGCGGAGCGTCACCACACTCACATAGGTAAACGCTAGTGAGGTAGTGGACAAACTTCATCATTTTAGAAAACTCCGATGTCAAGCGGCTAGCTACTGCCTTGTGCATGCTTAAGTCAGCCTCTACGCTGCGTTCAGTCGACCCCCTCACCGACCGGGTTGATCATTCGAATGGAGCAGGAATGGCCAAGACACGAGCGGGCGGCCCCGGTGGCCTGGTGTGCCCAGTGATCACACCGGTGACGCCGCACAACGGGTTGAACGGCGACGCGCTGTCCCGCCACATCGACGCGCTGGTTGCGCACGTCGACGGCGTCTTCGTACTGGGCTCCTCCGGTGAGCACCCGTGGCTTCCCGCGGATGTCGAGCGCGAGGTGGTCGCGGTCGCAGGGAAGCAGTTGGACGGGCGAGCCGCGCTCTACGTCGGCGCCGGGCAGTCAAGCGTCGATGCGACTCTGCGTACGTTCGATCAGTACGCCGACTCGGCGGCCGACTACCTGGTGGTCACTCCGCCGACCTTCTTCCCGCTCTCCGACGCCGAGACCATCGGCGCGTTCGTGACCCTCGCCGATCATGCACCCCGCCCTGTAGTCCTCTACAACATTCCCCAGTTCGCCGGGAACGGCATCTCCGCCGGAGTCCTGCGTGAGGTCGCGCAGCACCCGAGGATCGTGGGCGTGAAGGACAGCAGCGGGGACCTGTCCTTGGTGGCGGCCTTCCTCAAAGCCCGTCCGTCCGACTTCGCCGTGCTGCAGGGCCGCGACCATCTGATCGCGGCCACCCTCCGGCTCGGCGGGGACGGCGCCGTTGCCGCACTGTCCAACATCGCCGCACCGCTCCTGGCCGAGCTGGTCAACGCCGGGCAGGACACCGCCGGACACCACCGCCTCGACAATCTGCAGGACGAGGTGGACCACCTCGGCGAGCTACTCGCTTACGGCCTCGTGGGCGCGCTCAAGGCGAGCCTCGAACTGCTCGGGTTCCCAGTCGGCGCACCCCAGCGCCCCGCGCGCACGGTGTCCGCCGCCGAGCGGGACCAGATCGCGAAGATCCTCCACACCTTCGACGGACGCCTGCTCACAGCGTTCTGACCCACCCACCAGCGGACCCCACCGAGAGGAATTCCGGATGAGCGCCCACACCGAACTCGACGCCACCATTGATCACGAGGAGGTGGTCATCCGCCGCGGCGAGCGCACCGGCCAGCCCGTCATCGTCGCCGTCCACAACACCAAGCTCGGACCGGCGCTGGGCGGCGTCCGACTGACGAAGTACGACTCCCCCGTCTCCGCGGTCGTCGACGCCCTGCGGCTGAGCCGCGCCATGACGTTCAAGGCCGCCGCCTCGAACAACGGCACCGGCGGCGGGAAGTCGGTCGTCCCGCTGCTGCCCGGCGGCCCGCACCGCGTCGACGGCCAGTTCCGCACCAGCCTGCTGCTCGACGTCGCCGACGTCGTCCACTCGCTGGGTGGCCGCTACATCGTCGCCCCTGATGTGGGCACCGGACCGACCGAGATGCGCACCATGCGCATGCGGACGCCCTACGTCGGCGGCTACACCATCACCCCCGAGGGCATCCCCGCCACCACCCACGGCACCGCCGGCGGCGTGGAGCGGGCCCTCCTGGCCACCGCCCGGTGCCTGTGGGGCACCACCAACCTCGACGGACGCACCGTCGCCGTGATCGGGTTCGGTGCCGTCGGCCGCTCCCTCACGGAGAAGCTCATCAAGCGGGGTGCCGCGGTCTCGACCACCGACATCGACGAATCCCTGCGTGAGCAGGCCGAGGCAGTCGGCGCCACCTGGATCCCCCTCGACACCGCCCATGAAGCCGAGGTCGACATCCTCGCCCCCTGTGCGCTCGGCGGCACCCTCACCCCCGCGCTCGTCCCGCGACTGCGCTGCAAGGCCATCGTGGGCTCCGCCAACAACCAGCTCAGCACCGACTCCGTCGCCGAATCACTGCGCGAGCGCAACATCATCTGGACCCCGGACTTCATCGCCAACGCCGGCGGCATCCTCTACGCCAGCGGCATCGAGCTCCAGCACCTTACCCCCGAGCAGGCCGACCACCGCCTCGACGAGATCGCGGAGACAACCACCCGGGCCCTGGAGCGCAGCCACCGGGACGGCGTCACCACTCTGGCCGCCGCCTACGACCTCGCGCGCGAGCGGCTCGCCGCCGCCGAGCCCAACAGGCCGTAATAGGCGGGTCCCGCTGACGGGACCCCTGCCTGCCGACGCCAACGGGACCGGCTGGTGCTCCCATGCACGACTATGGACGCCACGCCGGTCCCCCGACGCACTGACTACCGATGCGGTTGCCAGCCTATGGACCACCATCAGAGAGCACCACGATTGCCGACCGGCACCCTCGCCGCCGCCAATAGGGGTTGGCTCTCAAGAACGCCAGAAGCCCCCCTGCACGTCTGGTCGTTGGGGGCTCAGTCAAAACGCATGATGCCCGTCGAACGTCGATATCGCGTTGGGCCAGGGCGCGACGATCCGAGGACGCCACGGCGCAGCCGACGTCAGGCCTCAGACAGACAGCGATCGCCTGCTCACCGGCCGCGCACTCCTTGCGTGGAATCGGTTGCCCGCCCGCAGTCGGCAGGGAGGATGCCCCCGCTCGGTTCTTCATCCGTCCATCAGGATCTGTCCCTCGGACGCATGGCATCACGGTGGCCTCTCAGTATCCGGGCAAGCCAGATACATCCAGGCGCTCAGACGGCTCCAGGCTCTTGGAGCGGTTCGGTGCTGACGATGGCTGGGCCAGGCACCAACTCGAGGTCGTCCGGCGTGACGGTGTGTCCGACATTGCAGTGCAGTTCCGCCCGCACGCCCGCGCCGCAATCCGTGTGGCGCAGGCGTACGGCGCCCCCGTCCGGGGCCAGGTGCCGGTCGCCCCACTGCATCAGGGCGAAGAACACCGTCATGAGCTGGTTGCCGCGGTCGGTGAGTACATAGCGTTCACGGGAGCGCTGGCCGCGCTCTTGGTAGGACACCTTGTTGAGAAGACCGGCGTCGACCATTTCCGCCAGACGCGCGGATGCCGTGGGCTGACTTACCTTCGCCTGACGTGCAAGATCCATGAAATGCGTCGTGCCGTAGTAGACCTCTCGCAGGAGAATCCACGTGGACTGGTTGGAGACGAGTTCCAGGGCGAGGCGCCCTGAACAGGGAACGTCGTACCAGCTGTCGCGGTCGGTGAGGGAGTCGCGAAGTGGAGTCGGCATGATCTCACTATACGCTTGTGCACCTCGATCGAGAATCCGGTGCGTTTCTGACTTAAGGCAGAGCACTACAGGTCGCAGCGTCGATCACGCCGAGCGTATCGACGGCCAGAGTGAGAACTCTGACGAACTCATCCTCGGCGAATGCTGCGGGCCGAGGAGCCGTCCTCCTCCCTGCCGAAAGAGAACGCGACGAGGCGGCCGCCCAGATCGGCACGAAGGTCGCCAAGGGCGAAATGAAATGGGGCTCACCTTGCTCTCCCGCGGCCGGTGCCAACATGCGCCGACAGCCCGGCACCGGCCGCCCACCACCCCCGGCAGCCTGCAGTCCCGCAGTGCCCTGAGCACCCTCGGAAAGGCCGACAACCCATGAGTGAAACAACCGACTTCCGCACCTCCACGGCCCCCGCCGATGTGGTCCGGCGTCAGTATCTGGCCTCCGCGGCAGCGGGCCTGGAGGCTCTGCGGGCCACACTGGCCCCGGATGTGGAGTGGACGGAGATGGCCGGTTTCCCGCTGGCCGGCACCTACCGCACCCCCGAGGGCGTGACATCGAGCGTGATGGAGCGACTGGGCAAGGAGTGGGAGGGCTGGACCGCCCACGACGACGCCTACGTCGTAGACGGCGAGAATGTCGTTGTCCTCGCCCGCTACACCGCCGTCAACAAGGCCACGGGCAAGCCGATCGATGTCCGCGTCGCGCACCACTTCGTCGTACGCGGCGGGCTGATCGTGCGTTTCGAGCAGTTCGTCGACACCGCCCTCGTCCGCGACGCCATGAACGTCTGAACCGCCCCACCCGGCACCACCGCCCGTACCTGAAGGATGCTCCTGATGAATCCGACCGTCGTACTCGTGCACGGCGCGATGCACACACCGTGGATCTTCGAGCCGCTGCGTGAGCGTCTCACCGCCCGCGGTATCGCCTCCCGTGCCGTGCAACTGCCCAGCAGCAACTCCGACAGCGCCGCCGCCGAGGGCCTGACCGAGGACGTCGCCGTCGTCCGCACCGCGATCCAGGCCGTCGACGGCCCCGTCGTGCTCGCCGCGCACTCCTACGGCGGGGTCCCCGCCACCTGGGCCGCCGCCGACGAGGACCGGGTCGCCGAACTCGTCTACATCGCCGCCTTCGCGCTGGAGCCCGGCACCTCAATGATGGAGTGGATGGGCGGGGACTTCCCACCCACGTGGATCCACTCCCCCGACCGTCTCGCCGTCAAGGCCGGAGACGCGGAGCAGTCCATCTTCAGCGGGGTCGACCCCGCCCTGACCGCCGAGGCCGTCAAGCGCCTCAACTGGCAGGGCCTGCGCGCCTTCACCGAGAAACTCGGCGCCGCGCCCACCCGAGTCCCCCTGACCTATGTCGTGGCCACCGAGGACCCGGCACTGCCGCCCGCCGTCCAGGAGCAGTGGGCCGCGCACGCCGCCCACAACCTGCGCATCCCCTCCGGACACTCCCCACACCTCTCCCACACCGACGAGATCGCCACCCTCCTCGCCCAAGCGGTCGCACGCGCTCAGCAATGAAGCACGGCCGGGCGCAGCGGCCGGCTCCCGGCACCCACGCGGCGCCGGGAGCCGGCGTGCGTGTCAGAACATGGAGCCGGTCACCGGCAGCTTCACCGTGGCTCGCTGCTCTCCGGCGGCAGCCGTCCCGACTGAGTGAGGGTCGCCACCCCGTGCAGGGACGCCCAGACACCTCGGAAAACGTCGTCACTCCGACAGCTGTCGTGCTGCTGGACGTACGGGCGGTCGCGCTGCACGTGGGTTGACGGCGAGCTGTGACGGAAGTAGCCAGCGACACCCTGCTGTCACTGATGGAGTCCGGAGCCCTCTCACGACTTTTGACTTTTACTCCCGGGGTCGCTCTTGCTGTTGCCCCTGGTGAGTTTGCCTAAAAGCACCAGGAGTTTCGCCGGCGAGGCGGGTGAAGAACTTGCCGAAGTTGGTGGGTTCGGGAAAGCCCAGGCGGCGGGCGATGGTCGCCACCGGTTCGTCGGTGTGGGCGAGCAGCCGCTGCCCTTCCAGGGCGACGCGGCCGTCGATGACGTGTTTGACGGGCTGCCCGGTGGCGGCCATGCAGGCCCGGGTGAGGGTCTTGACGGTGTAGCCGAGGCGGTGGGCGTAGTCGGCGGCGCGGCGGGTGGTGGCGTAGGAGCGTTCCAGTTCGGCGCGGAAGCGGGCGTACACCTCGCCGCCCGCGTGCGGGTCTCCCCCGCTGTCGGGGTGGGGCAGTCGGTCGATCTGCAACAGCACGGTGGCCAGCAGGAGTTGGAGGATCTCCGCCGAGACGGTGGGTTCCGGGCGGTCGTACTCGGCCCGCAGTTGGCCCAGCAGGGTCGACAGTCCCGCGTACGCGGGGCTCGCGCCGAGCTGCCAGCACGCTGAGCCGTACCACTCGTTCACCAGCCGGTCGGCGCTGCTGGAGTGCGGGGGAAAGGCCGGCGTGAACAGCAGATGTGTGCCGTTCGCGGTGCCGGGCCGGACGAAGCGCTGGACCTGGCCCGGCCGGACCCACAACAGGGTGCCGGGACGGACGGGGTAGGTCACGAAGTCGATCGCATGCTCCCCGGTGCCCTCCGTGATCAGGGTGAGGGTGTGGAAGTCCACCCGGTGCACCAGGTCGGGCCGCCTGCCCCGCCGCCGCCGTCGCTCGTGCAGGGTGGCGAGATCGATGATCTCGAAACCCGGGACCCGTTCCTCGGGCGGGTTGAAGTCGAGGCGAAGGATGGCCCCGTCCGGAGCAGGGTCTGCGCCGCCAGGATCCCCGTAAAGCACCACGATCTCCAGATGTCCTCGATTTACCATGCCGCGTCTTCAGCGTATCTCGCCTGCCTGCGCTTTCGCGACGAAAGTAGAGGTCGTCAAGGCGGCGCAGGGCCGCCTCCACCTCCAGGAGTCCCTCATGAACGGCACGGTCACGGTCCTCGACAAGGGCGCGGTGCGCATCCACAGCTACATGTCCCCGGCAGACACCTTCCACACCACCACCCAGCTGATCGAGACCACGGCCCGCGTCATCGCGATCGACGCCCAGCTGCTCCCCGCCTACGCCGACGAGGCCGTCGCCTACGCCAAGGGCCTCGGCAAGCCGATCGACCGGCTCATCGTCACCCACGCCCACCCGGACCACTACAACGGCGCCGCCCGCTTCGGTGTCCCCATCCACGCGCTGGCCGAAGTGCGCGAGCAGATCATCGCCCGCGGCGACAGCAACCTGCCCACCGGGCAGGTCATTCCACTGAGCGACTTCACCCCGAGCGTGGCCATCGTCCCGGGCACCGAGTTCATCGACGGCGTCCCGTTCGACTTCGAGGCCGTCTCGGGTGGCGAGGCCGCCGACGAGCTACTCATCAAGCTGCCCGAGCAGGGCGTCCTGATCGCCCAGGACCTCGTCTACAACGACGTCCACCTCTACCTCGGCAACAACGACATCACCGGCTGGCAGCAGGCCGTCGACGCCCTCGCCTCCGAGGTCGGCTACGACACGATCCTCGCCGGCCACGGCGCCCCCACCGGCCCGGAGGTCTATCAGGACATCCGCCGCTACCTCGACGACGCGCGCGAACTGCTCGGCGACGACGGCGACGCGTACAAGAAGGCGATCGTCGACAAGTACCCGGCCCACGTCGGCCCGTTCATCATCGACATCGCCAACCGCTCTCTCTTCCCGGCCGGCAACTGAGCGCCGCCGGCGTGTACCGCCCACGCCGCGCGGATCCGGGGCACTCCGCGCGGACCGCGTCCTCTGCGCTCATTGCCCCACATTGTTGATCACCCCCTTGGTCTGCTCACTTACTCACGCCCGGAGATCCGTCATGCCCCACAACCGCCTCTTCCGTCCCCGCGCCGCCGCCGTAGCCGTGGCCTCCCTCCTCGTCCTGGGTGGTACCGCCCCGGCTCTGGCCGCCTCCGGCGGCGATGCGCCCCACGCCGCCGCCTGGCATCACCGGGAACCCCTGCCCGCCAGCTACTCCATCCCCGGCGACAAGACCTACCCCGAGGGCATCGCACGCCAGCAGGGCACGCCCTTCTTCTACGTCGGCAGCACCAGCGACGGCACCATCTACCGCGGTGACGTCCACCAGAGCGCGACCAAGGTGTTCCTGCCGGGCGGAAAGGACGGACGGACCTCCGTTGCGGGCATGAAGACCGACCGCGCGGGACGGCTCATCGTCGCCGGCGGCGCCACCGGCAAGGTCTTCGTCTACGACACCCGCACCCGCGCCCTGTTGCACGTGTTCGACACCGGCCGTACCGACACCTTCCTCAACGACGTGGCCCTCGCTCCCAACGGCGACGCCTACATCTCCGACTCGATCCACCCCGCGCTGTGGCACATCACCGCCGCCGAGCTGAAGAGCAAGCAGGTCCAGCAACCACTGCACGTGGGCGTGGACCTCACCAACTCCCCGATGGTCTACGACGTCGGTTTCAACGGCAACGGCCTGGTGGTCACCGGCGACGGCCGCTACGTCCTGCTCGCCGACTACAACGACTACGCCTTCTACCGCGTCGACGTCCGCACCCGCCAGGTCGTCCCGATCGACCTCGGCGGCGCCAAGGGCGTCTCCGGCGACGGTCTGCTGCTGAGGGGCGACACCCTGACCGCCGTCACCGAACTCGATCACCCCGAGGGTCAGATCAGCGTCCTGAAGCTGAGTCACGACTATGCCAAGGCCGAACTCGTGCGCACGGTCCACGGCCACGGCATGCACAGCCCCTCCACGGCCGCCGTCGACGGCCACGACCTGCTGATCGTCAACTTCCAGTTCCAGATCGCCGACCCCAAGCTCCCGTTCAACGTGGTGCGGGTCCACGTCTGACAGCAACCAGGCACAGGACAGGACACGAGTGCAGCGCAGTACAGGAGGAAGGACACCACTCTCATGAAGATCACCATCGTCGGTGCCGGCAACATGGCCCGCGGCATCGCCACCCGGGCTCTGGCGGGCGGACACACGGTCACCGTCACCGCCAAGGACCCCGGCAAGGCCGTACGACTCGTCGACGAACTGCGCGGGCAGGCAACCGGCGAAGGCGGGATCGCCGCCGCCGACGCATCTGCCGTGGATAGCGCGGACATCGTGGTCCTCGCCGTCCCCTTCGACGCCGCCAAGCAGCTCGCCGCCGCATATGGAGAGCGGCTGAGCGGCAAGGTGCTGGTCGACATCAGCAACCCCGTCGACGCCTCCCTCGACGCACTCGTCGTCGCCCTGGGCACTTCGGCCGCCGAAGAGATCGCCGAGGTCGTCGCACCGGGCACCCGTGTCGTGAAGGCGTTCAACACCACGTTCGCCACGACCCTGATCGCCGGGGAGGTGAACGGCACTGTGCTCGACGTCTTCATCGCCGGTGACGACGAGGCCGCCCGTAAGCAGGTCGCCGACCTGGTCACCTCCGGCGGGCTGAACCCGGTCGACGTCGGCGCGCTCAGGCACGCCCGCGAGCTGGAGGGCTTCCAGCTGCTGCACATGGCCCTGCAGATCCGCGAGGCGGGCCACGGCTGGGCGAGCACGATCAAGATCGTCGCCCCCTGAGGCGTAGCAGTACCACCCCATCGAGCCCCGCTGCCGGCCTGCAACCCCCACGGGCCCGGCAGTGGACCGTCAGCAGAACCCCACCAGGAGAACCACCCCATGCGCGTCCGTACCTCCCTGACCACCCTCGCCGCGACCGCGGTCCTGCTGGCCTCCGCGGCCACCGCAACCGCGGCGACCCAGCCCCTCTCGGCGCCGCACATCACCAACCACTTCCAGCTGGCGGCCTCGCAGCAGCCCGAGAACATCACCGTCGACCGCACCGGGGCTGCGTACCTGACCTTCTCCTTCGCCCGGCAGATCGTCCGCGTCACTCCGGGCAGCCGGCCGCACGTCCTGGCCACGCTGCCCGCCCCGGCCAAGGCGAACACCCCCAACCTGGGCAAGGCGTTCGTCGGCGGCATCGCCCGCGCCGACGACGGCACCCTGTACGTCACCTACGCCACCGGTACCGCGGACCTCACCGGCGTCTGGGTCGTACGTCCCGGTGGCCGCCCGCACCGTATCGCCGCCCTGCCCGCCGAC
This sequence comes from Streptomyces sp. NPDC087859, assembly GCF_044742595.1. Classification (NCBI taxonomy): domain Bacteria; kingdom Bacillati; phylum Actinomycetota; class Actinomycetes; order Kitasatosporales; family Streptomycetaceae; genus Streptomyces; species Streptomyces sp. NPDC087859. The sequence goes on along the minus strand of NZ_JBIUUU010000005.1, from coordinate 421,226 downwards.
GGGTTGCCCAACGGCCTCGCCCTCGACCAGCACACCAACAAGCTCTACGTCACGGACTCCGTGCACGGCGTCATCTACCGCCTCCCCGCGTGCGGCGGACAGGCCACCGTCTGGGCCAAGGGCACGCAGCTGGAGCCCACCACGTTCGCCGGCGCCAACGGCCTGAAGCTGCACAACGGTTCCGTCTGGGCCACCAACCTCGACCGAGGCACCGTCCTGCGTATCCCGGTCACCGCCAAGGGCACCGCCGGAAAGATCCAGATCCGGGCCACCGGCATGCCGTCCATCGACGACTTCGCGTTCACCGGCCACGGCGACACCCTGCTCGCCGCCCGGGACGACAACCAGGTCGACCTCGTCCGCCCCGACGGCACCCACACCACCGTCCTCACCCCGGCCGACGGTCTTCAGACCCCCACATCCATCGCGGTCCACGACAGCAAGGTGTATGTCCCCAGCGCCGCCTACATGACCGGCAAGGACCCCAACCTGCTCATCGCCCGCCTCGGCCGCTGACACGGCCGGCAGGACGCATCCCACCGGCGCCGGTGCCACGCCGACCGCGTGACACCGGCCCGTGCAGAACCGGCAGCACCGTGGTCCGCACGACCCGCTCTCCCGACAGCCCTGGAACCGACATGTCCAAACCCTCCCCGACCAGCAGCGCCGGGACAGCAGACACCCTCCACGCGCCGTCCCCGGACCGCCATCCGCGCCGTCTGCCCCTCGTCCTGATCCTGGGCTCCCTGACCGCGCTCGGCCCGCTCACCATCGACCTGTATCTCCCTGCCCTCCCTCAGGTCAGCGGAGATCTCCACGTCTCACAGGCCGTCACCCAGCTCACCCTCACTGCCTTCATGACCGGGATCGCCCTGGGCCAGCTGGTCATCGGGCCCCTCAGCGACACCCTCGGCAGGCGCCGCCCTCTCCTGACCGGCCTGACCGTGTACGTCGCGGCGAGCCTCCTGTGCGCCGTCGCCCCCAATCCCACGGTCCTCATCGCCATGCGCCTGGTCCAGGGCCTGGCCGGCGCCGCCGGGATCGTCATCGCCCGGGCCGTCGTCCGTGACCTGTACGACGGACTCGGCGCCGCCCGCCTGCTGTCCTCGCTGATGCTCGTCTCCGGCACCGCGCCGATCCTCGCCCCCGTGCTCGGCGCCCAACTGCTGCGCCTGACGTCCTGGCGCGGCGTGTTCGTCACCCTCACCGTGCTGGGCCTGGTCATCCTCGCCGCCACCGCGACCTTGCTGACCGAGACCCTGCCGGCCCATCAGCGCCGGCGCGGCGGGCTCCCCGACACCCTGCGCACCATGCGCGACCTCCTCAAAGACGGCCGCTTCTCGGGCTATCTGCTCACCGGCAGCCTCGGCTTCGCCGCCCTGTTCGCCTACATCGCCGGCTCCTCCTTCACCCTGCAAGAGGTCTACGGCGCCTCCCCGCAGACCTACAGCCTGCTCTTCGCCCTCAACTCGGTCGGCATGGTGGCCACCGGGCAACTCAACGGCAAACTGCTCCTGGGCCGATTCCCCTCGCATCGCATCCTGGGTGCGGGCCTGGCCGTACTCGCCACCGCGGGCGCCGCCCTGGTCGTCCTGGCCACCCTCACGCACGTGGGCCTGCCCTGGATCGCCGGCGCGCTGTTCTTCACGGCCTGCCCGGTCGGCATGATCCTGCCCACCACCACTGCCCTTTCCCTTCAGCGTGCCCCGCACGCGGCGGGCAGCGCCTCAGCGCTCCTGGGCACCACACAGTTCCTCATGGGAGCCCTCGCGCCCGCCCTCGCCGGTCTCGGCGACCAGGGCACCGCCCTGCCCATGGCCCTGTCGGTGCTCGGCCTCGCGCTGGCCGCGACGGTCTGCTTCCTGGCCCTGTGCCGCCCATGGCGTCGCACTTCGGACCCGCTAGCCCAGTAGGCGCGCGAACCAGGCCAATGCGGTGCTCGGATGTCCGTCGCGGTGGGGATTTCTTGCATGGGGGCAGGCTCGTTTCCTCAAGGTGTCCGTATGCGCGAACGCGTGCGACTCGACGCCCTCACCCGACACGTCCGATCCTTCGCTCACTCAGCGCCAAGGCGAACATCTGCCAGCCTGGCTCGACGCTGTCCGGCAGGACGACCTGCCCAGCCTCCACACCCTCGCCGCCGGCATCGACCGCGATCTGAACGCCGCCACCGCTGGACTCACCCTGCCCTGGAGCTCGGGCGCGGTCGAAGGGCATGCCAACCGGATCAAGATGCTCAAGCGCCAGATGTTCGCGCGTGCTGGCTTCGCCCTTCTACGGAAGCGCGTGCTGCTCGCGCATTGATCGCAGTGTCAGCGGCGGATGCGAAGATCCCGGCGGAACTAGACGAGGAGATCAATATGGGCACCTGGGACACTGGCCCCTTCGACAACGACACGGCCGCCGACTTCGCCGGTGATCTCGACGACGCCAAACCCGAGGAACGCGAGGCACTGATCCGTGGCGTCCTCACGCGCACCGTCGACGCCACCGGCTGGCTCATCGAAGGAGAAGAAGCGGTGGCCGCAGCCGCACTGATTGCGGCGCAATGCCCTGGTGGCGGCCCAATCGACACACCTTACGGTCCTGAAGAACCCATGCCCGCCTTCCCTGACGATCTCCGGACGCTCGCGGACAAGGCCCTCGCTCGCATCATCAGTGACGAGGCCGGACCATCCTCGAACTGGGTCGATCCGGAAGACTGGAAGCAGTGGCAAGCCGACCTCAACCGCCTTCGCGCAGTGCTTGCTCCGCCACCACCAACCATCCAGCTGTTCGATGTCGAGCATTGACAGAGCGTCACCCGCCACAAAACCGATGCTGTTGATCAAAGATCCACGTCCGGTTGAAAACTACGAGATGCTCGATGGCACCGACATCGGCGAAGGTCGCGGCACCGTCGATCGCAGCGACGACGACCCGGCGAACCTCCAGGGGCAGCCGGTCCAGGTCGGCGGTGACGGCCTGCTCCGTCGGACCGTCCACGGTGAGCCTCACTGTGCCATCGGGGTGCTCGGGCGCGCCGTAGAAGACCAAGTCCTCGTCTCCTGCCACCTGTTCCCGCGCGTCGACCGCGAAAGCGACGACATCCTGGAGTTGATGGATCGACGCCCTGCCCGGATCCCTGTCGGATGGGAGCACCTCGGCACACACCGGACTTGCTTCAAGTGTCTCCTTGAGCTCCGGCCAGGCCGGATCCTCGACGTCGATCAGCCGGCTCAACTCACGCAGCCGGCATCGTCGGCCTGCGCTGTGCCTCCCGGTCGGCGGTGCGCTTTCTGCAGGGCGACAGAGACCGGATGCCTGGGAGATGCGGTCACTGCTTTTCGCGGCGGCTGCGGATGGTCAGGGCGACGGCGGAGACGAGGAACCAGAAGGCACCGAAGGCCGAGTATCCGGCGACGGAGGAGAGGCTGCTTGTCGCCGAGGCGGACATCGCGGCGAAGGAGATGCCGGCGAGGACGGACAGTCCGCCGCTGATGACCATGGGCCACTGGGCGCCGACGGTGTGTCGGCGCCGGATCGCCACGAGGAGCTGGATCGCTCCGGAAAGCAGGGCCCAGATGCCGAACACGAGCAGTGTCGTCCCGATGGTGGAGAACACAGCGATGATCATCCCGGCGGTGGCGGCGAGGCCGAGAGCCATGTTGGCAGTGCGGGCACGATCCTCGGAGGCAGTGCCGGCCAGGCGACGCTCGAGGAACGTGGCGATGACGTCCCACAGGGGGTAGGCGACGAGCAGCACGGCCGCGATCGCAGTGGGCTTGTCCGTGGACACGAGGGAGGCGGAAGTCGTGACGACGAGTGCCACCCAGATCAGGGAGAAGGCGACTCGGATCAGGTAGAGCGATCGAAGCCCGGAGGACGTCGTCGTGGTCGTGGTCGTACGCGAAGGCACGGTGGTCTGAGTCATCGGGTGTCCCGTTGGTGATCGTGATGGTGTGAGACGGTCGTCTCGATGAGGAGTCTCAGGGGCCTCGGGAGCGGGTGCGTACTTCGAACGAAGTAGGTCTGCCCTCCACGTCGAATGGAAGGGGTTCCAGCGCTCCCCCGTCGCCCTGATCGGGCTCGCCGGCTACATCGTTCGAAGTACATGGCCGCAGCACATCTGCACGAGAATCAGGCCATGGGCAAGGCACAGAACAATCACGACGGTCCCGCGGCACCCCTGTGGGTGCGACGGCCCGAGGCCCTGCACCTCGTGGCCTATGCGGTGGCCGCGCTGGTGTTCACCGGCCAGATCGTTGCGGTGATCCTACGAGGATCGGACTGGCCGACAGCCCTCTCCGTGCTCCTCGCCGGTGGCGGGGTCGCCCTGTCCTGGTGGCGTCCATGGGCAGGAGTGACCGTGGCGAGCGCCGCGTCCTTCGCCGTCACGGCAGTGGGCCACGACCCGCTGTCGGTGTGGATGATGGCAGTGCTCGTACTGTTCTCGATCACTCTCAGGGGAAAGCAGCCGCTGGCCGGAACCGCCATCGTGGCGGCGTTCTTCCTGGGGGCGTTCATGACGGTGGGAGGATTCCGTGGCGGCGCGATCGTGGGAGCCGCCGCCCTCTTCTCGGCCGTGGCCGGAGGTGCGACGGGGGCCGCGCTGCGCATCCATCGAGCGCACTGGCGGACGCTGGAGGAGCGGGCCGAGAGCGCCATCGCCACCCGCGAGATCGAAGCCACCCGGCGGGTGACCGAGGAACGGCTGCGTATCGCCCGGGACCTCCACGACGTCATCGGCCACCAGGTCGCGATGCTGAGCATGCATCTCGGTGCCGCGGAGATCGCGCTGCCGCAAGACGCCGAGCCCGCCCGGCAGGCCCTCGTATCGGCCAGGTCGAGCGCCCGCACCGTGGTCGTGGAGACGCAGCGGATCCTCGCGCTCCTCCGCATCGGAGACGACGTCCCGCCGAACGAGGCGCTCCGGCCGACCCCGGCACTCAGCGGCCTGGAGGGCCTCGTCGCCTCTTTCAAGAGCATCGGCCTCGACGTCCGGTCCTCCCTCGTCATCCCCGCCGGTTTCGTGGAGCCCAGCGTCGGCGTGACGGTCTACCGGGTCGTTCAGGAAGCACTCACGAATGCCTACCGACATGGTGAGGGGCCGGCCACGGTGGAGGTACGCGAGCGCGACGGCAGGATCTGCGTCACCGTCGAGAACCGAGTCAGTGATGCGCCGGACGGTTCCGGTTCAGGTGGCGGACTCGGTCTCGTGGGGATGCGCGAACGCGTCGAGTCCTCCAGTGGGAGACTGACGATCGACAGTGACGACGGCCGATTCCGGGTCCATGCGGAGTTCAGCCCCCTGGGAGCCGCCGTATGACGACGCGGATTCTGATCGTCGACGACCAGGACGAGATCAGGGCCGGGATCCGGGCGATGCTCCGACTCGACCCCCGCCGGCCTCGTGGTCGTGGGTGACCTCTCCGACGGGCTGCAGGTCGCCCCCTACCTCCGGGACCACCCCGTCGACCTGGTCCTGATGGACATCCGGATGCCCGGCATCGACGGTGTCGAAGCCACTCGCCGGATCCGCAAGGAGCATCCACCCGAAGAGCTGTGGGTGATCGTGCTGACCACCTTCGACCAGGACGACATCGTTCTCGCCGCGCTTCGCGCGGGCGCCAACGGATTCCTGAGCAAGACCGTGAGCCCCGCCGAACTCGTCGCCGGAATCACCGAGGTCGTCGGCGGTGGCGGTGCGCTGTCCGCCGCCGCGACGGCCGCGCTCATCGGCCACATGACCGACAACCCGCCCCCGGTGATCGACAAGGAACTGCTGCGGCGCTTCGACGCTCTCACACCGCGGGAGCGAGACGTGGTCCTTCTCGTCGCCAGCGGTCTCGGGAACGATGAGATCGCGGCCCAGATGTCTGTGTCGCCGTTCACCGTGAAGACTCATGCGGTACGGGCCATGACGAAGGTCGGTGCACGCGATCGAGCACAACTCGTGTCGTTCACCTTCCGGGCCGGTCTCTGTCCCTGAGGCTGCAGAGCCGAACGCCGAGGACACGGGCCGCCGAGAACAGGGCGCCGCAGGTGGCGGACGGGGGCGAAGTAGACCGGGTTTCCGCTGGTGAGCGACTCTGTCGGGGATCTTGGGTGAGGGATTACTTTCCTTGGCGCCACCACAAGGAGTGGGGGAAGCCGTGCGACACAAGGCATTGCTGAAACGCTGTCAGTCGGCGAGGAAGCGGTGGGTGGCGTTCTGGGAATCTTGTTCGGTGAGGCATTCGATGTTCACGGAGCGCACGGCGTAGAGCCGGCGCCAGGCGGGGTCCTGCTGGTCGGCGCGGTTACGCGCCTGGAGTTCATCACCATCTTCCGTCAAAGGCCCGTCCTCGAAGGAAGTTGGACCGTTCGGCACTTGTGCGGACGCTGAACGACGCAGGTCACCATCGGCACATTGAGCATCTGCACGGGTCTCTCTGAGTACGTGGGCTCAGGAGGCGGCGGCCCCTACGCGGCGAGAGTGGAGGCACATCGAACGACAGGAGAGACACGATGATCACGCCCCGCGACAACCGCCGCGCCGCATCCGGTTCGTGGCCCGGCAAGGCCCGCATCGCCGCCGTGTTGGCGAGCGCGGTCGCAGCTCTGGCGCTCACTGGATGCGCGGGCTGGGAGTACCAGGAGAACATCTGCAGCAGCGGCGAGTACCCCGTCCTGTCCGTGGGCTCGACCGGCTCCGCCTGCGTCTCGGACGAGGAGCAACCCTCTGCGGGATACGCCAGATATCCCGAGGGGAAGGTGCCGCAGGAGGTCGGCGACAAGTGGGACGTGTACTGGGAGACCCACACCCTCGACGAGGACGGCAAGATAGTTGACGTCCCGTAGGCACGCTGCTTTAGCCGGCCCGAGCTTCGGTACGGCACGCCCCCCGCGGTGATGCCGCGGACGTGCTCACTCCGGTTTGGCCGTGATCACCGTTGTCGGTTCCGGCGCCATGACGCCTGCGGACCACAGTCCCGTCTGAGCGCCGGCCGGGGCGAGTCACGCGGATGGTGGTCCCGGCGGCCGCCGAGCCCAGGAAGGTCAGGCCGTTCACCACCAGCGCCGCCTGCAGAGAACCGAGGACGAGCAGCGGCGCGAGCTCGAGCGGGACGACGAAGAAGGCGGCCCGGAAAGCGACTTGCAGCAGTCCGTTGGCCTGCTGGAGGCGGTCGTCCGGCACGATCTGCGGGACGATGGCGTTGCGGGCCGGGGCGAACGTGGCGCCGATCAGCGCCAGCAGTGCCGTGGTCGCCACGAGCAGGGGCAGGTTCAGCAGGTCGAGGGCGAGCAGGACCGAAGCGGCGGCCACCACGGTGACCCGCGCCAGGTCGGTGGCGATCATCAGCTTCCGGCGGTCACTGTGGTCTGCGTACGACGCGACGCCGAAGGTGGCCACGAACGCGGGCGCGATCGCGGAGACGCTCACCACCGTGACCGCCGTGGGGTCCTTCGTCGGCGACCACGCCGGCCAGGCGGTCGCGGCGGTGTACAGGCCGTCGCCGAAGCGTGAGATGCCCTGGCCGGCGAAGAGAAGCAAGAAGTCACGGTCCTTCAGCAGTGACATGCGGCCACTGTCGGGTCCTGTCGGGCGCCCACTGATGAGGCAGATGGCCGATCAGTCGTTCTCCGTCGCCGTGTGCAGGACACTCTCCAAGCTGGGGGTCAGGCCCGCCACCTGTCCCCGCGCGAGCAGGTACAGGACGTAATGGCCCTCGCGGCGGCGCTCCTGGAGCGTTGTATTCCCTAAGCTCACGGCCTGCGCCCTGGCGGCCAGGGGTAGCCAAGCTGACGGGCGAACTCCTTTGAACCACCGCAGACATCTGCAGCCGCGCGTGGGTCGAACGCCGTGAGCTCCGCCATCAACTCATCAGCCTGGGTCGCCGGGTCGTCACCGGAAACGCCCAAGATCATCTGGAACTGGAGCCAAGGACGGCCATTCTTGATGGCATCTCGGCCCGGGTGGAATAGGAAGAGATTGATCTGATCCGGCTCCCAGAGCCAGGCAGACACGCTGCCAAGTTCACACTCCCAGCGCGCGAGCCAGGCGGTGCACTGCCGAAGCCTTTCTTCAAGGAGACGGGCAACGGTCCTGGCTGGCCATTCCCAGGAGCGGTCCAGCGTTGCGCGCTCAACTTCTGCTTGGTATTGCTGAGCGTCGAATCTGAACTCTGGCAGGCCAACCTCGTCTTCATCGGGGTTGCGCCATGCATCCCAAACTACCTGGTCGCCATCACGACGGATCGTGACATACAGAGCACCACAGCACCCTTCAGTGCATGCTGCCTCCGCCAAGCGAACCTCGCGCGGGGAGACGTGAGCATGAAGTGGCCCATCGGGGAAGAGGAGGTAGCTAGGGTCTTCGCCCGGTCCCTCGTCGAATACCTCAGCTACTACGTCTCGCCCACCAATCTGGGCGCGTACTTCCACAGCGCTTCCACTGGACACCTGGTCGGGGACAACAACACTGAGGGCGAAGCTCTGCAGGTCAGGGGTCACGGAACAATGGTCGGCCAGGGCCCGGGCGTTGTCATCTGCTTTCCCGCGAGCCATCCAGCCTGGATGCCCTAGCCTCGATGAAGGCAGCCCAATCACGCTTCACGAACCGGACCGAGTCGACTGCCGTGTTGATGTGCACGCCAAGGATCTCGCTGAGGATGGAAGAGGACCGGTCCGAAGCGAGAGCCAGTACCGCACTGTTCCTTGCCCTCCGGACAGCAATTCCGTAGGAGATGAGTCGATTTGCCAGCGGCGTCGCGCTCGTCGGGCGATCAGCCAGGTTGCCTGGAAATAGCCAACTGTTCGTTGGGTGCGGTCTCTCGACCAAGGGTCGAGGTTCCCTGCCGGCGTGCGCGACGACCAGTTGGGCGACAGCGGGCGGCATGAGTACCGGATGCGTACCTAGGGCGATATACGTGCCGCGGGGCCACTCTTCGACGTGCTCCCGGGTCAGTTGGACAATCCGGCTGACAGGATCTTCGTAGGGGAGAACGAGCGCTTCGCCAGCACGAACGTCCGGAAAAAGTTCTGCGTCTTGGACGCAACGCCCGGCGTCACGGCATGCCCGCACCGTGACGCCCCGACTGCACACTGCGGACGGGCTACGTCATCAACTCGATGTGCGGATGCTCGGGCTCCGCCGGGCAGACGAACAGGTGCTGCCGGTAGCCGCTGCCTATCTGGACACCGGTCGCGTTGTAACCGCGGTGGCCGGGGTACGGTCCAGCACCTGGGTGGGGGTGCGGAGACCAGCTGTTGCCGCCGTCATCCCCTTCCTCGAACGTGGCAATGGTCATCAGGACCTCCATGCGTATGCCGCACTCGGAGCAGGCCTGCGAGCTGGGGTCGGTGGAGTTCCAAGCGGGCCAGCCGCCGACCTTCCAGCCGGGTGCGTTGGACAGCACACAGTCGTAGTACGTGTCCGGGTCCATGTCTTCCTCTGCTGCCTGCGGCACACTCCACTGCTTGAGCTGCTCCCGCAGTTCTTCGCTCAGCTCCAGATGGTCGGGGTACTCGCTGATCTGCTCCGGTTCGAGCCCGCACGGTTCCGGCAGATAGCCGTCGAACTGCACTGCGGGCGGCCCGGGGGGCATGTCGAGAATGTCGGTGACGGCGGCTGCCGAACGCCAGAAGAGCAGGGTCCTGGGCATGATCGGATGATCGAAGGGGCACCACAGCACCTGCAGCAGGTCCTTGCCCTCCGGCGGGCTCAGATCGGGCACATCCCTTACGTACAGCTGCGCGACGGGCAGCATCGCTATGGAGCCGTCGTACGCCTGGACCGCCAGCCTCACCGGATAGGCCTGAGGGGGTCGGATCCGCTCGATGTGGTCGGCATCTTCCCCGACCGCACCGCCCTGATCCGCCTGGTCGGCTCGGTGCTGGCCGAGCAGAACGACGAATGGACCGAAGCCCGCCGATACATGGGACTCGACCTGCTGGCCAAGGCCCGCCTCCACCCGATCGAGCCAGAAACCGACGAGACAGCCCTGCCCACCGAACTGACCGCATAGCCTCAAAACGTGATCACCGAGTGGCCGTCAATACACCACTTCGGCGGACGTGACCTCGGTCAGGTCGCCCGAGTAGGCCGCTTGAGCAGGTCACCTGAGCGGTGCGCTCGAGTAGGTCAGCAACTGCCCTATAGGGCCTCTAGTCTGCGGTTTATGCAGAAATACGAGGACGGCGTCGAGATCCTTGTCCCCGCGAGCCCGGCCGAACTTGAGGCCTGGCTCGACGCGCATCACAGGCAACGGACCGCGCTCTGGGTGAAGATCGCCAAGAAGCACACCGGCATCCCGTCGCTCACCTGGGAAGAGATGGTCGACACGGTGCTCTGCTTCGGCTGGATCGACGGCCTGCGGCGCGGCTTTGACGACACGCACTTCCTGCAGCGCACGACACCCCGCCGCCCCCGCTCCGCCTGGTCGCAGGTGAACGTCGACAAGGCCGAGGCCCTGATAGCGGCAGGCCGGATGCGCCCCCGCGGCCTCGCCGAGATCGAGGCGGCGCGGGCGGACGGCCGCTGGGAGATGGCTTACGCCTCGCAGAAGAATGCCACCGCACCGCCGGATCTCGTCGAGGCGCTTGACGCGAACCCGACCGCACGGGCGTTCTACGAGACGCTCAGCAAGTCCGACCAGTTCGCCCTGTATCTCCGCCTGGTCACCGCCCGCACCGAGAAGACCCGGCTGGCCCGCCTGGAGCGGATGGTGGCGACGATGGCGAGGTCCGAGCGGCCATCATGATCAAACGCCCGACAAACGCGCAGATCAAGGACATCAAGGCCCGCGGAGGCTTTACGCGCGGTCGTCACGAGGGAACCCCGGCGGCGGCGAGATGACTTCCGGGGCGGCGAGTGTGGTTCCGCCCCGGAGGCTGGTGCGGCAGCGTCACTTCCGGCCGGTTGAATGATCAGAGCCGGCCGTACCGCTCACACTTGATGGGGTACGCGTTGTGATCGTCAATACAGACGATGACATACGTGGCGCCCCCGGGCACATCCGCAGGGATTCCGGTCTTGAGCGGATACGTAGTGCTGCACTTTGAACCGTTCCGGGTTCTGGTATGCCCCGGTTCTGATGGAGTCGGGTTGCTGGACAATGGCCCGTCCAGCAGCCTTCGGAGGCTCTGATGCCCCGCAGCTATCCGCCCGAGTTCCGCCGCAAGGTCCTCGATCTCGTCGCATCCGGAAGGAAGGTCGCCGAGGTCGCAAGGCTCTTCGGCATCAGCGACCAGACGATCTGCCTGGAGCCGCCAACACCTCATTGATACGGGGCAGTTGCCCGGAACGAACAGCAGCGACCTGTCCGAGCTCGCTGCGGCCCGCAAGCGCATCGCCGAGCCGAGGCCGAGTTGGCCATCCACCGCCGCGCAGCCGAGCTGCTGGGTGAGGTGACGTCCCCCCAAAGGCGGTTCGAAGCCATCCGCGTGATGGCTGGTGAGCAGCTGCCGGTGCAGCTGGCCTGCCGGGTGGTGCACGTCGCTGAATCCGGTACTACGCCTGGCACAACCGTCCGCCCTCGAACCGCCTGGTCAAGCACGCCTGACCTCGATCGCGGAAAGCGCGTTCGCCTTGCTGCCTCGCCCGCGCCACCGCTGAGATGGGCGCGCCCGGCCTCATTGCACAGGCATCTGCTGCGGTCGGCCCACTTCGACGCCGCGGAGACATGGCCCGTCGGCTTACGCGCCGCCGTGACCTCGCGTGTCGGCGCGTGCTGTGGTGTTCCGGGGGTATGCGGGGTGGGCACTGCTCGGCGCTTCGGACATGAGGTGGTTCCATGGATGCTGCTGCCCAAAATGAGCCGGCCGGTCAGCTTCTGGAGGGTGTGCGAGTGAAGAGGGCTTTGAGCAGGCCCGGCGGCTGGCGGGCGAGGTGGGTGCGGCAGTCGGGACAGCGCCGGCCGTCCTCGGGCGGGGCGTACGGGTAGCTCAGGGCGGGTGAGCCGGTGATGGGCCGGCCGCATCGCTCGCAGGGGGCGGGCGGCGGCTCGGGAGGAGTGGCCGCGGCGGTCGCGTCCCACTTCTCGCATTCCTGCACCGGCCATGGCACCTGCTGCCGGCGCTCTCGTTCCCCTTCCTCGTCACGCCGGCGGCGCTGTTCCTGGTCGCGCAAGTGCCAGGCGTCCTGATCGTCGGGGTTGGCCAGGGCGGTGGTGAGGGTTTCCCACTGGCGGCGTCCGCAGCGCCATCACACCGCCTCCAACGGCCCCTACTCCTGCAGGCGCGACAGGGTGGTGAGCAGGGCGTGGGGAAGCCCCCGGCGGGACAGGGGGGTGTTGCCCTCGCCGGGGGCCGCTGTGGGAGCCGGGTGGGTTAGCTCCAGGCGTTGAAGCTGATGCCGGACGGCTTGGACTTGTTCAGGGTGTTGCGGAAGTGGTCGTCCTTGTCCTGGAGCGGGAAGTTGGCCTTGTCCCAGCCGGAGCCCTCCAGAGCGTTCCAGGCCTTGCGGTTCTGGTTCCACAGGGCGTCGTAGGGGACCAGCGCCGGACGGTCCCAGCCTCCGTCGCTGTGCGCCTCGGCCCGCTCGCCCACCTTGGCGAAGCGGAAGGAGTGCGTACCGAGGTACGTGGCTATGGTGCTGTTGTCCTTGTGGTAGACGACCTTGAAGCGCTTGCCCACCCGCTCCACGTCGTTGAACCGCTTGGTGGAGTAGTTGCCGTGGGCAGAGACGGACACGTAGCTGGGCCACTGGTCCCCGCCGTGGTACCAGACCACGGCGGCCTCGAAGTCGTGCCGGTGCCCGGTGATTGCGGAGCCCCCGGAGCCCTGGTCCTTCTCGAAGTACAGGGTGTAGACGACGCCGCACCAGCCGCTGCCCTTGTCGCACTTGGCCCGGGAGTAGGTGTTGGCGTGGGTGAGGTGGTTGCTCTTGCAGCCGCCGCCGACGGATCCGGAGGGGTTGAGACCGCCGTTGAGTCTGCCGCTCGCGTCGACGGCGGGCGCGGGGTAGCAGCCGTCCGCGTCGTAGTCGAAGAGCGGCTGGAACATCTCCTGCATCGTGGAACCCGCGCCCATGTAGGGGAGGGGCGTCAGATTGGCGGCGTTCGCGCTGCCGGTCAGGCCGGCGGACAGCGCGGCGACGCTGCCCGCGACGACCGCTGCCTTGCCCAGGCGGGACGTCCTCTTGGTCTTGCCCGTGGTCTTGAACTTGGTCCTGAGTGCCAGGGACATGAGGGTCTCCTCCAGTAGCTCGGTGTGCCGGGAATCCGGCGTGGCGAGATCGAGACTGGAGAGTGGAGAAGTTGTACGGCAGTGCTTCTGATCAGGGAAAACAATTCCTCGCGTTGATTTGCGGGGCTGTTCGCCCGGGCGTCACGCCCTGCCCCGGACGCGTTGCCTGCCGTTCACCTCGCGTTTTTACGGTCGTGGGGCGGCGGTCGACCTGCGCAACCTATTCCTGGAACCGGAACGTTGATTGCCGCATCTCCTTTGTCAGGACAATCAAAATTTCATGATCAGTGGTGATTTGGTTCGTCAGCTGTACGGAGGTACGTGCGCATGGGTCGTCCCGAAAGACCCCTGGACCCCGCGTCCGGTCCCATAGCCCGGCTCGCCCATGAGCTCCGCGAGGCGCGCAAGGCCGCAGGCACCCCCTCGTACCGGCGTATGGCCGAAGCTGCCGGATTCTCCGCGACAACGCTGTCACTGGCCGCGTCCGGCGAACGGCTGCCGTCGCTCGCCGTCGTCCAGGGGTACGTCAAGGCCTGCGGCGGCGACCCCCTGGAGTGGGAACCCCGCTGGAAGGAGGCGGAAGCAGAGGCCGCCGAGGCGATGCGCGAGCGAGCGGACACCGAACCGCCGTACCGGGGACTCGCCCGCTTCGAGCCCGCCGACCGGCACCTCTTCTTCGGCCGGGAACGGATGGTCGAACAGCTGCGCCAGCTGGTGCGCGACCACCGGTTCGCGGTGCTGTTCGGGCCGTCCGGCAGCGGCAAGTCCTCACTGCTGCGGGCCGGGCTCATCCCCGCCCTGCGCGACGAGATCACCCGCCACGGCAGCCCGGCAGTACTACGGGTGCTCACCCCGGGCCCACGGCCCGCGCAGACGTACGGCCATCTGCTGGCACCCGCCGAGGACGAGCCGGAGAGCTGGGTCGTGGTCGACCAGTTCGAGGAAGCTTTCACCCTGTGCCGGGACCGCGAGGAGCGAGCCCGCTTCATCGACCTGCTGCTCGCCGCCCGGGACCCAGCCAGTCGGCTACGGGTGCTGGTCACCGTGCGGGCCGATTTCTACGCCCGATGCTCTGAGCACCGGGGCCTGGCCGACGCGCTGTGCGGTGCCGGGCTGCTGCTCGGGCCGATGACGGCCGACGAACTGCGCGAGGCGGTGACCAGGCCGGCGCAAGCCACCGGACTGCTGGTGGAGCGGGAGCTGACCACGAGGATCATCGAGGAGATCGTCGACCAGCCCGGCGGACTGCCGATGCTCTCACACGCACTGCTGGAGACCTGGCGGCGGCGCAAGGGCCGGGTGCTCACCCTGGGCACGTACCAGGCGGCCGGCGGGGTGCGCGGCGCGATCGCGGCAACAGCGGAGGAGGTGTACGAGCAGCTGACCGAGGCTCAGGCGGGCACCGCCCGGCGACTGCTGCTGCGGCTGGTCGAGCCGGGCCAGAAAACCCCCGACACTCGGCGCCCGCTGACCCGCGCCGACTTGACGGACTGGGCCGACCCGGAGGTGCCGCGGGTGGTCGACCGGCTGGCCCGCGCCCGCCTGCTCACCACCGACGAGGACGGTGTCCAGCTCGCCCACGAGGCCCTGATCACCTGCTGGCCACGCTTGTCCGGCTGGCTGGAGCAGGACCGCGAACGGCTGCGCCACCACCGCCGCCTGACCGAGGCCGCCCGCGCCTGGCTGGAGCACGACCGTGACCCCGGTGGGCTGTACCGGGGCAGCAGGCTGGCGCGGGCCGAGGAGCTGTTCGGGGACGACGACGGCACCCTCACCGTGTCGGAGCGGTCGTTCCTCGTCGCCGCGCTGGAGGCCCGCGAGGCGGAGCGGCGGGCCGCCGCGCGGGCGGCCCGCAGGTCCCGGATGCTGGTCACCGCCCTGTCCGCCGTCCTGGCGGTGGCCCTGGTGGTGGGCCTGGCCGCGTGGAGCCAGCACCGTGACAACGAGCGGCAACGCATCGACACCGCCGCCCGCCGCATCGCCGCCGTCGCCGACTCGTTGCGCACCACCGACCCGCGCGCCGCGATGTTGCTGGGCGTCGCCGCCTGGCGGGTCTCCCCTCTCCCCGAGTCCCGACGGGCCCTGGTCGGTGCCCTCGCCCAGCCCGAACGGGACACCTTCTCCGACCCCTCCCCCGGCGACAGCGCCCACCGTTTCCTCGCCGCCTCCGGCCGCGTCCTGCTGAGCATCGAGGGCCGCACATGGCGGACGTACGACGTGGCCACGCATCGCCGCACCGGCTCAGGCCGACTGCCGGCCGGCGGCGATCAGGTGGTCGGGTCCTCCCCCGACGCGAAGGTGATCGCGCTGTCCGGCGAGAACGGCGTCAGGCTGTGGGACACGGCGACGGGACGCTGGACCGGTGGTGGGCCGTGGCCGGCGTCCTCCGACGTCGTCGTCGGGAACCACGCCTACCTCGTGACCGGCACCGAGGACGAACGGGCGCGCGTGCGCTCCCGCACCGACGGAACGCCTCTGTTCGAGGGCCCGGAGGCCAGCAGCGCGGACATGGCCCCCGACGCCCGCACGGTCGCCGTCTGCCCCACAGGCGGCCAGGGCGCCACGCCCCTGGTGTCCGTCGCGGCCGGCGACCACGCCCCGTCCGTCGAGGGGCGCGCGCCCCAGGTGTGGGACGTCGCCGGCCACCGAGAGCTGCCTGGCGAGTGGACGCAGGACAAGGACGTCTGCGCCGACAACGACTCCACCCTGGTCATGGGCGGCGGACAGCGGATGGCCGCCCTCTCCCCGGCCGGAATCCGCGTCTGGGACACCGGCTCGGGGCGGCTGCTGGCCGACCTGAGCGCCCCGAACGCCACGTACTGCGCATTCAGCGGGGACGGGAAGTTCCTGGCGGCGGCCGACAGCACGGAGATCAAGGTGTGGCGGCTGTCATCACCCGACGCCCCGGTCTTCCGGCACTCCCTCAACAACCAGTACCTGTACCCCGGCCTCGCCTGGGACCCCCAGCACCCGGTCCTGCGCTATCTGGAGGCCGGTACGGTCCACTCCCTGGACGTGTCGGCGGCGACGACGTCGGCCTGGCACAACGACGGCCTGTCGGGCGTGCGGCTCGCACCGGACGGCCGCACTCTCGCCACCGCCGAACTCACCGACACCGGCTACCGCTTCCGCTTGCACGACACCCGGGGCGGCCAGCCGGCACGAACCCTGCCGTCGCCGCCGATCCCCGTCGCCGACGCGGGCACGGACCCGGTCGTCCCCGCCGACACCGCGGCGCTGACGGCGTTCAGCCCGGACGGCGGACTGTTCGCGTACGGCATCTCGGCATCAGGCCGGGAAGCGACCCCGCAACGGATCACGATCTGGGACGTACGCCACAACAAGGTCCGGGACACCCTGGACCTGGCCACCGCCGACTCGACGCCAGTGATCGACGTCTCCCTCAGCTCCGGCGGCGGCACCCTGTACGCCGTGCGCACGCCCACGGTGGGTGAACTCACCGACGAAGTGTGGGACACGGCGAGCCACCGCCGCCGCTCCGTGGTGAACGGCCTGGACAGCGGCCACATCGGCGTCCGCCCCGACGGCGGCCTGCTGGTCGGCGACAACCGCGTCGCCCGTCTCCCGAAGGGGACGGTGGCCGGGAAAGACCTCGTCCAGGGCGACCAGATCGGCGCCATCGCCTTCAGCGGGGACGGCACACGGCTCGCGGTGGGCGACGGAACCGGCCGGGTCGCACTGTGGGACGGAGAGCTGCAGCGCAGGGCCGGGGTACTGCGCAACGTCTTCCCCGCCCGGCTCGGCGACACCCCGGAGGGCGTCGGCGCACTCGCGTTGAGCCCCGACGGCCGCACGCTCGCCGTGGGCGGCAGCTCGGGAACGCTCCAGCTGTGGGACGTCGCCACCCAGCAGCCGCTCGGCGGGCCGCTGCCGACTGCGGGCGAGGAGATCGTCTCGGTGGCGTTCAGCGCGGACAGCAGCACGGTGTACGCGGCCGGGACCCATGTGCCGCTCCAGCGGTACCTCGTCGATCCGGAGCAGGTGGCCGAGCAGGTGTGCGCCAGGGTGGGCGGCAGGTGGCTGACGCGGGCGCAGTGGCGGACGTATGTGCCGGATGCTCCGTACCGCGACGTGTGCGGGGACCGAGGGGACTCCTGAACTGGTTGATTGCCATGATCAGCTCACCTGCCGGTCAAGGACCGCCGAATGGATACCGGCGGACACCTCACGCATCTAGACCCCGCGCATTTCGTGTGCCGCTGGTACTGCGGTGTCGCGAGCGCCTCGCGCATCGTGGACCGCGAGTCGAAGCTGATCCGCACGAACCGACAAGCTCGCGATCGCCTACCAGCCCGCGCTCCACCTCACGGGCATCCTCCTCTGGACCCGACGCTGACCAAAGAGACAGAACCTAGCCATGTCAGGGAGCGGGAGGGCGGAGGGGACGACGTTGTTGGGTCCCGTGGAAAGATCTATTGCTGCGCTGCTGGGTGAGAACCGCGCCGGCAAGAGCAGAAGCGGGCGGCGGCTCAGAGGGAGTTGCCGCGGCGATCGCGGCCAGCCGCTCGCGTTCCTGCGCCAGCCATTGGGCCTGCTCCGTGCGCTCTCGTTCCAGTCGCTCGTCACGCTGGCGGCGCTGTTCCTTGTCCCGCTGATGCCAGGCGTCCTGATCGTCGGGGTTGGCGAGGGCGTCTATGAGCCTTTCCCGCTGGCGATGACCGCAGCGCCACCACACCTCGCAGGGTACGGTCCTACGCTCCGGCCGTTGTGGGGCAAGGCCATGGGCCGCACCCGGAACGTCGCTACGATCACCGGTCATGGACTGGCTCGAGCGGATTGCGCAGTTGCGGCAATGGAGCAAGGGTGGCGCGCGGGCACCGCACAAGCCGCTGCTCCTTCTCTACGCACTGGGCCGGTTCCAGGAGGACGCCGACGACGAGCTGCACTACGGCGCAGTGGAGGAGGACCTGGCGCGACTACTGGCCGAGTACGGGCCGCCCCACAGGACGACCCCCGCCTACCCGTTCCACCACCTCGTCAGCGACGGGGTATGGGAAGTGCGGACCGGCCGAGGGCCGGGCAGCCCGGGCAGCGGTGTGCGGGATCTGCGGGAGACCGACGCGGCGGGCAGACTCGCGCCCGAGCTGCGGGCGGCACTGCGGCGCGAACCGTCGCTGCTCGCCCGTATCGCCCGGGTGCTTCTCGATCTGCATTTCCCGCCCTCCCTCCACGGCGACCTGTGCGAGGCCGTCGGGCTCACACTGGAACCGGCGGAGACCGCCCGGCCCTCAGACAAACGTCGGCAGCGCAGTCGGCGGATGCGCGATCTGGTGCTGACCGCCTACGAGTACCGGTGCGCTTTTTGCGGCTACGACGGCAGGATCGGCGCGGTCCCGGTCGGGCTGGAGGCGGCGCACGTCCGCTGGTGGGCTTTCAACGGTCCGGACGAGGTCGACAACGGGCTGTGCCTGTGCTCGTTGCACCACAAACTCTTCGACAAGGGTGTGCTCGGGGTCGGCGACGGCCAACGCATCCTGGTCTCGCAGCGCTTCGTCGGTCACAGTCCCGCTGCCCGGGAACACGTCATAGCGCTCGCGGGGCGTCCGCTCCTCGGCCCGCAGCCGGGCACCCACCCGGTCGCGGACGCCCACCGCGTCTGGCACACCAGTCAGGTCTTCCACGGCACACCTCGCCCCGCCGGCACCGCGTGACGCATCCGCCCGGGGCGCCCACGGGCCAAGTGCCGCCCCTGTCCCCTGTCCCCTGCCATCGGCAGAAGGGAACAGCCGGTATCGCGGTTGCGGTACCGGGCGGATCGAGGTCGTGGCTCAGGCCGTCAGCCCTGGCGGGACTTGAAGCGCGGGTCCTTCTTGTTGAGCACGAAGGTGACGCCCCGTCGGCGTACCACCTGGGCGCCGGGCTTGGCTTTCAACGAGCGCAGAGACTTGCGGACCTTCACCGGGTCTCCTTGCGCTCCGAGTGGAGGGTGGAGTGGGGTGTCAGCGTTCCTCTCGGAACAAGACGTGCGTGCCGACCTGCAAGTCGTACTTGCGCAGGGCCATGCGCTCGGGATCGTTGAGGCGGTTCTTGCGGGTCACGTAGGCGACTCCGGTACCGGCCGTCGACTTCAGCCGGACGACGGGCCGTGTGGTGGTGCGTGCCATGAGGTGCTCCTCCCGCCACCACCTGAGCTGCTTGCCCCAGACCTGTCAGGCCATTTCTTCGACAGCGTCGACCGGTTTCGCATTCCCGACGCTCACCGCTCTCGGCGAAGAATCATGGGCGTGAAGGACGGTCGCCTGCGCGGCGAAAGGCTTTGCGGGGCTTCAGCCGGATGAGCGTCCCCGCAGGCGATGGATGAGGCCCGGGGACACCGCGCCCTTCACTCCCACGTCGGCTTCAACACACCCGCCCCGGCCGGCATCCCCGACGCTGAGCCCTCAGGCCACCGCCCCGAATGACACCCGGCGCGGCACACCAGGCATGTGGAGGAGCCCCATTGGCTCCTCCACAACGGTGGCCCGGCCTCCGGCGGCCGGGGATACAACCTCCGTGCCGCGTCGACGACCTCCCGGCTCAGCGGAGCGTGCGTTCCAGCCGTTCCGCCACCAACTTCACGAACCGCGCGGGCTCCTTGGGCTGTCCGCCTTCAGCGAGGACGGCAAGTCCGTGCAGGAGCTGGGCGGTCTCGGCGAGCTCGGCCCGGTCCTCCTGCTCCGCGTAGGCCTGCCGCAGGCCACGGACGAGCGCGTGAGCGGGGTTGAGTTCGAGAATCCGCTTGGTGACCGGCACCTCCTGGCCCATCGCCCGGTACATGTTCTCCAGCGCCGGAGTGAGGTCATGGGCGTCGGAGACGACGCATGCCGGTGACACGGTCAGGCGGGTCGACAGCCGGACGTCCTTGACCTCCTCCCCCAGTTGCTCCTTCATCCACTCCAGCAGACCGGCGTAGCCCTCGTCCTGCTCATCCCCTGCGCTGTCTTCCTGCTCGCCGCCCTGGACGTCGAGGTCGATCTCGCCCTTGGCGACGGATCGCAGTTGCTTGCCCTCGAACTCGCCCACGGCGTCGACCCACACCTCGTCGACGGGGTCGGTCAGCAGCAGGACCTCGACGCCTCGGGCCTTGAACACCTCCATGTGCGGGGAGTTCTCGATGCTCTGCCGGGACTCACCGGTCAGGTAGTAGATGTGCTCCTGGCCGTCCTTCATCCGCTCCACATACTGCTGGAGCGTCGTCGGCTCATCTGCCTCATGGGTGCTGACGAAGGACGCGACCGCGAGGATGGCGTCGCGGTTGTCCGGGTCACCGAGCAGTCCCTCCTTCAGCACGGCGCCGAACTCACGCCAGAACGTGGCGTACTTCTCGGGGTCTCGGGCCTTCATCTCCTTGACCGACGACAGGACCTTCTTGGTCAGCCGTCGCTGGATCATCCTGATATGGCGGTCTTGCTGGAGGATCTCCCGGGAGACGTTGAGCGACAGGTCCTGCGCATCGACGACGCCCTTGACAAAGCGCAGGTACGGCGGCAGCAGCGCCTCGCAGTCGTCCATGATCAGCACGCGTCGGACGTAAAGCTGGAGACCGCGCCGGAAGTCCCGGGTGAACAGGTCGTGCGGGGCGTGGGCCGGGAGGAACAGCAGCGACTGGTACTCGAAGGTGCCCTCGGCCTGGAGCCGGATCGTCTCCAGAGGGTCGCGCCAGTCGTGGCTGACGTGCTTGTACAACTCGTGGTACTCGTCCGCCGAGACCTCCTCGCGAGAGCGTGCCCACAGGGCCTTACGCGAGTTCAGCGTCTCCGGCTCGGCGGTCTCCGCGTCATCGCCGGTCTGGGGGACGAGGCGGATCGGCCAGGTGATGAAGTCCGAGTACCGCTTGACGATCTCCCTGATTTTCCAGGTGGAGGTGTAGTCGTGCAGCTGGTTCTCGGCGTCGGCGGGCTTGAGATGGAGGGTCACGGATGTGCCCTGGGGTGCTTCCTCGACCTTCTCGAGCGAGTAGGTACCCTCGCCGCGGGACGACCAGCGCGTGCCGCTGCTCTCGCCGAGGCGCCTGGTCACCAAAGTCATCTCGTCAGCCACCATGAATCCGGCGTAGAACCCGATGCCGAACCTGCCGATCAGCCCCTCCGCGCCGGCCTCGTCCTGGGCGTCCTCCAGTTCCTTGAGGAGGGCGGCCGTGCCGGAGTTGGCAATGGTGCCGATCAATGTGCCGACCTCGTCGTACGACATCCCGATGCCGTTGTCCCGCACGGTGAGCGTACGGGCCTTCGGGTCCACATCGATCTGGACGTGCAGGTCGGACAGGTCCACGTCGAGACCGTCGTCGCGCAGGGCGGCCAGGCGCAGCTTGTCGAGAGCGTCCGAGGCATTGGAGACGAGCTCCCGCAAGAAGACGTCCTTGTTCGAGTAGACCGAATGGATCATCAGCTGGAGGAGCTGACGGGCCTCTACCTGAAACTCAAACGTTTCGGTGGACATGGTTCGCGTGTCCCTCACAGGTTCCTGAGTCGCGGAAAACGGTCGACAGTCACTTTAAAACACCACGTCAGGGCGTTTCACGTAAACTGACAGCTCGTCACACCTCAGTCCCGGTGAGCCGTGACGTCACCATTGACCGTGGTCAGGGTCATCAGGCGTTTTCGGTCGGCATCCTGAGCGTGGGCATCGGTCGTGGTGCGCCCGTTGTCGGTGCTCATGGTGACGCGGTAGGCCGGGGCATCGTGGGGGACGGTGACATCGACCGAGCCGTTGACGGTCCTCGCGGTCACATTCGCGGGCGCAGCAGCGCACTGCATCACGACATCGCCGTTGACGGTGCTCGCGTGCAGCCGGCCGGCCTCGATCGATGCCGCGCGCACCGATCCGTTGCGGGTGGACAGCCGCAACGGAGCGTGCTCCTGGCCGGAGTGGGTCACCGTCACATCGCCGTTGACGGTCGTGACGTCCAGCGCGGCGGCGACGTCCACCACGTCGACACCGGCATTACGGGCGGTGACAGTGACCTTCGCATCATCGGGGATCTCGACGTACGGCATCCGTGGACAGCCATGGTCGTCGTGGTCGGCGCAGTCCAGGTCCAGGGTCCAGCGGTCGCCGTGGTGGGACCAGTGCCCGTCGACCCGGTCGTCCACGCTGATGTGGTCGCCGCTGGCCGGGCGCAGCCGCAGTCCGTTGTCGGTACGGATCAGCACTTCGCCCCCGGACGCCGCCGCACGCAGTGCGTTGTCGGCTCGGGACGCGTCAGTGCCACCGCCGCCGCAGGAGCCCGCGAACGGCAGCGCCAGCAGCAGCAACAACGTCGGAGGCACGAGGTGCCGTGGGGGCATCACTTTCATGCCCCTACGGTTTCCCCGCATCGACGCGGCCATGGCGGCGTGCACAGTGCCGGCTGGACGGACAGGCAGAACCGTCGCTTCACCGCTGGGTCTGGATTCCCGTAGGCACTGTCCGGGCAGGGGTCACTGCGGTCGTCCTTGCGGCCCCCGGCGGAGGTCGAGGATCGTGCTGCGGTGCGCGGAAGGCATGACGAATAGGCAGGTGGCGGCCGAACTCGGGGTGCGCAAGCAGTCGGTGAGCCGCTGGGGGCCCGGTTCGTCGAGCGGCGGCTGGAGGGCTGAGTGATGAGCCGCGGCCCGGCCGGCCGGCCTCGATCCTGCTCGACCAGGTCGAGGATGTTGTCGTGGCGACGCTGGAATCGACCCCGCGTAAGGACACCTTGGTCGCGGGCTTCCATGGCCGAGCGCACCGGGCTGTCGAAGTCGACGATCGGGCGGATCTGGAAGAAGTTCGACCTCAAGCCGCACCTGCAGGATGCCTTCAGGCTTGGTCTCGACATGACCCACGGGCGGGGCGGACTCGAGACCGGCTGCGTGATGCACAGCAATCGCGGCAGTGAATACACATCGACCCAGTTCCGGTACCGGATAGAACAGTTGGGGCTGCGGCAAAGCTGCGGACGTACCGGATCGTGCTTCGACAACGCTGCCGCGGAAAGCTTCTGGGCTCTGCTCAATGAGGAGATCGACACCCATACCTGGCCCGACCGGGCCACCCCTCGCGCCGAGGTCTTCTCCTTCATCGAGACCTTCTACAACCGCCGCCGCCGCCTGCGCAAGCACCGGACCTTCGGCTACCTCACCCCAGCGGAGACCAGGCAACGGCATCAGCACGCCCTCGCGGCATAACGATCACGTGTCCGAGATCATGGGGAAACTTCAATCCCTGATCATCACCAGTAACCAGGCACCCAGCGACTGGTATCCCCTGCTCCCGAACCCCGTCGTCGCCGAATCGCTCCTGGACCGGCTGATCAACACCAGCCACCAGGTCATCATGAACGGCGACCTCGAAGGACACCTGACTGCAGGAGGCTTCCGCTCGGCTCTCCAGCGCTAGTCGATATTGATGTTGAAGTTGGAGACGCTGCCGTCAGCGGCGGTCAGAGTGACCGGACCGAACGTGATGATCACGGCGGAGTTGCCTCCCGGGCCCCGGTAATAGCCGGTCGCCTCGGTGACCCGAACAGCCAAGGCCACAAGCGTCGCAGCGGCCTTCTCATCGGCCTCGATCTTCGGCTGGGCGAGAGCGGGATGCCCGTTGTCTTCTGCCCAGTCCCGGAAGTTGCGGGCGTCACGGGTCATGTCGGGGAGGATGCTCTTGTTGGCCCAGGCCCACAGCCACGAGCCCGAGCCGGGGCTGAAACTGCCGAGGATCTGCGCGGGTGCTGTCGCCGTCTTGTCAGGGAAGGTCCAGGTGATGATGCCGGCCGTCTGATCCAGATCCCAGCGATCCGCTGAACCCAGCCCCCAGGACATGTGGGCACGACCCAACTGTTCGATCATGTCTTCGCCCTGCAGCAGCAGGAGGCTCAAGTCGGCTCGCTCCCCGGCCTGACCAGCACTCTCCGCCTCCTTGGCCCGCTTGAACATTCCCATGTCGCAGAGTCTGCCAGAGGCCACTGACCAGCCGACGATGACCCCTCACACCTGACACCTCGCCACCGACGGGGTGGGGAATTACGTGACCCTCCACACGGGGTGTGTCAATTCAACGGCCCTGTCTCAGCTTGGCGTTTATCCTCGCTGAGCTCGGTGCTCCTGGATCGATTCGGCGCGTTTGGCTGTCTGGGCGACGTCGTGGTGCCTGGCCTGGTGCTTGTTCTTCAAGCCGGCAGGCCGTCCCGGCCCTGGCCGGGGCGGTTTCGGTGCGGCTGCCGGGCGGGCCGTGGTCATGCGGACGTTGCGAAACCCGCGCCGCACCCGGGCTGGGGTGAGGCGGCGGGGTTCAGTGCGGCGTTCCCAGGGGCGGCGCAGGTCCTCGGCGAGGGGGCGGGCGAGACGGAGCTGGGTGTGGGCGGCGATGACGAGCCAGGTCCACAGGTCGGCGGTGTCCACGTGGCGGATCTTCGGTGCGGTCCAGCCGAGGGTCTGCTGCATCAACCGAAAGGTGTGCTCAAGGAGCGAGCCGCAGTGCACACATAGACGACTCTGGATCGGGGAATGTGCCGGTCATAGGCATTGACGGCCTGCTCCAAGCTGCTGCGGTGGTGCAGCAGTTGCGGGAGCGACAGGCCGAGGGCGAGGGGGGTGGGTCGCGGTGTCCGAGGACGTCGCCGCTGAGCTCCCCAGATGCCGTGGGAGACGGTTCCCGAGCTGAGCCGTCAGCAGGTGGTGCGGCTGCTGGCCGAGCTGGCGGCTCGCATGGTGATCGCGGCGGGACGGGACGGGGGTGAGTTCCGTGACGGCGACGGCTCCGTGGGAACGGCTTGACGGCAAGATCCAGCCTTGGCATCTGGACCGGCTTGCGGTCGTCTATGTCCGTCAGTCGACCCCGCAACAGGTCCTCGACCACGCGGAGTCGACCCGGCTGCAGTACGGACTCACGCAACGGGCCGTCGATCTGGGCTGGCCGGCCTCCAGGGTCTTGGTGATCGACGAGGACTTGGGGCAGTCGGCGTCCGGCCTGGTGGACCGGCCCGGCTTCCAACGGCTGGTTTCCGAGGTTGGTCTCGACCACGTCGGCCTGGTCCTGGGCGTGGAGATGTCCCGGCTGGCCCGCAGTGGCCGCGAATGGCACCAACTGCTGGAACTATGTGCGCTGGCCGGTGCCCTGCTCGCCGACCCGGACGGCGTCTATGACCCGGCCGAGCACAACGACCGTATGCTGCTCGGTCTCAAGGGCACGATCAGCGAGGCCGAACTCCATCTGATCAAGCAGCGGATGTGGAACGGACGGATCGGCAAGGCCCGCCGCGGCGAGTTGGCCGTGCCGCTGCCGGTGGGCTATCTGAGGCTCGACGACGGCCAGGTCGTCAAGGACCCCGACGAGCAGGTGCAGGCCGTGGTCCGTCTGGTCTTCGACCTGTTCGACGAACTTGGCCTGATCAACGGGGTGTTGAGGTTTCTGGTCGACCACGGCATTCAGATGGGCATCCGGGCCCGCGAAGGGCCGGAGAAGGGCCGACTGGTGTGGCGGCGCCCCAGCCGGATCATGATCCAGAACATGCTCCGGCACCCGGCCTATGCCGGAATCTATGTCTATGGCCGCAGCCGCACCGATCCCCGTCGGCGCATCCCGGGGCGTCCCTGCACCGGCCGCGTCCGTAAACCGCGCGAGGACTGGCTGGTGTACTTGCCCGGGACGCTGCCCGCGTATATCGGCACCGAGCAGCATGAACGCAACCTGGCCCGGATCGAGGCGAACCGGTCGCGGGCGCTGAGTCTGGGCGCTCTGCGGGACGGTCCGGCCCTGCTGGTCGGACTCGTCCACTGCGGCCGGTGCGACACTCGGATGACCGTGCACTACCAGCGTGGCGCGGGCGGCAAGCTGTGGCCGAAGTACGAGTGCAGCCGCGCCAAAGCCGACTACGGCGGCGTCTTGTGCCAGCAGCTGTCCGGAGCCTGCCTCGACCGGTATGTCACCGCCCTGCTGCTGACCGCCCTCGCCCCGGCCGCTCTCGAAGTCTCCCTGGCCGCGGCCGAGCACGCCCAGCAGCGGCGCCACGAGGTGGACCGGATCTGGCTCCAGCGTCTGGAGCGGGCCGACTTCGCCGTCGACCGGGCCCGCCGCCAATATCAGCTGTCTGAACCGGAAAACCGCTTGGTCGTGCGCGAGTTGGAGCGCGCCTGGGAAGCCGCGCTGGCCGATCGGCAGCACCTGGGCGAGGAGTACGACCGCTTCCTCGCCGCCCGCCCGCGCGTCCTCACGGCCACCGAACGCGAGCAGATCCGGGCCCTGGCCGGCGACCTGCCGGCCGTGTGGCAGGCGCCCACCACGACGGACACCGACCGCAAACAGCTGATGCGGCACCTGATCGAGAAGATCCGCGTGAGCGTCATCGACGACAGCGAACGCGTCACCGTCCAGATCACCTGGGTCGGCGGCCACCGCACCGACGGCGAGACCATCCGCCCCGTCGGCCGCCTGGACCAGCTCAGCTACTTCCCCCAACTCGCCGCCCGCGCACGGGAACTGGCCGCCGCCGGACAAACCGCCCCCGCCATCGCGGAGATCCTCAACGCCGAGGGCTTCCGACCGCCCAAACGCCGCGACCACTTCGGCACTCAAGGCGTCCGCCAGCTCCTGCGCGAACTGGGCTGCATCAGCCCGCAGGAACAGAGCCTGCGCCGAAACGCCTCACCCCTCGGCCCCGACGAATGGTGGCCCAGCGACCTCGCCCGCGAGATCGGCATGCCCCGCGTCACCCTGTTCGGCTGGATCAAGAACGGCTGGGTCACCGCCCACCAGCAAGATGACCGGCGCCGGTCCTGGGTGATTCACGCCGATCGTGCCGAAGCCGAACGGCTCCGCCGCCTGCACGAACTGCCCCGCGGACACGGAGCACGCCAACCCTGGCTGTACCACCAGCGGATGACGATAATCCAGAACGAGACAGGAGCCCACGGCGATGACGACAAACCGCAGCTATGACAGCACTGCGGCTTGCTCATCTCCAGGTCGAAACGGCGCAGGAACGACTGCCACCAGTGGTCGATGTCCGCAGGTGTGGCACTGTCTGCCGAGGACCACAGCCAGACGGGTTTCGGGTCGCGGTCGCCCGGCAGGTGCTCGACCTTCAGGCGGATCAACGTGCCGTGGAGGATGGGTAGTTCCTCGTGGGCGTGCTCCAGCCAGGGGCCGCGGTGGGTGAGTCTGGGGTGCATCCGGTCCCAGGAGGTTGCCTCGGCGGTGCCGTAGCGGGTGGTTGCGGTGGAGGTGGTGAGGTCGGGGGTGTGCCAGGTGTCGGGCTTGGCGAGGGTGAGGACGCTGCCGTGGCGGCGCGGCCGCCCGCTGCGGGGCCCGGAGCAGGCGGGGCCGGCGTCACGGAGCATGACGCGGTCCGAGCGCAGACGTCCGACCAGCACCACTGGGAGATCGGCCAAGATGTGGGAAAGGTAGGCGGTGTCGTAACCGGAGTCCATGACGATCAGGATTTCGGGATCGCCCGGCTGCCAGTGCCCGGCCGTGACCAACCGGACCACCACGTCCCGGAGTTGGCGGGCGGTGACCTGGGGGGCGTCGTCCGCCCGGCCCAGGCGGACCGCGTCCAGGAGAGCGACACAGGAGGTGCGGCCCGTTTCCAGGGCGGCGACGAAAGAGTACGGCCAGCTCGACACGAACTGGTCACTGCGGCGGTCCCCGCGTCCGTAGACGTGGCAGAACAGCCGCTCGTCGCTGGTCGGCGCGTCGGGCCGCAGCCAGTGCGACACATCCACCGCGAGCACGATCCGCCCGTCGGCCGCCCTGGGCACCGGCAGGCCGGCGAGCACGCGGCGCAGCCGAGCCGGCTCCAGCCAGCCCCGGTCCAGCGCGGCGTACAGGGCTCCGTGCCCGCGTCGGTGTTCGGCCGCCAAAGACAGCTCGACCAGCGTCTTCACCGGCCCGTCCGCACACAGCACCGCGTCGGTGAGCTCGAAGAGCGCATCCGCCCGTTTGTAGAGACAATCGTAGAAATCGACCCGAAAGCGGGACAACGGACCCAACGCCTCGCTTCCGGGCACATCGACAGGCAGGCTCATGCGCAGCGGCCGTTCTCTCGCACTTCGTTACTCGACATCTCGAAGCGTGGAGAACGGCCGCCCCGGCTGTCCCCGGAAGAACCGCAGGTCAGCAGGACGAGTGACCCTCGATGTTAAACGCCAAGCTCAGCCACCAAGACTGGAACCCCCAGCGGTGGGGCAGGTCCACTGTCACCCGAACCTGCCTCAGACCCGATGTGCGGCGATGTCCGACGAGCGACAGGGCGGAGCCCTCGGTCATCGGACCGTGCGGGCCGCCTGCTCAACGATGCGGGTGACGGCCTCGGGGCGGGACACGGATACCGCGTGTGACGCGTCGATGGTCGTCGTGCGGGCGTTGGCGCGGGCTGACATGAACCGCTGGGCAGCCACTGGGATGTTGCGGTCCTCCGTGGTCACCAGCGACCAGGAGGGGATCGTCTTCCAGGCGGCCTGGGTGGACTTCTCCTCCAGAGCGGCGGCAGCGATCGGACGCTGGCCCGCAGCCATGAGCCTGGCCTTGTCTTTCGGCACGTCTGCGGCGAACTGACTGCGAAACTTCTCCGGCTTGATGTACACATCCGCGCCCTGATCACCGTCGGGCAGGACGTAGTTGACGGACTCGACGGCTTGGCCGAGGGTGCTGCCGGGGAACTTGTCCGTCAGTCCGATCGAGCTTTCGCCCTCGTCCGGCAGGAACGCCGCGATGTAGACCAGTGCCTTCACTTTGTCCTCGAGGCCCGCGGCGGCCTGGCTGATGACGGTGCCGCCGTAGGAGTGACCGACCAAGACCACGGGCCCGTCAATGTGGTCGAGGACGCTGCGCAGGTAAGCGGCATCGCTCGCCGGACCACGCAGCGGGTTGGCGGCGGACACCACCGGGTAGCCCGCACGCTGCAGCCGGGCGACGACACCGTCCCAGCTCGCGGCGTCGGCGAACGCTCCGTGTTCCAGCACGATCGTCGGACGTACGGGGTGGTGCGGCGTAGCGTCGGCTGCAGCGGGCAGGGTGACGGCGGCGACGGACAGTCCGACGGCCGCGGTGACACCGAGCAGCGCGGATCTGCTGCCCGGACGGACGAGGCGGGTGTTGCGCATGGGTGAAATCCCTCTGTTCGATAAATGGTGCTCGGCGGACCGAAAGTCGATGCAGCTGGGTACGTCGAGAAACGGGGCCCGGGTTGCTTCGCCGGTACCTGGTTGACGTGCTCCGTCTGCGCCACGTGAGCAGCGCGGATCGGAACGCTGGTGGGCAGCAGCCGACAGCGGCATGGAGAGCGGCTGCCGGGCTGCGGCCCGAGGGTGATCCTGAGGCTTCGGCCTCGCCCGTCCACCGGGCGAGGAGCGCCGTCGTCCTGTCCTACGAGGGGGCGACCGGACCGGTTCGGCCGCCGGCGGACTGATCGTTCGCGGCCATGGATGGCGGTGCGACGTGCCGCGGACAGCGGCTTCCCGACGTGATCGAGCCTATGGCCGAGGTGGTGCCGTAGCCCTCACTCTTCGTGACGATTGCTGCGTCGCACCGTGGGTGCGGAAGCGGCAACCCGGATGAGGGAGCGAGCTCCTCTCCAGCCGGATGACGGCCGCTCACTCGCGTTCCTGGGCAATGCTTTCCCGGAACATGGTCCATGTGCGGCGCCAGATCGTGAGTGCTGCGAGTGCGACGGTGTCGAGATACAGAGCCGTTTCTCGGAGCGTGTGGCGACGGCGCGAAAGTTCTTGAGACGGTTGACGGCACGTTCGACGGTGTGCCACAGGTCTGCGCGCGGAGCCTACGGCTACACCTCAGCCGGTACGCTCCAGGATTTCGTAGACATGCCTGAGGTAGATGTGCGTGCGCTCCGAGCCGAGGATCCCGTCGCCCACCCGGTTCATCGTGTACGAGAACGTGACGCGCCGGTCGAGGTCCATCATGACGATCGAACCGCCCCGACCGACCCAGAAGCAGATTCTCCCGGTGGGCATGTGCGGCATCGTCCTCGGATCGGCGAGTGCGTAGCCCATGCCCCAGCGGACGGGAACGCCCAGGAACAGGTCGACTCCGTCGGCCTGTACGTCGAACACCTTGTCCACCGTCTCCTCGGACAGAAGCCGGCGGCCGTTGACCTGGCCGCGCCGCGAGATGACGGAGAGCGCTCGGGCCAGGCCACGTGCATTGCCGTGTCCGTTGACGGCTCCGAGTTCGGCGGAGCGCCACTGCGGGGTGTCGACGTGCTCGTCACGTGCGGGGCTTCCGAGCAGCGTCCTGGTGAAGATCCCCTCGGGATCAAGACCCGCGGGTATACCGACTGGCTGCGAGGGGGCCACCAGGTCGGCGATACGCGGCCAGTCGGCTCGTCGCGCGCCGATCTGGACATCGGCTTGCGTCGGTTCGGCGATCTCGGTGGCGACGAACTCCGTCAGGGTACGACCACTGGCCCGCCGGACAAGTTCTCCCACCAGTTGCCCTTGGGTCTGCACGTGGTAGCCCGAAGCGGAGCCCGGCTCCCACCAGGGTGCCTGCGCGGCCAGCCGGGCACTCGCGGTAGGCCGATCGTAGAGATCCTCCATACAGACGGGCTGCTCCCAGCCCGAGAGTCCCGAGGTGTGCGCCAGGACGTGACGCACCTCGATGTGCTCCTTTCCCTGGGCGGCGAACTCGGGCCAGTAGTGCGCGACCGGGCGGTGCAGATCCAGCGCGCCCCGGTCGACGAGCATGAGAGCCGCGAGATTGGTGAGGGTTTTCGTGGTCGACCACATACTCACCAACGTGTCCCGCTGCCACGGAACGGTCCGCGCTTCGTCCGCGTGGCCACCCCACAGATCGACTTCCATGACCCCGTCCACATCGACGGCGATCGACGCCCCCAACTCCTCGCCGGCTTCGAGGTGCGCCCCCAGCACCGCTCGTACCGGTTCGAATCGGTCTGTGTTCGTTCCCTCGACACCCATGCTGTTCTCCACTTCGGACGACAACTGTGAGGCTCTGGCCCCCTGATCAGACCCGGTTCTCGGCCTGGAACATCCAGCTCTGCTTCTCGAGATCGGCCGTCAGTCCGACGAGGAGATCCTCGGTGACGACATCCACCGGGCCCATCGCGACGATGCGCTCACGCAGCCTTTCGGTCACGGCAGAGAGCGCGTACACCAAGGCCTCAACGGCGTCACTGTCTTTGGTCCAGCCCGGCGGAAAGGCGGGCACGCCACTGGCTCCCGCAACGGTCCCGGCCCGTCCGTCGGGACTGACTCCCAGGGCGGCCGCGCGCTCGGCCACCATGTCGGCGTGGTTCCGGGCGACGGTGGCGGCCTCGTCGAGCTGGACGTGAACCGAACGGAAGCGCGGGCCGTACACGTTCCAGTGGGCCTGCTTGGCTACCAGGGACAGGTCGAGAAGGTCGGCCAGGGTCGCCTGCAGCGCTGCACCCGCGGTCTCGCGGTCGCGCTCGGGCAGAGGGTTGTTGACAACCGGCACAGGGGTGCGGTCCTTTCGTGACAGGCGTCGGTTCTCAGGCGGCGAGGAAGTCGAGCAGGGCGGCGTTGACCTCGGCCGCGTGGGTGAGCAGCAGCCCGTGCGGGGCGCCGTCGATCTCGACGTACCGCGCGTCGGGCAGGTGGCGGCGGAACTCGCGGGCCGTGGCGTCGATCGGCAGGATGCGGTCGGCGGTCCCGTGCAGGATCAGCGAAGGCACGTCGATGCGCTCCACGTCGGCCCGGAAGTCCGTCAGCCACGCCGGGACGCACGCGTACGCCGCTGTGGGCGCCGAGTCGATGGCGGTGGCCCAGTTCGCCCGCAGCGCGGCCTCGCTGAGCCGCGACCCGAGCGTCTCGTCGGTGTTGAAGAAGTCAACGAAGAAGCTTTCGTACCAGGCGTAGCGGTCGGCCTCCGCCTGCTCCGCGATGCCGTCGAAGACGCTTTGCGGCACACCGGTGGGGTTGTCCGGCGTCTGCAACAGGAACGGCTGGAGCGAACCGAGGAACGCCGCCTTCGCCACCCGCTCCGAGCCGTGGACGCCGAGGTAGCGGGCGACCTCGCCCGAGCCCATCGAGAACCCGACGAGCACCACGTCACGCAGGTCCAGCTGCGTCAGTACGGTGTCCAGGTCGGCGGCGAAGGTGTCGTAGTCGTAGCCCGTCATGGTCTTGCTCGACCGGCCGAAGCCACGGCGGTCGTAGGTGATGACGCGGTAGCCGGCCTTGACCAGCGCATCGGTCTGCTTCTCCCACGACTGCCCGTCCAGCGGGTAACCGTGGATCAGGACGACCGGCTGCCCCGACCCGTGGTCCTCGTAGTAGAGATCGATGCCGGTCGAGCCCTCGGTGCCGACGGTGATGGTTCCCATGGTGTGCCTTCCCGCCCGTCCGCCGTGTGCGCACCGGGCATGGCACAAACCTAGGAATCAAGCAGGTCGGACCGCGTCCGTCGGACTACGGCTTCGACGTACGTCATGGTGCTGCGTCGTCCGCGTACGTCACGACGCTGCGCTTTCGGCGTACGTCGTCGTGCCGCCGAGCACCGCGGCGAGTTCGCCGCGGGACGTGACCCCCAGTTTCGGGAACATCCGCTGGAGATGGGTGCTCACCGTCCGGGGCGAGACATACAACCGCTCGCCGATCTCCCGGTTCGTCAGACCCTGCGCGGCGAGCTGGGCGACATGCAGCTCGGTCGAGGTCAGCCGATCGATCGCGGCGGGATCCTGGCGCGGGGACGACGCGCCCGCGGCGCGCAGCTCCTGCCGTGCCCGCTCCGCCCATGCCGACGCGCCGAGGGCGTCGAAGATCTCGCGTGCGGCCTGCAGGGCGACGCGGGACTCCGCGGGCCGCCGGTGACGCCGCAGCCACTCGCCCAGGGCGAGGCGCGCCCGCGCCCCCTCGAACGGCCAGTCCGTGGGGACGGCGTCGAGGGCCGCCCTGTACAGCGGCTCGGCGGCATCCTGCGGGCTCAGCAGGGCCCGGCCCAGCCGCAACCCGCAGAGCAGGGCGGGCGAAGACGTCGATTCCCCGAGCGGGGTCAGCTCCCGCACGATGTCGCGTGCCACCCCCGCGGATTCGCTGCGCACCGCCGCCTCGACCAGCTCCGCGACCGCGTAGAAGCGCAGCCAGGAGTGGAAGGCGGGGTCGGCCGGGTCGAAGACGCGGTGCAGATGGGCAAACGCGTCGCCGTAGCGGCCCTGGCAGAGTGCCGCCTGCCCGCGGGCCATCTGCATGATGGCCAGCACCGGGCGCCCTCCGCTGGGAAGGGCCTCGCGTTCGGCTTCCGCCGCCCATGCCTCTGCCGCCGGGTCGCCGCTGACGGCGGCCAGCTGCGCCCGGATGGCATTCACCATCGCGTGCACAAGAGGCTGACCGGTCTCGCGGGCAAGCGACGCGGCCTCCTCCGCGGCGAGGGAACCAGTGCGCACGTCACCCAGCCGTGCGGCGCTCCCCGCCTGGACGCAGAGCGCGCGGGCCAGCATCGACAGCCTGCCCTGCGCTCGCAGGGCGTCCAGCGACCTCGCCGTCAACCGGCTCGCCAGGGCGGGAGCACCCACCGTGACGGCGGCGGCACCGAGGAGCTGGTCCCCCTCCGCGTTCTCCGACGAGCGCTCCAGCTGACCCGCCAGGCCCTCCATGACCCCTTCCCCACGCTCGACCGGCGCCGAGTACGCCCGCAGAGCGACCAGGTCGGCGTTGTCGGCAGGCACGGGCATCCGGTCGGCAGCGGCGGCGACCCGCTCGCGGGCGGCCGGGCCCGGCTCTGCCCAGAAGCACTGCAGGACCGCGCTCCACAGCATGCGCAGCCCCAGTGTCGACTCGCCGTCGGCGGCGATCTCGACCGCCAGCTCGGCCAGCTCGGCGGTCGCGGCGCCCTCGCCCCGCGTCCCCTCGGCCAGAGCGATGCTGACCCAGGCCGCGCGGCCTTGGTCCCGGACCGAAAGGTCCAGTGAGCGCGCCTGGGTCAGCAGATGCGTCGCGACGTCTCCTTGGCCCGACTCCAGTGCGAGCTCCGCCGCCCGGAGCAGCCGGTCCGCCCGCGCGGAGGGGTCCTTCGTCAGCTCCGCCGCCCGCCTCAGCGCGGCAAGAGCTGCGGCGACACCGCCTCGCCGCAGGGCTCTGCCGGCAGTGGAGTCCAGATCCCGTGCCACTCGTTCGTCGAGACCGGCGGTGGCGGCGGCACGGTGCCATGCCTGCCGATCGGGCTGCCCCTGGAGCGCCGCGGCCAGCGCGGCGTGCGCGGCCTGGAGTTCGACGGCGGTGGCGGCGTGGTGCATCGCCGAGCGGACGAGGGGGTGCCTGAAGGCCGGCCCCTGGGCCTCCACCAGGCCCGCGTCGATCGCTGCCTCGAAAGCACCGACGTCGACCGCCGTCCCGAGCATCCGGCTCGCCGCGGTGAGGCATTCGTCCATCGTCCCGTCACCGTTGAGGGCCGAGAGGAGCAGGACCGCACGGGTGTCGGCCGGCAGGCGGGAGACCCGTGCCGTGAACGTCCGCTCCAGCCGCGCGGTCAGCGGCAGCGGACCCGGATTGAGCGCGTACGCCCCGCCGACCGACTGCAGCGCTACCGGCAGCTCGGTCAGCGCCAGCGGGTTCCCGGCGGCCTCCTCCAACAGCCGCCGTCTGACCTGCTGTCCCAGCCCGGGGGCCACCGCGTCCAGCACCTCACCCGACACCTCGTCCGTCAGCGGGCCCAGGTGCAGCACAGGCAGGCCGGCACTGCTGAGGCGGTCGTCGAGGCGCCGGGTGACGGCGACCAGAACAAGGGGGTCGGATTCGACCCGCCGCGCCACGAACCCGAGCACATCGAGGCTGGCACGGTCCATCCAGTGGGCGTCCTCGACGACCACCAGCAGTGGCGCCTTCGCCGCCGCGTCCGTCAGCAGGGTCAGCGCGGCCAAGCCGACGAGGTACAGATCGGGTACGGCCTCGTCGACGAGCCCGACGGCCGCGAGCAGCGCGGTGCGCTGACGTCCCGGCAAATCGTCGATTCCGTCCCGCAGTTGGTGAACCAACTGGTGCAGGCCAGCGCAGGGTAGGTCTTCCTCCGACTGGACCCCCACAGCAGTGATCACACGGGTCCCGCCGCGTGCTGCCGCGCCCGCGGCCTCCGCGACCAGCGCCGACTTGCCGATCCCCGGCGCGCCGGTAATCACCGTCGCGCCGCCCGAACCAGCGGCCCCCTGCTCGACCAGCGCAGCCAGCGTGCGACGCTCCGAATCGCGACCCAGTAGCGCCCGCCGATGCATGCCGCACCCCCCGTTTCTCTGTACCTCCCCAGCACCCGACGGCTCCGCGTCCTCGCGGAACCAGGCGACCCGGCGGCATCTCCACTGGCGGGCGACATGGAAGCCTGACCTGGATGCCGTTCATGCAATGGTATGCATGCTGCCGAGCGGGAACGACCACTGTCCGACCGACGCCGGCGGGCTGCGCACGGGCGAAACGTGGGCGGGGTAGCCCGAGAGCTGCCCCTGTCTGATGATCAGCAAATGCGCCCGCTGAACTGGCCGCGAGCGAAAGCTGACTGGCCGCTGACACACCGCTGGAAAACTCGTCGAAATAGTTTCCCCGGCACGGCCGAGGATGGTCCCGTCCTGCTCCCTGATGGGTGCTTGGGCGCATGCCGGGTGGGGGTCTGGACTGGATTCCTTCTCTCCCTGCTACGAGGGCCGCGGCAGTCCACTTCACCCCATCGCCCTATCCGGTCTGACCTGGCCTCGATCCCTCGCCGTTCCTACCATCGATCCCGGTCGAAAGGGGGACCGGATGGGCCGGACCGTACGCACCGTCGAGGACCTTCTCGCACTCCTGGACGGACTCTTCACCTCCCCATCCGAGGCCGCCCATTCGACGACCGGCGACGGCAACGACTTCTGGGACCGCTTCTACGCCGACCGGTCAAGGCCCGTCCCGTTCTTCGCGGCGAAGCCGGACGAGAACCTGGCCGCCTACCTCGACCAGGGCCTGATCCCTCCCGGCCGAGCACTGGACCTGGGGTGCGGGCCGGGCCGCAATGCTCTGTACCTCGCCGCGCGCGGCTTCGCGGTGGACGCTGTCGACCTCTCTCCCATGGCCGTGGCCTGGGGCGAGGAGCGGGCCCACGCGGCTGGCGTCGATGTCCGCTTCCTGCGCGGTGACGCGTTCGCGCTCCCCGCCCGCGAGTTGAGCGGCCCGTACGACTTGGTCGTCGACTCAGGATGCTTCCATCACCTACCGCCTCACCGCCGGATCAGTTATCTGGCCCTGCTCGACCGCGTCCTCGCTCCTGGCGGCCACTTCGCCCTCACCTGCTTTGCCGCCGGCGAGGCGGGCATGGGGTCGGAACTCACCGACGCTGACCTCTACCGTGGACGCGAGCTGCAAGGCGGCCTCGCCTACACACCCGCATCACTGCGCTGGATCTTCTCTGAGCTGGCAGAAGTCGAACTGCGCCGCATGCGCGAACAACCCCCTGAGTCAGCGCTGTTCGGCGTGACGTTCCTGTGGACCGCGTTGTTCCGCCGGGGTGCGGCCGCGGCAGGCCACATCGGGCCTGTCCACAACGGCACGTAGACGCCGGGCGCGAGGTGGTGGGGTCGCCAGATTCAGCCGCAGCACGGTCGAGCTGCGGATCCGCGCTGTCGGGTACGGGGTCACTGGGAGGGTGTGAGCGGGGATCGGAGGCCGAGCCACTGCTCGGCGTCCCAGGCATGAAACCGCTCCACCACGCTCCCGAGCCAGGGCCCGGTAGGTCAAGGCTTCGCTCACCGTGCGCGATGCCACCGAACTCGTCGCCCGCGGCGGCGGGCCCTCCCACGCGGGTGCGGCGTGGTGGGCCGCGGAGGCGGGCCGGGGGGTAGGCCTGGGCGGCTCGCAGGCGGGCGGCGATGATCGCGCCGACGGAGGTGCGCACCGGCTGCGGCAAGGGCCGTCATCGACCCCGAGAAGCCGACGGAGTGTTGCTCTCCGCACTGATCTTCTCCTGCGGCGAGACGGGGGTCGCGACCTGACGGTCCACCCACCGACTGGCGTCCACCGGCTCTTCCCCGCAGGCGAGCGATCCATTCGCTCGTGCAGGACGACGAGGTCGTGGCCCCGGTGACCGGTGAGAGGGCCCGGGGGCGAGGAGTTCACCCGGGATGAGTCGATCGCCCCAGGCAGCTTGACCAGGACCGCGCTACCGATCACCACAGCTGCCCGTCGACGCTCACCCCAGGCTCCCAGCCCCGAGCTATGACGGAACTCTGTGAGGCCAGCTGGAGCCGCAGCCGCTTCAGCTTCCCCGCGTCCCCTCGATCTTCACTGTCACCGCGGGCAGCCCGATCCGGACACGATCTGCTTGGCCTGCATCGGCCCCGACGCGTCCGCGATCACCTCCACGATGTCCTGGTACACGTCCGGCAGCACGTCCGTCGTGAGACCTTGCCGCCAGTGCGGCACCATGATCGCCCCCACCACCCGCACTTCGGGCTCCACCTGCGTCTGTGGCGCCACCGGCTCCCGCATGGGCGCAGTCTCGGCCACGTCCTGCCCGGACAGCTCGGCGAGCACCGCGGCCACCGTCTCGCGCGCCGCCCGCAGCCGCGACGCCTCCCGCTCGCCCTCAAGACGCGCGGTCAACTCGGCGATATCTGCCTCGAGTTACTCCACCCGCGCACGGGCCGCCACCTCCCGCGCCCCCCAACTCCTCGATCAACGACACCGTCGACCCCCTACTTCATCCGCCACAGCAGAAGGACGCCTACCCCACCCACACCGTCAACCGGCGTTCTCCCAGCTCAGAGCTAACCTTAAAGAGAGTCAACACCCAACGCAGTTCGGCGCCGCCCCGGTAAGCCGCAGCCCCGCAGGCGGCCGGTAGTGTTGGCCGGTGATCACCAACCCGAAACTCCAGTTGACCATCGACTGTGCCGAGCCGGAGCGACTCGCGGCGTTCTGGTCCGCAGCGCTGGGCTACGAAGTGGAGCCGCCACCAGCGCCCTTCGCCAGCTGGCGCGCGTACTGGTTGGACCAGGGCTTGCCAGAGGAGGAGCTGGGCACGGGTGACTGCAGTGACTCCGTCGTCGATCCACAGGGCGTCGGACCGCGGATTTGGTTCCAGCAGGTGCCCGAGCCGAAGGCCACCAAGAACCGGCTCCACCTCGACCTCGGCGTGAGCGGTGGGCGCGGCGTCCCGTTCGCAACCCGTAAGGAGCGTGTCCTTGCCAAGGTGGCGCGGCTGGAGAGCGCTGGTGCGTCCCGGCTACGCGTCGAGGAATCGGAGGAATCGGGCTCCTGCTTCGTCGTCATGCAGGATCCGGAGGGCAACGAATTCTGCGTTCACTGAGCTCAGCGCCGGCGGTCTCCTTCGCAGCGCGTTCAGCATCGCCCCTTCTGGACCAGCCGACGACTTTGTGGCTGAAGCAGTCCAGCACAGTTGCGAGATGGAGGAACTTGCCGCCTGCGAGCGGGAGATACGTGATGTCGCCCATGTACTTCCGTCCCGGCCCGGAGCCCGTGAAATCCCGCTGGAACAGGTCCGGGACCCAAGAGGTCCCTCTCAGCGTGAAGACCGTGACTGCCGGGGAAGCCGGACGTCATGGCGGAGAAGCGACGGAAGTTTGATCCGGCCTTCCGTGAGGGTGCGGTATGGATCGTGGCGGAGACCTGGAAGCCGGATCGCCGAGGTCACCAATGACCTGGGCACCAACGAGTGCACGCTGACCAGCCGTCCGGTGCGGGTGGCGGATCTGGGGAGCGTGGAGTGCGACGTCGTTGTGCGGCTCCTGGTGAGGGGAAGGACTGGGCTCCGTACGGCCTCGGGGCTGTACGGAGCCGGCCGGTCAGCTGCCGTCTCGGCGTGCGTATGCCTGTGCGAGAAGGAGGTAGCTGCTGGCGGTCCAGGTGTAGGCGCGGTCGCGCAGGCCCGTGCCGGTGAGGGCGTCGAAGTTCTCGGCGAAGCCGTGGGTCTCGCACAGGGCGCGGAAGCGGGCGCTGATGTCGTCGGCCAGTCGGTCGTGGCCGGCGCGGCGCAGGCCGTCCTCGACGAGGACGGTGGCGGGGGCCCAGATCGGGCCGCGCCAGTAGCCGTCGGCCAGGTAGTGCGGTGAGGTGGGCTGTTCGGTGGCCAGGCCGTACGGCGTGAGGTGGGCCTTGATGCGGTCGGCGAGCGTACTGGCGATGTCGGCGGGCAGGTGCTCGCCCAGCGCGATGGGCATCAGGTCGAGGAGGCTGGCGCTGCTCCAGGTCTCCGCGGAGCCGGCCGAGCGGGCGACGAACCTGTCTTCGGTCCAGAGCTGGTCGAGTAGCGCGGTCTGCATCTTCTCGGCCGCGGCGTGCCACCGGCTCGCTTCGTCCGGTCTGTTCAACTCCGTCGCCACTGCGGCGAGTTCGTGCATCTGGAGGGTGAGGAAGGCGGCCAGGTCGGCGGTGACGACCACGCGTGCGGGGTCGAAGGTGGTGGCGTTGTCCCAGCCGCTGTCGTTGCCGTGCTGGTAGTGGGGCAGGTCGGCGCCGGGGGCGCGGCGGGCGGTGAGCCAGAAGCCGGTCCAGCGTTCCAACCGTTCGTACGCCGCGGTCAGTTCGGCCCGGTCGAGAGGTGTGGGCAGCATGCGGCGCAGGTGGCCGAAGGCCCAGCCGTGGATGGGCGGCTTGACGAAGTTGTAGAGGACCTCGGAGTGGGTGACCGAGTCCGGCAGGGCGCCGCTCTCGTCCTGGTGGTCGAAGGGCAGGTGGAACTGGTCGCGGGCCAGTTCGGGGCAACCGGAAGCGAGGGCAAGGGCGTTGAAGCAGTGGTCCCAGCTCCAGACCTTGTCCATCCAGTGCTTGGACATCAGCACGCCGGGCCGGGTGACCAGGCCCTTGGCCGCCACAGTCGCCGACCATACGACGTAGGCGGCGAGTTCGGCGGCCGGGGTGGCGGCCGACCGCCAGGGTGCCACCGCGTCGACGAAGGCGGCGAAGACGCTCCGCGCGGCCGCCACGACCTCGTCGAAGGACGCCGAGGAATCGTAGGGCGGGCGGGCGGTGTCGAGTTCCTCGATCGCGATCTCCCAGACGCCGTCCGCCTGCGCGGTCATGACGACCCCGCGCTCGGCACCGCCCAGGGCCTGGGTTCCGGCCGTGCGGGCGATCGTGCCGGACAGCACGGTGACGCGGTAACGTCGTCCGGTCTCGTAGGAGGTGAACACGTGCGCGTTCGCCGCCGGGTCGTGGAAGAAGTACGTCCCGCTGAACGGGGTCAGGACGTGCGCG
This sequence comes from Streptomyces sp. NPDC087859, assembly GCF_044742595.1. Classification (NCBI taxonomy): domain Bacteria; kingdom Bacillati; phylum Actinomycetota; class Actinomycetes; order Kitasatosporales; family Streptomycetaceae; genus Streptomyces; species Streptomyces sp. NPDC087859. The sequence goes on along the minus strand of NZ_JBIUUU010000005.1, from coordinate 380,955 downwards.
GCGGCGAAGACGCCGAGGTCCAGGCCGCTCCCCCGCAGCCGTACGGTGTCCGGCGTCTCATAGGCGAGGTCGACGCGTCCGCTCTGGGCTGTCCAGCTCAGGAGGCCCGGTGTCGCCTCGACGCGGGTCTCCGCGCGGGCGGCCGAAGTCGTGTGCAGGGGGGCCAGTCGCAGGACGGCGTGCATGCCGTTCTGGTGCGAGACGAGGTGGAGGTCCTCGGCGTAGGTCTTCTCCGCGATCACGGGCGAGATGTCGAACCAGGATCCGTAGGTGCTGAACGGGATGTCGTGGACGCAGAAGGCCGGGCCGGCAGGGGCGGCGGTCATGGGGCGTGACTCGTTTCTCGAGCAGGGGGTGGGGTCTCAGTCCTTCACGGCACCGGCGGTCACGCCGGCGGCGACGTAGCGCTGGGCGAGGACGAGGATGACCACGGCCGGCAGGGAGGCCATCACCGCGGTGGCCATGATGGCGTTCCACTCCTGGTTGTTGTTGCCGATGTAGTGGTAGATGCCGAGCGTGATCGGCTCGTGGGTGCCGCCGTTGACCAGGGTGCTGGCGAAGATGAAGTCGGACCAGGACCACAGGAAGGCGAACAGGGACACCGTGACGACGGCGTTGCGGCTGATCGGCAGGACGATGGACCAGAAGGTGCGCAGGGTCTGGGCCCCGTCCACCTGCGCGGCCTGGAGCAGCTCGCCCGGAATGCCGGACATGAAGGCGGTGAAGATCAGGACCGCGAAGGGGACGGCCAGGGTGGAGTCGGCGACGATCAGGCCGGGGACGGACTGGAGGAGGCCGAGTTGGAGGTAGATGGCGTAGAAGCCCATCGCCATGATGATGCCGGGGATCATCTGGGCGGCCAGCAGGACGAAGCTCAGGATGCCGCCGCCCCGTGGGCGGAGCTTGGCCAGGGCGTAGCCGGCGGGGGCGGACAGGGCCACGGTCAGGACGACGGTGCCCAGGCCGATGACGAGACTGGTGCCGAGGTAGGGCAGTTGCTCGTCGAGGACGGTGCGGTAGCCGGCGAGGGTGCCGTGGGTGGGGAACAGGTCCGGCGGGCTCTTGCGCATGTCCTGGTCACGGGTGAAGGACACGTTGATCATCCAGTAGACCGGGAAGAGCATGATCGCGGTCAGCAGGACGCCGATCGTGGTCTTCGCCCACGTACGGCTGCGGGTTCGGCTCATGAAAGCGCCTGCTTTCTCTGCGCCCGGACATAGACCAGGCCGAAGACCAGGGCGGCGACGACGAGCAGGTTGCCTACTGCCGCTCCGGGGCCGAAGGCGGGCAGAAGGTTGCCGAAGCCGAGCTGGTAGGACCAGGTGGCGAAGGTGGTGGAGGAGTCGGCCGGGCCGCCTTTGGTCATGATCCAGATGATGTCGAAGACCTTGAGGGTGTAGATCAGCCCCAGCAGCAGGGTGATCGCGGACACCGGGCGCAACAACGGGAAGGTGATCCGCCAGAACCGCTGCCAGGCGTTCGCGCCGTCGATGGCCGCCGCCTCGTACAGCGAGGTCGGGATGGACTGGAGGCCGCTGTAGAGCACGACCAGGTTGAAGGGGACGCCGATCCAGATGTTCGCGATGATCACCGAGGTCAGTGACCAGGACGGGGAGGTCAGCCAGTTCACCGGGTCGAACCCGAGGCCGCTCAACAGGGCGTTGACGATGCCGGAGTCGCTGTTGAGCATCCACGACCAGGTGGACGCCGAGACGATCAGCGGCAGCAGCCACGGGACCAGGAACAGGGCGCGGAGTGTGGCCGAGAGCCGGAAGTTCTGGTGGAAGAAGACCGCGAGGGCGAGCCCGATGGCGTACTGGAAGATCAGGCATACGGCGGTGAACACCACGGTGTGCAGCAGGGCCGGTGCGAAGGTCGCATCGTCGAGGATCTTGCGGTAGTTGTCCAGGCCCGTGAACGGCGCGTTGCCCTGGACGAAGGAGCGGACGGTGTAGTTGCGCAGGCTCAGGTCGAGGTTGCGGTAGAGGGGATAGGCGTAGAAGAGGGCGAGGTAGAGGGTCACCGGGGCGAGGAAGCCCCAGGCGGCCCACTGGGTGGAGGCGGGACGGCGGCGTGTGCCGTTGCCGTCCGGGGGCGGGGCGGCGGCCGCCCCGCCCTTTCGGACGCCGTCGGACCGGTGGTCCGGCAGCTGTGTCGTGTGATTCATCAACGGCCCTTGTGGTCGGGCTACTTGGCGGCGGACTGGGCCTCGGACAGGGCGTCCTTGGGCGACTTGGAGCCGCTGAGGGTGGACTGGACGGCCTTCCACAGCTGCTCGGAGATCTTGGGGTACTTGGTGCCCAGGTCGTCGCTGGTGCGTCCCTTGGCGGCCTTGACCGCGTCGACCCACGGCTTCAGGTCGGCGTTCGCGGCCACCTGCTTGTCCTGGACCTCGCTGGTGGGGGCCACGTAGGACAGGGTGGTGTCGGTGTTGTAGAGGTTGTCGCCGCTGGTCAGGCAGGTGACCAGCTTCTGGGAGGTGGCGTAGCGGCCGCTGTCGTCCTGGACCGGGATGGTGACGAACTCGCCGCCGGTGGGGGCCGCCGCGCTGCCGCCCGCGGCGGCGGGGATGGGCAGCACGCCGAAGTCGAATCCGGCCTTCTTGGCGCCGGCGAGCTGCCAGGTGCCGTTCTCGGCGAAGGCGTAGTCGCCGGTCGCGAACTCCTGCCAGCTGGTGGTCTGGGTGTTGTTGAGGACGGAGTTGGGGGCGTAGCCGTCCGACAGCCAGTCCTTCCAGAGCGTCAGTGCCGACACGGCCTGCGCGGAGTCGAGTTCGGTGAGCTTGGCGTCCGCGCCCCAGAACCAGGGCAGGAACTGGAAGCTGCCCTCCTCGGTGCCGATGGCGGAGAAGGTGATGCCCTTCTTGCCGGCCTTCTTCACCTTCGCCAGGGCGGCCGTCAGCGACGGCCAGTCCTTGATCGAGGCGACGTCGACGCCGGCCGCCTTCAGGACGTCCTTGTTGTAGTAGAGGGCGAGGGTGTTGGCGCCGATCGGGGTGCCGTAGGTCTTGCCGCCGGACTGGCCGGCCGCGAGCAGGTTGGGGTCGACCTTGGAGGTGTCCAGCTTGTTGTCGTCGGTCGTGGTGAGCACGCCTGCCTCGGCCATGGTCGACACCACCGGGTTGTCGACGATGAGGACATCCGGGGAGTTGCCCTGCTGCGCCGCCAGCAGGGTCTTGTTGCCCAAGTCGCTCGTGTCGAAGGCGGTCCGCTTGACCTTCACGCCGGCCTCGGTGCCGCACTGGTCCAGCAGCTTCGCCCAAGCCGAGGTCTTGTCGAACTGCGGGTAGGGGTCCCAGAGGGTGTACGTGCCGCTGCCGGCGTCCTTGCTGTCGCTGCTTCCGGAGCCGGAGGAGCAGGCGGTGGCGGTGACGGCCACGGCGAGGGCGGTCACGGCCGCGGCGGTCAGACGGCGCTGTCTGGAGAAGCTGTTCATCGCGAGGATTCCTTTGTTCTGGGCATGCGGGTGCCGAGGACATGGGGTGTCGAGGGCAAGGGGGTGCTCAGGGCACGGGGTGGTGGGCAAGAGCGGCCACGGCGAATGGCCCGGTGAGCGGTCCGGACGCCCGGTGAGTGAGGTGAAGTGGGGTGAGGTGAACTATGCGGGTGTGGTCAGGAGGCGGTGCCCGGCCCGGTGCTGGCCCGTAGGGAAATGGGCGGTGTCAGGAGATGGTGCCGGGGCGGCGCGTCGGGATGGTCGAGCCGCTCCACCAGTAGGTCGACGGCGAGCCTGCCCATCTCCTCCGCCGGTACGTCCGCCGCGGTGAGCTGCGGGGTCACCGTCTCCGCCCACCGGCCGGCGACGACTCCGGTGACGGAGAAGTCGCGCGGCACATGGCGGCCCGCCCGCGCGAGCCCCCGGTACAGCCCGCCGAGGGCGGCTTCGTTCAGGGTGACCAGCGCCGTGGTGGCGGGGTCGTCGTGCAGGATACGTTCCACGCAGGTCTGACCGGAGGCGGCGTCGTCCCCGCAGCAGTACGTCCGGACGGTGAGCCCGCGTTCGGCGGCGGCCTTGGTGAAGCCGTCCAAGCCGCGGTGCGCGGACTCGTACCCGGCCCGCAGCAGCTGCTCGGGCCGGTTGACGAAGGCGATCCGGCGATGGCCGAGGTCCGCCAGGTGGTGCACACATGCCGCCGTCAGTGCGGTGTGGTCCAGGCCGACCCACCAGCTGCCCTCCGGGTGGGCGGTGCGGCCGATGGCGACAGAGGGGAAGTCCAGCTGGGCCAGGTGGTCGGCCCGGTCGTCCTCGAGCCTGATCTCCATCAGGATCGCGCCGTCGACCCGTCGCTCCCCCAGCAGCCGCTGGAACGAGCGGTCACTGTCCACACCGCTCGGGGAGAGCAGCACGTCGTAGTCGTAGGCTGCCGCGGCCTCCACCACGCTGCCGATGAAGTCCAGCTGCATCCCCGTGTAGTGGTTCCCGGCCGGGGGGAACACCAGGCCGATGGTGCTGGTCCGCCCGTTGGCCAGGGCACGCGCACTGGCGTTGGGCCGGTAGCCCAGTTCGTCGATGACCTCCTGGATCTTCCGGCGGGTGTCGTCCGAGACCGGGCGCTTGCCGCTCAGCGCGTACGAAACGGTGCTCCGCGAGACACCGGCCCGCCGGGCGATCTCACCGATGTTCACGGGTGGCTCCTTGCTCGAACCGGTTCGGCTCCTCGGTGGAGACCGTACCCGCCGGTCGTGAGAGTAGAGGGTGGAACGTCTAGCGAAAGCCGATCGTCGAACCGGTTCGCGTGAAGTGAACGTAGGAACAAGCCGAACCCCTGTCAACACCCCCGACAGCACTTTCCTGCCCGCCAGAAAGCCGGATTTCTTCGGGCCCGGGGGATTGCTGGCCAGGAATCCCGGTGCTAGCTTCCCCGAACCGGTTCGATGAAGTGATCCTTCCGACGACCCCACGCCGGTTCCCCGCCTTCCTTTGCAAGCACAGAGGCCGCCACCCCCTGCCCGCCGAGCGAGTCCCCCACTGCCCCCCACCCCATGATCGAACCGGTTCGACGCACCCGACACTCCAGGATTGAGGACGCAATCCATGCCACCCGCTGACAGATCAGCCCGGCGCCGGGCTCCGGCCGCCGTGGCACTGGCCCTCGGCGCCGGCCTGCTGGCCGCGCCCGCCGCACCCGCGCAGGCGGCCGAGACGCCGCAACCCATCGCCCACTACACCTTCGACGTGGACGATCTCGCCTCCGGGAAGATCACCGACACCTCCGGGAACGGCCTGACGGCAACCCTGGTGAACGGCTCCACCGCCCAGTCCGTCGACGGCGCGACCGGCGGCAAGGCGCTCGCCCTGCCCGGCGGCACACCCGACTCCAACGGCGCCTACGTCCGCCTCCCCCGCGAAGTGCTCGGCGACGCGGCCGACTTGACGGTCTCCGCCCGCGTGAAGTGGAGCGGCGACAAGTCGTCCTGGCAGCGGATCTTCGATCTGGGCACCAACACCACCAAGTACCTCTTCGCCACCCCGTACAACGGCAACGGACTGCTCCAGACCTCCGTGACCACCGGCGGAGGGGGCGCGGAGGCACAGGTGCGCGGCTACGCGCCACTCCCCGCCGACCAGTGGCGGACCGTCACCGTCACCCTCGACACCACCGCCAAGCGGCTCACCACCTACCTCGACGGCGTGGCGGTCTCCTCCACCGCCACCAGCATCAAGTCCAAGGACGTACTGGACGCTTCGGCCACCGCCGCCGGGTACATCGGCAAGTCATTCTGGCCGGACCCGCTGCTCAAGGGCGCGGTCGACGACTTCACCGTCTGGCACACCGCGCTCAGCCCGGAGCAGGTGGCCGGCACCGTCGGAACCGTACCGACCCTCCAGGAGCTGTCGAAGACGTCCTTCGAGGTCCGCACGACGACCGGAACCGCCCCAGCCCTGCCCGCCGCCGTCCGCGCCTCCTTCTCCGACGGTTACGACCGCGACGCGCCGGTCACCTGGGACGCCGTACCGTCCGACGAGTACGCCCGGCCGGGCACGTTCACCGTGGCCGGAACCGCGGCCGGGCGCGCGGTGAAGGCCACCGTCACCGTGGTCCGCGAGGGAGCCCTGACCGTCGACCTCGCCTCGGACACCGGCGCGTTCCACGGCGGCGCCTCCGGCACGCTCTACGGCGTGTACGGACCGGACGTCCCCACCAACAACCTCATCGAGGGCATGGGCCTGCGCACCGTCTCCACGAAGGCCCAGGACGGCCCGCAGCACCCGGGCGCCGACGCACTGGAGGTGGTGAAGCCGCTGGCCGACTCCACCGACGGGGACGTCTACATCTACATGACCGACATCCACCGCGGCTTCCCCTACGAGTGGCCCGGCGACACCCCCGCGCAGAAGCTGAAGCTGTACGAGGAGAAGATCGCCAAACAGGTCGACCAGGTGCTGAAACTGCCCGAGCAGTACCAGGACAACATCGTCTTCGTGCCGTTCAACGAGCCCGAGGGCAACATGTTCGGCACCGGCGACTGGAGCTACAACAAGGTCAGTTGGCTCAACGACCCCGACGACTTCTTCGCCGCCTGGGACTCCGCGTACAAGCTCATCAAGGGCAAGATGCCCAACGCCCGCATCGCCGGCCCCAACACCAGCGTCCTGTACGACCAGGTGAAGGGCTTCCTCACCCACTCCCTGGCCGCCGGCACCCTCCCGGACGTCATCACCTGGCACGAGCTGAGCCACCCGGAGGCGGTGCGCCAGAGCGTCGCCAAGTACCGGACGTGGGAGAAGGACCTGTTCAAGGGGACCTCCCGCGAGGGCACCCAACTCCCCATCAACATCAACGAGTACGCCTTCAACTACCACACCTCCGTCCCCGGCCAGATGATCCAGTGGGTGTCCGCGATCGAGGAGTCCAAGGTGGACGCCGACATCGCGTACTGGAACATCGACGGCAACCTCTCCGACTCCGCGGTGCAGTCCAACCGCGGCAACGGCCAGTGGTGGCTGCTGAATTCCTACGCCTCGATGAGCGGGCACACGGTCGCGGTGAACCCGCCGTTCCCCGGCCAGAACTACACCATGCAGGGTGTCGCCACCCTCGACGAGAAGAAGAAGCAGGCACGCCTGATCTTCGGCGGCTCCACCGGCAAGGGCCACATCACCTTCGCCGACGTCCCGAAGAAGGTCTTCGGCAAGAGCGTGCACGCCTGGGTCCGCGAGATCGACTGGAGCGGCCAGATCGGCGACAACTCCGGCCCGAAACTGCTCACGGAGACAAACCTCAAGGTCGGCGCCGACGGTACGGTCAACGTCGACTTCGGCGACGGCACACTGCCGACACTGAAGGAGTCGTCGGCGTACGAGATAGTCCTGACCCCGGACGGGGAGGCGAAGGGCACGCAGACCGCGCCCGTGCGCTGGCAGGGTTCGTACGAGGCCGAGGACGCGGCACACACCGGGTCCGGCTACTCCAAGAACGGTCCGGAAGGCTCGACGAGTGACGTGTCGAAGTTCTACACCTCCGGCGGATACGACGTGGGCGGCCTGCGCACCGGCTCCGACGTCACGCTCGACTTCACCGTGGACGCCCCCGAGGACGGCACCTACGACCTGAGCGTCTTCGCCAACTCCCTCAACACCTTCGACAAGGTGAAGGAACAGGGCCCCACCAACGTCTTCCTCCGGGTCGACGGCTCCACCGACACCGAGCAGGAGTTGTCCATGCCGCTCGGCTACAAGTGGGTGGTGTGGGACCACACCGACACCAAGGTGAAGCTGACCAAGGGCAAGCACACCCTGACGCTCGCCGCCAAGAGTCTGGACGGCAAGCGGGTCACCAAGGGCGACGCCATCGTGGACCGGCTCACGCTGTCCCTGCCGAGCGCGGCTGCCAACACCCAGGTGTACGAGGGTGAGTTGGCCTGGGTCGGCGGCGGCGCCCGGCCCGTGTACGACCTGCCGAAGCGGGCGGCCACCGGATCGGGCGCGGCCCGGCTCACGAAGGGCCAGACGGCAACGTTCTGGGTCTACTCCCCCGCCGACCGCGAGGCCACCCTCACCATCGACACCCTCAACGGGGCGAACGGCCGCGTCTCGGTCAACGGACACGAGGTGCTACGCCTGTCCAAGGACCGGCGTGCCGTGGCGGTCTCCCTCTCGGGCGGCGTCAACAAGGTGACAGTGACCGGTGGTTCGGCCCCGACGCTCGTCGACCGGCTCACGGTCACACCCACCGAGGGCGCGCTGCCGGTGCGCACATACGAGGCACAGGACGCGGCGCTCGCCGGTACGGCGAAACTCGCGCCACTGTCGCTCGCCACCGACGGTACGGCGATCACCGGCATCGGCGGCGACCCGGGCAACGGCAACACGGCGACGTTCACGGTCACCGCGGACAAGCCCGGTCTGTACGCGCTGCGCATCCGCTACTCCAACCCCGAGCAGTCCGAGGCCACCCACTACAACCCGGACCCGCTCGCCCGGCACGCGGACATCTCCGTCAACGGCGGCGCGATCCAGCGGGTCGGCTTCCCGCACACCTTCCACCAGAACGACTTCTGGCAACTGACCGTCCCCGTCCAGCTGAAGAAGGGACAGAACACGATCTCCTTCCGGTCCGAGGAACTGCCGAACTTCGACGGCACGACATACGCCTCGGACACCTTCCCCGGCGTGCTGCTGCGCTCGCGCTACGCCCCGCTGATCGACCGGATCACCGTGGCGCCGTACGCACGGGAGGTGCGCTGAGGAAATGACCACCGGCGGCGACGCGAGGCACACAACGCCCAGGTAGCGGGGCGCCCTCTCCCCACGCCCCGCTCCACAGGTACGCGCGCTTCGCCGCCGGTGCGCACACCAGACGCCCGGTTCGGCCTTCGTCGGCGGAACCGGGCGTCCGCCATGGCCGGACCGGACGCGGCCCGTCGTCCCCCGATCAGCACACCGGAGCCAAGGCTCCGGCGTGCCCGCGCATCTGCTCTGCATACCCGGATGCCGCACCGCACTTGGCCTCCGTCCACCGGGTTCGTTGACGCATCAACACCTTCATCGTGCGCTATGCGGTGACGCGTCGCCGCCCCAGGGAGGGGGCGGCATTCGCACGCCCTCGGCGCTGCGGCGATGGCGGTTGTCACAATCGCGAGCCCGGCGGTGTCTCATGCCCGACAAGCAAACGTCCAAGGAGGACACCATGGCACCACGCGTTCCGAAGGCGAAGCTCCCCACCGCGCTCAGCGACAACATGATCAAGCAGCTCGGTGCTGTGGCCGAGCCCGTCGAGGGGCACCGCGCCAACCCCCGGGCCGCCTCTCACCTGGTCCCCGGCCCGCCCTCTCGCGCCCCCGCCTCGTCCACCGGGGGCGTGTCTCCCCAGCCCAACCGGATCACCGCGTATGTCTCGCCGCTCTTCGGCGGACGCGTCCAGGAACGGGTGGTGAACGTGTGCAGCCGCCCGTTCACGATGGCGTGCCGTGGCAGTGACGCGCCGAACTCCTCGGCAACGGCCTCCAGCAGCGACCGCTCCGCCCCGGGCCCGTCGGCCTCCGCGGCTCCGACGAACCGGGCCGGCTCCAGGAGGCGAGGTATCTCCCCGCTCCGCCGTAGCTCGCCGTCCGCGTAGGTGAACGCGTACTCCTCGGCACCGTCCCGGGCGACGGACAGGTGGAAGAACGGCTCCCGGTGCGGTTCCCTGAGACCGCTCCACACCACCACCGCGCGGGTGCCCGAACTGGCGCTCTCGGCAGGGGAGGTGAACCTCTGCGGGTGGAACGGCGCGGGTTGGCCGTCGAAGGCGAAGCTCCAGCCGACGCCGGCCCGGCCGACCGCCATGAGGGCCTTGTCGTCGAAGGAGGAGAACTCCCTCTGATCGCGGACCGACCTGCGGCGGGCTTCCCAGAGGGTCATGGGTGACTCCAGCACGGTCGCGTGCTCGTCTTTATTGCCGTGGTTGTGCTCGTGCCCGTCCGCCAGGCGTTGGGCCAGTTCCTGTGGCTCCACCCCCTCCACCAGGACGAACCGGTAGGAGGTGCGGTTGTTGCCCGGGTCCGGCACGGCGAGCCAGGCCATGCCGCTCGCGTCGAGGCCGTCTGTCGGACTCGGCGGGTCACCGACCTGTCCCGCTCTCGGTGTGGACAGCAGCTGGCGCCCCCGCTCCGGGGTCAGCAACGGTCCGAGCACGGGGTCGGCCACCCATCCCAGCGGTGCCAGGTGGTCGGGTCCCAGTGGCTCCCACAGGGGAAGTGCCGCCGTCAGTTTCCACCAGGCTCCGTCGGTGTCGCCCCACCGCGCCAGCTCCCGTGCCTGCTCGACCGCCTCGCCGAACGGTCCTGTCGCCGTGTACCGGTACGTGCCGGCGCGCACCTGCTCCAGAGTCGCGTACGCCTGTGCCACCAAGGCCTCGTCGGCGCCGCGGAGAGAGAACATCAACGTGGAGTCGTCCCGGTACGAGTGCGCCGCGTGCTCCGCGACCAGCGACGGCAACAGCTCGGCCGCGTACCGCGGGTCCGTCACCAGGCCGTCGAAGGACACCCCGGAGGCCTGGCCGAGCAGACGTCGGATCTGGTCGCCCAGCCCGACGGCCCGCGGCCGGCCGTACGCCGTGGCCTCGTCCAACTGCTGCACGGCCCCTTCCCAGTTGCCGCGCAGCGCCTCCAGCCGGGCCGAGTCCACCAGGTCGTCCAGCTCGCGCGTGGTGTCGTTGACGAACTCCGGCTGCTCCTTGCCGCGATGGGACCGCAGGCTGTGGAACTCGCGGTACATCGCCCGCATGAACTCCAGGAAGTTCCCCAGCCGTTCCGGTGGGGCGGCCCGCCAGCTCGCCCAGGTGTAGACGGCCCACTCACCGTCCTCGTCCACCTCGTCGGGATCCAGGAGAACATAGGTGGCGTCGGACTCGACGTCCAGCTGGAGCCCGCGCCGCCACAGCTCCGCCTCCTGCCGCTCCTCGGGGTCCGCGTCCTCGTCCAGGTACTCCTCGAAAAGATCGGCGAGACCCGACTCGTTCTCGTGCCAGTGCACACTCTCGGTGCCCGCCAGCAGCCACACGAACCCGCCCGCGTGCCCCCATCCGTCGGTGACCTTGAGGAACTCCCGGTACGACGGGGGCATCCGTCGGCCCAGGCGTTCCTCCATGGCCGCGATGTGCTCCTCGGAAGCGGGCGGGAACCCCAGCCACCGCGCCTCCCGCGCGGCCTCGTCGTCCCGGCCGCGCGTCTCGTCGTCCGATAGGGAGTCGGCCCACTCCTGGCTCCACCGGAGCAGGAAGGAGCGCCAGTCGAAGGCTGTGGTGTCCGTCATGGCTCCGATGCTGTCACCCGCCGCTGACAACCGGGCGTGCCCGCAAGCCCGTTCAGGCCGGCGCGTGGTGGGACGAGGTGAGCAGGGCGCGCAGGGGTGCGGTGTCGGGTGTGTCGGCGACGGCTGCGTCGATGGCGTCGTCCATGGCTTTCTCCCACGACTCGGGGAGCAGTAGTCCGGGCTGCCCCGACCAGCCGATGTCCGGCTTGGCCTGCCCGGACTCGGCGAGGCGCAGGTGGACCAGGCCCGCGAGGCCGTCGAAGATCCTCGGCCGGATGAAGTTGCGCGCGGACTGCCCGACCAGTCGTGTCGCCTGGTGCGGCTTGGGCATCCGGTCGGCGACCTCCGGCCAGAGCAGGCCGCGGTCGAACGCGTCGAGAATTTCCTCCAGGCCGGGCAGGAGGTCGTCGGTCGCCTCGCCGGTGGCGCCGTCCCGGCGTACGGAATCCGTCACCGCGCCGCCCGCTTCCTGCACCGAGGACCGAAGCGTCCTGGCCACGGCGAGCCGCAGCGGTTGGGACCAGCCCTCTGCGTCGGCGAGCGCGCGGGACATGACCAGTTCGTCCCAGCTCTCGCGCCGCAACAGTGCCGACTCCTGGGGCAGCGTGCGCGCCTCCAGTGCGGTGAACAGGCGGTCGGCGTCGCGCAGGAGGGCGAGGCCTGTGGGCTCATCGGCCGGTTCATCGGGCCGGTCGTCCGCCGGGAGCTGTTCGAGCCGGGCGATGCGTTCGGCTGTCGGGGGGTGTGAGTCGTACGGGTGCGGTCGCGGCGAGCGCTGTCCGGCGGAGAGGGCGACGAGCTGTTCGCCGGTGCGCGCGGCGAGCAATCGGCGGAACCCGCCGTGCACTTCGCCCGCAGGCGGGAGCGCACCCAGCGAGGTGCCCATCGCGAGGTATGTCTCCAGGTAGTGGGTGTGAGCGCCGGTGAGCACCGGAAGGGCGCGTAGCGCGGCGACCGTCGTGTCTCGACCGGCGTGCCTGGCCGCCATCCGGTCCGCCGCGAGCTCCTGGTGGCGAGCCACGGACTGGGTGGTCCGCAGATACATCCGGGCGTAGCCGACGTACAGGGCACCGATCGCCTGATGCAGCGTGGTGCTGCCTTCCTGGAACGACTCCACCGTCTGCAGGAGTGCCGCGCGGCCGCGCATGGTGACGCCTCCGAGCCGGGTGTCGAGGTTGCCGTAGTGCCCGAACTCGTGGGCGAGGACGGCGCGCAGCTGCGGGACGGTCAGTCCGGCGAGCAACGGTAGCCCCAGATACATCCGGCGTCGTCCGTGCAGCAGTCCGAGCATGCGGCTGTGTTCGGAAACGCCCGCGTTGACCTCGGCGACGAGGTAGAGCTCGTCCGGCGGCCGCTGTCGCGTGACCTCGGCTGCCGCCCGTACCTGTTCCCACAGCCCGGGCTGGTCCTCGGGGGTGACCGCCACTCCCTCCGGGACCGGCCCCAGCCGCCCGGCCCGCAGGAACGTGAACAAGCCACGCACAATCGCCGCGGACAGCAGCACGGTGACGATCAGCACCGTACCCCCGATCCACGCCGCCCTCTCGGCGACCGGGTGGGTCAGCACCAGCCAGTCGAGCACGGCCATGGCCGACAGCAGTGCCAGGCCCATGAGGAAGAAGCCGAGCAGCAACGCGAATGCGCGGACGGCACGCAACCGAAACGTCATCGAGAATTCCCCACCCACCTGGTTCACCTGCCCGAATGGGCCGGGAGCGCTCGGGATACTACCTGCGGCCTGCCGACCCGCGTTCACCGCGGTTGTCGCGTGGGCCGGGAAATCACCGTCCGGCCAGGGGGTGCGGTGACAGCGACCACCGCCACGGCGGACAACTCGGCGCCGAGCAGCGGGCCGCCGTCCTCGCCGACGAGGCGCTCAACGCCCACAACGCGGGCAGTGCCACCCAGCGGGTACGTGGCAAGCCTCTACGCCCCAGCAGCCGCCTTCCGCTCCTCCACGACGTGGGCCGCCATCGACGGCCGGCGCTACGACGTCGCCACGGTGCGCATGCGCGAGGCCCAGGCCCTCGCCGGGATGTCCGGCGACCAGGCGATCAAGTTCGGCATCTGGAGCCACGCCAGCACCATGTACCGCCACATGGGCCGACCCGCCGACGCATTCGCCGCCAACGACGTCGCCCGCAACCACCTCACCCGCCGCGACCCCCTCTTCGCCCCCCTCGGCCTGGCCCGCCAGGGCGCCATCCACGGCGCGGCCCAAGACCGCACCGGCACCCGCCGCGCCTTCGAACAGGCCCAGGACGCCATGCTGCGCGCCGACGTGGACGCTGCTCTTTGAGAGTCGATCTCTTGTCGGTGCCTCTCCTCAGCCGTATGGGTTCGGTCGGTGGGCCTGTCCCTGGTCAGCATCGACGCCACCACCGCCCGAGCCCACCACGAACAAGGCGGACTCGTCCCGCGGAACCCGCACCCGGTTTCGCCTGCGCGCCTCGATGATCTGGATCAAGGGCCTCATCAGGACCACCCGATGATCACGACTCGATATGCCCCTAGTGACGCGCTGAGGTGCCGGACCCCAAGGGCGGCCAGGAGTCGAGTCAACGGTCAACCAGCCGTGGACGCGGGGCCTCACCCATGGATTCCGCGTCGGTGTCGTCGGTGCCGACCGGGCCGCGGGGAAGCATCCGGTCCAGCCACTTCGGCAGCCACCAGTTGGTCCGGCCGAGGAGTGTCATGGTCGCCGGTACCAGCACCATGCGTACGACCGTGGCGTCGATGAAGATCGCGGTGGCCAGGCCGAGCCCGAACATTTTGGTGGAGGGGTCCTCGGCGACGGCGAAGGACAGGAAGACCGCCACCATGATGAGGGCGGCCGAGGTGATGATCCGGGCGGTGCGCGAGATGCCCTCGACGATCGCCGTGCCGTTGTCGCCGGTGCGCAGGTACTCCTCACGTACGCGGGAGAGGAGGAACACCTCGTAGTCCATCGACAGGCCGAACAGGATGGCGAAGAGGAACATCGGGATGAACGACACGATCGGAACCGTCGCTTCCAGCCCGATGAGTGCGCCTCCCCAGCCCCACTGGAAGACCGCCACCATGATGCCGTAGGACGCGCCGATGCTCAGCAGATTCAGCAGTACCGCCTTGAGCGGTACGAGGATCGAGCGGAAGACCAGCATCAGCAGCAGGAACGACATCGCCAGCACGGCGGCAACGAACGCCGGCAGCCGTTGGCTGGTGCGCTGTCCCACATCGGACAGGCTCGCGGCGGCGCCGCCGACGTGGGCCCTGGCCGGGCCGTGCCCGATCGCCGCGGGCAGCACGTCGGTGCGCAGCCGGGCGATGGTGTCGGCCGTGGCCTTGTCCTGAGGGCTGGTGGTCGGGAACACCACGAGGGTCGCGATGCCGGTGGCCCGATCGATGTGCGTCGGCGCGACGGATGCGACGCCCGGATCCGCCGCGACCGTTGCGACGAGACGGTCCACCACTCCCGGATCACCGGCGGGGTCCGCGGCGATGACGAGGGGACCGTTGGTGCCCGGGCCGAACCCCTCGGCGACGAGGTCGTAGGCCCGGCGCTCGGTACGGCTGTCGGGCAGTGAGCCGTCGTCGGGCAGGCCGACGCGCAGGCCGAGCACGGGCAGCGTCGCCGTCAGCAGCAGCCCCGCCGCGCCGACCGCGTACGGCACCGGGTGCCGACTGACGTGCCCGATCCAGCGACGCCACCCGGCTGCGCGGCCGGCGCCTGCCGCCTCGTCCCGGCGCCGTGCGAGTCGGCCCAGCTTCCTGGTCTGCAAAGCCCGGCCGATCCGGCCGGCCCGGGCCAGGCGCGGGCCCGCCGCGCCGAGGAAGGCCGGCAGCAGCGTCACCGACGCGAGCACCATCGTCAGGACGACGACCGAGACGGCAACCCCGCCCACCGTCATGAACGGCACGTTCGCGACCGCCAGGCCGAGGATCGACACAACGACGGTTCCGCCCGCGAAGACCACCGGCCGCCCCGCCGTTGCCACCGCTCGTCCGGCCGCCGCCTGCGGATCGAGCCCGCACGCGAGGTACTCCCGGTGCCTGGCGAGCACGAACAGCGCGTAGTCGATGCCCACTCCGAGCCCGACCATGCTGCCCAGGACCGGTGCGAAGGTGGGGACCTCTGTCACCCCCGCCAATACCGTCATCGTGGCGACCCCGACGGTCAGTCCGAAGACCGCCATGCCGATCGGCAGCGCGGCGGCGACGAGCGAACCGAACGCCAGGAACAGGATCGCGGCCGCGGCGAGGAGACCGATCAACTCGCTGACGCCGCCGCCGGGTTCGGAGAAGGCGAAGAAGAGGCTCCCGCCCATCTCGATGCGCAGCGGCAGTTCGGCGCGCAGCCGGTCGCCGAGATCGACGAGGGCGTCGAGGTCTTCGGCCGACAGCCGGCTCTGGTCGGGATACTGCACCCGGACGACCGCGATCCGCCCGTCGGCCGAGACAAGGCCGCCGCGCACGGTGGTGTCCCCGCGTGCGTCGAGTGCCCCCGCCGGGTCGCTCGTGCCGAGCACGTGCGGCAGCCCCTTCACCTCGGTCTGCAGCCGCGTGAGAGCGGTGCGCGCGCCGTCGTCGTCGAAGAACGTCGCACCGTCGTCGAGGGGGGTGACGACCACTTGGGCGGTCATCCCCTCCTGGCCGGTGCCGGCCCGCTCGATCAGTTCCGCGGCCCGTTGGGAGTCCAGTCCCGGAGCGGTCATCGAGTCCGCGGTCCGCCCGCCGAAGGCGACGGCGGCGAGGACGGCGAGCGTGGCGGCGACCAGCCATGCCGCGATCACCCGCCAGGGATGGCGGGCGGCGCCTGCGCCCAGGCGCAACAGGGCTTTCGAGAGCATCGGGTCCTCCAACCACCGTGTCGGCCGTCCTTGTACGGCCGCCGATGCCGAGGCTCGTCGCCACGGCGTTCCGCGGCATCGGCCCGCGGGCCGCGGATCCGTCGGCCCCAAGGCGGAGTGACAACCCGTCCTTTCGGCTGATGCGCGGCACGCCGCGATCCCTAGGCTGAGAACCGTGCTCCGAGACGACCTGCGAACCCTGTGGACCGAACCCCGGCCGCCCGCCGCGCCCGCCCGGGTGCGGCGGGACTGGGCGCTGCTCGCCGCGGGCCTTGCCGGTGTGGCCCTGGAGGCCGCCCTGCGCGAGAACGTCGTGTGGCGGCCGGTGGCGGTGGTGTTCGCCGTATGGCTGTGCCTGCTGCTCCTGTGGCGCCGGACCCGCCCGCTGGCGATGGTGACGCTGGCATTCGGCTCGGTGGTCCTGCTTCAGGTGGCCTCGCTCGTCGCCGTACCGCGCGAGCCCGTCGGCCTGTACACCGGCGTGGTCGTGCTCGTGCTGGTGTACGCGCTGCCCCGGTGGGGATCGGGACGCGAGATCGTGCTGGGCGGCACGGTGATCCTCGCGGCCGGCGCGCTGTGTTCCGTCACGGACGAGACCCCGGTCCTCGAAAACGTCGTGGGCCTCGTCTTCCTGCTGCTGCCCGGCGTGGTCGGGGCTGCGGTGCGGTTCCGGGTGACCGCTCGCGACCGGCAGTTGGAGCAGGTGCGCTCCCGCGAGCGCGAGCAGCTCGCCCGGGAACTGCACGACACGGTGGCCCACCACGTGTCGGCCATGGTGATCATCGCCCAGGCGGGCCGGGTGCTCGCGGGCCCCGACCCGTCCGCCGCCGTCCAGGCGCTGGAAGGGGTCGAGGAGGAAGGGGCACGCACGCTGGAGGAAATGCGCGCCATGGTCGCCGCGCTACGCGACCGCGGGGTCGGCGCCGAGCTGGCGCCCCCTGCCGGAGTCGCGGATCTGGAGCGCCTGGTGCGCACCCCGAGTGCTCGCCTCCGAGTCGACCTGGGGATCGACGACGAACTGGACGCGCTGCCCCCGGCCGTGGACGCGGCCGTCTACCGCATCGTGCAGGAGTCGGTGACCAACGCGCTGCGCCACGCGGTCGACGCGACCGAGCTCGTCGTTCGGATCGCCGCGCAACGGCACACCGTACGGGTGAGCGTGCACGACAACGGCCGGCGCACCGGCCGGGGTCGCGACGGATACGGACTTACCGGACTGCGCGAGCGCGCGACCCTGCTCGGCGGCACACTACGAGCCGGCCCGGGTACCGACCGGGGCTGGCATGTCGAAGCCGAACTGCCGAGAGCGAGGAGCGAGAGCGGTGTCCATTCGCGTCCTCGTCGCTGACGACCAGACCATCATCCGCACCGGGTTGCGGATCATACTGAACGCCCAACCCGGCATCGAGGTGGTCGGCGAGGCCGCCGACGGGCGCGAAGCGGTACGTCTGGCCCGCGAACTACGCCCCGACGTCTGCCTGTTCGACATCCGCATGCCCGTACTCGACGGACTCGAGGCCACCCGGCTGGTCGCCGGCCCGGGCGTCGCCGACCCACTGGCCGTGGTCGTCATCACCACGTTCGACCTCGACGAGTACGTCTACGGCTCACTGCGCGCCGGCGCCCGCGGATTCCTCCTCAAAGACACGGGACCAGACCTCCTGGCGCAGGCCGTACGGTCGGCGTCCGACGGGGAGGCGCTCATCGCACCCAGCGTCACCGTCCGTCTGCTCCAGACATTCGCGGACCTGCCCGCCGGCCGGCCCGCGGCCCAGCCGGTCGCCCCCGTCACCGCCCGCGAGGAGCAGGTACTCCTCGCCGTCGCCCGCGGGCTGACCAACACCGAGATCGCCGATGCACTGCACATCAGCCTCAGCACAGTGAAGACACACCTGGCCAGCCTGATGGCCAAACTCGGCGCCCGCAACCGCGTCGAGATCGCGATGTGGGCCTATGAAACGCGCCGTATCCTCCCCGGAACCTGACCCGGTAGCCCAGTGCTGCCAGCGCCTTCATCGGATCTGTCGTTCCCACGGGCTCACGTACCGCCCTTCCGAGCAAAGTGTGCCGGGCAGCGCTGTTGAAGTGGGACAGCCACCGTCCCCTGGCCGGCCGCTGGGCCGACGGCCATGTCGCCGTGCGAAGTCGTCACAGCAGCGACTTGAGTGGGGCGTTCCCGGAGACCGGGGAGGCACTCTGCCGGCTGCCGGACGATACGGCGCTCAACTGCGAGCTCAGCGTGTGGGAGGCAGGCCGGCTCGCGTTCGAGCGCCCCCCAGCAGCGCCTGCACCACCACGGTGCGGGCGCGCCTGCGCGGCCGTCGAATTCGTCAGGCTCATCGGCTGGTGCACCGGAGGCGTCCCGTCCACCGCATAGCCGCCACCAAGCCCCGCCGCGGCACCTGAAGTTCCGCCCGCGTGAACCGTCAGGAAGGCGACGAGGTTGGATGGCTTCATGGTGGGACGCAAGCGGCAGAAGAAGAGGCGACTTCCCTCCGGCATGCCCAAGGGCATCGTCCTGCTCGCGACGCCGGAAGGCTGGCGCCACAGTGTCCTCACCGAGGAAGGCGAGATGCTCTGCGGGCGCCTCGCCGAGGTTCCCCTCGACGCCGGACCAGCCGCGGCACGGGCCGCCGCGGAGGCCATGGTGGCAGGACTCGCACACGACTTCCACCAAGAACGCGTCACCGTGACCTGGGATCCGCCCCGGGAACCCGGGTCCTGGACCGCCCAAGTCACCCTTGCTTCGCCCCCGCCGAACACCTGTGACTAAACGACGAGTTCAGAAGCTGCGCACCGCTGGTATTGGCGATGGGCGTGGATCTCTATTGAAGAGATCACGGGGTGAGGGCTGACGACGAGTCGCGGGTGGACGAGGCCTCTGGCGCCAGCATCGGAAGTGATGCCAGGTGCTCCTCCGGAACGTCGAACGCCTCTGTCAGGGCGGCCAGGTGCGGCGCGAGCCTTGCCGTCAGGTCGCGCAGGGTGTCGGGAAGCGCGTGGACCTGTTCGGCGGTGAGAGCTCCTTCGGCCAGCAGGAGTCCGCCGAGCGGGGCCAGCCGGTCCAGCAGGAACAGCGCGCGCAGATCGTCCAGGACCGCGCGGGTGGCCGGGTCGGTGACCTCGGCGCAAGCCGCGGCGAAGGCGTCGGCGGCCTGACCGACCGTGTAGGCCTCGACCAGGGCAAGGGCCGCGGCACTGGCGTGGTTCCAGCGACCGAGTGGGTCGCGCCCGCCGGCGCGCACGTCCCTGCGTGCGGCCAGGTGCCAGTGGCGCTCGGCCACAGCGAGGGCGCGGCGCAGGAAGACGAAGTCGGTCAGCCGCTCTTGGCCGGTCGCCGCTGCCTCCGGCTCCGCGGCGGCCTCCTGGCCGAAGATCATCTCGGCTCCGGCTTTGCACCAGACGGCCAGGTTGTCGCCCTCGGCGGTGATGGCTCCGTCGGCATTGGCGGTGAACTCGGCGAGGCCGTTCACCGGGAACAGTGCGCGGGCACCGCAGCGTTCGCGGCTCTCGATGGTGATGTCGCGGGCCTGCCAGGTGATCCAGCCTTTGGCCATCGCCACCAGCCGTTCCGTGGTGGCCGCATCCGTGGCGGTGTGGCTGATGAAGCGTTCGGTGACCACCCGGTGCAGGAAGGTCATGGCGTACGCGGTGGCCGTGCAGGAGAGCAGCCGGGCGTGGTGGCTGCGGTGCGCGGCCAGCGGGACGCGCTGCCCGGCCACCGGCCCCGAGATATGCCGCAGGCCGGCGTAGCGGACCGCGATCGCAAGCGCTGCGCGGCTGCCTCCCAGGGTGCTCGCGCTCATGCACAGCTTGCCGACCGTCACCCGGCGGATCGCGTGCAGGAACCGTTTGCGCGGGCTGCCCACGGCGCTGGTGAACGTGCCGTCCGCGGCCAGCCGTCCGTGCTCGCCCTGGATCAGGGCCGTGCGTGGCAGACGTACGTGGTCGAAGCTGGTGACGCAGTGGTCCACCGGGCTGCCGATCCGCTCCGGCAGCGTCGTCACGGTGATGCCCGCCAAGGTGCCGCGCCGGTCGCTGAGCGGGGTGAGGAACAAAAAGACGCCCTCGTCCCGGTCGCCGACAAGGAGCCGGGCCGCGACCACCGCAGTCTTCGGCCCGCCCGCGGGGCTGGTGTTGGGCATGTACTTCCGGGCGCCCTCGTGCGGGGTGTGCAGCACGAACTCGTCCCGCTCCCGGTCGTAGCGTGCGACGGTCTCCAGTGCCGCGGCGTCGTTGCCGTGAGCCTGCTCGGTGCACAGGAAGGTGCCGGTGGCCGCCAGGGCGGTGAACTCGGCCAGGTCACGCGCGGGCGACACCTCGTCATCGAGGAGGCTGCCGAGAAAGAGGTTGTAGTGGATGCCGGCCACGGTGGCCGTGGCCCCGTCCACCACCGACGTCCACTCGTGCAGCACGGCCAGCGCCCGCGGGTCCCGGACCAGGTCCTGCACACACAGGACCTCTTCGTTCAGAGCCCGCAGCCGGTCGTAGGACTGCTGCCACCGCTGCTCGACAGACAGGTCGGTGCGGTGACGGAACAGGTCGGTCGAGACCGCCTTGCGCCAGAAGGCATGGAGGTCGGGCCCCGCGTCGCCGTCCCGGAAGAGGATCCCGGTCAACTCATCGAAACGGGGAGCAGGATGCGGACTGCACTGGGGGTACGCGCCGTTATTGATCAACATGCATCGCCCAACGACGCGATCCCCTGTACAGAAACCAGCACAACGTAAACAGCCGGTTAAAGATCACTTACGACGGCAGAAGAGAAGTCCGGGCCGATCCCGCCGGCCCGGCCCGATCAGCCGGCTCGGAAGGCCTTCTACCCGTTCGACGGTTCCCGCTGCCGCGCTCCTCACTCCGGCCCTTGTTCTTGAGGTCGGCGGGACGGGCGATCTCCTCCGCTACGAGCTCACCGCCTGAGCTCCGCACAGGTCAGGAGCGGCAGGCGGTGGCCGGGTCGTCGTGGACGAGCGCGCAGATCATCTGTGCGCCGCGCCCGTGATCGGGGTACTCCGCGAGCAGCTCGGCCTTGAAGTCGTTCCACTGGCGGGTGACCTCGGCGGTGGCCCCGGCCGTCGCGCGGCGGAAGTTGTCGCCGGTCTTCGAGCGGGCGGAGGCGGGGGTGTCCTTGTTCAGGGCACGGTTGTGGGAGACACGACCCTCGCAGTCGGCCGGTTTGACGCCGGTGGAATCGACGTCGGGGTAGCAGCCGGTGGCGAGATCCGAGGGGATACGAGCCCGCGCGTCCCGGGTCCAGTCGGCGTCGTCCATGGCGCTGTAGCGGCGGATGTCGAGGAACGGCGCGAGGCCCGTACGCCCCAGGCCGGGCGGGTTGTCGAGGCCGATCGGGCCGGGGGCCGGCCGGTCGCTCCAGTTGGAGTGCGAGTAGAAGTCCTCGATCTGGTGCCAGCCGCGGCCCAGCTGTTCGAGGACGGCGCATTTGGCTCGCCCGGCCTTCCCGTCCCACGAGCAGGGCGAGGAAAAGTCGCTCTGGTCGGCACGCACCGTGCCGTCGGCGCCGACGAGGCCATCGGCGGCCAGAACGGCGCCGCGGAACCGGGCGACCGAGGTACGGATGCACGCAAGGAGCTCGGTGGTGGCCTCATCCCGGGTGCGCGGGTACCCGGGGGCATAGCGGGGGGCGAGGTAGTCGGCGTTGTCGCAGTGCAGAGGACCGACGTCGAAGTAGGGGCGGCGGTCGTTGGCATTGACCGCCCCGTCGCGGGCGTCGGCCATCGCGGTCAGCGTGACGGGCTCCCAGGGCAGTGCGGCCCGAGTGATGTCCTCGTGGTTGCCACCAGTGAAGGCGTGGGCGGGCCCGCCCGGCACGGCGCTCAGGGCCGCTGCCAGCAGGACCGCGACAGCCGCTGAACGGATCCGTGACAGCGGGATGACAGCCATGCCTCCATGCTGGACGCCCCAACCGGCTCCCGCATGCGCAAGCAGCGGCTACTGCCCCTTCGAGCGCGGCTGGGCCGACGGGATCCGCTGGGTGAAGAAGAGGGCGAGCAGCGCGGCAAAGGCCAGGATGGCCAGCGCCGCGCTCAGGCCGTCGAGCCTGGCGGCGGCGTTCGCGTCCAGTGCCGCCTGGGACACCTGCGGGCTCACGTTGGCTTCATCGAGGGCGGTCTCCAGCTGGGTGTCGGACAGGAACGGTGCACCGCTCTGGAGCTGGACAGTCGCCTGGCTCGTCACGCTGTCGGGGACCGCCGGATTCGCCCCGATGCTGGTCAGGAAAGAGGACGTGAGCGCGGCGATCATGATCGATCCGGCGACTGCCGTACCGATCGAGGCGCCGAGGTTGGTGACGGCGTTCTGTACGCCGCCGACTTCCGCACTCTGTGCCTGCGGCACCGCGGACACGGTGACCGACCCGAGCTGGGACGCCAGCGCGCCCATGCCGAGCCCGATCAGCAGGAGAGGGATGGTGACGACCTCCGCACCGGCGTCCAGGTCGAGCGCGGCCATCAGGACCACCGCCCCCGCGAGCAGCGCGAGGATCCCCAACCGCACCACGCGCCGCGGCGAGACGTCCGGGAGAAGCCGCGGGATCAGGATCGCGGCCGCGAGCAAACTCACCGAGAGCGGCAGGAGGCGGGCGCCGGTCTGCAGAGCCGACAGGCCCAGGGCGACGGACAGGTAGAGCGGGACGACGAAGAACACTCCCATCTGTACGAGGTACTGGAAGAAGAACATCGTCAGGCCGCCGGTGAGCTGCCGGTTGTGCAGCATGCCGGGATCGATGAGGGGATCCCCGCCCCGCTCGACGACCTTGGCCTCCCAGCGGAGGAAGAGCCAGATCAGCGCCAGACCCGCCATCATCAGCCACGTCGTCAGAGAAACCCCGAGCCACGAGGGGGCGCCGGGCTTCGGCTGGAACCAGCCCCACTCGTCGGACCGGAGCACGCCGTAGACGAAGATCCCGAGCCCGAGCGCGGAGAGAACTGCGCCCACGAAATCGATCCTCCGGCGTTCACCGGGCGGGGCGTCCGCGATGCGGCGCGCGAGCACGAGGATGCCGAGCACCACCAGGACCTCCCCGGCGAAGACCCACCGCCAGGAGAAGTACGTCGTCGCGATGCCGCCGATGAGCGGCCCGACCGCGATCGCCACGGCTCCCGCCGCCACGACGAGTCCGTAGGCGGCGGGACGGCGTTCGACAGCAAAGTTGCCGGCGACCAGGGCCACGATCGCGGGCAGGATGAGCGACGCACCGATACCCTCCAGGAACGCCCAGCCCAACAGCAGCACGCCAAGGTTCGGTGCGAGCGCCGTGGTGAGGGATCCGGCCCCGTAGATGCAGCAGCCGATCATGAAGGAGCGTTTGCGGCCGATCAGCGCCCCGACCTTGCCGCCCGGGATCATGAACATCGCCATCACGAGGGTGTAGGCGGTGATCGCACCCTGGATGCCCGTCACTGTCGTGCCCACGTCCTCGGCCACCGTGGCGATGGAGACGTTCATGACGGAGCTGTCGAGCGCCATCAGGAACTGCCCGGACGCGAGCGCCAACAGGACGAGTCGTGCCCTCGCCGAAGTCTGGGTCTTGCCTGCCCGGGATGCCATGGCCGCATGGTCCCAGCGGTGCACGGGACCAGAGGGCCGACCCGCCGTGCAATCGGCCGGACGGGCGTGCGTCCGTCAGTAGGGTTTTGTCGTTCACACGTCACTGCCGGCGAGGCGGACCGCAACAGCGGCGCACACGGCGCCTGGCCGCACTCCGTCTCGTCGACCGGCCTGAACGTCCTCCACGGGCGGGATGTGACGCCAGGCCCCTGGGAACGCGCCCGTCAGACGTGGTCCTCCATCTCTGCGAACCTCGCTTGCAGGTCGGTGAGGAAGGTCTCACCGTCGGGGACCATCCCCGCGATCGCCCGCACGGTGGTGCCGGCCGGAGCGCCCGTCCCGCTGTCGATGAAGGCGGCGGCCTCCGGGATGTACTCGATCAGCAGGTCCTTGAAGGCGCGGGCGGCGTCCTCGCGGTCCAGCAGGGCGTCGATGGTCATGTCCACGGACAGCGGGGTCGATTCGGCGCCTGCGGACGCGTACGGCACCGTCCAGCTGTACCGGCCCGATCCGACCTCGACGGAGTCGCCGCCGCCGTCCGGGAGGACTACCTCGGCGGTCGTGTTCGGCGGCACGAGCACGTCGACGGTCAGCTCTGTGCCGGCCAACGACCAGGACACTTCCGCGTATCCGTACGGCGTACGCAGCTTCGCCCGCGCGTGGGTGAGGCCGCCGCCCGGTCGCGGTGCCACGCGCAGGCGGCGGTAGCCGGGCTCGGCGGGGGCGAGCCCGGCCACCGTGCGGTGCAGCCAGTCGGCGACGGATCCCAGAGCGTAGTGGTTGAAGGAGGTCATTCCACTCGGGTTGACCGTGCCGTCGGGCAGCAAGCTGTCCCAGCGCTCCCAGACGGTGGTCGCGCCCATGGTGACCGGGTAGAGCCAGGACGGGCACTCCTGCTGGAGGAGTAGCCGGTACGCGGTGTCGGCGTGGCCGGTGCGGGTCAGTGCGTCGCAGATCAGCGGGGTGCCGACGAAGCCGGTGGCGATCTTGTGGCCGCCCGCGCGGACGAGCTGGGCGAGCCGGTTCCCGGCATGGGTGCGCTGGGCGTCGGAGGCCAGCAGGTCGAAGCAGAGGGCGAGGGCGTACCCGGTCGGCGCGTCGGCCATCATCCGGCCGGCGCCGGTGACGTACTCCGCCCGGAACGCGACGCGGATCTCCTCGGCCAGGGCGCGGTAGCGCTCGGCGTCCCCGTCCCGGCCCAGGATCTCGGCGGTGCGGGCGAGGAGTTCGGTGGAGCGGGCGAAGTAGGCGGTGGCGACGAGTTCGGCCGGGGTCGCGGCGGCGTCGGGCCGGCCGGCCGGGGCCGTCGGGTCGAGCCAGTCCCCGAACTGGAAGCCGCTGTCCCACAGTCGGCTCGGGCCCGCGATCGAGGCGACGTGCTCCACCCAACCGCGCATCGAGTCGTACTGGTCGGTCAGGACGCCGGTGTCGCCGTAGCGCTCGTGGAGCACCCATGGCACGACCACGGCGGCGTCGCCCCAGGCCGCGGTCGGGGTGTCGGCGCCGGCCACCCCCACCTTGGGCACCACGAACGGCACCACGCCGTCGGCACCCTGTTCGACGGCGAGATCGGCGAGCCAGGAGCCCAGGAAGCCGGCGCTGTCGTAGAGGTAGGAGGCGGTGGGCGAGAAGACCTGGATGTCGCCGGTCCAGCCAAGGCGCTCGTCGCGCTGCGGGCAGTCGGTGGGAACGTCGAGGAAGTTGCCGCGCATGCCCCACACCACGTTCTCGTGCAGGCGGTTGACGAGGTCGTCGGAGCACTCGAAGGAGCCCGTGCGCTCCAGGTCGGAGTGGAGGACGACGGCGCGTACGGTCGTCGGGTCGAAGCCGTCGGGCGCTCCCGTGATCTCTGCGTAGCGGAAGCCGTGGAAGGTGAAGCGGGGCTCGAAGACCTCGGCGCCCTCCCCGCGCAGGGTGTAGGTGTCCGTGGCGGCGGCCGTGCGCAGTGGCCTGGTGCACAGCTCACCGTCCTCCAGGACCTCGGCGTGCCGCAGGACGACGACCCGGCCCGCCTGGCCGGAGACGGTCAGGCGGAGCCGGCCCACGAGGTTCTGGCCGAAGTCCAGAAGCGTCCGGCCGGACGGAGTGGTGGTTACGGAGACCGGGGCGATCTCCTCGATGCGGCGCACCGGCGGGCCGTCGGGCGCCACGAGGGTGGAGAGGTCGCGTTCGACGACACGCACCCCGCGCCAGCCGGATTCGTCGTGGCCGGCCTCCGACCAGCCGGAGCGTTCTAGCCGGGCGTCGTAGGCCTCGCCGTCGTAGAGGCTGGAGAAGACAATCGGGCCGGTGGCGGCCCGCCACGAACCGTCGGTCGTGACGCGCTCGGTGGTGCCGTCCGCGTACTCCACCTCCAGCTGGGCGAGCAGGGCGAGCCGGTCTCCGTAGACGGCACGCGTCTTGCCGTCGAACCCGATGCGACCGCGGAACCAGCCGTCGCCGAGGATCGCGCCGAGGGCGTTTCGGCCGGGGCGCAGCAGACCGGTGACGTCGTAGGTCTGGTGGCGCAGGCGCTTGTCGTACGCCGTCCAGCCCGGGGCGAGCACGTCGTCGCCGACGCGGGTGCCGTTGATCTCCGCCTCGTACACGCCGAACGCGGTGGCGTACAGGCGGGCCGAGCGTACCGGGCCGCGCAGGTCGAACTCGCGGCGCAGGAACGGGCAGGGCTGGTCGGTCTGCGGGTCCTCGTCCCAGTCCGGGGTGACGAAGTGGGCCGACCAGTCGTCCGGGGCGAGCAGGCCGGCCTCGGCCGTTGCCGGTTCGCTCCACGGCGATACCTCGCCGTCGGAGCCGGTGACACGGACGCGGACGACGGCCCTGCCGCGTGCCGGGAGCGGCTCGAACGGCCACGCCACGAGGACGGAATCGGCCGACTCGACCCGTGCCCGCACGGTCGGAGCGCCGCTGTCCGGGACGGTCAGCTCCACCTCGTACGCCGCCTGGGTCCAGTCCCGGGCCTGCGTGAGCGTGATCCACGACAGCCGAGGGCGGCCGGTGCCGAGGCCGAGCGCAGCGCGCACGTGCTCGAAGCGGACGTCGGTCACGACACCCGTCCGGGCAAGGGTTTCCTGACTCACCTGAGGTCCTCACTCTCGCGCCAGGCACAGCGACGTGCCCGTGTACATCATGAGCCACCCTGGAGTGAATCGATTCAAACTCCGAGTGCGACAAGGCGTGCACACGGAGAGGGGTACCGGAGATCCAGTTGGCGGCTCAAAAAAAGTTGTGGCTGAAACTCTAGCCACGAATCCCGAACGTAGCTAGGTTTCTGCCGTGTGAACTTCCCGTTCGCTCTGGATCAAACCGGTTCAGGG
Organism: Streptomyces sp. NPDC087859; assembly: GCF_044742595.1. Classification (NCBI taxonomy): domain Bacteria; kingdom Bacillati; phylum Actinomycetota; class Actinomycetes; order Kitasatosporales; family Streptomycetaceae; genus Streptomyces; species Streptomyces sp. NPDC087859. Next base: position 354,011 of record NZ_JBIUUU010000005.1, on the reverse strand, counting down.
GTCTGCGGGAGTCATGCTCCCCACTCTTCGGCCCGCTCTCGCGGAACGGCACAACAGCCGCAACGAGACGGGTCGACATACGGGAGCCAGGCTCCGGCCATGGCCTCCACGGAATTGAAAGGTTCCAACTTCAGGGCACAGCTGCGATGTTGCCCGTCTCCCCCTCGGATGCGCTGTTCGTCCCGTACGAACCTCCCCCACCGCCCCGACGAGGTCACCCTCCGCAGAACCACCGCTCACTCCTTCTCTCCGAAGAGAGGCCACACCGCCGTGTCTTCTTCCACCACGCCCTCACCGCCGCCCGCGACCGCACCCGCCCCGGCGGCGAAAGCCCCCAGAGCCGGCATGGGAGCGCGTTTCGCCCTCATCGCTCTCGCCCTGATGTGGCCCACCCAGCTGCTGTCGCTGGCCGGCCTGCTCGGCGGCAACGCGCAGGCCTCCGTCGCACTGCACTTCCGTACGACGGAGATCGGCTGGTTCATCCTCGTCAACGCGCTGGTCGCCACCCTGATCACGCCGTTCGTCGTGAAGGCCGCCGACTTCTACGGCAAGCGCAACGTCATGATCGTCATCACCCTGCTCGGTCTCGTCGGTGACATCGTCGCCGCGCTGGCCACCAACTACGGGATGCTGCTGGTCGGCCGGGGCATCGCGGGCTTCTACGGCCCCATCGCGGCCCTCGCCTACGCATCCGTCCGGGAGCTCTTCCCGCCCAAGCACGTCGGCGCGGCCAGCGGCCTGATCGGCAGCGGCATCGCCTTCGTGGCCCTCGGCGGTCCCTTCCTCACCGGCTGGGTGATCGACAGCTTCGGCTTCCGGGGCGTGATGTGGTCGCTGGCCACCGCCACGGCGATCGGTCTGCTGCTCCTGCTCACCGTGGTGCCGGAGACCCCGCACCGGGCGCCGCGCACGAAGGTGAACTGGCTCGGCGGATCGCTCCTCGGCGGAGGCGCCGCCGCCATCACCTACGGCATCGGCAAGGGCGGGGAGTGGGGCTGGACCGACGCCGGCACCCTGGCCTTCGTGCTCGGCGGTATCGCGGCCGTCCTGCTCTACGTGGTGAGCGACGTCAAGGCCGCCCATCCGCTCTTCGACCTGACCATGATGTCCCGCCGCTCCGTCTGGACCGTCGTACTGGCCACGGCGCTGATCTCGGCGACCGTCTTCGGCACCGGCGTGATCGGCCAGCTGCTGGTGCTCTTCCCGAAGATCCCCGGTGTCTCCGACGGCCTCGGCATGACCGCCACGCACTACGCGATCATCGGCATCCCCGCCAGCGTCCTCATCCTGGCCGTCGGCTTCGGCACCGGCGTCGCCCTGCGCAAGGTCGACGCCCGGCTGCCACTGGCCCTCGGCGCGGCACTCGCCGCCGTCGGCTTCCTGCTTCAGCGGCAATGGCACTACACCGACACCCAGCTCATGCTGCTGGGCACCGTCTCCGCCATCGCCCTGGGCATGATCGTGTCCTCGGTCCCGGTCCTGATCATCGAAGCGGTGACACCCGACGAGCAAGCCACCGCCAACGGGCTGCAGGGCATGGTCCAGGGCGTACTCACGACCGTCATCACCCAGCTCGTCTACGTCATCCTCGCCAAGGACAGCACGGTGCTCCAGGGCACCCGCTTCTACCACGACGGCGCCTTCAAGAACGCGATGCTGTTGGGCGCCGGCCTCGCCCTGCTCGGGCTGCTCGCCGCCGCACTGATCCCCCGGCTCAGGCGGGCCCAGGACATCGAAACGGAGCCTGCCGCCATAGCCGTCTCCTGATCAACCCCCAACTCCGGGGTTGCCGCCCGACCACCGCCCCGCCGCGGCAGCCCCGGATCCCGGATCCCACTCCTTGTACGAAAGGCAGGAACGGCCCATGACCCGTCGACAGACGGTGGACGAAGCGGACCTCACCCGGCGCCTCGACGCCATGTCTCTGAAGGAGAAGGTGACCCTGCTCACCGGCGGCGACGCCTGGACCCTGACACCGGTCGCCGCCGCCGGCCTCGCTTCCCTCGCCCTGTCCGACGGGCCCGTGGGCCCGCGCGGCACCACCTTCGGTGACGAGGCGCCCCCGGCGCTCCTCTTCCCCAGCCCCAGCTCCCTCTCCGCGGCCTGGGACGAGGACACCGCGTACGAGGCCGGCCGCCTCATGGGACTCAAGGCCCGGGAAATGGGCATCCACGTCCTGCTCGCACCCACCGTCAACCTGCACCGATCCCCCCTGGGCGGACGGCACTTCGAGTGCTACTCCGAAGACCCGCACCTCACCGCCCGCACCACGGTCGGCTTCGTCAAGGGCGTGCAGTCGACCGGTGTTGCCGCCACCGTCAAGCACTTCGTCGCCAACGACTCCGAGACCGAGCGGATGACGTACGACGCCCGGATCGACGAGAAGACCCTGCGCGAGACGTATCTACCGCCTTTCGAGGCCGCCGTGCGGGAGGCCGGCGCCTGGGTCGTGATGGCCGCCTACAACTCGGTCAACGGCACATCGATGACCGAGAACGGCGAGCTGCTGAACGGCCTGCTGAAGGAGGAGTGGGGATTCGACGGCGTCGTCGTCTCCGACTGGCAGGCCACCAAGTCCACCGAGGCCTCGGCCCTGGCCGGTCTCGACCTGGTCATGCCGGGCCCCGACGGGCCGTGGGGCGACACCCTGCTGGCCGCCGTCGAGGAGGGCCGGGTTCCCGAAAGTGTGATCGACGACAAGGTTCGCCGCATCCTGCGGCTGGCCGCCCGGGTCGGGGCGCTGAACAGCGTGGAAGCCACGCACGGCACGGACAGCGCTGTCGGCACGGTCGGCACTGTCAGCACGGACGACGCGGACAGCACTCCGGTGCCGGAGGACGTGCGAGCCCGCATCAGGGATCTGGCGGTCCGCGGTTCCGTACTCCTGCGCAACGACGGCCTGCTGCCCCTGCGTACCGACACCCTGCGCAAGGTGGCCCTGATCGGCCCCAACGCAGTCCGCTTCACCGCGCAGGGCGGCGGCAGCGCCCACGTCACCCCCGAGCACGTCGTCACCCCGCTCGAAGGACTGCGCCGGGCACTCGGCGACGACGTCGAGATCACCGTCCACCAGGGCGTCTTCCCGCACGCCACGCTCCTTCCGCTGGACGGGAACACGGCCACCGACCCGGTGACCGGCGAACCGGGTGTGCGGCTGGAATACCGGGCGGCCGACGGCACCGTGATCTCCGAGGAGCACAGGGATCCCGCGACCACATGGTTCCCGATCCTCCTCGCCGACGAGGTGGCGGAACTGGTCGTACGGACCCGTCTCACGCTCCGGGAATCCGGCATCCACCGGCTGTCGGTCCTCGGCCCCGGTCACTTCACCCTCCGCGTCCCCGGCAACGAACCGCAGACCCACGAACAGCTCCAGGACAACGACGACATCGCCTCACTGGCGCTCTACCCTCCCTCGCACACCTTCGCCTTTCCCGCCGACCGGGGCGAGACCGAGATCCTGGTGAGCTTCCGGCCGCAGCGTCATCTGCCCTACCCCATCACCCTGTTGGGCCTCGGGTACGACACCCCGCACGGCACCGACGACGAGGAACTGGAGACGGCGGTCGCCGCGGCCTCGGAGGCCGACGCCGTCATCCTGATGGTCGGCAGCGACGCCCACACCGAGGCCGAGAGCGTCGACCGCACCACCCTCGCCCTGCGCGGACGGCAGGACGAACTCGTCGAACGGGTCTGCACCGCCAACTCGCGTACGGCCGTCGTCGTCAACGCCGGCTCCCCCTTCCTCCTCCCCTGGGCGGACCGGCCGGCCGCCCTGCTCTGGTCGTGGTTCCCCGGACAGGAAGGCGGGGACGCCATCGCCGACATCCTCACCGGGACCGAGCCGGGCGGCCGTCTGCCCACCACCTTCCCCACCACCGAGACCGACGTCCCGGTCCTGTCCACCCAACCGGCCGACGGAACGCTGGACTACGCGGAGGGCGACCTGATCGGCCACCGCGCCTACATCGCTTCCGGCACCGCTCCTCTCTTCCCCTTCGGCCACGGACTGTCGTACACGACCTGGGACTACCAGGACTTCGTCGTCACCGGCGACATGGGACGCGGACTCACGATCCGGGTCACGATCCGCAACACCGGGGAGCGCTCGGGCCGAGAGGTCGTCCAGGCGTACCTGGAACCGGTCGGCAGCGACGAGCCGCGGCGTCTCGTCGGCTTCGCCGCAGTCGAAGCCGACGCGAGTGAGTCGGTGACCGCCACGATCACCGTGCCCGCGGAGGTCCTCACCGTCTGGACCCCGGCCGGCTGGGCCGCGCGATCCGGGCCGCACCGGCTCCGGGTGGGGCGTTCGGCGGCCGATCTCCGGCTGACCAGCTCCGTGCCCCGGTCCTCGTGATCGCGACCCGCGGCCCCGCGGCCCTCCCCGTCCATGAGTGAAGTACGGTCACACCGTGAGCAGCACACCACGCAAGCCCAGGGGCCCCTACCGCAAGGGCCTCGAGCGCCGCGAGCAGATCCTGCGGGCGGCTCTGGAGGTCTTCAGCGAGCACGGCGAGCGCGGCTCGTCGCTCAAGGAGATCGCCGACCGCGTGGGCATGTCCCAGGCGGGGGTGCTGCACTACTTCGACTCCCGGGAGGACCTGCTGCTGGCCGTGCTGGCCGAGCGGGACGCCCTGGACACCGAAGCGGCCGCCGATGCGATGTCGCCGGGCGAGGCGGTGGCCCGGACGGTCGGCCACAACGCCGGCCAGCCGGGCCTGGTCGATCTGTTCGTGACTCTGTCGGCCGCCGCCTCGGATCCGGCCCATCCCGCCCACGCGTTCTTCAAGCGGCGGTACACGGACCTGGGCGCCCGGATCCAGGAAGGCCTGGACGAGGGCCGACGGCAGAAGCAGATCCGCGAGGACGTCGACTCCGACCTCATGGCGCGACTGCTGCTCGCGGTGTCCGACGGCATCCAGTTGCAGTGGCTGCTGGATCCCAGCGTCGACATGACCGCCCTGGTCGAGGCGTTCAACCGGATGTGCGCCGCCCCAGTGGGCGAGAGCGACGCCCCGTCGTCCACCGGCGAAGACAACTGACACACAGCCGGTCATCCCGGAGAGATCGCCACGCCGGCAGTGCCGTGGGCACTGCCGTCAGCGCACACGTCGCCCTGCCCTGAGGGCACTTTGCGCCGACACTCTGCTCGGTGTCCCCTCCTGAGCGCACCCTCCCCCTCGTCAGGCGTGGTCACGCCACACCCCGCACCCGAACACGCACGCCCAACCGCAGAGCCAAGGGAGAACTCACATGGAACGGCTGACCGACCGACGGATCCTCGTCACCGGAGCCGCCTCCGGCATAGGCCGGGCGACGGCACTCAGGCTGCTCGCCGAAGGCGCCCGCGTCGTCGCCACCGACATCACCGCCGACGCCCTGGCGGAGACCCTGGCCCTCGCCGCCAAGGCCGGCACCGCCGACCGGCTCGTCACCGTGTTGATGGACGTCTCCGACGAGAACGCGGTCAACGCGGGCGTGGCCCGGGCCGTCGCCACGCTCGGCGGGCTCGACGCACTGGTCAACGTGGCCGGCATGCTGCGCGGGGCCCACACGCACGAGTGTTCCCTTGACCTGTGGAACCGCATCATCGCCGTGAACCTCACGGGCACCTTCCTGGTCACCCGGGCCGCTCTCCCGGCGCTGCTGGAGACCGGCAGGAGCGTCGTGGTCAACTTCAGCTCCACTTCCGCCCAGTTCGCGCACCCGATGATGGCGGCGTACTCCGCGAGCAAGGGCGGCATCCTGTCGTTCACCCACAGCATCGCCCAGGAGTACGGCAAGCGGGGACTGCGTGCGGTGAACGTCAATCCGGGCAGCATCTCCAGCGGCATCACCGAGAACATCTTCTCGCTGATGCCCGAGGACACGGACTGGACCCTGCTCTCCAAACTCACCGCATGCGTCGGTGAGGGCTTCGGCTCGCCCGAGGACGTGGCCGGGGTCGTGGCGATGCTCGTCTCGGACGACGGCGCCTTCATCACCGGTACTGAGATCCGCATCGACGGCGGAACCCACCAGTAAGGCGCACCGGGTCGACACCGCGTCCGGTCCGGGGCCGGGCCCCCGAGCGCCCGTCAGCACCCGCGCACCCCTCACCCCGAACGACCGGAGAGTGACATGGCACACCCCTCCACCGAACTCCCCACTCACGCCCGCGAGGAGCAGGACACCGGCGGCCCCGCCGCGTTCGGGCGCCGGTCCATCACGCTCTATGTGATCGCCTACTCGGGGCTGTATCTCGCAGTCATGACCCCGCTGCTGGTATCGCTCGCGATCCGCTCGAGGACATCGACCCGGACGGCAAGACCCGCAGCCTCGGCCTGGTGGTCGGTCTGGGAACGCCGGCGAGCATCGTGGCCAGTCTGGATCGTCGGCGTGCGGAGCCACAAGACCTCCTCCCCATCGGGCGGGCGCAAGCCCTGGATGCTGGGCGGCGTGCCGGTCGTGCTGCTGGGAGCGGTCGTGACGGGCACCGACTCCTCCGTCGCCGTCGTCATGGCAGGGTCCGTCATCAGCCACCTCAGGCTCAGCGCGAGCATGACACCGTTGCATGCCTTCCTCCCGGACCGTTCCGTAGCCTCGCCTTCGGCCCCCGATGTCACCCGGATCTGGGGTGGACCCGGACCGGCCGCTTCCTGATCCAGCTCAGCCTGACGTTCCTGTCCACCTACCAGATGTACTTCCTCACCGGCGGCATCGGACTACTGATGACCTCCGCCGGAGCCGTCGTCAGCGGCGTCCTCTCCGACCGGCTCCGACGCAGAAAGCCCTTCATCTACGCCGCGTCGCCCTCGTCCGCCATCGGCCTCGTCACGGTAGCCACCGCACCCTCGTTCCCCCCAGGTCCTCATCGGCTCCCAGGCCATCCTGCTGGGCGCGGGCGTCTTCGGCGCGGTCGACATCGCACTGGTCATCGACGCCATCCCGAACCGGGAGACGGAGGAGGCGAAGTACATGAGCATCTACGGCATCACCAGTTCTCTCCCCTCCTCAGTCGCTCCCCCGATCGCCCCGTTCGCCCTGGCGATCGGCGGCGGCGACATCTACACGCTGCTCTTGCTGACGGCGGCAGGTGTCGCGGTGGTCGGCGGGCCGGCCGTACGGCCGATCCGGGGCGTCCGCTGACCGCACGGGGCGCGTCCCGGATCATCAGAACACGTGCATCACGGACGAATCTCAGAGACGGAGAACGATGAGTGCACACTTCCGCCACATCGCGGCTCTCGGCAGCTCGTTCGCCGCAGGACCCGGAATCGAACCGCTCGCGGACCGAGCGGCGGGGCGCTCCGCACGCAACTACCCCCACCTGCTCGCCGAGAGGCTGGATGCCGAGTTGACCGACCTGACGGTGTCCGGAGCGACAACCGAGACGGTCCTCGACGTTCCCCAACGCCGCATGAAGAGAGAGTTCCCGCCGCAGTTGCGGGGACTGCCGGCGCACGCCGACCTAGTGACGATCACTGTCGGCGGCAACGACCTCAACTACGCGGGCAGCATGTTCGCGCTCGGCATCGCCGGGCGGATATCGTCGTACGCCTGGGTTCGGCCGCTGAGCAGGGTGCTGCCCGGCCCCCAGGTGCCGAACCCGACGCCTGACAGCGTCGAGGGTGCCGCCGCCAACCTCACACGCGTGGTCGACGCCGCCCACGGCCGGGCTCCCCGCGCCCGCATCCTCCTTGTCGACTACCTCACCGTCATCGGACCCGACACCCGGCAGAGCCGAGAGGCACCACTCGACGAGGCATCCGTCGACGGGCTGCGCCGCCTGGGCGATCAGGTCTCCCGGGTGTTCGAGATCGCCGCGTCCCGGTCAGGCGCGGAACTCGTCCGGATGGGAGAACGCAGCCGAGGTCATGCACTGGGATCGGCGGACCCCTGGGTGACCGGACTACCTGACCGGCTCCGCCGGCTCAGAACACTGGCCCCGTTCCATCCGAACGCCGCCGGAATGCGCGCCGTCGCCGATGCCGTCGCCGAGCACCTGGAAGCCTGAGAACTCTCCCCCGGAGTAGTCACGGTCAGCGAGTGCTCAACCGTAGTGGGGGCGTGGCCGAACACCGGTCAGCGCTCTGTAAAACACGCGCCCGACCGACACCCCGCTCGGACCGGAACAGGCAGCTGAGCGCCTGGGGTCCGCAGGGTCGTTCGAGCAGGGCCGTCACTGCCACGCTGGTCGCCGCGTGCGTCGTCCGGCGCCTTCTCTTCTCCAAGATCCGGGTTTACGCAAAGCATCTCCTGCGCCGAGTCCACCTCCATCAGCCTGCCGATCGTCGTCGCAGTCGGCATCCTCGCCTCGGCGAGGCAACCACCGCGTTCACTCCAAGGAGGCTTCCGTATCGGGTCCCGGCTGGCCGTGCCGCCGGAGCCTTACGGGCCATGCCTTGTGGTTTCGACCGCCTGCGGAGCGGTGTTGGCCTCCCCGAGGCCTTCACGCTCCGCTCCTTCGTGGGTACGCTCCGTGCGTCATGGTCGGGGTCAAGTGGAGCCCGGCCCAGGGGGGATGCTTCGTGATCGAGCAGGCGTACGTGCAGGCCGGCGACAAGCCCACGCCGGCGCTCAAGGACATTAGGGACCGGATCGCGAAGGCGGTGGACGCGACGGAGGGCAGCACCGGCCTCGATCGCCTCACGTGCTGGCTGCAGATGCCGGTCGATTCCGCGTTCGGGAAGATGATGGACAGCAACTGCCAGGGGCGCGCCAAGAAGGTCGGCGCTCTGCTGAGCGGGAAGGACGGGCTCTTCACGCCCTCCGACCTCGGGTCGGTGATGAGTGCCTCGGCTGCGTGGACCGGCATCGACACGGCCCTCAAGTCCGAGCGCGCCGTGTACGTCAACGGTCCAGCCGAGCACGTGGGCGGGGCCAAGAGCAAGTTCACCAGCGGATTCCACGTGATCGTCTTCCTGGCCGTCGGGAAGGACACCGACGACCGCGTCTACTACCTGGGCCTCGACCCGGACGTCAGCGCCACAACGGAGTCCAGGGAAGCCTGGAAGGCACTGGTCATGGGAGAGCCCGAGACGAAACCGGAGGAGTTCACCGCGGCGAAGAGCCTGGGGGTCCTCAAGTCGATGATCCTCGGCGACGAGGAAGGCGGCTTCGGCCCGCTGGTCCGCAAGTACTACGTCGACACCACCGCGAAGTTCCCCAAGATCAACCGCTTCGGCTGAGCTCGTCCGGCGCCGTCGAACACGACCTGACCGGGACGGGGTGCGAGCGCGGCGGAATCCGCACCCCGAGGCCGCTTCGGCATCGTCGGTGAAGCGGGCATCGTCGGTGCCGCGGGCGTGGCGCAGCGCCTGGTCGAGCACGGCCGTGGAGCCATCGTCGAGGGTGTGCCGCCGGTCCGACGATGTTCCAAAACGCCGCCTTGAGGGCTGCCTGCGCCGACATGCGGCCACCTTGCCAGATCGCGGTGATCACAATCACGAGCGAGCGATCGCCAGCCGAAAGAGAAGGGACTTAACGCCCTCTGAGTGCGCAGCAACGCCAAGGGGTCCCCCTATCCCTTTGGTCAAGCTGTTTGGGTGCCCGCGGCGCTCTCGGTGGGTGCGTCAGACGTCGGCCTGCGCAGGGACTCGCCGCAGCGTGTTCCACCTTGGCGGGCGAGAAAGCCTCACAACTCTGTGGCCGTGCGGATCAACCCGGCGAGGGCGACGGAACGGCTGTGCGCGGGCCAGGCGATGTGGGTGACGACGGGGGGTGCGTCGGTCAGGGGGACGGCGGCGTGCTCGGCCCACAGCCAGGCGCGGGAGGAGTCGGGGAAGACGGCCATGGTGCGGCCGAGGGCGATCAGCTGGGCCAGCTGAGTCTGGTCGCGGACCTCGGGGCCCGGGCCGGGTGGGTAGGTGCCGTGGCGAGGCCAGCGGGCGAGCGGAAGATCGGGGAGGTCGCTGACGTCGGCCAGGGACAGAGTTCCGCGACCGGCGAGGGGGTGCCCGGCCGGCAGGACGGCGATCTGCCCCTCGCTCAGCAGCTCCTCGCTGTCGAACCCCGCGAGGGAGTTGTACGGCGCGTGCATGAGCGCCACATCGGCGCGGCCGTCGCGCAGCATCTCCTCCTGCTCACACGTGCCGGTCGGCAGCACCTCGACCTCGACGGCGTCGGGCTCGGCCGCGTAGGCGTCGAGGAGCTTGAGCAGCAGTTCGTGAGAGGCGGCGGCCTTGACCGCCAGGACCAGGCGGTTGCGGGTGCCGCTCGGACTGCCGGCGCCACCGGCGCGACGGGTGCGGCGTGCGGCGGCGGTGGTCGCGTCGAGGGCCGCGCGGCCCTCGTGCAGCAGTACCTCTCCGGCGCCGGTGAGGGAGACGCCGCGGCGGTTGCGTTCCAGAAGGCACACGCCGAGGCGCCGCTCCAGCTGCTGGATCGCCCGGGACAGCGGTGGCTGGGCCATGCCGAGGCGCTCGGCGGCGCGGCCGAAGTGCAGTTCCTCGGCAACGGCCAGAAAGTACCTCAGCTCGCGGGTCTCCAAGGTGTCCATGGCCGCAACCTACCTCGGTGATACCTGCCGGGTATGACAGAGCACCGGATCGGTGTTGGATGCGCCGCTGGTCCGCGAGCGAGCATCAACGGCATGAGCGAAACGAAGATCGCGCTGGTGACCGGCGCGAACAAGGGAATCGGGTACGAGATCGCGGCGGGTCTCGGCGCCCTCGGCTACCGCGTGGGCGTAGGAGCCCGCGACGAGGCGCGGCGCGGGAGCGCCGTCGAGAAGCTGCGCGCCGCCGGGGTGGACGCGTTCGGGGTACCGCTGGATGTGACCGGCGACCAGAGCGTCACCGAGGCCGCGGAACTGATCGAGCGGCAGGCCGGGCACCTGGACGTCCTGGTCAACAACGCCGGCATTTCGGGACCGCCCACGGGCCCGGGGTGGGGGCAGGACCCGACCCTGCTCGATCTCGACGTGGTGCGCACGGTCGTGGAGACCAACGTCCTCGGTGTCATCCGGGTGACCAACACGATGCTGCCGCTGCTGCGGCGCTCGACGTCGCCCCGCATCGTCAACGTCTCCAGCTCCGTCGGCTCCCTGACCCGGCAGGCGGACCCGGACATCGAGATCGGGCCCGTCATGGCGGCCTACGCGCCGTCGAAGTCGTTCCTCAACGCCGTCACCGTGCAGTACGCCCGACAGCTCGCCGATACGGACATCCTGATCAACGCCGTCTGCCCGGGCCTGGTCGCGACCGACTTCAACGGCTTCTTCGGACCCCGCACTCCTGAACAGGGTGCGGCCACGGCGATCCGGCTCGCCACGCTGCCCGACGGCGGCCCGACCGGCTCCTTCTTCGAGGACGACGGAATCATCCCCTGGTGACCCCGGAACGTGTTGTGAACGAGGACCACACGGCGAACCGTGTGTAAGTCGCTGCTCTGGCCAGTGAGGTGCTACGGGCCGTACAGCGTGGCGGACTTGCGCGGATTGTCCGCCAGGGTGCGCGTCAGGAAGCGCCGAGCCTGGTCCTCGGCGGTCTCGTCCCCGGTGACGGTGAATCCCAGACCGTAGTAGGTACTTCGGGAATCGATGGGGCTGAAGAGCACGCTGACCGAGGGCGACTTCCTGTCTGCCGGGAACTCCCTGCGATAGGGCCGAACCAGCGCCAGCCGGTAGCCCCAGCCCGTGAACCACTCACCGTTGCCCAGGGCTTGTGCCACCAGACGGGCGGCAGTGTGCACGGGGTCCTCCCAGCTGACGTCGTCCGCGGCGGCAGCCAGTGCGGCGTCGTACTGGGCGGCGTCGAAGCGGAACTCGGGCGGGGACGGCACCCGGATGTCGTTGGTGTTCTTCCATCCTGTCCACAGCACGAAGGGTCCCTCACGCCGCACGGTGACGAAGACGCCACCGCAGCAGCCCGTGTCACAGTCGTTGTTGGACAACTCGACCTGCCGGGCTTCCTTGGTCGCCGCGAGCGGACAGTCCTCCACGGCGCCGAGCCAGCCGTCGTAGGAACAGCTGGAGATTCCGTCGGGATGTACGGCCGCGAGCAGATCTCGGCCATCGATCACCGGCCGGATCTCCGCCCACTGCTCCAATGCCAGCGGCTCCGGCAGGACGTGCCTCAGGGAGAGCGCGCTGATGTGCGGCTTCGTCTGCTGAAGGGCCATGCGCTTCAGGATTGCTCGCACTGCGCTCGCTCGGCAAACGAGTATGTGGTCGCTGCCTCAACGGTCCAGCTCTATCCGCGCTATGCCGAGGTTGTGCCGGTCAGGACGGGCTACGAGATCTTCCTGCAGAACCGGCTTGCCCGGCACGGGGCCGGGCTGTCCGGACGGCACAGGAGTCGCCGGGCCGACTTCGTCGCGTTCGACCTGCTGCGCCTGTCCGGGACGGCCACCAGCTCTTGGCCGTCCCGGCGGCGCAGGAGTGAGAAGGTCATCGTTCGGCGGCCATCCAGTAGATCGCCCAGCTTCTGGCGGTACCGCCCGTGCGCGGCAACGTGAAGCCGGTCATCGCCCGCCGGGGCACCGAGCACGGATCTGGCCTGGGAACCCAACGCTGGGCCGTGGAACGCGCGTTCGCTCACCCGTACCGGTTTCGCCGCCTGCGGATCCGCTGGGAGATACGCGACGACATCCACGATGTATTCCTCACCCTCGGATGCGCACGAAGGCACCCACTGATGCGCATCGATGTCGATGATCCAGAGCTGGACATGGAGCCCGACCAGTCACTGACGTACCAGGGACGCCTCTTTACCGGTGACACCGTCGCGACCAATCCCCGAACCGGACAGACGGTCCCACGGACGACCTACAAGGACGCCATGGAGGACGGACCGAGCCAAGAATGGCACTCGGACGGCACCTGGCACCTACCGCGCCGGGGGCCAGTCCAAGCGGGGGATCCCGGTCGGGGTCTGGCGCGAGTGGCACTCCAACGGTCAACTCGCCCTGGAAGAAAAGGACTTCCATTCGAGCGGACTGCTGAAATCCGCCCGGAAGTGGTCGGAGAACAGCAATCTCATCGACGATCGCACCTTCGGACCCTGAACGTCCCCGACTCCTGGTGGGAGTTCGTCGTCCGCCGCAAGGGACGGTAATTGCGTGTCGGAGACGGTCAGGACCCGGCGGGCGCTATCTGCGCCATGCGGCCCCATTTGCGAGCGGGGCGTCTCCGCGCCACCTTCCGGGGCTCGATGGTGCTCGGGTCGACGGCTTCTCCGGGCGCGCCGACCTGGTAGTCGCCGGTGGAGTCGCTGTCGCGGTCGTGCGGCAGGAATCGCTCGGCTGAGTCAACTAGCCTGTCCGGCTGCGGTACATACGAGCGGGGTTTCATGCCGTAAGGCAGAGGAGCCGACGTCGGGGTGACGCTCGGTGTGGGTGCCGAAGGCCGGGAGGGTGTACCGCCGTGTCAGCGCGGCACTTCCACCTCGATGCCGCCGAGCCTGTAGTTCCAGCGCCGGTCGGACCGGGAGCCGCTCTTCCGGGCGTCCTTCAGGTTCTTCACAAAGGCCCTGCGCTGGGTCGGTGTCGCCGAGCGCCAACGCAGTTCGAGGACCGGGCGGACCGGAGGGATGAGTTCGCGCATCGGCTGGTCGAACCTGGCGAGACTCGCCTCGTAGTCGAACGGCCGGTAGACCAGATCGAGATCGATCGACGGCGCCGTACCGCCCGCCTCGTGGTGACAGGAACCCAGCCAGTTGGCGAGGTAGTCCAGCCCGATCCGTACGTCGGAGGAGATCTGGTCCTGCCACTTGCCGAGATAGGGCGCGTTCACCGCCTCCGCGGTCACCTCTTCCGGCATCACGATCAGACCGCGGACGGAGGTGCCCGACAGGGCGATGTGGATACGCGGCCAGTTTCCGCCGGCCTCGATCCGGAAGGAGGGGAAGTAGCCCGCCATGCCCATCCCCGTCCGCAGCTGGGCCCAGCCCATCGCGTCGGACGGAAGCCGCTCCGGCGAGTAGGGCCCGCTGGTGCGATGCCCGAGGTCGCCCTCCCGCATCATGAACACGGCCTCGAACACATCACCGCGCAAGGCCATGCTCACTGGGAAGTACGCCCCGACCTCCGCCATGAACGCCTTGCCGGTGATCAGGGCGCCGATGCTGGACCGGTCCGCAATCATGGCCGTCTCCTCCATCCCCTCCGTGTGGGCCTGGGTGGTACCGGCCCGGGCAGACTGTCCAGTTCGGCCTGGACGGCGAGGGTGTCCGTGTGGTGCTCGCCCAGACGCAGCCGCCGTTTCGCCAGCACTTCGCGCAGGGCCTGCGCCGCGTCACTGTGCCGTCCGCGCTGACGGTGCACGCGGGCCAGTCCCACCCGGGCCTCCAGGGTCTGGAGGTCGTCGGGGCCGCGGCGCCTGACGAGTTGGGGCACCAGCATGTCGTACATCCGCTCGGCCTCGTCCAGTTCGCCCTTGTCGGTGAGCAGGGACGCGAGTGCCGCGATCGCCTCCAGGGTGGCCGGATGGTCCGGTCCCAGGTCCCGTTCGCGTTCCGCGGTCACTGCCCGGATCAGGGCCAGGGCTTCGGTCTGCCGGCGCAGATCGATCAGTACCGCGGCCCAGCCGAGCATCGCGCGCTGGGTCTCGACGTGCCCGGCGTCCCACAGGTGGGAGCGCACGTCGACGACGAGCTGCCAGGTCCGCTCGGCCGCGACCGGATCGCCCTCGCTGTGCAGGAGGGGGGCGGCCTCGGCGAGCGTGACGAGGTCGTCCTGGAGCTGGTGGGCGAAGTGGTTGGCCCAGAAGGTCTCGGACCGGTTGAGTTCTTCCTCCGGTCTCAGCAGCAGTGTGAGCGCCTCGGCCGTGCCTGGTGTCTTGTCGGGTTCCCGGCTCGCCAGGTCCTCGGCCACGGAGTGCATGTAGAGGCGGTAGCCCGTGTCGTTGCGGGAGGGGACCTTGTCCAGTTCGGCGGCGAGTTCCAGGGTGCGGGTGACAGCGTGCCGCTGCCGCTCGCCGATGCGGGCCATCGCCTCGATGAGCGCCGGGCGGCTGTCGTCACGGGACGGCAGCTCGACGGCGACCTCGGCCCGCAGTTCCTCGATCACGGGCTCGGACTCCGCGCGCAGCACCCCGGTAGCCGAACCGAAGTCGTACTCCCAGTCCAGGGCCCAGGTCAGCAGCCGGCCGCGTTCGTCGCCGGCCAGGAGCAGGGCCCCGTCGGGGGCCAGCGCGATGTCGGTGACCGCGTCCGAGAAGCCGGTGAAGGCCCGCAGTTCCCGGCCGCTGGTCAGGTCCCACAGGCGTGCCTGGCGGTCCTCGCCGCCGGACGCCGCGAGGAGGAAGTCCGGCGTGGCGGCGAGGCTGAGCACGGCGCCGGTGTGTCCGGTGAGCACATGGACGCAGCGGGCGCCGGCGACGTCCCACAGCCGGACGGTGCCGTCGGCGGAGCAGGACAGCAGGTGCCGGCCGTCCGCGCCGGGCAGGACGTCGACCACGGCATCGGTGTGTCCGGTGAGCACTGCCTCGCACTGTCCGTCGGCGGTCCGCCAGACGCGTACGGTCGCGTCGGCGCCGCCGGTGACGACGTAGCGGCCGTCCTCGCTCAGCCGTGCGGCGCCGATCCACTCCTCGTGCCCGCCCAGTACCCACCGCAGTTCGCCTGTGCGCAGGTCCCAGATCTTCACGGTGACGTCCTGCCCGCGGGAGAGCCCGTAACGGTGGTCGGCGCTGACGGCCACGTCCAGCACGGCTTCGGGGTGGGCTTCCCAGCGTCCGAGGGACCGGCCGCTGGGGATGTCCCAGGCGGCGACGACACCGTTGGCGGTCCCGGAGAGGGCCACGTGGCCGTCCTCGCTGACCGCGACGTAGTACACGTGGTCGCGGGGGCTGGTGAACAGCTGGACGATGCGCCGGTCGCGGGGCTGCCAGGCGACGACCCGGCCGTCCTCGCCCCCGGACACCGCGAGCCGGCCGTCGGCGGTCATCGCCAGGGCACTGAGGTGGCCGGTGTGCAGGCTGAGCGTGTGCAGCAGCTGCCCGGTCTCCACGTCGAAGACCCAGGCTTCGGAGTTCCCTGCGCGGGCGAGCGCGGTGGGGCTGCGCCCGCTGAGTTCCAGGGTCCAGGACCGGTCGTCGTCGGGGGCGATCCGGCCCGCGGACCAGGCGTCGACGAGTGCGGTGCGGCGGCCGAGGGCGCCGAGTCGGCGCCACAGGCGTACGGGTTCGGTGTGGCGCCGGTGGCCGGGCAGTGCGCGGGCGGCGCGGATCAGTTCGGCGGCCTCCTCCAGCCGTCCGGCTGCGCCGTGCGTGGCCGCGTGGTCCAGCAGTTCGGCTGCTCGGGTGGCAGCGGTGGTGACGTCTCTGGCCTGGTGGGGGCGGACGTAGCTCCAGGGGGCCGGTGGTCCGGCGGGCGGCAGGTGCCATGTGCGCACGGTCTTGCCCTCGGCGGTGAGGGCGCGGTGCCCGGTCGCGCTCAGCGCGACCTCCTTGGTGTCGGGTGTGGCCTCCAGGGAGAGGCGGCAGCGGCCCGTGGTGAGGTCCCACACCCGTGAGGGTTCGCCGCGTCCGCCGCTGGAGAAGGCGACCGTGCCGTCCGTGTTCAGGGCTGTCCGGCCGTATCCGGTCTTGAGTACCCGTGGGGCATCACCGGAGCCGAGGTCGGCCAGTCGGACATGGATGCTTCCGCCGGTGACCGCGGCGAGTCGGCCGTCGTCGGTGAACTGCACGCTCAGGCAGGCATGGTCGAACCGGCGGACCAGTGCGCCGGTGCGGACGTCGTGCACCGAGCTGGTCCGGCGTGTGTGGTCGACGGCGCAGCACAGGGTGCCCCGGGCGCCCAGGAAGTCGGCCTTGCTCTCGAACTGCCGGACCTCCACGGGTTCGCCGGTCTCCAGATCCCAGGTGACGACCTCTCCCTCGTACCCGCTGGTGACCGCGTGCCGCTGATCCTGCGTCAGCGCGACCGCGAGCACCCAGCTGGGGTGGCCGGGGAGTTCGAACCCGGTGGCGGCCTCGAGGTCAAGCACCAGCGCGCGCCCGGTGCCGCCGCCGACGACCAGGACGCGTCCGTCGTCGCGGACCGCGAGTGTCGAGGCGCGGTAGTTCTCCAGCCGCAGTTCCTGGCGGCACTCCCCCGTGGCCAGGTCCCAGATCCGCAGCCCGCCGGAACCGTCCGCCGAGATTCCGGTCGTGCCGTCCGGAGTCAGGGCGAGGGCGGTGATCCAGTCGTCGTGCTCCCCGGGCAGTACGGACTGGGCCGGGGCGGGCGCGTCCTGCACCGAGGCGAGGGCGGCGGCGATCTGCGAGTCGTCGGGCATCCGTGCGGACGCGTCGCGCAGCAGTTCGGCCGCGGCAGGCGCGTCGCCCCGCTCGCGGTGCACCAGCGCAAGCAGATACGTGCCGTCGTCGGGGTCGCCGAACCGCACGGATTCCAGCTCATCCACCAGTTCGGCGTCGGTGATCACGCCCGTCCGCCAGCGGTGCAGTCCGCGGTTGTAGCGGGCGTGCGGGTGGTGGGGATCCGCCCGCATCGCGCGGGTCCACAGCTCCTCGGCGCTGTCGCGGCGCCCGAGGTCCAGCATCGACAACGCGTGGTTGGAGAGGCTGTCGGCGAGCAGGGTGGCCGCGGACGGGGCGCGGCGGGGATAGGGGCCGACCTCGCGCCGGTGCACCTCGACCAGACGCTCGGCGAGCGGGCCGAGCCGGGAGGGGCGTGCGGCAGGGTCCTCCGAGAAGCACTCGCGCAGTACGTCCAGCATCTCGGCCGGCACCCGCTGAATCGCTCCCGGCGTCTGGGACCGGGTGTAGTCCTCGAAGGCGTCGCCCGCGGTGGTCCCGTCCCGCACCGGCGGCCTGCCCAGGAGCATTTCGAACACGGTGACCGCCCAGGACCAGACGTCCGTGGCCGGAGTGAGCCCGGACGGTGACCGTGCCTGCTCGGGCGAGCAGTAGGCGGGGTCCAGGCCGCCCCGGCTGACGAACGGCTCCGCGTCCCCGGCCGTGCGGGCCCGTGCCAGGCCGAAGTCGGTGACCTTGACCGTGCCGTCCCGGGTCAGCATCACGTTGGCGGGCTTGACGTCCTGGTGCACGACCTCGTTCTCGTGCGCGTGGTCCAGGCCCCAGGCGGACTGGATCGCCACGTCCAGCAGCGTCGCGAGGGGATCGTCGCCGTACAAGGTCCGGTTACGGACGGCTTCCGCGAGGCTGCCGCCGTCGGCCCACTCGGCGAAAACCCTGGGCACGTCCTCCAGGGTGCGCACGTAGACGCAGTTGGCGATGTGCGGGTGCAGGCCCAGCCCCACCCACACCTCCGCCTCCCGCTCGAAGTCCCCGATTCCGTCCGGCGAGCGGACGACGGCCGGGCGCGGGGTCTTCACCGCCAGGTCGATGTCCCAGCCACGGTGGTGAACCCGGTGCACCAGTCCGAGGCCGCCGGTGCGCACCACGTCCAGGACCTCGTACAGATCCAGGATCACGTCGCCGCGGCGCCAGGTGGCCATCGGCGTCAGTCCACCACGGCGGCGTACAGAGGTGTTCCGAGCAGCACCGACGTGCCGGTGCCGTCCGGGCTTTCGCCGTGCAGCAGCCGCTTCGCCACGAACTCGACGTTCTGCGCCGGCCAGCGCAGTCGCGCAACGGCCCGCTCGACGCGGCCCAGCGCCGCACGATCGACGCGGTCAAGGTCGCCGTCCACCGCGTCGGCGACGTACTCGTCCTCCAGATCGGAGGTGATCCCGAGACCGTCGAGCATGGAGGACATCACCGAGCGCCCCACGCCGTGAGACTCGGCGTCCGGCACGTAGTCGTACACGTGCCGGTACGAGCCGCCCAGGGCGACGACGGTGTCCTCGCTGCGCCCGCCGAAGAACACCAGGGAGGACGCGGGGTCGTCGCGGAACGCGCCCCAGCGCATCCGCAGCGAGCCCCAGAAGTACTGCCCCGGTTCCTCCACTGTGCCGAGGTCACCGTGGTCGCGCAGGTACCGGACGACCGCCTCGAGACGGGTGATCCGGTCGTTCGGCGGGCCCTCGCTGGTGCGCTTCGCCGACAGCACGGAGAGGTTCACGCCCACCTCCGTCTGCCGCTTGGCCCCGAACCCGGGGTCGATCTGCGGCAACAGCATGTCGACCTTGCTGTCGGAGATATACACGTAGTAACTCAGCGACACTGCCGGATCCTCCCAGGCCTCGACCTTCCCAGCCTATCGATCACGGCCCGTTATGAGCCATGGGATGCGCGGGCGAAGGGAGTTGAGCGGAGCGGCCACGGCGGCCACGTCACCCAGGCAGTTGCAGTGCGACGGGGTCTGGATTCAAGACCGGAAGTGGGGGCACGCCCGGCACGCCAGAAACTGCGCGAACCAACGGCCGCGGTGCCCACGAAACGTGGTTACAGATCGGCGTCAACCGCCGAGACCAGCCACGGGAGCGGATCCTGGCGCTCGTGCGCCAGGCGGTGGCGAGCTGCGTCCGGGCTCAACCGGCTCGACTCTTTACACCACTTGCCGGGGCACCAGGGATCGGGCTAATGGGTGTGGTTTGCGGGAGTTGTTTTTTCGTGATTTCAAGCGGCGGGATTGGCTCTCGACACCTCGCACCCGGTCATGTCCCGCGAGGGGCACGGTTGGCGAATTCGGTGGCGTTCGCCAAGTGACCTTCACGGGACGCGATCAAACCAAGACGGTGGACCGTCATTCAGGCCTCGCGATCTGGGCGATGCCGGGCCCGTCAAGTTCGTCGAGCGCCACTCGACGCCCGGAGACGGCCAGCAGCAGGGAAAGCGCAGTGCCTCTGACTTCCGGGCCGGATCCGATCGACAGGTCGGCGTCCACCGCTGTCAGCCGGACTCGAGCTGTCAGCTCCTTTGCCCCGCCGAAAGACGCCGGCGTACGGGCCTGCAGGCGCAGCGATCGGGAGACCGCCTCCTGTGGGTAGGAGTGGGCAAGCCCCAACGACCGACGGATGTCCTCCCCGTGGACGACCTCCTCCACGATCCGGCTGTCCAGGGGCGCCGGAGGCGTCGTCCTCCGCGATGCCACGTGACGAAGCCGATCCGATGTCTCCTGCGGTGAGGCACCACGCTCGCGCTCCACACCGCGTGCGTTCTGCCGGTCAAAGTCGAACCGCTCCCGCGCGAGTCCGACCACGAAACCAAGGCGTGTCGTGCGGGCTGTGTCGACCAGATGGGCAACCACGTCGTGCACGGTCCACCGTGTGCACAGGGGTGACTCCTCCCCCGGCTGAAGCCGGGGGCTTCTCGTTACGCCAGGTTGGCGTCGCGACGGACCAGCCCGGCCCGTAGAACGTTGATCGCCCCGACCGTGTCGGCGTGCGCGGTGTGGCCGCACGAGACGCAGTGGAACTTTTCCTGTGTGGGCCGGTTCTCCTTGGCGGTGTGCCCGCATTCGGGGCAGGTGCGGGAGGTGTTGCGGGGGTCCACGGCGATCACTTCCCGTCCGGCGCTTTCAGCCTTGGCGTGCAGGATCGTCAGGAACACCCCCCATCCGGCATCGTTGATCGACTTATTGAGCCCGGCCTTCGCGGCGGCCCCGTTAGGCAGGAAGGTATCCGGCCGGTCGGGGTCGGGCTTCGGTGCGGGGGCCTTGCTCATGTTGCGGATCTTGAGTTCTTCGTGCGCGATGACGTCGTGTGCGCGGACCAGGCCGAGCGCTGTCTTGTGTGCGTGGTCGAGCCGCTGACGACGCACCTTGCCGTGCAGTTCGGCGACCTTCTCCACCGCGCGCTGGTGGTTGGCGGTGCGGTCCTTGGCCTTGCGGCGCGGGAACCGGGACAGAGCCTGCTGCGCTGCCTGGAGCTTGTCGGCCGCGCGGCGGCCGTGGCGCGGGTTGGGGACGAAATCGCCGCCCGAGTCGGCCAGGAAGTTCGCGATGCCCAGATCGATGCCGACCACGCTGCCGGTCGCCGGCAGCGGCTGCGGCTGGTCCTGCTCGGCGGTCAGCACGACGAACCACCGACGGCCCTCACGCTTGACCGACACGGTCTTGACCCGGCCGGCCACCGGGCGGTGCTGGTTGACCTTCACATGCCCGACGCCCTGAAGGCGGACGCGGGTGGTCGGGTCGTGCGGGGTGGAGTCCCACCGGCAACCGTCCCCGTCCTTCGGGAAGTCCACCGTGTCGAACCAGGTCCCCCCGCGAAAGCGCGGGTAGCCGGGCGCCTGACCGGACTTGACGCGACGGAAGAACGCGGCGAACGCCTTGTCGAGACGGCGAAGCGTCGCCTGCTGCGAGGAGAACGACCAGCGGCCCTGACGCTCCGGGTCGAACGCCCGGATCTCCTTGAGCTGCGCCGACTGCATCCCGTACTTCACGGTGGTCTTCGAGGCGTGCCGCCAGGCGTCGCGCCGTTCCTGCAAGGCCCCGTTGTAGAGGGAGCAGTGGTCCCGCAGCATCTGGCCCAGCGCCTGCTCCTGGCGGACGGTGGGCCGCAGGAGGAACTTGTACGCACGGATCAACTCAGCCCACCCCCTCCGGTCGAGTTCGCTCGATTTTACTACACTTGGTGTATGTCACCACGCTGGGAACCAGATCCTGACGTCAGACGGGGAAACCACGTCATCTACAACCTCCACGCACACTTGGTGTTTGTCACCAAGTATCGGCGGGAGGTCTTCGACGACGACATGCTGACCCGCTGCGAGGCGATCATGCGCGACGTGTGCGAGAGCTTCGGCGCGGAACTGCGCGAGTTCAACGGTGAAGGCGACCACGTCCACCTGCTCGTGCACTACCCGCCGAAAATCGCCCTGTCCAAGCTCGTCAACAGCCTCAAGGGCGTCAGCTCCCGCTACCTGCGCGCGGAGTACGCCGGCCGGATCAACCGGATCGGCACGGGCTCGGTGTTCTGGTCCCCGTCGTATTTCGCGGGGTCTTGCGGCGGCGCACCACTAAGTCTCGTCAAGGACTACATCGACCACCAGAGGCGGCCTGTCTGACCGTCAGAACGAAAGCGCAGAGAACTCCGGCGCTTCGCGCCTCCGGGGCGAAGATCGCATTCCCGCTCGGCCTGAAGGCCGGGATTCCCTTCGAAGATCAAGGGATGGGACTCGCGACAAGGTGGGAACTCATCGCTCGGCCGGCGTGGACTGGATCACCCTGACCTTGCGCTGTCGGGCTATCTGCATCAGCTGCTGTGCGTGATCTCCGGGACGTTCGGGCTGGGCGCGGGGGCTTCGGTGAGGCCAGACGCCGTCCCATCCGTGATCGTCGACCATCGGAGCATCGCTTCGCTGGTGGCGGGCGGGGTTCGGCCCGAACAAGGCAGATGTCGCGACGCAGGCGGCGCAGCCGGGTCAGCAGGCCCGCCGCAGTGGCCCGGTCGCTGACGTTCGCGGCGGTGACGCAGGCGACCGGCGGCAGACCGAGCGTGTCGGTCACGATGTGCCGTGTGCGGCCGGCATCGGTCACGATGTGCCGTGTGCGGCCGGCACCTTCTTCCCGCCGTCGTAGCCGCGTGAGGCGGCCCGCACTGTCGCGGCGGCCCGCACCGACTGCGCGTCGATGATCCCGGCCGTGGGCTCGGCCTCGCGGCCCTCGCGCTCACGCGCCTGTCCGCGCAGCCGGTCGTGGAACTCGGCGATCAGCCCGTGCTCGCGCCGGCGGCGGAGGAAGGCGTGAACCCGGCCCCAATCGAGGAAGTCCGCAGGCATCGCCCGCCAGGAGATCCCGCCCGCGACCAGGTAACGGATCGCGTCCACCATCTGGCGGTGGCGGTGGTCCTCCGGCCGCCCGCCCCGTCCCTGAAGCCAGGACGGCACCGGCAGCAACGACCGGATGGCCGCCCACTCCGCGTCCGTCATGTCCGACGGGTACCGCCGCACCCGATCAGGATGATCGACCGCATTCTCGTACGCGTGCGCGTGGCAATCACACGGTCGAGAGCCCGAGTTGAGGACTACGGGCGTGAGCGCGTAGTCCTCAACTCGGACCACCGGCGAAGCGGCCTGATCTCGGGCATGCGACACCCGGCTGATGGAGCGCGCGGCCGATCAGCCTCTACCGCCGGGCGTCAACGTCATGGCCCTCCCCAACCGAACCCTCGAACCGCCGCCGTGGGAAGAATCGATGCTCTCCTCCACACCGGTGCGGGCGGCGCGGCGGGACGGCGGCTCAGGTGCCGGATCACGATGCGCGGACCGCGTCGGCGGGTGAGGTGCGCAGGGCCTGACGGGTGGGCAGTTCGATGGTGAGGAACGCTGTGACGGTGACCGTGGCCACCAGGGCGGGGAGCAGCCACATCGGGCCCGCGGGCCAGGGGCGGCCGAGAAAGGCCTGGCCCAGGAGGGCGAGGGGGATCGCGGACAGCAGCAGGGCCGTGGTGAGGGCGGTGGCGGCGGTGACCGCGGCCTCCCGGCGCATCATCGCGCGGATCTGACGAGGGGTCGTGCCGTTGAGGCGCAGCGCGGCCATCTCGACCCGGCGCTGGGCTGTCGCGGCGACCAGCTTGTTGGCGATGCTCAGCAGGAGGTAGACGAGCAGCACCACGATGGTGGCCAGGTTGATCCATACCTCGGGCGGGGCGTCCTCCAGGCCGCCGGTCGCGGCCGGGGCCGCCTTCTGCAGGGTCAGGCCGGGGCGGGACGCGGCCAGGGCGGCGAGGTTCCTGGTGGCCGCGGCCGTGCCGTCGGTGCGAACGAGGACGGACTGGTCGAGCTCCGTGGTGGTGTGTCCGGCCGTCAGGTCGTGGGAGAGGACGACGGAGCCGAAACCGAGACCGCGGTCGTAGACGGCGACGACCTTGGCGTCGACCGGTGTGCCGTCGCCGAGGACCAGCCGCACCCGCCGGCCCACGCCCGCCGAGCGTGAGCGGGCGACGTCGCCGCTGACGGCGACCGTGGCGCCGGAGAGACGGCCGATGTCACCGTCCCGTACGTCGAGGTCGAGGACGCCCGCGGCGTCCTGGGGGAGGATCGTCGCGGAGCCGGCCTCGGACACCGTGTCGTCGAGCATCTTGTAGGTCCAGATCACCGTCGTGGTGCTGACCGGAGCCGCGGCCCGGACCCCGGGCGTCTTCCGTACGGCGGCCAGGGTGTCCTTGGGCAGTCCGCCCAGGCCCGGTGCGCTCAGCCGCTGCTGGGCGAGGGTGCCGGTGCGGGTGTCCTGGGTGGTGGCGGCCATCAGGGTGGTCTGGGCGTAGGTGTACGTCAGCACGAACACGACCGCCATGGCCAGGGTGCTGACGATCCCCGCGTTGCGCAGGGCGTAGGCACGGAGGTTGGACATCGCCAGCCAGGTCGGCGCGGAGGCGCCGGAATGGGTGCGCCTGCTGGCGGCGGCGCCGACGCCCCGGACGAGGGCCGGCCCGGCCAGCGCCAGGCCGATCGCGCCGAGGATGCCCGCGATGGAGGTGGCGGTGGCGCCGAGGGCGGTGCGGGAGAAGAGCGGGAGGCCGGACAGGGCGGTCGCGGCGAGGATGACCACCAGACCGGAGCGCGTACGGGTCCTGGAGGGGTCGCGGGGTTCGCTGCGCGACTCGGCGACCGCCTCCGTCGCCGGCATGCGGGAGGTGCGCCATGCCGCGCCCCGCGCCGAGAGCTGTACGGCGAGGGCCGTCAGGAGGATCGTCGCGACCGCGGGCAACGGACTGTAGGTGAGGGGGAGTTCGGCGGGGATGACGCCCCGGTCCGCCAGCAGGGCGCGGAACTGTCCGGCCAGGAGGTAGCCCACCGCCACTCCGGGAAGGAGCGCGCCGGCCGCGATGAGGGTGGCCTGGGATGCGGCGAGCCGTCGTATCTGCCGGGGTGTCGCGCCGACGGCCCGCATCAGCGCCAGGTCGCGGCGCTGCCCGCCGAGCGACACGGCCAGCGCGCTCGCCATGACGAACCCGGTGATCAGCACGATGATTCCGGAGAGGGACCCGGCGAGCAGGATGAGCAGGGAGCGGCTCGCACCCGCGCCGGGCGACACGAGGTCCCCGCGGTCCGTGCCGGTGACCGCCTGAAGCCCGGTGTCCTTCAGCTTCGTACGGACGTCGGCGGCGACCCGCTCCTCGGCCCCCGGCGCGGTGCGCAGACCGATCAGGTCGACGGTCCGGGCGAGCGCTCCGTCCTCGCGGCCCGACAGCCGTACGGCCGTCCGGTCGGCGAACAGCACACCGGCGTCCGGAGCGTCGACGACCGCCGAGACGCGGTAGCCGGCGGCGGGGCGGCCGTTAACGACGACCCGCACCCGGTCGCCCGCCTTGACTCCCGCGGCGGCGGCGGTCGCGCTGTCCACGGCGACCTCGCCGGAACCGGCCGGCGCGTCACCGTCCACCGCCCGGTCCTTCAGGAGCTCGGTGGACGACCAGCCGTGACCCGCCGACGCGGGATCCTTCGTCGGTACGACCCGGCCGCGGGAGTCGACGAGCGCGGCGGGGAAGGCGATGTCACCGACCGTCGCCTCCACCCCCGCCAGCCCGGACAGGTCGGCGA
Source organism: Streptomyces sp. NPDC087859 (assembly GCF_044742595.1). Classification (NCBI taxonomy): domain Bacteria; kingdom Bacillati; phylum Actinomycetota; class Actinomycetes; order Kitasatosporales; family Streptomycetaceae; genus Streptomyces; species Streptomyces sp. NPDC087859. The sequence continues at coordinate 328,699 of NZ_JBIUUU010000005.1, read as the reverse complement.
CCAATGAGGCCGGGACCCTACGGCGCTCCGGGAGGGCGATCGGCAGGTCCCCGGCCGGCCGGAACTCCTGGTCGGCCGCGACCACGACGTCCGCGCCGGCGAGGCGGCCGGGCGGCAGGTGGGAGCGGACACCTGACTCGGCCAGGACGCCGGTGCCGGTGATCAGAGCGGCCCCGCCGAGGACCGCACACGCCACAGCGATCAGGGCGGTGATCCGGTGGGCGGCCATGTGCAGCGCGAGACGGAACACGGTTCACACCTTTCCCAACGCGACGAGGCGATCGGCCAGTTGAACGGCGGTGGGGGCCTCCAGGGACTCGACCACGCGGCCGTCGGCCATCACCAGCACCCGGTGTGCGCGGGCCGCGGCGGCCGGATCATGGGTGACCATCACGACCGTCTGGTGCAACTCGTCGACCAGGTCCCGCAGCAGGTCCAGCACCTCGTGGGCGCTGCGCAGGTCCAGCGCGCCCGTCGGCTCGTCGGCGAACACGACGGCAGGTCTGGCCACCAATGCCCGTACGACGGCGGCGCGTTGCTGCTGGCCGCCGGAGAGCTCGGCCGGCCGGTGGCTCAGCCGGTCGGCCAGACCGACCCGTCCCACCAGTGTGCTCAGCCAGCCGTGGTCCGGGGCCCGTCCCGCGAGGCGCAGCGGCAGGGTGATGTTGTCCTCGATACTGAGCGAGGGGATGAGGTTGTACGCCTGGAACACGAACCCGATGCGCTCCCGGCGCAGTTCGGTCCGGCGGGTCTCGTTCAGCCCGCCGATCTCGTGGCCGTCGATGCGGATGCTCCCGGACGTCGGGGAGTCCAGCCCGGCGGCGCAGTGCATCAGCGTGCTCTTGCCGGACCCCGAAGGCCCCATCACGGCGACGAACGCACCGCGCTCCACGGTCAGCGACACGTCGTCGAGGGCGCGTACACCTGCCGCGTACTCCTTGCTGACCTGGGTCAGAGCGATGGCGGCGGTCATCGACGGCCTCGCAGACTGCGCACGGCGAGAGCGCCGCCGCAGAGCACCGTGACGATGCCGCAGAGGAAGTGGACCCAGGTGTCGGCGCCACCGAGGGAGGCCGCCGTGTTGCCGACCGCGCTGATCACCACCACGGACCAGAGCAGCGCGCGGGCGACCTCCCCTCGGGTGAGGCTGTCGGCGTCGGTGGTCGTGTTCGCCATGGCGACTCTCCTGTGATTCGTGCGTGTCCGCACTCGTGCGCTGTCGTCACCGACGCTATGGATCAGCACCCTGCGCGGCCGATCCCGCAGCCCGCCCGCTCCAGGTACAGCAGGCTGTACTTCCGGTCCCCGGCGCCCTCCGCGAACCGGCGGTCGGCATAAGGTCGTCCGCGACCGAGGGAGGCTGGATGGCATCACACGACGACCGCGCTGTCAGCACCGGCAGCACGGCCGACACCGGCAGCACGGCCGACACCGTCAGCACGGCGGGCACTGTCACCGATGCCGCCGACCGGAGCATGGAGGTGAAGGACACCGTCGTACGCACCCTGAGCGCCGCCGGCACCGCGCTCGGAGAGCTGGCGTCCGGGCTCAACACAGCCCTGCTCGCCCTGCTGATGCTGCTCTGGACGGCCGTCACCGCCGTGACGAGCCTGGTCGGGGTGGGGCTGCTCATGGCGCCCGCCCTGCTGCGCGCGCTGCACGCCCTGGCCGGACACGAACGCGCGCGGCTCGCCCGCCGCGGCCCCGAGGTCGTCGCCCCAAAACCCCCGCCGACCCGGCTGCGGCTCGCACTGGTCGACCCCACCACCCGACGGGAGCTGCGCTGGCTGGTCCGGCACGCGACCCTGGGCCTGCTCCTGGGAGTGCTCGGAGTCCTCCTGCCGGTCCTCGCCGTGCGGGACAGCGCCTTTCCGCTGTACTGGCGGCTCCTGCCCGAGGAAGCGACCGCGACCTCCCTGGGCGTCGGCCTGGCGCGGTCCTGGCCCGAAGCCCTCGCCGTGTGCCTGCTGGGCCTGGGCTGGGTCATCATCATCCTCGGGCTCGCCCCCGGCATGGCCCGTCTGCAGGCCCGGCCCGGACGGGAGCTCCTCGCGGCCGGACCCGACGTCGATCTCTCCCTGCGCGTCGCGGAACTGACCGCCACCCGCGCCGCCGCGCTGGACGCGCACGCCGTCGAACTGCGCCGTATCGAGCGCTCGTTGCACGACGGCACGCAGAACCGCATCGTCAGCGTCACCGTCCTGCTCGGCGCGGCCCGCCGGATGGTCGCCCGCGACCCGGCCGGCGCCGACGAACTCCTCGAACGCGCCCAGTCCGCCGCCGAACAGGCCCTCGCCGAGCTGCGTACGGTCTCCCGCAGCATCCTGCCGCCGGTACTCGACGACCGCGGCCTGACCGGGGCACTCTCGGGACTGGCGGCGCAGAGCGGTGTGCCCTGCCACATCGACGTCGACGTCCCCGACCGCTGCGCGGCCTCTGTGGAGGCGACCGCCTACTTCGTCGTCGCCGAGGCGCTGACCAACATCGCCAAGCACAGCGGCGCCCGCAGCGCCACCGTGACGGCCCACAGCCGTGGCGGCCGGCTGCGGCTGCGCATCGAGGACGACGGCCGGGGCGGAGCCGACGAGCACGGCGGCTCCGGACTCACCGGTATCCGCCGCCGGATCGCGGCACTGGACGGTAGCCTCACCCTGGCCAGCCCGCCCGGCGGGCCCACGACCCTCGAGGTGGATCTCCCCTGCGGATCGTGACCCGCCGACGGGCCCCGTGCTGCCGATGGCCCCGACCTGCGGATGGACCGTGAACTGCGGATGGACCGTGAACTGCGCATCGTCATAGCCGAGGACGACCCGTTGCTGCGCGAGGGCCTGGCCCTGCTGCTGCGCGCGGAGGGCCTCGACGTGGTGGCCACCGCGGGCACCCCCGACGGGGTCCTGGAGGCCATCGACGAACACAAACCGGACGTGGCGATCCTCGACGTACGGATGCCTCCGACCCACACCGACGAGGGCATCGTCGCGGCGGTCGAGGCACGGCGCCGACGGCCGGACCTGGCGGTCCTCGTGCTGTCCGCCTATGTCGAGCAGAGCTTCGCCACCGAACTGCTGAGCGGCGGTGTCACCGGCCTCGGGTATCTGCTCAAGGAGCGCGTCGGGCGGGTCCAGGAGTTCCTCGACGCCCTGCACCGGGTGGCGGACGGCGGTACCGCCATCGACCCCGAAGTCGTCGCCCAGCTCTTCACCCGCTCCCGCCAGGACCCCCGCCTGGAGCGGCTCAGCCCCCGCGAACGGGACGTACTCGCCCTGATGGCCGAGGGGTTGGGCAACTCCGCCATCGCCGGACGCCTCGTCGTCACCGAGGGCGCCGTCCACAAGCACATCCGCAGCATCTTCGCCAAGCTCGACCTGTCCCCCGCGGACCAGGTGGACCGGCGGGTCGCCGCCGTCCTGCGCTATCTGGAGGACGTACGCCGACTGGCGTGAGTTTCGGACGCACGTCGCCCGGCGTGCGGTGTGCGTACGGAGGCACCTCGCCCGGCGTGTGTACAGCAGGCTGTACCGCGGACCGGCCCGCGGGCTGGATCGTCCGGCGCGCGCCCTCCTTCTACGTTGGTGATCACACCCGGAACCCCTGGTGATCGACCAACTGCCAAGGAGCCAGCTCATGATGATGCTGCGTCACCTCGTGTCGACGGCCACGCTGACCGCACTCGGCCTCGGCCTCACGGTGCCCGTCGCAAGCGCCTCAGAGCCGCCGCCGACCACGGTCCGGAGCAGGCTCCAGGACAACGTGGACGCCATCCACAGGACCGGGACCGTGGGTGTCGTCGCCCAGTCGACGGGCCCGCGCGGCAAGCGGCACGCCACCGCCGGGGTGGCCGACACCAGCACCGGCAGGACGGCCGACGTCCGTGACCGGTTCCGGATCGCCAGCACCACCAAGGCGTTCGTCGCCACCGTGATGCTGCAACTGGTCGCAGAGGGGCGCGTGTCGCTGGACGACTCAGTGGAACGGTGGCTGCCGGGCGTGGTGTCGGGGAACGGCAACGACGGCGGCGCCGTCACCCTGCGCCAGTTGCTGAACCACACGAGCGGGCTGTTCAACTACACCGCGGACTTCCCGGCGATCACCAGTCGCGAGGGCTTCGAGGCCGACCGGTACACCACCTGGACCGACGAGCAACTGATCAAGATCGCGATGCGGCACGCGCCGGACTTCGAGCCCGGCGCGAAGTGGGCGTACTCCAACACCAACTACATCGTCGCCGGAATGATCATCGAGCAAGCCACGGGCCGGACCTGGCAGCAGGAGGTGACCCGGCGCATCATCCGGCCGCTGGGGCTGCGCGACACCCTCACCCCCGACGCCCAATCCCGCATACCCGGCCCGCATCTGCGCGGCTACTCCGGCTTCGGCGAGCCCGGCCCGGCAATCGACGTCACCGACTTCAACCCGACCGCGGCGGGCGCGGCCGGCGCCATGATCAGCACGACCGCCGATGTGAGCCGCTTCTTTTCGGCACTGCTGGGCGGCCGGCTGCTGCCCCCGGCCCAGCTGGCCGAGATGAAGACGACCATACGCGCCCCCGAACTGGACCCCGTGTGGCCCGGTGCGCGCTACGGCCTGGGCCTGATGGAGATCCCGCTGTCCTGCGGCGGGGTCTACTACAGCCACGCCGGTGACCTGGCCGGCTACACCACCCGGGACGGGGCGAGCGCCGACGGCCACCGGGTCGTGGTCGTCGAGGCGACGGGCGACGGAGCGCCCGACCTGTCCACGGACAAGGCGCAGAACCAGCTGATCGATCAGGAACTGTGCGCCTACGGTGAGAAGTAGCAACGGGAAACGGGAGAGGCGGCGGGCGAAGCACGGGGACCGAACGGCAGTGAGGAAGGGCCCCGCCGCCCGGGCCGCCCCCCGGCTGGGCGCCGCTCTGTCGTTCTGTCCGCTCGGACAGCTGGAGACAGCGGCGGAATCCGAACCCGCATCACTCGCTGTGCAGGCTTGTCGGTGCTGGTCAGGGCGTAATCCGGATGCGGTCCGTCTCGTTCATCGGCTCTGTCCTTCGTGGATACCCCGGCCTTTAGGCCGGGGAGGGAGCGAAGCTCCTGTGGCTCCAACAACCGGGAGAAGGCCCGACGCAGGGTCGCCCGGGTGCATGCGCGGATCGTCGACCGGCGCCGTGACGTCCTGCACAAGCTGTCGACTCGACTCGTCCGCGAGAACCAAACGGCCGTGATCGAAGACCTCACCGTCCGCAACCTGCTGAAGAACGGCACACTCGCACGCGCCATTTCCGATGCGTCGTGGACACAACTGCGCTCCATGCTGGAGTACAAGTGCGCCTGGTACGGGCGTGAACTCGTCGTGATCGACCGCGTCTTCCCCAGCAGCAAACTGTGCGGGAACTGCGGCACGGTCGCGGCGAAGCTGCCGCTGAACGTCCGCGAATGGACGTGCGCCTGCGGCACCGTGCATGACCGCGACCTCAACGCGGCACGCAACATCCTGGCCGCCGGGCTGGCGGCGTCTGCCTGTGGAGACGGTGTAAGACCTCAACGGGATTCCTCCCGGACGGGGCAGTCGTCGCTGAAGCAGAAACCCCAGCGGGCGACCGCTGGAATCCCCCGCCTTTAGGCGGGAGAGGAAGTCAACCTTCGAAGCGGTAGCCCATGCCGGGCTCGGTGATGAGGTAGCGAGGGTGGGCGGGGTCCGCTTCCAGCTTGCGCCGCAGCTGGGCCATGTAGACCCGCAGGTAGTTGGTCTTGTTGCCCTGGGTGACGCCCCAGACCTCCTGGAGCAGGTGCTTCTGCGTGATCAGCCGTCCCGGGTTGGTGATCAGGATCTCCAGCAGGTGCCACTCGGTGGGCGTGAGGCGTATGTCGCGGCTGTCCTTGCGCACCTTCCTGGCCAGCAGGTCGATGCTGAAGTCCGCCGTCTCGACCCGCGTCGTCCCGGTGGCGAGCGGCACGTCCTCGGTGCGCCGTACGGCGGCCCGTAGCCGGGCGAGGAGCTCGTCCATGCTGAACGGCTTGGTCACGTAGTCGTCGGCGCCCGCGTCGAGCGCGGCGACCTTCTCCTCGGACGCCTGCCGGGCGGACAGCACCAGGATCGGCACCCGGGTCCAGCTACGCAGGCCCTTGATGACCTCGACGCCGTCCATGTCGGGCAGGCCCAGGTCGAGCATCACGACATCGGGTTGCCGGGCGGCCGCGAGCCGCAGCGCGGTGGCGCCGTCGGGGGCCGCGTCGACCCCGTACCGGCGTGCCTGGAGATTGATGATGAGGGCCCGTACGAGCTGTGGGTCGTCCTCCACCACCAGCACCCGTGTCATGGGCGTGCGCCTTCCTGTCGTACCTCGTGGCGGCGTATCTGTTTCAAGACCGCGGGAGTCGGCGCACCCGGTCGTCCGGGCCGCCGACTCCCCTGTGGGTCGTGTAACGCCATCAGCTCTTGGCCACGAGTGCCTTGAGCGCGATGTTGAGCTCCAGGACGTTCACCCGGGGCTCCCCGATGAAGCCGAGGGTGCGGCCCGTGGTGTGGTCGTCGACCAGTTTCTGCACCTGGGCGACGGGCAGTCCGTTCTTCTCGGCGATCCGGTGGACCTGGAGGTCGGCGTAGGCCGGGGAGATGTCCGGGTCCAGGCCGGAGCCGGAGGACGTCACCGCGTCGGCGGGCACTTCGGACGCCTCGACCTTGTAGTCGGCGGTCGAGTTGTCCTTGATGACGGCGGCCTTGGCGGCCTTGACCCACGCGATCAGGTCGGCGTTGTCACCGGAACGGTTGGTGGCGCCGGACAGGATCAGCGAGTACTGCGTGTTGACGCTGTTCGTGCCGAGGCCGTTCTGCGGGCGGCCCTGGAACCACTTCAGGTCGGGCGACGCGGTCTCCTCGCCCTTCTTCAGCGGCAGGTTGTACGACTGCCCGATCAGGGACGAGCCGACGACCTTGCCGTCCGCCTTGACCTCCGAGCCGTTCGCCTTGTCGTTGAAGAGTGCCTGGGCGATGCCGGTGACGACCAGCGGGTAGATGACGCCCGTCACCAGGGTCAGCACGAGCAGGGCCCGCAGGCCCGCCCCGAGCAGCCGGGCGGTGTTCGTAACCGAGTTGTTCATGACGGGTCAGCCGATCCCGGGGATGAGGGAGATGAGCAGGTCGATGATCTTGATGCCGACGAAGGGCGCGATCAGGCCGCCGATGCCGTAGATCGTGAGGTTGCGCCGCAGCATCTTGTCGGCGCTGACCGGCCGGTACTGCACACCCCGCAGGGACAGCGGCACCAGCGCGATGATGATCAGCGCGTTGAAGATGACCGCGGACAGGATCGCGGAGTTGGGCGAGGACAGGCCCATGATGTTGAGCTTGTCCAGGCCCGGGTAGACCGCCGCGAACAGCGCCGGGATGATCGCGAAGTACTTCGCGACGTCGTTGGCGATGGAGAACGTCGTCAACGCGCCCCGGGTGATGAGGAGTTGCTTGCCGATCTCGACGATCTCGATGAGCTTGGTCGGGTTGGAGTCCAGGTCCACCATGTTCCCGGCCTCCTTGGCGGCCGAGGTACCGGTGTTCATCGCCACGCCCACGTCCGCCTGGGCCAGCGCGGGCGCGTCGTTGGTGCCGTCACCGGTCATCGCGACGAGCTTGCCGCCGGCCTGCTCCCGCTTGATGAGGGCCATCTTGTCCTCGGGGGTGGCCTCCGCGAGGAAGTCGTCGACGCCCGCCTCCTCGGCGATCGCCTTGGCCGTCAGCGGGTTGTCACCCGTGATCATGACGGTCTTGATACCCATGCGGCGCAGCTCCTCGAACCGCTCCCGCATGCCCTCCTTGACCACGTCCTTGAGGTGGATGACGCCCAACACCCGGGCACCTTCCGTGTCTTCGACGGCCACAAGGAGCGGAGTACCGCCCGCCTCGGAGATGCGGTTGGAGAGGGTGTCGGCGTCGTCGGAGACCGTGCCGCCCTGCTCCTTGACCCAGGTGATGACCGAACCGGCCGCACCCTTGCGGATCTTCTTGCCGTCGACGTCCACGCCCGACATGCGGGTCTGGGCGGTGAAGGCGATCCACTCGGCACCGGCCAGCTCGCCCTGCTGGCGCTCGCGCAGGCCGTACTTCTCCTTCGCCAGGACGACGATGGAACGGCCCTCGGGCGTCTCGTCGGCCAGCGAGGAGAGCTGGGCGGCGTCGGCCACCTCGGCCTCCGTCACCCCGCTCACCGGCACGAACTCGGACGCCTGACGGTTGCCGAGGGTGATGGTGCCCGTCTTGTCGAGCAGCAGCGTCGACACGTCACCGGCGGCCTCGACCGCCCGGCCGGACATGGCCAGTACGTTGCGCTGCACCAGCCGGTCCATGCCCGCGATGCCGATCGCGGAGAGCAGCGCGCCGATGGTGGTCGGGATGAGGCAGACGAGCAGCGCCACCAGGACGACCATCGTCAGGTGGGTGCCCGCGTAGTCCGCGAACGGGGGCAGGGTCGCCACCGCGAGCAGGAAGACGATCGTCAGCGAGGCGAGCAGGATGTTGAGCGCGATCTCGTTCGGCGTCTTCTGCCGGGCCGCGCCCTCGACGAGGTTGATCATGCGGTCGATGAAGGTCTCGCCGGGCTTCGTCGTGATTTTGATGACGATGCGGTCGGACAGCACCTTCGTACCGCCGGTGACGGCTGAGCGGTCGCCGCCGGACTCCCGGATGACCGGGGCCGACTCACCCGTGATCGCCGACTCGTCGACCGACGCGACGCCCTCGACGACGTCACCGTCGCCGGGGATGATGTCGCCGGCCTCGCAGACGACCAGGTCGCCGATCCTCAACTCCGTACCCGGGACCTGCTCCTCACGGTCCCCGACGAGTCGCCGCGCCACCGTGTCCGTCTTGGCCTTGCGCAGGGTGTCCGCCTGCGCCTTGCCACGGCCCTCGGCGACGGCTTCCGCCAGGTTGGCGAAGACGACCGTCAGCCACAGCCAGGCGCTGATCGTCCAGCCGAACCAGTCGCCCGGGTCCTTGAAGGAGAAGACGGTGGTCAGCAGCGAACCGATCCACACCACGAACATCACGGGCGACTTGACCATCACCCGGGGGTCGAGCTTGCGGAAGGCGTCCGGCAGTGACTTCAGCAGCTGCTTGGGGTCGAAGAGGCCCGCGCCGACACGGCCCTCGGGGGACTTGTGCCCGGTGGGTACGTCGCTGTGCGGCGCCCGGGTCGGGGTGGCTGTGGACATGGAGTCCTCTGACTTCTCTATACGGGTGGTCATGACGCCAGCCCCTCGGCCAGCGGACCCAGCGCCAGGGCCGGGAAGTACGTCAGACCGGTGATGATGAGGATCGCGCCCACCAACAGGCCGGTGAACAGCGGCTTCTCGGTGCGCAGGGTGCCCGCGGTCGCCGGCACCGGCTTCTGCTCGGCGAGCGAACCGGCCAGCGCCAGGACGAACACCATCGGCAGGAAGCGGCCCAGCGCCATGGCCAGACCCAGCGTGGTGTTGAACCACTGGGTGTCGGCGTTCAGACCGGCGAAGGCCGAACCGTTGTTGTTCGCAGCCGAGGAGTAGGCGTAGAGGATCTCGGAGAAGCCGTGGGCCCCCGAGTTCGTCATCGAGTTGCCCGGCGTGGGCAGTGCCATCGCCGCCGCGGTGAAGATGAGCACCAGCGCCGGGGTGACGAGGATGTAGCAGGCCGCGAACTTGATCTCGCGGGTGCCGATCTTCTTGCCCAGGTACTCGGGCGTACGGCCCACCATCAGACCGGCGATGAACACCGCGATGATCGCCATGATCAGCATGCCGTAGAGGCCGGATCCGGTACCGCCGGGCGCGATCTCACCGAGCTGCATGCCCAGCATGGTGATGCCGCCGCCCAGACCCGTGAACGAGGAGTGGAAGGAGTCCACCGCGCCGGTCGAGGTCAGGGTGGTCGACACCGCGAAGATCGACGAGGCGCCGACCCCGATACGGGTCTCCTTGCCCTCCATCGCCCCGCCCGCGATCTCGAACGCCGGGCCGTGGTGGGCGAACTCGGTCCACATCATCAGCGCGATGAAGCCGACCCAGATAGTGCCCATGGCCGCGAGGATCGCGTAACCCTGCTTGATCGAGCCGACCATGATGCCAAAGGTGCGGGTCAGCGCGAACGGGATCACCAGCAGCAGGAAGATCTCGAAAAGGTTCGTGAACGGGGTCGGGTTCTCGAACGGGTGAGCGGAGTTGGCGTTGAAGTAACCGCCGCCGTTGGTCCCGATCTCCTTGATGGCCTCCTGCGAGGCGACCGCGCCACCGTTCCACTGCTGCTGCCCGCCCATGAACTGGCCGACCTCGTGGATGCCGGAGAAGTTCTGGATCGCACCGCACGCCACCAGGACGATCGCGGCGACCACGGACAGCGGCACCAGGATGCGCACGACGCCACGCACCAGGTCGGCCCAGAAATTGCCGAGCTCACCGGTCCGCGAGCGCGCGAACCCGCGCACCAGCGCCACCGCGACGGCGATACCGACGGCCGCGGAGACGAAGTTCTGCACGGCCAGACCGGCGGTCTGCACGACGTGACCCATGGCCTGCTCGCCGTAGTACGACTGCCAGTTGGTGTTCGTCACGAACGAGACCGCCGTGTTGAACGCCTGGTCCGGGTCGATCGCGGAGAAGCCCAGCGAACCGGGCAGCACACCCTGGAGCCGCTGGAGCGTGTAGAGGAAGAGCACACCCACCGCGGAGAAGGCGAGGACACCGCGCAGGTACGCGGGCCAGCGCATCTCGGTGTCCGGGTTGGCACCGATGCCCTTGTAGATCCACTTCTCCACGCGCCAGTGCTTGTCGGAGGAGTAGACCTTGGCCATGTAGTTGCCGAGGGGGATGTAGGCGAGTGCCAGTGCCCCTATGAGAGCGAGCAGCTGGAGCACGCCTGCGAGTACGGGACCCATGTCAGAGCTCAGAACCTCTCCGGGAAGATCAGGGCGAGGACGAGATAGCCCAGCAGGGCGACGGCCACGACGAGGCCGACGATGTTCTCGGCGGTCACAGCTTCGTCACCCCCTTGGCGACAAGAGCCACCAGCGCGAACACCGCGATCGTGGTGACGACGAAGGCCAGATCGGCCATCGCGAACTCCTAGAACTAGAAGAGGTTCGGAAGAGATACGGACAGATAGAGGAAACCCCGCCCCTGACCGGAATCGGCCGCCCGTTGACGAGTCCCTTACGGCGGCCCTCACACCTTTGACGGGACTCTTACGGCCCCGCCCCCACGACCCTCACAGCAGGCGGAAACGGAGCCGGCAGATCACGGCGTCCGTCTCCCGCCGCACGGCGTGGGCGACGACCGCGCCCCGCTGATTCTGGAGGAGCCGCTGCCACAGCCGCTCCGGCTCGGCCTCCGGGATCAGCACCGTCACCCGGGTGGCCGGTTCCGAGGCCATGACCTCCTGGACGTAGGCGGCGATGGGGCGGCCCAGGGAGCGCCGCTCACACGACAGCCGGACCAGCGGCACACCCGGGTCCCACTCGGCCCAGGAGCGCTCCAGGGCGTGCAGGGCGGCCTGGTCCTCGGGGTCCGGGTAGCAAACGGTCACCGCACGGACCTCGTCGCCGAGAGAGGAGGCCGCCGTAAGAGCCTCCGAGGTCAGCCGGGACAGGGACGAGACGGGCACGATCACCAGCGAACGCTCACGGTGCGGGGGCTCGGGGACACGGCCCAGACCGAGCCGCTCACCGATCCGGCCGTACGCGCGGTGGACGGCGCCGAAGGCCGCGACCAGCAGCGGCAGCGCGATCACGATCAGCCAGGCGCCCTCCTGGAACTTCTCCAGCGTGACGACGACCGTCGCCACACCGGTGAGCGCGGCCCCGAAGCCGTTCAGCAGCGCCTTGCCCCGCCACCCCGCGCCGCGTTCGAGGCGCCAGTGCCGGACCATGCCGACCTGGGCGATGGTGAACCCGACGAAGACGCCGATGGCGAACAGCGGCACGAGGGTGTTGGTGTTGCCGCCAGCAGCCGCAGAACTTCGACGCGGCCATCCACCAGGAACACGCCGCACTGTTCCGGGAGGGCCTGGCCCTCCTCTCCGACGCTCCGCCGGAACGCCGTGCGCCGCTCGAGGAAATGATCGCGCTGGCCGAGTTCCTCGCGGAACGCCTGCCCAGGCTGGTGGACGAGTGGCAAGCGCACCGCGACGACCTGCGCGCCTCGGGGCGACTTGCCCGACCCCGGCGAGCAGCCGGGCCGGCCGGCCCATGACCACCAACGGGGAAAGGTTGCCCACCATGTCCGAACCCGACTTGTCCGAACTGCGGGAACGCGCCGAGAACGGTGACACCGACGCCGCCGACGAACTCGTCCAACTCGCCTCGGAGCAGAGCGACCTCGAAGAACTCCGGCGACTCTCCGACGGCGGCAACGCCACGGCCACCGACGAGCTGATCCAACTCGCCACCGAGCAGGACAACCTGGAGGAGCTTCGGCGGCTGGCGGATCGCGGCAACACCACGGCTGCCGAACAGCTCGCGGAAATCGTCGGCGACTGACCTCACCGGAACCACACAGGGACCGCGAGGCCACGCCGGACGAACCGACGTCCCGCCCGTTCACTTCCTTCCGCTGCCGGCGCACCTCGGCGTCCATGGCTGAGCGGTCCGGTTCGGCCGCCCTGGAGTGTGACTGTCCGGTTCACCGGTTCGGACACGCCGCCGACAACGGGATGCGGCAGCCACGCTGCTGCCTGCTCACCTCCCGGAACTGCCCGGCGGCCAGCGTCCAGTGCACCTCGGGGAGCATCTGCCCAAGGGCAAGGAACCGCCCGACGCCCTCGGGGCATTGGCAAATGAACAGGTTCGACGCCGACGCCGCGATCGTCGGACGCCGCTGTGCGGCAAGTTTCCGGACCGCAGCCAAGTTCTTGACTTCAGGCCGCGGATGGCATCGTCGACAGCCAAGCTGCGACCGTCTGGGCTCAGTCGACGCGCTCCTCATCGGCCCGCGGTCGCGTCGCGCGTCCACTCGCCTCGATGATCCCCGGTCGGCGCCCTTCGGTGTCGCGGTGGGCCATGGAGTCCCAGCTCAGACACCAGCCGCGTACTAGCCGGGTGATCACGCGCCCGCGGCGGCTTGTTCGTCGTGTTCCCACAACATCCGCATCACGGCATCGGGCGAGGGGCGCTGGCCCTTCTTCACGCCCGTGGTGATGACGCGTTCGCGGATGTATTCGCGCTCCATGCCGGATATCGCGGCGAGCACCGTGAACACGATCCCGAAGGGGTCGTGCAAGCCCTTGAACTCCCCGGTGAGGAACTCCAGGCCGACGTCGCTCACCCTCAGCTCCTCAGCGAGCATGGCAAGTTCGATGCCACGGATCTCCCCGGCGAGTGTCACGGCGAGCTCGGGGCGCATGGTGGCGCGAGCGCCGTGTTCGCGCGGACTGGTGCTCGTGTGCAGAGCGGTCGGCGTCGCCTGCGCTCAGGTCGTGGTCTCGCCGGGGCGGCAGAAGTCGGGGCTCTCCAATGGACGGTGGCCCGGAGCAGGTCAGTGGCCAGGTCGGCTCGAGCGCATCTGCCACTGGGTCATCGCGCCGAAGGCGAGAACGTTGGCTCGGCGGGTGGTGAAGCGCGAGGTGAGGGTCATCACCCAGTTGAAGGAGCCGGAGACGACGCTGGGCGGAGGGTTGCGCCGGTCCAGCGTGCGCAGCGCGGTCGTGACCACCTGACTCGGCGTCTGCAGCCGGACACCGCGGGCCATGTCGTCGGAGCCGGCCGCGTCGAAGAACTCGGTGCGGGTCGGACCCGGGGAGAGAGCGAGCACGCGCAGCCCTGTCCCTCGCGATTCCTGCCACAGCGCCTCGGTGAAACTCAGCACGAAGGCCTTGGTCGCCCCGTAGACGGCGGCGTTCGGCCACGGCTGGTACCCGAGGGAGCTGGCAACGTTGACCAGGACACCGGTCAGCTGGCCGATGAACGCCCTGGTGACGTCGACCAGGCTGGCCACGTTCAGGCCGATCTCCTGCTGGACCCGTGCCGCATCCTCCTGGCGGAACGGGCTGTGGGTGCCGAAGCCGGCGTTGTTGACGAGGCTGGTGACGGTGATCCCGCGCCGGGCCACCTCCTTGGCTAGCGCTTCGCCCGCGGCCGGCACGGTGAGGTCGAAGGGCACCACCGTGACGGTGATCCGGTGCTTCGAGGACAGTTCGTCGGCCAGGGCCTGAAGTCGGTCCGCCCGGCGGGCGACCAGCACGAGGTCCGAGCCGCGCTCGGCGAACTGGCGGGCGAACTCCGCGCCAAGGCCGGCACTCGCCCCGGTGATCAAGGTGGTCTGGGTGCGGTAGTCGATCTTGTTCATGGCGGTCGGGGAGGCGGCGCCCTCGCGGGTGCCTCTTCCCCTGCTCCTTTCAATCCTTGCGACGGTCGGCGACCGTCATCTGGTGCTCATCTGTTGCCGAGGCGGGCTCGGAACTCGCCTGGGCGATGGTCGTGACGTTTGAGGTGTCCGTGTCCCCGGTGACGAGAACGAGGTCGTGATCAGCCATCGGGGGCCTCCTTGCGGAGGTGTGCGCCTCGGTGGATTGGTCTCGCCGAACGGGCAGCCGCACTTGTGCGAGGGGTGCTGGGGGGCGGCGGCGCCGGTGCTGCTTCCTTTACCGGAGCAGGAAGTTGAGAAGGGTTTCGGTGCGCTTGTTGAAGGGGGCGCGCAGCATGCGGGTGGCGTTCCAGCGGCCCTGTACGTGGATGCCCTTGGGGTGGCTGAGCGTGCGGAATCCTTCGATGCCGTGGTACTTGCCCATCCCGCTGGCGCCGACGCCGCCGAAGGGGAGGTCGTCCTGCGCGACGTGCATGATGGTGCCGTTGACGGTGACGTTGCCGGAGGTCGTGCGGTTGAGGACCTTGCGCCGGTCGGGGCCGTTGTCGCCGAAGTAGTAGAGGGCGAGCGGCCGCGGCCGTGCGTTGACGTAGTCGATGGCGTCGTCGATGTCGCGGTAACCGAAGATCGGCAGGATGGGACCGAAGATCTCCTCGTGGGCGATGCGCATGTCGTCGGTGACGCCGAGCACGACGGTCGGTGCGAGGGTGTGCGGACGGCGGGCCGCGTCGCCCGGCCGGTGACCGACCTCGATGATCCGCGCCCCGTGAGCGCGGGCGTCCTCTATCAGGCCGGTGAGGATCCTGTACTGCTTGTCGTCGATGATCGAGGTGTAGTCGTCGCTGGTCGGGCCGTCGGGGTAGGCGGTCTTCACCAGCCGGTCGTAGGCGGCGATGAAGGCATCGATCTCGGATTCGTGCACCAGGGCGTAGTCGGGGGCGATGCAGGTCTGCCCGCCGCTGAGAAGTTTGCCGAAGACGATGTCGGACACGGCCTGGTCCCGGACGTGTCCCTTGGCCACGATGGTCGGGGACTTGCCGCCGAGTTCCAGCGTGACGGGGACGAGGTGGTCGCCGGCCGCCTTCATCACGGCCCGCCCGACCTCGGTGCTGCCGGTGAAGACGAGATGGTCGAACGGCAGGGAGGAGAACGCGGAACCGTCGCCGCTGACCATCGTGACCTGCTCCGGCGGGAAGAGCTCGCTGAGCATCGACGCGAGCACCGCGTTCGTCGCCGGGGTCAGCTTCGACGGCTTGAGCATGACGCGGTTGCCGGCCGCGATCGCGGTAACGACGGGCATCAGCGACAGATTGACCGGATAGTTCCACGGCGAGATGACGCCGACCACGCCGAGCGGCTGGTATTCGATGCGGTTGCTGCCGAAGCGCAGCAGCAGCTCGATGTGGCGGTGGGTCGGGCGCATGAACCGGCGAAGGTTGCGGTGCAGGTAGTCGATGCCCTGCACGACGCCCACGACTTCCATCAGCGCGCTCTCGTGTCGCGAGCGATGCCCGAAGTCGGCGTCGATCGCCTCCTCGATGTCGCCACGCCGGGCGATCAGCGCCTTCTTGAACCTGGTCAGATCGCTGCGCCGGGCCTCCAGGGAGGGCGCTCCGTCGCGGAGGTAGGCGGCGCGCTGGGTTTGGAGAATGTGGTGGAAGCGCTCCGCGTCGGTGGGCTGTGCGGTGACGTCGGTGATGGTCATGATCGTGTTCCTTAGCTGATGGTGAGGGAACTGTTGGTGAGGGCGACGGGGTGCTGCGGGCGCTGGCGGCGGTCCATCCAGCCCATGAGCCGGACCATCGAGCGGCGCGGCAGGAGCCTCCCGAGGAGAGCGACTGACCGGCCGTTGGTGACCACCGACGGGGGCGCGGACCGGCGGTCGAGCGTGTCGAGGGCGATCCTCACGACCTGCTCGGGGGTTGCCCGCTTCGTGCCGTAGTCGGCGGAGCTGCCGGCGACGTCGTAGAACTCGGTCCGGGTGGCACCGGGGCACACGGCCAGAACGCGCAGACCGGTACCGCGGGTCTCCTCCCACAGCGATTCGGTGAAGTTGAGAACGAAGGCCTTGGTGGCGCCGTAGACACCCATGTACGGGGTCGGCTGGAAGCCCAGCAGGCTCGCGACGTTGATCAGGACGCCGGTGTCGGCGGAGGACAGCGGGCCGATGTAGGCGCGGCTGAGGTCGACCAGCGCGCTGACGTTCAGCGCGATCATGCTCTGCAGGCGGTCGGGATCCTCGTCGCTGAACGCGTCGTGGGTGCCGAAGCCGGCGTTGTTGACCAGTCCGGTGGCGTGGATGCCGCGGGACTCGAGTTCGGCGCGCAGCGTGCGGCCGGCGTCGGGCCGGCCGAGGTCGCGGGCGACGGCGGTCACCGTGACGCCGTGGGCGCGAGTGAGTTCGGCGGCCAGGCTCTCGAGCCGGTCCGCCCGACGGGCCACGAGCACGAGGTTCGCGCCGCGGCGGGCCAGCTGGCGGGCGAATTCGGCGCCGAGGCCGGAGCTGGCGCCGGTGACGATGACGGTCTGGCGGCGGTAGTCGATGTCGCTCATGGCATTCACTCTACGCACGCTTTTACACTGAGTGCAAATAGATGCATCGTGTGAGGCGAAGTACCATGGGTGCATGACTCGGAAACCGGCCCCTATCCGGGAGCAGACCCGCTCCGTGGTTCGATCACTGCTGGCCCGGACCGCCATCGAGCTGTTCGGCGCCAAGGGCTTCGACAACACGACTCTCGATGAGGTCGCCGCGGCTGCGGGCGTCTCCCGGCGGACCCTGTTCAACTACTTCCGCAACAAGGAAGACCTCGCGCTCAGCGGCCTGGACGAACAGGGCGAACTGATCGCCGCGCGCCTCGCCGAGCGCCCGGCCGGCGAGGACGCCTGGACGGCGCTGCGTGCGGCGTTCCAGGTGCTCGAGGAGATCGACATAACAGCCGAAGGGCGCCTGGAGTTCATCACGCTGCTGTTCGGCAACGACTCCCTACGCGCCGGACACGCCGAGAAACAGGCCCGCTGGCAAGACCTGTTCGCTCCGCTGATCGAGCCGCGACTGCCCGACTCCGACCGCCGCACCCTGCAAGCCCGCGCGATCGCGGCCGCAGCGATCGTCTGCATGCAGGCAGCCAACGAGGAATGGGTACACCTGGGCGGACAGGTCGACATGTTCGACCTCTACGACACCGCCGTACAGGCCATCCGCCGCCCCACCTGAAACCCGCCGCATCCAGCTCCACCACGCTCGCCGGCGTAGGGACCACGGCCCGAACCGCCTGACCGCTCAGCAGGACCGAACAATCCGGCCTGGGTGCCGTACAAGGTGACGTTGGCGCGGCGCCTGGGCCAGATGTGCGGCAGCAGGTCGTCATCAACGGGTCGGCCGGCCCGGCGCAGCGCGGTGACTGCGAGGCCGTAGTACTCCGTGGTCCAGGTGACGATCGCGGTGGTGGCCAGCGTCAGGCACCACATCCGCTCGGTTACTGCTCGCAGTGCCGGCGCCGGATCCGCACCCTCGCCGACGTAGGCGAATTCCCGGCGCAGGGCGTGCAGGTTCTCGCCCTTGTTCAGCCGCCGGGCGATTCGCCGCCGGCACGACTCGCGCGGCCAGATACCGAGCCGCGCCCACGGCAAGACTCCCGCCGCCGCTCAAGAAGACCGCCCAGCCTGCCACGGGCAGCCCTTCATCGTGTTCTCGTGCTCGGTCGATCGGTGGCGTCCGCCAGGATGCGGGGTCGAGGCAGCGTGAGCCCCAGGTCGAGGCGCTTGTCCATGTCCAACCTCGCGGCGTCGAGGGTGGCCTGACGGCGGGCGGCGCGCGCTACGTAGGCGTTGAGACTCATCCCGGCCGCCTCGGCGCCGACCCAGATCGAGGGCGCGAGTCCATCCGGGATTCGCAGGGTCATGTCTACGGTCATGAACTCGGGCTAGCTACCGTGAAGTGGTGGCTGCCAAGGGCCATGCCGTCCCCCGCGTGCTGGCGTCCACCAAGCTGATCGAAGCCCGCGCACACGCCCGCGAGAACGATCCCCGGGCGCGGCACACCGGGGGTCCGACGATGACTCGGGGCCCCGCTCATGGGCCTGTCAGCCGGACGCGATGCTTTCGGGGTCGTCCGCCGGGGTGCCGACGCGGAGCCACCGATAGCCGTACGGGGGCAGGTCGACGGGGAACATGCCGTCCTCGCCTGCATTGAGACCGGTGTGTCCCTCGTCGAGCAGGTCCGTCAACCGTCCGCCGGATCCGGCCTCGGCCAGTTCCAGCCGTACGGTGTGCGGCCGGTCCGCGAAGTTGTGTACGGCCAGCACGGTGCCGTCACCGGCGCGGCAGACATGCGCCAGCACGGCGTCCTCCCCCGTCGTGAGCAAACGGTAGTCACCCCAGGCCAGTTCGGGGGCCTCCCGGTAGCGTTCGATGAACAGACGCATGCGGCTCAGCAGGGAAGCAGGATCGCGGCTCTGCTCATACACGTTGATCTTCTGGGGACCGAACGCGCCGTCCACCAGCGGGTTGGGGAAGGCGTCCGGCTCGGCGGTGGAGAACCCGGCGCCCTGCTGCGGGGTCCACTGCATCGGGGTGCGTACGGCCTGGCGTCCCTCCGCGGCCAGGTTCTCGCCCATGCCGAGTTCCTCGCCGTAGAAGAGCACGGGGGTGCCCGGCAGGGTGAACAGCAGGCTGTAGGCCAGTTCGACGCGACGTCGGTCGCCGTCGACCATGGGCGGGAGCCTGCGCCGCAGCCCTCGGTCGTACAGCTGCATGTCCTTCTCCGGGCCGAAGGACGCGAACACCTCGGCCCGTTCGTCGTCGCTGAGTTTGTCGAGGGTGAGTTCGTCGTGGTTGCGCACGAACACGGCCCAGTGGGCGTCGCGCGGCGCCGCGGGACGGTCGCGCAGTGCGGCGGCCAGCGGCCTGGCGTCGTGGCGTGCCATCGACAGGTACATCTGCTGCATCGCGACGAAGTCGAAGCACATGGTGAGTTCGTCGCCACGGTCCGAGGAGGGGTCGCCGAAGAAGCGGGTGGTGCCGTCGTAGGGCAGGTTGACCTCTCCGAGCAGGACCGACTCGCCGTTGCGGCGGCCGAGGAAGGCACGCAGGTCGGCGAGGTACTCGTGCGGGTCGGGCAGTCCCCCCGCGTCGCTCTGTCCGTCGGTCTCCAGCAGGAAGGGCACGGCGTCGACCCGGAAGCCGGACAGGCCGAGCTGGGTCCAGAAGCCCATGATGCGGGCTATCTCGTCACGGACCTCCGGGTGGGCGACGTTGAGGTCGGGCTGCTGCTTGTAGAAGCGATGCAGGTAGTACTGGCCGGTGCCCTCGTCGTACTCCCACAGGCTGTCCTCCGCGTCGGGGAAGACCACGCCCTGAGGGCCGTCCTTGGGGGGCTCGTCCTTCCAGACATACCAGTCGCGATGGGCGGAGTCCCGGCCGGAGCGGGCGTCCTTGAACCAGGGGTGGTCCTCGGAGGTGTGGTTGACGACGAGATCGGCGATCACGCGGATGCCGCGGTCGCGCGCGGTACGGACGAACTCGGCGAAGTCGCCGAGGGTGCCCAGGCGCGGGTCCACGCCGTAGAAGTCCGTGATGTCGTAGCCGTCGTCGCGCTCCCGCGTGGGATAGAAGGGCATCAGCCACACACAGGTCACGCCGAGGCGCACCAGGTGGTCGATACGCTGGGTGAGCCCCGCGAAGTCTCCGATGCCGTCGCCGTTGCCGTCCTGGTACGTCTCGACGTCCAGGCAGTACACCACCGCGTTCTTCCACCACAGGTCGGACGTGCGTGTCAGACGCATCGGTATTCCTTGGCCGTGGCAGGGATCGGGCGGGTCACGTCGAGTCGCGGCAGTACCTCGGTGCCGAACGCGTCGATGAACGCGGCCTGTTCTCGGCCCACATGGTGCAGCATCACCGCGTCGAACCCCAGGTCTGCGTACTCCTGGAGCCGGGCGGCGTGTCGGCCGAGGTCGGAGGAGACGTCGACCGTGCGCGCCACCTGCTCGGGGGTGACGTGCTCGCTGACGACGTCGAACAGTTCTGCGGAGTCGAGGTCCCAACTGACGGGCGGGGCGTGCACGTTGGTCCGCCACTGGTCGTGCGCGAGGGCGAGTGCCTCGGCCTCGTCGGGCGCCCAGCTCAGGTGCACCTGGAGGTGGAGGGGTCCACAGCCGCCTGCGTCACGGTACGCGCCGATGATCTCGCGCAGACGTTCGCGCGGGGCGTTGACCGTGATCAGTCCGTCCGCCCACTCGGCGCACCAGGCCGCGGTGGCAGTGCTGCACGCGGCTCCTACCAGCGGCGGTTCCTCGGGCGGCAGCGTCCACAGCCGGGCCCGGTCCACCCTCACCAGCCCGTCGTGGCTGACCTCCTCGCCCCGCAGCAGCGCCCGGATGACGTCGACGCACTCCCGCAGGCGCGCGGAACGGGTGTCCTTGCGGGGCCAGCCCGCGCCGGTGATGTGTTCGTTGGAGGCCTCTCCGGTGCCGAGCGCGGTCCAGAACCGCCCCGGGTTCATGGACGCGAGCGTGGCGATCGCCTGGGCGACGACGGCGGGGTGGTAGCGCTGGCCGGGCGCGTTCACCACACCGAACGGCACCTGGTCGGTGGCCTGGAGGGCGGCTCCGAGCCATGACCAGGCGAAGCCGGACTCCCCCTGACGCACGCTCCACGGCGAGAAGTGGTCCGAGCACATGGCGGCGGTGAAGCCCGCCTGCTCCGCGCGTACCACGGCGTCGAGCAGATCCGCGGGTGGAGTCTGCTCGTGCGAGGCGTGTAATCCGTAGACAGTCATGGCATGCGACTACCCCCCGGACGGCCCCTCAGCGGGCGCCGGCCCCGTGGGTGTCGGCGTCGTCGGAACTCCCGCGCCGCACGATGCGCGTGGTGGGGTTGCAGGGCGCGGGAGCTTCCAGAGGGGCCTCGGAGGACGTCCACGAGGGAGCGACCTCCGGCGACCTCAAGAGGCCCGCTCCGGCGAGAGCTGTCTGCGCCATGCGTCGGCGACTGCGTCGTCCTCGGCGCCGACGGCTTCGTGTCCGGCCGAGCGCCACCGCGGGCCCTCAGGCCCCGGGCTCGCATGTCCGCGTGTCAGGTGCTCGCGTGGCGACGGACGGCCGGCCTCCGTGGAGCCGCGTGGTGGGCGGGCCGGTCGGCGTCCGGGGACCGGTGCTGCCACAGCCACAGGGTCGTCGCGGACAGCAGCCCGGCGAAGACGACCAGAAGGAGTACGGGCACCCACATCTGCCGACTGCCGGGGTTCTGCCAGCCTCCCCAGGCTGCCGTGGCCGCCCACAGAAGAGCGCCCAGCGCGTAGAAGGCTCGGATGCGGCGCATCTGCCGTACCGCCCGCAGGAGCTTGGAGTGATCGTTCTTCGGTGCCATGCGCAGCCGTGTACCCCCTATCTCTCCTCTCGATCAGCCTGAGGAGGACTTGTCACAGCGGGCATATGCCGGACTCACCCCGCCCACGAAGTCCTCGAGGGCCTCGATCCACGGCGAACACGCCCCACGCGGCGGTAACCGCCACCTCAAAGGCGCGATGTTCCTGTCCGCGTCAGCCGCCCGGACGGGGCACTCTCGACAGGTTCCACGGTCTCCAACTCCACGGCAGTGTCAGTCACTTGACGCCTCTCCCATGATCGTCGGATCCGCCGCTAGATTTACAATCCCGATCGACGAACGACAGGCCGCCGACCGCGAGGAAGCAGCCCGCCTGCGCGAACATCGCCCAGTTCAGTGAGCTACCACGGCCTATGGATCACGGTCATCTGCGAAGTCCTGGGCACCGGCACGGAGAACCGTCACCCCGAAGGCGCCCGTGCCAAGCTCAAACACCTCGCGAGCCGCAGCATCCTCACCGAACCCGAATCCGGCCTGTTCACCATGCCCCGCTTCGCGGGCGGTCGAGGGTCCGCCCCGGCCAGACCAAGCGCCGCCGCAACGACCGGGGATGCTGGCCCAGGTGAGCGGCAGCGGGCCGCGGCTGCCTCCGACAAAGTGAACCCGCGCGAAGGCTCACAGAACACCCGGGACGGCCAGTCCGGCCGCCGTGTTCAGTGTGTGCGGATGCTCCGCCCTCGACACTCGACAGGGCGTCTCCAGCGTCCTCTCGTCCTGGTCTTCGCCCAGCCGCCGTTCGGCGTCGGCGGCCAGGTGCTCGAAGGTAACCGGCCGCAGCGGTGTACAGGCCTGCGTGTCACAGAGCCGCTCAGATCGTCGTACGGCCGAGGGGGCGGGGGATCGTGACGCTGGGGAGGCGGCACAGGGCGCCGCGGATGGCTACCGGCCGTGGCATCCGACGCCGTACTGCACGCCACCTCCCGCCGCCGGGCTGCATCATGCCCGTACGTCAGCTGCGTGCCGATCGACGGACCGGCCCGCCGCGACCTCCGGAGCTGCGAGTCCTTCGGCGGTGAACCGCTTACGCCAGCGGCGCACGGTGTCAAGGTGCAGCCGGAGCGTGCGGGCCGTGACGGCATTCGCGGTGCCCTGTGCGCAGGCCAGGGCGACATGCGCCGCTGCACCCGCCGCAGCGGCGCCGTTCGCGAGCTCGCCAGTTCTCGTACCAGCGGGCTGGTCACTGTTCCAGAGCACCGCAAACGGACTGGACGACGTCATCCTCCGCCTTCCCGAGCCTCTTGATACCAGGGAGGGTAGCGCCGTTGACCTGCGCCGGAGCGGGCGATGCCGGATCGGGCCGGCAGGGGGTACCGGTGTCCATCGATGCGGAAGCGCTGGCGATGACCAAGTCGAGCCGGTCTCGGGTATGTGTGAGGTCGGCGATGTGCTGGTCGATGTGACCGCGCTCCACAGTCAGGCGGTCCAGGAGTTCAGGTGTGGCCTTGCCGTCGATGACGCATGGCGTGAGCTCGGCGATGGTCTTGCTCGACAGGCCGGCGGTGAACAGCTCTCGGATCAGGAGGATCCGGGCGACCGCGGTTTCCGGGTAGTGGCGCTGGCCGGTGTGGCTGCGCTCGGAGGTGAGCAGGTTCTGCTCCTCGTAGTACCGCAGGGCCCGGGTGCTGACGCCTGTGCGGCGGGCGAGTTCCCCAATGCGCATTCTGAGCTCCATGTGAACTACGCCATAACGACTTGCCTTTGACGTCGACGTCAAGTTTTAGCGTAGCTGACATGACCCCAGGGATTTCGCCCGATACGTCATGGATCAACGCCGGACGCATCCTCAACCTCAAGATCACCTGACCCGCCACTCGCAGCGCACCGGAAAGAAGCACGCACGTGACTACCCATCAGACAACCGGCCTCACCGGCCCCGCTCCCACCCCGACCGTGACGGTCAAGCCGATCGTGCTGCCTGCCCCCCAGCGCGGCCAGGACCTGCACGTACGCGTTTCCGCACCGCTCACCGGCACACGCCTGCCGATCGTGCTCTTCGCACACGGATTCGGGTCCGACCTGGACGGCTACGCACCGCTGGTCGACCACTGGGCCTCTCATGGCTTCGTGGTGATTCAAGCCACGCATCTCGACTCCAAGCGGGTCGCCATCGCCGCGGACGACTCCCGCAGGCCCCACCTATGGCGTCACCGCGTGCAGGACATGAAGCGCATCCTGGATGAGCTCAAGCCGCTGGAGGCATCCGTGCCCGGCCTGTCCGGCCGGGTCGACCACAGCCGCATCGTCGCAGCGGGCCACTCCTTCGGAGGCCAGACCGCCGGCATCCTGGTAGGTCTGCGCGTCACCGACCCCCAGACCGGCACCGCCGACGACCTGTCCGACTCCCGGGTCATGGCCAGCATCCAGCTGGCCACGGCCGGCAAGGGCGGCGACGAACTGACCCCTTTCGCCCACGAGAACCTTCCCTGGCTCCGCGACCAGGACTTCTCCCACATCACCGCCCCGGGACTGGTCGTCGCCGGCGACAAAGACGATCTCCCGCTCACCACCCGAGGCCCCGCCTGGACAAGCGACCCCTACACCCTCAGCCGCGGCAACAAGAGCCTGCTCACCGTCTACGGCGGCGAGCACTTCCTCGGCGGCATCTCCGGCTACCGGGCAGCAGAGACCACCGACGAGGACCCCAACCGCGTCGCCCTCGTCCAGCAGGTCACCCTCGCCTACCTACGCCACATCACCGGCATCAACCACACCGACTGGCAGATGGCCCGATCCGCCCTCGCCGAAGCCCACGCGCTGGGGCGGCTGGACAGCATGTGACCCTCGGCGGTTGAAGTACACGCCTTCGTCCGCCCAGCACCAGCAACACCCGCTCGGCCAACGGCAACCGCCACGGCCACCCCCATCCGCAGTCGACACCGCCGCGTTCCCGCACTGCCTTCGGCAGCCGTCCGAACTGCTCGACCCGCAGCCCGGTGAACGCTTCCGTTTTTAGCCCGTGGGCAGTTCTCAAGAACGAGAGGAGAAGATCCGTCACCGTGCTTACGTGCTGGAGAAGCGGGGCTGGCTGCTGCGGGCGAAGGACGGGCGGTTCACGCCCGCACCCGGAACAGTCGGCCGGACGCGAGCCGGCGCGGAGCGTCTTCGGCCAGGCGCCGGGACAGCCTGATCACGGCGGCCCACCACACCATCTGGGCGTGATGGTCGAGGCGGTGATCGTGGTCGCGGTTGAGGCGGCGTGAGCGGGACAGCCGGCTCAGCGTGCGCTCCACCACCCACCTGCGGGGCAGTACGACACATTCACGTTGCCCGTCGGAGCGGCGCACGACCTCGATCCGGACTTCGTGGCGGGCGAACGCCTTCGCCGGCGCCGGACCCTGGTGGGCACTGTCGACCCACACCAGCTTCAACAGCCGGCCCCGCTGGTCCATGAACGTCTCCAGCAGCGCGGGGCGGCCTTGGAGTCGTGCGTCATGACATCGGCCGTGGTCACGAAATCCGGTTTGCCACAACGCACTCAGCCCGTCTGGGCGGACCTCAGCGCTGCCAGCAGCGAACGAGCGTCCCGGACCGTGGGGTGGCCGTCACCGAGACGTACGGCGACCTCGTCCACGACGCGTTCGGCGTAAGCCGTGCCGCTTGTCCCGTCGCAGCCGAGCATGGCGTGGGAGACCTTGAGGCGCAGGGCCAGGGGGTGGTCCTCGCCGAGCCGGGAGCGCGCCTCCGCTGCGAAGGCGCCACATTCCCGGCGTACCTGGTCGGTCGGCTTCGAGCCGCCTTCGCGTTCCCAGGCGAGGACTTGGGCTTCGAGGTCCCGGGCCGCGGTGTCGGGGGTGCGGGCCTCGGGTGGTGTGTCACTGGTGTCGCCGCCCGTCGCCGGCCGTGCGGCGACCGTGGTGTCGTCCAGCCCCTCGAGCCGAGTGTGGACGAGCGTCTCGAAGCGGCGGGTGGCCGGGAGAGCCGCGTGCTCGCGGATGAGGGTCGTTGCCTCGGCCGGCAGGGACGGCGGGGCGCAGCGTTCCGCCTCCGGTCCGAGGGGTGCGCCCGCAGGACCGGCCCCGAGGGCCGCGGCGACCTCGGCGGGGGTCGGCCGCCGGGCCGGATCGGCCTGCAGACACGACCGCACCACCTGCTCCAGTTCGGCGGGCAGACCCTCCAGGTCGGGCGTGCCGTCGCAGATGTTGCTCATCACGGCGAGAACCTTCCTGCCCCAGGGAAGGCGCCCCAGGGCGAGGCGGGCGAGGAGCGTGCCGAGGGAGAACACGTCGCTGGCCGGGGTGAACTGCTGGTGCTCCCGGATCTGTTCCGGCGAGGCGTAGGCGTACGTTCCGGCGAACCCGCTCCGGGGCTCGGTCAGCTGTTCGATCTGCGCGATACCAAAGTCGATGACGCGGGGGCCGTCCTCGGTCAGCAGCACGTTCGCGGGTTTGAGGTCGAGATGCACGATGCCCTCGGCGTGAATGGCGCTGAGCGCGGAGGCGATGCCCGCACCGATGCCGCGGACGGTGGCGGTATCCAGGGCGCCGCACCGCTCGGCCACCTCCTGCAGCGAGGGCGCGGCCACGAACGGCACGGCCATCCAGGGGGTCTCGCCGCTGGTGTCGGCGGCGATCACGGGCACGGTGAACCGGCCGCTGACCCGCCGGGCCGCCTGCACCTCGTGCGTGAACCCGTCCCGGATCGAAGAGTCGGCCGCGTACTCCGCGTGCAGGGTCTTGACCGCCACCATGACACCGTCCGCATCCTGGCAGAGGTAGACGCGACCGAACCCGCCCTCCCCGACACGCTCCAGGACCTCGTAGGGACCGAAGGCCGCCGGATCCTCCATCGTCCGCGCGGACGTGGCCCGCGCCACCTGCCGCCACTCCCCCAGGGCCTCGGCTTCGGCATGGACGTCCGTGGGACCACCCTGGGCACGCGCGGGGGCGGGTTCCGGCTGCGCCGGCTCGTCGTCCACCACGACGAGCGACACCGAATGCGCCGTGCCGTCCCGGAAGGAGTAAGCCTGCACGTTGACATTGCCGGCGCCCTCACTGGAGACGTAGACGCCGAGCAGTCCCAGTCGCTCGCACAGAGCGATCTCCTCGGGTATCGGCCGGCGGTCCGCACGGGCGAAATAGAAGGCACGGGCCTCGCACCCCTGGTCGGCCACGTGCTGGATCACAGTGCGCCACTGCGCGACGCTGACCCGGTGCGGTCGTGTGTCATCGGCATCACCGCTGACCGGGAAGACCTGGGCGATATGCCGGGCGCGGGGTTCGCGTGCCAGCAACCCGAAGGCCGTGGCGGGTGCCGCCTCCACCTGCCTGGCGAGCAGGGTTCCCGCCGTGTCGCCGATGTGCAATTCCGTCGTCCCGGCTGCCCGAGCGAGTCCATCGCGTTGCCGGGACAGCGTGTCGTACTCGGGAGAACCCGGGCCCTCCCCCCGTAGCTCCATGCACGCGAGCACTTTCCCGAAACAGGCAACGGCTTCGGCCAGGCCTTCTGGGTCATCCGTCTGCATGGCCACCTTCGCCTGCGAGACCAGCGCGCCGAGCGTCCGATCACTGCCCGCGCCGTACAACTCCTCACATTTCTCTGCTATTTGACCGTACATTCGGGCGGCCCTTCGCAGGTCACCGCTCCGCTCGATCTCCGCGGCCGCCGCGACGAGTCCCTCCAGGCTGTCGTGTCCCCGCTCATGACCGAAGGGCAGCCCGCCGGCGAGTTCGGCATAACGCTGTCGGGCGATACCAGTGAGCCGGTGCTGCGAACCGAGCTCGCCCTCGGCGGTCTTCAGCATCCGGGTGAAGGTGCGCAGCGCGGCCGCGTTGTCGCCGGCCTGCTGCTGCCAGTGGCCCATGTCGCAGAGCAGGTTGAGCGCGGCCTCGGTACGGTCCTCCTGCTCGGCCCAGCGGTGCATCTCCTCGTAACGGAGTACGGCTTCCTCGGCCCGCCCTGCCCGGCCATGCCAGTGGGCGAGCTGGTGGCGGGCCAGGCCGGTGTCCTGATGCCGCGGTCCCTGGAGCCGCTCACGGTCGGAGAGGAGCTGCGCGAACAACTGCACCGCGCCCTCCGGATCGCCCGACTCCCCTGTCCAGTGGGCGAGTTGATGCCGCAGGGCCAGGGTGTCGGGGTCGTCGGGCCCGGGCGCGGCCGTCGCACGAACGACCAGTTCGCGGTACCGCTTCACCGCCTTGCCGGGCCTGCCCTGCCGACCGTCCTGCTCGGCCGAGGCACTGCCCTCCCGCAACCGCGCGATCACCTCGGCCGCCGACTCACCGGACTCCGGAGTGCCGTTCCGTCGCTTGCCGATCCAACGCATACAGACCCCCGGAGCTGTCGATCGGCCGACATCCCGCCCTGCAGGCAGACCGGATGAAGGGCCCGTACACGGCAAAGTACCGTTCCCGCATAAGTGAGCGGGAGTGGGTCGTAGATCCATTCCTGTTCACTGCGCCTGCCTCGAACGGTGTTGGGCGGGCCGGGGTGCCGCGGACGTGACCCAGCGTCGATTCCACGACCTGCCGGGCTCATCAGCACGCGGCTGGTGCCTCCACCCGTTGCCCGAAGATCCCGGGTCGGCGCAGGAGCCCGGCGCGTCACCGTCCCGATGAGGCCCCGGGACGCTCGCGAGGCGGGCTCACGAGCAAGATCCACCTTGCCGGGGAAGGTGGGTGTCGCCCGCTCGGGTTTGTCATCACGCCCGGCCATGTCGGAGGAGATAAGGCGTACTCAACACCCCGTAATTAGGCGCGCGTCGGCAACCCTGACGTCCCAAGATGAGCTGTCGAACTCGGTCTACCAGGGTGAGCGGGGGCCGCGGCGTGCTTCCGGGGTCTGCTCGGGCAGAGCCGTGTTGTGGTCGGTGCGCAGCAGCATGCCCGGGTCGGGTTCGAAGTCCTCATTGGGCGGTGCCGGCTGGTGGAAACGCTCGGTGCGCGGAATGGCGACTTCCACCAGCCGGCCCTCCTGGAACATCCACAGCCCGAAGCAGTCATCGTCCTGGTCGCGAAGCAGAACTTGCACCGTATGCGGATTCGGCCACGGCAGCGACTCCAGGTGCCTGAGCAGACCCTTGCGGGCACGCACTTTCTCGAACTCCAGGGCCCACCCGAACTCGTAGCCCCAGTGCCCCGCTATCGGGACGAAGCGACCTTGCCACGTGCGTTCCGGGTCGTCCTGGGTCAGCGGTTCCATCACCTCGCCCGACCAGCGGGCCAGCACGATGACCTCGGCGTCTCTACTCATGCCGGAGTATCACCGCATCCGCCTGATCCACCGCAACCAATTTCCTCAACCGACCGACGCAGGCAAGGTGGGCGGATCGGCGACGAGTTCTCAGTACACCCGCGACTCCGAACTGCGGTGCAGATGCTCGTAGTAGGTTCCATTTCCCAGGTATCCGTAAGAGCGCGGGCCCCGGCGACGCTCTAAGAGGTCCTAACAGAAGCTGTTGATCATGTGACTGTCGGTCTGGTCGGTCGTTGGTGTTGTCGTGGGAAAGAGAGAGTCGCGTCCGTGGATCGTCTCGGACGAACTGTGGTCGCTGATCGAGCCGTTGCTGCCCCAGCCGGGTCCGAAGCTGGTGGAGGGCCGGCCGCGGATACCGGACCGGCAGGCGTTGTGCGGGATCCTGTTCGTGCTGCACACCGGCATCCAGTGGGAGTACCTGCCCCAGGAGCTGGGCTTCGGCTCCGGCATGACGTGCTGGCGGCGCCTGGCCGCGTGGAACGAGGCCGGTGTGTGGGACGAGTTGCACCTGGTGCTGCTGAAGAAGCTGCGGGTGGCGAAGAAGCTGGACTGGTCGCGGGCGGTGATCGACTCCTCCCACGTGCGGGCCGCTCGGCGCGGCCCAAAAGCGGACCCAGCCCGGTCGACCGCGCACGGCCGGGCAGCAAGCACCACGTCCTCACCGACGCCCAGGGCATCCCGCTCGCGGTGTCACTGACCGGCGGAAACCGCAACGACGTCACGCAGTTGCTGCCCCTGCTGGACAAGGTTCCGGCCGTGGCCGGCGTCGTCGGCCGGCCCAGACACCGGCCCGACGCACTCCTGGCCGACCGCGGCTACGACCACGACAAGTACCGCCGCCTGCTCTGGGCCCGCGGCATCCGCCCGGTCATCGCCGAGCGAGGCGTGCCCCACGGCTCTGGTCTGGGCATCTTCCGCTATGTCGTCGAGAGAACGATCGCCTGGCTGCACGGCTTCCGCCGCCTGCGCATCCGCTGGGAACGACGCGACGACATCCACGAAGCCTTCCTCGGCCTCGCCACCTGCCTCATCACCCACCGGCACGTCAAGCGCCTTTGTTAGGACCTCTAAGCCTGGCCTCAGGTTGATCGTCGACAATGAGAGGCAAAAACATCGACTGGAAGGGGGGCGGGCCGGCGTGCGGATCATGATCGCGGATGATGACGTGGCCATCCGTGAGTCGCTGGAGCGGGTGCTCCAGGTCGAGGGGTACGACACCAGCACCGTCACCAACGGTCTCGCCGTGCTCGACGGCGTCGGTGGCGCCGACGGTGACACGCTGGATCTGCTGATCCTCGACGTGATGATGCCCCGCCTCGGCGGGTTGGAGACCTGCCGACGGTTGCGGGCCGCGGGTCGGGATCTGCCAGTGCTGATGCTGACCGCCCGTGACCAGGTCTCCGACCGGGTCACGGGGCTGGACGCGGGCGCCGACGACTACCTGCCCAAGCCGTTCGCCACCGAGGAGTTGCTGGCCCGGGTGCGGGCCCTGCTGCGACGGCGCACGCCGACCGACGAGGAGTCGCAGATCCTGTCATTCGCCGACGTCCGCCTCGATCCCGACCGGTTCGAGGCGTGGCGGGGCGAACGGCCGCTGCGCCTGACCCGGACCGAGTTCTCCCTCCTACAGGTCCTCATGCGCAACGCGACCCGGGTCTTGACCCGCGACGCGCTGTTCGAGGCGATCTGGGGCTTCGACATGAGCGCCACCGCCAACAACCTCCAGGTATACGTGAGCTACCTGCGCCGCAAGATGGAAGCCGAGGGTGAGCCGAGATTGATCTACACGCTGCGCGGCCTGGGCTACACGTTGCGGGAGACTCCTCCGTGAGCAGGCCCGCCGGCCGGGAACCGCGCCGGCTGACCCGATGGTGGCGCCGGCGGTCCCTGCGGACCAGGCTGACGGTGATCGCGGCGACGGCCATCGCGGTCAGCGTGTTCGTGGCCTTCCAGGTGGCCAGCGAGCTACTGGACTGGGAGCTGCGGGACACCGCCGAGAATCAGCTGCGCGCCGACTCCCGCGTCCTGGCGACGAACGCGGAGCGCGCCGGTCTGGCTCAGGTCCAGCTCCCGCCGTATCCCGGATCCGGTCGGCTGGTGCGGGTCATCCTGCCCGACGGCTCGATCCGGACGCCGGCCGGCCAACCCGCGCTGCCCCCGGTCAGCGAGGACGCCGGGCGCGTGGCGCAGGGCGCGTCGGCCGATTTGATGGAGTCGAACGACAGCGACGAGGACGGCTACATCATCTACACGCTGCGGGCGGGAGACGGCGCGGTCCAGGTGGCCCGCGCCGTCGACGACAGCCCGATCAACCAGTTCGGGTTCGGCATGCTGCTGATCGGGCTGCTCTGCGTAGTCGGCGGCGCCCTTGTCGGGCGGACCGTGGCGCGGACCGGACTGGCACCGATCGACCGGCTGACGGCCGCCGCGGTACGTGTCGCGCACACCCGGGAACTCGACGCCGACATCCCGGATGAGGGCGGCGGGGAGATCCGGCGGCTGATCCAGTCGATCAACGACATGCTCGCCGCGCTCCGGGACTCCCGGCGGGCCCAGCGGCTGCTCGCCGAGGACGCCGCCCACGAGCTCAAGACCCCGCTCACCAGCCTGCGCCTCAACGTCGAGCTGCTGATCCGGCTCGATCGGCGCGGCACCCTGGACAGCGCGCTGCCGGCGGAGAGCCGCACCCGGCTGCTCAACGATCTCGGCGCCCAGGTCGCCGAGTTGAGCACCCTTGCCGCCGAGCTGACCGACCTGGCGCGCGGCGACGTCAGCGACGAGAACACCGAGGTCCTCGACCTCGCCGACGTGGTGGTGGCCGCCGCGACCCGGGCGCGTTCCCGCGTGCCCGACATCGAGGTCGCGCTCGACGTGACCTCCGTGTGGGTGAGCGGGCGTCCCGCTGCGCTCGAGCGGGCGGTGCTCAACCTCATCGACAACGCCGGCAAGTGGTCCCCCGCGGACCAGCCGATCCAGGTCCGGCTCCGTGCCGAGGGCGCGTCGGCGGTGCTAGAGGTCGACGACGCCGGGCCGGGCATCGACGCCGCCGACATACCGCGGGTGTTCGACCGGTTCTACCGTGCCGACAGCGCCCGGGCGTTGCCGGGATCCGGTCTGGGGCTGTCGATCGTGCAGCGAGTCGTCGACGCCCACGGCGGCCGGGCCACCGTCGCCCGCTCCGCACGCGGTGGCGCGCTGCTTCGGGTCGACCTTCCGGCCTCGGCCCCGCCCGCCCCGATCGCGCGGCTCACCGCCGGGGAGGACACCGCGGGGCGCTGACCCGCCCCGGCGGCGCGGCGCAGGACAAGGGACGGGTGGCCCTCGGGCATGGCCCCGCGCGGCTCACCGTCGGGGCAGGACACCGCGGTGCGCCGACCCCGGCCCCGGCGCGTGGCGCAGGACCAAAGGGCGGCGACCGTCGGACCCATGAACAGATCCGGGACGGGGCTGGGTCCCCGTCCCGGATCTCGTCCGTGCCGCCGCGCTCACCGTTGCAGCGCGGGCTCCTCGTCGTCGGCGAGCGGCTGTTGACTGTCCGGCAGTTCCGCCGCTGAATGGGACAGCCGGCTCGGCCACCACATCCGCCGGCCGATCAGCAAGGTGAGGGCGGGCACCAGGACCGACCGCACCAGCAGGGCGTCGAGCAGCACGCCGAAGGCGACCAGGAACCCGACCTCGATCAGCATCACCAGCGGAAGTGTGGCGAGGACCGCGAACGTGGCCGCCAGGACCAGGCCTGCCGAGGTGATGACGCCACCGGTGGCGGAGAGGGCTTTGAGCATGCCCTCTCTGGTGCCGAGGCGCACGGTCTCCTCCCGGGCCCGGCTGGCCAGGAAGATGTTGTAGTCGACGCCGAGCGCCACCAGGAACAGGAATGCCAGCAGCGGTACCGAATAGTCGATCCCCTTGAACCCGAGGATCGTGTCGAAGACGAACACGCTGCCGCCGAAGGCTGCGGCGAACGAGACGATCACGGTGGACATCAGGACCAGCGGGGCCAGGATCGCGCGCAGCAACAGTCCGAGGACGATCAGGACGACGACGAGCACCAGCGGGATCACCAGCTTCTCGTCGCGCTTGGTGGTCACCTCGGTGTCGAGGTTCTCCGCACTCGGCCCGCCGACGATCGCCTCCGCCCCGCTCACCGCGTGCACGGCGGTGCGCACCCGCTTGATCGTGTCGTACTCCGCGGCGGTGTCCGGCGCGTCCTTCGGGAACACGGAGATGTTGGCCCAGCCACCGCTGGTCTGCTCCGGGATGGCCAGGGCCACACCGCGCGTGTCCTTGACGACGTCGAGCACCCGCTCCTGGTGCGCCGGCCGCGTGAAGATCTCCATCGGCTGGCCGCCGAGCTCCGGGAAGTGCTGGCGGAGAACGGCGAAGCCGGTGACCGACTCCGGCGCGGACAGGAACTGGTCCTGCTCCCGCAGGGCGCCGGTGTTGCCCGCCAGCCCGAGGGCGAGCACGCCGAGGACTCCGAGCGAGCCGAGCGTCGCCACCCACCGGCGGCGGCTGATGGCGGTGCCGAGCCGTCCCCACAGCCCCGGCTTCTCCTCCACGGCCGTGCTGAACCGCGGGATGGCCGGCCAGAAGATCCGCCTGCCGAGCACCACGAGCACCGCCGGGAACAGCGTCAGCATGGCCACCAGCGCGCACAGGATGCCGGCCGCACCGATCGGGCCCAACCCGCTGGTGCTGTTCAGGTCCGCGACGAGGAGGCAGAGCAGGCCGGCGACCACGGTGGCCGCGGACGCGACGATGGCCGGCGCCGCGCCGCGTAGCGCGTGGACCATCGCGACCCGGACGTTCTCATGGTGGTGCAGTGCCTCCCGATATCGAGCGATGAGCAACAGCGCGTAGTCCGTGCCGACGCCGAACACCAGGATCGTGAGCAGCGCCGAGTTCTGGTCGTTGACCACGATGCCGAAGCCCTTGACGAGCAGGTAGACGGTCCCCATCGAGGTCAGTGCGGCCGCGCCGACGGCCACCAGCGGGATGATCCACAACACCGGGCTGCGGTAGGTGAGGATGAGCAGGAGCGTGACGACGACGATGGTGGTGAGGAGGACCTGCACGTCGATGCCGTCGAAGACGGCATCCATGTCGCCGTCGATCGCGCCCGGGCCGGTCACGTCGAGTTCCAGGCCGGAGGGGCGGTCCTTCGCGGCGTCACGCAATGGGCCGACGATGTCCTCCGGTGCGCCGTAGGCCGTGCTCACCTCGAGGGTGAACATCATCGCCTTACGGTCGGTGGAGGGGCTCGTCGGTGAGCCCTCGTCGTCCTCGCCGGCCGCCGCCGTCGCCTTCGGCGGGTACCGCTTGGCAAGAGTGTTGTAGTGGCGCTCGACCGCCGCACGGTCGGCGTCCGTCATGCCGTCGGCACGGTGGTACACGAAGACGAACGTGTTGTTGTCACCGCCGGGGAGACTGTCGTCCAGCACCGCCACCTTGGTGGACTCGGCACTGGCCGGCAGAGTGTCTACGGCGCTGTCGGTGGTGACCGAGCTCAACTTTCCGCTCAGTGGCACCATGCCCGCCGCCAGCACCAGCCACAGACCAATCACCAACCATGGCACCCACCGGCCTGCCAACCGACCGGCCGGCGCTTCCCCGGACGGCACTGCGTTGACTGCCATCACTAGCCTCCTACATACGGGTTGCATCGCTTATCTGGATGCCAACTTCATACGGAGCGAACCTGAGACGACTGTTAATGCGGTGCTCAGACCGGTTGGCCGAACCATGTGCCCAGCGCACGCACCAGCGTGGTGGCGGCGAGGTGCTGCCCGGTGGGCAAGACCCAGGCGACACAGCCATCAGGCCGGATAAGCAACGCCTCGACGCCCACCCGGTCCGTGCGGGCGGTGGTTACCCGGGCTCGACCGACCCAATCGCCTGATGGCTGCCATGGCCCATCATGTTCCGGCTGTCCGTCGCCATTGACGCGCCTCGTGTGTCCGCCACGAACACATCGCTCGGTCCAGCCCTACGAGCGGGCCGACGCGCAGGTTCGTCAGCACGGTCCGAGATTCTTCGAACCCGCGCGCTTCCAACTTCGACGGGTGCGGCTCTTGCGGAGGCAAGGGAGAGCCGACGGTCTGCCGAGTCGATGGCCCGTCCTCCCGAGTCGCGGCAGTGGAGGCTCTGGTACGGCGGATCGCTGCGGCCGACCACAGTCCCCGCCTCGTTCAGGTCGTCGGCTCTTGTCGAGGCTTCCCGGTTGCGGAAGGATGCTTCAGTCCGCCCGACGTGACCTGATCCACGACTGTCAGCACGCGCGAGTCGGCATCAACGGGGGTCGATGGCATGCTGGTTGAGGCACCTGCGGAGGCCTGGTGAACGTCACGCTGGCGCTCGCCAACAACGACGCCATGCTCGCGATCCGCTTCCTGCTCGAGCTGGTCTCGCTGCTCTGCCTGGCCATCTGGTCCTGGCGCAAGGCCCCCTCTCCGTGGCGCTGGCTGCTGGTCGTCGCACTGCCCGTGGCTGTGGGCTGGGCGTGGGGTTCCTTCGCCGTGCCGGATGACCCGTCCCGTTCTGGCGAGAGCGATATCCACACCCCCGGACCAATACGCCTGCTCCTCGAACTCACTGTGTTCTTCGGCGCGGTGGCCGCGCTCAACTTCTCCGGCCTGCGCCGCGCGGCCCGCTGGCTCCTTGTGATCATGGTCGGCTACCAGGTCCTCGCCTACGACCGAATCGGCTGGCTGCTCAGCCACTGATCCGCCCCCGATACGTTCGCGCCGCTGGCCGGATGTGCGCCGACGGAGCCATCCCCCAACAGAGCCACACCCAACTTCGATTTCCTCAAGTGCGCCCGGGAGGCGGACAAAGGTGAGGGAGGGCATCGCCCGCACGATCACCGACCTGGCGACGGTCAGCGCTCCCGCGACCTGGGCCCTCTCCAACCACGACGAAACCCGCCACGCCCCCACTACGGCCGCACCCACACCGGCATCACGACCCCGGCCGGCTCGTACGTCGCCACCGTCCAGGACGTGCCGCTCGACAGCGCACCGGACCGTCGCGGGCAGGGTACGGGGGACGACCCGGTGCAGATCGCGAACCGGGTCGGGGGGCTGGGTCTGGGTCGTCATGACAGCCCATCGAAAGCCTCGATCCGCCCAGCATGATCGGGAGTGGCGGTTGTGGAGCGTAGGCCGGGCGCGTCACCAGGCTGTCCTCGAGCAGTCGCCGCAGGGCCAGACGAGCCTTCGATGCATGCCGGAATCCGGTTGGGGTACTCGATGCGATTCGGGCTTGAACAGAGGAGAGTCATGGACGACGTCGCCGTTCCGGGCAGGGAGGGTGTTCCCCTGTCCGGGCATCAGGCGCGTTCTGGCGCCCTGCTCGACGGAACGCTGGAAAACCTGCGGGCGTCCGCCATCGCGGTCGATGACGATGGTCTCATCGTCGCGGTCAACAGTGCGGCCGAAAGCCTGCTGGGCAGGGAAGCCTCAGAACTCGTCGGTCAGGACTTCCACGACCTGCTGCACCGGGACAGATACGGGCACGCGGTGCCGCGCACACGCTGCCAGATCAGGAAGGCGCTCCTCACGGGCGACACCAGGCATGGCGAGGCCGAGTGGTTCGCCCGCGGGGACGGCACTCTCGTCCGGTTGTCCTGGCTGGTCACGCCCTACACACCCGATCCGGGCGGGACAGGTGCGCTGGCGATGCTGTACGAGCCGAAGCCAGGGAAGGTACGCCACGGCGACGGCGGACACTCCGCGCCGCTGACGGAACTGGACCGCCTGGCTCTGCTGGCGGAGACGACCACGCAGCTCACATCCACCCTGGACGCGGACGAGGCGCTGCACCGGCTGGCAGCCCTGACCGTGCCCCGGCTCGCAGACTGGGCCGTGTTCGACCTGCTCACCGAACGTGACGAAGTACGACGCGTTCTCGTGATGGAGCACAAAGACGGCATTCTCGTCGAGCGAGACGACTTGCAGGGCCCGATGCCTCCCGTGCCGGCGGAGTCGCCGATGCCCCTGTCACGGGCCCTGCGTGGCGCCGCCTCCTCCCTCGCCGGCCCCGCCACCTATCAAGGTCCGCCCGACTCCGGTATAGCGGTCGAGCAGCAGCGCCTGTTCACCGCGACTGGTATGCACTCCGCCGTCATCGCACCCATTCGCGGACTGCGCGACGTACTCGGCGCCCTGACCCTGGGCCGCGCCCAGCGTCATGACGCCTTCACCCCTGCCGACCTGCCGCTGCTGGAGGACCTCACCCGCCGGGCGGGCCTGGCGCTGGACAACGCGCGCCTGTACCAGCGCCAACGCAAAGTCGCCGAAACCATGCAACGCCACCTGCTGCCCCAGCTGCCCGTCCTGCCCGGGCTGGAGATGACCGCGCGCTACGTACCCGCTCCGGACGCCTCATCCGTGGGCGGCGACTGGTACGACGCCTTCGCTCTGGCCACCCACGCCCACGCACTGGCCATCGGCGACGTCGTCGGTCACGATCTCGACGCCGCAGCCGGCATGGCACAGGTGCGCAACATGCTGCGCGCCTTCGCCTGGTCCCACCCCGAGGCCGCACCCAGCACCGTCGTCACACGGCTCGACGAGGCAGTAATGCACATAGCCGAGGTACCCATGGCCACCATGATCTTCGCCAGGCTCACCCTCGGGAATGACGCACTGTGGCGCCTACGCTGGACGAACGCCGGCCACCCGCCGCCCCTGCTCATCACCCACGACGGTCAGACCCGCTACCTCGACGAGGCCCACGGCATACTCCTCGGCACCGGCGTCACCAGACCTCGCCCCGACGCCGTCACCCTCCTGCCACCCCAGGCCACGCTCCTGCTCTACACCGACGGACTGATCGAATCCCCGCGCCACTCCATCGACCAAGGGCTTGACCGGCTGCGCCGACACGCGGCCTCCCTCGCCCACCGCCCGCTCGACTCCTTCTGCGACCTGCTGCTGGACCAGGTCCGCCCCAGCGACAACGATGACGACGTTGCCATGATCGCGCTGCGCACACCCCTCCCCTAGGACCCGCCTGACCCGCGCATGGGCAGGCCGAGTGGGCGGAGCGGAAGACCGTCGAAGCTTTTGAGCCGGTGAGCTGAGGCTTCGAACGTCTCTCTTCGCCACGCGAGAACATCGCGCGTTGCGGGCCCCGCGCTGCCCCGCCCGTGAGCGGGCACCGGAGTCGGTCAACGCCGACCTCTCCCCGAGATCAAGGCGATCACCACGGAGCCGACCCCGGCCCGAACCTTCTCCGGTGCCAGGCAGTACACCGTGGCGGGGTCCAGGCCGCGTGTGCGCTGCCGACCCGCCCGCGGCGGATGGGGGCGCCGACGCGGGCGGTGACCGGCCCGAAAGGGGGAAATGGGCCGGTTGACGTCCGCGCGGCGGACGGAAGAGGCGGACGCGCGAACGCCAGGAATCCTAGGGCGTGATGGCCGCCGCGCACGATCCACTGAGCGCGGCCGTTGTCCGTACAGCGCGGGGCAGTGGCGTGGGCGGTGGTCACCCGGAACGCAGGGTCTGCGAGGGCAGCTCGCCGAAGCGCGCCCGGTAGCGGGACGCGAAGCGGCCCAGGTGGCCGAAGCTCCAACGATGGGCGACCTCGCTCACGTTCACTTCGCCCGGTGTGCCGCGGCGCAGCTCGTCGCGGGCGCGGGTGAGGCGGACATCGGTGAGGTAGGCCAGCGGGGTCATGCCGACATACTGCTGAAAGGCTTCTTGGAGACGCCGCACGCTCACCCCGGCAAGCCCGGCCAACTCTCCTACGGTGAAGGGGTGTTGCGGCATGCTATGCATGGCCTCGACAGCACGCTTGACGGGGGCCGGGCGCAGGGCGGGGGTTGGTCGGTCGAGCTCGTCGCGGTAACGGTGGCCGGTGGCGAGGAGGATCCCGGTCAGCAGAGCCTCTTGGAGCGGGCGGGCGACCGTCGGCCGGGTGAGCAGCCCGCCGGCCTGTATTTCGTCGAACACCGCGCGGATCATCCGTACCCAGCTCAGGCCCGCGCCGTGCGCGACGTCGAGTTCGGGAGCGAGGGCGACAGGGGCGCGCAGCGGTCGGCCGAGAAGGCATTCGAGTTGATCGTTGAGGGCCTTGGGGTCGATCTTCACGGCCAGCACGGAGCAGTCGGAGCTCACTCGATCCAGGACTGTGTCGCCGTACGGCTGGAAGACGGCGGCGTTCGCGGTCGTCGCCACCGCATGGGTGTGCGTTCCTTGACGCCAGGCCAGGTGGCCGCCCAGGGGGATGTCCACGTGGTAGGCGCCGAGTTCGCCGAACCGTATGCGCACCTCCGCGCCGAAAGCGAGACGTCCGAGTGTGAGCGGACCGAACGCGGCGATGTCGTACCGGGCCATGAACTCAGCGCTGCCGTCGGGCACGTCGATGAAGTTGGCGTAGAAGCGTTCGTGGATGACTTGCCGAGCCTCGTCCACGTCCGTCGTCCGGAACTTCAGCAAATCCTGGCCCTGGTTGGGCGAGTGGAGCATGCCGCAGCCTCCTGCACCTTTGGGCCGCTCGGGGATGGTGCGCACTATGGTCACCCACTGCCTGCTACCCCGCTCCCATTTCGTCCCTCGCAATCGGACAGGAGGAGCGCCCAAGTGGCTGCCAAGGCGGACTCCTCCGTGGACGCGTGATTCACGCCCCGCGTCCCACACGTTCTCGCCGCGGGTGGCCATGCTGTGGGAAGCATTGCAGTCTGCGTGGTCGACGACCTCGCACCCCCGGCAGATGAAGAGCCCCTGGTCGATACGGTTGCGCTGGTCGACGTGGCCGCTCTGGGGGCACGTCTGCGGGGTGCAGGCTGGGCGCAGGCCCAGGAGCAGAGCGCGACCCGTACGGGCTTGCGGAGCCGTACCCGGTTGCAGATGCCCCTGAGTTCTTCGCAGGACAAGCCACGCCCGGTGCGTTCAGCCTCGGTCACGATCGTCGTGGAGATGATGTGGTTGCTGTTGGCGGCCTGCCGCGCCTCTTTCCGGGCACGAGGCTTGAGCCGCCGCTTGACGCTCTTCTTCTGGAGCTTGGCCCGCAGGGCCAGCTGTCCCGCGCGGTACCGGCCCAGCCCCCGCCCGGCCGCGAGGCAGCCGGTGGAAGCGGTGGCGATGTTCTCGATACCCAGGTCCACACCGATGAAGCCGTCCGGCTCGTACTGCTCGGCCTCGGGCACGTCGCAGGTGGCGACGAGACAGAACACGCCGCCGCACGCCATCAGGCAGGTCGGATTCGACCTGCCAGGGTGCCGCGCCGGCTTGCCGGGCGATGACCTGGCCGTGCTGGAGCACCAGCAGGATGGGCACCACCTCTACCTCGAATCGCCGGGGCAGCTGGGGGCCGGTCGACATCACCTCTGCCTGGTTTGGTGTGTCCGGCGAGTGCCGGGCTGACCCCCATCGCGCTGGACCTCCGAGTATCAGCGGTCAGCGCCGCCCACCCAGGATGATCCTCCAGACACGGGTTGCCACCTGCAGATTGAGCCGGGTGTCCACATCCGTCAGATCGCGGTCGCTGATCTCGCGGATGCGCTGCAGCCGGTAGCGCAGGGTGCTGCGGTGGACCGTCAGCGCGGCGGCCGCATCGTCATAGTTGCCTCCGCAGTCGAAGTAGCGCGAGAGCGTCTCCACCAACTCCGTGTCGTGCCCTGCGTCGTAGTCGATCAACTGGCCGAGCCACTCTCGCACGAAGTCTTCGA
Source organism: Streptomyces sp. NPDC087859 (assembly GCF_044742595.1). NCBI lineage: Bacteria > Bacillati > Actinomycetota > Actinomycetes > Kitasatosporales > Streptomycetaceae > Streptomyces > Streptomyces sp. NPDC087859. Next base: position 288,151 of record NZ_JBIUUU010000005.1, on the reverse strand, counting down.
GCTCCCGGAGATCGTTCCCGGGCCCCAGGATCCGGTACAGCCCGAGGTCGTCGAAGAACGTCGTCCCGCTGCGCTGGCGGGAGTTCTGCCGCACCTCCAGGGCCCGCAGTGCCTCCTCATAACAGCGGGGAATGCTGTCCGGGGAGTCGCAGCGGGTGCTCACCCCGATCGCTCCGTCGGGCGTCCCCAGCTCAGTGGCCAACGCCGTGTACACCGCGTCGGCGTCGGGCCTCGCTTCAGTCAACAGGACCATCCGGTCGCCGCGACGGGTGATCAGCGGACGCGCCGCCGAAGAGGCCGTCGCCTGCTCCACGGCCCGAGTGAAGGAGCTGTTCGCGGCGTTGCCCGGCCAGTGCACCACGACCACGTAGTGGATACGTTGCAGGTCGTGACCGACAGCTTCGGCCCGGGCATAGGCGCTCGTCTCGTCAGTGCCCTCCAACAGGTCATCGATCAGCTGACGGCGCAGCCGCAGTTCGACCTCCGTGAGTTCACGCATATGCATGAGCTCCTGGGAGAGCGACCGCTGAGCGTGATCCAACGCGAACAGGGTGTGCTCGTCGGCCGTCGCCTCAGGGTCCTCGAGGGCGAGTACGCCGAGGATGTCGCCGCGCGGTCGGACCAAGGCGATCAGCCGGTCCTTGACTCTGGCCGGGCCCGCCTCGCGCGCGACCTGCTGCACCATCTCTTCCTGGTGGACCGAGGACCGCACCGGATAGGGGTCGGGCCGGTCGGGACCGGCCCAGGACCTCAGATTGCCGAACCGGTCCTCGATGAGCGCCGACAGCCCGGTGAGCTCGTACAGCGCTTGGGTGATGGCGCCCTCGCCCCCTCCCCGGGCAGCGACACGGGCGAGGGTCTCGTGCACGGTCTTCTGCAGGTGCAGCTCGGAGCGCATGGTGTCCAGCTGCCGCAGTGCGATGTCCCGCTCGGTGCGGAGTCGGCTCAGTTCCCCGGCGCTCTCATGCTGCGCGCGGCGCGCGACCGTCAGTGACAGGGCCGCCGATGTGAGTCCCACGAGGGTCGAGAGGAGGAAGTGCCCCTGCTCGTCGGGCCTGGAGTGGGAGGAGACAAGGATGTAGCCGAGCAGACCGCCGGTCCCGCGCAGGCCGAACGCCCAGGTCCAGGACCGCTCCGGAAGGGATACGGAGCCGTCGGCCTCGCCCAACTCCGTCATCTGTACGTCGTCGGCCGTCGGCGCTCCCGCGTCGTGGCCCGGGACGCGGGACAAACCGTCGCCCGTCGCGAGGTATCCGGCCTCGGCGCGGTAGGGGCCCAGGGCACTGACCTGCCGCATGGCCAACCGCACGACCTCACTCTGCTCCGCGCAGGTGAACAGGGCGCGGGACAGCACCAGCAGCCCGTTGGGGTCCAGCGCCGCGAGCGGACGGGGGTCGCGCCGTTCGGTGCCCGCGGTGTTGCCCGGGTGGCGGGTCACTTCTTGGCCGGAGACGTCAGGGGACAGCCTCCGTGACGGATGGCGGGCCATTGGTCACTCCGTTCTCCCCCGGTGAGCGGAGGCGATCGAGCGAGTCGTGGGATTCACGCCTGGGCGAGCTCTGAGCACCCAGCCTAGGCATGTGCATACGGCTCGTCTGGATTTGGCCTTGTTCTCGTGGGCCGACCGAGTGCGTTGTTTTCTGACCTGCCGGATGCAGGCGGGGCACGCTGCTCTGGTGCCACGCTGGGCCTGTCAGGGATCGTCGGGCGCACCGGTGGCCGTGGCAGGAAGGACTGGCTGATGAACGAGCAGGCCCGCAGGATCATCGCCTCTTACACGACCCACTAGGCGGAGAGCGCCGTCGATCACCTGTCCGGTCAGGGTTTTCCTGTCGAGAGGGTGGCCATCATCGGGCAGGACATGCGCCTGGTCGAGCAGGTGACCGGCCGCGTGGGACTGGCGGGGCCGCTCTGCAGGGCGCGGCGCGCGGCGCACTGATCGGATGGTTCTTCGGGCTGCTGAACTGGCTGGACCCGGTCGTGCCAGGGCTGCTCCTCGCCTTGTCGTGCTGATTCTCGGAGCACTTGTCGGCGCGCTGTCGGCCTGCTGGTGCACGCGGCCCAGCGTGGCCGCCGGAATTTCGCCTCGGTGAGCTACATGCAGCCCGGCCGGTACGACGTCGTCGCCGACGACGCGCTCGCCGACGAGGCGGTGCGGCTGCTGGCCGAGCTGCCCCGCGGGACCAGTACCGGCACAAAGCAGCGGGGCATGGCGGGGCAGCCGCCCGCAGAGCGGTCCCGCCGTCACCTGAGCGATTGCGGAAGACGGGCGGGGCTCCGAGGGGGAACGGGGGCGTCCGTCGCGGAAGGAGTTCCTCATGGCCAAGGCAGTAGGCATCGACCTGGGCACCACGAATTCGGTGATCGCCGTCTGGGAGGGCGGCGAGCCGACGGTCGTGCCCAACAGCGAAGGCAACCGCACGACGCCGTCCGTGGTGGCCTTCACCGACACCGGCGAGCGCCTGGTGGGCCAGCTGGCCCGCCGCCAGTCGATTCTCAACCCCAAGGGCACCATCTACTCGGCCAAACGGTTCATCGGCCGGCACTTCGACGAGATCTCCGACGAGGCCAAGGCCGTCGCGTACGACGTGGTTGAGGGAGACGGCGGGGCGGCCCGCTTCAAGGTGCGCGACAAGCTCTACGCGCCGGAGGAGATCAGCGCACAGGTGCTGCGCAAGCTCGCCGACGACGCTTCCAAGCAGCTGGGCGAACGGGTCACGGAGGCGGTCATCACGGTGCCCGCCTACTTCAACGACGCCCAGCGCACCGCCACCAAGGACGCCGGACGGATCGCAGGCCTGGAGGTGCTGCGGATCATCAACGAGCCGACCGCGGCGGCCCTCGCCTACGGCATGGACAAGAAGCAGCACGAGACGGTGCTCGTCTTCGACCTGGGCGGCGGGACCTTCGACGTCAGCATCCTCGACGTCGGCGACGGCGTGGTGGAGGTACGGTCCACGGCGGGCGACAGCCACCTGGGCGGCGACGACTTCGACCGCCGGCTGGTCGACCAGCTCGCCGACGGCTTCCAGCAGGACAACGGCATCGACCTGCGCCAGGACCCGCAAGCGCTGCAGCGCCTGTTCGAGGCAGCCGAGAAGGCCAAGACCGAGCTCAGCTCGGTGACCCAGACACAGGTCAGCCTGCCGTTCATCACCGCCGACGCCTCCGGGCCCAAGCATCTGACCACGACGATCATGCGGTCCACGTTCGAGCAGATCACCGGCGACCTGGTGGAGCGCTGCCTGGGCCCGGTGCGGCAGGCCATGGACGACGCCAAGGTCAGTGACAACGACATCGACGAGGTCATCCTCGTCGGCGGCTCCACCCGCATCCCCGCCGTCCAGGCCCTGGTGCGGAGGCTGACCGGCGGCAAGGACCCCAACATGAGCGTCAACCCCGACGAGGTCGTGGCGATGGGCGCCGCGATCCAGGCCGGGGTCCTCAAGGGCGAGGTCAAGGACGTCCTGCTGCTCGATGTCACCCCGCTGTCGCTGGGCGTGGAGACACGCGGCGGCGTGATGACGAAGATCATCGAGCGGAACACCACGATCCCGGTGCGCCGCTCCGAGACCTTCTCCACCGCCGAGGACAACCAGCCCGCCGTCGACGTCGTCGTTCTGCAGGGCGAGCGTGAGAGGGCCGCCGACAATCGGGTCCTGGGTCGCTTCCAGCTCACCGACATCCGCCCCGCGCCGCGCGGCGAGCCGCAGGTCGAGGTCATCTTCGACATCGACGCCAACGGCATCCTCAACGTCACCGCGCGGGACAAGGACACCGGCAAGGAGCAGGGCATCACCATCAGCGAGAGCTCCAACCTCGACCGCACCGAGGTCGAGCGGATGGTCCAGGAGGCCGAGCGCAACCAAGGCGAGGACCAGGCCCTGCGCGAGGCGGTCGACGCCCGCAACGAACTGGACGCCATCGCCTACCAGGTCGAAAAGCGCCTCGGCGAGCTCGGCGACGCCGCACCGGCACACGAGAAGGCCCGCGCCGAGATGCTGGTGTCCGAGGCCCGCGAGGCGGTCAAGAACGAGGTCGGGGCGGACAAGGCCCGGCCGCTGACGTCCGAACTCCAGCAGGTCTTCGCCGGGCTCGCGGCCCACCAGGCGGGAACCGCCGCGGGCGGTCCGGCGGGCACCGGCTCGCCGGACGGATCCGGTCCCGGCGGAGCCGCGCCAGGCGGCGCCGGGGGCGACGACGATGTGATCGACGCCGAGTTCGACAAGGGCTGAGGTGCCCACCATGTCCATCCCACCCCGGGGCCGAGAGTCCGACCCGCCGCCGGAAGGCGCCGTACAGCCGCCGCGCGAGGACCGTACGCAGCCCGGGCAGCCGGCCGAACAGGCCGAGCCGGGGCCCGACGCCGCACCCGACGACGAGTACGCGGCCGCGCTGCGCGAGGCCGAGGACCGCTGGCGCCGTGCCCTGGCCGACCTCGACAACCTGCGCAAACGCCATGCCAGGGAGCTGAAGGGACAGGCCGCGGCCGAACGCGCCCGTACGGCTGCGGCCTTCCTGCCCGTCATCGACAACCTGGAACTCGCCCTGAGCCACGCGGCCGCCGACCCCGGTGCGATCGTCGAAGGTGTCCGGGCCGTGCGTGACCAGGCCGTGAACGTCCTGGAGCGGCTGGGCTACCCCCGCCATGAGGAGATTGGCGTGCCGTTCGACCCGGCACGGCACGAGGTGGTCGGAGTGATCCAGGAACCCGACGCCGATCCGAACACCGTGGTCCAGGTGCTGCGACCCGGCTACGGCGACGCCGAGCGGCAGCTGCGGCCTGCCGCCGTGACCGTCGCCAAACGGGAGTGAGCGGCCATGGCACGCGACTTCTACGAGGTGCTCGGAGTTCCGCGCACCGCCGACCGGGACGAGATCCAGCGGGCCTATCGCACCCTGGCCCGCAAGCACCACCCCGACGTCAACAAGGATCCCCAGGCCGAGGAGCGGTTCAAGGAGGTCAACGAGGCCTTCAGCGTCCTGTCCGATCCCGAGCAGCGAGCCCGCTACGACCGCTTCGGCGAGGACTTCCGGAAGGTCCCGGAGGACTGGGAGGAACGGGTCGCCGCCGGTGCCGGCGCGGGAGCCGGCAGCGGTTCCCGGTGGTCCACCGGGAGCGGCCCCCACGTCCGGTGGACCACCAGCGGCTTCGGCACGGAGGGCGTCGACGTCGACGACCTGTTCGGCTCGCTTTTCGGGGGCTCCGGGCGCATGCGTGTCCCCGGAGCCGACCAGGAGGCCGAACTGCCGCTCACCGTCGAGGAGGCCTACCGCGGAGGCCGGCGCACCGTCACCCTCGCCGGGCCCGACGGGCAGCGGCGCTACGAGGTGGACGTACCGCCCGGCGTCACCGACGGCCGGCGCATCCGGCTGGCAGGCGAGGGCGGCCGCGGCAGCGGCGACGCTTCCGCGGGGGATCTGTATCTGCGGGTGCGGATCCAGCCGCACCCCCAGTTCCGCCTCGAGGGCCGGGACGTGTACGTGAACCTTCCGGTCACCCCCTGGGAGGCCGCGCTGGGCGCGACAGTTCCGGTGCCCACGCCGAGCGGTGCCACGGCGAAGGTGACCGTGCCCGCCGGGTCCTCCAGCGGACGGCGCCTGCGGCTGCGCGGCGAGGGCATGCCGGGCCAGCGCGACGCGAACGGAGACCTGTACGCGGAGCTGCGGATCATGGTGCCGCCTCAGCTGAACGACCGGGAGCGCGAGCTGCTGGAGGAACTAGCCGCTGTCTCCTCGTTCGACCCCAGGAGGACGTGATGAGCAACCGACCGGCCGAGGCCCGCCGCTCCCCCACACACACGACCGAGGTGGGCGCGCGGTACGCGATCGTGCCCGTGCCCAAGCTCTCGCTGGAGACCGTGGCCCGCCGCTCAGGCCTCCATCCCGACCTGATCCGTCGGTTCGTGGCCCTCGGACTGGTGGACGCCGGCCCGGACGCCTCGGGACGGCTGGTGTTCGCCCCCACGGCCCCGGCCGCCCTGGCCCGCGTCCAGCGGTTGCGCACCGGGCTGTGCCTGAACTACGCATCCCTCGGTCTGGTGCTCGACCTGCTCGACCGCATCAGCCTGCTCGAAGCCGCACTGCGGCGTGCAGGCATGAGGAGTGATCTACCACCATGGACATGAACCGCCTGACCCAGAAGTCACAGGAAACCCTGCAGGAGGCGCAGAGCGCCGCCGGCAGCCTGGGCCACACCGAGGTCGACGGCGAGCATCTGCTGCTCGCCCTCCTCGACCAGGAGGAGGGCCTGATCCCTCGGCTGCTGCAGCAGGCGGGCACCGAGCCCGAGAAGTTGCGCGCGGCCGTACGCGAGGAACTCTCCCGTCGGCCCAAGGTGACCGGCCCGGGCGCGGCGCCGGGCCAGGTCTTCGTCACCCAGCGCCTGGCCCGGCTGCTGGACACGGCCGAGCGGGAGGCCAAACGACTCAAGGACGAGTACGTGTCCGTGGAGCACCTGCTGCTGGCCCTGGCGGAGGAGGGCTCGGCGACCGCCGCCGGGCGGCTACTGAAGGAGCACGGCGTGACCCGGGATTCGTTCCTGAGCGCGCTCACCAAGGTCCGCGGCAACCAGCGGGTGACCTCCGCCAACCCCGAGGTGGCCTACGAGGCCCTGGAGAAGTACGGCCGCGACCTCGTCGTCGAGGCTCGGTCCGGACGGCTGGACCCCGTCATCGGCCGGGACGCCGAGATCCGCCGCGTCACCCAGATCCTCAGCCGCAAGTCCAAGAACAACCCCGTCCTCATCGGCGACCCCGGCGTCGGCAAGACCGCCATCGTCGAGGGTCTCGCCCAGCGCATCGTCCGCGGCGACGTGCCCGAGGGCCTGCGCGACAAGGTCGTCTTCGCCCTCGACATGGGCTCCCTGGTCGCCGGCGCCAAGTACCGCGGCGAGTTCGAGGAACGCCTCAAGGCCGTGCTGTCCGAGGTCAAGGCCGCCCAGGGACGCATCCTGCTCTTCGTCGACGAACTGCACACCGTCGTCGGCGCGGGCGCCGCCGAAGGGGCCATGGACGCGGGCAACATGCTCAAGCCGATGCTCGCCCGCGGCGAACTCCACATGATCGGCGCGACCACCCTCGACGAGTACCGCAAGCACATCGAGAAGGACGCCGCCCTCGAACGCCGCTTCCAGCAGGTCCTGGTCGACGAACCCAGTGTGGAGGACACCATCTCCATCCTGCGCGGCCTGCGCGAACGCCTCGAGGTCTTCCACGGCGTCAAGATCCAGGACACCTCGCTGGTCGCGGCGGCGACGCTCTCCCACCGCTACATCACCGACCGCTTCCTGCCCGACAAGGCCATCGACCTCGTCGACGAGGCCTGCGCCCGGCTGCGTACCGAGATCGACTCCATGCCCGCCGAACTCGACGAGATCACCCGCCGCGTCACCCGCCTGGAGATCGAGGAAGCCGCCCTGTCCAAGGAGACCGACCCCGCCAGCAAGTCCCGCCTGGAGGAACTGCGCAGGGAACTGGCCGACCTGCGCGGCGAGGCCGACGCCAAACACGCCCAGTGGGAGGCCGAACGGCAGGCGATCCGCCGCGTGCAGGAACTGCGCCAGGAACTGGAACAGGTCCGCCTCGAGGCGGAGGAGGCCGAACGCGCCTACGACCTGAACCGCGCCGCCGAACTCCGCTACGGCCGCCTCCAGGACCTGGAACGCCGGCTCACCGCCGAGGAGGAACAACTGGCCGCCAAACAAGGCCAGAACCGGCTGCTGCGCGAGGTCGTCACCGAGGAGGAGATCGCCGAGATCGTCGCCGCCTGGACCGGCATCCCCGTCGCCCGCCTCCAGGAGGGCGAACGCGAGAAGCTGCTGCGCCTCGACGAGATCCTGCGCGAGCGCGTCATCGGCCAGGACGAGGCCGTCAAGCTCGTCGCCGACGCCATCATCCGCGCCCGCTCGGGCATCCGCGACCCGCGCCGCCCCATCGGCTCGTTCATCTTCCTCGGCCCCACCGGCGTCGGAAAGACCGAGCTGGCCAAGACCCTCGCGGCGGCCCTGTTCGACTCCGAGGAGAACATGGTCCGCCTCGACATGAGCGAGTACCAGGAGCGGCACACCGTCAGCCGGCTCATGGGCGCACCACCCGGATACGTCGGCTACGAGGAAGGCGGCCAGCTCACCGAGGCCGTACGCCGCAAGCCGTACTCGGTCGTGCTGTTCGACGAGATCGAGAAGGCGCACACCGACGTCTTCAACACCCTGCTGCAAGTCCTGGACGACGGTCGTATCACCGACTCCCAGGGGCGCACCGTCGACTTCCGCAACACCGTGATCATCATGACGTCCAACATCGGCTCCGAGCACCTCCTCGACGGCGCCACCGCCGAGGGCGAGATCAAGCCGGACGCCCGCGCCCTGGTGATGGGCGAGCTGCGCGGGCACTTCCGCCCGGAGTTCCTCAACCGCGTCGACGACATCGTGCTCTTCAAGCCGCTCGGCGAGCGGCAGATCGAGCGGATCGTGGAGCTGCAGTTCGACGAACTGCGCCGCCGCCTCGCCGAACGCCGCATCACCGTCGAACTCACCGACTCGGCCCGCGAGTTGATCGCCCACCAGGGCTACGACCCGGTGTACGGGGCACGGCCGCTGCGACGTTACATCTCCCACGAGGTCGAGACACTCGTCGGACGCGCCCTGCTGCGCGGCGACGTCCAGGACGGCGCACGAGTCCGCGTCGACGCCGAGCACGGAGAACTGGTGGTCACCTACGACCAGCCCGAGGACGCGCAGGGAGCGAGGGCGGCATGAGTACCGTGCAAGCCACCACCGTCACCTGCCCTCACTGCGGGCGCACCAACCGCGTGCCGGTGGCCGCCGAGGGCCGCCCCACCTGCGGCAACTGCAAGCAGCCGCTGCCGTGGATCGCCGACGCGGGCGACGACGACTTCACCAACGTCGTCGAGCAGGCCACCGTCCCCGTCGTCGTCGACCTGTGGGCCACCTGGTGCGGCCCCTGCCGCATGGTCAGCCCCGCGCTCGAGAAGGTCGCCACCGATCTGGCAGGAACGATCAAGCTCGTCAAGGTCGACATCGACAAGAACCCGCGCCTGGCCCAGCGGTTCGAGGTCCAGGCGGTACCGACGCTGCTGGTCCTCGACAAGGGACAGACCATCGCCCGGCAGGCGGGTGCCGCACCCGCCCCTGCCCTGCGGCGGTGGGTGGAGCAGTCGATCGCGGCCCGGGAAGGGTGATCCACATGACCCTGCACGCAGACCCCCACCTCGCGCTGGTCCGGCCGGTCCAGCCACTGACCCCAGAAGGGTGCCAGGAGTGTCTGCTGCTCGGCTCCCCGTGGGTCCACCTCAGGCTCTGCCTGACCTGTGGCCACGTCGGCTGCTGCGACTCCTCACCGAACAAGCACGCCCGTAAGCACGCAGCTGCCGACGCCCATCCGATCGTGCAGTCGTTCGAGCCCGGCGAGGACTGGCGGTGGTGCTACATCCATGAGGCGTTCGCGTGATGCCCGGCGACGAGACGCGGCCCGGCGCAGCGCCGGTGCCCGACGAGGAGGAGGAGAGCGTCCCCTTCGAGACGCCTGACATCTACGGCGCCTATCCCCGCCTGTCGGACGACCAGATCGCCCGCCTGGCGCAGCATGGCCGGCGGCGCGCTGTCGACGCCGGTGACGTGCTGATCCGGGAGGACGAGCGGTGCGAGGTGTTCTACGTGGTCCTCAGTGGTTCGCTCGCCGTCGTCGAGGGTTACGGCACGCCCGGTGAACGCCTGCTGCGGGTGCACGGCCCTGGCCGCTTCATCGGCGAACTCGGCCTCCTCAACGGACAGGTGGCCTTCTACACCGCAGTAGTCAGGGACCCCGGCGAGATCCTCGCCCTGTCCATGGACCAGCTGCGTGACCTGGTGACCCGTGACTCCGCCCTTGGTGATGCGGTGCTGCGCGCCTGCCTGGGCCGCCGTGCTCTGCTCGTCGGGCAGGGCGCCGGGTTCCGCATCATCGGCTCGCGCTACTCGCCCGACACCCGGCGGCTGCGCGAATTCGCCGCCCGCAACCGGCTGCCGCACCGCTGGATCGATCTGGAGGCGGACGAGGAGGCCGAGGCGCTGCTGCGTCGCTTCGGGGTCGGCCCGGAGCAGACGCCGCTGGTGATCTGGCGGGACACGACCCTGCTGCGCAATCCGAGCAACGCCGAACTGGCCCGGTTCATCGGCCTGCCGGCCCTGGAAGCGGGCAACGGCCGCGGCGATCTCCTCATTGTCGGCTCCGGCCCGGCCGGTCTCGCCGCCGCGGTGAACGCCGCCTCGGAAGGCCTCGGCACGACCGTGGTCGAGGCGCTGGCCACCGGCGGCCAGGCCGGGACGTCGTCCCGCATCGAGAATCTGCTCGGCTTCCCTTCCGGCATCTCCGGCGCCGAACTCACCGAGCGCGCCGTGCTCCAGGCGGAAAAGTTCGGCGCTCGGATCAGCATCCCGGCGGAGGCGGCCCGGCTCGAACGGCGGGACGGCCACTACGCCGTCGGGTTCGCCGACGGCAGCGAGGTCACCGCCCGTACCGTCGTCCTGGCCACCGGTGCCCGCTACCGCCGCCTCGATGTGCCCGGCATCGAGCCGTTGGAGGGCGCGAGCGTGCACTACTCGGCGACCGTCTACGAGGCCCAGCAGTGCCGTACCGACCCGGTGGCGGTGGTCGGCGGCGGCAACTCCGCAGGCCAGGCGGTGCTCTTCCTGGCCGGGTACGCACCGCAGGTGTTGCTGCTCGTCCGTGGGCCGAGCCTCGAGGCGCACATGTCCCGCTACCTGATCGATCAGATCGAGCGGCACCCCCGAGTGCGAGTGCTGCTGCACACCGAGGTGACCGAGGCACTCGGCGACAAGACGCTGGAGGCGGTCACCGTGGTCGACCACCGTACGGGCGAGCACCGCCACCTCGAGGTGCGGGCCCTGTTCGTCTTCACCGGCGCCGATCCGCACACCGGTTGGCTGTCCGGTGTGCTCGCCCTCGACGCGCGCGGCTTCGTGCTCACCGGCGCGGAGGCACAGGCCTGCTCCGTTCCTGAACTCTGGCAGAGCCAGGGCCGCGACTGCCTGACGTTGGAGACCAGCCTGCCCGGTGTCTTCGCCGCCGGCGACCTCCGCAGCGGCTCGGTGAAGCGCGTGGCCTCCGCGGTCGGCGAAGGCGCGATGAGCATCCACTTCGTGCACCGCTACCTGGGGCACACGGCCACGCCCGGCGGCACCGACACCTCCCCGCACACCCGTCCGAAACAGTCCGCTTGGCTCGCATGAAGCCCTGCGGGCGACGAGAGCACAAGAAGGAGAAGGAGTCGATGGCCATGGCCACGCCCGTCCGACGCCACCGTGGTGGCGCGCTGCAGGACAGGCCAGTTGGCTGGGCACGTAATCCACTGACGGAGTTCGAGGCCGAGGCGGAGCGGGTGTTCGCGTGACGCACGCGGTCGTGTCCCGGTGGTGGCCGCGGCCCCCGTGCTGGGAAGCCGAGGAGATCCGCGGTACCGCCTGCGCCTGCCGGCGGAAGCCAGCGTGTCACACAGCGTCGCCGTTACCCCGGGGGCATCCTGGGCACTTCGATCGCGGGGCAGTCGGCGAGGAGGGTCCAGTCATGCGGGTGTCGTCTCAGGACGTTACGGTCGTGGCTCTCCTTGCCGATCCGGACGCGCCGACGGAGGTCGCGCGACGCTTGGCCCGGACACTTTCTGCTCGGCTCTCCGACAAGTCGGGCCAGGGGCGACGGTTCGATGTCGAGGTGGTCAGTGAGCCCTTCACCTCCGGGACGGAGGACCCGCCCACCTTGATGCGCCGGATCATGGACCGTGGGAGTGCGGAGAACTGGGACATCGTTGTGGCCCTCACCGACCTTCCGCTGCACTCACACGGCCGCAGGCTCGCCGTGAATCTGGATCACGAACACGGCTTGGCACTGCTCTCTCTTCCTTCGCTGGGGGGCTTGCGGCTGCAGACGAGGGCCCGGCGGGCCGTCGAAGAAGCCGTGCTTGGTTTGGCGGGTCCGCAAACCACGGGATCTGAAGGACCTCCGCGAAGTCAGCCGCGTGAGAAGGGGACAGACGATCTTCGATACGTCGTCGGCGGGCCGCGCGGTTACCTGCGGGTGCTCGTCGGTATGGTCCGCGCCAACCGGCCGTGGCGGTTGGTGCCGGGCTTGTCGAAAGCCCTGGCGGCCGCGCTCGCCACGGGAGCGGTCGCCACCGTGAACTCCACCGTCTGGAGCCTGGCCGCGTCCCTGAGCACGCCACGCCTCGTGATCGCCATGGCAGGGTCTGTTGCGATCATGATCGGCTGGCTGATCGTGGACGCGGAGCTGTGGCATCGGTCAGCGGATAGGTCGCGGGAGGCGAAGCAGAGGGCGCGGCTCTACAACGCCTCGACGGTCGTGACCGTGGGTATCGGGGTGCTCGTCTGCTACGTGGGTTTGATGGTCATCAACTGGGTGTGGGCGCTGTTCATCCTCAACGACCAAGTCTTTGCTTCCGCGACACGAAACCCGCTGCACGCCGAGGAGTACTTGACGTTGTCCTGGTTCGTCGCTTCGGTCGCCACCGTGGGCGGCGCGCTGGGTTCAGGCTTGGAGAGCGACGAGGCGATCCGGGCAGCCGCCTACTCCAAACGCGAACAGGAACGTCGTCGCACGCTCGAGGACGACCATGGTGACCAGTCGTCGAAGTGAACCGGTACCGGCGAAAACGGCTTCCGGGCGCGCGGGGTATGGCCGCTCACCGCTGGCCGGCGTACCGGTCATCACACGCGGCGGGCGACGCACAGCGGAAGGCCGAGCATGACAGCGACAGCGACGCGATGTGCCTCGGCGGGCTGATCATGGCGAGGACGGGGTGGGTGTTGCCCCGGTAGGGCAGGTCCTCGCCGCTTCCTGGCTCGCTTCGCGACCGTCGTCGGCTGTCCGTACCGGCAGAAGACTCGTTCGAAGCCAGCGGCCGCTGGGCCGACCGTGCGGCGCCGGGGTGTGGTCATCGATCGCCCTGTACGTGAGGGTGCCAGGTCGGCCGGCGGGTGCAGGTGGCGGCCCGGGGGCGCGCGTCCGCAGAGCGCGGCACCGTCAGGAGGCGGCGGCTCGGCCGGCGCGACCCGGCGGGGCGTTCCGGCTAGGCTCACAGCGTGAGGTGGCTGCGGACCTTCGGGGAGGTCGTGCGATCAGGGCTCACGATCGAGGAGACGCGGCTGGAGCCCCTGCTCGCGCTGCGCACGGCCGCTGGGGTGGCGATCGTCATCGGCTCGGCGCTGTGGCTGGTCTCCCCTGCGTATGCCGCGTCCGCCGCCCTCGGTGCCTTCTCTGCGGGTGGGGCCACCTTCCAGCGCACCTGGCGTCCGCGCAAGGTGATCGCGCTCGGTGCGGGTGCCGGTCTGGCGCTCAGTACCTTCGTGGGCTACCTGGCGGCGGGGCGACTCGTGACGTTCCTCCCTCTGCTGGCCGTATGGGCCTTTGCCGCGGGGATGGCGTGGGCCCTCGGATCGACCGCTGGGATCGTCGCGGCGACGACGGTCGGCAGCATGCTGGTGACCATCACCCTGCCCACGAGTGTCGGACGAGCCCTGGAGCACGCCGGGGTCATCGCGCTCGGGGGCGTGGTGCAGGCCGTGCTGATCCTGCTGTTCCCGATCCGCCGTTGGGGGGCGCATCGTGACGCGCTCGCCGACGCCCTGGCCGCCGTGGCGGACTACGCCCGCCGTCTGCGGCACGACCCCACCGCCCCGTTCGAACCGGAGCCGTTGATGACGGCCCGGGACGCGGCTGCCGTGACGCCCTCACAGGCCCGCACCCGTCCCCCCGTCCTTCACGGCCCCCGGGGCCTCGCCGAGCGCATTCTGCCGGTCGTCGCCGCGCTCGCCGACCCCGACGTCGGCGCCCCGGTGGAGGGGCCCGGGCGGGACCGCGCACGGGAGTTGCTCGACGCGGCTGCCAGTGTCCTGGATGCGGCCGCCCGTACGGTCCGACGTGGTATTCCCGCCGAGGTGCCGGCCGGGACCACGGAAGTCCTGCACATCGACGAGGAGCACGAGGTGCTGGAGGGGCCCGCGCGGCAGGCCGCCGAACGGCTCGTGGAACTGCTCGCCGAGACGTTGGAGATCGCCGGGAGCGGCGGCGCGCGCGACAAAGTGCCTACGCTGCGCGGACCCGATAGCGCCCAGTTCCTGGTGCGTCCGACCATGTTCCGTCTGCTCCCGGTCGTCATCCGGGCGGTCCGCCGTGAGCTCCGCCGGGACTCACCCGTGTTCCGGCACGCCGTCCGCCTGGCGGCGGTGGCCACGCTCGGCTATCTGATCGCTTCCCGGCTACCCGTGGACCACGGCTACTGGGCGCCCATCGCCTCGGTGATGGTGATGCGGCCGGACTTCCACCGGACGTACGCGCGTGCGGTGGCCCGTCTCGCCGGGACCCTGGCGGGAGTCGCGATCGCCACCGGGATGGTGCAGGCTCTGGGGCCGGACGCCCAGGTGTTCGGCGCGCTGGCGGTGGTCTCGGCGGGCCTGTCGTACACGCTGCTTCGTACCGGCTACGCCTACTCCCAGTGCTTCACCGCCGCGTATGTCGTCTTCCTGCTCGGCATGGGCGGGCAGGCATGGGAGCAGACAGTCCCGGAGCGGGTGGTGCTCACCCTGCTCGGCGGGGCTCTGGCAATGCTGGCGTACGTGATGTTCCCCGCATGGGAGACCCTCCGGCTGTCGGGCCGGCTTGCGGACTGGCTCGCCGCCAATGGCCGCTACGCGGCCGCCGTGCTCCGCAGCTACGCCGAACCGACTCGGGAGCATCGCGCCGACATGCGCAGGGCTCTGTTGGCGAGCAGGGAGGCACGTGCCGCCTGGCAGGACGCCTACGACCAGGCGAGGCAGGAACCGGTCCGCCCCAGGGGGCTGACGGCGCGCGAGGCGGAGGAGGCGCAGGAGGCTCTCAAGGGGTTCGACCGGGCGGCGATGGTCATGGAGAGCCACGTCCCGCGGGCCGACAGCCGCTTCGCCCCCGAGGCGGAGCGGCTCGCCGACGCTCTGGAGACGGACATCGCACAGGCGGCGGTCGACGTGCGCGAGCACAGGAATCCGGACTGGGAGCGTGTGGAGGAGGCGCTCCGCGCGTGGGAGGACGCCGGGGACCGGAGCCCGGTGCTACGGCGCGGGGCGGAACTGCAGAAGCAGGCCCTGGAGGACCTCGCGGCAGCTGTATACCGCACGCCCCTGGAACGGGACGTCGGCTCAGCTCGCGAGGAACAACGGGTGCGGGCGGCCGTGGCCGCGGAAGATGACGGATCAGGGCCCGCGCACCGAGGTGGGTGAGGGCTCCGGCGGCGAACAAGCTGATCGACGTGGCCCACCTGGCCGAAACGTCGGCACCCGCCCGGAGGACGACGACTGGCGTATGGGCGTCTCCCTCACCGACCTGCCAAGCCAGGAGGAACACAACCCGGCCCGCACCGAGGCCGATTCTGAGCACAGGGCTCGCTCTGTGCCGCGCTGGCCTGGGCTCCCGGCGTCCGCGGCGCTGGCTGCGGCAGACGGCGGCCGGCGTCGTCAGGCACAGGCCACGCAGGACGAAGACCTCTGGTTCCCCGTTGCCGGCCGACGGGCGCTTGGGAAGGAATCCAGACACGAGCGCTACGCGATGCCAGGGCTGAGCACGTCCACCGGATCCTGGGCATGGTGCGCGCCGTGGCGGACGTCTTCGCCATCGCGGCCGTCGGGTTCGTCAACGGCACGGCCTGGCAGGTCGTCACTGCTGGGTCCCGGGACGTCCGCGACCTGCCGAGTTCTTACCGTTCCGCGAGCAGAGGCGGAGACTCTGCGCTGCCGGAGTGGCGCGAAGCGATGCGGGGAACCCGGGCTGAGCCCGCTGCTCCATGACGGGCGCACCGTGCCGGAGGACGCGAGTGCCCTGGAGGTGTGTGATGAGTCCTGACCGCTCCCCCGCGAGCCGTGATGGTTACGTATTGGTCCTCGATGCCGGATCTTCGAGTCTTCACATCGCTCTGTTCGCGGCGGACGGTGAACGGGTGGCGGATCGAGACGCCTCGGAGCCCCCTGGGCCCGCAGCGGCGGCGGAACTGCGGGACTTCCTCACCGAGGTCCCCGCTCCTGCGGCGGTTGGTCACCGCATCGTCCACAGCGGTCCGCACCTGACTGGGCACACGCTGATCGACGCACGCGTACGGGCTCTGCTGGCGGATGTCGCGGATCTCGCGCCGCTGCACGTGACCCCCGCTCTGCCTGTGGTCGATGCCGCACAAGAACTCCTGCCCGACGTTCCTCATGTCGCCTGCTTCGACACTGTCTTTCACAGGGATCTGCCGGCACCGGCGCGCACGTACGCCGTGCCGGAACGTTGGCGAGCCGAACACGGGCTGCGCCGGTACGGCTTCCACGGGCTTTCCTACGCGTGGGCATTGGAGAGGACGGCTCAGGCCCTGGGACGACCCGTCGGCATCCTCCAGGTCGTACTCGTGCACCTGGGCGGAGGCTGCTCGGCGTGCGCCGTCCGGAACGGACGCAGCGTGGACACCACGATGGGCCTTACGCCGCTGGAGGGCCTGGTGATGAGTCGGCGCAGTGGCAGCCTCGACCCCGGCGCGCTGCTGTGGCTGCAGCGGCGACACGGTCTGAGCACGGACGAATTGGATGACGCACTGCACCGGCATTCCGGTCTGCTCGGCCTCTCCGGTACCTCGGGTGACACCCGGGACCTGGTGCGCGCCCGCGCGGAGGGTGATGCCGCGGCCGCATTGGCGCTGGCGACGTTCACACTCAGCTGCCGCAGGGGCATCGCCTCGATGGCCGCCTCGCTGGACCGGCTGGACGCGCTGGTCTTCACCGGGGAGATCGGCGAAGACCAGCCCGAGGTACGCGAGGAGATCTGCTCGGCCCTGACTGTTCTCGGTGTACGAGGCGGGCTGCTCGTCCCCGACCTGGAAGATCTGATGCGGGAAGGCATTCGACGCATCGATCATCCGGGGAGCAGTGTCCCGGTCCTCGTGGTCGCGACCGGCGAAACCCAGCAGATCGCCGCCGAGACCCGACGGGTGCTCGACATGTGATCACAGCGGGCCTCAGCCGGCACGACCGCGCGGTCCCGACTGCGAGCTGAAGCCGACTACGACCAGCACCGGAGTGGATGGGCGCCGCGCCGGGGGCGCGTTCATGGAACGGGCCCCCGGCGAACGCCCTTCCCGCGACCAGACGTAATACGGCCGGATGCCGAACGGCATGTGCTGTAGCGGCGGGCGTACCCGCCGCTACAGCACGTTGACCGGGGTTTCCGGGGGCCTCAGTGGGTCAGGGGAGGGTCCATTTCTGGTTGGGGCCGGTGTGGCAGGTCCACAGATGGACCGGGGTGCCGTCGTTCCAGGTACCGCCGGAGGCATCAAGACACTTGCCGGACTGCGGATTACGGACCGTCCCGTCCGACTGCGGCGCCCACCGCTGCGCTCCCGTGCCGTTGCACGTCCACAACTGGATCTTCGTGCCGTCGGCACTGGCCCCACCGGACACGTCCAGGCACTTGCCCAACGCCCGCACCGAACCGTCCGAAGCGACCGTCCAGCTCTGGGCACCGCTGCCGTTGCACGTCCACAACTGCACCTGCGTACCGTCCGCCGTCCCCGCATTGTTCACGTCGAGACACTTGCCGTTGACGCCCTTCACCGGGCCCGACACGGGGCCGGGAGGGGTGTCGTTCTCCGCGTCGATCCGGATGTTGCGGAACGCGACGTCGTCGCCGTCGCCGTGGTTCTGGAGGCCGATGTAGCCCTGCTGGAGGCTGCGGGCGGGGTCGGTGTTGGTGAAGTCGTTGATCTTGTCTCCGTTGAGGAAGATCTCCAGTCGTTCGCCGGTGACGCGGAGTTCGTACGTGTTCCACTCCCCCGGCGGGTTCAGTGCCGCGTCGCGTGCCGCGAGGTCGGCGGACCGGAACCCGTACACGGCGCCGGTGGTCCGGTCGGACGCGTCGGTGGCGTCGATCTGGATCTCGTACCCGTTGTTCACTGCGGACCAGGGGTCGTCGGAGGCGGGGAAGCCGAGGAAGACGCCGGAGTTGTCGTCGCCCGCGGCTTTCCAGTCGAGCTTGAGCGAGTAGTCGCCGGTGAACTCCTTGGCCGCGTACCAGAGCATGCCCAGGCCGCCGTAGGAGCTGAGGCTGCCGTCGGCGGTGAGGGTGAAGCCTCCGGGACCCGCCTGCCGCCAGCCGTTGGTGGAGGAGCCGTCGAACAGTTTGGTGTAGCCGTTCTCCGGGCGGCAGTCCGCCTGGGTCATACCCGCGGCCCAGCGAATGCCCCCCAGGAGGTGTCGCCGGAAGGCGGGGTCGCTGTACGACTCTTCGGTGTGACCGCCGCCGGTGTAGAACGAGCGGCCTCCTCGGTAGTCCTTGCACCATGCGATCGGGTGGTCGCCGGACATGTTCCCGCCGGTGTAGCTGGACTCGTCGAGGGAGGCGAGCACGTGTGCGGTGGTGCGGGGGTTGGTGCGGTAGTTGTACCACTCGTCGGTGCGCTGCCAGGTGGTGCCGAGGTGGGCGGTGGCGTCGTGGGCCCGGTCCTCGATCTTGACGGTGGCCGGCTGAATGGCGGGGTGGGAGTGGAACAGGGCGCCGGCCAGGCCTTCGTAGAAGGGCCAGTCGTACTCGGTGTCGGCGGCGGCGTGGATGCCGACGTATCCGCCGCCGGCGTTGATGTACTGCTCGAAGGCGGTCTCCTGGGCGCTGCCGAGGACGTCTCCGGTCGTGGAGAGGAAGACGACCGCCTTGTACTGGCCGAGGTTGGCGGAGGTGAAGGCCTGGGGGTCCTCCGTGGCGTCCACGGTGAAGTTGTTGGCCGCGCCGAGGGCTCGCAGTGCCGCGACGCCCTCGTCGATGGAGGAGTGCCGGAAGCCCGCGGTGCGGGAGAACACGAGGATCTTGTACGCCGGGTCGGCCGCCGCGGCGGTCGCGGCGAGGGCGGCCGGTTCCGCCTGGCGGGTGGTGCCGGCGGGCTGGTCCGTCCGTTCGGGTACGGCGGTGGCTTGCGGGGTCAGGCAGAGCAGGAGGCCGGTGAACAGGCCGATGGCCGCTGTGAGTCGCGTACGCATGTCAGGTCGCCTCCTTTCTAGGGAAGGGTCCATTTCTGGTTGGGGCCGGTGTGGCAGGTCCACAGATGGACCGGGGTGCCGTCGTTCCAGGTACCGCCGGAGGCATCAAGACACTTGCCGGACTGCGGATTACGGACCGTCCCGTCCGACTGCGGCGCCCACCGCTGCGCTCCCGTGCCGTTGCACGTCCACAACTGGATCTTCGTGCCGTCGGCACTGGCCCCACCGGACACGTCCAGGCACTTGCCCAACGCCCGCACCGAACCGTCCGAAGCGACCGTCCAGCTCTGGGCACCGCTGCCGTTGCACGTCCACAACTGCACCTGCGTACCGTCCGCCGTCCCCGCATTGTTCACGTCGAGACACTTGCCGTTGACGCCCTTCACCGCGCCGGTGCGCGTTCCTGCGCCGGAGGTGGTGAAGGAGAACTCGTCCACGTCGAACAGGGCGCCGCTGCCGCCCTTGAAGACGAGGTACAGCTGGGTGGTGCCGCTGGGCTGGTTGGCCAGAGTGGCGGTCACGTCCTGGAAGGTCTCCCAGCCCCCCGTGACGGGTACGGTCGCTGTTCCGAGGAGGGTTCCGGTCGGTGATCCGGAGCGGACCTCGAGGGTGCCACCCGCGCCCGCCGAGGAGACTCGGGCGGTGAATGCGGTGGTGTTGGCGAGGGCGTACGGCGTGAAGGAGATCCAGTCGCCGTTCTCGATGTTTCCGACGGTCTTGCCGCCGTGAGCGCCGGCGTGGGTGATGACGTCCACGCCGGAGGAGTTGCCGTAGTGCTCGGCCTGCCGGTGGGAGGGCTGGATGACGTGCTGGTCGCGTGTGGTCAGCGCGGGCTGGCCGCCTGCGCCCTTGTCGGTGTACTCGGCGTCGATGACGCCGAAGATGTTGGCGTTGGGGTCGTGTTCGCCGTCGGCCAGGGTCTGGAGTGTTCCGGTGCAGCCGGTGGCCGAGGTCTGCGGATGGCCGTGGCTGTCGTGTCCGACGATGAACGACACCTTCACCTTGGAGCAGTCGATGGTGCCGTCCTCCGGGTCGGTCACCGTGACCTTGAACGGAATCGCCGCCCCGAAGTCGTAGATGCTGCCGTTCGCGGGCAGGTCGAGCCGTACGGTGGGCGCGGTGTTGCCGACCGTGATCTGCACGGACGCGGTCGCGGTCTTTCCGGTCGGGTCCGTGACCTTCAGCGTGGCCGTGTACTGGCCGTTGGTGGTGTAGGTGTGGGAGGGGCCGGCGGCCGTGGAGGTGGCCCCGTCCCCGAAGGTCCAGGCGTAGCTGAGAGCGCCACCGTCCGGATCCGAGCTGCCAGTCGAGGAGAAGGAGACGGTCAGGGGCGCCACGCCGGAGGTGGTGTCGGCCTTGGCCTGCGCGGTCGGCGCGAGTCCGTCGGTGGCGTACTCGATGCGGTACAGGGCGGAGTTCTCGTCGCCGTTGAAGTAGCCGGTGCCGTAGTCCAGGACGTACAGGGCGCCGTCCGGTCCGAAGGCCATGTCCATCACCTGGGTGCCGCTCCAGGTGACGGGGTTGATGGACTGCACGGTGCCGTCGGTTCCCGCCTCGATGCGCTTGATCCAGCGGCGTCCGAACTCGCCCGCGAAGAAGTCGCCGTCGTACTCCTGCGGGAACTTGACCTCCGAGGTCGACGCGGCGTCGTAGCGGTAGACGGGGCCACCCATCGGGGACTCCGAACCGCCGCCGAACTCCGGTACGGAGGACCCGTTGTAGGGGATCCAGGCCGGCTGTGCCGCGGGCAGGTCCGTGAGACCGGTGTTGTTCGGTGAGGTGTTCCTGGGCGCCGAGCAGTTGAACGTGGCTCCCGAGGTGTTGGCGGCGAAGTCGTAGTCGACGTAGGCGTCGTTGCGGCCCGTGCAGTACGGCCAGCCGTAGTTGCCCGCCTTGGTGATGCGGTTGAACTCGACCTGGCCCTCGGGGCCCCGCCCGGCCGAGGCGGTACCGGAGTCAGGACCGTAGTCACCGAGGTAGACGATGCCGGTGGCCTTGTCGACGCTCATGCGGAAGGGGTTGCGGAATCCCATCGCGTAGATCTCGGGGCGGGTCTTGGCAGTGCCGGGCGCGAAGAGGTTGCCGCTCGGGATCGTGTACGTCCCGTCGGCGTTGACCTTGATGCGCAGCACCTTTCCGCGCAGGTCGTTGGTGTTGCCCGCGGAACGCTGGGCGTCGTAGGCGGGGTTGCGGGAGGCGCGCTCGTCGATCGGGGTGAAACCGTCCGAGGCGAACGGGTTGCTGTCGTCGCCCGTCGACAGGTACAGGTTGCCGGCCGCGTCGAAGTCGATGTCCCCGCCGACGTGGCAGCAGATGCCGCGGGAAGCGGGAACGTCGAGGATCTTCTTCTCACTGGCCAGGTCGAGGGTGTTGTCGGCCTTCAGCACGAACCGGGAGAGCCGGTTGACGCCGTCGAACGGCGTGAAGTCGGAGGCGGCGCCGTCGGACGGGGCGTCCCCGCCGGGTGTGCTCAACTGAGGTGCGTAGTACAGGTAGACGAAGCGGTTGGCCGCGAAGCCCGGGTCCGCCGCGATGCCTTGCAGGCCTTCCTCGTCGTGGCTGTATACGGTGAGCTTGCCCGCCACGGCGGTGTTGCCGTTGGCGTCGGTCCGCCGGACGGTGCCGTCGCGCGAGGTGTGCAGTACCGACCGGTCCGGCAGGACGGTCAGGGTCATGGGTTCGCCTGTCTCGGCCACGCCTTTGGCGAGCGTGACCTGCTGGAACGCCGGGGCCGCCGCGCTCGCGCCGGCCGCCGGGTCCGGCGGCGCGGCACTCGCGGTGCCTGGGGCCAGGACGCCGACGGCACACACCACCGCCAGTGCCAACGTGCGGACGAACCTGGGTCTGAGCAGTCTTGTGCGCACAGAGTCTCCCGAGGGGGTGGGGGTGACAGCGGGACACGATCGGTCCCGTCGAGGGGAGAACAGGCGCGCGCCGTCGCGCCGTTGAACCGGCCACCTGTGTATGACCGGTTCATTTCAAGGAAGTTAGCGGCCTTCGTGCGGACGCGTAACCCCTTTCGCATCCGATCTTTCGACTTTTTCCATGACTAGGACAAAGTCTCGATGTCGGGCACCGGCTCTCGACAGAGCGCTCGGCACGCAGAGACCCAACAGGCAACCGAAGCGCGGGAATTTGACACCTGCCGGACGTCGGCCTCGTCACCCGACGCACTGGACAAGCGAGCACCCCATCCCGAAACGATCATCGGACAGGTCGGGAGTGACCGGCTGGGGATTCACTCGTTTGAACGGGAGCACCGCCAGCGTGTCTCCCTCCGGAAGGCCTGCCACCCATGCGTTTTGGCTCACTTCGACAGCGCACCGAGCGTCTCGACACGCCCGTCTCGGAAGCCGAAAACGCTCTCGTCCACCAATACGCCGATCTGGTACGTCTGGCGTACATCACGCTTCCCGCGTCGCTGGGCAGGCACCAGAAGGTGACCGTGGCCCATTGGGTGGTGCAGCGCGCGCTGCCCAGCGCCCGCCTGGCACGGGCACGGTCCGTGCCCTCGCCCCGCCGCTCCGACAACCATCACGCCCGTCCGGAAGAGTCGTATCTCGTGACGGTGCTGCGCGGCGTCTTCGCCTACGACCGGCGTCCCGCGCTGTGGCCGGCACGGCTCGCTCCCCCACGGGCTCTGCTGCCACGTCTTCCGATCGTGCTGGGACTCAGGCTGTTCCCCCGACCGGGCGGAGCGGAAGCGCTGTCCCTGACGCGTGCCCTGGCCGGTCTGTCCGCCGAGGCGCGGGCCGCGTTCGTGCTGTGCTCGGTCCACGGCCTGCCGCACGACGCTGCTGTCGACGTGCTCGAGGCGGCCGGGGCCGAAGACGCCGACGGCGCTGTGCGGGACTGCCGTGCCTTCGCGGCGGACGAAGTCGGCGCGGCCCGGACCCTGGCGGTCTCGGAGGAGTTCGACGCCTGCGTCCTGCAGGCGACTCCGACCGACCTGCTGCGGCGCAGGCATCGGACCCGGCTGGCTCTGGTGGCGTGTCTGGCCGGTCTGCTGACCGGCGCGCTGCTGCTGGCCCAGCTCGCCCCCGACCCGGCCCCGGTACCCACGACAGCGCTGCCCGCGGCCGCTTCCGGCCTGCGAGCAGCGGATCTCACCCGCGCTCCGGCCGGCCGGTGGGACAACACCGCGCGCATCGACTTCACCGCCTGGCCGCCCCGCGGTTCCCGGGTGGAGGATGAACAACTCCTGAGCCGCGCGCTGTCCACGTGGTCGCGACCGGGCTCCGGTACACGGGTCGTCACCGCGGCCGCCACCTCCGCGGCCCCGCCTCTGTCCGCACCCCAGCTGCTCTACGCGGGCGAGGTCGACGCACACGCCGTGGTCCTGCTGTACGACGGACAGCGCCTGGCCCGCTACCAGGAGGACCTGCGGTCACAGGCCCGTACCCGGCTCGATGTGGCCCGGGTGGACGACGCGGACGTGACGACCGCGGCGGCCGTCAGGCTCAGCTCCAAGAGCAGCGGTGCCCGCTACCTGATCGCCCCCTGGGTGGCCGAGGTGCAGTCCCGGGACCTGTTGCGCCCCGATGTCCTCGCAACCGCGCTGGACACGACCGAGGACGGCGTGAGCGAGCCGGTCCCGTTCACCGCAGGAAGCGAGGGCGGCTGCGACAGCCGCCCGGTACTGCAACTGCGTTCTTCGGCGCGGATCGCCGAGCGCCACGCCTTTCTGCTCGCCGGACTGGGTGACCTGTCCCCCGTGCACCTGACCTTCACGCCGCTGCCGGGACACGGAACGCCACCGCCCCGCCAGCCGAGGGAGGCCACGGGGCCGGCCGCCCTGGTGGCCTGGTCCCACCAGGCGTGCGCCCTCTCCGACCTGCGTGACACGGACACCCGCGCGGTCAACGCATGGGACTTCGCCGAACAGGATCTTCCCGACGGCGGCGGCCGGGCGGTGTGGACGTGCATGCGTGAGTCGTCCTGGCGCGGCCCCGGTCATGTGGCGGTGACCCTACGGGTGGCCGCCGAGGGGGCGAAAGCACCGGCCCGTCCCGTGTCGCGGGTCCGGTCGACCGCGCTCTGCAGCCGCTTCGGCCAACACATCGTGGCCGGCACGGTGTGGCGCTCCCCCAGAGGCAACTGGTACGCCCTGGCGGCCGGGAGCCGCGCCGTCACGAGCCTGACGGTCAGCGGGGACGTCACGGCGAAGACATCCGGCCGAACCGTCGCCGTCCGTGCACCGAAACGCCCGCGGTTCGAGGTGAGCGCCCAGTTGGCCACCGGGGACCGGATGCAGGGGGTCATGGACGAAAAGTGATCATCGAATCACACGCATCGATTGCGCATCGATATCACGCGGCGCATGCGATGAGGTTCTCCTCGCGGAGACGGCAGGCGAGGCGGCGCAGGCCGCGGCGGGTGTGGCTCTTGACCGTGCCCAGGGGCCAGCCGGTGAGTTCGGCGATCTGGGTCTGGGTGAGGTCGTCGTAGAAGGTCAGGTTGAGCACCCGGCGTTGCGGTGCCGGAAGCTGCGACATCTCGTCCGCGAGCAGGACGCGGTCGACGGCGGCCTCCGGCCGCACGGCCTCGTCGGTGGCCCTCAGCAACAGCTGGGCGCCCGCGGCGGCGACGAGTTCGGTGCGGCGAGTGCGGGCCGCCAGCGCGTCGGCGACCTTGCGCCGGGTGATGCCCGTGAGCCACCCGGGCAGGGCCCCGCGGTCCGGACTGTACCCTGCCCGCCCTCGCCACGCGGCGAGGAAGACCACCTGGGTGACGTCCTCGGCTTCCCTGACGTCCCCCAGCGAACGCCGGGCGAGGTTGAACACGAGGGAACCCCACCGCTCGTACATGGTCGCCAGGCAGGCCTCGTCCCCCCTGAGGAATGCGTCGGCCAACGCGCTGTCGTCGATGTCCGCGCTGGTTCGCTGTGCGGTCGTCATGACTCCTCCTCCACCGGGCATCGTGGTCGCCGAGAGCGACGACTGTTCCTCTACAGTGCGCATTCGATGCAAGCTGAACAACTCGCATCGTCTCTGCATCGAATTTGCGGTGCGGGGCGCCGCAGACGGCGTACATCGGCAGGAGACAGCGGACAGCACCGCGTCACCGACGTACCAGCAGCAGCCGGTCGCACAGGCCCTGCCCGAACAGCACGCGTCGCAGGGCCCAGAGCCTCGGACCACGGCTCCTGGGCGTGGTGGTCCTACCGGACCACTTCGAGCGGGGCGACGGTTCCCGGGCGCACCAGGCGGGCGCCGTCGGACAGAGCCGCCACGACGGCGTCCACGGCGTCCTCGACGGGCAGTCCCTGCGGCAGGCGCGGCGCCTGGCCGTGCACGGCTCGCTGGGCGAAGCCCGTGTCCATGTGCGGGAGGTTGATCTCCAGCACACTCACACCTCTGCGCCGCTGTTCCCGCCGCACCGCCGTGAGCCAGGTGGCCAGCGCCGCTTTGGCTGCGGCGTAGTCCGCCATCCCGGCCGGAGCCACCTCGGCGACGACCCCGGTGACAGCGGCCAGGACGCCTCCCTCGCCGATCCGGGGCGCGGCGGCACGCAGGAACGCCATCGGGGCCAGTGCGTTGACCGCGATGAGGTGTTCGGCGACGGCGTCACTGATCTCGGGGGCAGGGCCGAACGCGGCGACACCCAGGCATACGACGACGCCGTCCAGGCCGCCCAGCTCGGTCTCCGCCCAGTGCACGGTCAGCGCGCAGCGGTCGAGGTCCCACGCGTCGAACGTCCGGGCGGGGGCTCCTCCACAGAGCGCCGAGACGCGGGCGAGCGCGTCGGGGCTGCGACCTGCGAGGGCGGGGCGTGCTCCGAGGGCGTGCAGACGGGTGACCAGAGCAGCGCCGAGCCGTCCGGTGGCGCCGGGGACCAGGATCCGTGCGCCGCACATGTCCATGCCGCACCTCCTGCAACGACGACGATCGCTTTCTCGTCTGCTTCGGCGGCGGGCCACCGCTCGGATGCGGGTCACGGCCCGTTGGTGCATCCGTCAAGCATCCGAAGGAGGAACAGATCATGCCGGGGAAGGCGAGTGCAGGACCGAACGGGAGGCCATCGTGATCGGAATTCAGCGTGCCGAGTGACGTCGGGACTTCCTCATGGACGTGAACGAACCGGGGGCAGGGATTCCCGCTGAGGCCGGGGTGACGACCGGTTCGCTCGCCAGACGTCTGGGCGTGTCGCCCACGACACTGCGCTCCTGGGACCGCAGGTACGGTCTCGGCCCGGCAGCCCGGACCGAGGGACGCCACCGCAGGTGGACACCCGACGACGTCGCCATGGTCCTCGAGATGTGCCGGCTGGCCGCCGCCGGCATTCCGCCGGGGGAAGCCGCTCGGGCCGCCAAGAACCTCATCCCCGGGCACCCCGCACACCAGACGCCCGCCGCACTCCCCCGCGCTGCGGACGACGAGTCCGGCTCCCCCTACGCCTCACGCTCAGGCAGCGGCCTGCCGCTCGGAACCGTGCGCCAGGAATGCAAGGGTCTCGCGCGCGCCGCCGTGCGGCTGGACGCCGCAGCGGTACAGCAGCAACTCACGACATCCGTGCGCACCCACGGGCTGGTCGTGGCGTGGGAGGAGATCCTGGCTCCGGCCCTGCAGGCCGTCGGACGCAAGTGGCAGTCGGCCGGCCAACGCTATGTCGAGGTCGAGCACCTCCTGTCATGGCACATCTCAGCGACCATCCGGCACGTCTACGTGAGTGCCGCGGCCACCAGGACGTCGTCGTCCTCGGCTCCCGTGATCCTCGCCTGCGTGCCCGGAGAACAGCACACGTTGCCGCTGGAGGCGCTCAACGCCGCGCTCGCCGAACGGGGCGTCGCCACCCTCATGCTGGGCGGCGCGGTCCCGGCGCAGGCACTGCTGGCCGCGGTGCAACGCGTCGGGCCGAGTGCGGTCGTGCTGTGGTCCCAGTCCGCGGCGACGGCAGCCATCGAGCTGGCCCAGCACATCGCCTCCACCCACTGGGGCGTCCGCGGCGCCCGCACCCGCAGCAAAGTCATGCTCACCGGCCCCGGCTGGGGCCGCGCACCGCGCCCCGGGCAGTTGCGCCCGCGCGGCCTGCACGAGGCCCTGGTCATGCTCGACGCACTGGAGAGCAGCGGATCCCCAGGCGCGTGAAGCACAGGTGGCCGACGCCGTTCTTCAAGGCAAGGGCGGCACCTACGGTTTCTGCGTGCGGCAGGCGATCCACGCTGCGGACCGTCAGGACCGCAGCAGACTCACGGCACCGGTCGCCACCACGCGCCCGGCCGCGGTCACCACGAAACGGGCCCTTCCTTGGTCGAACGCCACCTCCACCACGGCGCCCCGGTCCGGAACCGGCGACCTGACGTCGGCGTGGAGCCCCACCACCGCAGAGGCCGTCAGCCCGCAGGAGAGCAACACCGCTTGCCGGCCCGCCTCCAGTACGGCCGCTGTGGTCAGCCGGCTGGGCCGGCCGGGCAGCAGGACCGGGTGGGCGGGGTCGCGCGGGACGATCACCAGGCGGCCCTGGGGGCCACGGGCCAGCAATACGTCCGCGTCGGCCGCCGCGCCCACCGCTGCCGCGGGCGGGTGCAGCAGCCCGGGGCCGGGTGCCATCGCACCGGCCGTCTCCGGATCGTCTCCCCCGGATGACGCACATCCCAGCACGCAGGTCGCGAACACCTGCCCGGCGTGCAGGTACTCCGCCGTGATGCGGAACGAGGCGGCGCTGCCGGCCCGTACCACGACGTCGCTCAAGGTCAGCCGCACCGCCACGTCCGTGGCACTGCCGCTCTCCCTGGGCACGAAGCCCGCAAGCAGGCCCAGGCTCACGGACAGCACCTCGCAGTCGGCTTGCGACGCCATGGGGAGGTGACGCCGCTGCACGGCCACCGCGAGCTGCCGCGTGGACTCGACGACGATCAGCGGATGGTGCGCCACCGTGGTGGTGCGTTCGTTGAGGGGATGCGTGCGCGGCCACTGGCATCGGCCCTCGAAAAAGCGGTCCCCCAGCCGATGCAGGGAAAGCACCAGCAGGGAGGCCATCGTCTCCAGGCCCAAGGCGTGCCAGGTCAGCGTTCCGTCCACATCGTGCGGATGCGTACCGCGCGATGGCCGGGAAGCGGTGACGAAGGGCTGCGAGGTCAGGACCGCCTCATCGACTGCGCTGTTCATGCAGCACATTCGGGTCGTGCTCCGCTGCCGGATGCACAGCGGTGACAAGCCGCCCCGCCCACGAGGTCAGGCAAGCCGGGCAAGCCGTCGCAGCAACGCGCTGCGGCCGCCGTCCGGGACCGTCCACAGGGTCTGACCCTTTACGCCCCACCGCTCCAGTAGAGCGTTCGCCGCGAGGAAACCGCTGGTGGCCGCACGTTCCATGAGTGCCACCGGCAGTTCCGTGCGGACCAGATCACCGGCGACGACCAGGCCGGGATCACTGGTGCGCACGGTCGGCCGGTCGGCGTAGCCACCGACCGGGAACAGGGGACAGTCGGCCCGCCACTCGTGCCGTGCGTCGACGACCGTGGCCGTACGGGTCTCCGGATACACCCGGTGCAACTGCTCCACCAGATGCTTCTGTTCCACGTCCCGGGCGGCGCCTTCGGGCAGGGCGTAGGCGTGCAGTTCCACCACGGAGCCCCCGGTGCGCGAGGCCCATTGCGCCGCCTCGCCCTCCCAGCGGTCGAGGACGCTGACGTTGTCAAGTGTGCCGTAGCCGCTGGTGCCGAGGAAGCCGGGCCGGTCCGCGGCCACCGGGCGGTCCAGCCACAGCCGGGACACCAAGAAGGCCGGCGCGGTGCGCAGCCCGGCCATCCGCTCGCGCCACGCCGCGTCGGCCAGCCCCGGGGAGCGTTCCACGAGTGCGCGCAGTCCTGCCGCGTCCAGGGCCAGGACCACCGTGTCGTGGTGGCGTTCGTCCGGTCCTGCGGTGACGAGGAAGCCGCCGTCCGGCCGGGACTCCACCGAATCCACGCAGGTGGCGGTGCGCAGGTCGACACCGTGACCGGCGAGATATCCGGCGAGGGGGTCCCACAGGGCGCTGGGGAACGGTTCGTTCGGCACGTCGAACAGGAGGCCTTCGGCCGAGCCGAGGAAGTAGATGTGGAACATCAACACCATCTCCGCCGCCGACAGTTCGCGTGGATCGGCGAAGAAGCTGCGGGAGAACACCTCGAACGCCAGATGGTGTGCGGCCGACGGGAAGCGGATCGACTCCAGGAAGTCCTGGGCGCTCACGTCGTCCAGGCGGGTGTAGACGCCGGGGACGCGGACATCCAGCAGGGGCAGGGCCGCCCTGGGGCTCATCCGGGCCAGGTCGCGCAGGCCGAAGGTGGGGCTCAGGGCAACGAACCCGAGGGCGCTCCAGGGCGGGGTGCGCGGGACGTGCCGGAAGCTGTCCTGCATCCCGTCGGCGTGCCGCAGCGGGTAGTCGGGCAGTGCGCGCAGGCGCTCCAGCCCGGGATCGGTGCGGCGCAGCAGGCCGCGCAGGTTGTAGTACTGACGGAAGAAGGCGTGGAAGCCACGGCTCATGGTCACGCGGCTGCCGTCCGTCAGCACCGTCGGCCAGCCCGCGAGCCGGCCGCCCAGGGTGCGCTCGCGTTCGTAGAGGGTGACCCGAACGCCCCGCTCGGCCAGGGCCGTTGCGGCTGACAGCCCTGCGATGCCGCCGCCCACGACCGCCGTCGACACCGTGCGGTCGCTGCTGACGCGGTCCGTGCCGGGCACGGGCAGCACGACGCGGGCACGCCGGTCCCGGCCGCGCCGGATCGCCGCCTGGCGTCGGTGCGCGCTCATCGGGCGGCCTCGGTGTCGACGACCGGACGGCGAGCCAGAACGGTGTGCGTGATGCCGGTCTGCCATCCCGGCAAGGGCAGCACCCGCACGTCGGTGAAACGGGCGTCGCGCACCCGCGCGGCGAAGTCCGGCGCCGTGTCGAAGTCCACGACGCTGCGCCACAGATGGCGGTAGAGGTCACCGTCGCCGAGCACGGTCGCCACGGGCAGGACCAGCCCCCGGCACACACCGGTCCACACCGCGCGGTCGACGGCCCGGCCGCTGAGGGTGTACTCGTGTACCGCCAGCCGGCCGCCGGCGGCGAGGACGGCATGCACCGAGGCCAGCACCGCGTCGGGATCGGCGACGTTGCGAAAGAGGTAAGCGGCGAAGACGGCGTCGAACGGTCCCCGCACGCCCGCCTGTGCCAGCCCTTCCGCGGGGGACTGCACGAATCTCACGCCCGCCGGCCAGCGTTTGGCACCAGCGCGTTCCAGCATGCCCGCGGAGGCGTCCACCGCGATGATCTCCGCGTCGGGCAGTACCTCGGTGAGCGCCGCCGTCGAGGCGCCGGTACCGCACCCCAGGTCCAGCACCCGCAGCCCGCCGCCATGGCGCGGCAGCCCGAGGCGGCGCACGGAGCGGCGCAGATGGGCGTGGTAGCCGGGGTTCGCGGCCACCAGCATGTCGTAGCTGCGAGATGCGTGGTCGAACGCTGCGGCCAGGTCCTCGTCGCGCAGCACGCTCATGTGATCTCCTCGATCGGGGTGCACAGAACTCCTTCGTGCGGTCGTCACGGTCAGGGAAAAGGCCTGCGGGGAAGCCAGAACAGTTCCGCTGCCGAGCGGAGCATCGGCAGCACCGGTGCACGACTGCCCAGGGCGAGGTCCTCACCCCACCCGGTCCGGCCGTCGAGGAACCGCAGCAGCCGCTCCGCCGGCACGTGCGCGAACAGGCGTGAGAAGAACACCGCTCCGTCGACCCGCCCGCTGTCCAGGGCTCTGAGCAGGACGGCGTCCATGGCGAGCGAGCGCGCCGAGTGGGCGGGCGGTGGCTCCGGACGGCGGCCCGCGTACAGGGCCTCGGCGATCGCCCGCGTCTGACGCTGGACGGCGGAGAAGGTGTAGCCGGTCGCCGGCCGGGTGGCGCCTCCCGCGGCCCCGATACGGAAAATGGAGGGCGCCGAGCGGCGGGCGAAGCGCGCGTCGGTCATGGGGATCACGCCGGTCTCGGTCGACACGACCTCGAAGGGCCCCAGGCGCAGGACGTCCTCGGTGTAGCTGCGCAGTTCGGCCTCGTAGGCCTGACGCGACAGCACGGCGCGGGAGAACCCGGTGTACTCCACCAGTGCCTCGCGCGGGCTGGTGGGCAACACGTAGCCAAAGGCCAGGCCCCGGGCCGGCTGAGGGACCCGGAAGTCCATGAACTCCACCGTGCCGGGGTCGAACACGGGCCGCTCGGTACGCACGAACCAGCCGTGGAAGTGCTGCAACAGGGTGGTCCGGGCCGCCGGGACACTCCCCAGCGGCCGGGAGTCGAAGACCCAGCGCGCACGCACCACGAGTGGGCGCCCTCGGTCGTCCCGGGCGCGGATCTCGGCTCCGTCGGCGCGGGCGTCCACCGTCTCGACGGCCGCTTCCAGCCAGGAGATGTCCCGGTGGGAGGCCACCTCGCGCTCGACGAGGCGCTCGAAATCGGCGGAGCGGATCATCTTGTAGGACAGTGGGGCGATGTCGTCCTCCAGCGGACGACCCGCGGGAGAGTGCACGCGCAGACGCCGCCAGGTCG
The DNA here is from genome assembly GCF_044742595.1 of Streptomyces sp. NPDC087859. Taxonomy (NCBI): domain Bacteria; kingdom Bacillati; phylum Actinomycetota; class Actinomycetes; order Kitasatosporales; family Streptomycetaceae; genus Streptomyces; species Streptomyces sp. NPDC087859. The sequence goes on along the minus strand of NZ_JBIUUU010000005.1, from coordinate 256,597 downwards.
CGGTGACCGCGGCATCGTAGGGTCCGGGACCGTCCTCCCAGAAACACCATGTCCGCTCCGGCGGCCGAAGCGGACCCGGCGGGGCGTCCAGCACGACGACGTTCACGCGCCGGGCGCCGGGCACCGGTCGTGCGAGGCGGTGCGCGAGAGACAGTCCCGCGGCTCCCGCCCCCACGATGGCCACCTCAGCCTTCCACATGTCCCCTCGTCCCTCCCTGCGCGCGTCGCCGCGCTCCCGCGGCCGACGAGCCGGGCAGCAGCTCGCCGCAATCCTTCCGCCCGAACGGCGGACGCGGATGCAGGCAGGCCGGGGAAACCTCCGGACGGCGTGCACAAGGTCGAGAAAGCAGGCCATGGGTGGGCCGGGCGCTGAGCCGCGGAACGGGTGACGCGAGGGCCGTGCGGGCCCGACCCGCCGCGGCGCCGTGCGGTCTTCGGGTCGCGTGCCGTCCCGGTTCGGGTTCGACTGCCGTGACAGATCACGGCTTTCGGCCGCGAGGGCGCATCCGGGCGGGCCGCTTGTGAGGAAGGCCTTTGGTCAGGCAGATGCGCGAGCGACATGAGAGGAACCGGGATGCGCCCCAGCGAGGCGAAGGATCACCCTGTGGCCGGGAGGCCGCCAGGCCCCTGTCCCGCCCCGGCCCACCTGGCCCCGGACGGCAGGGACCCGCGCGTCGTCGACGCGGATGTGCCCGCCGCGGTGGGCCGCGTACTGCAGTCCGTGCTGGCGGAGCGGACGGAGCGGGCCGCCGCCATGGACCCGGACTTCGGCCGTGATCTCGCCGAGCGCCTGGCGCGCTTCACCCTGGACGGGGGCAAGCGCATCCGGTCCCAGTTCACGTGGTGGGCGATGCGCGCCTGCGGGGGCGGAGCCGCCGAGGCCGACGCGGCCCTGCACGTCGGTGCCGCACTGGAACTCATCCAGAGCTGCGCCCTGATCCACGACGACGTGATGGACGGCTCCCGACTGCGCCGCGGGCGGCTCTCGCTGCACGCGGACGTCACCGCTCAGTACGCCGACACCGCGCCCGGGGCCACGGGCTCACGCTTCGGCGAGGCCGCGGCGATCCTCGCCGGGGACCTGGCCCTGGCCTGGGCGGACGACCTGGTCGCGGACGTCGAGGCGCCCCGGCCGCGGGCCCGCGCCGTACGCGATCTGTGGAGCCTCATGCGCACGGAGATGGTGGCCGGGCAGTATCTCGACCTCCAGGGGCAGGCCATGTCCTCGCGGTCCCTGACGCGGGCCATCCGCGCCGCCTGTCTCAAGAGCGCCCTGTATTCGGTGGAACGTCCCCTCGCGCTGGGCGCCGCCCTGGCCGGAGCGGATGCCGCGCGCACCCAGGCCCTGTGCTCGGCGGGCCGCTGCGTCGGGATCGCCTTCCAGCTCCGCGACGACCTCAGCGACGTCTTCGGCGACCCCCGGCACACCGGCAAACCCGTCGGCGGTGACATCCGGGCGGGCAAGCCGACGTACCTGGTGGCCGTGGCACAGGCACGGGCCGAGGCGGCCGGCGACCGCCGGGGCCTTGCCGTACTGCGACGCTCCCTCGGTCGCGCCGACCTGCCCGAGAGCCGGCTCACCGAGGTCCTCGACGTCCTCGTCGCCACGGGCGCGCGCGACATCGTCGAGGCGAAGATCGACCGTCTGGCGGGCCATGCGATGCGCCATCTGGAGTCCGCCCGGCTGGAACCGGAGGGACACCAGCCGCTGCGCGACCTGCTCCTCGCCACGGCAGGTTCCTGCGCCTGTCCCCCGCCACCACCGGGCCACCCGAACGCCGAGGACGGACTGCCCGTCTCCCTGCTGCTGACCGCAGCCGTCGAAGCTGCCACCCGATGAGCCCCCGAGGAGGCCGCTCGATGACCAGAACCGTTCCGGGGCCCACCGATCACGTCGTGGTGGTCGGCGCCGGGCTCTCCGGTCTGTCCGCGACCCTGCACCTGCTGGGCGCGGGCCGCCGGGTGACGCTCGTTGAACGCGATCCGCTGCCCGGCGGCCGGGCCGGACGGCTCGAACACCACGGATACCGCATCGACACCGGCCCCACAGTCCTGACCATGCCCGACCTGGCGGACGAGGCCTTCGCCGCAGTCGGCGACAGCCTGCGCGCCCGGGTGGACCTCATCCCCCTGCACCCGGCCTACCGCGCGCAGTTCGCCGACGGCACCAGCCTCGACGTACACACCGACGCGCAGGCGATGGAGTCCGAGCTGGAGCGGTTCGCCGGCCCCCAGGAGGCCGCCGGGTACCGACGGCTGCGCCGGTGGCTGGAGGATCTGTACCAGGCCCAGATGCGGCACTTCATCGATGCCAACTTCGACTCGCCGTTCGCCCTGCTGACGCCCGATCTGGCACGCCTGGCCGCGCTCGGCGGGTTCGGCCGACTCGACGCGCGGATCGGCCGTCACCTGCGCGACGAGCGCGTGCGCCGGGTGTTCTCGTTCCAGGCGCTGTACGCCGGCGTCCCACCGGAACGGGCCCTCGCCGCATACGCCGTGATCGCCTACATGGACACCGTCGCGGGCGTGTACTTCCCCCGCGGCGGCATGCACGCGCTGCCCCAGGCCATGGCGGACGCCGCCGCCGACGCGGGCGCGGACCTGCGCTTCGGAAGGCAGGTGACCCGGCTGGAACGAAGCGGTGACCGCGTCACCGCCGTCGTCACCGACCAGGAGCGCATCACCTGCGACGCCGTCGTCCTCACCCCCGACCTGCCGGTCGCCTACCGCCTCCTGGGACACACACCCCGTCGCCCCCTGTCACTCAGGTTCGCACCGTCGGCCGTCGTCCTGCATGCCGGCACCGACCGGACCTGGCCCGCCCTCGCCCATCACACCCTGTCCTTCGGGGCCCAGTGGCGGCGCACGTTCGACGAACTGACCCGCACCGGGCAGCTGATGAGCGACCCGTCCCTGCTGATCACCCAGCCCACCGCCACCGACCCCTCCCTGGCCCCGCCCGGCTGCCATCTGCACTACATCCTCGCCCCCTGCCCGAACACCGCCATCGGCCCCGACGCCACCGCCTGGGCCGAGCTCGCGCCGCGCTACCGCGACAGCCTCCTGCGAGAACTGGAGCGGCGCGGCTTCGAGGGCATCGCAGACGCCGTACAGGAGGAATCCCTCGTCACCCCCGCCGACTGGCACCAGCAAGGCCATGCGGCAGGCACCCCCTTCTCAGCGGCCCACACCTTCCCCCAGACCGGCCCGTTCCGGCCTCGCAACCTCGTGCGCGGTACCGAGAACGCCGTCCTCGCCGGCTGCGGCACCACCCCAGGCGTCGGGGTCCCCACCGTGCTGGTGTCCGGCAAGCTCGCCGCGGCCCGGATCACCGGAGGCCACCAGGCCACCTCACCCAGGCGCCGACGGCCCGTCCCCACCACCTCGATCACCCCCAAGGCACCCGCCCCGTCCGGGACCCGCGCCCCGTCCAACACCTCGAAGGGATCTCCCGCATGACCGCCCGTGAACTCGACGCGGCGGGCATCGCCGACCCGTCGCTGCGCGAGGCCTACACCCGCTGCCGTCGGCTCAACGCCCGCTACGGCCGGACCTACTTCCTCGCCACCCGGTTGCTGCCCCTCGAACGCCGCCCCGCCGTGCACGCCCTGTACGGCTTCGCCCGCTGGGCCGACGACATCGTCGACTCCCTGGACGCCGACGTTCCGCCCCACGCCCGCGCCACCGAACTGGCCCGCTTGCAGCGACAACTGGAAAAGGGACTGCGGGACGGCACCGGCCTCGAACCCGTGGTGGTGGCCCTCGCCGACACCGCCCGGCGCTACGACATCGACCACCGTCACTTCAGCGACTTCATGGCCGCCATGCGCAGCGACCTGGAAGTGACCGACTACCAGACCTACGAGGACCTGCGGGCGTACATGCACGGTTCCGCCGCGGTCATCGGCCTCCAGATGCTCCCCGTCCTGGGCACCGTGGTCCCTCGCGACGAAGCCGCCCCCTACGCCGCCGCCCTGGGCGTTGCCTTCCAGCTGACCAACTTCCTGCGCGACGTGGGCGAAGACCTCGACCGCGGCCGTGTCTACGTCCCCGCCGACCTCCTGCACGCCCACGGCGTCCACCGTGACCTGCTGGCCTGGAGCCGAGCCACCGGCAAGCGCGACCCGCGCATCACCGAGGCGTTCCAGTCCTTCGAGGACCTCACCCGCGGCGTCTACCGCGAAGCCGCACCCGGCCTTGCGATGCTCGACCCGGTCGCGCGCCCCTGTATCCGCACGGCGTTCGTCCTGTACGGCGCCATCCTGGACGCCGTCGCCGACGACGGGTACGCGGTCCTTCACCGCCGGTCCGTGGTGTCCCGGCGGCGGCGCGCCGCGGTCGCCGCCGACGGGGCGCTGCGGCTGGCGGCGGCGAGGATCGCGGCGCGCGGCCGGCGCCGGACCCAGCCGCCCGCAACGCCACCATCACCTGTCCTGGCTCCCAGCCCGTCCGACTTGGTCGACGGGCCGCTGCACAAGGAGGCCGTGTGAGCCCCGACCCCGTCGACGGCCACTTCGAGGACCGCGCGGATCAGCCGGATCAGCCAGGTCAGCAGGATCAGCTGCCGGATCGACCGGGTCGACCCGTCCGCCGCATCCGCGCTGTCCGTTCCGTCGGCCCCGCCCGGCCTGTCCGGCGCGCGCGGTATCCCTTGTCGCTGCGCCGGAACTCCGTGGCCTGGGAGCGCCAGCGCCCGACCTGGCGTGAGGCGCGCCCCGCCGTCATCGCCGACGCCCTGAAGCGCGCCCAAGCGCAGCCGTCCGGCAACTGGTACGTCGTAGGGGCCACCAGCGACGTACGCGACGACCGACCGCTGGCCCGGACGATCGCCGGACAGGAGGTCGTCGTCTGGCGCGACGCCACGGGACAGCTGGTCGCCGGACCAGGCATCTGCCCTCACCTGGGCGCACCGCTGCGCGACAGCCCGGTGCGCTGCGGCACCCTTGTCTGCCACTGGCACGGGCTCGGTCTGCGGGGCACCGCGTTCGCGGGCTGGGAGCCCCTGCCGGTGCACGACGACGGGGTCCTGGTGTGGGTGCGCCTGGACGACGTCGGTGGCGAGCCGCCGCTGGACGCACCCGTGGTGCCCGCGCGGCCCGCACTGGCGGGAGCGGTGTCGGCGGTGTACGTCGGCTTCGGTACCTGCGAACCCGAGGACGTCGTGGCCAACCGTCTCGACCCCTGGCACGGCGCCTGGTTCCACCCGTACTCCTTCGTCGACCTGACCGTCGTGTCCTCAGCCCCCACGAAGCAGGGGCACGCGGAGCCCTCGAAGCGTGAGCCCGGCGCCTCGGACGAAACCGGTCCGGCGGACGAGGACGGTTTCACCGTCGACGTGTCCTTCAAGGTCGCCGGGCGACTCGTCGTACCGGTGCGCGCCGTGTTCACCGCTCCCGAACCTCGCACGGTCCTCATGCGGATCACCCAGGGCGAAGGCGCGGGATCAGTGGTCGAGACACACGCCACCCCACTGGGCCCCGACGAGCACGGCAGGCCCCGGACAGCGGTGGTGGAAGCCGTGGTGGCGGCGTCCGACCGCCCCGGATTCGCCATGGCCCGCCGGATGACACCGCTGCTGCGCCCCCTGATGAGAGCCGCCGCCGGGCGACTGTGGCGCGACGATCTCGCGTACGCGGAACGACGCTGGCTACTGCGCTCCACCGGCCGCTTCCCCGGTTGAGGAGTGGCAGCGGGGCCGCCGCCCGGATGGTGGCGTCCGTGTAAAGCGTGCCGGGGCCGGGAGCCGTACGACGCTCAGCCCTATGGGCACTCGGAGGTCAGGAGGCTGACGACATGGCCAAGAACGACAGCCAGGGCAAGAGCCTGCGCAAAGGCGACAAGGTCACCTGGCGCAGTCACGGGAGCGAAGCGACCGGCAAGGTCGAGAAGAAGATCACCGGTCGCATCAAGGCCGCCGGACGGACGGTGGACGCCTCGCCCGACGAGCCGCAGTACAAGGTGCGCAGCAACAAGTCCGGACGATCCGCCGTCCACAAGCCGTCGGCTCTCAAAAAGCGGGGAAAGTGACCCGAGCGTGAACGCAGAACGGACCGGGCGCGGGTTCCGCGAGCCGCTCGGTTCACGAACCTCGTGGCCGGTGCAACCGTTGACACCGAATCCCAAGAAAGGAGGACATACCCTCCCCCCAGAGAGAGGATCACCTGCCATGCAGCTTCGCGACGAACTGCCGGTCGATCACAAGCTCGCCACCGTCTACCGTTACGGCGCCGCGTTCTGCGGCGTGGTCCTGCTGATCTTCGGCATCCTCGGCTTCGCCGACCAGCTCAGCCCGTTCGGCACCGACGGCGACACCATCGCCGGCATGACGACCAATGGCGTCCTCAGCCTCATCTCCATCGTCGTCGGCCTCGCGCTGATCGCAGGCGCCGTCATCGGCGGCAACTTCGCGTCGACGCTCAACATGACGGTCGGAACCCTCTTCCTGCTCAGCGGTTTCTGGCACATCTTCGTCCTGGACAAGGCCGCGAACTTCCTCGACTTCGGTCTGACCAACGTCATGTTCAGCTTCGTCATGGGCCTGATGATCCTGACCTTCGGCATGTACGGCCGGGTCACCAGCAGGCTGCCCCACGACAACCCGTACTGGCGCCGCCGCCACCCGCGCCAGGCCGCCGAGGAGTCCCTGGCACGCCGGCGCCGGGCCGCAGCAGCGATCGGCTCCGCCGACATCCCGGCCGCAGCACTCCCCGGCACGGCTAGCGACGGCACGGGCCGCTGAAATGTGCCGGCCAGGCTGATGCGGCGACGGTTGACCGCCGTACAAAAGACACGCACCAGCCCGCCAAGCGGTGCAGAACCAGGACGCAGAGCCCCTGACCCCGCTGCTGGCCGACGGGGTGACGCGCACAGGGGCAACCACCACTTCCACCGCAGCCCGGATACCCCTCGCCTCCGTCGCCCTTGACATCGTGTCGATCAGGGCGATTTGCAAGAGCGAGCCGCAGGTGATCCGGCCTACGCCGACGAGGCGGCGGAAACGCTCGAGGTCGTGCTGGACAAACGCGCGAGGCACTGGGTGCTCGGCTGCGCGGCTTCCGTAAGCATGCCGGATTCACCAGCGGCCGGACTCTGGCGGGCACCCTCGGCTGGCAAGAATCGCCCCTCTCCCGCCTTGAACACGGCAAACAAAACGCCAGCGCGGTGGCGGCGTGCGTGGGTGGGGCACCTGCGCGGGTGCGACCTCAGGAAGGATGGGGTCATGGATCCAGTGCTGCACCAACTACCGGCCGTCTACTGGACCGTTCCGTACGTGAGCTCCCGCTTTCCGGGGTCGCCTGAGGTGGCCGACCTTCCCGGTCTGGAGGAGGGTGCCAACTGCCAACTGTTCGCCTACGCGGTGCTTCGGCACTTCGGCCTGGCTCCGCCTGATCTGCGTTCGAGTGAACTATGGGCCGATACTCAGGCCACCGTCCGTGTATCGGCTGCCCAGCCGCTTGACCTGGTGCTGTTCAACGCCACGGGCGATGCTTACGGCGCCCACGTAGGCGTGTGGGTGAACGAGGAGGGGCACGTGCTGCATCTGTGCGCAGAGATAGGGCGCCCGGTCGTCTGGGAGATGACAGAGTTCCTGAAGCGGCGGCGCTACCGGGTATTGATCGGCATCAAGCGTGTGGTCGATCGACCCCAGGACACTGTCGGCTGAGCTCGGGACCGCATCGCGTCCCGGACCCCGGGGCAGGCGGAGAGCAGTCTCGCAGTAGCTGGCCCCGGCTTGAGGTGATCTTGCTCTGGCTGGTGTGATCACGGCATCGGAGCCGTCAGGGACAGCCCGGTTCACTGGGGTGAGTCCGCGTCAGTCCGGCAGCCAGTGCAGCTCCTGCGCCAGGGTTTGGGCGACGCCACGGATGCGGCGGTGCAGCGGGGACTGCTCGCGTGGCAGTACCAGGTGGATCGTCAGGCTGGACGCGCCTTTGAGCGGACGCCAGGTGAGACCGGCCGGTTGTGCCGTGGCCGCGGCTTCTCCCGCCGGCGCGAGCGTGAGCCCGTCGTGCAGGTCGCGCTGAGACATGTCGAAAGCGACTGCGGGCGTGTGGAATCGAGGCTGTGGTCGGGTGTCTTTGAACAGTGCGGACAGCTGGTCATGGATGACGGGGTTGGCCGCACGGTCCGGCAGGCGCAGCGGATACGCGGCCGCGTCGGCGATCTCGATCTGCGGGTCATCGGCCAGCGGATGGTGCTGCGCCAGCTGGACCCCGGTGCGCGCACGCCGCAGCAGGAACCGGCGCACGCCACGGCCCGGCTGTTCACCGCGGGTGATCCCGGCATCGATACGGCCCTCGGCGACCGCGGGGATGATCTGTGGTGTGGCCATCGGGACCGCGGCGACCTCGAGTCCGCTGGTGCCGCGAAGCAGCCTGTCCACCAGGGCCGGGACCGTCTCGGCTCCGGTGCTGAGGCTGTATCCGATGCGCAGCGTGCCCAGTTCACCGGCCGCCGCGCTCCGGGCGGTGTCCCACGCCCGGTCCAGCGCCGCCAGCGCGGGCGGCGCGGATTCCGCCAACGCCGCACCGGCCGTGGTCAATTGGACGCTGCGCGTGTTGCGGACCAGCAGGGCCGTACCCAGTTCCGCCTCCAACCGGCGCATCCGGGCACTGAGGGCGGGCTGTGCGATACCGATCCGCGTGGCCGCGCGGGTGAAGTTCAACTCCTGCGCCAGTACCAGGAAGTACCGCAGGCTCACCGTGTCCGGCGCCACATGTCCTCCCTGCCGATTGATAACGATCCGTTCTGACTCTATCCCGTACCGGTCTTTCCCTCGCCCGCACATCAAGCCCTAACCTGCGCATATGACGGTTCAACCGGTCGCAGCACCCGTCGCCGCAATCGATCGAGCTGCGTGCCCATTCGGGGTCGCACGTGTCCGGCCCACCACAGGAGGTTTCCATGGCTAAGGGCTACTGGGTCAGTGTCTACCCCGCCATGTCCGACCCTGACAGACTGACTGCCTACGACAAGCTGGCCGGTCCGGCTGTCCAGGGCGGGGGCGGGCGCCTCCTGTCGCGGATACCGTCCCGTGGCGGTCGAGTCGTCGCCCACGAGGCCGGCGTCACGCAACGCGTCGTTCTGATCGAGTTCGACAGCTTTGAACAGGCCGTCGCCGCATACGAGAGCGAGGCATACCAGAAGGCGCTGGTGGCTCTCCCCGACAGCGTCCAGCGCGACTTCCGCATCATCGAAGGCCTCGACTGACCGGCGGGCCCAGCCACCGTTGAGCATCCGTCACTTGATACGCACACCGTGCTGAACGACGTCTCACGAGACGAGTTCCAAGTCATGGCCCCGTGTCCCAGTTCGTCGTCGACGTCCTCGAGGGCCTGATCCCTGTCGGGCGGATCGACGAAGCGGGCCTCACCGAGCCGAGGGCCACTCCCCCACGTAGAAGAGCTCCAACTGGCCGTAGGGCTCGTCGATGTCCGACAGCTCGAGCGACAGGTTCTCGAGGATCGAGACCGCACGCACGAATCCGTGGACGTCGGCGCGGAGGAAGACGGGAGCAGACGAGAAGACCATGGCCATGGCCCAGGGGGTGCTCGCGCCGCGCTCCTTGAGAAGGTCACGGAGCGCGTCCCAGTTGTCGTCGTACTCGTCGGGTTTTGCCAGGGCTCGTCCGAGTGCGGCCTGCAGATCATGCTCCCGCCGCACGTCCGCCAGATCGATCTCCAGTACGGACAAGCCGGACCCCGCCAACGCCTCCAGCAGAGAACTGTGTTGCTCCTCGGCGACAAAGTACGGAGCCGCCGGCAGCCAGGGCAGCGCCTCCTCCACATCCACCCAGGCATCCAGGAACTCGTCTTCCATATCATCCCCGACCACGGGAGCTCGGCGCCGCCGGGCACGGGTGGCCACGCCATACGGGAGAAGGTCGACAGCTAGCAGCTCCGGTCACTCCCGATCAACCTTCGGTGGTGCAGGGGCCACTGCTCCCCTCCTCGGCCGGGGGATGGCAGACCATCCGCACCTCGGTCAGGCCGGTGGCCTACGCCAACAGTCTTTACCACGGGGCGACCGTCCCGCCGCATTAGGGGACAACCTTCGGCGGCGCCTGGTCCAATAGCACCTCGGGCAAGCTCGACACCGGCCTCACCCTTACCACCGTCTCCTGTCTGGCCGATCCGCACGGCTACTCCCTGCGGGCTTCCGACGGCGGTACGTGCGCCACTACGCTGCCCCGGGTGCGGCTGGACGCAAATAACGGCACCGCCGCCTTCGTCCGAGACGCCCCGTTCACCGCCCCATCCGGGGGCCACCTTCGGATCGGTGGCCCAGGAGTCGTACAGCCTTTCAGGCCGCTGCTTGCGCCACCGCGACCACCAGGTGTGGCTGAACTTCCACCAGAGCGCTCACCCCTACGCGGCCGACCGGTCCTTCCGCCTCGACTGAGCCTTCCCCGTACGAGCAGAGGAACCGTCATGTCCAACCCCCTCAGGAAAAGAAGCGTTCTGCGGTTCCCCAGGGCGGCCCTCGACGAGGCTCACGCGACGCCTGTTGTCGGCCAGTTCACCCGGCGCCCAGGGAATCGGCCCGGCCCTTCCCGATGTCGGAGCCCTCGCCTTCCCCTGCGGCCTCGCCCAGTCAGGCGGACGGCGAGCCGATGGCTGGACAACCAGCAACGCACCACCGCCCAACTGCAATGCCGTGACGCTGTTGGCGACGCTCAACTGCTTCTTGCCGCCCGGACGGCCTGGCGCAGCATGCCCTTGAACCAGACCCCTGCAGCATCATCACCGAAGGCAACATGCATCGACCCGGCTTCGGACCCGCTCGACCACCGGGTGCACACCGATACACCACTATCAATGGCCAGTTGCCGATCAACCTCGGTGACAGTCATATCGGCCAGCCGCCCGGAATGTGCCGTGGTCGTCCTCGTGCGGACGTCGGCCACCGCGACCAGCAGATGCCGCGGCAGCAGCACGGCAGCGGTCAGCGTTTCGCGCAGCGGGGCACCGCCGAACAAGCGCGCGGAGAAGCTGGGACGGCGCCGAGGCACGCTGCGGGTTTCTACGCAGCCCAACGCGATTGCCGCAACATTACCGAGCAGTTCGGTCTCGGCTGCGGCCAGAATCGTGGCACACAACCGGGGATCCAGATCATCGATTGCGCAAGCGCGGCTTGCACGGTCGTACAAGTGCTCAGGCATAGCCGAGATCGTAGCTCCACCAGACATTTCCAGGCCCACGTCAGGGCCAAGAACAAGGGGGCCGACGCACGGGGTCCGAGCGCCGCGACGTTCCGCCCCAGAGCAAGCTGCTCGACCAGCAGGCGCGCGGGGTTGCGGTGCCGGACATGGAGTGCGCAACACCTCCCGCCACTCCCTGGCACGGACTGCGTCACGGTTGAGCGCGCCTGCGCCCTTCAATCCCGCTGGATGGTGCTGCGACCACCACCGGCCGCAGCCGATAGCAGAGGCCAGGCCGGTGAGCACGCTCCCCGCTGCCGACCTCTCCCCTACGTCCCGCTCCTGCCCTCCTGGTGGACGTGCCGTGGCGGATGCGGGATTTCGCGGTCACCGCAGGCCAGTCGGCTTCCATCATCTGCTGAGTGCCGTAGCCCAGCGCAATCGTTGAGCTAGACGTCACCCGGCCGACCGCAGGAAGCGGGCCAGTTGCGGCACGCGGTGTTGCAGGGACGGGTGTTACTCGTCGTTGATGGCTTCCTTCTCCACTCGCACTGGGCCACTCGACTTCGCCACTCGTGTCGCCATCGTGTGGACGGAGATCAGCATCTTGGCGCCGTCAGCAGCGGCCCCGATCGAGATCGGCTTTTGTCCCTGCTCGGGAGTCAGGAAGGCGTGAACACCAGTGTGCGTGCTCCACTTGGCGGTAGTCGTGAGGCATCCGGGGCGGGCCTTGCCGGCGTGGCTGGTCCCTGACGGTGCGTCGTGCGGTGGTGAACACGTGACCAGCGCCGGGCGCACCTTCAGTCGCAGGCAGTCGAGGATGCCGATACTTCTGTCCACGAATTCGAACAGAGAGATGTCCGAACCGTATGCCTTCTGTTTAGGCTGAGAACCAACGCGTCGGCAGCCGCGGACCGATGGCTGGGTGACCTCCAGCAGGCCCGCGGACGGGGTACCACGCGATGGGGGACCACGTGAACGAGAACGAGATGTCGGTGTTCGGCGTGTCCGCGACCGAAGAGGATATCTACCGTCATTTCCTCAGAAATCCAGACACACCTGTAGATGGCATCCATCTGCGTCTGCACATAGAGCCGGACACCGCACGGCGCTGTCTCGGCCGGCTCTGCGAACTGGGCCTGCTGCAGTCCACCGGCACCGACGAGCTGATCTCTCCGACGGATCCCGAAGTGGCGCTGGCCCGGCTGGTGGACGTACGACTGCACGAGCTCCACCAGGAGCTTCAGCGCGTCACCCGGTCACGGCACGTGGTGGACGGTCTCCGTGCGGAGCTCGGTGCGCGCAGCCCCTCACCGCAGGGCATCGAGCAGTTGGAAGGCCTCGCCGTGATCCGTGACCGCATCGACGACCTGGCGTTCTTCGCCCGCGACGAGATCCTGTCCGTGGAGCCGTACACCAGCATGTCACCGGAGAACATCGAGCGGTCACGGCCACTGGACCTGCGCTGTCTGCGCCGCGGCGTACGGATCCGCAGTGTCGTGCTGCGCAAGGTCCTGGAGGACGGCCCGAGCGCCGGCTACCTTCGGGAGCTGCTCTCCCACGGCGCCATGATCCGGGTCGTCGAGGACACCACGGAGCGCATCCTCGTCTACGACCGCACGGCGGCACTGGTGCCGTTGGATCCCCAGGACACCTCGCGCGGCGCGCTGCTGGCGAACAACAACGGGATCGTCGCCAACATCATCGCCCTCTTCGAGAAGATCTGGGACGAGGCCGAGGATCTGGCGAAGGTGGACCTGACCGACGGCGAGAACAAGACTTCCGGCCTGTCCGGGACGGAGCAGCAGGTGCTCGTCCTGATGTGCTCGGTCGGCAAGGACGAGGAAGGCGCACGCGAGTTGGGGGTCTCGGTCCGCACGTACCGGCGGTACGTCGCCGACCTCATGGAGATGCTCGGTGCCGCCAGCAGGGCGCAGGCCGCGCTGCTGGCGCGCGAGCGTGGCTGGATCTGACCAGGCCCCTCCGAGTCCGATCCGACCGGGGTCCCTACCGGGTCCGCTCAGTTCTCCTGGTACCAGCCGTACAGGGCCGTGTCCGCCAGTACCTCCCGCAGGGCGTGGCGCACCGTGCTCCGGTCGGTGCCGTCGACCAGATCGATCCGCAGCCGGACCCGGTCGGGGCTGACCTCGCAGGTGCAGGACCAGGCCGCCGGGAGCAGCCCCAGCAGGCGCACCACCGTGGTCTCGCCGGAGGGGGCCGATCTGTCGCGGCGAACGGTGACGACCTCCTCCGTGTCCAAGGCGGGATCCGGTGTCAGCATGTCCGCCCTCCGGACGGTTCGGTGCGCGACGGGTTCAGGACATGCAGGGCGGCGGCGGCCATCGCCGCGATGCCGGTCGGCAGGGCGGTACGTATGTCGGGGGCGAATCCCGGCGAGTGGTTCGACTCCACCGGCGGGCCTCCGGCCAGGGCCGCCCGCCACTGCTTGAGGCCGGTCACGCCGAGCATCCAGTACGCCGTGCGCACTTCGTCGGTCCCGGCGGCGAAGTGCGGGAAGTCCTCGGTGGCGGTCGTGGCCGGCCAGTCGGCCACCCGGTGTGTGCCGAACAGATCCTCGTGCACCCGGCGTACGGCCGCCGTGGTGGCCTCGTCGGGTATCAGTACGGGCGAGCGGGCGGTGACGATGATCTCGGGGTCCTTCGGGCAGCCGGAGGCCGCGCACTCGGCCCGTACGATCCGCTCGACGGCCGCCGTCACCCGGTCCAGCGCGGCCTCGGAGAAGGCCCTTACACACAGGCTCAGTTCGGCGTCGTCCGGGATCACGTTGCCGCGCCGTCCCGCGTGGAGCGAGCCGACCGACAGCACGACCTGTTCCGCCGGCGCGGTCTCCCGGGAGACGACCGTCTGCAGGCGCAGCACGGTGGAAGCGGCGGTTGGCACCGGGTCGACCGTCAGGTGTGGGGTACCGGCGTGGCCGCCGCGTCCATGGATGACGACGTCCATCGCGGTACTGCCGGCCATCAGCGGTCCCCGGCCGTGGGCGACCGTGCCCGCGGGCAGTGGAGCGGTGTGCTGCGCCAGGACCACCTCAGGCGTGCCGAAGCGCTCGAACAGACCGTCCGCGAGCATGGCGCGGGCACCGCCGAGCGTTTCCTCGGCGGGCTGGCCGATGACCAGGAGCGTGCCGCTCCAGGAGTCACGGGCGCGGGACAGCTGCATCAGCGCCCCCGCGGCCGCGGCCATGTGCAAGTCGTGACCGCAGGCGTGCATGACACCGGGCACAGTGCTCTCGTACGGCAGGCCGGTGCGTTCCGCGACGGGCAGCGCGTCGAGTTCGGTGCGCAGCATCACCGTGGGGCCGGGGCCGTTGCGCAGTACGCCCACGACACCGTGGCCGCCGACGTCGCGGCTGACCACGCAGCCGTGTTGCTCCAGCCGCGCGGCGAAGCGTGCGGCCGTGCGGCTCTCGGCGCCCGAGAGTTCCGGGTGGGCGTGCAGATCGAGGTAGAGCTCGATCGCGGAGCGCAGTACGTCCCGCGGGATTCCCGATGTTCCGGTCACTGTCCTCACCTCCTCCTTCCCTCACGGGTCCGTTGCTCGCGAGCGTGCGGTCCCGGTGCTCCAGATCTCTGTCGGATCACTGTCAGGAGGTGTCAGCCACCTGAGAGCGGGAGCCGGGCCGATCTGACAGTGGCCGCCGCTGGAATGGGGTCATCGAAGGGGAACACCGCCGCAACAGCCGGCGGGGCCCGCCGGACAAAGGAGAACCCCATGGCCCACAAGACGGAGCTCGCCACCCTCGCCGACGAGATCCTGGAGCTGGAGTCGGAGACCTTCGAAATCTCGGACTACTCGGACGCGGTCGAGGTCGTCCTCGCCGGTTCGACGTCCTCCTCCTCCACATCGACCTGCTCCAGCACCACCAGCACCACCTCCTGCAGCGCCTGATCCGGCGACTGTCTCCGATCGGCAGCCCCTTCCTCGACGGGAACCCGTCCTGGAGGGGGCTGCCGGGCGTTGCGGCACCGCAAGCCCGCCGCGCCCGCGGCACGGTGGGCCCCACGCACGACGGTGGTGCGGGAGACCCCGCGTGGCCAGGCCCAGGTGCACGCGGGGCCGCGGGAACGGACGTCAGGGAAACGGATGGGGCACGACTTTGATGCGCGACTCCGGCAGATCGTCCGTACGCCGGCCCGCCGCCCTCAGGGCGGTCCTCAGCCTGGGCATCAGCAGAGCTCTCTGCCTGGTCCAACCGAAGTCGAGCGGGAGCAGGCCCGGAACGATCGTACTGACCGTGTGCAGCCCCATCCGGTGCTGCTCGGGGGTCGTCTGGTCGACGGCGATGACGTCGTGTCCGGTGCGGACCAGGTCGTCCCGCAACAGCGCCAAGTCGTCGAACAGATCGCCGGTGCGGGGCCGCACACGCTCCCAGTCGCCGTACACCTCACCGAGCGGCAGCACGGCCTCGGGCTCCAGGTACTCACGGGCATGCTCGGCCATCTGCGGCAGGCCGTAGAGCTGGGCGTGGTCCTTGAGGTGCAGCACCTTGGTGAAGTCCCGTGCCATGTCCGTCAGTTCGCTGTGTCGCTCGGCGACCTGGTAGGGAAGGTGGGGAATGTACGTCAGCACCTCGGAGAGCGCGGAATCGACGGTTCCCTCCGGGTCGAAGCCGGCCGCCGCGCTGAAGGAGAGCGTGCCGTAACCGCCGTCACGGCGGACGGCGAGGGCGGTGACGACCGGGACGGCGAGATCCATCCGGGTGTCGAACGCGTGCACGTCGTAGCCATGCAGAGCGGCCCGGTCGAGCATGGAGCCGACCGTGCCCCGACAGGAGCCGAGGTCGATCTCGGTGAGACGGGCCCGGCCGTACCAGGCCAGCAGGAACGCGTCGCGCTCGATGAGTTCCAGCAGTCCGAAGAAGATCGCCTCCTCCAGACTGCCGCCGGTGGCACAGCCGTTGGAGCACTCGAAAACGAAGTTGTCGGCGTCCACGCCGGCGCTGTAGTGCGCCAGCCGGGACGGAACGAGGATCGGACGGTCGTCACGCAACGAGTGCCCCCACACCCACGGGATCGGCCGGTCCGGGTCGAAAGGACTGACGAGGTGATCCCTCGCGTAGGTCTCCGGGGCGTAGAAGCCGCACGCCGCCGGATTCAGCGCGCGGTCCGCGAGGCGGTGATACGAGTCGACGACCGGCTCGGTGCCCCGGCGTCGGTGCGTACCGGCGTACCGCTCAAGACCCTCGAGGTAGGCAAGGGTGCGGCTGGTGCGGTAGCTGTTGGCCTGGCCGCTCCAGGTGACGTCGTTGAGTCCGGCGTATCCGCGCACGAAGTGCGTCCCGGCGACCGGAGCGGTGGTGGTCGAGGCCGGGTTGATCCAGGTGTCCGAGCCGAGGGCGCCGCACACCGGGTTCGCCAAGGCTGTCGTCGGCAGCGGATAGGAGTCCAGGGCCCGCAGCCGGTATCCGACCGGGTCCGGCTTGGGCGCGGACCCCAGTCGCATCCGCGCCGACTCGGCGGTGTCGGGACGCGTCGCCACGCAGGAAGGACACAGCGGTTCCGGCAGTATCGGAAAACTGGCGGTCGCAAGGGTGACGAGATCAACCCGGGTGACCTGCGGCAGGATACGGTCGGCGACAGGACGTTGGGCCGCGGCAACCGCACTGTGCGGTACGGCGGCCGGCGCGACGGCACCCATGGGAGCGGGCACCGTGCGGCGTTCGCCCCCGGCGACAGCCGCCCCAGAACGGCCCCCTTCCGCAACAGCGGCTGCCGACACGGCAGTTGCGGTACCCGCCCCGGTCCCCGCGACGACAGCCGACCCCGCCGGAGCAGCAACTCCGCGCCCCGCACCGCCGAGCACCGCTCGACAGGCCGCCCAGACCGCGTCGACGGCGTAGTCCGTGAGGACCGGCCACTGCACCGCCCCCCTCGGCTCGTGGCCGAGTTCGAGGGCCTCGCGCTCGGAACGGCTGCGCAGTCGCTGCCAGCGCATGGCGAGGCACTGGCCGCAAGCCATGGTGCCCGCTTCGCCTCCCCACGGACCGATCAGCGCGGCCCGAGAGGTGAGGTGGACGGTGGCCGCCGGCCGGATCGCGGCGTAGGGGTCGCGATGGCCAAAGCCCAGAGTGTCGGCGGCACCGAGCGGCACGACCAGTGGAGCGGGCAGAGCATGCGCCCCGCCGGTCGCACCGTACTGCGCCGCGTGGCGCGCGCTCAGCGCCCGCTGGAGCACGGCGCGCCCGCCCTCCAGCGGGGTGTTCGCGGCCAACTCCGCCAAGGCTGCCAGGGCGGGGACGGCCCCGGTGGTCATGGTCGTCGGTGTCATGACTTGTCGCTCCAGCGGAAGGTCTTCAGCGCGACGGCGCACAGGACGAGGGCGAACGCGGCAAGCACCGCGCAGGCGACGGCGATGTCACTCGTCCCGTCGGTCCCGGTGAGGGCGGCGGAGACGCCGTCGTTGAAATAGCGCAACGGCAGCACCCGGGACAGGGTCTGCATCCACTGCGGCATGGCATCCAGCGGGAAGAACGATCCGGACAGGAACGCCATGGGAAGCATCAGGCAGTTCGCGACCGCCGCGACGGCCTCCGGAGTCCTGGCGTACGAGCCGACGACCACGCCGATGGCGAGGAACGCGGTAACACCGAGCACGAGCACGGGCAGCGCCAGCGGCCAGCGGGCCGACAGGCTCAGCCCGAACGACGGCAGCATGGCGACGGCGACGAACAGCACCGCCTGGACCACCCCGATGGCGAGGGCCAGTACATAGCGGGAGCCGAGCACGCTCGAAGGCCGGGTCGGCGTCATCCGCACCAGCCGCAGGATGTCGTCGCGGCGCCATTGCATGAGGGTGAAGCCGACGCCGAACACCGCGGCGTTGGCGACGCCCCAGGACAGCACGCCGGGGGCGATGTAGTTGATGTAGGGCTTCCCGCTCTCCTCGACCTCCTGGCCCTGGAAGATCAACCCGAAGACGATCAGGAACAGCAGCGGGAAGGCGAAGGTGAAGAAGAGGGTGGTCTTGTCCCGGGTGTAGGCCCGGTACCCGGCCTGGCTCAGCGCCGCGTATGCGCTCATCGCGTGTCTCCGTATCCGGTGGTGGCTGTCGGGGTGCCGAGGTGCCCGGCCGGTGAGGGCGGCCGGGGCGCCGGGTCTACGACTGGGAGGTGCCGGTGAGTTCGAGGTAGACGTCCTCGAGGCTCGTCGTGCGGGTCTGTACGCCCTGGAGACCGACCAGTTCGTCGATGGCGGCCAGCACGGGGCCGGACTGCAGGGTCTCCAGCACGATGTCGTCGGCCTCCTGGATGACCCGGTCAACCCCGGGAATCGCTCGCGCGGCCTCCAGGGTCAGCCGCTCGGCGGGAACCAGCAGCCGTGTCGTGGGACTGCCCGCCGCCACCAGTCGCCTGGGGGTGTCCAGGGCGGCGATCCGGCCGTGGATCATGATGGCGACGCGGTCGCAGAGCGCCTCGGCCTCGTCCAGGTGGTGGGTCGTGTAGACGATGGTGCGGCCCGCGCGCTTGAGGTCGCGCAGCACCTCCCACAAGGCGCGGCGCGCCTGCGGGTCGAGGGCGGCGGTGGGCTCGTCGAGGAAGATCAGCTCCGGTCCGTGGACCAGCGCGGAGGCGATGGCAAGCCGCTGGCGCTGGCCTCCGGACAGGTCGTCCACCCGGTGGTCGCCCTGTTCGGTCAGCGCGACGCTCTCCAGGGCGCGTTCGGCCGCCTCCCGGTCGGTCCGGTAGAGCGCGGCCACGGTCTGCAGGTGCTCTCGCGCGGTCAGCCGCACGAAGAACGCCGAGGACTGCGTCTGCACGCCCAGCCGGGGCAACAGCGCGACGTTGCGCGGCCAGGGCTGCTCGCCGAGGACCGCCACCGTGCCGGAGTCCGCCTGCCGCTGCCCCTCCATGATCTCGACCAGAGTGGTCTTGCCCGCGCCGTTCGGACCGAGCAGTCCGAAGAACTCGCCGCGTGCCACCGTCAGCGAGATGCCGTCGACGGCGTGGATGCTTCCGTAGTGCTTGTGGACGCCGTCGAGGACGACGGCCGGCCCGTCCGCGGCGGACCGGGCGGAGGCGACGGTCATTGAACTCTCCCTGGAATTGGTACGCGCGTCGGTCGGGGTGCTGGGCTCACGGTGTTCAAGGCGTCGTGAGCAGGAAGTAGGTGAGGGACACCGCGCCCGCGGCGAGCGCGCCGAGGACGAGCAGGCAGAGGAGCGGGTAGGCGGTGTACGCGATCCGGGCGCGGCGCGGGTAGCCGGCTGCGAGGGTGTCGCGGCGTACGGCCAGGCGCAGATACGCGCTGCTGGACGCCGCCAGTTCGGTCGCGCCCAGCATCTGGCCGACGATCTTGTATCCGTCGAGCGGTGGAAGGGGAACCAGCATGGCGTACGCCTGGATGCTGCCGAGGAACAGCAGTCCCGCCAGGGCGTCTTGGGTGGCGTCGTCCACGGGTGCCAGCAGCCAGAGTGCACAGAACGGCAGCAGGAACAGCAGGTTCATCACGGCGCCGGCCAGGGCTGTGGCGACGCGCGCCCAACGGGTGGGCAGGTAGAGGTAGTTGTCGACGGTGCAGTACATGATCACCGAGGGGAGCCGCCAGCGCAGGCCTATCTCGGAGACGCGGCCTCCGTAGTGTTTGGCCACCACGCCGTGGGCCAGCTCGTGCAGGGCGGTGCTCAGCCACAGCAGGGCGCCTGTTGCGGTGAGCAGGACGGGGTTGGTGAACGTCTCCCGGGTGGCCAGTGCCAGTTCGTCCGCCCGCATAACCAAGGTGGCTTCCATGACGGCGACCAGGGTGAGCAGCGGCACCATCCACCAGCGGGACAGCAGGAACCCGGCCGCGTGGTGCAGTCGGCCCGCGGTCGCGTCCGCGTCGGCGACGAGCGGCAACGTGCCGCGCAGCAGCGTCCGTTCGGCCTTCGGCACGTTGGCGGTCTCCGGTGCCTTTGGTGCCGCCTCCCGTGCCGGGGCCGTCGCGGGTGCCCCGGCCAGCAGCCCGCGGGTGCCCAGCATGCCCAGTAGTTGCTGCCAGTTGGCGTCGGACAGTCGCCGCCCGTACCGCCCCGCGTACTCCGCGCCGATCTCGTCCAGGCTCCGCGAGCCGTCCATTCGCGAGATCAGGAAGTGCTCCCTGGTCCCGACCTTGAAGGACTGCCCGTTCTCGGTGTTCTTGATCAGATGCACGGTCCCGTTGCCCAGCAGCAGTTCGTCGCTGACCCGTACCTCCGGCCGCAGTTCGGGGCGGTAGCGCTCCGCGGAAGCGACCGATGCGTCCGGGGGGAGCCGGGTGCTCATGATGCGGCCTCCGTAGGCCTCTCGCGCAGGCAGCGGCCCAACACGTGGGAGAGGTACGCCTCGTCCCGGATGGTGACGTGCAGCCGGTTGTTCGTCATGTGCATGTACGGGGACAGCAGGAGCGGCAGGGCCACCGCCGGATCAGTGACGGTCTCGTCCCGTTCGCCGTCCCAGGACCGGAACACCAGGTCACCGTCGGCCGCCAGCACACGGGCCCGGTCCCGCAGTTCGGCGCAGTGTTCGGCCCAGCCGGCCAGGAAAGCGGGCAGGGCGCCGGGCTCGCCCCGGCCGACGGCCGCGCGGATCCCGGCGAAGCGGGCGGCCAGGTCGGGTGCCATCGCCGCGTAGTTGCTGTCGTACTCGGTAGTGCCGATGAAGCCGGTGCCGGGAAAGGCTTTGTGCCAGAACTCGTAGTAGCTGTCGAGGTAGTCGGCCAGCTCCTGGTCACCTGGCAGGAAGGAGGCGGACATCACCATCATCAGCTGGGCCGCGGTACCCAGCAGGACTGTCCGCAGATGGAGGTTCTTCGTTCGCAAGGCATCGATGACCAGGTCACTGGAGTGCCGGAAGTGCCACTCGGCCAGCTCGATACCGGCCGGGCCGCCGTACTTGCCGTACTCCGGCTCGTACGCCTCGGCGCTGCGCGAGTTGTTGCGGCGCAGCTTCATGCGCCCCTGGTCGTCCATGTAGTGGCCGCGCTCGGTGCCCGGGAACTCGATCTCGAAGAGCGTGTTGTAGAAGTCGTTGAGGAAGCCCGAGTCCACCTCGTACAGCGCGGGGCGCGCGGCGAGGAAGGCGTCGATGGCCTGCTCGGTGCGGCGGCGTACCTCCGGCCCCGCCTCGGGTGTGGCGGGCCTGAGGCGGAGCCGGACGTGCGGGCCTTCCAGCCAGTAGTTGATGAAGAAGTAGCTCGCGATCAGTCCTTCTGCCTCCAGTTCGTCCACCAGAGGGCGGACGCACTCGATGAGCAGGGGGCGCGGGTTGGCGGCGTAGAAGACGTGCGTGGCCTGCCACGCACCGGCTTCCGAGGCCATGGTGCTGCTGGTCATGATGTGGTCCTCCGTCGGCTGGAGACGGCAGTGGCGATGTCGGTGGCAGCGGTGGACGTGCCGGTGAAGGCGGCGGTCTCCACCGCCAGTTCGGCGACATGGCGACCGCGGTGGGAGACGGCGTGCAGGCCGTCCTCGTCGGGGAGCATTTCGCGGAACACCACGCGAGCCTCCGGGCTCTTGAGCAGCGCCTCGAACGCGGTGAGCGACAGCGGGCTGTCGAAGTCGAGGTACTGCGGCTTGGCACCGGTGGCGCCGCGCGCCCCGCTGTCGGAGACCGTCACGAAGACCCGGTCGGGCAGCCGGTGTGCCCGTCGGAAGCGGTGCCAGCCGAGGAACCACTCCTCGTCCGGCACGCCCGGCGTGTGCAGCGGCAGGACGGAGGCGAACGCGCTCCAGCTGCGCCGGCTCAGTACGACGCTGCCGTGCCGCACGCGCGGACGCCGGGTCACTCCGTTCACGGGTTCGCTCTCCGGGACGCCGCCCCAGACGTTGAGCGGAGCCATCGAGGTCGGGGAGAGCAGCAGAAGGGTGCGCGGCAGCTCCGGCAGGGCCAGGGGCACCAGGTAGCCGAGATAGACGGGGATCACTTCACGGCCGAGCCGCAGTGAGCGCAGCACCAGCCGGTCCTCGGCCTCGTCGTGCTCGATGGAGAGGTCGTCCAGTCGGAGGCGGAACTCCTCGGGCAGCGTGCCCGTCTCTCCGGGGCAGACGATCTCGTACTCGGTCAGCCGGCCGTGCAGATTCAGGTTGCTGGTGACCGGGCCCCCTGTGACCTCGGCGAACACCGCGCCCGGCGGGCACAGGCCGTCCGCGTCCTCGCGCAGCCGGTCGTCGAGTCCTTCGAAGCAGTGCGTGAACCGGCTGAAGGGGAACGACAGCCCGCCGTAGGAGCGGTTGAGGACGACCAGGGGTTCGCCGGCGCCGTGGGCGAGCTGGAGGTGGTGGCTCATGGGCGCGAACTTCGGTGCCACGCCGTCCAGTTCGCCTGCCACGTCAGCGAGGAATGCGTCGTCGAGGACCAGTTCGTCGACACCGACCGTGCCGTCCGCCGCTACCTCCCCCGCCGCCCCGTCCCACAAGGCCCGCATCCGATCCACGAAAGACTGGCGCGCGGTGTCGAGCGCCTTCAGCCGGGCCAGGCCCAGCCAGTTCTCCTCGGGCACGTACCGCCCCTGCGCGTCGAACGAGGTACGCCCGGCGGTGAACGACATGTACTGATCGAAGAAGTCCTCGTGGAAGTCGTGCACGAGCTTGAGCAGGTCGTCGCAGCGGCCACCCCGCCCGTAGCGGGCGAGGAAGAAGCCCTGGAAGGTGATCCGCTGCGGCAGGGTCAGGTCGAAGGCGGGCAGGATCCCCTCCACCGCGTTCAGCGGTTTGGCGGCCAGCTCCGTCCAGGCGTCCAGGCCTAGCGTGACGTCCCGGCCCGCGGCGGCGTCCTCGTACAGCACGGTCTGCGGGACCCTGGCGCGTTCGGCGCCCAGCTCCTCCTGGACGGTCCGCAGCCCCTCGCGCAGCCGACGCAGCAGCTCCCCGCGTTCGGCGGGGCCGGCCGCGGCGAAGCTGTCGACGCAGGCGATCGGTGCCTCGAGGCGGTCCGCCAGCTGCCCGGCCCAGGGGCGGCCAAGGGCCCGCAGTGACTGCTGGAAAGCCCGCAGCGGATCGGTGTCGTGCACCTCCGTGCGCAGGCACGGCACCTGGACCATGCCCAGATCGAGGAGTGCGTCCAGGTACTGCTCCACTTCGTCCGCCGGGGCGTTACGGTCGGCCGCGAGCCAGGCGGACAACTCGCCGTAGCGCAGGGTCCCGCGCTCCTCGAAGAGGCCGAGCAGCCGCTCCAGGGTGCCGCTGCGGCGCAGGAAGAACAGCCGGTCCTTGACGGCGTCGAAGGTGACGGCGGTGTCGTCGTCGCCTGCGGTCACCCAGCGCCGCACATAGCGCACCCGGTCGTCGTCGCGGCCCCAGCCGGAGGCCGGTGTCACCGGGAGGTCGGCGCGGCGGACGGGGTCGGCGACCACGGCCTCGGCGAGCCGCGCCACGGCGACCACGCTGAGCCTGGGGTGGCTGGTCCACTCGTCGTCGATCCGTGCCTCCAGGCCGCCGTGGCCGAACTCGCCCAGGGTGACGCCGGTGAAGGTACTGAACGGGCTGGTCTTGCACACCGTCCGGTACAGGTATGCCAGCAGGGAGCGCTCGATCTTGCGCTGCTTCTTGCCGGGACGGTCCGGTGCCGTCCTTGCGAAGGCATCGAGCTGGGCGTCCAGCGAGGGGGAGGCCAGCAGCAGACCGCCGCGCAGTCGCTCCTCCCCCACCAGGCGGCGCAGTTCGGCGCGGCTGCGTCCGGTCTCGGCGGCGAGCAGTGCGGCGCCGGCGGCCTCCAGGCCCGCCAGCGTGTGCCGGCCGGCCAGCCATTCGGCGAGGTGTTCACCCGCCTTCTGGTCGAGGGCGCGGACCAGGGCAAGTGCGCTGTCGCCGTTGAGCGGCAGCCGGTTGTTGAACACCTCGCGGCGCAGCTTCAGCAGCCTGCGGCGCACCGCATCGTCCTCGTTCGCGCCGACCAGGGCATGCAGCTGATCGCCCACGCGCTCGCCGACGGCACGCAACTCCTCGGTCTGGGCCAGCACTTCGTCGGCCCAGCGGCGGCTGTCGGGGCAGCGCAGGCCGTGCACGGTCTCGATGGGCAGTCCGGCGGCCCGGATCAGGAACGGCATCGAGGATTCCCCCCTTCCGGTACTCATTCCGGTACTCATCGGTTAGGCGATCTCGTACCGGAAGTCGGCCGGAGCGGGCCGCTCGTTACCGATCATCATGATCAGCAGCGGCGCCTCACCCGTGTGCTCCAGGCCGAGTTCCTCGATGTACGAGATGTTGTCGAAACCCAGCGCGACACCGCAGCCGAGCTCCAGAGCGGAGGCCGCCGTGTAGACGGCCTGGGACACGGCGCCGACGGTGGCGTTGACCAGCCGGTAGCCGCGGTCGCCCACGGCGTCGAGGACGGCGGTGGTACGGACCGTGGGCACGAGGACCGCTCCGGCCTGTTCCAGGTTGTAGTTGGACAGGAAGTAGTTCTTCTGCAGGAACGTCCCCGGCCTTCCCTCCCGGACCACCCGCAGACCACGGCTGTCGGGGTCGTACTCGTAGGCGCCGGGGGCGAGCCCCTCGACGTGGTTGACGAAGGCGTACAGCTTCGCCAGCCGGGCATCTCCCGTGTCGCCGCCGAGCCGCGCCCCGCACGTCGCGGCGGCCAGGCAGGCGGCGAGCTGATCGCCGGTGACCGGGCGCTGTGCGTCGAATCGTCCGAAGCTGCTGCGCCGTCGGCGCAGCGCGCTGCGGACGTCGGTGTCCAGCGGCCGGGCGTCGGGCAGCGCGACGTGCGGCAGGGCCGGGTCCGCGGGCAGAGCGGCGGCCGGGGCGAGCGCGCCGGGAGCGGGCCGCCGACTCGCGTGCCGGGCGGTGGCGGCCTGCATCTTGCGCAGGGCGTCGAAGGTGAGGACAGTCCTGGAACGCTCGACGTCCTGGTGCCGCACGGCGGCGGGAGCGGGCGATGTGTTCCGCGAACTCGCCCGTGCCGCCTGCCAGTTCAGCGGGACGACCGCGAAGATGCCCTCCTGTTCGGTGCGCACCCCGAGCAGCCGGGCGAGCCGCTCCTCGTCGAACCACAGTGCCGGTTCGATGTCCAGGCCCCGCGCTCGCGCCCACATGCGCCAGGTCCCCACGACGGTGCCGACGTCCATGCTCACGGCGTGGAAGGAGAAGCTGTTGTACTTGAAGGCGTTCTGCCAGTACTTGATGCCGAGCACCAGGTACTGGTCGGTGTCCGCGCCGGGAGCGTCCTCGCCGAGGGCCGCGCGCACCTCGCCGCAGACGTCGCCGGTGAGCAGCCGCCGCATGGCGTGGTGCCGGGTCGAGTAGTGGTGCACTCCGGGCGGCAGCGGTCCGCCCGGCCCGGAGACCCAGTAGACGCTGACGGGGTACAGGCCGCCTCCGGAGGCGGTGCCGCGCGACCAGTTGGCGAGCGGGTAGGACGGCAGTGCGCTCAGGTCGGTGTTGGATTGCACGCCGAGGCGGCGGCCGACGAGCCCGTAGGAGTCGCGCAGCATGCCGGAGAGCGAGTCGAGGTCGAACGGCACCTGTCCGTACGGGACTTCGGCCAGTCCACGGTCCAGGGTCGCCTCGGCCTCACAACCGCCGTCGGGCAGCGGCACGATGTCCGTGCCGGGGTAGAACTTGGTCTTGCGCGGGCTGTCGGTCCAGTTCGGTACGAAGTCGGCCGGTGGCATCGGGACCCGGCCGCGCTGCAGGATGGCAGCGGCGTAGTCATGGGCGTACCCCATGGTGAACTCCTTGGTCACGTTCGAGGTCTGAGCTCGGTCGCACGCCCGGCCCCTCCCACGAGGGACCGGCGTCCGGGTCACGGAAAGGGATGAGGCGCAGGGTTGAAGTCGGCCGGCACCAGATCGCGGTCGCGCAGGCCGGCCTCCCTCAGTGCGGTGCGCAGCCGCGGCATTCCGAGCGCGCGCTGGCGCGTCCAGCCGAAGTCGATCGGCAGCAGACCGGGCACGATGACACCGACCGTCGTCAGCCCCAGGTCCCGCTGTTCGGGCATGGTCTGGTCGACCACGACGACGTCGAACCCGGCGTCGGTGATCGCCTCGACGCAGCGCGTCAGGTCGTCGCGGAGGTCGTCGGAGACAGCCGGCACGGAGCCGTTGGCGTACAGCTCGCTCATGGAGCGTGTGGGCCGGCGGGGTGCGCCCGGTGCGCCGATCAGGAAGTGGGCGTGCTCCCCCATCTCCGGTATGCCGTACGCGAGCGGATGGTCGTGCAGCGCCTCGACCTTGGCGAAGTCGGTGGCCATGGCGCGCAGCCGTGCCTCGTCGCGTTCGGTGCGGCCCTGGAGGTTGACGGCGTCGGTGCCGATCTCGCAGAGCGCCCCGGCCAGCGCGGACTCCGGGTCGAGTCCCGCGCCCGCGCCGAAACACATGCGGCCCAGGCCGCCGTCGGGGCGTACGGCGACGCCCGTGACGACGGGGATCGGGAAGGAGATCCGGGTGTCGAAGAAGCGGGCCTCGTAGCCGTACATCTCCAGCCGGTCGACCATCTGCCGGGTGGCGGGCCGGGTGCTGGTGCGCGGGTCGATCTCGGGGAGAGCCGCCTGCCCGTACCAGGTGAGCAGGAAGGCATCGCGTTCGACGACCTCCATCAGGCCCCAGTAGACGGCTTCCTCCAGACAGCCGCCGGAGGCACAGCCGTTGGAGCTCTCCTGAACGAAGCGGTTCTCCAGGCCGGGCGCGTGGTAGTACGTCAGCACCTCGGGGACCAGGATCGGCCGGCTGTCGCGCAGGGAGTACCCCCACACCCAGGGGATCTCGCGGTCGGGTGTGAAGGGGGCGACACGCGGGTTGGCGTGGTGGAACTCCGGCGAGTACAGCCCGCACTCCCGGGCGTCGAGGGCGTGTTCGCCGCGCGCCCGCAGTCCGGTCAGGGAGTCCCGGACGCCGGCGGCCCGGGCCCGGGCACGCATGCCCGCGTAGCGCTCCAGGCCCTCCAGTACGCCGATCCGCTCGCTCTGCCCGAAGGTGTCGGCGTGTCCGCCCCAGAACGTCTCGCGAAGGTACTCGCCCGACCGCATCGAGAAGCAGCCGATGGTGGCGGAGGTGGACAGCGACGACACGTCGTGGATGACGGAGGGCCCGAGGGATCCGCACACGGGGTTGGCGTAGGGCTCGACGGGCAGCTCGTACGCGCTGATGTCACGTATCCGGAAGGTGCCCGGTTTGTGCTTGGGGGCGGGGCGCAAGGTGAGGACCGCGGCCTCGGCGGTGTCCTGCTCACTGCGGCCGCAGCGCGGGCACTCCGGGTCGGGCACCAGCGGGTAGTGACGCACCATCAAGGTCGCCAGGTCCACGAGGTGGATGGCGGGGAACGTTCCGGTGCGCGGTCCGGTTCCCTCCAGCCGGGCGGCGATCAGCCCTGCCAGCGCGGACGCGGTGAACGGGGTGACGTACGGCGACTCGCCGGCGGCCCGGGTACCGGAGCCGAGTTCGAGTGCCTCCCGCAGCGCGATGGACCGCACAGCCTGCCAGCGCCGTGCCAGACAGCGGGCGCACGGCCGGGCGAGTGTGGAGTCCACCTCGCCGGGTCCGTCCACGCCGTCGGATCCGCCCGGGCCCGGGAAGGGCCCGACGACGGCGTGCCGCCCGTAGAACCGCACGGGTACGGAGCCGGGCACAGTGTCCGGCGCCGCGTCGGCGAAAGCGTCGTGGACACCCAGGGGCGCCACGTCGAGCGGTGCGCCCGTTCCGTGGGCGGCAAGAGCACGGCGGAGCCGTTCCGCCAGGTCCCCGCCGGAGCGCTTCAGCGGATCGGTGGTCTCAGCGGGCATCGCTGCCGCCCGTGGCTGCGGTGGTGAGCAGGATCCGGGCCGTGCTGATACCACCCTCGGGCAGGTCGGCCGGGGTGGTGGGCACATGGAGCACGTCCCGCCCCGCGCCGCGCAGCCGCTCGAGCACCACCTCGAACGTGGTGGCGGTGCCGTCCGCCGGAACAAAACCGCCCGTCACCGCGATCGTGCCGGCAGCGAGGTCCCGCAGCAGCGGGTCACCGGTGTCGACCGCCTCCGTGACGTCCTCCGCGGCGAGCTGGATCTGCCCCAGCAGGTCGCGCAGCGCCGCACAGGCCGCCGCCCGGCGAGACAGGCCCGCGCCGACCGCCCAGCGCCCGCCGGTCTCACGGGCCAGCACGACCTGGGCCGAGGAATGCGCGCCCTCGCCCAGATCGACGAGCTCCGCCTCGATGTCCAGGTTGGCCGCCGACTTGAGCAGGAAGACCAGCTCCGGGTCGGCGTCGGCGGTCACGGTGGCGGTCCGGGCGGCGCCGCGGACGGCGCGCAGCAGCGCGTCATGGGCCAGCGCCGACAGTAGTCCGCGTCCCGCCGCCTCCTCCGCCGTGCCGCCGGCGCCCGTGCCCGCGGCCGTCGCCTGGTGCAGCCGGTGCCGGTTGTACGCGCCGAAGGGGCGCACGGCGGCCGCGGGCACCGCGACCGGCTCCTTGGTGAGCAGCGAGGTCGCCGTGATCCAGGCGGTGACGTCCTCCCCGGTCCAGCCGGTGCCCGCGCCCGTCGTCAGGGCGTCGGGGCCGACAGCCGCGACCGCACCGGCGCGGTCCTCCGTGGCCACCAGGGGCACCACGTGCTCCACGTACGCTTCGGCCGCCGCGTACAGCGCCCGCGTGCGCGCACCCGCGAGATGGTGCACGTCGAAAGCGGCGATCCTGCGGCTCACGCCGTGGCCCAGTGCCACCTCGACCCGGCTGATCTTCAACGGGGTCTGGGTCAGGCCCTCGTCGTCGTACCGGCTGAAGACTCCGGTGTACGGGCGGACCAGCGCAGTGCTCACCCGGTTCAGCTCGTCGACCAGCGACTGCGCCTCACGGGCCGTCTCCACGGTCGGGGTGACCGGCAGTGAGAGCCCTTCGGGCAGCTCCGCGGTGGGCTCGTCGCCGAGGGAGGCACAGCGGCGGCAGCGCGGGTGGGGCAGGACCGGCTCGGCCATGACGTCCAGCGACTCGAGGTCCTGGACGAGGACCTGCCGCTCCGTCTCCGCGGGCAGTACGCCCGTGACGATCCGGAAGACCTCGTAGCCCAGGAGGTTGCCCGACATCGCGGCGACCGGTCCCACCAGCGGACCGCCGGCGTCCGGCGCCGGGGCGACGGTGCCGGCCGCGATCCCGCTCCACAGGTCGGCGGCCGCACCGGAGTCGACGTTGCCGCCCAGCCGCAGCACCGCGCAGCACAGGCAGCCGGTGGAAGCGGCGGTGGAGAGCGGACCGGTGACAGCCCGCTCGCCGAAGGTCCAGGCGGGAATCAGCGTCTTGCCCCCGGGCACCTCGTCGGCGAGCAGCCGCTGGGCGCGGGCGGCGGAGTCCACACCGGTGACGACCACCACGTCGTACTCGGCGAGACCGTCCCAGCCGGTACCGCCCTCACCACCCGCGTCCGGACCAATCCGGTCGAGCCGCACCGTGCAGCCGTCCGCGCTCGCCTCGTGCGCCTCGGCCTCCACATCGGCGAAGCCTGTCGTGACGCCGATGCGCGCACAGCCGTTGCGCACCAGACTCAACGCGCACCAGCGCGCGACGGCGTCGTCGCCGAGCACCGCCACCCGGGTGTTCCTGAATCGCGAGAACCGCTCGATGGCGCCGTCGACGTAGTGGTCGACGTACGCGATCTGCGCACCGAACCGCCGCGTCACGTCCTCTCCGAGCCCGGCGGGGTCGCCGTCCTCGGCCTCCGGTATGTCGCGGGCGAACCCCCGCTCGTACAGCGTCTTGACCAGTTCGGCCGCCATGGCCCGCTGGGCCGGGCCGAAACCCTGGCAGACGTCGGCCAGTCGGTGGTGCCCGGCGAGGTGCGGGACCAGAAGGGAAGCGAAGCGGTAGGCGGTACGGCCCGTGAGATGGAAGCCGCCGTCGGCGTTGTGGAAGAGAACCCCGCCCGGGGTCTCGGTGAACAGCACGTCCCGGCGGATGCGGGGCCGGGTGCCGGCGAGCGAGTCGAACGTGTCGGTCATTTCTTCGGTGATGGCTTCAGCCATGGAGGATCACACCTTCTCTGTCCGGTCTGCCGTCCGGAGCTCTGTCCGGTCGAGTTCGTTCGGGGCGTGGCCGCGTGCGTACACGCGGAGCAGGTCGTGCACCCGGTACGGGCCGGGCGGCCCTTCCTCCAGAAACCCGGCGTCCGCCAGCCGTTCCAGGACGCTCTCGGCTTCGGGGGCCGCCATCTGGAGCACCGGTGCGCAGTCCTGTGCCCGCAGCGCGTTCAGGGGCAGCCGCCCGATCCGTACGAAGGCTTCCGCCAGCCTGGGATCGATCCGGGCGAACGCTCCGCGGAGTACGTGTACGACGGACATCCGGGGTGAGTCGGCCAACGACAGCCGCGCGAGCGGGTCCTCGGCCAGCCAGTCGACCCCGTCGGCGAGCCGCAGCCCAGGGCGGGTCAGCAACCGAGCGGCCATGATGCGCAAGGCGAGCGGATAGTGGCCACAGGCCGCCGCGAGTCGCCGGGCCGCCTCGGGCTCGGCCTCCACGCGCTCGGCACCGAGTACGGCAAGCAGCAACCCGTAGGCGTCCTCGTCGTCGAAGGTGGAGAGCCGGTGCACCCAGCCACCGTGGGTGGCGATCAGACTCGCGAGCCCCATCCGGCTGGTGACGATCGCGGCACCGCCGAGACGGGCCGACAGCACAGGTCTCACCTGGTCGGCGTCCACCACATCATCGAGGACGAGCAGCGCCGCATCACCAGGCCGACGGCCGCGCAGGGCCGCCGCCACATCCTCCGCCACCGCGGACGAACTGCGCGGCACCCCGTCCGGGTGGACCATCCGCACCAGCAGCCGACCGGCGGGAAAGCTGTCCCGCACCAGGTGGGCGACGTGGTGGGCGAGGGCCGACTTGCCGATACCCGGCGCTCCGGACACCAGCACGGTCACGGGTTCACCGTCACTGTTCTCGGCCGCGGTGAGCCGGGCCACCATAGCGGCGACCTCGCCCGTCCGCCCGGTGAAGGACGGCACCCCTGGCACAGGGACCACCAGCGACGGTCCCGGTTGCGCGGCGCCCGCCCACTGTTCCGGTGCCGGCGCCCACGACCTCGGCCGTGCCTCGGCCGCGCTACCCAGGTCCTCGCCCCGCAGGACGGCCAGTTCAAGTCTCTGCAGAGCCGGGGACGGGTCCACGCCCAGCTCATCGTGCAGGTACTCCTTGACCCGCCGGTACTCCGCCAGCGCCTCGGCCTGCCGGCCGCTGCGATAGAGGGCCTCGATCAGCTGCTCACGGAACCGCTCGTGGCCGGGGTGCCTCCGGGTCACTCCCCACAGTTCGACGAGCGCCTCGCCACAGTGGCCGAGACGCAACTGCAGGTGGCAGACCCGTTCCAAGGTCCTCAGCCGCTCCTCCTCGAGCCGGGGCACCTCGTCGCGGTGGAGCACGTCGGAGCGGACGTTGGCCAGCAGCGGCCCCTCCCACAGCGACAGCGCGTCCTTGAGGAGACGGAGTTCGGTTTCCGGAGTGCGGGACGACTCCGCCCGGGCCACCCCGTCCCGAAATCCGATCAGGTCCAGGGCCCGCGGTCCGGCGGTGACCCGATAGCCGCCGGGCACCGCTTCGACGGACGTCTCGATCACCCCGTGCCGGGTGAAGAGCTGCCGCAGCCGCAGGACGCAGGTCTGGAGCGCGGCCCGGGCCGTGACGGGCTGTTCCTCGCCCCAGATGGCCCGTTGCAGGTACTCCGCGGAGACGACCGTGTTGGCGTGCAGCAGAAGCACGGCCAGCAGGACGGTGGGTTTGGAAGGCTGGAGTACCGCGGTGTCTGAGCCGTCGGTGATGCTCAGCGGCCCGAGAATGCGAAACCGCATCGCGTCCGCCTAGTCCCAGCCGTTGACCAGTTTGCCGACCGGGATGACGGCCTCAGCGACGGGAGAGTCGCGAGTCGGCCGCACATCCGCTTCACCGCGGTGGTCCCGTTCCAACGCAGCGTGGTGATCTGCGGCCACGGCCCCGGCCAGCCACTCACAAAGGAGCTGGGCCACATGGGCCGCAGCGACGTCCTCGTCCGGCGCCGACGCCGCGGGCCCCTCGACGCCGGACGCCGCCGCGGCCCCGCTCGAGACCAGCACCACAACGAGGGCGAACCCCAGCGCGGTGACCACCCGCGCGGGGACGGCTGACTTCCTACAGGGCA
Organism: Streptomyces sp. NPDC087859; assembly: GCF_044742595.1. Classification (NCBI taxonomy): domain Bacteria; kingdom Bacillati; phylum Actinomycetota; class Actinomycetes; order Kitasatosporales; family Streptomycetaceae; genus Streptomyces; species Streptomyces sp. NPDC087859. Next base: position 224,411 of record NZ_JBIUUU010000005.1, on the reverse strand, counting down.
GTGTCCTGGTCACGATTTCCCCCAGGGTCGGAACTCCTCACCGGATCGCTTCCGGCCATTTCGACGATGCCAGCGAGAAAGCCGCACAAGAGGAGACACCCGTGTCAGCATGCTGACAGGGGTCTGCGGCCGGGCTACAGGATCGTGACACCGCCTGACCGGAACCCGTCACCGGGGAGGGGGCACCCGCCCTTGACCAGGGACGCGCCCAACCCAAGGGGGCCCTCGTTCGGTTGTCGAGATGACGCCTGTGATCCGCCGCTGTCGCCGGTCGCAAGTAGGCCTCCGACACGACTGGACGCAGCCTCTACCGATCTCCGAGGTGAACTGGACTCTCCCCTCCGCCCAGGCACCGGCGGTCAGGCGTAGCCGCCGTTGGCCCACAGCAGCATGGTCGTGCGGAAACCAGGCGCAGGCGCGGCAGCCCTGACACGTCTTCCGCAGAGCCCCGAAGAGCGTTCAGCAGCCGAAGTGCTCTGCCACAGCGAGGCGAAGGAGAACAACTGGACGGGGTAAATGTACGGAGACCGTCGCTGGCTCGGTGGCAAGGGCTCACAGGAAACCCTCTTCGAGGGTGCGGAGGACGACACCGCGCTCCGTCCCCTGCCGGACGACTTCCAGCCTGCCGTCCGTGAACTCGCAGTAGCGCGGCCCGACGGCAGGCCGCTTGGCCACCAACACCCAGCGGGCCATCCTCGACCTCAGCCACAGTCCGCGGACGTGGACCACGCGCCGCAGGAGGCAGTGTTCAATTCAGACGGCCTGCGGGACCCGGCAACGGCCAGAGCGCCATCACGCATGCCCTGGCGCCGAAGCCTTGACTGCCACCCACCCCACGCATCAGGCCTGTTGGGCCTGGCCCCTTTCTGTCGTCGCATAGCCTGGCGCTGACGGCCACCGAACAGTCAGCACCACCGACTCTTCCTCCGCGAACCATGAGTGATCGACTCCGTGTCCCCACACGACGTAATCACCCTGCTCCTGCAGAAGGACGCTGCGGCCGGGCAGTTCGACGCGGAAGCGGCCGCTGATGAGGACCAGGAGAGCTGTGCGCTTCTCGCCCCTCACCCACTGCGATCGCTCATCGGCACAGGGATGGACGCCCCATTTGATCTCTACGGACTCGCTGTGGCGCGGGTCGCCAACATCCTTGAAGTGCCCGAGGAGCCATCCTCGGTCCAGTGATGCATCCTTGCCCGCGTTGCCCACGTACACGCTGTCATTCACGTGGCCGAAGGCTAGCAACCGGTCTCGTACTCGCTGTCGGTGCTTTTGGCACGCGACCTGGCACCGTTCGGTCCGCATCCCAGGCCGTCGCCGAAGTCGACGTCGCCGGCAGTCAGGCGTGTGCCACATCTGTATCGGCAGCCCTGCTCCGACACACTGCGGTCACAGCTGACCAGGGTGATCCACCGCCTGCCCTCGCCTGACGCCTCGCCATCGCCCCGCGCGGGGACGCCGGTCAGGGGGTGTCGCCGGAGTAGTACAAGCGGCAGCCGACGCCCGGCCCCGGTGCACGGGGCTCGCCGGAGCGCGGGTCGTACAGCGCCCGCCCGCCAGGAAACTGCCCGAGCTCCGTGGACAAGGCGGCGCCGTCATCGATCTCTTCCGGCCGCCAGCCCGTGATGTCCAACAGCAGCCCGTCCAGCGGCCCGCCTATGAGCGCGGCATACGTCCGCCCCGGACGCGGACCCGGGTCGGGATCGTCATGGTCGTGGCCGTAGATGCGGCCGTTAAGCAGCTGTTCGTCTCCGTTCATGCTGTCCAGCCTCGCAGCCGCCACCGACAACGCCCGTACGGCGGCGGGCCCGGCCCGAGCCTCCTTCATCCAGCCCAGGCCGGAACCGCCGTGCTCACCGCGCCTTCGGCAACACGTCCAAAGAGCGGTGTTCCTCCGCCTCGCCGCGGCCGGCCACTCGCCTCACCGACTCAGCAGGTCCCTGCCGGGTCAGCTGCGCCAGGGTCGTGGTCGCCACGATGATCCGGTAGTTCACGCCATGGACGCGGCGGGCGCGCGCGTGGAAGGCCGCTTCCCTCGTTGCCGGTGCCGCGCGGCGCGGGGCCGGGGCGAAGCCGAACAGCACCGGCGGAAAAGGCGACCTCGCTGCGGAAAGCCTTGGCCTGCTGGACGGTCTCGGTCAGGGCGGTCATGAGTGCCAGCGCCCCCTCGATCTCCTCCTGCCGCACCGCCTGGTTGGGCGGGTCGAGGGCGGCCGGATCGCGGACCTCGTCCGGCCGGCGCATCGCATGCAGAGCGATCGCATCCGACTACCTAGCCGCCCGCCAGCTCAAGGAACGTGACGCAGAATGTGACGGGTGGGCGGCTATCTTGACCAAGTGTTCGTCGACCTCGCCAGGAATGTACGGGGTGGCACGGCCCGTGCCGGCCAGTAGTGCTGTCACCCTGCAGTGCTGGTATCCGTTCTTGCAGCGGCAGGTGTGGGTCAGCAGCGCGTTGGCGTCGACAACTGCGAGCACGGCCGGACAGATGCCTCACCTCGGGGTGTTCCCGCGGACCGTTTCGCGGAAGGCGATCGGGGTCTGGCCGGTGCGCTGGTGGAAGAACTTGCTGAAGTGGGTGGCGCTGGAGAAGCCGAGGCGGTCGGCGATTCGGGCGGCACTCTGATCGCTGTGGGCCAGGAGGCGCTTGGCTTCGAGGACGACGCGGCGGTCGATGAACTCCTTGGCGCCCAGACCGACTGAGGCGAGGGTGGCGCGCGCCAGGGTGCGGGCCGAGTAACCGAGCGCGTCGGCGTAGTCCTCGACCCGGCGGGTGCGGGCGAAGTCCTTCTCCACCGCGTCACGGAAGCTCAGGTAGGTGGCGTCGGGTTCGGGGGCGGGGCTGCCGGCCGGGGCGGTGAGGTGGGCCAGTCGCAAGACGAGGACGGCCAGCAGGTGGCGCAGGGCCGCGGTGTGGATCTCCAGGCGCAGGCGTCCGAGGGCGTGGAACTCGGCGGCAAGATGGTCGGCGGCCAGTCGCAGGGCCTGGGCGTCCTCGGGCAGGGGCCGACGCAGGATCGGCGCGTGCGGGTCCTCTACGTGGGCGGCGGTGGTAGTGGCCGGGTCGAGGAAGTCCTGGCGGAACAGGATCAGGGTGCCCTCGGCGTGGGTGAGGTCGCCCCACTGCTGGACCTGGCCTGGCCGGACCCACAGCCATGAGCTGGGTTTGAGGGTGTAGGTGGTGAAGTCGACCGTGTGCCAGAAGGTTCCGTCGGTGAGGGTGATCAGGTGGTGGAAGTCCGGGCGCTGGGGGGCCGTGAGCCGTTCTGCGGGTACGCGGCGGCGCAGGTCGGCGAGGGACAGCACTTCGACGCCTGCGGGGGTGCCGGCGGGCGCCGCGAAGGAGATATCGCGGATCCCTCGGTCGGCATCATGTCGGTTTTTGACCATCACCAGTCGCCAGCGTATCCGATTCCACCTGTTCAACGACTCTAGCTTTGAGCTGTCAGCCCATCTGGTGTCAATCAAAGTCGGAAAGCAGTAAGAGAGCGCCAAGAGAGGAGGCATGTGATGCCACGGGCGGAGCAGGCCTCACTGACGTACGCCTTCGAGGCGTACTGCGCGTGGTGCTACAGCTTCGGCCCCACCTTGCGGGCCTTCGTCGAGGACAACGCTCACCGCATCCGGCTCAGCGTCGTTTCGGCCGCTCGACTCCGCCGCCGCGGCGGCGGGGCCGGCCGCGCTGCGCGACCAGCCCGGCGTCAGCGAACTGGACGCGGCCGAGGCCATGCAGCGGGCGTGGTTCATCGACGGCCGCAGCCTGTCCGACGCCGAGGTCTACCGGCGCATAGCAGGCGACCTCGGCTTGGACGCGGACGCCGTGACCGCGGCGTACAGCTCACCGGCCAGCCGTGCGAAGGCCCGCGCCGACTTTCGCGCGCTGCGCCGCCTCAGCGTCGACTCCTACCCGACGCTGCTGCTGGTCACCGCACACGGTGCCGACCAGATGGGGGCGCGGCCTCCACTGCCGCCTCCCTGACCTCCGCCCTCGACCAGCGGCTGACCACGACCATGCCCCAAGTCCCCACCCCTGACCTGCCCTCGCGAGGAGAACCGTCATGAGCAACGCCAAGAACAGCGTCCTGACCGCCGCCGGCGAACTGTTCGGCCAGAAGGATCCGAGCGCGGTGGACCGCTGGGTCACCGCCGACTACACCCAGCACAGCACCCTGGCCGCCGACGGCCCCGAGGCCCTGCGCCAGCTGGTCGCAGGCCTGCCGGAAGGCTTCCGCTACGAGGGCGCCCGGGTGATAGCCGACGGCGACCTGGTCGCCCTGCACGGCACGTACCACGGCTTCGGTCTCGACCCGCTGGTCGCCTTCGACATCTTCCGCGTCGACGCCGACAGCAAGCTCGCCGAGCACTGGGACGCCCTGACCCCGCTGGTCACCGACACCGCCTCCGGGCGCTCGCAGACCGACGGCCCCGCCGAGGTCACCACGCCCGAGGAGACCGAGGCCAACCGGGCCCTGGTCGCCGAGTTCGCGCAGAAGGTCCTCGTCGGCGCCGACTACTCGGTGCTCACCGACTACATCTCCACCGAGACGTACGACCAGCACAACCCTCAGGCCGCCGACGGCCTCGACGGCTTCGGCGCCGCCGCCGCGAAGTGGGCCGAGCAGGGCAAGAACCTCGTCTACAAGACCGTCCACAAGGTCATCGCCGAGGGCGAGTTCGTCCTGCTCCAGTCCGAGGGCGAGTTCGGTGTCCCCGTCGCGTACTACGACCTCTTCCGCGTCCGGGGCGGCAAGATCGTCGAGCACTGGGATGTCATCTCCCCGATCCCGGCCGAGCTGCCCCACGGCAACGGCCTGTTCTGAAGCCGCACACCGCCCACAGGGAGAGAAACGCGATGAGCGAGCTCACCTACGCCGGGAAGACCTTCGTCTTGCGCGTCGACAACGGGGCCGTCTTCCGCAACGCCTACGCGACCGACGGCACCACCCTCCACTACCAGACCCTGGAAGGCCCGACCAAGGGCGCCGAGGAGACCGTCACCCTCCACACCGCCGAGGTGGCCCCCGGCCGGTTCATGCTCGGCTGGGCCGAGAAGGCCGGCATGACGATCACCCACCTCAAGAACCTCAACGCCAAGACGGTCCACGCCTTCTGGACCTACGGGAGGGGCGAGGGCCGCGTCGCCGAACTGCACACCGGAACCGTCGAACCCACCTGACGCGCCCCCAACCGCCGTGCCCCCACCAGCCAGCGGGTGAGGGCACGGCGGCGTGCCGTTCGGCAGATCTGTATCACCTTCGACCCGTCACGCACCCACTGCCCGGAGGGCCACCGTGTACCCGACCCCGCTGCCGCTCGCCGCCTACCGCGCCGCCATCGCCCTGGACGAGCCGTTCCGCCCCGCCGCCGGCCACGATCCGCAGGCCCGGCCCGCCGATCTGGTGCGCGAGGCGCTCCGCCTGCTGGGCGACGACCCGGCGGCAGTGACGGCCGGGCTGAGCCCCGACGCGGCGGACCGGGCCGACGACCACGACGCCCGGCGGCTCCTGCGCGCCGTGCTGACGGTCCGGCAACCGGGCCCACTGCCCGCCGGGGCCACCCGCGTGCTGGACGCGCTCCTGGCCGGCGAACGCCTGGCACGCGGCACCACCGACGCAGCCTCGCTGCCCACCGTCCGCGGCACACTCCCCCACACCGTGTACCGGGCAGCCGACCGTGCGGTGCTGTGGCACGGCGACCTCACCACCCTCGGCGCGGACGCCGTCGTCAACGCCGCGAACAGTGCCCTGCTCGGCTGCTTCAGGCCGATGCACCCGTGCATCGACAACGCCCTCCACTCAGCTGCCGGGCCCCGCCTGCGCGACGACTGCCATGCGATCATGTCCTTGCAGGGCCACCCGGAGCCGACCGGCACCGCCAAGATCACCCGCGGCCACCACCTGCCGGCCCGCTACGTCCTGCACACCGTCGGACCGATCGTCGACGGTCCTGTGCTCCTGGAGCACCAGCGGGCGCTGGCGGCCTCGTACCATGCCTGCCTCGACCTCGCCGCCGACGTGGACGACATCCGCAGCGTCGCGTTCTGCGGCATCAGCACCGGCGTCTTCGGCTACCCCAAGACGCCCGCCGCCCGCATCGCCCTGGACACCGTGGCCGAATGGCTCGACCTCCACCCCGGACGGCTCGACCGCGTGATCTTCAACGTGTACGCGGACGACGACCGCGCCGCCTATGTCCAGGCACTGACCGAAGGAACCCCGCCCCGATGAACCAGCCTGCCTTCGACCTGGAGGCCACCGCCGAGACGATTCACACCTGGCTCGGCGAGGCCGACCGTGTCCTGATCACCGCCGGGGCCGGACTCAGCGCCGCCGCCGGATACGACTACGGCGACGAAGACCGCTTCCGGGAACTCTTCCCCGCCCTGCACCGCCTCGGTCTGCGCTCCCGCTACATGGTCGGCGTCCCCCTGCCGCCCGAGCTGTGGTGGGGCTACTGGGCCGTCCACATCGACGACATCCGCTTCTCCCCGGAACCCAACCCCCTCTACCAGCAGCTGAGGTCCCTCGTCGGTCACAAGGACCACTGGGTGATGACGTCCAACGTGGACGCCCTCTTCGCCCGCAACGGCTTCGCCCCCGACCGGATCTTCACCCCGCAGGGCGACTACGGCCGCTACCAGTGCACAGCTTCCTGCACCCCGACCACCTTCGACAGCCGCCCTCTCGTCGCACAGCTCCTCGCTGCGTACGAACCGGCGACCGGCGCTGTCAACGCTCCCCTGCCCAGCTGCCCCAACTGCGGCGGTGAGGTCGAGATCAACGTCCGCATCGGCCCCGAGTTCGTCGACGACCCCTATCTCCCCGCAGGCCGCCGCCTCCAGGACTGGCTGGGAACCGCCGTCGACGCCCGCCTGCTCATCCTCGAGTTCGGCGCCGGATTCAACACCCCTGGCGTCATCCGGCGGCCGGGCGAACACCTCACCCGCCAGATCCCCCACGCACGCCTCGTACGTATCAACCCCACCCACCCCGAAACCCCCGACGACCTCACCGGCCGAACCCTGTCCGTCCCCGCCTGCGCCGACCACCTGCTCGACGCACTCACCGTGCCGCACGCGGCACCCCACCCTACGGTGGCATCGTGAGCACCCCGGAGAAGAACAAGGCCACGGCTCAGTCGTTCTACGACCTGATGTTCAACCAGTGCCGCCCCGCCGAGGCCATCAACCAGTACGCAGGCGACACCTACATCCAGCACAATCCACACGTCGGCGACGGCAAGCAGGCGTTCATCGACTACTTCGAGCGCATGGCCGCCGAGTATCCCGGCAAGCGGGTGGAGGTCAAGCGTGCCTTCGCCGAAGGCGACCACGTGATCCTGCACTGCCACCAGACCTGGCCCGACGAGGAGTACGCCGGCATCGACATCTTCCGTTTCGACGCGGACGGCAAGATCGTCGAACACTGGGACGTCCTCCAGGTGATCTCGCCCATCTCCAAGAACGACAACACCATGTTCTGACCCTCACCCCGCGCGCGCCGCACTGCAACGCTCACACGTACCAACAACGCCCCCCACACAGGTAGGCAGAACGCCAGCCGACCGCATCGATCGTCGCGATGAACAGCGCAGGTCCGGAACGCGGCCTCTTCACCAGTAGGCGCGGCAGTCAGGTAGAGGCACGGACGGCGCGTCACTGCTCCGCCCCGATTTGGTCGGTTTTCGGCGAAAGCCCCATGCGGCAACGGAGTTCCCCACAGACAGGAGATCGACAAGATCCTTCTGTCGCACGAGGAACTCCGTTGGAGGCTCAGTGTCGAACCCTGCCCGCACAACCACCATTTCCTGGGCGGAGATTAGTCATCCTCTCCACAGCCCATCCCGCTGCGCCGCGCTTGGGTCACCGTCCCCGTGTCGGTGCTGTCCCGAGCTGTCCTCACTGCGGTGGTGGAAGGGCCGGCCACGTCAGCGCCGCTGGAAGGCGCTGTTGAGGACGTCGCGGGTGACCGCCAGGCCGAGCCGGTGCCCGTGCTCGGAGGCGAAGCGGTAATGCACGCCGGCCCAGATTCGCGCCTCCATGAGTTCGGCTGTCGCCGCCTGAAGGCTGTCGTAGCGGCGGGTCGTGCCGGAGGCCGGGCTGTACGCGGCGAACGTGAGGTCGTCACGGCCGAAGAACGACCCCAAGGCCGTCATGACCGCCGTGGTGAAGCAGGCGTGGCCCGACGGGTACTCCGGCGACGGGGCGGTGACCCGCAGCGGCGTCCAGTCCGGGTCGGGATCGGTGGCCGCGTTGCCGTCGGTGCCGGCGAGCGGAATGGCCGTCACTGGGCGCCAGAAGTTCCAGTGCGCCTTGGACTTGTAGCAGGCGATCAGGGTGTCGGCGGAGGCCACGTACACCATGGCGAGCAGCCGGGCCGTCCGGAGGCTGCTGAGGCGGTGCGCGCCGGCGAGTTGCCGGGTGATCGACCATTCGACCATCCGGGGGTCGTCCCACCAGATCGCCGCCTCGGTCTGGTCCTCGGTGCGGACGGTACTGGTGGCTGCGCCGAGGCTCTTGACCTCGTTCATATCGCGGGCCCAGGCGGCGCCGGTCAGGGCCGGCGGGGGCTTGACCCCGTAGGCGCCGGCGTCGGGGACGACGAACGGCTTCAGGTTCGGCACCCAGGCGCCGACGTTGACGTAGCCGGGCGGGGTGAGCCGGTATTCGCCCGGCTCGGTGCCGACGGTCCACGGCGCGGTGGGGTCGAAGCCGTCGTCACGGCGGCTCTCGGTCATCGCCGCGGCGGCGGCCCTGCCGACGGCCACCCCGCCGTCCTCGGCGCGGCCGTCGGGTATCGCGGCCAGCGCCTCGTCGTACCGGGCGTTCAGCGACTCGGCCTGCGCAGGGAAGAGCCACAGCAGCGTGTCGTGGGAGGCCGCGGCCACCGCCGCGGCGGTGGAGTCCCCGGGGCGGCTGCGGGGCGCGCTGACCAGGGGCTCGTACGGACGGCCGGCGACGGCGTTGACCGCGTCGTACACGGCGCCCTGCACGATGGCGAAGCTGCGGGTGCTGGCGGTGGGCGACTGCTTGGCGGTGTCGTAGATGGCGGTCTGGGCGTGGATGTTCCAGGCGATGACGGGATTGCCCGGGGCTGCCTCCGCGCCGCGGTGTGCCTCGGCGGTGGTGGCCGTCATTGGGACGGTCAGGGCGAGTACGGTGAGGACCGCGATACGGCGTAACCCTGTGAATGATCCGGCGAGCTGACGTTGTGTCACGAGGCCCCCCATGGGCTTGTCGGTGACAGATTGTGCGAGCCTATTGGGCAGGGGTCAGTTTTGTCGTTACATCGACAATCATCGACAATCCGACGGGGTTCACACCCGGATGTCCGTCACCTCGGCGACGACTACGCGGGCCCCGGTCGCCAGCACACGACCCGAGCGCCCCGCCCGTCAGGGCGCAGCCGGTGCCTCTTTGGGCTGCGAGGGGATTCGGCGATGAATGTCCTCGAGCAGGTCTCGCATCGCCATGTGGAAGATTTCGGCCTGGTGTTCGCCGATGAAGGAGGTGTGTCCGAAGGCTTCCAGGACGACCAGGCCGTGCAGGTGCCCCCAAGCGCCGAGGAGGAGAGCGGTCGCGGGCGCCGGCAGGGTTTCCTGGCCGTGCGGAAACATGGGTTCCAGATGCGCCCGGAGCGCCGGCGAGAGTACCCGGGTGTCGGCCGCGGCCAGTTGCGCCGTGGTGAACCCGGCGAACATCTGGCGCTGGAAGACCTCGCCGATCCGGCGCATCGCCTGAGTGGTCGGGCCCTCGGCAGGTGCCTCGTAATGACGCAGGGGCGCTCCGTACAGCAGTTGAAATCGCTCGACGTGGGTGATGGCCCATCGGCGATAGCTCTCGGCCGCGACAACGAACCGCGGTCCGGCCGGTTCGTCCGCCGCTGAGTCGGCGGCTGCCGTCACTGCGTCGGCCAGGTCCTCGTACGCCTTGGCGACGACAGCCGTGACGAGGGCATCCCGGTTCGGAAAGTAGTGGTAGAGCCCCTGCACGGTCATGCCGAGGCTGCGGGCGACCGCCCTCAGGGACAGGGCGTGCGGCCCATGCTCGGCGATGTAGCTCTCTGCGGCGTCCACGATCTCCTGGGTGGCGGCGGCCCGACGTCGCTGGCGCAGGGATGGCGGGACCGTCGCATAAGCGTCTGCGGCCATGGGGCGATCCTACGACGGCTGATCCGACGGAGTATCAGAAACCTGATGCCTGACTGAAATACCTCACAGTGTCAGGTAAATCTCCTTCTGCTAAAAAGCCCACTGCCTCTCTAGCGTCGTTCTCGTCGCCGAAGAGCGCCGAACCGCGCCCCTCTCTGACGGGGCGAAGGGGGCTCTGCGACGCCTTGCGCCGGCGTCCGCCCGGCCGACACCCCTCGCCTTCCACAGAAGAACACCGAAGGAGATCACCCGTGTTCGAACGCATGGCCGAATTGGCGATTCGCCGGTCCCGGCTGGTCCTAGTCGTCGCCGCCCTGGCTGTGGCCCTCATGGGCGTGGTGGGCGCTGGCGCCTTCGACAAGCTGAAGGGGGGCGGCTTCGACGACCCCGCCTCCCCGTCCACCCGAGCAGCGGAGATCATCGGCGACAAGTTCGGCGGCGAGACCAACCTGGTCCTGCTGGTCCGCTCCCCCGAAGGCCGCATCGACACGCCCGCCTCCGCAGAGCGCGGACGAGACCTGGTGGCCGACCTCAAGAGGGACGAGCGGCTCAGCAACATCGTCTCGTACTGGGAAACGAACAGCCCCGATCTGCGCTCCAAGGACGGCCGCGAAGCCGTGGTGCTCGCCCACGTGGGAGGCGACACCACGGAGCAGCGGAAGAACTCCATCGAGATCCTCGACGACTACAGCGGCACGTACAAGGACGCCCTCACCGTCCGGGCCGGAGGCGGCGCCGCCGTAGGCGCCGACGTGTCGAACCAGGTGTTCGAGGATCTGATCCTCGCCGAAGCGATCGCCATACCGCTGACCCTGGCACTCCTCATGATCGTCTTCGGCAGCATGGTCGCGGCGATGCTGCCGCTGGTCATCGCGATCATCGCCATCATCGGATCGTTCGCCCAGCTCTTCCTCTTCGGCAGCATCACCGATGTCGCCGACACCGCTACCAACCTCACCACCGCGCTGGGCCTCGGACTGGGCATCGACTACGCCCTTCTGATGGTCAGTCGCTTCCGGGAGCAGCTCACGGCCGGGGCGAGCGTGGACGACGCCGTCCGGCGCACGGTGCACACCGCAGGCCGTACCGTCGCCTTCTCCGCCGCGACGGTCGCGGCGGCCATGGCGGCGCTTTTGGTGTTTCCGCACTACTTCCTGCGCTCGATGGGCTTCACCGGAGTCGGTGTCGTCGTCCTCGCCGCCCTCAGCACCCTGTTCGTGATGCCGGCCCTGCTGAAGGTGCTGGGGCACCGGGTCAACAACGGGCGGCTGCCGTGGGCGAAGCCCCAGCGCTCCGACGCCCGTACACCTCTGTGGGGACGGCTGGCGCGTACCGTCATGCGGCGGCCCGTGCTCACGGCACTGCCCGTACTCGCCGTGCTGCTCTTCGCGGCGAGCCCGCTGCTCAACATCGCCTTCGGCACGCCGGACGAACGCGTGCTGCCCAAGGACGCCGAGAGCCGCCAGGTTTCACAGGTGCTGCGAGAGGAGTTCGGCGGCAGTGAGGACTCGGCCCTCCACATCGTCATCGGTCAGTCCGTGGACAAGGCCCCGCTGGCGTCGTACGCGGGCCAACTGGCCGCACTCAAGGGCGTCGAGCGTGTCGAGACCAGCACGGGCATCTACACCGCTGGAGAGTCCGCGGCGACCGGCCCGGCCAACCCCGCTCTCGGCCGGCCCGACGCACAGCGGATCAGCGTGGTGAGCAGCCTGACACCGAAGTCGGAAGCGGCCGAGAGCCTGGTCAAGCAGGTGCGCTCGGTCACCCCGCCCCCCGGGGCCGACCCCCTGGTCGGGGGGAACGACGCCGTACTCGTCGACGCCAAGGAATCCATCGCCGACAAGCTCCCCCTGGCCGGGGGCCTGATCGTCCTCACCACCTTCCTGCTGCTCTTCCTCTTCACCGGCAGCATCGTGCAGCCGCTGCGCGCACTGGCCCTCAACCTGATCAGCCTGGCAGCCACCTTCGGCGTCATGTCCTGGATCTTCGTGGACGGCAACCTCTCCTCCTTCCTCAACTTCACGGCGCAGCCGATGGAGATGACGATGGCCGTGCTGATGTTCTGCATCGCCTTCGGCCTCTCGATGGACTACGAGGTCTTCGTGACCAGCCGGATCAAGGAACTCCACGACCAGGGAGCGGACAACGAAACCGCCGTGGTCAACGGTCTCGGCCACACCGGGCGCATCGTCAGCGCGGCTGCCGTCCTGCTCGCGGTCAGCTTCTTCGCCTTCGGCACCGCCAAGCTCAGTTTCATGCAGATGTTCGGCCTCGGCAGCGGACTGGCCATCCTCATCGACGCCCTCGCCGTACGCGGCGTCCTGGTCCCCGCCGCGATGCGTCTGCTCGGCCGCTCCGCCTGGTACGCGCCAGGCTTCCTGCGCAGGTTCCACGGACGCTACGGCCTCAGCGAAGGCGGCGGCCCTGAGCCGACGTCCGCATCCGGACCTGTAGCGGCGGCGCCGACGCACAAGGAGAACTCGACCAGGGTCTGACCGGTAAGAGATCGGGGACTGGCGCGGTAGCTGACGCGCCGCTTCCAGTCCCCGCCGCTCCAGACTGTGCGTGCAGTTCCCCCGCACGCGGCTTTCCGACACCCGGAGTCGCGGGGCACCGCTGTTCCGGTGTACCGGCGCTGGACGGCGACGGTGTGCGTGCCCTTCTTCACGTCCCCGGTCTCGTCGACCACCAGCACCGCATCCTCGTCGTACAGATGCTCCAGCAGGCCCGGCCGAGCAGGTGCTGCATGCCCTCCGAACTCGCCTCCCCGGCCCACTCGGCGATCGACCAGCAGTTCTTGCGCGGCAGGTCCGACAGCAGCCCCAGCACCAAGTCCCTCACTCGGCGCCGGGGCTCAACCCGCGCGAACCGGCCCGCTATCCGGCCCATCAGGGCCTCGAACGCCTCCTGCCGGCGAGCAGGGTCTACGCAGTGACCTGCGGTCACCGCATGATCTTCAGTCTTCACACACCGATGATCAGCGGTGGCCGCGACCTTCCCGCAGTCGGTCCACCAGCAAGATCAATGTCTACGGCTGGAGTACTAAGAACGGGTTCGGCACAGTTCCTGACGCACGAGTGCGGTCATGGCCTGCTGGGTGTCCTGGCCGCCGCCACTGGTGACGTACACCACGGCGGTCCGGGTCCCGTCTCGGGTGGCGCCGCCCCAGGTGACATAGCCGAGGAGTTCGCCCCTGTGGCCGAAGTAGCTGCCGCCACAGGGCAACGGGATCTCGGCCAGACCGAGTCCATACCTCACGCCCAGCTCGGGCGCGAGCTTGGTGGTTGTCATCTCGTCGAGCTGCGCCGGAGCCAGCAGACGGCCGCCGAGCAGCGCGGCGTAGAACCGGTTCAGGTCGTGCGCGGTGCTGATGATCGAGCCGGAGCCGACGGCCATACTCGAATCGAGCGCTGTGACGTCGATGCCGGTGTCGGTGCCGAACGCGGCGTAGCCCTGGGCGTGCGGGCCCAGGATGAACGGGAAGGCGCCGGGCGTACTGGTGTCCCTCAGGCCCAGCGGGCGGATGATCCGGTCCTTCACCTCCCGTGCCCAACTCCGGCCGGTGACCTTGTGGATGATCATCGCGGCGAGAATGTAGTTGGTGTTGGAGTACGACCAGCCATGGCCCGGGGAGAACTTGGCAGGGTGCCGCATCGCCAGACCCACCAACTCCTCGGGGGTGTACGTGCGGAACCGCTCGGCCCGATAGCCGTCCGCGCTTTTCAACGCGGATATCTCCGGCCCGACATCAGGGATGCCGCTGGTGTGCTGCAGCAGCTGCCGCACGGTGATCTGGCTGCCGTCGTTGCCGTTGCCCCGGACCACTCCCGGCAGCCACTGCTCGACGGTGTCTTCCAGAGACATTCGCCCCTCGCCGACGAGTTGCAGCACGACCGTGGCGGTGAAGGTCTTGGTGGCACTGCCGATCCGGAACCTGCCGTCCCGCGGCATCGGCCTCCTGGTGTTCATCGCGGCCGTCCCGGCGTACACGCTGTCGCGTGCGTCCAGTGACGTCACCTCCGCGTGCACACCGACCACCCCGGTGTCGTGGATCGCATCCACCTGCCGTTGGAGCGGATCGGCCGGCCGCGGCTTCGCCGCCGCCGTGGGCGCGGTCGATGCGGCGAGGACGGCTGTAGCCAGGCTGGTCAGGACGAGCGTGCCTCGCCGACGCCTTCTTAACCCATGCATGACGACCCCTTCTCTGGTCAGGTTGCGCGCGAGTTCAGGGACCGCTCAGGCTGTGGCCCGCGACTGTGTCGCCCCCGAAGCCGGCGGCCGACGACCATCCCACCAGCGGAGGGGGGATCGCCCCATCCGGCTTTCCCCCTGACGTACCGATGCGCTGTCCTCAGGGCGGTGCCGGGGGGTTACCCCCTTAACGATGCCGAGGCTCCCCCGGCCGCCCGGGGTTCTCGACGGGTAACAATTGGTCCGTACCTGAGTATTGACTCCCCCTTATCTCACTCCTTAAATCAACAGGCGAGACCTTCACCCCCACCTCGATCGGCTCACCTGTGCGCTCGATCGCCGTATGGAAGGACAAAGACGTGGCCTCCCCACGCCTGCTCCGCAGATGCCTGTTCGCCGCCTTGTCCGCCGTGTTGGTCGCGTCCGCCGCGACCGGCGCGGCTCATGCGGATCCATCGGACGTCTCCGCTTCACCCTCGGATGCCTCCGCCGCCGCGGTGGTGTTCTCCGACACCTTCGACGGTGCCGCCGGCAGCCCCGTCAACTCCTCCAGGTGGTCACTGGAAACCGGCGACAACGTCAACAACCACGAGCGCCAGTACTACACGTCCGGTACCAACAACGCGGCCCTGGACGGCCAGGGCCACCTGGTGATCACGGCCAAGAAGGAGAATCCGGCCAACTACCAGTGTTGGTACGGGACGTGTCAGTACACCTCGGCCCGAATGAACACCTCCGGGAAGTTCAGCGCGCAGTACGGGCACGTCGAAGCCCGGATGAAGATCCCGCGCGGGCAGGGCATGTGGCCCGCGTTCTGGATGCTCGGCACCGACATCGGGTCGGTCGGCTGGCCCAACTCGGGCGAGATCGACGTTATGGAGAACGTCGGCTACGAGCCCTCCACGATCCACGGCACCATCCACGGACCCGGCTACTCCGGCTCAGCCGGCATAGGCTCCGGCTACACCCTGCCGAACGGCCAGGCCTTCGCCGACGCCTTCCACACCTTCGCCGTCGACTGGGCCCCAAATTCGATCAAGTGGTCGGTCGACGGCGTCGTCTACCAGACGCGCACACCCGCCGACGTGGGCGGGAACACCTGGGCGTTCAACAAGCCGTTCTTCCTGATCCTGAACCTCGCGGTCGGCGGCTACTGGCCCGGCGACCCCAACAGCTCCACCGTCTTCCCGGCCCAGCTGGTGGTGGACTCAGTGTCCGTGACCACGAGCGAAACGGCCACCGGCGTGGCGATCCACGGCCTGGCCGGCAAGTGCGTGGACGTCGCCGGGGCGAACACCGCCAACGGTACCGCCGTGCAGCTCTACGACTGCAACGGCTCCGCCGCGCAGCAGTGGACCGTGGGCTCCGACGGCACGATCCGCGCGCTCGGCAAGTGCCTGGACGTGACCGGTGGCGCCACCGCGGACGGCACCAAGACCCAGCTCTACGACTGCAACGGCTCCGCCGCTCAACGGTGGGCCGTCAGCTCGGCGAACGACATCGTCAATCCACAGGCCAACAAATGCCTGGACGTGACCGGCAACAACAGCGCCAACGGCACCCGGTTGCAGATCTGGACCTGCTCGGGCGCCGCCAATCAAAAGTGGACGGTTGGCTGACCCAGCCCCGAAACCCACAGCCCAGAGGCTGAACCACCAGGCCGGAAGATCATGGTCCGGGCGTAACGGTGGCGACGGGCCGGAAGTTGTGGCTGCCCGGCTCGTCCGAGCGCTGGACGCAGCCACCGAGGACGGGCCGCCCCGCGACCGTAGTGATGGAGACCGTGCAGAGTGAGGGCGGGGAGTTGGCCTGCTCGGGCCATCAGGATGCGGGCGGGTTGACGGACGACGACATCGCGCCAAAGGGCTTCGGCCGTACCGGTCCGGGTGCGGGAGGTGGCTCAGGCCACCTTCGGCGCGGGAAGGGAGCAAGGAGCCACGGCGGTCGAGGCGGTGGTTGTGAAGGCAGCGCCGCCCGCCTCGGAGACCGGCCGGTACGCCGACGAGGTCGTCCTGCCGTCGTCGAAGGCCGTCTCCCACAAGGACCCCCACGCGGACACGAAGCGGCTCCTGCTCCTCCTGGCAACCGACCAACCGACGCCTGCGGCGCCTGTGTTGGGCGTGTCGCGGATGGCGACCGGCCGGAGCGGGCTACAGCCTGAAAGCATGACCGACCCGAGCCAAGACCCCCGCTTCCTCCAGGACCCCTACCCCACCTACGCTGCCATGCGGTCCAGTTGTCCCGTGCAGCCCCTGCCCACCGGGTCAGGCGGACACCCCAGCTACGTGGTCACCGGCTACGCGGAAGCCCGGAAAGCCCTCGGCGACACTCGGCTCTCGAAGGACACGGCCGCGTTCTTCGCGGGCAAGGAGTCACGGCGCCGGCTGCACCCGGCGGTGGCACACACCATGCTGGCCACCGATCCACCCCAGCACACCCGGCTGCGCAAGCTGGTGACCAAGGCGTTCACGAACGGAGCCGTCGCGCAGCTGCGTCCGTTCATCGCCCGTGTCACCGACGAGTTGCTGGATCAGTGGCCCGTCGGCGAACGGTTCGACTTCGTGGCCGCCCTGGCGGTGCCGCTGCCGGTCATCGTGATCTGCGAACTGCTCGGAGTGCCTGCGGGAGACCGGCCCGACGTCCGGCGCTGGTCCGGGGAGCTGTTCGCGGCAGGCAGGCCCGACACCATCGACGCGGCCTCGCATTGCCTGGCCGACTACATGACGACCCTCATCGCCGCCAAGCGCCTGAGCCCCGGCAGCTCCCTCCTCGACGGACTCATCTCGGCTCGCGACGGAGACGACCGTCTCAGCGAAGAGGAACTGGTCTCCCTGGCGGTGCTGCTGCTCGTGGCCGGGCACGAGACCACCACCAACTTCCTCGGCAACGCCACCCTCGCGCTGCTCCAGCGCCCCGCCGAGCTGGATCGCCTCCGGAAGAATCCGGACGATGTCCCGGCCGTACTCGACGAGTTGCTTCGATTCGACTCCCCCGTCAGTACCGCCACCTTCCGGTTCACCACTGCAGCCGTCACGCTCGGCGGTACCGACATCCCGGCCGGCACCCCGGTACTGATCGCCCTCGGAGCGGCCAACCGCGACCCGGCCCGCTTCCCGTCACCGGACCTGCTCGACCTGGACCGGGACGCCACCGCCCACCTCAGCTTCGGCCACGGCATCCACCGCTGCGTCGGTGCTCCCCTGGCCAAGGCCGAGGCGGAGATCGCCCTGCGAGCGGTACTGAGCCGGTTTCCCGGAATCCGGCTCGCTGGACCAGCCGACCGGTTGGAGTGGCGCCCCACGCGTCTCGTCCGCGGGCTCGTATCGCTTCCCGTCCTGGTGTAGCCGTCCGGCGCAGGACGAGTTCGCGAATTCGCCAACTCGCCAACTCGTCACCGAACTCCCGGAACGGCGGCGGCACTTCCGGCCATCGTGTCCGAAGCTGTTCACGCTCCATGCGTACGGGGGCCACCCGCAGTTGGTGGGGGCGGCCCAGCCTTCACGTCGACATCGTGACGACGGAAGGCTCCCAGTGCAGGACTACGTTTTCGCCCGTGGGCGCAGGGCGGTTGCCATGGCGACCGGGGCGCTTACGCTCGCAGTCGTGAGCATGGGAAGCCAGGCGCAGGCGGCGAGTTACGGCACCCCGAGCATCGCCCTGTCGGCGGGCTACCTGTCGGGCGCGGTGGCGGCGACCGGGGACCCGACGGTGAACGTGACGGTGGGACAGAGCGGGGCCGACGCCGGGGCGCTCGCCGTCACGGTGACCGCCAGCACCAAGACGTCCGTGGCGACCACCGGCGACGTCACGGTCACCGGCACGGGCGCCACCCGCCGCCTGGCCGTCGCCACACACGGCCGGGGCTACACCGACCTCACCGTCAAGGTCACGGGAGTCCACGGGCAGACCGCCACCAAGACGCTGCACTACGCCGCTTCCGCCGCCGTCCAACAGGGCGCGGACAGCAGGTACTTCACCGGGTCGAGCGACGCCTCGGCGGCCGTCGACGTGGGCGGCGGCTACGTCGTCGTGGCGGACGACGAGTCCAACGTCCCGCGCCTGTACGACCGTTCGGCGTCCGGCGCGCCCATCAAGACCTGGGACTTCAGCTCGAAGATCGGTGTCACCAAGGAGATCGACATCGAGGGCGCGGCCCGCGCGGGCGACACCATCTACTGGACGGGCTCCCTCGGCAACAACAAGGACGGCGAGTACAAGTCGGCCCGCAACACCCTCTTCACCACGAAGGTGACGGGGTCCGGAGCGACCACCGCCCTGTCGTACGGCGGCTCGTACAAGAAGCTCCGCGACGACCTGGTCGCCTGGGACGAGGCGCACGGCGACCGCTACGGCTTCGCGGCAGGCACAGCGGACGGCCAGGCCCCCAAGCAGATCGACGGTTTCAACGTGGAGGGGCTGGAGTTCGCGCCGGGCTCGACGACGACGGCGTACGTCGGCTTCCGCGCACCGCTCGCCCCGGCCGTCCCCGGCGGCAAGGCGCTCCTGGTGCCGGTGACGAACATCGACAAGGTGGTGGCCAGCGGCGCGACGGCCGTCTTCGGCACCCCGATCGAACTCGACCTCGGCGGCCTCTCGATCCGCGACGTGCGCAAGAACGCCGCGAACCAATACTTGATCGTCGCCGGTTCCTGGGCCGCCGACGACAACACGGCCCCGTACGCCCTCTACACCTGGGACGGCAACCCCGCCCACACCCCCACCAAGACCCGCGACCTCCCGACCTCCGACCCCGGCGGCTGGGAGACCGTCATCGATGTCCCCGACCTCACCACCCCCGGCGCCCGAGCCCAACTCCTCACCGACAACGGCTCCGCCGACCTCTACGGCGACGGCACAGAGGCCAAGGACCTGACCCACCCGGAGTGGAAGAAGTCGCGGGGGACCTGGTTCACGGTGACGGGCTGAGCCGAGCCGGGCGGGCGGGAGCCGGTCCTGGCTGACCGATCGCCAACTCTCAGGAACCTGCCGCCTGACCGCCACTGGCCTCGATACCGCGGTCCGCAACGAGGTCGACTGAACTCCCACCGCCACACCGGCAGTTACGGCACCAGGTGGCTGCGGCGATGTGTCGTCTCCAGGGTCGCTCGGGCTGCGGTCAGTGCCGGGTGGGTCTGTTGCGCGACGCGGTGGAAGGTTTCCTGGGCGGGTCGGGCCGGCCAGGCCGGGGGAAGGTGGCGGGCCGGGAGTCTCGGGTCCGTGCGGATGGTCCGGAGCCAGTCGCTCACCAGGCGGAGGCGGGTGCCGATCGGGTCGTGGTCGGTGCCGCTTCCCAGGTGGGCGCTCCAGCGCGTGTCGAAGGTGACATAGCGGGCGGCGATGGACTCCAGGTCCCAGGTGTCGCGGACCATCTGCTCGATGTCGGTCACCTCGGCGGCCTGGGCGTGGAAGATCTTGACGTGGGCCGTGAGACCGAGGTCGGTGACCACCGCGGAGACGTCCACGTGACCGGGGGCGATCCACAGGCCGCTGTACAGCGCGCCGAATCCGGACCAGGTGAGCCGTGAGCGCAGGTCGTGGCGCTGGCGTTTCCAGGAGTCGGGCAGGGAGAAGCCGAGCAGGGTCCAGGAGCCGTCCCAGTCGTCGTTGACGGCGCCCTGCTTCCAGATGCGGGTGCGGCCGTCGATCAGGACGCGGCCGGCCTGCGGGGTCAGGCCGAAGAACATCTTGCGGCCCTCGCGCTGACGCTGGAGCAGGCCTCGGTTGACCATGCGGGTGAGGGTGGAGCGTACGGCCTGTTCGCCTACGCCCACGCGGCCCAGGACGTCGATGATGCTGCCCGAGTAGACGGCCAGGTCCCCCTCTTCCAGGACGTGGTTGCCGAAGAAGGTGAGCAGGAGCGACTGCGGGCGCGGCTGCGGCCCCTCCGCGGTGTCCAGGATGTCGTCGTCCTCCACTGGGGCAAGGGTACGACCGCCCGCCGACCGTGTGGCAGGCGGTCGTACGAGGTCAGCGGCGGTCGGCGGGGTGGGCAAGGTCGTAGGGGCGGAGGTAGGGGGTGGGACGGTAGGTGATGTAACGGGTGGGGGTGGTGGGGTCGGCCGCGGTGGCGCGGGCGTTGAGGGACGCCGGGTCCGTGCCCTGCCAGCCGCCGGTGGCCAGGCGGTCCTCCAGGGTGTGGAGGGCGGCCAGTTGTTCGGCGGGGCTGAAGGTGCAGTGGCCGGCGTTGTCGACGTAGGCCTGGCGGAGGAGGGGGGCGGAGCCGGCGGCCGTCACCGCTCGGCGCAGGGCGCTTTCCGTCTGGACGGGGACCAGGGGGTCGCCGATGGTGTGGATGGAGAGCTGGGGCTTGGCCAGCTTGCCGGTGAAGCTGCTGGTGGTGCTCATCCAGGCGACGGCGTTCGGGTCCGCCTTGATGCGCGGGGCGCGGTTGAGGGCGGCGAGGTCCTTGTTCAGGGAGAGGCCGGCCTTCTTGTAGAGCTCGGTGACCTCCTTGCGGACGGAGGACTCCCCTAGGAGCCGGGCGTAGTTGATGCCGGTGTTCCAGGACATGTTGCCGCCCGCGCGGGTCTCGGCCTCCTGGCGCCGGTTGAAGGCGGCGATCTTCAGCAGGCCCTTGACGGCGTCGTACTGGTTGGCCTGTTGGGCGTCCCAGTCGGTGGCGGCGGGGCGGGTCTGGGTGGGCGCGTTCCAGACCGGGATGTTGTGCAGGGCCGCGGCGAGGGCGATACGGGCCCGGCCCTCGGCCGTCGACTGGGCGGAGTCGACCTTGGCGGTGAGGGTGTTCGCCGCGTCGGTGGCCGCCTCCTGGCTGGGGAGGTTCACCAGCGGGACGTCGGAGCCCAGGAGCGTCTTGAGGGCGAACACCGGGTCGAGGGTGTTGTTCCAGTTGGCCACGCCGCCGTGGACCAGGCCGCACATGGAGAGCGAGCCGTCGATCTCGTCCGGGGCGCGCTCGGCTATCGCGGTGGTGACCAGGCCGCCGTACGACCGTCCCCACGCGATGGTGCGGGAGGCCTGGCCGAAGCGGGTGGTGAAGGTCTTCAGGGTGGCCAGCTGGTCGGGGACCGCGTCGGTGACCGCCCAGCCGGTGCTGGCGTACGAGGAGCCGATGAGGGCGTAACCCTGCTGGAGGAGAAGGGCCTTGGTGGGGGCGTCCGGGGCGTCCTGGGCGGGGTTGGCGGGGCCGGCGTTGTAGCCGTGGCTGAAGAGGAGGACGGTGCCGTTCCAGGTCGTGGGGACGTCCATCATGTACGTGGCCCCGGAGGGGAGTTGGCCGTCCACGTGGGTGGTGCCCGCGTCGGCCGCCGTGGCCGCGGGTGCGGTGGTGAGGGTGAGCAGCAGGGCTGTCGTACAGGCGATGCGGGTGCTGTGCCTCATGCGGTGATCTCCTCCGTGTGGGGGGTGGTGGGGAGTTCGGGGGTGCGTTCGTCGGCGAGTGAGGTCCGGCTCGTCTCGCGGACGAACCACACCGTCAGCGCGGTGATCAGCGAGCCGCCGCACAGCAGGAGGGCGACGGGGGTGCCGTTGCCGCTGCTCGCGACCAGGCTGCCGGCGATCAACGGGGAGAAGCCGGCGCCCACGAGGGTCGCGCCCTGGTAGCCGAGGGAGGCGCCGGTGTAGCGGACCTTGGTGCCGAACATCTCGCTGAACAGGGCGCCCAGCGGGCCGTACATCAGCGACTGGGAGATGCCGTGGCCGATGACGACGGCCAGGATCAGGGCTCCCGACGACCTGGAGTCGACCAGCGCGAGGACGGGGAAGGCGGTGGCCGCGGACAGGATCGCGCCGGTGAGGACGACCGGGCGGCGGCCGATCCGGTCGGAGAGCGCGGACGCGCAGGGCAGGACCACCAGGGCGACCGCGGCCGAGACGGTGAGCGCGGTGAGCACCTGCGGGCGGGGGTAGCCGATGTCGGTGGCGTACGCGATCAGATAACTGGTCAGCAGGGACTGGGCGGTGAAGGCGCCGATGCCGACACCGCAGGCCAGCAGTACGGGCTTCGGGCGGCGCAGGACGTCGAGGATGGGGAGCCTGGACTCGGCGCGGTCCTTCTTGACCTCGGCGAACAGCGGACTCTCGACCACCTTGAGGCGGACGAACAGGCCGACGCCGAGCAGCAGCACGCTCAGCAGGAACGGCACGCGCCAGCCCCAGGCCGCGAACTGGTCCTTGGGGAGGGTGGAGACCAGGGCGACCACGGAGGCGGAGATCAGGGAGCCGAGCGGGGCTCCCATCTGGGTGAAGCTCGACCACAGGCCGCGGCGGTGCTCGCCCGCGTGCTCCACGACCATCAGGGTCGCGCCGCCCCACTCACCGCCGATGGCGATGCCCTGCACCACGCGCAGGGTGATCAGCAGGACCGGGGCCCAGACACCGGCGGTGTCGTATGTGGGCAGCAGGCCGATGAGGAAGCTGGCACCGCCCATCAGGCCCATGGTGAGCAGCAGCATGTTCTTGCGGCCGAGGCGGTCGCCGAAGTGGCCGAAGACGATGCCGCCGATCGGGCGGGCCACGTAGCCGGCGGCGAAGGTGCCGAACGCGGCGATCGTGCCCACGGCGGGGTCGGCGCCGGGGAAGAACAGTTCACCGAACACGAGTGCGGCGACGGTGCCGTAGACGAGGAAGTCGTAGAACTCGACGGCGGTGCCGAGCATGCCGGAGAGGGCGACTCGGCGGAGTTGGAGGGTGCGTTCTGACGCGGTGGGGGCCGGGGGCATCGCGCTCTCCCTTGAGCGGGGGAAGGACACCATGACGTTAGGCTGCAAGATTACTGCCGTCAATAAAGTGCACAACATTAGCGGGAACGTGCAGGGCGAAGGCGACGCGCGTCACCGGAACTCACTGATCCGCACCGGCAGTTGGGTGCGTGATGGAGGCTTGGCGGCGCCGGCCGTCGATCGAAACCGGCGGCGGTTCGCTGCGGCCCGCGCTGCTCGGCATCGCCACGAACGCCTCCCGCTCCCCCGGACGCGGTGGCCGGGGCGGGTGTCGCCGAGGTCGCCGACCACGCGGAGGAGATCGCCGGACGACTGGACGACCGGCGCCGGATCGCTGGCACGCCGACCGCGCCGAGACGCCCCGAGCGCAAGGTCTTCGTGCCGTGCTTGTGGGAGAGGCTGGAGTCGTGGCCCGACCGGCCCCGTCGGCAGCGAAGGAACTGCGGGTGAGTGTCCGGTCGGTGGAACGCCGGCGGTTCAACGACGAAGAGCCGGTCGTGCGCTCGCGGCGTCAGCGCCAGTCGGGTACGCCGGAGACGGGCGGCAGGCGGGTTTCGATCTTCGCTCGCATCTCCTGCATCACGGAGATGATGCGGGCCTCGTGTTCCCTGGTCAACCGGGCCACCGGCACCGAGCAACTGATGGCGTCGGTGGCCGGTGTGTCGTACCGCAGGGCGAAGCCGAAGCCGGCGATACCGGGCACCGTCTCCTCTCGGTCGATGGAGTAGCCGCGCTCGCGCACCTGGGACAGGTCGGCGAGCAGTGCGGCACGGTCGGTGTGCGTGTTCTTCGTGAGGGCGGCCAACAGCCCGTCCGCGAAGGGCAGTTCGTCGTCGGCTCGCTCGGCGAGCAACGCCTTGCCCAGCGCGCCCGCATGGGCCGGGACGCGACGGCCGACCCGGCTGATGGTACGCAGGTACTCGTGGGACTCGCGGGTGGCGAGGTAGACGACGTCCGCGCCGTCGAGTCGTGCCATGTGGATCGTCTCGCCGAGCGCGTCCGACGCCTCGTCGAAGTACGGGCGGACCAGGCGGATGCGCCGGTCGCCGTCGAGGTAGCTGGTGCCGGTGAGCAGCGCGCGGATGCCGATGCCGTAGAGGGAGCCGGTGGCATCGGTGCGGACCCAGCCGTATTCGACGAGGGTCTGGAGCAGCTGGTACATGCTGCTGCGCGGCACACCAAGCTCCTCCGCGAGCTGATCCAGGCGCGAGGGCTGCTCACCCCGCTCGGCCAGGAGTTCCAGCAGCACGACGGTCCGGGCCGCCGACTTCACCCCGCGAACGCCCCTCGTCTCTGACATGCGCTCATCGTAAATCCGCGGCTATTCGTGTCTGCGCACCCATTGACCCATCGGGTTCACGGTTCTAGCCTCCATCTGCATACATAGACAGCATCTGCATACAGGGACAGGCGACAGGCATGACAACAATCAGCATCGAGGCCGCGGGGGTCGTCCAGCGACTCCGTGAGGGAATGGCGAGCGGGGTACTGTCCTTCCCCCTCACGAGCTTCCGGGACGACGGCGGCCTCGACCTGGACGCCTACCGGGCATACCTGGCCGACCGGTTGGACAGCGCACCCGGCGCGGTGTTCCCGGCCTGCGGGACCGGGGAGTTCTTCTCACTGGACGAGGACGAGTACCGGGCTGTCGTGCGGACCACGGTCGAGATCACCGACGGGCGGTTGCCGGTGGTCGCGGGCATCGGCTATGGCTGGGCACAGGCGCTGCGCTTCGCCCGTATCGCGGAGGAGGCCGGCGCTGACGCCGCCCTGGTACTGCCCCACTACCTGGTCGGTGCCCCACAGGACGGTCTGGTGGAGCAGCTGCGCCACATCGCCGACGGCACCCGGCTGCCACTCATCGCGTACCAGCGCGGTCAGGTCGCCTTCACCGCCGACAGTCTGCGCCGGATCGCACAAATCCCCACCGTCATCGGTCTGAAGGACGGACACTCCGACCTCGACCGGCTCCAGCGCCTCACACTGGCCGCGCCCGATGGCTTCCTCTTCTTCAACGGCGCCTCTACCGCCGAGATCCAGGCCCGTGCCTACGCCACCGTCGGCGTGCCCGCCTACTCGTCGGCCGTCCACGCCTTCGCACCCGAGATCGCGAACGCCTTCTTCGCCGCTCTGCGGGACGGGGACGACACAGGCGTGACCAGACTCCTGCGCGAGTTCTACGTCCCGCTGGTCGAACTGCGCGACCGGGTGCCGGGTTACGCCGTCTCCCTGGTCAAGGCCGCCGCGCGGCTGCGTGGCCTCCCGGTCGGCCCGGTGCGCGCCCCGCTCACCGACCCCGGCCCGGTCGACCTTGCCGATCTGGAGAAGGTACTGGACCACGGTCTGAGCCTGGTCGGCGCCGTACGACGACCCGCTTGACGAACCCGTCACCTCTCGTGCCCGACCGCCCCCGGCTCTGGCACGCGCAGGTGCCCTCTGCCTTCCGAGACCTGCGGCCGTTCTCGCCGTACGCGGATCTGGCCGCCCAGAGCCGACGGAGCGTCCGACTGCCCTGCCAACAGTTCAAAGGGGAACTGCCATGCCCATACTCGTAGTCGGGATCAGTGTTCTGATTCTGCTGCTCCTCATGACCAAGCTGAAAGTCAACGGCTTCGCGGCCCTGCTGCTCGTGGCGGTCGGCGTCGCACTGGTCCGGGGAATCCCGGTGGCGACCATCCCGGACGTCCTCTCCGAAGGCATCGGGGACCAGATCGGCGACACCATGCTCACCATCGGACTCGGTGCCATGGTCGGCCGCATCATGGGGGACTCGGGCGCCGCGCAGCGTATAGCCGGCAAGCTCCTGGACGCTTTCGGCCCCCGTGGGGTACAGGTGGCCATGGTGGTCACGTCCATGCTGATCGGCGTGACCATGTTCTACGAGGTCGCCTTCATCATCGTGGTGCCCATAGCCTTCACCCTGGTCAGGGTCACCGGAACGAAGCTGCTGTGGGTCGGCCTGCCAATGTCCATCGCCCTGTCCACCATGCACAGCTTCCTGCCGCCGCATCCCGGCCCCACCGCGGTCGCCGCGACCTTCCACGCCTCCGTCGGACTCACCTTGTTCTACGGCCTGTTCATAGCCGTTCCCGCCGGTGCGCTCATCGCCCTGACCTGGCCCCGTCTTCCCTTCATCAAGGCGATGAACCCTTCCATCCCCAAGGGACTGGTCAGCGAACGCGAGTTCACCGACGAGGAGATGCCCGGGCTGGGTTGGTCGCTGTTCGTGGCGCTCTTCCCCGTGGTGCTGATCGTCGCCGCCGCCGTGACCGACATGGCCACCTCCACCGAGAGTCCGCTCCTGCACACCGTCGCCTTCATCGGCTCGGCCCCGATCGCTTTGCTGCTGACCCTTTGCCTGGCGGCATGGGCGTTCGGACCCCGGATCGGCCGCAGCCTGGACGACGTCGGTGCCTCCTGCACCTCAGCGGCCAAGGCGATGGCAATGATCCTTCTGGTGATCGGCGCCGGCGGGGCCTTCAAGAACGTCCTCGTCGAAGGCGGAATCTCCGACTACATCAAGGACGCCACGGACGGCTGGTCCATCTCGCCGATCATCCTTGCCTGGCTCGTCGCCGTCATCCTCCGCATCGCGCTCGGCTCGGCGACGGTCGCCGTCGTCACGGCCTCCGGCGTGGTGCTGCCGCTCCTGGCAGGCAGCGGGGTCCACCCGGAGATCATGGTGCTCGCCGTCGCCTGCGGTTCCATCGCGTGCTCCCACGTCAACGACCCTGGATTCTGGCTGTTCAAGGAGTACTTCAACCTCTCCGTCGTCGAGGCGATCAAGGTCCGCACCACCTACACGACGGTGCTCGCCATTCTCGGCCTGGGCGGCGTCCTGGCGGCCGAGTGGGCCCTCGACGTCCTCAACCTCTGAACCGGAACCCCCTGAACCGGAAACCTCTGATCACCCGCACCGTCTCACCCGCAGAAGGACACCCCCGATGAGTATCGGACAGCCGACCGTCACGGCGTTCTCCGTCTACCCGGTCGCAGGCCGGGACAGCATGGAGCTGAACCTCTCCGGCGCCCACGGCCCCTACTTCACCCGCAACATCGTCGTCCTCACCGACTCCGAGGGACGCACCGGACTGGGCGAAGTACCCGGCGGGGAGAAGATCACGCAGACGCTGCGCGACGCCGAACCGCTGGTCGTCGGGGCGAAGGTGGGCGACTACAAGCGCGTCCTGCGCGAAGTCGGTGACCGGTTCGCCGACCGCGACACCGGCGGACGGGGCGCCCAGACCTTCGACCTGCGCACCACCGTCCACACGGTCACCGCCATCGAGTCCGCCCTGCTCGACCTGCTCGGGCAGCACCTCGACGTGCCCGTCGCGGCGCTCCTGGGCGACGGGCAACAGCGGGATTCCGTAAGGGTGCTGGGCTACCTCTTCTACGTGGGCAACCCAGACCGCACCGATCTGGAGTACGTCCGGGAACCCGACTCCCCCGTTGAGTGGTACCGGGTCCGGCACGAGGAGGCCCTGACGCCCGAGGCGATCGTCCGTCAGGCCGAGGCGGCCTACGGCCACTACGGATTCCGGGACTTCAAGCTCAAGGGGGGCGTCCTCAACGGCGCCGAGGAGGTCGCGGCCGTACGAGCCCTCAAGGACCGCTTCCCCGAGGCCCGCATCACCCTCGACCCGAACGGCGCGTGGTCACTGAGCGAGGCGATCGAACTGTGCCGGCCGCTGGTCGGCACGCTCGCCTACGCCGAGGACCCCTGCGGAGCCGAGGACGGCTACTCCGGACGGGAGATCCTCGCCGAGTTCCGCCGCGCCACCGGACTTCCCACCGCGACCAACATGATCGCCACCGACTGGCGTCAGATGACCCACGCCCTGGCCCTCCAGTCGGTCTCCATCCCGCTGGCCGACCCTCACTTCTGGACCATGCAGGGCTCTGTCCGGGTGGCGCAGCTGTGCAACGCGATGGGACTGACCTGGGGCTGCCACTCCAACAACCACTTCGACATCTCCCTGGCCATGGTGACCCACTGCGGCGCCGCCGCCCCCGGCGAGTACAACGCCCTGGACACACACTGGATATGGCAGGAAGGGCTGGAACGCCTCACCACCGCCCCACCGCTCATCACCGGTGGCGAGATCGCGGTCCCGGACGCGCCGGGGCTGGGCGTCCACCTCGACATGGACCGGCTCCTCGCAGCCCACGATCTCTACCAGGAAAAGAGGTTGGGGGCCCGCGACGATGCCGTCACGATGCAATACCTCATTCCTGACTGGAAGTTCGACAGCAGGCGCCCCTGCCTGGTTCGGTAGGCGACGGTTCGTGGACCCGCCTTCGCCCGGCCCTCAAGCCACGACGCTGTCAGACACATGGTCGAACGTGGTCCCCGTCCCGTACTGCACCCGAACGGGGGTGACTACAGCGCTCTCGGGGCGGTCAGGCCACCGCGTTCAGCAGGTCGGCCAGCAGGTCGGGGCGTTCCAAGGCGATGAAGTGGCCTGCTCCCGGCACCTGCGTGAAATCGGCGGCCGGCAGCAGCTGCTTGTCGGCTTGCCGGTCCGAAGGCCGCGACCAGTCCTTCTCCCCGTAGACGAGGTGGACGGGTGCCTTGACCTCGGGGTAGCGCGAGCGGGCGGCGATGAGACTGGGCAGGCTCTGGTACACGGCCCGGGCGACGCTCGAATAGCCGGGGCGGCCGCCCACCTGGAGGAGTTCGTCGAGGTAGTCCTCCCGCAGCGCGGTCTTGTCGACCACCCCGCCCTGCAGGATCCTGCGGACGACGGCCTTGGGCTCCACCCCGGCGACCACCGGCCCCACCCCCGGAGTGAGGACACCGCTGACCACCACACGGGCGAGAACACTGGACCGTGCGATACCGCCGCGGAAGTCGTACGTGTTCACCGCGACGACACGCCGGACCCGCTCGGGCAGATCGGCCGCCGTGGTCAGGGCGAGCACCGCGCCCATGGACTCCCCGACCAGGGTCACGTCGTGGAGGTCGAGTTCGGTCAGGAGCCGCTCGACGCCCGCGCGCATGGCCGGCTCGTCGTACGACGCACCGGGCACGATCTCGGAGTAGCCCATCCCCGGCAGGTCCAGGGCGTACACGGTGTAGTGGTCCGCGATCAGCGGGATGAGGGAGCGGAAGTGCTCGGCCTGGGTGCGCACGGTGTGCAGCAGGACCACGGGGGCGCCGGTGCCCGCTTTGAGATAGCGCAGGGTTCCCTCGCCGCGGCGGTGTCCTGTGCGCGAGGCGATGGTGTGGCTGGTGGTTCCCGGGATGTGGATCGTGGGACGTGGCTCTGGGCTGGGCATCTCGCTGGCTTCCCTTGGCGTGAACTGCTGCAGACGGGTGACTCGGACAGGGCCCGCCCGAAGGGGACGTGACCACGGACCAGCCCTTGGATTCATCGAGAAACCGACCGGTTTCCGTCATCGTAAACCGATCGGTTTCCATGCACAAGGCCGAGGTCGTGGAGGAAGCGGAGTGGCGCCTGACGTCACCAAGGGACCTGCCGCGCCCCCCTTGCTGTCGTGGTGCCCCTTTCGGCCTCCCGGTGCGGGTGATCATTCGGCCCGCCCGGTGGACCGGTTCAGCCTGCCCGGCAGAACGGGGCCTTGCCCATGGCGGACTCGATGCCGCCGAGGATCAGCTTCTGGAACTGTTCGGCCCCGGGGAATGAGCCATCGGCCGAGAAGGCCTTGGCGTCGTGGCCCAGGGTCGTGAGCCAGGCGCGTCCGCCGTCGTAGTACTGGCACCAGGCCACCGGGTGGTGTTTGCCGTGTCCGGGATGGCCTTGGTTGCCCGTGACGCCCTCGGCGAGTGTGGATGCGTCGACGGAGGCCAGGAGACGGACCTTCGAAGGGGCCGGGACGAGGTTGTACCACTCGTCGGTGAAGTCCCAGCGGGTCGGGAGATCTGAGGTGGAGGAGTCGTGGCGGTTCTGGACGACGACCGTGCCGCGCTGGTCGGGGCCGTGGTCGTAGAAGTTGGCGCCGCCCAACAGGCCTTCGTACCAAGGCCAGTTGTACTCCGTGCCGAAAGCGTTGTGGATGCCGACGAAGCCTCCGCCACCGCGGACGTACTGACGCAGGGAGGTCTGTGCGGAGTCGTCGAGGGTGTCGCGGCTGGTGGAGTAGAAGACGACCGCGTTGTACCGGAAGAGCCGTGAGGGGGTGGAGAGTTGGGTGACGTCTTCAGTCCAGTCGACGGTGAAGCCGTTCTCCGTGCCCATCTTGACGAGGGCGTTCTGTACGACGTTGGTGTCGGCGAGCGCGGGGTTGAGTCCGGTGGCGAGTGCTGGGCCGAGGTTCGCGTGGCGGGGGCCCGCGGTCCGGGTGTAGAGGAGCACTCGGTAGCCGTCGGTTGCCGGGGAGAAGTTGCCCCAGTCGTGGTAGCACGTGGGGCTGGTACCGCGGCAGACCCCGTAGTCGGGGTCGCCGAGTTCCCTGGCTCCGGCTCCGGTGGGTTGGCCCGCATCTTGCCCTGGCGTTTGGCGTTGAAGGCCGAAGAAGGCGGCTAGGGCGATGAGGAGCGTGGCGCTGACGGTGGCCAGTACGGACACCGACGTGCGTGCTCTACGTGCTCTGGACGTCATGGCGGCCGGTCCTCTCACTGGACGACGATCTTGCCGGTGGACTGGGGGAAGACCGGGTCGTTGTAGAAGTACTCGCCGGGCTTGCTGAAGGTGTAGGTGTACGACTGGCCGGGCATCAGCAGCCCGGTGTCGAACTCCGCGTCGAAGAACGCCACCGCGCCGTGCGCCTGCTGGTTGCCGACGGGATTGGTGAAGGTGACGGTCGTGCCGGCCGGGACCGTCAGGTGCTGGGGTGCCATGGCGTTCTGGGCGACCGTGTTCTCGGTGGCGCCGGGCATGCCTGTGGCGCTGTTCCAGACGCGGCCGAGGGTTACGGTGTTGCCCGCTGTCGCACCGGTGACGGCGGCGGTCCGGATCTGGTTGCGGCGCGACGGCGGGGTGGGTGCGGGGGCCTGTGCGACCTTGCCGCCGAGCTTGAACGCCCAGAGGTGGTCGCCCCTCGGGATGTCGGGGAAGGGGAGCCCGTTGCCTCCGGCGAGCACGGCGACGTACTGCTCGCCGTCGATCTCGTAGGAGACCGGGATGGTGTTGACCCCGGCGCCGCACTGCCAGGTCCACAGGGTCTTTCCGTCGGTGTCGTTCATCGCTTCAAGCACGCCGTCCGGGCGGCCCTGGAAGAGGACGCGGCCCGCGGTGGAGAGCATGCCGTTGCCGTGGGCCAGCGACCAGGGGCCCTCCTTGCGCCAGGCGACCGTGTTGGTGCGGGGGTCCACCGCGACCAGACCGCCGCCGAACAGTTCACCGAGGGGCCGGGCCGTGTTGACGCGACCGCCGCGGGTGTTGGAGTAGGAGGAGTTGACGAGGCCGTAGCCGACGTAGACGTGTCCGGTTCTGGGGCTGAAGGACGGGAAGCCCCAGTCGGCTCCGCCGCCCGCGCCCGGGAAGATGATGGTGGCCCGGTCCCAGAAGACGGTGTACAGGCCGCCTGCCGGGTAGAAGGGCACGGGCCGGGTCGTCTTGTCGAACTCCGGGTACGGGGAGACGAAGGGCTCGCCGCCGGGGAAGGGCTGGGTGGGCGAGGTCTTCTGCAGGGCGTGCTGGGGGACCGGCCGCTCCTCCATTCCGTGGACGGGCTCGCCGGTGCGGCGGTCGAGGATGTAGTACCAGCAGGTTTTCGAGCCGTAGACGACGACCTTGCGCCTCTTGCCGTCGATGAGGAGGTCGGCGAGCACGGGTGCCATGACGTTGTCGGCGTCCCAGATGTCGTGGTGGACCGACTGGAAGTGCCAGCGCCGCTTGCCGGTCTTGGCGTCGATGGCGACGATCGAGTTGGCGAAGAGGTTGTCGCCGCCTCGCGAGGATCCGTCCGTACGGGGATACGGGTTGCCGAACGTCCAGTAGACCAGGCCGAGTTCAGGGTCGACGGCCGGGTGGATCCAGGGGACCGCGCCGCCGGTCTTCCAGGAGTCGCCTTCCCAGGTGTCGTGCCCGAACTCCCCCGGTCCCGGCGGGCCCCAGAAGGTCCACACGACGTCGCCGGTATCGGCGTTCAGCGCGTATCCGCGGCCGCGTGCGCCGGCGGTCGAGCCCTCGGTGCCGATGTAGATCAGGCCGTCCCAGTGGACGACCGCGCCTGCCAGTCCCCCGCTGTTGCCGCCGCACTGGCCGCTGTCGTTGTCGCAGCCGTCGTCGCCGCCGTTGTCGTCGACGATCAGCGGCTTCTGCCAGCGGATCGCTCCGCTCTTCTGGTCGAGGGCGTAGACGATGTTGGCGCCCGAGATGGTGAATACCTTGCCGTCCGCGACGGCCACGCCGCGCATGTTGGTGGTCTCGGTGCCGAGGTTCGTCTTCCAGATGACCTCGCCGGTCCTGCCGTTGACGGCGAAGACGTTCTGTTGGGTGGTCTCGACGTACAGCACACCGTCCTGCACGACGATCGTGCACTGCTGGTACGCGCTGGTGGAGCCCTCCTCCAGGTTGATGTGCCAGGCGCCGCCGAGCCTTTTGATGTTCTGCGGGGTGATGTCACGGAGCGTGGAGTGGTTCTGGTTGCCGTAATCGCCTCCGGCCTTGGGCCAGTTGGCGCCGGTGGTGCCGAGTGCGGCGGACTGTGGGGGCACGGGGAGCGCCAGTCCGGAGGGCGTCGTCGAGACGGCGTTCGGGGCCGCTTCGGCGGGGGATGTCAGGGGGGAGACGGTGGCCGCGCTGCCCGCCGCGGCTGTCAGGAGGAAGGTGCGTCTTTCCATCGTTCAGTTCCCTCGATTCGATCAAGGTCCGCTAGATGGTTCGCGCAAGCCGCAGAATGGGTTCGCGTGGTGGGGGGTCACGTTAGGGACGGCTGTACGTCCGTGACAAGACACGCGGCGGGAGATTTTCGGGCGACGGGGGTCAACCGTGCGTCACAGACGCGGTGTTGGTGCTGCGAGGTGGACCGGCACCATGGAGGGCGGCATGGGGCTCTTGTTGCGGCGCCCCTGCCCGGTCTCCTCCCAGGCGTGCGCGAGGATGCCGACGCTGCGGCTGAGCACGAACAGGCCGCGGGCCAGCGGCGCGGCGAAGCCCAACTCGGCGTAGATGACGGCGGTGGCGCCGTCGATGTTCATGGGTACGGGCTTCCTCCCCTCGCGCCCCCGGTTGAGATGCGCCTCCACGGCGCGGGCCGCCCGCAGGTGAGCGCCCGTCACCAGGCCGTCCGCCACGGCCCGGTCCACCAGGGCGAGCAGAGGGTCGCGGCGCGGGTCGCGGGGATGGAAGCGATGGCCGAATCCGGGCAGATAGCGCGAGCGGGCCCGCCACTCGGCGGCGACCTCCGTCACGGCGCTGTCGAACTCCCGGCTCCGGTCGTGCCGTCCGGCTCGTTCGACGATGTCGCTCAGCAGCTGCACGCACTGCTGACCCGCCCCGCCGTGCACATCGCCGAGCATGTTCACCCCGGTGGCGACGGCACTGTTGAGCCCGATCCCGCAGGTCGCGGCCATGCGCGCAGCGGCGATCGAGGGGGCCTGCGGCCCGTGGTCGACACCTGCCACCAGGGCCGCCTCCAGGAGCCTGGCCTGCTCGGGACGGGGCAGTTCACCGCGGAGCATCAGCCAGATGGTCTCGACGAAGGTCACGTGGCCGATCAGGTCCTGTACGGGATGCTCGCGCAGTTCGATGATCCCGGGTTCGACCCGGCTGACGGCGGTGGCCCACCACGCGGCGACCAGGCCGTCCTGCGGCCCGGCCGTCATGAGGCCGGCGCCTCGGCGACCTGGCGGTGCGCCCGCCAGCGGGCGATCAGCCGTTCCCGCTCCTCGCCGTGCTGGTCGAGCAGCGGGGGCGGGGAGTCCGGCATGAGGGGTTCGCCGTCCACCAGCACGCCGTTGCCGCTGGCCCGCAGCGTGCGGCCGGACCCGTCCGGGTAGGGCAGGTCGGTGAAGAAGCCGCGGTGTGCCAGCTGCTCCAGCTCCACGGCCTCGGGGACCGTCAGAACGCGGGCGGCCGGGACCCCGGCGGCGGACAGCGTCGCCTCCCACTCCAGGGCCGTCTTCCGGCGCAGGGCCGCGTTCAGCTCGGTGTTGAGTTCCGCGCGGTGCAGTTTGCGTGCCTCGCGCTCGGCGAACCTCGGGTCGTCGATCAGGTGGGGCAGCCCGGCGAGGCGGCAGAGCGTGACGAACTGCTCCTGGCGGTTGGCCGCGATGTTCAGTCCTCCGTCGGCGGTCTCGAAAGTCCCTGAAGGCGCGGCGGTGGCGTTCTGGTCGCCCATGGGTTCCGGATCGACGCCACTGATCACATAGTTGGAGACGGCCCAGCCCATCGCGGAGAGGGAGACCTCCAGCATGGAGACGTCCAGCCGCGCCCCCCGCCCGGTCTTCTCCCGTCCCAGCAGGGCCGCGCTGATCGCGAGGGCCGCGCCGAGGCCGCCGAGCGAGTCGCACACCGGAAAGCCCACCCTGAGCGGTGCGGTGTCGGTGGTGCCGGTGATGCTCATCATGCCGGACAGGCCCTGGATGATCTGGTCGTAGGCGGGGGCTGCGCTCATCGGTCCCGACTGCCCGAAGCCGGTGATCGCGCAGCTGACCAGGCGCGGATTGAGCTCCCGCAGCCGGTCGGCGTCATATCCCATCCGGGCCAGCACCCCGGCCCGGAAGTTCTCCAGGAGGACGTCCGCGCCACGCACCAGCTCCTCGAAGTCGGCCCGGTCGCCGGGATCCTTGAGGTCGAGCGCGAGAGATTTCTTGCCGGCGTTCTGGGCGAGGAAGGAAGCACCGATACCAGCCCGGTTGAGCTCCGGATCAGGGCCGAGGCTCCGCGCGAGATCGCCCCTGCCCGGCTGTTCGACCTTGACGACCTCGGCGCCCAGGAGCATGAGGTGGTAACTGCAGTACGGCCCTGCCAGCACGTTGGTGAGATCGAGTACGCGGATTCCTGAGAGCGGTCGTTCGGGCATGCACCGGCTCCTTCTGCGGTTCCTGCGGCTTCTGTGACTGCTCTGGGTTCTGTGGCTGCTGCCGTGCGCTCATTTCACCGGGCTGAGCGGGTGGTCGAATCCCTGCTCCGACATCTGCCGGGCGACCTCGGTGAGCGCGGTGGCGAACCGCTCGATGACGGACTCGGGAAAGCGGTGGCTGGGTCCGCTGAGCGAGAGCGAGGCGACGACGGCTCCGCTGCGGCCGACGACGGGTACGGCCACGGCCGTCAGCCCCTCGTCGCGCTCGCCCCGGCTGACCGCGAAGCCGCGCTCCGCCGCCAGGTCCGCCCATACCCGCAGCTGCCTGGCATGTCCCTCACCGTGCGGGGAACCGACGGCGATCCTGTGCAGCAGGGCGTCGGGGGCCGTCCGCAGCAGGATCTTGGACGAGGCGCCCGCCCACAGCGGGAGTTCGTCGCCGACCCGCACCACATGGCGCAGGGGCTGCGGGCTCTCCTGCTGGGCCACGCAGACGCGGGACAGGCCGCGCAGCATGAAGAGATTGACCGTCTCCTGCTGCTCCTCGGCCAGCTCGCGCATCAGTTTGCGGGTCTCACGGGGCAGTTCCCAGCTGGTGTGGGCCAGGTGCGCCCAGCGCCACAGGCCGGGACCCGCGGTGTAGCCGGCCGGGGTGTCCCAGAGCAGACCGCACTGTTCGAGGGTCTGCACCAGGCGGACGACGGTGGTCTTGGCCAGGCCGGTGGCGTCGACGATCTCCCTCAGCGTGATCGTCGGCTGATCCTCGGTCAGCAGTCCCAGGATGTCCAGGGCCCTGCGCACACTGCGCACCCCGGTCGCCTCGGCCGCCCGCTCATGGTCGGTCTCGCTCACGCGCCGTCTCCCTCCGCTTCGAAACTTCCTCGAACGGCCCTCTTGCCACCGCGAGTTGGCGCCCGTACGTTACACGCCGACCCACAGAGCAGTCCACCAGTACCACTTAGCGGTTTCCTGGGAGATCTCATGCTCGAATCCCTTCTTAAGGCCGGAGCGGACACGGCGGTGGCCGAAGCACCCCCGTATGTCGCCGGCCAGTGGGGTGGCAACGGTCCGGCGCTGGCCCGAACGGGCCCGTACCTGCGCCGAGTTGTCAGCAGGACGACCACAGCGACCGGGGAGGAGATCTCCCGCGCTCTCGCCTACGCCCCCTCCTCGGCCCGAACGGTGGCCGCTCTCGCACCCGCTCTGCGCGCAGACGTCCTGGAGCGAGCATCCCGCGCCGCCTCGGCCCACCGCGAGGGCCTAGCCCGCCTCCTCGCCCTGGAGTTGGGCAAACCCCTCAAGGACGGGCTCGGTGAGATCGACCGGGTGGCGGACACCTTCGCGGTGTGCGCGTCGGAGGCGCGCCACATCGGCGGCGAGACACTGCCCGTCGCGGGCTGGCAGCGCGGCATCGGCAACACGGCCTTCACCTATCGCGCCCCGGCCGGGGTGGCCCTCGCCATCACCCCCTTCAACGCCCCCGCGAACCTCCTCGCCCACAAACTCGGCGCCTCCTTCGCCGCGGGCAACACCACACTCGTCAAAGCCCCACCCCAGGCCCCAGCCGCCACCTCCGCGATCGTGGCACTGCTCCTGGAGTCCGGCATGCCCCCACAGGCGGTGCAGTTGCTGCACGGCGGCGGCGAGGTGGGAGCACTGCTCTGCGCCGCCGACGAAATGGCTGTCATCAGCTTCACCGGCAGCGCGGCGACCGGCCGGGCCGTCGCCCGCGCTGCCGGAGCAAAACGCCTGGTCCTCGAACTGGGCGGGAACGCCGCCACGATCGTCTGCGAGGACGCCGACATCGCACAGGCCGCGAAGGAGTGCGCCCGCACCGGCTACAGCAACTCCGGCCAGAGCTGCATCTCCGTCCAGCGCGTCTACGTCCACCGCTCCCGCTACGACGCCTTCCTCGACGCCTTCACCGCCTGCGTCGACACCCTGAAGGTCGGCGACCCGCTCGACCCGGCCACCGATGTCGGCTCGATGGTCGACGAGGAGGCCGCCGAACGCGTGGTGCGCTGGTCGGCCGCGGCCGCCGGCTCCGGCGCCCGCGTGCTGCGCGGCGGCACCCGCGACGGCGCCACCGCCACGCCCACCATCGTGGCGGACCCGGCGCCGGACTCCTCGGTCGTGGTCCACGAGGTCTTCGGAGCACTCGTCGCGGTGCTCCCGTACGACGACTTCGGCGCGGTCATCGAGGCCTGCAACACCAGCCGCTATGGCTTGCAAGCGGGGCTGTTCACCCGCGACATGGGGCGCATCATCACCGCCTGGCGCGAGCTGGAGACCGGCGCGCTGATCGCCGGCGGCAGCTCCAACTACCGCCTCGACCACGTCCCCTTCGGCGGCGTCAAGGACTCCGGCTTCGGACGCGAGACACCCCGCTCGATGATCGACGACTACACGGTCGTCAAGACCCTGCTGCTCCGCGGACTGTCCGTCTGGGGCGACACGACCTCCATCGACGGGGAGACCGGCGCATGAGCGTGACAGCCGCCCAAGCCCTGGTCGACCAGCTGGAGTCGTACGGAGTCGAGTACGTCTTCGGCACCTGCGGCCACACCAACATCGCTCTGCTGGACGCGCTCGGCCCCAGCCCGATCGAGTTCGTGATCGCCCGCCACGAGCAGGCCGCCGCGCACGCCGCCGACGGCTACGCCCGCGCCTCCGCAAAGCCCGGTGTCCTGCTCACCCACGTCGGTCCCGGCATGATGAACGCGGTCACCGGAGTGGCCACCGCCGCCCTCGACTCGATTCCGCTGATCGTCATCTCCGGCGACGTCCCGTCCTACTACTCCGGCCGCCACCCGCACCAGGAGGTCAACCTTCACGCGGACGCCGACCAGACCGCGATCTACCGGCCGTTCACCAAGCGCGCCTGGAACGTGCACCGCGTCCAGGATCTGGCCCGTACGACCGAGCGGGCGTTCTGGACGGCGACCTCCGGGCGGCCGGGAGCCGTGCTCGTCAACGTACCGATGGACGTGTTCAGCCGTCAGGTCGAGGAGTACGCCGGTGAGTACCCGCTCCCCGGCAGCGCCACGCCCCCCGGTCTCGACCGGACCACCGCCGAGCGGATCGCCCAGACGCTGCTGTGCGCCGAACGGCCGCTGATCTACTTCGGGGGCGGACTGCGTGACCCTGGCGCCCAGCAGTCGCTGTCGGCTCTCGCCGAACACCTCGACATCCCGCTCGCGCACTCCCTGATGGGCAAGGGTGTTCTGCCCGACCGCCATCCCCTGCTGCTCGGGATGCCCGGCTTCTGGGGACTGGATACCACTCACGAGTACACCAAGGGCGCCGATGTGGTCCTCGCACTGGCCACCCGGTTCGCGGAGACCGACGCCAGCTCGTGGGATCCGGCCTACACCTGGACCTTCGGTGACAGGAGCAGCCCGCCCAGCAAGCTCATCCAGATCGACATCGACCCCGCCGAGATCGGCCGCAACTACCCCGTCTCGATCGGTGCGGTCGCTGATGTCGGCGACGCGATACGGGCCATCGGTGCGGCCGTACGGTCCGCCCGACCGGAGCCGCTGACCCGTGACGGGCTGCGCGAGACCATCGCCACCGCCCGCCGGGCCGTCTTCGACACCGCCCGCGAGGACGGCCGCAGCGACAACTTCCCACTGCGCCCGCAGCGCATCCTCGCCGACCTGCGCGAGGCCCTGCCCGACGACGCGGTGCTCGTCACCGACGTCGGCTGGAACAAGAACGGCGTCGCCCAGTGCTACGAACTCCCCGAAGGCGGGCGGTTCATCACCCCCGGCGGAGCCTCGACCATGGGCTTCGGCCCGGCCGCCGCGGTCGGCGTGCAGCTGGCCCGGCCCAACCGCGTGGTGGTCGCCCTGGTCGGCGACGGCGGCATGAGCGCGCAGTTGCCCGCCGTACCGATGGCCGTCGAACAGGGCCTGCCCGTCATCTTCGTGGTGATGAACAACCGGGCCCACGGCACCATCGCCGACCTCCAGGCCTCGTCGTTCGGCCGGTCCTACGGCTGCGAGTTCACGGACGCCGAAGGGCGGCCCTACAGCCCGGACTTCGCGGCCCTCGGACAGTCCTGCGGCGCCGACGGCTACACCGTCACGACCCCCGCCGACCTGTCCAAGGCACTCGCCGACGCGCTCGCCCGACGCAGGCCGGCCGTCATCGACGTGCCGATGGTCAACGAACCCGTGCCGACGCCGGGCCACTGGAACATCAAGGACATCTACCGCGGGTCCTTCGCCGGCTGAACGCCCTACGACTCCCTGTCCTCCGCTCACACCGAGGTGACCTCATGACCCGCACCAGCACCCCACGACCACGCACCACCGCCCGCGCCGCCCTCTGGACGGCCGCCGCGCTGGCCGCCGCCCTCACCGCATGCAGCGCGCCCGGCGAATCCACGGACGCCGATGCCAAGGCGTCATCCGGACCCATCAAGGTAGCCGTCGTCAACGCGCAGAGCGGGCAGCTCAGTTCACTGGGCGACTGGGAGTACAAGGGCGCCAAGCTCGCCGTCGACGAGTGGAACAAGAAGGGCGGCATCGACGGCCGCAAGATCCAGCTGAAGCTCTTCGACGACCAGGGCGACCCGACCACCGGCACCAACCTCGCCCGCAGGCTGGTCAGTGAGAAGTACGTCGCCATGATCGGTACGGCGGAGAGCGCCGTGACCATCGCCATGGCGCCGGTGCTCCAACAGGCGAAGATCCCGAACATCACCTCCGGCCAGTCCGACGGCCTGGTCGCGCTGAAGAGCCCGTACCTCTTCCTCAACGGACCGACCAGCACCACCTACGACTCGACGCTCGCCCAGCACCTGGTGAAGGACAAGGGCTTCAAGAAGATCGCCATGATCACGAACAACGGCTCCTTCGGGAAGGGCGAGCACGAC
Organism: Streptomyces sp. NPDC087859; assembly: GCF_044742595.1. Classification (NCBI taxonomy): domain Bacteria; kingdom Bacillati; phylum Actinomycetota; class Actinomycetes; order Kitasatosporales; family Streptomycetaceae; genus Streptomyces; species Streptomyces sp. NPDC087859. The sequence continues at coordinate 184,577 of NZ_JBIUUU010000005.1, read as the reverse complement.
GCGTTCCTCAAGGCCGTGACAGGGCTCGGGGTGAACCCGTCCACCGACCAGGTGGTCACCACTGACCAGAAGGAGTTCAGCGCGGCACTGACAAAGATCCGGTCCACGAAGCCGGAGGTCATCTTCATCGGCTCGGAGGAGGTCGAAGCGGGACTGATCGTCAAGCAGGCCCGGGACCTGGGCATCACCGCCCCCTTCGCGGGCGCCGCACCGCAGGGCACCCCCGTCTTCATCGACACCGCGGGCCAGGCAGCCGTCGAGGGCACCATCGTCAGCTCGCCCTACCTGAGCAACGACGTCAACGACGCCTCCAAGAAGTTCGCCGCCGCGTACGAGGCCGCATACGGCAAGGAGGCGGAACTGCACGGGGCCAAGGCCTACGACGGCGCGAACATCCTGCTGACCGCGCTGAAAACCAGCAAGGGCGCGACCGGCGAGGAGCTCGCGGACGCGATCCGCGACACCCGGTACAAGGGCCTGCTCGGTGACTTCCAGTACGACGAGACCGGGGTCGGCATCACCAAGACCACCATCGGCGTCATCCGCGACGGCAAGCTCGTCCCGCAGCAGTAGGCACCGGGAGCACTGACGTGCAAGAGACACTCCAGACACTCGTCGGAGGCCTGAGTCTCGGGGCGATCTACGCCCTGGTCGCCATGGGGTTCTCCCTGGTCTACCGGACCATGGGGCTGGTCAACTTCGCCCACGCCGACATCGCGATGATCGGCGCGTATGCGGCCTCCACCTTCTATCTGACCTCCAAACTGCCCTTCGCCGTCGCCATGGTCGTGGCCATCGCGGTCACCGCCGCGATCGGCCTGGTCATCGAGCGGGTGCTGCGGCCGCTCGAGAACAAGGACTTCGACCTGATGCTGATCGGCACGATCGGCTTCGGCATCGTCCTGCAGGCCGTCGCCATCCTGATCTGGGGCACCACCGGACGGGCCGTCCGCTCACCCGTCCGGTCCGCCCCGCTCGACCTGTTCGGGGTGCGCGTGCGCACGTACGACCTGATGGTGATGGCCGTCGCGGCACTCGCCGTGACCGGTCTCGCCTGGTTCCTCGCGCGTACCAAGCGCGGCGCCGCCATGCAGGCCGTCGCCATGGACCATGAGGCGGCTACCGCCGTCGGCATCAACGTCGGTCGCAGCAACGCCCTGGCCTTCTCGATCGGGGCGGGCCTCGCCGCCCTGGCCGGCGGCCTCGTCGGTCCCATGCTGTACGTCGACGCCTCGCTCGGCGGCGCACTCGGCATCAAGGGCTTCGCCGCGGCGATGCTCGGCGGCTTCGGCTCCATACCGGGCGCTGTCGTCGGCGGACTAGCGATCGGCGTCCTCGACTCCTATGCGGCCGGCCACTTCCAGGGCTACTCGGTGCTCGTGACCTTCCTGGTCTTCACCGTCGCCATCATGATCCGCCCGATGGGTGTCTTCGGGGAGAGGACGGTGAGCCGCGCGTGAAGTTCCGTGTCGGAGGACTCGGTGCGTTGGCGGCGGCCGCCTGGCTGCTGCCGTACGGCCTGGGCGGTTACTCCATCCATGTCGTCAACATCGCGCTCATCTATGCCCTGTTGGCTATCGGCATGGGCCTGGCCATGGGCATCTCCGGGCAGATCAACCTCGCCCAGGTCGCGTTCTTCGGCGTCGGCGCGTACACCCTCGCCATTCTCACCACCGACTCCGGATACGGGTTCTGGGCGGCGGCGGTCATCGCCCTGCTCGCGACCATGGCGACCGGCCTGTTCGTCGGCATACCAGCCCTGCGCATGCAGTCCCATTACCTGGGGATCGTCACACTCGGCCTGGCACTCGGCTTCATCAACTGGATCACCAACGCCTCGGTCACCGGCGGCGCCGACGGCATCTCCGGAATCCCGCTGCCCACCCTGCCCGGCATCGATCTCTCCAGCGAATACCTCTACTACTACCTGGAGTTGGTGGTCTGCGCACTCGGTCTCGGCTTCGGGCTCTTCGTCGTCCGCACGTCCCTGGGGCGACGACTGCGCGCGATGCGTGACGACTCCCTGGCCGCCGGCGCGATGGGCGCGGAGATCCCTCTGCTGCGAATGACCGCGTTCCTGCTCGCCAGCCTGTACGGGGGCCTGGCCGGGGTCCTGTACGCGGGCCTCATCCGCTATGTCGCCCCGGAGACCTTCTCCATCGGCAACATGTTCATCCTGCTCGCCATGGTCATCATCGGCGGACGGCGTTCCCTCGTCGGCTGTGTGGTCGGTGCGGTCGGGCTGACCCTGATCCGCGAGTGGCTCTCCGACTTCTCGACGTACGCGCAGCTCGGATACGGCATGGTGGTCGTCCTCATGGTCGTCTTCGCGCCGACCGGACTCGCCGGAGTCCCCTCCCGCGTAAGGGGGTTCGTGAACCGATGGCGCCGGGGGAAGGACGAGGACCGTGCGCGACTGCGCCCCTTCCAGCCGTACGAACCGGTCGAGACGCCCGGTGCCGCGGACGAGCCACTCCTGGAAATCCGGTCCGTGACCAAGGATTTCCGCGGGTTGCGCGCCCTGGACGATGTCTCCCTCACTGTCGAGCCCGGCGAGATTCGCGGCATCGTCGGCCCCAACGGCTCGGGCAAGACCACCCTGTTCAACGTGATCAGCGGCTTCTACCGGGCCAGTTCGGGACAGGTGCGATTCGCCGGCCGCGACACCACGTCCGCCCGCCCCTACGCGCTCTCCCTCCTCGGCGCGGCCCGTACCTTCCAGAACCTGCGCCTGTTCGGGCAGTTGACCGTCCGCGAGAACATCCTGGTCGCGCTCGACCGTAGCCGGACGTACACGATCTGGCAGTACGCGCTGTGGCAGCCCGGTGTCCTACGCCGCGAGCGGCAGCTTCGCCGCCAGGCACAGGACCTTCTGGAGCGCTTCGGCCTCACCGACTTCGCCGAGGCCGCGCCCGGCTCCCTCCCCTACGGCATTCAGCGGCGCATCGAGATCGCCCGCGCCATGGCCGCCCGGCCCCGACTTCTGCTGCTCGACGAACCGGCCGCCGGGCTGAACGGCGAAGAAGTGCAGCAGCTCACCCGCATCGTGCGCTCCATCCGCGACAGCGGCACCACGGTCGTCCTCATCGAGCACAACATGGGCCTGGTCATGTCCCTGTGCGAGCGCGTCACGGTCCTCTCCAGCGGCGGGGTCATCGCCGAGGGCACGCCGGCCGAAGTGGTCGCCGCCCCCGAGGTGATCGAGGCATATCTCGGGGATTCCGCGATGGCCGACGTTGCGCGACCGGAGCCCGCCCCGCCCAAAGCCCCTGCGACTCCACCCCAAGCCCCTGCTTCGGCCGAGGCACCTGCTTCGAAGGAGGCAACCCGTTGAGGATGCTCCCCGCTCTCCGTGCGCCTCGTACCGAAACCGCCGCCACACTCACCGTCGACGACCTGTCCGTGCACTACGGCGGGGTCCGCGCGGTCACTTCGATCAGCTTCAGCGTGGAACCGGGGGCGTCGGTGGGCATCATCGGCGCCAACGGCGCGGGCAAGACCTCCACCCTCAAGGCCCTGATGGGCCTCGTACCGCGCGGCGGCGGACGTATCACGCTCGGCGACCACGACCTGACTCGCGTGCGGGCCCGCGACATGGTCCGGCACGGCATCGGCTACGTACCGGAGGGCCGGCATGTGTTCCCCGGCTTGACGGTGGAGAAGAACCTCCTCCTCGGCGCGTACGCCCGCCGCTGGGACGCCGATACCCGGGCCACGCTCGCAGAGGTGCACGAACTCTTCCCGGTGCTGGGCGAGATGGGTGAGCGCCTGGCCGGGGCGCTCTCCGGCGGGCAGCAGCAGATGCTCTCCATCGGCCGCGCCCTGATGGCCAAGCCGCGCATCCTGCTGCTCGACGAACCGTCCATGGGACTTTCCCCCAAGCTCGTCGGCGAGATCCTGAGCGCGCTGAAACGGCTGCGCGAGGAGGGGCTGAGCCTGCTCCTCGTGGAGCAGAACGCCAAGCTCACCTTCGGCGCGACCAGCCACTGCCTGGTCATGGAGAACGGCAGCGTCGCCATGACCGGCACTTCCGAGGAGCTCAGCCGGGATGCCCGGGTGCGCCAGATCTACCTCGGACTGTGAAGCGTTCGTGGGGGTCATGGAAGGGAGCGCAGCGATGGACCAGGACTCGTATCTCGTCGGCCTGATCGGCTCCGGCATAGGCCCCTCGCTGAGTCCCGCGCTCCACGAACGCGAGGCGGACCGGCAGGGCCTGCGCTACCGCCCCCGAGAAGGTGGGTGAACTGCTGGACGCCGCCCAGGACACGGGCTTCACCGGCCTCAACATCACCCACCCCTGCAAGCAGCTCGTCATCGAGCACCTCGATGTCCTCTCCGCGCAGGCCGAGGCAGTCGGTGCGGTCAACACCGTAGTCTTCGAACAGGGGCGGGCGACCGGCCACAACACGGATGTCACCGGGTTCGGGGCCTCATTCACCCGCTCTCTGCCCGAGGCCCGCCTGGAGCGGGTGGTGCTGCTCGGGGCCGGAGGAGCCGGTGCGGCCCTCGCCCACGCGGTGCTCGCCCGCGGCGCCGGACACCTCACGATCCTCGACCTGCTGCCCCACCGCGCGGCCGCCCTCGCGGCCGGCCTGAACCGGCACTACGGCGCAGGGCGCGCGTCCGCGGAAACCCAGGGCCGCCTCCCCGAGTTGCTGGCCCGTGCGGACGGCCTCCTGCACGCCACCCCCACCGGAATGGCCGCACACCCCGGACTGCCCCTTCCGGCCGAACTCCTGCATCCCCGTCTGTGGATCGCCGATGTGGTCTATCGGCCGCTGGAAACAGAACTGCTGCGCACCGCACGCGCCCGCGGCTGCACCGTCCTCGACGGCCTCGGCATGGTCGTCTTCCAGGCCGCCGACGCCTTTCGGCTGTTCACCGGCCGGGAGCCGGACAGCGCACGGATGCTCGCCGATGCCGACGAACTCGCCTGAGCCGCCGCAGTCCGCAGTCGGCCATCACTGTCGTGCGCGCAAACCGTCGTCAACCTCGGTAACCGCACGCCAGCGCAGCAAGGCGCGCGCTGACCCGCAAACCCGACACGGAGGACACGGACCAGCACGCTGCCCGTCGAGCAGTCGCTGGAGGCCGCGGGGCGCCCCGTGACAACTCGCTCTGCGAACCATTCATGCCGTGGTGGGACGTGGAGGGGAGCCACTCCGGCCGGGCATGGCGGATGTGCTTCGTCGGCTTCGCGGCGGCGTTGAGGAGATGCTCCAGGGGTCCGCGGCGGAAGACTGGGGACCAGATCGCGGCGGACGCGATCGCCCCGAGGACGAACAGGAGCAGTGACACCCAGGACTGCCGGCGCTGCCGGGGCCCGCTGGGCATGGGCAGCGCGGACTGTACGACGAAGTGGCCGACGTAGGCGGTCGGGGACTTGATGCCCACGGCGACGAGCGGTGCGGGCAGGCGGCGCAGTCGCGGCAGGCGGGCCATCGCCACCGTCGAGCCCACGATCACGCAGGTCGCGACGCCCATGCTGCCGAACGTGGTGCCGCTGTGCGGCCCGGCTGTCAAGGGCGTCCATGTCCGGGCTCGAGGCAAATGACAGAGTCACCGTCCGTTCTGGTGGCCCGACGAACAAGACGGCATGGCGCATGATCAACACCCCGTGCTCCATGGCAATCTGCGGCCCAGCAGGATGACTCGGAGCCGGAGGTACACCGCTCGTGGCGGCGAACAGCAACCCCACCATCAGGAGACGCCGTCTGGGAGCCGAGTTTCGCCGGCTTCGCCTGGCCAGTGGACTGAAGAGCGCAGAGGTGGCCGAGCTACTCATGGTCTCCCAGCCAAAGATCAGCCACTTGGAGAACGGTAACCGCGCCATCAGCCCCCGCGACGTACGCGACCTGTGCGCGATCTACGGAGTGACGGACCAGCAAGTCATCGACTCCCTGATGCAGATGGCCAGGGAATCCGGGCAACAGGGCTGGTGGCACGCCTACGGCGACATCCCCCAGAGCATCTACATCGCCCTGGAGACGGACGCCACCTCCCTCCATGCCTACGAGTCCATGACGATCCCCGCTCTGCTGCAGACCCCCGGCTACGCCCACGCGGTCATCAAGGAAACGATGCCGCCACTCACTGCCGAACAGGCCGGCGCGCGCCTGAAGGTGCGGCTGCGCCGACAGCACCGGATCTATGACCCGGCCCGTCCGCTGCGCCTGTCGGTCGTCCTGGACGAAACGTCACTGCGTCGCGTCGTCGGCAGCCCGGATCTCATGCGGGAACAGCTGGAGCACCTGAACGCGCTCGGAGCCGAGCCGCACATCATGGTGCAGGTCCTCCCCTACACGGCGGGCGCCCATCCGGGCCTGTCAGGACAGTTCTCCATCCTGCGGTTCGCCGACAGTTCCGCGGCGGCGGTGGTGCATCTGGAGCGGTTCACCAGCGACCTCTACCTGGAGAAGCCCTGCGATGTGCAGCATTACAGCGTGCTCCATGACCACCTCCAGGCCCAGGCGCTCAGCCCCGACAGCAGTCGCGACTTCATCACCGACATCACCAAGATGTACATCGACGCGGCCAGCCACCTCTGAGTGCGGCGAAGGTCGGTGAGCGCACGATCCGCACCCGCATGGCTGATGACCCATCGCCGGTCGGACACCCGACCGCAGGGCCATCAGTGGCTCGACGGTGCGGGTTGTGACGGTACGAGTGCCGGCTCTCCGCGCGACGGGGCCCCCGTGGCCCAGACGTCTGGCCGCCTGCTGATGCGCCGCCACAGTCGTCCCAGCGACCGATAGAAGCGGTCCGGCAGGAACACGGCGTCCGCGATGATCATCGCGCCGGAGAAGAGTGGCAGCCCCATGAGGACGGCGATGCCCAGGTGCATGCCCAACAGCATGGTCAGGACCGGGTACTTGAGCCGCCCGAACAGGACGAACGGGAAGGCGACCTGCAGCAGCACCGTCAGGTAACAGGTGATGGCGATCAGTACGTCGTGCTCGTCCGCCATGAGGGAGAGCTCGGGCCAGGGCCGGAACAGGTCGAGGTTCAGGACGTAGTGGAGGGCGGTGCCGTTGCCCCAGGTTCCGCCCTGCGCCTTGTAGAGGCCCGCGGATCCGTAGAGGAAGCAGACCTGGGCCGCGATGACGAACATGCCGCAGTTGTGCAGCACCGACGTCAGGGTCCGGCGGGAATTCCGGAGCCCGGCCGCAGCCCGAACCACCGGCGGGCGCGTGGGTTTCCCTGTGGAGGCTCGGAGCCGGGTTCTGCGCGCGTCCAGGGACCAGCGTCGGCCGCATGCGGTGAAGACCAGGTACACGGCCATCAGGAGGACGAGGTTGTCTCCGCCGTCGGTCATGAAGATGGCCCTGGAGTGGAACGAGGCCACCACGACCGCGAACAGCACGGACACCGCTCTGGTCCGCCAACCCGCCATGAACAGCGCGGAGGTGACGAGTGCCAGCACGTAGCAGCTCTCGAAGTACGCCCGGCTGTCGGACAGGGTGAGGATGCTTGCCCACCCCGTCTGGTCGAACAGCTGCCTGGCCAGCTCGGGCGTCCAGGGTGAGCCGGGGCCCCAGATCTGGTCACGGTGCGGAAACTCACGCAGCAGGAAGACGAGATAGAACAGGCCGTATCCGATCCGGAGGACCGCGGCGGCGTACAGCGAGACCGGCCGGTCGGTCACGACGGTGAACAACTCACCGATCCGCCCGGATACATGGCGCCGCGCGCCCGCATCCGCCTCGGGAGTGCGCCGACACGGCGGGAGCGACTGCTCAGTTTCCATGGGAGTCCACCTTCCACCAGGGCAGGTACCGCGTTTCGGCAGGCCTCGTCGCCGCGGCGGACGCGTCGGGGCCGCTCGCCGCGGCAGGCGCGGCGATGGGCACAGTGATCACCCGCAGCTGGACGGACTCGAAGGTGCCGCCACGGTGGCCGGCGATGCGATCCGCCGCGATGTTGGTCAGGTACCGCTGCACCATCAGCGCCCGCTCCGAGCGGGGCCGGTCGTCGCCACCATGGGTTTCGACGTACGAACTCCACGCCCGCCGCAGCATGTTCTGCGCCGTATGGCTCGGGAAGGCGTTGTGCTCGACCGCGGAGTTGTCGACGGCGGTCAGGTCGAACCAGCCGCTCACCCGGACGGTGCCGTCCGGGGCGGTGTGCAGGGTCCTCGCCGAGATCTGCCGGTTGACCGACTCCGGATCCGGTGCGAAGAGTCTCCAGTTCTGCTCGAACAGGGGGAAAATCCACGCACTGACCTGCCGGCTGTACTGCTGGGAAAGCGGGTTGGGGGGTGCCACGTGCAGGAACACGAGGAGAACGTGGACCAGGGCCGTCGCCAGACACAGGGCCACGGCGGCGCTCGTCATGGCTCTCAGGAGGACGGGCGGAGACTGCGAAGAATTTTGGAGCGCAGGGATTTCCCCTCCCCGGACCTTCTCCCTTGTCGGCTCGGGCCCCACGGGCCCTTCCGTCCTGGCTTCTCTCACTGCTTCTCCTGAGATCTCGCCGGCGGCGCGCGACGGAACTGCCACGGTCCGGCGCGCGCCGCCGGTCCTGATTGCTCACATGGAGCTAGTCAGACTTCCCGTGGTGATCTCCGTGACCACTGCCGTAGCTCGCGGGCTTCCCGTCGGGGCCGTAGCCCTCGGACTTTCCGCCCTGGCCGTGGTCGTCGGGCTTCCCACCGTGACCGTGGTCGTCGGGCTTCCCACTGTGATCGTGGTCGTCGGGCTTCCCACTGTGATCGTGGTCGTCGGGCTTTCCGCCGTGGTCGTGGCCGTTTCCGCCGGTCGCCCCACCGGTTTGGCCGCCTGTCGCACCGCCGACGGAGCCGCCACTGGTGGCGCCCGCTACGAGGCCGCCCAGCACGCCACCGGTGGTTCCACCGGACGTCAGAACGCCGCCCAGAACACCACCGGTTCCACCACCCGTCGGCACACCGCCGATGACACCGACCGTGGTGTTACCTGTGGTGCCCTCCGTCGTGCCACCTGATGTGGCACCGGCGATCACACCACCCGTGATCAAGCCACCGGTCGTGCCACCGGTGCCCCCGGCCGCACACGGCCCCAGGAAGATCCTGTTGGTGTCCAGCGTCACGGCGCCGTTACCGGTGCCGCCCGCATCGGCCAGCAGTCGGCCGTTGATGGTCGCTCCCGTGGTGGCACTGATCGACTCGCTGGCCAGGATGGTGCCCACGAACGAGGTGTTGGTACCGAGCGTGGCCGAACTGCCCACCTGCCAGAACACGTTGCACGGCGATGCGCCGTTGACGAGGCTTACCGAGCTGTTCTCGGCTGCCGTCTTCAGGGTCGAACCGATCTGGAACACCCAGACGGCATTGGGGTTGCCCTGGGCGTCCAGGGTGAGTGTGCCGGTGATCTGTGCGCTGCTGGTCGCCCTGTAGAGGCCCGGCGTCAGCACCTCGCCGCCGAACTCGTGGGGAGCGTCCCCGTACACCACGGGGTCCAGCGACTGTCCGGCGGCCTGGTTGTACGCCGTGGTCAGCTCGATCTTGGCCTGGCCCGCGTGGGCATCGGCAGCGTGCAGAGTCCCGGGCGGGGTCACAATGCCGGGCGGGAACCCGGTGATGGCTGTACCGGGGCTCACACCGACGTTGAGACCTTCGACCACAGTGGGGCCGGTGTTGGTGACCGTCGCACCACCCAGTACGCCGTAAGTGGCCAGCGTCGTACCGATTGGCACGGGGGTGGCAATGGCGTTTGCGCGTGTCGGCGTCAGCGCGAGGACGACAGCGGCGATCACCACGGCCGTCACCGCCGCGACCCAGGCCGACATGATTCGTCGTGGAGGAGCGTCAGGGATATTCAGCGTCATCGAAGGGCCAACTCCTTGTTACGGATGGTCTTGGCGGTTCCCGGTCGCACAGAATCGCCTGCTTCTAGCGTTGGCATATTACTGAGAAGCGTGCCGGTCGGTGATTACGCGAGCGAGTTATCTGGAATCGGCGAATGGGCCGTGAAATGCATAGGAATACTTAATGGGCCGCATGAATCAAAAATCGGAACTATCGCCAGAGACGTCCGCCCGGCACGGCCGACGGAAGGAAGCGCACCACCCGGAGTGGGCATACCCCACGGTCAGACCGACGCACCACGTCATTCGGCGCGCGGCAGGCAGCGGGAAAAGCGCATTCGAGACATTGCTCGGAACACTTCCGATCCGCACCGCCCGCAGTGCTATCAACTGCGTGCCGGTTCACTCTCCCGCACAACCGCCCGGAAGGGCCAATCCGGCGTGTTTGCGCCGGAGCCGCTGCCACCGCCGCCATCGGCGATACCGGGACCGGGAAAATGCCGAATGATGGCCACCGTGCACATCCACGTCGCCGTGCAACGCCGAGAATGCCCGGCCGAACCCCCTCGAGCCGCGGCCCGGGGAACGCGCCATCCGCAACGTGGACCCTGGAGTGCAGCATGAGCGCCCGCCGACCACTATCGAGGCCACGGGCCCTTATGAGCTCGGAACACGATCATGAGCCGGCCCACTTGAGGCGTCGCCAACAGATCAGGCTGCAGGCCAGGGAGACGAAGGCATCGTGAAGGAAATGGCCGTTGACGCACGTGAACTGGCCACCGGTGCTGATGTCTCGTCGACGGTACGGATGTCGACTGGCGCGCAGAGGGCCCCGGCACGCCGACAGTACGACGCTGCCGGAGGCGGGGGCGGCATGGCGCACGCCAGCCTTCGCAGCAGTTCCCCGACAGGTGCCAAGCGGCCGCCCATGCCAGGCCGGACGCGCTGACGTCGCACTGTATCCGTAACCTTTGGGCAGGACTACGCTGTGGAGTAAGGCCCCAGTCCCCGGTATCGAAGCTGTGTTCCGCTCCCGGGAAGGCCCACCGTGTTCCTCCTGCTGCTCATCGTCATCGCGGTCCTGTTCGGCTTCCTCAATCCCATCTGGTGGGTGGCTGGGGCTGTACTGGTCTACGGCGTCACCCGGCACGCCCGCGATCGCGGCGGCGGACGGACCCGAAACGGCGGTGCCGACCTCGGGGACTACCGGCAGCGCCGGGATCGCTGGGACCGGCGCTACAGCCGCCAGAACAGTGCGCGTCGGCGGCGCGAGGATCGCCGGGACCACGAACACCACGAGTGACCCTTGTAATGGACCGGCAGCCACGGCTTCCGGGACGACTCACGCCAGGCCGGACACGTCCCAAACGCCAAGAGGTACATGCCATGCAACGCACGACCGTGATCCAACAGGAGTGGTGGGGCCTACGGGCCGAGGCCACATGGGGGAACGCGCCCACAAGGCAGGATGTCGTCGCACTGCGCGCCGAAAACGATCAGCTGCGGCGGGCTCTGGCCAGCCGCGCGGTCATCGACCAGGCCCGCGGCATGATGATGATCCTGACCCCCTGCCACCGCGGGGCGGCCAGGAAGTTGCTGGTGGATGTCTCCCGGCAGTGCGACGCCCGCCTCCCGGAGGTGGCCGCGGCACTGGTCGGCGCCTGGGAGGGCAAGCCGCTCCCGGAGCACATGCAGAGGGCGATGCGTCGTACGGTGCGGCGCTTCCACGCGGATACCCAGGGGTGCGGCTCACGGCCGTCGAGTGGGTCGTTCAGGAGGAAGAGGCCATGATTCACGCAGCCGACGTCCGGGAATGGCGTAATCGCGACGTCGTCGACACCGAGTCGCACAAGATCGGTGTCCTGGAGGCCGTCTATGTGGACACCACCACCGACGAGCCGGCCATGGCCACGGTACGAACCGGACTGCCGAGCCGGCGGCGGCTGGTCTTCGTCCCTCTCAATGACGCGATCGCCGGGCCCGACTATCTCAAAGTCGGGTATGTCAGGAAGCTGGTGAAGCAGGCCCCTTCGATCGGCACCGACGACGTCCTGCCCGCCGAGCAGGAGGAAGCGATCTTCAAGCACTACGGACTGCCGTACGAGCCCGGTGCGGCCGGCGAACGGCAACTGGCACGCCGCTGACCACCCTACGGCTGGGAAAACTGCCCGGTACGGTACGCACCGCGCACCAGGTGACCGCGCCCTATGAAGAACGGCGACTGCTGAGAGCTGCGCCTGTAGCGGAGGGCGCGACTTTATTGACGGAGGTCCCCGAACTACGCGCCAGGAACGAGCAGTTGGGACGGGCCCAGGCCTGGCCGGGCGGTGATCGACCATGCAGCCGGCATGGTGATGGCCCTGGCACCGCGGCACAGCGACGGGGGCGAACATCGCGGCACTGATCCTGAGTATCGTCGTCTACCTGTTCGACGCCAACACCGCCTGGAGCCGCTCCAGGGCCGCGGTCGTGTCCGGCTCTCCGCGATTTCAAGGTCAAGATGGCAACGACCCATGCCGCTGCCCGCGCCGGTGACCTCGCCGTCGAGCTCGAACACCGTCTCCAGAGCCTCCTCGACGTCGTCACGATCGATCGGCAGCCGCACGAAGACGATCTCGACGAACACTCCGGTCCTCCCTCTACCCCTGCGAACCACAGCGGTCAGAGCACCTAGCTGGTCGCCGGTCGACCGTTCGCCAGCGCCTCGGTTCGCCAGCCGAGAAGGATCGCGCGGAGCGCCTGTTCGGCGAGGCGGCGGGCGCGATCGCTGCCTACGTTGCCGAGGTAACTGAGCGACGCGATGCCGTACAGCGTGCCCCAGAGGATCTCGCAGGCCTGGTCGAAATCGGCCAGGACCACGTCGTGTGCAGCCGACCAGGTGGTGAGCAGCTCCTTGAGGACCTCGATGACCGGTTCCGCGACGCGTCGGCGTTCGTCCGCGTCGACCACCGGGTCGTTCATGACCTGGAAGAGGTGGGGGTGCTCGCCGGCGAACCGGACGTACTGCGACGCGATGCGCGTCATGCGCCGGTCCGTATCGGGCTCCTGCACCGCTTGGCGGAACTCGGTCAGCATCAGGCGGTGACCGTACGCGACCAGCTCCAGTACGAGCGCGTCCTTGTTGGCGAAGTGCTGGTAGACGACGGGGGCGGAATATTCGACGTCGGTGGCGATGCGCCGGATCGTCAGGGCCGCGACGCCCTCGGTCTCGAGTACGTGCAGCGCGGCCTCGATGATCCGCTCCCGGGTGTTCGCCCGTTCGCGGGCCCGTCTCGTGCTGGTCGACATGGTCCGTCACTTCGCTTCGATGGTGTCCTCGAACCCTAGTCACCGCCTTGACCGTGCCGACGACGCGCGTCATAGTTAACGCCGTTAGGAATTCTAACAACGTTAGGAACGGGTAGTAAGTCATGATTTACCACATCAACAGGGTCACGATGAAAGCCACTGCGACGTCTGAGCAGATCGAGGGGGTGCTGGAGAGCTGGCGCGATCAGGGCCGGTCGAACCCCGCCATCAAGTCCTTCGTCGTCGGCCGCGACCACGGCGGCAACTACACGTACGGCGCGGTGTTCGTCGTCGAACATCTCGACGGGCTCTTCGCCTACCTGACGCACCCGACCACCTACCAGACCGACCACCTCGGGCTGCACCTGGTCGAACGGCTGGAGATCTTCGACGTCAGTGACGACGACGACCCTGACCTGAACGCCAAGATCCAGGAACTGCACAGGCGCCGCAACGAGCTCAACCCGCAGATCGCCGGCCTGCTCGCCGACGTGCCCACCTATACCGGCTCCGGCGTGGACAACTGACCGAGACCCCGGAGAAGGAGAAGCCGTCATGGCCAAGCACGTCATCATCGGTGCCGGTTCCATCGGTACCAACGTCGCTCGTCTGCTCGCCGAGCGCGGCGAGAGCGTCAGGATCGTCACCCGCAGCGGCTCCGGCCCCGAGCACCCGCTGGTCGACCGGGTCGCCGCGGACGCGTCCGACCCGTCCCGCCTGACCGAGCTGTCCCGCGGCGCGGAAGTGATCTACCACTGCGCCAATCCACCCTCATACACGGTGTGGGAGCGCCTGCTGCCGCCCCTGCAGACGGCGGCCATCACCGCCGCCAAGGCGAACGACGCCGTCCTCGCGCTGACCGGCAGCCTTTACGCCTACGGTCCGCAGCCCGGTGGCCGGATGAACGAACACACCCCCATGACCGCCACCGGGCACAAGGGCCGCCTGCGCAGACGCATGTGGGAACAGGCCCTCGCCGGGGGGATACGCACCGTCGAGGTCCGCGGCTCCGACTACATCGGCAAGGACGCCAACGGCATCTACTCCCTGCTCATCAAGTCGGCCCTGCAGAAGGGGAAAGCGGCCTGGATCACCGGCCACCTGGACATGCCGCACACCTTCACCTTCAACGGTGACATGGCACAGTCCCTCATCACGCTGGCCTCGGAAGAACGCGCGTGGGGCCGACCCTGGCACGTGCCGTCTCCGCCGGCCGTCACCATTCGCGAGCTGGCACGGCGCTATGCCGCCGCGGCGGGCCGACCACCGGTCAAACTCATCCAGATACCGCGCTCCGTGACACGTACGGCCGGGCTGATCGTGCCGATCGCCCGCGAGATGGCCGAGATGGACTACCAGTGGTACGCGCCGTTCCACATGGACGCGACGGAGACCGCCGACACCTTCCGCCTGACCGCGACCGACCTCGACACCGCCGTTCGCAACGAGGTCGGCTGAACTCCCACCGCCACACCGGCAGGCCGACGGCATGGCCGCCGACACCGGCAACGTTCGTGGTCACGGCACTAGCGCAGCTGACCGTGGAGCGCCCGGCTGTACATGACAGCGACGCCCGGACATGTGGCTTCAGTGCCTACTGATAGCAGGGAGGGCCGCACAGCGCAGTAACCGTGCGGCTATCGCCAACTGCCGGGAAGGTGACGTCGTAGATGGTGGCCGTGGGTATGTTGCTCGTCTCCCATGGCATGGGGGCAGCTACGGCCTGGGGAGCGAGAGAGGTGAAAGCTGCGATGGCCACGAACGCGGCCGCCACCGCTCCCCTGCGCAGACGCATCTGGACTCCTGAATCGATCGTCGGCTCGTGAAGTTAGGCTTCCGGAACGCTGCTTGGCCAGCCGTCTCTGCTGGCTGCCGGCCTCAAAGTCCGTCCAGCCCTACAGGATGGCTCGCGGTTCTCTTCAGCAGAACACCTGAACGCGGAACGCCCGGTCGTTGGAGTTCAGCTCCACCTCGGTCCATGGACGCACCGTGGTGGCGTAGGTGAAACCGGGTCGGTTACGGAACTCCTGCCAAACCATGAACGTGGGGCGCTCCTGACAGATCGCCATTGGCGCCGATCAGCGCTGCTCGTCGTCTGCCCTGTCCGGGTGGTTGCCGGGGCCGTGGCCGTACCCGGTCAGGGGGGTCGGGGAGAGGTCGGTGGGTTCCTCACCGGCCTCCAGCAGCGTGTTCGCGGCACCCACGATCAGCGAGTCGGGCTTGCCCACGGCCGCGTAATCCTTGGTGGGATAGTCGCAGCGGTCGAGGAGGCTGCGCATCGCTTCGAGCCTGCCGCGGCGTTTGTCGTTGTTCTTCACCACGGTCCACGGGGCGTGTGGAGTGTCTGTCGCCCGGAACATGTCGACCTTGGCCGCGGTGTACTCGTCCCACAGGTCGAGCGAAGCGAGATCCGTGGGGGAAAGCTTCCAGCGGCGTACGGGATCGACCGTGCGGATCGCGAAACGGGTCCGCTGCTCGGCCTGGGACACCGAGAACCAGAACTTCACCAACAGGATGCCGTCCCTGGTCAGCATCTCCTCGAACAACGGGGCCTGCTCCAGGAAGGTGCGGTACTCCGCCTCGGTGCAAAAGCCCATCACCCGCTCGACACCGGCCCGGTTGTACCAGGAGCGGTCGAAGAAGACGATCTCACCGCGGGACGGCAGGTGCGCCACATAGCGCTGGAAGTACCACTGCCCCGCTTCCCGCTCGGTCGGCTTCTCCAGCGCCACGACGCGGGCGCCTCGCGGGTTGAGCCGCTCGGTGAACCGCTTGATCGTGCCACCTTTGCCGGCCGCGTCACGGCCCTCACAGAGCACGACCACCCGCTGACCGGTCTCCTTCACCCAGCGCTGCATCTTCAGCAGCTCGACCTGCAGAACGCGCTTGGTCCTCTCGTACTCGGACCGCTTCACCTTCCGGTCGTACGGGTAGTTCTCCAGCCACGTGTCCACCGCACTTCCGTCCGCGTCCAGGAGGATCGGTTTCTCCGGCCGGCGTTCGTCCACACGGAGGCCGTCGAGCAGGTCCGCCTCGACCGGAGTCCCGTCGTCCTCGTACGGCTGGGCCTTGTCGTCGTGCTCCGACATCACCAATCTCCTGATCACCCTCATGCGCCGACGCGGATGGTGCCCACACGACACAGGGACCCGAACCGCCTCCGACCGGTACCGCCCGGACGACCGCCGCCAAGCACGGCACCCCTCTCAGAACGGAAGGCGGCCTCGCGCCCGCCGGCCAGCGGAACCGCTGCGACCGACCGCGCGGGAGCTGGAGCTGAAGGGTTTGCTCAGCAGCCGTCCCAGGACCCCGGGCGCCTTGGATCCGGCCCGCGAGCCAGCCCCGAGACCACGCTGGGCACCGTTCTGCGGATGCCGGGAAAGACGCGGCACGAGGAAGGCCAGCACGGCCAGAAGGACACATGCGGCGATGACGACGGCGATGACCATCAAAGGCTCCCGGGTTCAGTGGAAGGTTTGCTTTTCTCCGCTTCTGCTGGACCGCGTGCCCCGTCTACCCGCAATCACGCTGGATCCGACCGACCGCATCCGGTGCTTGTCCAGCAGGGCAGACATCGTCGACGCCTTATGTTGCAGGCGCTGACCGCCACCGCCCCCTTCTCCGCCCGCCCGTTATGTTGCGCTCGCGGTGATGCACCACCGGACCCCCAAGGCCGGGCTCAGTTGCCTCGGGTCGGTCCACCTCGGTGCCTACCGCCCGGGAGGGCGACCGATGGCCAGCCCTTGGCGATCAGGCGTCAGCAAGGATCTCGGCTCTCAGCCGGTCATACTCGGCCACAGCCGCGGGCACGTCGTCGAAGTAGTCATCCCAGAAGCCGGCACGCTGCCATTCACGCGGAGCCAGGGTCAGCCTGCCGTCCTCCAGCTCCGCCACCCAGCAGCTCGGCATTCTGTTGCTCACGACGGTGAACATAGCCGCGTCCCACAGACCTGGGCGGTCCCGATACTCCGTGGTATCGACCAGCTCAGGGATACGGAGCAGCACTCGATTCGCACCAGTGAGAACCTCCAGCACCGGGTAGTCCGCTCCGACACGGATGGCGGGGTGATCGGTCACAACCTCTCCGGTTGCCGGGCTGATGATTTGGATGCAGCGGACGATCATGGCGGGCAGCCTACGTCTGGACGCCGGACCTGCCACCCAGCTCCACAAGCCGCGGGAATCGCTCTCGCACGGCCTCACAGTCCATCAGGTCGATGCGGTCGCCGGTCGGCCCTTCGCCCTGAATGGGGCTGGGTGGGAATTCACCCCCGCAGTCACCGGTCAGATCTTCCCAGACACCCCAGACCAGCATGCTCAGTTCCTCGGCCGCCCCGGACTCCACAGAACGACGGTCGTCGGCAAGCGTCGCCAGAGCATCTGGGTCAGTGGCGATGTGGTTCACCGCATCACGACCGTGGCTCATGATCCACGCACGGACGTCGCTGAAGAAGTCGTCGCTCACAAAGCCGAGCAGAACACACGAGGCATCCCATATGGGCCAGGTGAAGACACGCTCCTCGATCTCGTCCCAGCAGTCGCGGAACTCGAGAAGGCCCGCCACAGTCCCAGCCGCCAGATGCGCACGGAGCAGCCGAGCCTGCTCCTCCAGCACTCCGTCGCTTGCCTGACGCGCGCCTTCGATCAGCGTCCAGAACTCGTCCTCAGTCACGCCGGAAAGCTACAGCTCGGCTCTGACAACGACCAGCGATCACCCTCAGTCGACCTTGTGCTTCACAGGTGCAGAGAAGCCAGCGCAAAACCCACCGCTACGGCAGCGGCGGCGAACCGCTCTGCCAGTGGTGCATGGCCGCCGCGAAGGACCAGTGGGACTCACGCGTGCGCCACACCAGCGCCCGCAGCACTTGCCTACCTGCTCTGACCCCGAGACAGCGACGGCGACGTATCGTGACGCCGTGAAGAGAGCCCGTTGGCCCGCAATCGGCGCGTGGATAGCGTGGTGGGCGGTTGTCACCGTTGGTTTTTGGCTGCTCAGCAAGGTCACGGATCAGCAACTGGACATCGTGGAGTCCGCTGCGGTTGCTGTGCTTGCGATCGTCTCGGGTGAACTCGCTGACCGTCGGCGTCGACGCCGGAATGCACAGCGCGTCGGCTCGCGGGCTCAGGCCGACGAGTAACCAGGATCTGCGGCGGCATGCTCGGCCGTCCGTTCGCCGACGGATACCTGTCCGCGAACATCTCAGCCGGGAACAGCTCGCCCACGGTGCTCGGCCAAGAACGCGAACACCTTCCCTGCCGCAATCAGATCCCGGCAGGCCTCCCACACGACCGGCCCGACCATCTCGCCGACCCACTCGCCCATCGCCCCATGACGGGCCTGGCCCTGCCGCTCACGCGGCAAGGCCGTAACCCAAGATCTTCATCGACCTTCTCGGGGGCTCCTGATGGATCTGAGCGTCCCGGGACGCTCAGCCGCCGTACTCGATCGCCACGCCGCCGACGCCGCTGCTCAACGGGCCGCAGCCGATACCCTTGCTGTAGGTGTTGCCCGGCGGCACATATACCCAGTCCGAGTAAGCGTCGGGGGACCAGCCGCAGATGGCGATCACCGAGAACGCGTGCAGCTGCGTCCCGGGGTTGTAGCACTGGCCCCAGGCCATATCGTTCTCGATCCAGGTGCTGCACTGCAGCACGTTGGGCTCCGCGGCCGCCGCGGGTGAGGCGGTCGCGAGACCGACTCCGCCGGCGAGAGCGATCCCCGCCGTTCCGGTGGCGAGTGCGCGCTTCCAGAGGCTCTTCATGCCCTGCCCTTCTGTTCCGCCCTGTGCCGGCGGGTACCTGAGATGTCTGGGGATCCCGATAGTGAAAATGCCCCCTGCATCCCGCTCTGTGACGAGACCGGTGGAGCGACTGTGGCCGGGAGCTACCGTGCCGCGAGTGATCATGGCTCCTTGAGGAGCGCGGCCCTTCCTACGCTGAGGATCCGGCGGATGTTGCGCAGGTGTTTTCCTTGGGGAAAGGGCTGGAAGCGCCGACAGGTCGCTCCGCTGTCGGTCCGCCAGCACCTCGAACGGTAGCCAGCGCCGTGGGCGCCGCGTCCCTGACACATGTCAGGGTGTCGACCTGCCGCCCAGCGCCCTGACACGCGGAGCCCGACGTCGTCCGGCTCCGGAAAGAGAACGAACAGCTCAAGTGGGCGATGGACAGCCGGCCCCAGATAGACATGGCCCGCGGGATCCCTGATTGCCCAACTCGGCTGCTCCGTCGAGGAGTCGTGGGAAGTCCTGGTCGAGGTGTTCCAGCGCAGCAACACCCGTGCGTGTCGTAGCCGAACAAACGATCGCGGCTGCGACGGACACGGCCCCCCTTTCCCGAAAGCCTGCGGGATCGCCTGGTCACCGCGATGACGCGAAGGTCAGCGCTGGGACATAGGCCCGGCCTGACGGGGTAGACGGGCTCCGTTGATCGGGGAAGGACCGTGACCTGGGGAGGTCAAGCGGTCCTTCCCCGGTCTCGAAACCCGCCACCGACGTTCAGACAAAGAAGCCCACGTCGGTCAGCGGGTCTCCACCCCATCAGCCAACGGCGTTCCACGCGCTGGCTGCGACGGTTGACGTCGGCGGCTTGTCCTCATCGTCATGACAGCCGATCGAAGGCCCCGATCCACCCCGGATGATCGGGAGTTGCGGTTGTGGAAGGTCGGCTGGGCGCCGCCCGTCGGACAACTGCCGTCGTGCCGGCCGCCGTCGAGGACGCGGCGTTCTCCGGCCGCTGGGTGTTTTTCCTCGGCGCCGGTGTTGGAATGGTTCGCGGTACTCCGATGCGGCTGGTTCTGGCCGGGCTCCCGGGGTCTAGCGGTCGTACCTCGCCGCATTGTCGTCGGTTGCCAGGGCTCCGCCCCCGCCTTGCGACGCCCGGCAGCGGACCCCGCTCCACACGAAAGGACTCAGCCGTAGACCACTGACCACGGGCGCGGGAGTTCGTCGTCTTGGTAGTGGATACCGTCGCGTCGCGTGTGCGCGGTGTGGTCGCGGGCCAGGACACGGTGCGCGAGTTCCGCGAAACGGCGGGCGGCCGGGTGTGCTCCCCGGCCGGCGGGCCAGGCGCCGCTGATGTGCAGGGTGAGAGGGCGGTCGGCCAGCGGCCGCCAGGCGACGCGGGCTTCCTTGCGAGCTACCGGTCCCTGGTCGAAGGCGACTCCGTGTCCCGCCGTCACGAGGGCGAGCAGGAACTCGGGGTTGGACGCGTGCCGCAGGCGCCCGGGAACGAAGCCCTCGGCGCGGCACACGTCGAGGATCCGGTCGTACCAGCCTGGTGCGTGTGCCCGGGGGAAGAGCACGAGGTCGTGGCCGGAGAGCTCGCCGAGCTTCACCTCCGGCAGCCGGGCCAGCGGTGACGTGCGCGGCAGGACGATCCCCAGGTCCAGCGAGGCTGCGGGGCCGAGGTTCAGTTCGGTGGCGTCGACGGGGTGGTGTACGAGCCCGACGTCCAGCCCGCCGCAGGAGAGCAGCCGCAGTTGCTCCTCGGTGGTGACCTCCTGCAGGTCGACGGAGAGCCCCGGAGCGTGCTCCGCGCAGGCAGAGAGCAGCGCGGAGAGCACGGCAGCTGTGGTGTCGGGCGGGACGCCCGCTCGCAGCGTGCCGAGGCCGCCGTCGGCGGCGCGGCGGGCCAGGGTGCGCAACCTGTCTTCCCGGGCGAGGAGTTCGTGGGTCTCTTCCAGCAGTGCCGCCCCGGCAGCGCTCAGGCGGACGCCGCGCTGCGAGCGGTCGAACAGTTCTGTTCCGAGTTCCTTTTCCAGCCTGCGGATCGCCTGGCTGAGCGGCGGCTGCGCCATACCCAGCCGCTCGGCTGCCCGGCTGAAGTGCAGCTCGTCGGCTACGGTGACGAACAGGCGCAGGTGGCGTAAGAGGTCCACGAGCAAGATCGTACGTGAGGGCCGCTGCGTGGGGAATGGATCGGCTGGTGGGGCCCGACCGCGATCCGAGGATCAGTGCGTGCCGGTGGCAAGGGGGAAGCAGTGACAGAGGAACGCATCCGACAGGTTTTCGCGGGGGCTGGGGCCGAGGGGCAGCTGCATGCGATTGCCGTTCGCTCACGCACGACGGTCGCCGTGGATGCCGGAGCGGAGCGGGGTGCCGGTGAAGTGGCCGTCGGCGCCGACGATCCCGTCGTGATCGCCTCGATCTTCAAGGTGCTGATGGTGCTGGAGTTCGCCCGGCAGGTCGTCGCCGGCCAGCTCGACCCGCGGGAGCGGGTGCGGGTGACCGCGGCAGACCGCCTCGGTGGCTGGGGGACCGCCGGCTGTCTGGACGACGTCGAACTGTCGCTGCGCGATCTGGCCCACTTCGCGATGTCGGTCAGCGACAACTCGGCGGCCGACCTGTTGCTGGCCCGCGTCGGCCTGGACACGGTACGGCTGCTCGCGGAAGAACTCGGCCTGGATCGGACCCGGATCGTGGGCGGACCACGAGACCTGCTGGAGTCGATGCTCGCGGAGGTCGGGGCGCGGGACGAGCGAGAGTTCGCCGTGCGCTACCCGGCCCTGCCGGACGACCGCAAGAAGCGACTCGCCGTGCTGGACCCCCGCCACACCACGGCGAGCACACCTCGCGAGATCACCCGGCTGCTCCACCTCATCTGGAGCGATACCGCCGGGCCGCCGGAGGCCTGCGCATTCGTACGTGACCTGATGGGCCGTCAAGTCTTTCGCCACCGCCTTGTGTCGGGCTTCCCGGACGACGTCACCGTCGCGGCCAAGACCGGAACCCTGCCAGGGCTGCACATGGAGGCGGGTGTGGCCCGATACCCCGACGGCGAGTGCTACGCGATCGCCGTCTTCGCCCGCACCCAGGACCTGACCGCCTCCCGCACGACGGTGGACGCCGCCATAGGCAGGGCAGCCGGCATCGCGGTCGACTTCCTCCGCGGCAACGGCGACGGCCGGTGACCAGGTCACATATGCGTTCGCCTATCACCAGGGCCTGACTCCGGTCTTGGACACGGCCGTTCACGCCCTGATCTTCTTTCGCCATGACCCAGGACACACGAGCCACGAACAGATCAGACATGCCCTCCGGCCTCACGCTCAACCGCCGTTCAGTGCTGCGCGGTGCCGCGCTCGGTGCCGCCTCCCCGCTGATCCCGGCCACGGCCGCCACCGCCTCGGCCGGGAACCGCGGCCCGCGCAGTGGCCAAGACGCAGGCTCGGCCACGTTCCGCTGGCTCGGCACCGCCGGCTGGCGCATCGACGTCGGCGACCGGACCGTCCTCTTCGATCCGTACCTCACTCGCTTCACCACCGGCCTGTACGAGGGCGCCTTCAACCCCCGGACCGCACTGCAGACCCGGCCAGAGATCGTGGACGCGCACATCGGCCACCCCGACCTCGTCCTGGTCAGCCACTCCCACTGGGACCACCTCGCCGATGTCCCCCACATCGCCAGGACCACTGGCGCGCGCGTTGTCGGCACCGAGACCACGTACCACCTGCTGGTCGCGCTGGGCGTCGACGCGGCGCAGATCTCCGTCGTGAAGGGCGGCGAAGTCCTGGACTTCGACGGGATCGTCGTCGAGGTCGTGCCGAGCCTGCACAGCCGCAACAAGACGTGCGCCTACTTCGCCCCGGGCACGCTGAACTCCCCGCCCCCGACAGTCCCGAGCACCATCTCAGACCTGCCGGAGGGCGACACCCTCGCCTTCCAGGTGACGGCCGGGAACAGCGGCCCGTCGGCCTTCCTCATGGGGGCCAGCGACTTCTCCGAGCGTGCGGTACAGGGCCTGCGCCCCGACCTCGCAATGATCGCCATACCTTCCAGCACCGCCACACACCGCTACATACCCCGGCTGCTGCGTGCGCTGGACCACCCTCGCGTGGCCGTCCCCGTCCACTGGGACAACTTCGAAACACCCCTGAGCGGTTCTCCCGAACGAGACCCGGCGATGGATCTGGACACGTTCGTCGCGCAGGTCGAAAAGGTGGCCCCCGCGACGCGGGTCGTCGTCCCGGACTACCGCACGGTGTACGACGCCACCATGCGACCCAAGAGCGCCTAGGCACTCACGGTGCAGTTGTCCTCTCCGACACGGATCGTCGTCCCGAGGCACCGGGACGACGCGGTCCGGCCGCGGGGCCAAACGCTACCGCGGGCCCGATTCCGTCGCCTGCCAGAACACTCATCGGGAGAAGCACAATGACTGCATTACCCCGCCACAGCGGCACAAGTGGTCCCCTCACGAGGCGTCGCTTGGGCCAACTCGCGGCTCTCGGGCTTGTGGCCGGTGTCGGCTCGGCGGGTCCCACCCCCGCGGCCGCGGCCGCCGAAACGGACGACGGGCGGGTCCACTACGCCCGTGCCCGCAGGCTGGCCGGGACCGACCCGGTCCTGCGCGCCCTCGTGACGGCGCTGACCCCCGGCCGCGACTTCCCCCGCCCGCCCGCGCCGGCTCCGATCAAGCTCTTCGACAACCTCGCCATGCTGAGCACGGGATGGGTCTCCGCGATGGCGGTGCTCACCGACGACGGGATCGTACTCATCGACGCCCTCACCTCCGCCGCGGAGGCCGAGAACGTGCTCCTGCCCGGGCTCCGAGCACTGGGGGCCGATCCGGAGACGATCAGATACATCGTCCTCACCCACGGCCACAACGACCATTTCGGCGGAGCACGGTATCTCGCCGACCGCTACGGAGCACGGGTGCTGATGTCTGCAGCCGACTGGGACCTCGTCGGCGGCACCCAACCCGCCGACGCCCCCGCCCGGGACCTCGAGATCGCGGACGGGCAACGGCTCACGCTCGGCGGCACGACGATCCAACTGCACCACACTCCAGGCCACACACCGGGCACCGTCTCACCGATCATCCCGGTGAGAAGGGGCAGCGAGCGTCACACCGCCATGCTGTGGGGCGGCACCAACCCGCCCACCACACCCACCGCGCTGCGCACCTATCTGAGGTCCATCCACTCCTTCCGAGCACAGATGCGGCGTACGAACGCGGACGTGGAGTTGTCCAACCACCCCAACGACTACGGCCTCCAGCGCGCCGAGCAGCTCCGCAGCCGCCCCGACGGCCCGAACCCCTTTGTGCTCGGCCGCACGCGGACGCAGCGGTACATGATGGTGATGGACTCCATGCTGCGTGGGCGCCTCGCCGACGCCTGAGCACGCACCGCAGCGGGCCACTCGCGTTCTCCCGGTGTGTCAGTGCAGGGTCTCTTCTGAACGCCATTTTGATCCGCGCGAACCATGAGTCACCCCTGAAGGGCGCCTCCCGCTCCCGGGACACCCGCAGCGCAACGAAAGGACCACGTCCTCAGTGAACGCCGTCTCGGCGCCGGCGATCAGCGCCCTCCTGGTGATTCTTCTGGGCGCGTTCGTGCTGAGCGTCTGGAAGACCGCGCGCGGCTTGCCGACTCGCCGCTTCAAGCGCCCCGCATGGTGGGCTTTCCCCGCAGTCGTGCTCGTCGGTATCGGCTGCGTCACCTGGTTCGTCGGAGCCCTTTCCGGTGGCCTCGACGTCGGGGAGGCGTGCGCGGCTCGTGGCGTGCCGTACGACAAGGAATACCGGGCTGAACACTGGCGTGAGCCGTCACGCTGGTTCCCTCTGCACAACAAGTGCAACGCTCAGCACGACTTGGTGCCCACCTTCGTCAACCCCACGCTCGTCGCCGTCGCCGTGCTGCTCCCCTGCTGTGTCGCGGGGGCAGTTGCGGCGTCGGCGCTCGAAAGGAACAAGCGTGAGACACCACGGTGACAGTCGGTCGCTGGCGGGCTGACACGTCCGTGCGGCAGATCACGTGACACACGGCCGCCCGCGGTCTGTTCTTTCCAGTCGGACCGGGCAGTGGCGAACATGCGGCAGCGGGTCACCAACCGCCCCGAGCAAATCCGATGGCACCGACAGCCTTCCGACGACAAACTGCACCGGTGAACACCCTGCCACCGCCGGCCGACCCGCTCCTCTTGCCGGTACGGGACCCACGCGCCCGCGACCTCGTTCTCGATTATGCGGACATGGACGCTCTGGTTGCCGACCTGGTTCTGCCCGGTGATGCGTCGATGTACGTCATGAGCGCGATGGAAACCTCCCGCGAGCTCATCCGCCACTCCTACTACCGGTACGAGTTCGCCACCGTCGCCGTCACGCATTCCCTGTTCGCCCTGGAGCACGTCCTTGCCGAGCGTCTGGCCGCGAACGAACCACTCCATGACCTGATCGACCGGGCCACCGACGCAGGGCTCATCACGGCCGGACTCGCCGCCGAACTCGACCGCAGCCGACTGCTCCGCGACAACCTCACGCAGGGCGCCGAGTCAAGTGCCGCCCTCCACCCGATCCGGGCCCTCACTATGGTGCGTGCCGTCTTCGATGCCGTCTCCCTGCTCCTTCGCCCACCGTCCACGGCAGGGACGGCAGCGCCCGATGTGGGCGGAGCACAGCCCGAAGGCGGACTCGCCCGGCTGTGGGAGGACCACCTGCGCGCACCGTTCCCCGACGGCTTCCGCGGCGTGGACTTCGACGGCGTCGATCTGGTCCTCCTGGACGCCGACGTCGCCGGCCTCGTGCAGAGAGAGCTGAACGGCGGACTCGACGACAGTGGCATCGCCCACCTCTGGGGCTGCATCACCGACCTCGACAAGATCGTGCCCCTGATCAACGAGGAGTACTGCGCCTCCTACTTCACGAAACTTCGGACGATGGCTCAGGTCGCAGCAGCGCCCCACCTCCCCACCGCGACCTGACCACTGGGTGAAACTGGGGGCCTCCCACGACCCTCGTCAGGGTCTCGCTCGATCGTTCTGAAACCCCTCCATCCAAGGCGAGATCGGATACGAACTCGCTGATGACAGGCGTCTGGGCCGTCCCGTCAGGCCCAGCCAACCAGCGGGGTAGGCAGCATCGAGGCGACCGAGCGCAGCGGCCGCCACTCCCCCACTGTCCCAGCCACCCGGGGGCCTGGCCCCTGAGCGGTGCCGCCTGGCTGAGTTTCACTCACCGCGTCCGTCACACCTGACGCGCACTCACAGCGCTGCCACGGCCAGCGCGCAGGCCACGACGACCGCCGCCACCGGCAGCATCACCACCCGTACCCGACTAATCCACTGCGGCCGTTCGCCGTCACCCGCGACCGCGTGATCGGCACATCCCGTCAGGCCTGCTTCCGCATCGCCGGCGTTCTCGTCGTCCTGAGGCTCGAGCCAGTAGGCGCCCGTCAGCCGGGCGAAAGCCACCGCAGTCCGGTCTGATCCCATGCCGTCCGTCATGCCGCCTTCAACGAACGAGCGGCAGGACAGATGCGACAGGGCCCGGATCCGTATGGATCCGGGCCCTGTATCGCAGTAGCGGGGACAGGATTTGAACCTGCGACCTCTGGGTTATGAGCCCAGCGAGCTACCGAGCTGCTCCACCCCGCGCCGGTGATCGCCAGCTTACGCCACCGCCACCCCGGTGAAGACCACGCCGGCGATCTGTCGGGGTCTCAGGTATGGACTCTCAGCGGCAGATGCATGCCCGGGCGTCGGGATTTCGGTGATCCGCTGCCGCACGAGGAGTGGGATGGTGCCCACCGGCGCCGCGCCGACCCGCGGGCTCAGGTGAGGGCGGCCGCCAGGCAGGCGAAGGCGGCGACGATGACGGCGACGCGGACGTAGTGCCAGCGGTCCCAGCGCTTCATCTGCTCCTTGTAGTCGGCCGGCCGACTGCCCTCGGTCCACGTCTTGACCCGGTTGTTGATCGGGACGAGCACCAGGATCGACATGACCACGCTGACGATCAGCAGCGCGGCGGCGGTCATGACGAGGCCGGTGCCCTCGTCGTCCCATCCGGCGACGGCCCAGACCCCGACGAGGACGAGCGAGCCGATGTACCAGAACGGCATCACGGCGCCGCCCACTCGGGCGCCGTGGACGCGGCCTCGCAGGCCGTTGTCGCCGGGGAGTGCGTTGAGGATCGGGTTGATAAAGAAGGGGACGGCGACCTCCACCCCCACCATCACGCCGACGACCACGATGGTGACGACCTCGAGTGCATTGAGCATGATGACCTCTCCTGGAATCTAGCGTCGCTAGGTAATGAAGCAACGCTATCACTGCTGTCGCTCGAATATCTAGCAGTGCTAGGATCGAATCATGTCGGTACAAGAACGCAAGCAGCGCGAACGGGCGGAACGCGAGCGCCTCATCGTGGCCACGGCCCGCGAACTCGCCGAGCAACAGGGCTGGGACGCGGTCACCACCCGCCGGCTCGCCGAACGCATCGAATACAGCCAGCCCGTCCTCTACAGCCACTTCCGCGGCAAGCGCGAGATCATCGGCGCCGTCGCTCTGCAGGGCGCTTCCGAGATGGCCGTGGCGATGCGGGCCGCGACCGCCGCCGCCGACGGCCCCCGCGCCCGGGTCACCGCGCTGGCCCGCGCCTACCTCGCCTTCGCCGAACGCCATCCGGCGGTCTACGACGCCCTGTTCCAGCTCGACGGCGGCCTGGCGTACGCGCAGGAGGACACCCCCGAACCGCTGAAGGACGCCTTCGCCGCGCTGCTGGAGTGCCTCAGCGAGGTCGCCGGGGACGGCGTGCGCCCGGAGCTGTTCACCGAGACGTTCTGGGCGTCCCTGCACGGGCTGGCCACCCTTACCCGAGCGGGACGGCTCCCGCCGCAGGACACCGAGCGCAGGACGGAGCTGCTGGTGGACCGGCTCGCCATGCTCTGACGCACCGTCCCGGATGGCACATGGCCGGCATCCTCGGGCCCCGCCGCCTGCCTGCGGCATAGCTTCCGGTAGCTGCGGTGCTCATTGATCACGACTCGATGGTCGAAGCCGTGCGCTGAGCTCGGTGCCCGCCTCCCTCGCACTCGCCTCGTTGCCGGTGTGCGTCCTGGGCGGAGTTTTTGCGTCGTGGCCGCGGCGCGGACACGGCCCTGCGGCTCCTCACGGGCCACACGGCGAGCTGGACAACGGTCCCAGGCCGTCAGCGGCCTTCCTGGACGCCACCGGTATATGGGCCCCGACCGCGGCGTACACCGCAGCCGAAGCCCATATTCCCTGTGCTGCCCAGCAGTTCGCAGCCCTGGACGAACAGACCGCAGCCCGCCTTGTCCGCGGCCGCGGACGGAGGGCTTGGGCGTTGCCGGGTCCTGCGCTAGAGGGTCAGGTTCCAGGCGTCGATCTTTCCTGTGTCGGAGGCGGCGTTGTCGTTGACGCGCAGCTTCCAGGTGCCGTTCGCGACCTCCGAGGAGGCGTTCACGGTGTAGGTCTGGGCGATGTTGTCGGCGCTGCCGCCGGTGTGGTTGTGCAGCGTGTAGACGGTGCCGTCCGGGGCCACCAGGTCGACCTTCAGGTCACCGATGTAGGTGTGCTTGATGTCCACACCCACCTTGAGGGTGGCCGGGGCGTTGCCGGTCACACCGGTGACGGCAATCGGGCTCTCCACGGTCGCGTTGTCGTTGATGGCGACGTCCGCGAGGTTCTCGAAGTACTTGCCGGGCGGCGGGGTGGTGCCGACGGCCTTGAGGGCGTCGGTCTGTCCCTCGCCGAAGAACGAGTTGTTGGCCGTCGTGCCGGTGCAGCGGCTGTCCGAGGGGCAGGCGATGTCGTTGGCCTGGGCGGCAAGCTTGGCGCGGATCTGCGCCGGGGTGATGCCCGGGTCGGCGCTGGCGATGAGGGCCGCCACGCCGACCACGTGCGGGGTGGCCATCGAGGTGCCGCTCTTGCTGCCGTAGCCGCCGCCGGGGACGGTGGAGTACACGCTGCTGCCCGGCGCCGCGATGTCGATGACGCCCTGCCCGTAGTTGGAGAACGAGGCCTTGGTGACGCCCGTGCCGTTGGCCGCGACGGTGACCACGCCCGGCAGTTCGGTCGGGATGTCGAGGCAGGCGTTGGTGATGGTGCGGGTGACCGGCGTCGAGTCGTTCGGGCTCGCGGAGTCGGTCGTCTTGTGGGCGAGGTCGTAGTTCTCGTTGCCCGCGGCGGCGATCTGGAGGGAGCCCTTGCCCTCGGCGTACTCCTGGGCGCGCTTGACGCCCTCGATGATGGCGGCCTGGTCGATGTTGTCCGGGCAGTTGAACTGCCAAGGGTCCGTGTAATAGCTGTTGTTGGTGACCTTGAAGCCGTGGTCACCGGCCCAGACGAAGCCGCAGATGGTGTTCTCGGCGAAGAAGAAGGAGTTGCCCGGCTCGGCCACCCGGACCGCGGCGATCTTCACCCCGGGGGCCACGCCGACGACGCCCTTGCCGTTCTTGGCCGCGGCGACGGTGCCTGCCACGTGGGTGCCGTGCGTGTCGACGTCCCGCCAGGCGCCGGCGCGGGTGTCGGGCTTGCCGTAGGCGCAGGAGACCGAGTCGGCCGCGTCGAAGTTTGGCGCCAGGTCCTGGTGCTGGTCGTCCACACCGGTGTCCAGGATGCCGACCTTGACTGAGGCGGAGCCCGGGTTCACCGCCCAGGCCTGGTCGGCCTTGATCTGGCTCATGTCGGCCCGGACCGGTTCTCCGGCCGGGGTCGAGGCCTGGGCCGGATTGGCCGGGAGCGCCGGGTTGTAGGCGTCGGCCGGGACGTCCGAGGTGCGCGTGGCGCCGACCTGCTGCACTCCGGCGACGCCGCGCATGGTGGCGGCGAATCCGCTGGACGCCGAGTGGGCGACGATCACGCCGATGGCGTCGAAGTTCGAGAAGACGGTGCCGCCGTTGGCCGCGATCGCGGCGCGGACCGCCGAACTGTCACCGGGGGCGGTGATCACGAGGTAGGCACGCGTGCCGGCCACCCAAGTCGCACTCTGGGAAGCCGCCACGGCCGCCGGAGCGTGGGCCTTGGCGGCCGGCACGGTGGAGGAGGGCGCGACAGGGAGCGTGCCCGCGAGGGCGCCCGGGGCACCGAACGCGAAGGCGGCACCGAGCGTGGCAGCCATCACCAGCGTGCGTCTGGAGCGGCTGGATATGTGGGGTATCAAGGCATCCTCCGGAAACGGCCCGGCCGTGCTGATGGCACCGGCCGGGCCGTACGAAACGAGTGGTGGATGCAAGATGTCAGACGGGTCCTCCAGTGCGGAAGTACCTTTCCGTACTGGGACGTTGTAGGGGCATGGCTGAAAGTCGACGACGTGTCGCTTCCTGCGCCAAGCGCGGCCGGCCACTGCGACGCCCCAGGTATCCGTAGACCGACTGCGGCTTTGACCACGAGGTCTGCCGGGACAAGGCCCGCCGGTTCCGGATCACCCCGTACATCGCCCGCACTGGTTGCGCAGCCTCACATCCGGGATCTCAGCACGTCGACCTCACAGCCCGGCGCGAACGGGTCGAAGCCGTGCTCGATCAGCCAGCGAACCGCCAGCAGGCTTCGCAGCGACCACCACGCGTGGATCACGTTGCGGTCGATGTCGGTGCCGTAGCCGGCGATGACGTCGTCGAGGCGCTCCTCGTGTCCGAGCGTGAAGGTGGCGAGATCGTACAGGGCATCGCCCTGGCCCGCCTCGGACCAGTCGATGATGCCCGTGACCTCGTCGCCGTCGACGAAGACGTGTGCGATCTGCAGGTCGCCGTGCGTGAACGCCGCAGTCCACGGCCGGAGCGCCGCCTCGGCGACCCGGCGGTTGCGGGTGACCAGGTCAGCGGGCAGGACACCGTTCGTCACGAGCAACTCGCACTCGGCGTCGAGTTCCGCCGCCAGTGCGACGATGCTCCGGCCGGCCCTGCCGGGTCGGGGCGGCAGAGGTGCGTCGTGCAGCTTCCGGATGGCGGCGCCCGCCGCGGCCCACGCCGCCGGCGACCCGGTCGACGGCCCGCCGAGGCGTCCAAGCGTCGCCCCCGGCAGTGCCGCGATCGCGAGCACAGGCGGCTTGCGCCACAGGACCTTCGGGGTCGGGACCGGCGCGAGGGACATCGCCTCGACCTCGACGTCGATCCGCGCCTGATCAGCGTCCACCTTCAAGAACACATCACCGACTCGCAGAGTCGCGCGCTCGGAATGGGCGACAACGACTTTGACCTCATCCATGGGCGACCAGTATTCCGAGGGTGATCGCCGACGTCGCCGGGATTATCGCGTGCGGATACTCGGCTGACCGCCTCCCGCTACCCGGTGGCCTCGTGCACGACACCGACCTCTCACCAGATCAGGCCCCCACATATGCGGGGAGTCCCAACTGACCGCAGCCCGGCAGCGCTCTCCACTCAACCTTCTCGACGGTCGAGCTCCGGACCGAGGTCACCCGTGGCGCCCGCAGCTCGGCCGGTGTCGCCGGTCGGTGATGTGGGCGACGGGGGCAGTGGGATGGCGGCCGGGTCCTGGTGCGCCGGCGGCGGCGCGGTCGGCTGGGGTGCCGGGGTGTGCTGGATCAGGGGGACGAAGTCGCCGCCGCGGCGCCGGAGTCGAAGGTGCGGGCCGACGTCGCCGGAGGGTCCGGGGTAGGTGTGGGCGGTGCCGTTCTCCTCGATCAGGGTGATCGTGGTGCCCGTCGCGGCGGCGGCCCACTCGGCCACCGTCCGGTCGGCCCCGGGGCCCCAGGGGGCCTCGGCGAGGTGGCGACGCAGGTGGCCGTCGCGGGCGTCCTGGCTCGGCGCCGGCGCGCCGGGACGGATGGTCAAGGGCGGCGGTGTGAAGAGCGAGTCACGCTCGGCCCTGGCGCCGGGCAGCCCGTTCAGACGCATCAGCTGGGCGGGCGGTGTGTCGGCACGCAGGCGCAGTCGTGCCGCCTCGTGGCGGTCCAGGCCGGGCTGTCGGGCCGCTTGGTGCAGGGCGGTGGAGAGCGCGGCGAAGAAGCCGTTGCCGCGGCCGTTGGGGGTGCCCTGGGTGTAGGTGGCGCCGTCCGGTGCGGTGAGGACGCCGTCACGGGCGAGACGGTAGCGCGGGCCGGTGCCCTCGGCGGGCGGGTGCCAGGGCGGGGTGGCGTGGCTGCGGTGTGGCGTGGGGGTGGTGCGCGTGGGGTCGGTGTCCGAGGTTGCGCCGGCGTTCGTATTGGCGTCCGAGGTTCCGGCGTTCGTGCCGGTGCCGGATGTGTTCGCCGGCGCCGGCAGCGCGGTGGCGACGGGGGGCGGGCTGTCGGGCGGAAGGGCCGCGTGGAAGTATCCGTCGGCGGCGAACAGGACGGGATCGCGGGCCGGGTTGACGGCGGCAGGGTCGGTGCCGTGCGGGAGGAAGCGCTGTTCGCGGCCCTCGCCGGTCACGACGGTGACCGGGGTGCCGAGGAGCCGGGCGGCGAGGGCGGGCAGCAGGTCGGCGCCGCCGTGGTCGCCGGCGCGGCGCTCGGGCGGTGCCGGCTCGCCGTCCTGGCGCCCGGTGCCGTTCTGCTGGGGCTCGCTGGCGAACGGACGGAGCATGGCCGCCGTGGCCAGCGCCACCCGCTGCTCGGGGGTCGGCCAGAGCGTCTGCGGGAGCCGGCCGAATGCGTCGAACTCGGCCTGCTGGGCCGGGGTCAACCGCACTTGTGCGAAGTCGAGTTCGTCTTGCGTGAAGGTGTCCGCGGCGTCGAGGGCGAGGGTGTCGAGCAGGTCCGCGTTGTGGTTTTCGCCCAGTTCCCAGGCGAGGCGGTTGCGGGCGGCGCGGACCGCTCGCTCGGTGACGGCCGGGTCGGCGGGGGCGGCTGCGAACCGGGCCGCGAGATCGGTGCCGAGGAGGTGGGGCAGCCGGCCGCGGTCCTGGGCGACGGCGATGAGCGCGTGGAAGAACGAGGCGCCGTCGTGCGGCATGTCGTGTACATCGCGCACCGTGGTGCCGTCAGGCGAGGTGAGGGTGCGCGGCGCGGAGTCGGTGCCGGCGGTGATCCGGTACGGCTCGGGTGCCTCGGAGCGCCAGGCCGGATCGGTGTACTCCTGCGCCCGGTCCGGCACCGGGACCGTCGCCCGGCCCTGGTGGTGGGCGGTCAGGCGGGAGGCCGCGAGGTGCAGCCGGTGGTGGTCCGCGGCGGCGGCGTCGGTGTGTGCCGCCCAGCGGCGGACCTCTTCTCGGGCGGCCTGCCAGGCGGCGACGGCCGGGGACTGGGCCACCGCTTGCGGCAGGACGGTCGGCCGGTCTGGGTGGTCGTCGCCGAGTGCGGCCTGTTCCAGCGCGGTCAGGTCCAGCCAGGTCTCACGGGCCCGCGCCCGGGCGTCGTAGTAGTTCTTCTCGGCCGCGGCGAGATCGCCTGCCGCCTTGGCCATGGCGTCCCAGGCGGCGCCTACTTCGTCGGGAAACGTGGTGTCGTCCAGGAGGCCGTAGTCCCGGGCGATGTCCTCGCGCAGCCAGACCAGAGCGGTGGTCTCGGCCTCGGCGGCGCGCGGGCCGCGCTCGGCCTTGCCGAGCGCGTGCAGGGGGCGGTTGTCGGTGACGCGGTGGTCCACTTCGGCCACGGACAGCCAGCTCACCGGAATCGCGAAGAGCATGCTGCGGTCGGTGACGACCTTGAGGTGGGTGCCGAGCGTGGTGTCCACGGTGGCCTTGAGGGCGGTGCCGTCGTTGGCGCCGCCGATCGGGACCGTGGCGCCCGGATTGGTGACGCCCGCGTTGCTGTTGCCCGCCAGGGGCGAGGTGCCGATCGCGCCCTCGACGTTGTCGGTGATGCCGGCTTCCAGCGCGTCGGAGGTCTTCGAGCGCTGCATGGCCTCCATGCGCGGCTTGCTCTCGACGGCGAGGAGCCGGGTACCGCTGCGGTGCATCCTGGCGTAGAGGCGGGAGTCGGCGGTGTGGGACTGGCCGAAGAGGCGGGCGGAGGCCTGGGTGGGCAGCGGTGAGCCGTTCGTGCCGAGCGCCTCGCGGAAACCGGCGGTCAGGCCGACTTGTGCGGTGGCCTCCTGCTGGGCCTGCGCG
Organism: Streptomyces sp. NPDC087859; assembly: GCF_044742595.1. Taxonomy (NCBI): domain Bacteria; kingdom Bacillati; phylum Actinomycetota; class Actinomycetes; order Kitasatosporales; family Streptomycetaceae; genus Streptomyces; species Streptomyces sp. NPDC087859. The sequence goes on along the minus strand of NZ_JBIUUU010000005.1, from coordinate 150,774 downwards.
GGGGCGGTGCCGAGGCCGGTGAGCGGGGTGAGGCGTGCCATGCGCACGCGTTCGGCGAGGACGTTGCCGGTGTGGCGGCGGCCGAGGTCACTGTCGCCGAGGCCGTCGGCGCGTGCGGTGGCGAGGGTCAGGGCGTCCTGCACGTTGGCCGCGCCACGGATGTCCACGGCGAGGACGCCGGAGCCGATGCGGTCGTCGAAGGGCAGCACGTCCGGGTCTGCGGTGCCAGTGCCGTCGGCGCCGCTGCGCCAGGCGGCGATGCCCTGCGGGCGGGCCTGATCGGCCGTCAGCATCCGTACGGCACGCTCCGGTTCGGGCACGTCCTCCTCGGTGAGCGCGCCGTCGGTGCCGTCGCCGACGGGGGTGAGCAGGCCGGCCGGGACGATCTCGTTGAGGGTGCCGACCGATGCGACGGCGCGCGGTGACAACGGCTCGCCGGTCGCGTCCGTCATCGTGACGGTCAGGACGTAGCTGGTGACGATCTCGGCGTGTGCCTGGGTGGTGGCGATGTTCGGCATCGAGGTGGTGCCGGTGGTCTCGGTCCGGGTGCTGGCACGCTGCTTGGCGGCGGTGCCCTGGAGCGAGGGGTTGGCGAGCAGGACACCACTCTCCGCCGCGCGCTGGCCGGCGCTCAGCGTCACGTCGGCGCCGCGGTCCTGGGAGGAACTGCCGGAGTCGTCGCGGGCGGTGGTGCGGTAGTCCTCCAGCTCGAAGCCGGTACGCAGCCGTTCCACGGTGGTGGTGACCGGGGTCAGCTTGAACCGGACCTGGCCGGGGCTGCCGCCGACCGGCAGATGGCTCGGGCTGGTCCAGGTGCGGTAGCGGACCGGCAGGGTCATCCCGTCGGTCGTCAGCTCGTGCAGATGGGCGCGCAGGAAGTCCGGCGAGAGCCGCTGGAGGACCTGCTCCCGGTCGTGCGAGGACACACCGATCTTCGTCAGCCGCTCCATGAGGTGGTGGGCGGCGTGACTCGCGTCGAGCTGGCCGCTGGGGTGGCTGGGAAAGCGGCGGCCGCGCAGGAAGGGGGGCACTCGGTAGCCGCGGCCGAGATTGCGCGGGGTGGTGGTGCCGAGGCCGTCCGGGGCGAGCCCGGCCTCGATGACGTCCTGCATGGGCAGGTGGAACATCACCGCGTCGCGCACGCGCTGGAGCGTGGCGGCGGCCCGGCGCGGGGCGAGCGCGCGGCCGAGACGCTCGGACAGCCCTCCGGCCGCGGCACTGATCCTGGTCCCGGCGCGCGTGCCCACGACGCCCATCGCGGCCGTCCAGCGGTCCCGTACGGCGACGGTCTCGGCGGCGTCGGCGACCACCAGGTACATGCGGCCGGCGTAGGTGAGGGTGGTGTTGCGTCCCCGGGTGAGGGTCTGCGCGACACCGCGGCCCCTGCCCCAGGCGTACTGGAGGGCGGTCGAGTAGGAGCCGACCACTGCCGGCTGACCGGGGGCCTGCTGGAGCGGCATGTCGGCGCCCTGGACGCCGAGGGTGGCGCGCGAGACGGTGCTCGCGCTGCCGGCGACACGGTGCTCGTTGCCGATGGTCGCTTCGAGGCTGGCCGGCTTCGGGTCGCTCTTGACCCGCAGGTTGTCCAGTTCGCCGCGGATCGCGGCCTTCAGGTAGTGGGTCCGGAGCGGTCCGGCGCCGCCCAGTCCGGTGACGCGTGAGCCGAACGGGCCCAGGTACTGGCCGAGTTGACCAGCGACGTGGAGGTTCGCCATCGCCCGGCGCAGCGCACCACGCACCGGGGCGCCGGGCGCACTGACGTGCCACGAGGTGCCCGAGGCACGGTCGGCGGTGTCCTGCATCAGCTGCTGCCGCTGCGCGCCGCCCTCCGTGCTGAGCACCACGTGCGGGGCGCGCAGCAGCCTGCGGACCAGCCGTTGGCCGGCCGCGTCCGTCCTCGGCAACGGGCGGGTGCCGTCGAGGAGTTGGTCGGCCTCGGGGGCGGAGAGCCGAACGGGTGCGGGCGCCGGTGCCGGTCCCGTGGGCGGCGGGTCGGCGGGGGCGTGCCGGTCGGAGCCGTGCGCCGCGGGCACGGCCAGCTCCACACGCCCCACGGTCTCGCTGCCCCGGCTGAACAGCGGGCGCTCCTCGACCTTGCTGACGAAGACACCGGCACCGAGGAGGCCGAGCGAGGCCAGCCGCGCCCACCCGCGCGGACGGCGGTGACCCTCGAAGGAGGCGCCCAGCTCCACCTGGTAGCTGTAGAGGTCGGCCCCGTTCTGGAACATGAGGTGATCGTGGGTGACCGCGGCCGTGCTGCGGGTCGCCTTCTGGTCGGTCTTGGCGTAGCGGGCACCCAGGGACACGTTGCCGGCCTGGCGCGGCAGCCCGACCTCCGGCACCTTGTCGTGGTCACGTGGGGAGATGCCCAGCTCGACACCGCCGGACAGAGTGGTGGACGCCTGCTGCCCCTGGCCGGAGACCTCGGTGCCGATCACCGCGTTGCGCAGCGAGCGTTCGCTCATGGTGGTCTCGAACCGCCGGTCGGTGAGCCTTGCCCGCAGGATGAGCGTGTGGTGGCCGCGGCGCACCTTTCCGTCCTCGGTGAGGGTGACCGGCACGCCGGTGGTGGTCAGGTCGTCCAGACTCTGCGCCAGGCTGGGCCGGTTGAGCGCCTCGCGGACCTGACGGTCGTTGTGCAGCGCGGTCCGCATCCGCCCGTCGCCGTACCAGAACCGGGCCAGCCGCGGGTGCCGCAGCACCAGCGGCGGGACGAACAGGGACGGGTACGAGAGGTGCAGCGTGTCCAGGACGGTGTCCGCGAAGGCACGCAGGGGGTCCTGGGGGGCGGGTTGCCCGGCCTGGTTCTGCGTCTGGGCCGGTCCAGGGTTCGCTACGGCGTTGGGCGGGCGGTCCCGACGGAAACCCTCGGCGCGGACCTGGCCGCTGAGATGGACCGGGTCCTCCCGCGAGAGGTACCAGGGCACCGGCGGCTCGGCGTCCGGGTTCGGGCCCGTCTGTCCGGGCGTACGGCTGTCCCAGCCCGCGAGTCGGCGCGCGTCCTGGGTGGAGATCCAGTCCAGGCTGACCACCCGCACCGGACGCGCCGCGGACGCAGGCTCGCCGGCCTTGCGCACCATCAGGGTGCGCTCCACCCGGTAGAGCGCGACGGGGTGGTTACGGAGACGGCCGGTGGTTTTGCGGGCCGCGTCGGTGCCGAGGTAGTGGCCGCGCCCGGAGCTGAGGTCCGCGCGGACGAGCGGCCCGCCCTGGAGACGTACGTCGGTCTCCGGGCCGACGAGGGTGTGGTTGGGGCCGGCGGTGACCTGGACACCGAAGCGCGTGTCGCGGACGTGGCCGCGCTCGTTTTGGTACGTGGTCTGCGTCAGGTCGCGCAGTTCCGCCTTGACCGACTCGGCGACCAGGGTGGCCCGGTGCGGGATCGATCGCTCGATGACGAGGTGCCCCAGGGGGTGCTGACCGCTCCCCCGCGTGAGCTCGGGTCCGCTGACCGGTCCGGAGAACCGGCCGAACAGGGCGAGCAGCCGCCCCGGACGGACGTACGAGATCAGTGTGCGGTGCGCCGAACTACCGGGCCGGGCGCCGGAAATGGCGAGCGCGATGTCCTCCGGCGGGTCCACCAGGTGCAGTGCGGTGGTGTCGGTCATCCGCGCCTCGGTCCCGTCCGGGAAGGTGAGCGTCCGCGGCGCCCGCCGGGGTCCGTTGAACGGCACGGTGAGGTCGTCCGGCAGCCGCCAGCTCAGCCCGTCCCGCAGGGCGAACCGGGCGGTGTACACCTGGCTGCGCTGCCAGTTCGGGACCGTCGCGGGCGAGGTGTCCGGGTTTGTGGCTCTCGGCGCCTCGGTGACGCGCTCCACCCGCACCCGGTAGTGGACGTCGTCCAGGTGCAGGTGCGAGCCCTCGTGGGCGCGGTGCTCGCTCTGGTGGTAGGCCTGGGTGCCCAGGGAGTAGTCGGTTCGGCGGGTCCAGCCCAGCGAAACGCCGATCTTCAGCAGCCAGTTGAGCGGCGGGCCCATGCTCAGCGCGGCGGCGATCCGGCGTCCGTGGCCGACGCTGCGCCCGCCGCCCGTACCGGCCTGGCCGCGCCGCATGGTGTCCAGCCGTGTCGTGCCGCCGTTGACGTCGGAGAAGCGTTCCCAGCGGTGGTACGGGATGGCCTCGACGGTCATCTCGTGGCCGACGCCGGACGTCTCCCGTCCCACGAAGCGTGCGCCGCGCGGGGCGGTGAAGGCGCCGGGTTGTTCGGTCAGCAGGCGCAGCAGCTCCGCCTCGTCGAACTGGTCGCGCAGCTTCTTCGGCAGCTGTCCGAGGATCTCCTGGGCCACCTGCTCGGGCGAGCGCAGGGTGAGCACGCCGGGACCGGCGAAGAGGCCGGTCGGCCGGCTTGGACCGGTGGCGTCCGTGCGGGACTCGGGGCTGCCGTCGTCCGGATCCGGATCGGCGCCCGGGTCGATGAGGACGGTGGGCAGCCGGCTGCCGTCCTCGAAGGTGACGGTCCGCGGTGCCGGGCCCGGCGGCCGGGCATCCGTTCCGGTCAGCAGGCGGGCCGGGCGATGCCGTTCGAGCTGCGTCTCCAGCGGCACCGGCTCGCCCCGGTCGGGGGTCTCGGCGTCCGGGCTGTCGAGGTCGGTGATCCCGCCCAGGCCGCGCAGCCACTCGCCGAAGGGGTCGGAGCCCTCCGGTTCGTCGGTGGCACGGTCCTCGGAGGTGGTGGCGGGGTCCGGTACGGGGGTGAGCGGGGCGGTGGCCGGGACCAGGGCGTCGTAGTGGTCGGTGCCGTTGTAGGCCAGGTGCAGGGTGTCACCCCCGCCGGGGTGGAGGATGGTGACGAGGGTGCTGCCCGGTGCGTGCGGGTCGGACTGGATGAGGCGTAGATCGAGGTCGAGGGTGTGCGCCAGCGCCTGCGGAAGCACGTCGGCGAACGGAGAGGCCCACAGCCCGGCGTGTTCCGCTGCCGCGGCGATGAGTCCGTCGGTACCGAGGCGCCGTGCGTCGTCCGGGGTGGGCGCGATGTCGGCGAGCTGCGGATAGCCGCTGTCCCTCAGGATGCGCCGCCACCGGCGGGGGTCGCCGTCATTGACGACCGCCTGCGCGATGCCGTTCCAGCGCTGGGTGATCCTGCTCTGCGCGTCGGGGTTGCGTACTCCTGCGAGCGCGGTCATCCGCAGGTCGTCCACCACGGCGAGCACCGGGTCCGGGGTGGCCTCCGCCGCCGCGGCGGCCAGTTCGGACCCGGTGATCCGGTCACGCAGCAGCCCGCGCAGCCCGGCGACGTTCCGCGCCGCCCACGCCGGCGGTACGTCCAGGCCGCGCGCGCTGTCGAGCAGCGCCCGGAACAGGCAGTTCCCGCCGCCCGGGGTGTCCAGCCGCCTGAAGTTCCGGCCGTCCGCCCGCACGACGTCCGTCGAGACGGTTGTCGTGCCGCCCTCGATGAACAGGGTCAGGTCTTCGGCGAAGCTCTCCGGGCGGCTCGGCGCGGGTGCCAGGTCGGGTCGGCGGCGGGCGAGTTCAGCGGTGTCCTCGGCGTTCAGGCTCAGCTCGGACAGCGGCAGCGGGGTGCTGGAGAGCGACCAGGTGATCTGTGCCGAGGGCGCGTAGGTGAGCCCGCGCACGTCCTCCGGCAAGACCAGGGTGCTCGGCGCGAGCGCGGGCGGCGGCGGGGGCAGCAGGGCGTCGAGTGTGGTGTCGGGTCCGGCGGCGGAGCGCAACTCGGCTGCGGCGCGCAGGAATTCGGTGTACTGCTCCGTCGTCGGCCCGCTCGCCGGGTCGACCGCGACGCCGGGCCGGTCGGTGACCATCCGGCGCAGCAGGTCCGGCGTCATCCGGCCGTCGCCGTAGCGGGCCGCGGTGTCCGGGCTGAGCCAGCGCAACCCGTCCACATACGCCAGCCCGGCGAGCAACTCCCGGTTCTCCGGCTGCTGTTCGGCGTTCGGGCCGAGGGCGTCGCGCAGGGTGCGGATCTGCTGGAGGGTACGGGCCCGGGCGAAGGCGTCGGCCGGTCCCGGACCGGTGTGCAGACCGGCGTCCCGTGCCAGGCCGTCCAGCTCGGCGCCACCGGGCTCCGGGGTGAAAAGACGCCAGCGTCCCGGCCCGTCCGTGCCCTCGGTGAGTACCGCGCGAACGTCGCCGTCACGATCCCGGGCCGTCCCGACCTCGGTGGTCGGGGCGTACACCGGCCGTCCGGTCCGGTTCGCCACGTGCTGGGCCACCGGCAGCCCCGCCACCTGCGGCTGCCGCCCGGTCTCGCAGGAGAACAGCACCAGCGGCCGCTCCTGATCGCCGTCCTGCGCCCAGGACTTGAGGACCTCGCCGAGCTGCACACCACTGACCTTCACGGCGGGGCGGGCCGCGTCGTCGGTGCCGAGCGTGACGGTACGGGGGGTGCCGTGGCTCACGAAGTAGTCGGCGCCCTGCTCGGTACCGGAACCGGGGAGCGCGGTCGGCGGACCGGTGAAGACGGTGCGGGGGGTGGGCTGGGCCGTGCCGCTGCTCGGGTCCGGGTGAGCGGAGGTGGTGCGTACACCGCGGAAGGTGTCCTGGCCGAGCAGCGCGCGTCGGCCCGCGCTGTGCGCCGTACCGTCCTCGGCCGGGCTCTGCGAGATGGTCAGCGTCTGTACGGCGCGCCCCGGCAGGGGCTTCACGGCCGCCTGAGGCACCCAGCGGCGCAACTGCTCGACGGGCACCTGGTGGCCGTCCAGAGTCGTGACGACCGGCTCGCCCGCCGGGCGTGCGCGGCGGTTGGCGCCGCCGGTGTCGATGTCTCCCCGTCCCGACTCCACGTGCAGATCCTGCGGACCGGTGTCCAGGGCGCCGTTGGCGATCAGGGACCCGACCATCTCGTCCACCGAACGCCCGCCCTGGAAGAGGCCGTACATGTCGTTGGGCACGATCGGCCGGTAGCCCTGTTCCAGCAGCAGCTTGGGCAGCAGGATCTGGACGTTGGAGCGGAGGTTGCCGTCCTCGAAGGGGTGGATCACGTGGAGGGCACGGATCGTACGGGCGATCGAGGCGAGCTTCGCGGTGTCGTCGGCGTCGGGGGCGGCCACCCTCGCGTAGTGCTCCTGAAAGACAGAGTCGACGAGGCCGGGAGCCTCGTTCTTTCTGTAGTTGGTCGCCAGCGCCGGATTGCTGTGCAGGAAGCGCGTGAGGATGGTGGCCGGCTGCGGCCGGGGCAAACCGCCCTTCCAGTCGTGCGTGGTCATGTCGTAGACCAGGGCTCGCCCGCCGACCCTCTCATCGAAGATGTCGGCGGCCAGCGCATCGCCGCGCAGCGGGAAGTGCGTCGGGCGGCCGCCGGACCAGTCGAGAGAGCGTCCGAGACCGCTCGTCGCCAGACCGTGCATCGTCCGGTACGCCGACGAGTCCATCGGTGTCGTGACCGTCTCCGGATCAGCCAGAAACTGCGTGTAGGCCGCGACCATGCCTTGCTCGAAACCGGGCGAACGGTCGTGGTCGTAGTACGAGCCCGGAGCATCCGGGAAGGCGGCCTGCGCGGCCTCGTGGTTCTTGGGATCGATGTACATCCGCCACCACTCGCTCCTGGGCAGGTAGTCGTGCAGCGTGGCCCGCCGAGCGTTCCCGGGCGCGCCCCGCCCGCCCTCGCCATCCGCGGGCCGCACGACGATGCGCCCGGTCGACGGTGGTGTCACCGGACCTGTCGCGGCGCCATCCTGCCGGGCGGGCCCAGCCGGAGGCGTGCCGCCGTTCCCGGCCCCAGGCCCGCCCCCGGGGCCGGAGATCTGCCCCCCGGTGCCGGTGGTCTCGCCGCGGCCTGACTCCAGATGCACGTCGATGGCCGTCTCGGCCTCCGGGCAGGGCAAGGTTCCGCGTTCGGCGGCCGTGGGGTCCGGGCCGACGTCGCTGCCGTGCACCGGAGGTGTCGCCCCCAGGGCCATCCCCGAGGACATGGTGAGGGTCCGAGTCGCAGCGGAGACGACTGGGGCGCTGTCGTTGTTCACGGTGCTCTCGGTGGCGGGACGCGCCTCCGGGACCGGACCCGTGCCCAGGGCAGCGGCGAGTGGCAGCAACACGTCTGCGCCGGGGAACGCCGTGTCCGCGGTATCCGTGAGGCCCGTGGCGTCCACGGTGCCGTCCGATGCCGTGACGGGCGGCGAGCCGGTGAGCGGACGGACCCGGACCGGGGCGCCCGGCCCCTCGCGGGTCAGCTCGACCGCGGCGCGTACAGGCCGCCCCGCCCCGTCCGGAGCGACAGGCGGCCCGAGCACCACGGCCCCATCGGTCCCGACCCCGTCCAGCAGCCCGGCCGCGTCTCGTGTTCCCTCGCCCGGCGGCGGCACCTGCGAGACCACGATGGTCAGCGGCGGTGAGGGGGCAGCGGTGAGGCTCCCCGTGAGGGCGGGCCCTGACGTCACGTCGCTCGGACCGGTTGGGCCGCTGGTGTCGTGCGCGTCGCTGCCCTCAGGTACGTCGTCAGTGGCGGCGTACGAGCCGCTGGTGATCACCTTCGGCGGCGCCGCGGTGGTCTCGGCGGCCGGGGTGGGCACGCTCTCGCCGGAGCCCGTGGAGCCGTTGGCGTAGGGCGGGTTGGTGGTCGAGGGCGGATCGGTGCTCGCCGAAGAGCCGTCGCCGGACAAGGTCGGCGAACCGTCGCCGGTCGAGATCGGCGAACCGTCCGCCGGGGCCGTGCCGTCCGGGGCCCGGACGCCCTGGGGCCCACTGGCGGAGGGAGCCGAAGTGCCTCCGGCGGAGGGAACGCCACCCGGGCGGGTGCCGGCGCCCGTGCCGGGCGCGGCTGAGGTTGTGGGAGCGTTGGAGGCGGTGGGACCGCCGATTCCTGGCCCAGGAGCCGCGGAGGGACGGTCGCTCTGCCCGGCCCTCTCGTCCGGAGAACTTCTGACGTCACTGTCCGGGGAGCCCACGACCGAGGACTTCGAAGAGTTCGGGTGGTTGCTCGGCGAGGTGTCCCCGACCGGGTTCGACGATGACGCCCCCGGTGCGGCACCGTCCCCGACGGTGTGCTCGGTCCGGCCGCCCGGACCAGGGTCCCCCACGGAGTCGGCGGAAGAGGGCGCGGAGTCGGCCGTGGGGCCGTTACCGAAGGCGGCCGGCGTGGCGGTGAGCGGGGTGTCCACCGTGATCGGCGTGCCGAAGCCGTCCAAGGCGCGACGGACCTCGTCGGCGTCGACCTGAACCGCCGGACCGTCCCCCGCGGGCACCACCCGCACCTCGGGCACCTGCGAGAGGCTGCCGTGCAGGTTGTCGCGGACATCGATCTCCGCGTCGCCGGGCGGCTGGGCGCCGCGCAGGGCGGCGATGTCGTGCAGTGCCTGCTCGCGGACGTCGGCGGAGCCGTTGTGGACCTGCTGCCACAGGGCGTTCTCGGCGGCCGTTACCGGCAGCGGGCCCGGGGAGTTCCACGGAGGGTCCTGGGTGGTGTGCGGCAGCGGGCTGTCCGCGCCGGCGGACGGCGGGGACGTACGTGTGAAGTCGGCGCCGTCCGTGAGGTGGGTGCTCGAGGGACCGCCGACCCGGTCCGGGCCGTCGCCGCCCAGGGTGCGAGAGGAGTCGGCGCTGTCCGGCGTGCCGGAGTCACTGCCGTCGCCCGTGTCACCGATGCCGGCGGAGACGGTGGGCGGCTGGTTGCGCAACGTGTCGATGACGTGGCGCAGTTCGGCGCCACTGTTCAGGGCGGTGTCGGTGAGCGTGGCCTCGACCTGGCTGCTGATCCCCGCCCCGACGAAGGTGGACCAGCTGGTGGACCAGTCACCGTCGAAGGCGCCCTTGATGAGGATCTCCGCGAGTGCCTCGCCGGCACCGGCGGCGAGGAAGTCGGACGTCCCCTTGAGCCCGTAGTGCCCGGCCAGCGCGCTCGGCCGGTCGGCGTTGTTGCGCAGGATCTGGTTGTTGCGCCACAGGTCCGGGTTGTTCCGGAAGGAGAGCGGGTTGTCCCGGAAGGTGAGCGGCGGGTTGTTCGTGACGCCCGGGCCGTTCGCGTTCGGGCCGGGGTCAGGCCGGTCCTTCGGGGTGGGGCCGGGGTCGGGCTCCGGCCTGGGGCCGGGGCCGTTGTTCCTGAACTCGGGGTTCGGGATGTCCTTCAGGTGGGGAGGGGGCTTGAAGTCGAGGTCGGGCCCGTTCTTGAGAAAGTTGGTGTCGTAGCTCCTGACGATCTTCTTCGCGATGTCGTCGAAGACGCTGGTGAGGAAGCCCGCGGCGGCGCCGAACGCGGCGGACTTCAGGATGTCGTTCCAGTCGAAGCCATCGGGACGGCGGCCGTCCGGGGCGAAGTTCATCATCGCCAGCCGCACCGCGAAGGTGGTGAACGCCTCGGCGAATGCCTCGGTCAGCGAGGGCGCCAGGTGCAGCCGCTGGAGCAGGTGGGTGAGCGTGGTGAGGATCAGGAACCGGCTGCGCAGCTTGGCCATCATGATCTGGCTGGCCGAGGCACCGCCGGTGAAGAAGGACATCGCCAGATAGATGGCGATCTCGATGAGCAGCCGGATGACCTCGGCGATGACCTGCCACTTGGACTCCATGATGTCCATGGACGTCTTGCGCCGGCCCTCGGCGATCTTGTCGAGCTGCTCGGCGAACTCGCGCAGGTAGTTCTTTCCGCCGTCGTCGATGAGCATGCCCATCGCCTTGGCGTACGACTTGGACAGGTCGTCCGGCATGACCTCGGCGATGTCATGCACCGACTTGTCGATCAGCGAGGACAGCCGGTCCACCTTGCGGCCCAGGCCGGAGTAGGGCCGACGGCTCTCGTAGGCGAGGTCCTCATCGGCGTCGATGAGCTTCTCCCCGGTGAGGATGAAGATCATCGCATTGACCTCGGGCGATGCCTTGATGCTCATCGGGGGCCGTCCTGAGGGCCACGCGGGCGTGCAGGAGCGGCCGCTCCTGGCGTGATGCGGGAGCGGCCGGCGGTGCGGAGGTCAGCGACGGCCATGCCCACCCGGACCGTCACCGTTCAACCCATCGGTCTCGATACGGCTGTTGACCCGTTCGACGTCCTCGATGTTGCGGTCGCGGGTGTCCTTCATCATGCGCACCTGGCTGACCGTGGCGTCGGTGATGCCCACGACCGCGTCGCGGATGGACATCATCGTCTCCTTGGTGGTCTGTCGCTCCTTCTGCTCCTGCGGCTTGGCCTTCTCGGCGAACTCGCCCTCCGTACCGGGCCATGTGACCGTGGGAGCCAGGTCGTCGAGAAACTCCTCCGTGATGCTCCCGGCCAGGGCGCCGATCTCCTCCAACTGCCTGGCCAGAGCCTCGATACGGTGAGGGTCGACGTAGTACCGCTGTCCCATCAGTCCTCCCCGTCCTCGCCGAGCGCGTCCCGCCAGGCGGGCGTGGCCCGGCTGTCGCGTGTCGTGTCCTCGGCGTCGTCGCGCAGCACCTCGGGGCCGAAGATCCGCTCCCAGTCCAGCTCGAAGCCCTTGAGCTCCGGCACGTTGCTGCTGGGTTCCGTGAAGGGCGCCATCGCCTTCATCACATGCCGGTTCATCTTCAGGCGTGCCGCATTGGCCGCTTCCAGGACACTGGCCGCCAGCTCCTGGGGGGACATGTCGCGGTACTTGTTCTCCAGGAACTCGATCCCGGACAACTCGCCCTGCGGCCCCACGGTGGCGCGGACCGCGCGATCGGAGGAAAGCACCGCGAACGACGCCTGCCGCAGCTCGCGTTCGGTGCGCGCGACCGCCTCCTGGGCGGCCTGGAGTTCGGCCATCGCCTTCTCGAGGCGTTTCTCCAGCGGTTCCGTCACGCCCACTCCTGCCTTACCCATCGGTCGCGACGTGCGTCCGGACATGTGGTCCGTGCGCCCGTCCGTGCTTGCCGGTCCGTCAACTGCCCTGCTGATCTTGCCTGGTGAGGCCCCCGCCGCGGAAGCGGGGACCGAGTGTGATGCGTCTCCGCGCGAGGGTCGGCCGCGGCCGTACGGTGCTCACCGTCCGATGACGGCCGGTGTGCCGCCCTCTTCGGTGCCCCACACGTCGGCGTCCTCCTCCAGGTAGTCGGAGCTGGTGGCCCTGTTACGGGCCGCCTGCGTCTCCTCCTCGGGAGAGTCACCGCCGGTGGTCGCCACCCGGGAGGCCGGGGCGAGGAAGGTGTCGTCGTCCTCCTGGCGGTTCCACGGGCTGCGCCGGCGGCGGTTACGGCGCTCGCTCTCCTCCGCCGCGTCGACCAGCACGGCGCGCACGCGTTCGCCGTTGCCCTTGTCGCCGCCGGCCCCCATGCCGCCGGCGCCCATGCCGCCCATCGGCATGCCGGGGCTGCCGGGCATACCGGGGCTGCCGGGCGCGCCGGCCGTCGCGGCGGGGGCGAGCGCGCTGCCCGCGCTGCCCGCAGCGCCGTCCGAGAGAGGTTCTGCTCCGGTTGCGCCGGAGCTGTCCGCGGTGAGGTAGCTCTCCCCGACCCCGCCGCCGGATGCCCCTTCGCCCGCGCCGCCACCGACACCGAGGTCGGAGAGCGACAGGTCCTGGGTGGAGGTGCCGCCGGTGTCGTTGAGGCCGCCGATGCTCTCCAGATCGCCGAGGCCGTCGAGGATGTCCGAAGCGTCCCCGCGGCCCTGCGAGTTGAGATCGTGCAGGTCCACGCGCTCGGTGTTGCCCTGCGGGTCGGTGACGGTGGCGATGCCCGTGTCGGGGTCGATGACCTGCTTGCTGCCGTCGGGGAACTCCGTGGTCAGCATGCCGTTGTCGAGGCTGGTCTTCGAGCCGTCCGGGTTGGTCACCGTCGCGCCGTGGGTGAGATCGGTGGTCGTGGTGGTGCCGTCCGCGTTCGTGCTGGTCAACAGACCGCTGTCCGGGTCGAAGCTGATCCTGCTGCCGTCACGGAAGTCGGTGGCGATGTCGCCGTCGCTGAGCTGGGTGCTGCCGCCGGTCGGGGTCTCGAGGCCGTTCCGGTCGGTGTTGAGGTTCCCCAGGTCGCCCAGGTCCCCGTCCGACTGGGTGGGCAGGTCTGAGTTGATGTCGCCGAGGTCGCCCGGATTCGCGTTGTTGCTCTGGCTGTTGAGGTCGCCCAGGTTGCCGAGGTCCTGGGTGATCGTGGTGCCGTCGGGGTCGGTGGTGCTGACCTGACCCGTCGTGGGGTCGACGGTCTGGACGCTGCCGTCGGGGAAGGTGGTGGTCAGCTTGCCGTCGTCGCCGAGGGAGGTGACCGAGCCGTCCGGGTTGGTCACCCTGGTGCCGTCGCCCAGATTCTGCGTGGTGACGCTGCCGTCCGGGTGGGTGGTGGTGAGCACCCCGCTGTCCGGGTCGAAGCTGGTGCTGCTGCCGTCCGGGAAATCGGTGGTGAGCTTGCCGCCGTCGAGCTGGGTGTTGCCACCGGTCGGGGTCTTGACCGAGCCGCCGCCCGTGTTCAGGCCGCCGAGGTTCCCCAGGTTCTGGGTGACCGCGTCGTTGGCGGCGTTGTTCGTGCCGCCCGGGCCTGTGTTCACCGAGCCGAGGTTGCCGAGATTCGTGATGCCCGGGGGCGGGGTGGAGGTGAAGGCCTGCTGGTCGCCGCCCTGACTGTTCACGTCGCCGAGATTGCCGAGGCTCTCGGTGACCGGGTTGTTCTGGTTCAGCAGGTCGTCCAGGCCGTCGAGGTTCTGCTCGGTGACGCCGTTGGGGTTGTTGATGCCGCCGAGGCTCTCCTCCATGGCCTTGGCCTGCTCCTCGGCCTGCCGCTTGGCCTCTTCCTGCTCCCGCCGCTGCTCCTCGCGCAGCTCGTCCTGGTACTTCTTGTCCTCTTCGCGCTGCTGGTTCTGCTCGTTGCGCAGGTCGTCCTGGAGGCGCTTGTCCTCCTCACGCTGCCGGTTCTGCTCGTCGCGCAGCTCGTCCTGGTACTTCTTGTCCTCTTCCCGCTGACGGTTCTGCTCCGCGCGCAGCTCGTCCTGGTACCTGCGGTTCTCCTCGTTCTGCCGATTGATCTCCTCCTGCTCCTCCTTGGCCTTCTTCTCCTCGTACTCCTCCGAGGCCGTGCTGGTCGACTTCGGCTTGGGCACGTTGTCGGAGAAGTCGTCGCCCAGGTCGAGGAAATGGTTGTTCAGGTTCGACTGCACCTCGGCTGCGGGCTTGCCGAGGTACTCGTTGACGCCCTGACTCCAGATCTTGACCGCCTTGTCGCCGACCTTCGCCCAGTTCGCGATGTCGGTGAGGTCGCCGTACTCCGGGTGCACCTGGGTGAAACCGGCCTGCGGGCTGTGGCTGACGGTCGTGGTGTAGCGGGAGGTGTACGACTTGATGTCGGTCTTGGCAACGTTGTTCGCGTCCACCCACTGGGCGAGGTCGTCCAGGACGTAGCGCAGCACCTGATGCGGGTCGTAGTACGGGGACTTGGCCCAGGCGAGCCACGCCTCCAGCAGCTTGTTCGCGGCGTCCTCGAGGTACTTGCGGCCCAGCGACAGGGCGCGGGAGTACACGGTGCCGCCGGTGCCGGTCCCATCGCCCGCGCCCGGGCTGGAGTTGAAGGTCTCGACGTAACTGTCGTAGTTCTCGCGGATCTTCTTCAGCAGGCTGCGGAAGACCTCGGCGGCCTCGCCCTTCCAGCTCGCGTCGTCCCGGCCGAAGCGGTCCTCCCAGTCCTTCAGCACCACGGCGTGGTCCTTGAAGAACTTGGCGGCGAAGTCGAAGGACTCCCCGGTGGTGTTGAAGGAGTTGAGGTCCACCACATCCGCCCCGGGCACACCGAGGTTGCTGAACCGGGCGTCCGTGGTGCTGCCGCCCAGGAGAGCGAGGAGTGCCGCCCGCGGCCCGTTCATGTACCGGGCGAGCGGGATGGTGCTCATCTTGTCCTTGTTGTAGTCCGTGAACTCGTTGCCCTCACGGACCTGCGCGTCATGGACGTTGTCCGAGCCCGGACCGGCGAAGATGATCTCCTCTCCGGCCTTGACCCGGCCCTCGAAGACAATCCGGGCCTGCATGATGGAGCGCTTCTTGCCGCTGTCGAAGAACCAGATGTCGTAGTCCTCGCCCTTGTTCGTCAGGAACCCGGAGTCCTTGACAAGCACGCTGAGGCTGCGCTCCTTGATGTCCATCCGGAACAGCTTGCCGCCGTGTTCGGAGCGCAGGGTGTCGAAGACGGTGTTGCGGTCGGGCACCGGATAGCCGGTGATGTGGGTGACCAGGGTGGCCCAGGTGTCACTCGACGGGTCGCCGGCGTTGTCGAACTTGTCGAGATTGGCGACGGAGTTGGCGTCGTACCGATCGGCCACCGGGCGCCCTTTCTGTTCGGTCGGTCAGGAATCGTCCGGATCGCCGGAACCGCCGGCGGTGAGGGTGTCGACCTCGTCGAAGGTCTGGAGGAGCGTCTGGGCGTCGATCGCGTCGAGGTTCTTGTCCTTGGTCTTGTTGGCCTCTTCGATCGTCTCGGTGAGGGCCTCCTTCAACTCCTTGAAGAGGTCCACCTGGTCGCCGAGCAGCTTGTCGATGGCCTCGGCCGCGGTGCGGATGTCCTCGATCAGCTTCGGTCCTGAGACCAGCGGCTCGGTCACCATCCTGCCGATGCGCAGGAGTTGCTTGTCCTGGGCGAGGTTGTCCGGTGTGGTGTGGCCGTCGATGAGGTGGCCGAGCGGGCGGATGTGGGATCCGTCGCCCTCCTCCCGGTGCTTCTTCGCGGCGGTGTGGACCGGCTGTACCTCGTTGTCCCGGAAGTTCTCCATCTGCTTGAGGTCGAAATGCTTGACGTCGGCCTTCTCACCGGCCATGGGACGCACTCCTGACGCTTGGTGCCGGGCGGGGACACGAGGGCACGGCGGACGCCGGGTGGTGGACGGACGGCGGCCGGGCCGACGTCCCCGCGTGCGACATGGACGCAACGGGCCGGTCCGCAGATTCCCGTCCCGCTCCACGCTGCGTCCGGGGCACACGGCCCGGGCCGCGTCATCGAACCCTCGACGAAAGGAAAACTCGGCGATGCCCTAACGGGCCCGCACGTTGCCCCAGTTGTCGGCGCTCTTGCGCTCGTCGCGGGAGTGGTTGTCGTGGATCATCTGGATCAGCTCGCCGTTGTCGCCAAGGAGCTTGGCCATGTTCTTGGTGGCCTGGTCCCACTCCGCCTGGACCTGACGGTAGGTCTCCTGGTCGGAACCCTCCCAGGAGTTGACGAGCGGCTTCAGCTCGTCCTCCAGGTTGTTGAGGGTGGTGATGATCTGCTGGGTCTGGTTCATCAGTTCCTCGATGGCGTTGCGGACCACGGGGTACTGCACGTCGATGATGCCGTCGGCCATGACGTCTCCTCTCGTACGGCCGGGCGCCGGCCCGGGAAGCTCAAGGGGTTCGGCCTCGCCGTGACGGGGCCGGTGCTACCGGTCGGGTCAGCTCAGCGCTTCGAAGACGCCCTGACTGGTCTTGCTGTTGAGGACCTCGGTCAGGTCCTGGTTCTCCTGCGCCAAACGGTTGGCGGAGGTCACGTTCTCCTGGAGCGCGTCGACCATCGTGCTGATCTGGATGACGACCTTCTGCGCCTCGGCGTTCCAGCTACGGAAGAGCTTCAGCAGGGCCTGGCCCTCGTCGCCGCCGACGCCCGAACGCGCGGCGATCTCACCGACGTTGTTCTGGATCTTCTCGACCTGGCTCCGGGCCGACTCCAGCGAGGAGACACCCCCCAAGCCCTTGGCATAGTCCGCTTTCCTCGCGGCGCTGTCCGCCATGTCGCGCTCCCTTCGTTCAGCCCCGTCTCGTCGCACAGTTGCTCGCTGAGGCTAAAGAGAAGCCGTCGTTCCGCGCAACGCGCACAGGGAAGATTTGAGCTTCGGTCAGCTCGCCTCGGAATTCTTACGTGGCAAGGGAGTTGTACGGAGGTTTCAGCGATATGAACAAGCCTCTCCCACCCGCCGGGCAACCGCGGCGCACCGTCCACCAGGCAACGCGAGGCGGGCAAAAAGCGGGCACGCGGACAGGCCGAACGGGCGTCGCCGAGAGTCGTATCCGGCTTTGCTAGCGCTTCCTCCGGATTTCGCGGGCACGGCTCGGCCGAAATATCTGAGCTCTATTTGAGGTTCCCTCCGCGTTCCGTTCCCGACGACTCCGCGGACTTCTCACCACCGGCAACCACTTTGGCTCAAAACTTCTGTTGCCCGCGCCCTTTTCCTTTTCATCGGCGCCGAATGCACTCCTTGCCATGATCAGCGTGCGGTGTCCGCCTTGTCCTCAATGGTGCTCGCCTCGCGCGCCTTCCGTTCCGCGTCCGGGGCGCACTGCGGAGCCGTCACCTTGGGCTCGACGGCGCCCGAGGCGGCGGCCGGGTCGAGGTCCGCGCCGGT
Source organism: Streptomyces sp. NPDC087859 (assembly GCF_044742595.1). Lineage (NCBI taxonomy): Bacteria > Bacillati > Actinomycetota > Actinomycetes > Kitasatosporales > Streptomycetaceae > Streptomyces > Streptomyces sp. NPDC087859. The sequence goes on along the minus strand of NZ_JBIUUU010000005.1, from coordinate 133,610 downwards.
CGGGAGCGCCGCGAGCAGAGGCGCCGGGACGGAGGCGATGTCCGCGCTCTCGTAGCCGAGCGCGGCCAGCGAATCCTTGGTGGAGACGCGGTACTTGACGCCGTTGTCCGCCACCAGGTAGCTCGTCCCCGCATGCGCGGCGCCGCTGGCGTTCAGGGCACGGACCAGGGCACCCCGACCGGGCCGGACCACCGTGGCGTCGGTCGGGACGCAGGCCGGCTTCAGCGGCTGGGCGGTGCCTTCCGAGACCGCGACCGGGGCGAGCCGGGTCAGCTGCACCAGCACCGACCTGATCCGGACGCCGCCGTCACCTCCGTCGACCTGTGCGCACAGCGCGGTGCCGCGGGGCGCGGACTGCGGGACGGGGGGCGCGTCCGGCAGCTCCGTGGAGGCGCCGGTGTCCTGGTCCTTGGCTCGGTGTTCGCGCAGCGCGTCGGCGCCGACCGTGCGCACCTCGGGCGAGCGCCCCCGGTAGGCGTCCTTCTGGGTGGCCGGGTCGCCCAGCACCAGAGCGGCGCCGAGCCGGGTCAGCGGCACCAGACCGTCCTTGCGCAGCAGATGGTAGGTGCTGGCGCCCCCGGGGACGCTGACCTTGAACAGCTGGCCGATCCGGCTGGCCTCCCCGCCGAGTTCGGGGCCCTCCTCACCGCGTCCCGGCACCGCCGGCGGCTTCAGGACGGGGCCGGGGGCCAGCGCGTCGAGGAAGGCCGCCGAGACCGGCATCGGCCGCTCGGAGCCATAACCGAGGGCGTTGCGCGCGTCCGACGCGCGGTCCAGGGGGAGCCGGCTGCCCCGCCACACCAGGTACTCGGTGTCGTCGGGCCCGCTCACCAGCACCCCGCGGTCGCCGCCGACGCCGCTGGAATCCAGCGACGCACCGGCCACCACGGTGGTCGCGCCCGGCTTGTCCACCCCGGTCGCCACGGCACCGGAGGTGTCCGGCAACGCGCCGTCCGGGCCGGTGACGCACATGTGCCAGGCGCCGCCATCGAGTTGGCCGGGCTCGGGCACGGCGTCGGGGGCGCCGGGGATGCCTGCCGGGGCGCCCACCGGGACGTCCCGCAGCGATGCGGTGGCCACGTCCACGCTCTCCAGGTCGGAGCCGCCGATCAGCCGCGCCGAGGCGTAGTTGCGCACCGGGTGCAGCACGCCGTCGGTATCGGTCCACAGGTAACGGGCGCCGGTGTCGCGGTTGACCACCAGGTGCGCGCCGTCGCGCCAGGCGTCGTTCCCGCCGGGGCGCAGCAGGCCGTAGACGGTGGCGCCCGCACCGACCAGCACGGTGACCAGTACGCCGAAGACCACGCCGCGTGTGGTGCGACCGAGCGGGCTCTCCGGGGCGTCCGGGTCGGCCATCAGCAGGCCCGAACTGAGCCTGCCCATCATGAAGGTGTGAGCGTGTACCTGGTCGCGTTTGGACTGCACGGCCTCTCCTCGTCGTTCTCTTGCCGGAGTGCGGTTGGACTCAGCCGAACAGGCCGCGCAGCCATCCGAAGAGTCCCGCCACCCACAGGCTGAGCGGCAGCAACGCCACCGCGATGCCGGTGTGCGCCACCTCCGCCGCCCGGCCCCAGTACGGCAGCATGCGGCGGCCGGGCACCGTCCAGGCGGCGATGACCAGCGCGGCGGCCGCGCCGAGCAGTACCGCGAAGACCACCAGTCGCCCGTCGCCGTCGCTGTCCTCCGCCCAGCTGCGGGCGAGCAGCAGCAAACCCCAGATCCCGGGCACCGCGAGGGTCAGCCGCTGGCCGATGTGCACCAGCCCGCGGGAGTGCAGAAGCAGCAGCAGGCTCAGCGCGAGCGCGGTCAACACCTCGGGCAGGTGAGGGCGTTCGGCGAGGACCAGCAGGGCTCCCGCGGCGATGATCCCGGTGACGGCGAAGAGCGCGGTGACCCAGCGCCCGGCCAGTTCGGTGCGCTCGGCGACGTCGCTGCCCGCGTAGGGCTCGATGCCTTCCTGGAGCTGGCTGGCGGAGGAGGGCAGGGCGGGCATCCGCATCCCTGCCAGCTTGAAGGCGAACGGCGCCACCGTCCCGGCCGCGAGCACGAAAACCGTCGCCACCAACGCGACCGCGGCGGGCACGGCCAGGCCCGTGTAGCCGATGAGGGCACCGGAGATCGCGATGGCCACCGACACGACCGCGGTGCCCAGCAGGGCCGGGGCGCCGACCGCGGTGGCGGCCAGTGCGAGGACCGCGCCGCCTGCACCGGCCGTGCCCGCGGCGAGCAGCCGCGCGCCCGCGACCTGCGCCGCGTCCGGGCCGGTCAGGTCACCGCCGGGCAGCACCCAGCCGGCCAGCGCCAGACAGGGTGCGACCAGCAGGCCGAGCGCGGCCGCGGAAAGCCGGTCGCCGACCGCGCGGCTGGCGGTGCCCGCGCCCGCGAGCAGCAGGAGCCCCGCCACCGCGGCGCAGGCCGCCCTGACGGAGCCGGAGCCGGCCGCTCCCGGCCAGAACACCAGCACCAGGGCCGCCGCCACGGTCGCCACCGTGGCGCCCACCAGCAGCCCGCGGGCCGCCTCGGGGTGCCAGGTGTGCAGCCTGCGGCCGGCGGTGTCGGCTATCCCGTCCACCAGGTCGTCGAGCCGGGCCTCGGGCAGGGCCTCGGTGTGCGGGCGCAGATAGAGCACGTCCCCGTCGGCGAGCCCGGCCCGCGCGAGGGTCGTCTCCTCGTCGAGCGGGGCGTCACCCAGCCGCTGGAGCACCCAGCCGGCATGGTCGAGCCCGGCCTCCTCGGCCTCCTCGCCGACATAGCGCAGCAGCGTGGGCAGCAGATCGGCGACCGGCACGTCGGCGGGCACGGCCAGATCGACGGAGACGCTCGGCGCACGTACGGTCAGGCGGCACAGTTCGGCCACCGCGCTGTCGGTCATCAGCTGAACTCTCGTCTTCCGTGGGGGTTTTGACAGGAGGGCTTCCCGCGAGCGGCGTAGTGCGAAGAGTACGGAAGGTCCGCACGGGCCGGAACAGGGGGGTCGGACAAGGGAATTACGACCGCGAACCCGGCAACCACCTCTCCCGCGTGGACAGGTCGCGTCACGTGAATGCAGACTACTGCCTACGCTCGCCGGAACGTGCTGGGGACCGGGCTCCTTGTCCGGTATGCAGTTGAATGGTGGGAGAGTTGGCCGTTTCCTGCTTTCCGCCTCCACCATTCATCCGGCGTTCACCGCGTACCCGGGTCCCGGGAAAATGACCGCGGTGCGGTCTTTCCGGCTACCGGGTGTCCCGGTATTCGGTGCGGGCCGGAAAGTCAGTGAACCGGAGGTTCTGTTCCTTGAGTGTGGTGCTGTTTCGCCGGCCGGCCCGCAGGCGCGGTCCAGAGATGCCCGAAGGACAATTGACCCTCCAGGAGCCACCGGTCCTCGCGGAGACGGTGCCCGACACCTCGGCGATATGGACCTATCTGCCGATGGCGCTCATGTCGGTGTCGATGATGCTGATGTTCCTGCGCCCGGGCGGTGGCAACGGCGTCTTCATCTACCTGGCGATGGGCGTCATGGCGCTGTCCGCCGGGGCGATGCTGCTGGGTCAGCTCATGCGGCGCTCCAGCGAGCGCAAGCAGCGCCTGAAGGGCGAACGCCGCGACTACCTCCGCTATCTGGCGCAGACCCGCAAGCGGGTCCGTTCCACCATCGTGGAGCAGCAGCGGGCGCTCGCCTGGCGTCACCCGGAGCCGTCGTCCCTGCGATCGCTGGCCCGCACCTCACGGCTGTGGGAACGCCGCCCGGCCGACGAGGACTTCGGCGAGGTCCGGCTCGCGGTCGGCGAACAGCAGCTCGCCCTCACCCTCGACCCGGTGTCCACCCGCCCGGTGGAGGACCTCGAACCGCTCTGCGCGCACGCCCTGCGCCGCTTCATCCGCGCCTACTCCACGATTCCCGAGCAGCCCCTGGGCCTCTATCTGCGGTCGTCGGCGCGGGTCCTGCTGCGCCCCGAGGAGACCCTGGCAGAGGAGCTCGGCGCGTCGTCCGGGACCCCCGAGGGCGCCGGCGAGGAAGCCGTACGCGCTCTGCTGCGTGCCGCTCTCGGCCAGCTCGCGGTGTTCCACGCGCCGGAGGAGCTGTGGATCGCCCTCTGCGTCAGCGACGAGCGCCGGGCCGACTGGGAGTGGGTCAAGTGGCTGCCGCACGCGCTGCATCCGTACGAGGAGGACGGCGCCGGGCAGGTCCGCCGGATCACCGCCGACCTCACCGAGCTGGACGACCTGCTCGGCGCCGAATTCGCCGAGCGCCCCGGCTTCGACCCGGATGCCCGCCCGGGCCGTGACGAGCCGTACACGGTCGTCGTCCTTGACGGCGTCACCGTACCCGAGGGTCACCGCTGGGAGGGTCACGGCTATCGCAACGCCGTGGTGCTGGACGTCTCCGGCGCGCTGCGCTGGCGGCCCGGCCGCAACACGCTGCGGCTGACCGTCGGGCCGGACCAGGTGAACCTGGTGCGCACCGACCGCAGCCGCAAGGAGCGCGCGGTGCCGCTCGGCCGGCCGGACCGGCTCGGCCCGCTCGGTGCGGAGTCGCTGGCGCGGCTGCTCGCCTCCCGCCGGATCAGCCTGGGCAGCGACATCGCACAGCCGCTGGACAGCGACGTGGAGCTGACCACTCTGCTCGGCATCCCCGATCTGCACCGGCACGACACCAAGGCTCTCTTCGCGCGCCACACCGGCTCCGCCCGGCTGCGGGTGCCGATCGCGGTCGGTGTCGACGGCCGTCCGGTGGAACTGGACATCAAGGAGTCCGCGCAGGGCGGCATGGGCCCGCACGGCATGCTCATCGGCGCCACCGGGTCCGGCAAGAGCGAACTCCTGCGCACCCTCGTCCTGGGCCTCGCCCTGACCAACTCCTCGGAGACCCTGAACTTCGTCCTGGTCGACTTCAAGGGCGGCGCCACCTTCCTCGGCCTGGAGGAACTGCCGCACACCTCCGCCGTCATCACCAACCTCGCCGACGAAGTCGCCCTGGTGGAACGCATGCAGGACGCCCTGCACGGCGAACTCATCCGCCGCCAGGAGCTGTTGCGCGCGGCCGGCAACTACACCTCGGCCCTGGAGTACGAGCGGGCTCGCGCCGGCGGGGCCGATCTCACCCCGCTGCCCAGCCTGTTCGTGGTGGTCGACGAGTTCAGCGAACTCCTCTCCGCACACCGCGAGTTCATGGACCTGTTCGTGATGATCGGCCGCCTCGGCCGCTCGCTGGGCGTGCATCTGCTGCTGGCCTCGCAGCGCCTGGACGAGGGCCGGATGCACCAACTGGAGAGCCACCTGTCGTACCGGGTCGGCCTGCGCACCTTCTCCGCCATGGAGAGCCGGGGGGTGCTCGGCGTGCCGGACGCCTACGAGCTCCCGGCCCAGCCCGGCAGCGGCTATCTCAAGTCCGGTGTGGAGGCCCTCACCCGCTTCCGTGCCGCCTACTCCTCCGGCACCTACCGGCGCCGCACCGGCGCGGTGGTGCAGGCGCGGGTGGCCAGCCAGGTCGTGCCGTGGACCAGCGGCTGGGTGGTGCCGCGCACACTCGACCCCACGTCCGCCCCGGAGCCGGAGACCGAGGAGAGCGGCGACGAGGAGACCCTGCTCGACGTGGCCCTGGACCGGCTGCGCGACTCGGGTCCCGCCGCCCACCAGGTGTGGCTGCCGCCGTTGGACGAGCCGTCCCCGCTGGACGCCCTGCTGCCCGGTCTCGCCCCCGACCCGGAGCGCGGCCTCACCACCGCCGGCTGGTCCGGCACGGGCAGGCTGCGCGTCCCGGTCGGCCTGGTCGACAAGCCCTTCGAGCAACGCCGCGACCCGCTGGTCGTGGACCTGTCCGGAGCCGGCGGCCACGTGGCCATCGCGGGCGGCTCGCAGAGCGGCAAGTCCACCCTCGCCCGCACCCTGATCGCCGCGCTCGCTCTCACCCACACCCCGGCCGAGATCCAGTTCTTCTGCCTCGACTTCGGTGGCGGCGGCCTCTCCCAGTTCGCCGCACTCCCCCACGTCGGCGGTGTCGCGGCGCGGCTCAACCCGGAGCGGGTGCACCGGGCCGTCGCCGAGGTGATGACACTGCTCGCCCGCCGGGAGCAGTTCTTCGTCGACCACACCATCGACTCCATGCAGTCCTACCGCCGTCGCCGCGCCGCCGGGGAGTTCCCCGACGAGCCCTTCGGCGACGTCTTCATGGTGGTCGACGGCTGGTCCACGGTCCGTCAGGACTACGACGACCTGGTCCCGAAGTTCAACGAACTCGCCGCCCGCGGCCTCAACTACGGCATCCATCTGCTCATCACCACCACCCGCTGGGTGGAGCTGTCCGCGCAGGTCCGCGATCAGGCCGCGACCCGCCTGGAACTGCGGATGGGGGATCCGATGGACTCGGAGATCGACACCCGCAAGGCCCGATCGGTGCCGCGCAGCGGCGGCCGGGGCATCACCGCCGACAGCAAGATGCACTTCCTCGCCGGCCTGCCCCGCCTGGACGGCAGCGGCTCCCTCGAGGACCTCGGCGAGGGCGTCGCCCACCTGGTCGCTGAGGTGGCCAAGCACTGGTCCGGCCCGGCCGCCCCGCAGGTCCGGATGCTGCCGCACCGGCTGCCCCTCGCCGAACTCCCCGCGCCCGAGCCGACCGAGGGCGGCGGCATGCGTCTTCCGCTCGGCATCGACCAGGACGCCCTGGAGCCGGTGTGGCACGACTTCAGCCGCACCCCGCACCTGATCGTCGTCGGCGACACGGAGAGCGGCAAGACCAACCTGCTACGCCGCGTCACCGCGGGCATCACCGCCCGCTACGCACCGCACGAAGCGAAGATCATCGCGGTGGACTACCGTCGCACGCTCGTGGACGGCATCCCGGAGGAGTACCGCATCGGGCACGTCATCTCCCTGGACAACCTCAAGGAGACCATCGACGGCGCCGCCCGCGCCATGAAGACCCGCGTCCCCGGCGCGGACATCGCCCCCGCCCGGATGCGCAAGTGCGACTGGTGGACCGGCCCGCGTCTGTTCATCCTGGTCGACGACTACGACATGGTCGCCGGCAACTCCTTCCAGAGCCCCTTCGAACCACTCTTCGAGCATCTGACCCTCGGCTTCGAGATGGGCCTGCACGTGATCGTCGCCCGGAGCGCCATGGGCGCGGGCCGGGGTCTGAGCGACGCCCTGATCCGCCGCATGGACGAGGCGAACAACCCCGCGATCCTGCTCTCCTGCCCGCCCACCGAAGGCCGCCTCTTCGGCAACGCGAAGCCCGTCAACCTCCCGCCCGGCCGAGCCCTCCACATCGCCCGCCGCAAGGCACGGTTGATACAGACGGCACTGGTCGAGGGCGATCGCGCGCAGGAAGGCTGAGAGCGCTACGGGGTGAGCTGCACGGCGGCGGCGATGCGGGGTGGTCGCCACCGTCGGCTTTCCGGCACGGGGACCACGTGCGGCAGCCCCCGCGTCGGCTTTCCGGCACGCGGGTCACACCGGGCGGCCCCCTCCGTCGACCATGCGGCACCAGACGCGTGAGGTGACCTCTGCCGCCGACTGTGCGGCACCAGGCCTCTGGGCCGGGGCGGTCGGGGGTGCCCGGTCACAGGATCGTTGGCAGAGCGGCGGTTCGCTCGGCGAGGCCCACCACCGCCACAAGCAGGACGCCGCCCGCCGGCTCCGCCGTTCTCGGGTACAGCTCAGGCCTCTCCCGATCCACCGGCCTTGGCCGGACGCCAGCGCCTCGCACGGGCTCGGGGAAGGGCGAACACGGCCCACAGGACGGCGAGTACGGCAGTCGAGCCGAGGGCGACGAGGAGGGTGGCTCGGCCCGTGGCGGCGTCGGCGTCGGAGGTGTCGCGGACGGCGACGCGGTCTGCGGCGCGCCCGGTGCCGGTCGACGCACGCGAGTCACCGAGGACCGTGGTCACGGCGGCGTAGGCATCCAGCTGGGGAATGTCGGCCGGGTAGGCGGTGGCGGTCAGGCGGTGGGTGACGGCGTCGGCCGAGGCGTCCGGGTGCGCCGCGCGGACCACCGCGGCGGCACCGGCCACATAGGCGGCGGCAACCGAGGCGCCGGCACCGAGGTAATGGCCATGGCCGCGCGGTCCTCCGGAGACGACGCCGGCCCCGGGGGCGGCAAGGTCAATGCCCGTAGTGGGCAGGGCCTTGTCCGGACGGAGGCCACCGGGGAGCATGTCGGCGACCGAGAGGACTCCGGGCTCCCCGGCCGGCCAGTACACGCGGGGCGGGATCTCGTCGGTGTCCCCCCGCGTCGGCGGGTCGGGAGTGGCCGCGGCGACGACGACCGCGCCCGCGCGGCGGGCGTCGGCGACCGCTCGGGACAGTTCCGTGTCCCGGCGCGGAAGGGCCACCGTGACCGCGATGACGTCGACCCCGGCTTGAGTGGCCTCGCGCACCGCCGCCGCGACGAGCGCCGGGTTCGCCTCACCGCGTGTGTCCGTGCCGCGCAGCGCCAGGATCCGCGCGCCCGGGGCGACTCCGGCCAGACGCGCGGCGCCCTCGCCGGTCCCGGCGATCAGCCCGGCCAGGAAGGTGCCGTGCCCGACGCAGTCATCAGCGGCCGGGCCGTCGGCGGTGACCCGGCCGTCGAGGCCGTCGGCGTCGGGGGTGACACCGGTGTCGATCAGGGCGACGGTCACGCCCGCGCCGATGCCCTGCCCGTGCAGCCGGTCCAGGTCGAGACGCTGACGTGACCAGTCCTGCTTCTTCGCCTGCTCGCGCGAGGCGGCGGTGCACTCCGCGTCCGCATCGAGCACGGAAGGCATCGCCGGCAGTTCCTGACCCTTCTTCCCGTCAGCCGTCGGCATCCGCGAGAGGGGGGCCGTATGAGCCGGAACGGCCGTGGGCAGCAGCAGGGCGGCGGCGAGGCCGGCGCCGGACAGCAGACGGGTGGCCCCGCGGGCGGGAGGTTTCACAGTCCGGCCGCCTTCGGCACCGCGGCCACGTCCTCGGGAACAAGGATGCGCAAGTCGTCCAGGGTGGGCGCGGCCAGCGAACTGAGCCGCCCCGCCTGGCGGGTGACCATCGATTCGAGCACCTGCCGGGCAAGCCGGGCGTTGCCGAACGAGCGATCCCGGGGCAGCGCCTCGAAGTAGGCCCTGAGCACCGGGCCGGTGCCGGGGCCGCACTCGTAGCCCATGCTCGCGGCCTGTGCGCGCACGATGGTGACCAGTTCCTCCGAGGAGTAGTCGGCGAAGGCGATCCGGCGCGGGAAGCGGGAGGACAGCCCGGGGTTGGAGGCGAGGAAGCGCTCCATCTCGCCGGTGTAGCCGGCGACGATGACGACCACTTCGTCGCGGTGGTCCTCCATCAGCTTCAGCAGGGTGTCCACGGCCTCCTGTCCGAAGTCGGCGCCTCCGCCCTGCGGGGTGAGGGTGTACGCCTCGTCGATGAACAGCACACCGCCGCGGGCCCGTTCGAAGACCTCACGGGTGAGCTGGGCGGTGTGGCCGATGTAGCGGCCCACCAGGTCGGCACGGGCCGCCTCCACCAGCTGGCCCCGTTTCAGGATGCCGAGCTGCGTCAGGATCTCGCCGTAGAGACGGGCGACAGTGGTCTTGCCGGTGCCGGGCGGGCCGGTGAAGACCAGGTGGTGGCTGAGCGAGGGCACCGGCAGCCCGGCGGCGGCGCGGTGGCGGGCGGTGGTGATGAGGTTGACCAGGTCCGCGACATCGCGCTTCACCTCGGCCAGGCCGATCATGTCGCCGAGGCGGGTCAGCGGGTCGTCCTTGGGTGCACCGGACTCGGCGGCCGTCGCGGCGCCAGTGGCGGACACATCCTCCGGCAGCAGCAGCTGCAGGTCGTGCTCACCGACCTGCGCCTGGGCGGCGAGCCGCACGGCCTGTCGGTCCACCATCTCCTCGAACACCCCGCGTGCGGCACGGCCGTTGCCGAATCCGGCGTCCCTGGGCATCGCCTCGAAGTGCGCGGCCAGCGCGGCCTCGGTGCCCTCGCCCAGCTCGTACTGGTGCTGGGCGCACATGTTCCCCATGATGGCCACCAGTTCGGGCACGGAGTAGTTCTCGAACTCGACGGTCCGGGAGAAGCGGGAGGCGAGGCCCGGGTTCGAGCCCAGGAAGGACTCCATCTCCCGGGAGTAGCCTGCCGCGACCACGACCACGTCATCGCGGTGGTCCTCCATCAGCTTCAGCAGCGTGTCCACCGCCTCGCGGCCGAAGTCAGCTCCGCCGTTGCCGCTGTCCGCCGTGAGCGTGTACGCCTCGTCGACGAACAGCACACCCCCGAGGGCCCGTTGAAAGATCTCGGTGGTCTTGATCGCGGTGCCGCCGACGACCTGCGCGACCAGGTCGGCGCGGGAGACCTCCACGAGGTGCCCGCTGCGCAGAGAGCCCAGTTCGGCCAGGATCGCCCCGTAGAGGCGGGCGACGGTGGTCTTACCGGTGCCCGGAGGGCCCGCGAAGATCAAGTGTCTGCTCATCGGCGGTGCGGACATGCCGAGTTGCTCGCGGCGCTGGGCGAGCTGGGTCAGGTTGACCAGAGTGCCGACCTGCTGCTTGACGTTCTCCAGGCCGATCAGCGCGTTGAGGGCGCCGAGCGGGCCGTCCACGCGGTCCGGCGGGGGCGCATCCGCGGCGCCGGAGCCGGCCGGGTCGGTGTTCTCGGCGCTCCCGCTGCCCCAGGCATCACGCTTGCCGTTGCCAGTGCTCTTCAGGCCGTCCACGGCGAGCCGATCGCCTGGCGTTGTCTGCACCAGGCCGCCGCCCTCGTTCTCCCGGGCCAGGCAGTTCACGAGCGAGACCGGGGCGGTGGACTCCACCCGGAAGCCGTCCTGGGCGCCGCCGGAGACCTCGCAGCCGCTGAGCGAGGCCAGGGCGCCCTCGCGGAGCAGGAAGCCATGCCCCTGAGGGGCGTGGACCGTGGTGCGGTTGGCGGTCAGCTCTCCGCCGGACGCGACCACGACACCTTCCTCGCCGGATATCTCGACGCGGAAGTCGCGGACGGTGACACTGCCGCCGTCCTCCACGACCAGGCCGCTGGTGGCGGTGTCCGAGACCCCTCCGCCGGCCAGATAGAGGGTGCTGCCGGAGGCCACCCGCACGCCCGCGCCCTGCGGCCGGACGATTTCGCAGTCCTCGGCACGGCCGCGGGCGTCCTTGCCCGCCGTAATACCGTCACCGGAGGGCTCCACAAGTCGGGCCCGGCGCAGCAGCGGGTTGGCACCACCGCGCACCGAGACCGCGGGCGAGCCGCCGATCACCTCCAGGCGGTCCAGCTCCGGTGCCGAGTCCTCCTCCAGGAGCAGCCCGACCTGCTGGCAGTCACGGACCGTCAGACCGGTCAGCGCCGGAGAGGCGGCCCCCGCCACCCGGAGCGCCGCGCCCTGCGCGCCGTCCACCCAGCAGTCCTCGAAGGTGCCACGCGCCCGGTCGGTGACCAGCACTCCATGTCCTCGGGCGCGCGAGACGCGGCAGCGGCGCAGTACCGGGTCGGTGCCTCCGGCCAGCGCGATGCCGTTCCCGGAGGCTCCGGTGACGCGGACGTCCTCCAGCGTCGTGCGGCCCGTGCTGCTCAGGTGCACTCCGGTGCTGGTGTCGTGCACCACGGTGCGCACCACCGTCAGGGAGCAGTTCTGCTCCAGGGCGATGGAGGGCTTGTCCGTGGAGGAGATGTCGCAGTCCTCGACGCTGCCGGTGGCCTCGCCGCTGGCGAGCAGGCCGTTGCCGCGGGCGGCGCGCACCGTGCAGCCACGGATCCTGGCTTCGCCCTGTTCGGCGAGGACCACTCCGCTGGTGCCCAGGTGCTCCAGCGTGCAGGATTCCACGGTCGTGGGCGTGGTCGAGGTGACGACGATCCCGGCGCCCTGGGGGTTGCTCACCCGGCAGTCCCGCAGCGCGAGGGAGCCGGTGCCCCCGGCCAGTACCGCGGCCCAGGCCGCGCCGACGATCTCGCAGCCGTCGAGCGCGGCCTGCCCCCGCCGCACGTCCACGGCGGGCAGTTCGGCGTCACCGCCGCGCAGGGACAGCTCGGAGAGCATCACGGCGTCGGCGCGCAGCGCGAGGACGCTACCCGAGCGTGGCCTGATCTCGACGGTTCCCCGGCCCTCGGCGGCGGTGAGGGTGACCCGGGTGTGGATCACCAGGTTCTCCGCGTACGTCCCAGGCCGGACGCTGATGAGCGCACCGGTACGGGCAGCCGCGAGTGCCTCACCGATCGTCCGGTAGAGGTCCCGGTCCCCGGGACCGACCGTCAGTACCTGGCGCGACACGCACCAACCTCCTTGCTAGGGCAGCATCTTCAGCGAGCGCCCCGACCTCCGAGGACGCGTGTCGGCGAGCCGACGGTGCCATCATGCCCCGCAGCGGGGGCGGTCCGGCGCCGGGAGCGATGCTCTCGGCCTGACGGCGTCCGACACGCGGTCAGACGCTCCACTTCTGGTTGTCGGTACCGGCACAGGTCCACAGTTGCAACCAGGCGCCGTTGCCCGTGTTGTTGTCCTTGATGTCGACGCACTTGCCGACGACGGTGTTGACCAGGTCGTGGCGCTCGTTCAGGACGAACTTCTGGGCGGCGTTTCCACTGCACCGGGCGATCTGGATGGGGGTGCCGTCGCTGTAATCGGCGTTGGCCACGTCCAGGCACAGGCCCCGGATGCGCATGGTGCCGTCGGAGGCGAACTGCCACTTCTGCGCCACACCGTTGTTGCAGTCCCACACGAACAGCTTCTTGCCGTCGCCGAAGTCAGCGTTCGGTACGTCGAGGCAGCGGCCGGAGAGGTGGCTGCGCAGGGAGACCGGGGCACTGAACGTCACGCCCGAACCGGTGTCGGCGGGCTGGTCGGCGTCACCCCCGGAGGTGTTCCCGCCGCCCGACTTCGCGGGCTGATCCTGCCTGCCGGCGTCCCCCTCGGGCCGGTCCTTCCCGCCACCGTCCTGCTTCGGCGTTTCTCTGCCCGAGCCCTGCGCCGCGCCGCCCCCCGGGGCTTGCTTCACCGGCTTGTCGGGCTTGGCGGAGCTCTTCTCGCCATCGTCGGAGGCTTTGGTGTCGGGTGTGGTGACCACGAAATCACCCGGCGCCTCCTGCGCACCGCCGCCGAGCACGGTTCCTCCCGCCGGCGTCGCTTTCGGGTCCTTGTCGTCGCCCCCGGTGAGCACGAGGAACGGCACCGACACGAGCAGTGCCCCGGCGACCGCGGCCCCGGCCAGCACCGCCTTGCCCGGACGCCCCACGGGCGCGGTCTGCTGCTGCGGCCGGTCGATGGCGGTCGCGGTCATGGTCCGCACGAGAGCGGGCAGTCGGCTCTTGACCGCCGCGGCCGCACCGGGGTCGCTCTCCGAGTCGGCGTCGCCGTGAGGCTCCGCTTCCGACTCGGACAGACGGCCGGGGGCTGTGCCGCCGGCAGGATCTGTTTCGGCCTCGGGCTCGGCGGCCCGACCTTCCGCGGCAGCTTCGGGCTCGGTGGTACCGCCCTCCGCGGCAGCTTCGCCTCCGGCGGCCGTCCCCTCGGCCCCGGATTTCGCTCGGGCGGTCTCGGGCTCGACCTCGGCCTCGGGCTGAGGCGGGGCGAGGGCGGCGCTCGGGGCCGTCTCCTCGCCGGCGGAACCGGACTCCGCCCGCGGGGAGGTGGGGGGTTGCTGGGCCGGACGCGTCACGGGGTCCTCCCTGTGGTGTGGGGCCAAGGTTCAGCGGAGCTGTGGGTACGGATCTCGGAGGGGGCCGCGGGCGCCCGCTCGACTTCCGGCTCGGGCAAGGCGTCCAGGAGCCTGTCCGCCGGGACGAGCAGGGGGGCGGCGGCACCGGCGTTGACCATCAGCAGCGCGCCGGACCCGCGCAGTGATCGTGCCAGCTCCTGTGCCGGGACCGTGTCATGGCGAAGTGCTGCGGACATGAACTCGTGCGCCGGTGAGGTGAACGACAGGATCACCGGCGCCCCGTCCAGTCCGGCCGCTTTGAGCGGCCCGCCGTCCGGTCCCCGCACCACCGTGATCTCCGCTTCCGCGAGCGCCGCGAACGCCTCGGCCACCGAGCCGTATCCGGTGGCAGCCCGCTGCGCCGCCGCGTCCACCGGGTCGGTGGGTTCCGGCCAGCCCAGCACCCGGGCCGAGGGCCGGTAGGCGGGGTTGGGACGGTAGTCCCCGACGTCCCCGCTCTCGTCGGACTGCCACTCCCCCAACACCGCCCATTCCGGCGGCATACCGTCCTGCTTCCACTCCGGGTCCACCATCCCGATCCAGTGGCCGGGCGCCCGGCGGGCGGCGTCCCGTACGGCCTCGGGTATCTCGGGAGTGTCTGTGGCCTTGGCGTCGTCGGATGTCTCCGCGGCGGCCGGGCCGGAGCTGTCGGGCACCGCGGGCGGGACGTCATCGCCGCCCTCTTGCCGTTGTCCGGGCCGCATCTCCACCTGAACTCTTCGGTCAGTACGAACACTTGGGCGCCGGTGGCTCGCGCACACACCGACGATGATCAGATCGGGAGCCCAGGATGCCACACCAGCCCCGCCCGTTGCGGAGCCGGCGGAGTCCGAATCGCGCGTCGGCGTGCCCGTTCGCTGCCCGGATCGGGGACTTTCCGGGAGCAGCGAGGCCTGAGTGGACAAAGCGACGGCAGAGTTGAGGGAGGCGGTCGGCCAACCATCCACGGCAGGCGCTAAGTTGAGCCGTACGGGAAGACCTTGTTGCTCGGCACGGCGCCGGATCGACCTGCGGCCGCCACCGCGGCGAGTCGGCGCTCCTCGACGACCCTCGACCGGGCCGAACCCCGGTCCACCTCGGCGCGGCACTCGACCAACGCCCGCCAAACTTCCCGGTGTACATCCAGCCGACCACTGCCCGGGCCCCGGCCACGACCGACAGCTCCGCCACCGAGGAGGAGTACCGCATGTCCCCCCAGCACCCCACCCCCGACGCGAACTCGGAGGCGGCCGCCGCCCGCGCAGGGGAGACCGGATTACCGCCCACCCCCTCCACACCGGACGGGCCGACGCCGCGCCAATCCCCGGCTCCGGAAGCGGAGTCCGGGAACACCCGAGCCGAATCCGACGCCGCCAAGGCGAAGTCCGGCAAGAACAGAACGGAGCACGGCGCCGCGGACACGGAATCCGGCGGCGCCGGCGCGGAGTCCGGACCCGGGACGGCGGAGTCCGGTGCCACCGGGGCCGGGGCGCCCGCCGCTGCCGGAGCCGAGGAGAGCAACGCCACCGCTGCCGGACCCGAAAAGACCACTGCCCCGGGTGCGAGAGAACCTGCCGGCGCCGAGGAAACCACTGCCACCCCGCCCGCGGCAGCGGCAACCGGAACCACTGAGGCACCCGAGGAGCGCGTCGCCGTAGCGGCAGCCGTCGGAACCACGCCGCCGGGTGCCAGGACCCACACCGGCGTCGGCAGCGGACGCCCCCGCAAGCCGATCCTGGCCGGGGCAGCGATAGCCGGCGCCGCTCTGATCGCCATACCCCTGCTGCTGACCGGCAGCGCGAAGGACGACGGACCCCCCGACTCCGCAAAAGGGTTGGCCGCAGGGGGCTCCGACACCGTCCTGAACCCGACCTCCGCCCCAGCCGCCCTCGACGACTACGTGGCCGAGAAGCCCAGCCCGTCCCCGAAGAAGGCGAAGCCGACGAAGAGCGCGCCCGCGAAGGCCGCCGCTCCCCAGTCCGCCGCGCCCGAGCCGGAGACCAGCACGAGCAGCAAAGCCGAGACGAAACCCAAGGCCAAGCCCAAGCCGAAGGCGAGCCCGAAGCCGAACTGGAGCACCGAGACCGTCTTCGCGACCAGCGTCCTGGAGGTCAACCAGGCCTGGACCACCAACCGCATCCGGATGGTCATGCAGACCGACGGCAACCTCGTCGTCTACAACGAGCAGGGCAAGCCCATCTGGGCGTCCATGACCTTCGGCGCGAACCACCGGGCGATCTTCCAGCAGGACGGCAACCTCGTCATCCACAACGGCGACGACCGCCCCATCTGGGCTTCGCAGACCTGGGGCCACGAAGGAGCCCAACTCGTCCTCCGGGCCGACGCCAAGGTGGTCATCGTGCAGAACGGCGGAGTGATCTGGTCGACCTGACACGCTCTCCAACGCGGGTTCGGCGCACCCCGTCGATGCCTGGACGAGGAAGGCGACAAGGACAGATCGGCTGCCCTGCCTCCCTCACTCCCCCTCTGTGTCGAAGGCCACGAATCTCAACTCCGCTGTGTAGCGCCGCCTTTCGTCATCAGTGAGCCAGGTCTGTTCCGGGGTCGGAAGCATCTCCGTGAACGTGGCTGTGCCGTTCGGGTCCTTACGGGCAAGGCGGCGCAGGGCCTTGGCCAGGATCGTGACGTACACCGGGCTGTCGAAGTCGACGTAGAAGGGTCGGGACTCCGTCGGAGAGACGACGAAGACGTAGCGGGGCAGGCCGAGACGGGTGCGCCACTGGCGCGCCCGCACGAAACGCCGGGCTTCGTCCTTGTCGTCGGCGAAGGCGGCCTCCGCGGCGGGCAGCTGCCAGGTCTCGCGGGCGACCACCATGCGGTCGAGGGTGACGCGGGGGGTGTGGGCGGCCGGTGGCAGCAGCTGGAAGAGGTCCATCGACAACGTGGTCAGGACGTGTGAGAAGACGTCGATCGCGGGGAAGAGCGCACCGTCGGGCAGGCGGACGACGAGGTCGCCGTCGCGCTCCTCGACGAGGGCGTCGGCGCTGCGGACGGCCCGGGGGCGGGAAGGGTCGGCGGTGAAGTCGGACAGGGCGACCTGGTAGTCCTGGGGCCGTACCAGCGTGTGCCGGACGCGGGCCGAGAGGCGGGCGCGGTGCTCCTTGGGGATCAGGGGCATCAGGCGCGGGCCGGGGTGGTCCTGGTCGGTGAGGGCGAACAGTTCGTCGATGTCGGGGTGCTGGTGGGTGAAGAGCGAGGCACCCAAGGTGTTGGCCGCGAGGTGGAGTTCACCGAGGACGAGGGTGAGGTCGCCGCGTGCGGCCGCCTCAGGACCGTCGGCGGCGATCATGATGTCCGGGCTGAGGTAACGGGCGGCGGTCCAGCCTCCGCCGCCGACGAACTCCCGCCGCGCGGCCGCCTCGATGTCGGCGGCGCGCCGGCTGACCCTGCGGGCCCCCTCGGGGACAGCGAGGATGCGCCGCCAGCGTGCGGCGAACTCCCGCTGCAGCTCCCCGGCTGCCGTGCGGGCACTGCCGTGCAGAACCGGCAGGCACGCGAACCAGAAGGAGGCCAGGTCGACCGGGCCCTCGGCGGCGAGTCGGTGATGGACCGCGCGGATCTCGGCTTCCACGGTGGCGGCCAGTTGTGAGGTGAGCCAGCCGGCGCTGTCCATCAGGATGCGCAGTGGGGACAGCGCCTCCACGACGGCCGGTCCGAGGCGGGCGGTCGCGGAGCGCCGGGTGTCGCTGTACACGAGAGAGCGGCAGGGGGCGGTGGAGGCCGACTTCTCCCGCACGGCTGCCGTGTCCGTGAGGTCGGTGAAGTCGCGCTCCAACTCCTGCAGTGCAGTCAGGAGTTCGTCCTCGTCGGTGGCGGCGGCTACCTTCTCCCTGCCTTTCTCCAGGAGGTCGAGGGCAGCGAGGCCACGTTGCCTCAGGCTCGGGTCGCCGATGGTCAGCAGCCAGGTGCGCAGGGCCCGCTCGGGGTGGGTTCCGGCCGGGACCTCCAGCCGCCAGGTCACCCAGCGGCGGGCCACCAGGTCGTGCAGCGTCGCGGCGACGTCGATTCCGGGCAGGTCGGTGGCGATGTCGCGGGCCTGCCGTACCCCGTCGCAGCGGGCGAGAACCGCCGCCGCCGCGGCGGACACCGTCGTCGGGCGCCGGCCGGGCACCCGCACCGCGTCACCGTTCAGCACGACGAACGGCACCCGCCGCGGGGCGATCCAGTCGCGCAGTCCCGCATCCGCGTCCAGGATCTTGGCAAGCGCGTCAATGCCCCAACTGGCCCAGTAGACCGTGGAGTCGGCGATCAGACCGGTCCCCGGGTCGACCTGCACTCCGGACGCCGCCGTGTCCCAGCGGCCCCAGCCGACGGGGCCGAAGAAGCCGATGGTGTCGTTCTTCACGCAGAACCGCTGCCAGTAGTGCGCGACGAGCTCCTCACGCTGGCGGGGCATGCTGCTGCGCGCATCGCTGCCCGGCCTCCAGCGCAGGAACGGCGCGATGCCGGAGGTGAGCACGGGCCGGTTCTGCCAGGCCACCGCCTGCCGGAACGCCGGGGTGCGGGCGATGTCCTGAAGAACGTGCGCGGTCTCCACGGCCGCCGCGCCCAGCTCGTCGGTGAAGGCTTCCCAGTCGGGGCCGGACAGCGGGGTGTCGGGGCCGAACTTGTCCGCGGCCTCGGCGAGTCCGGGGGGAGCCAGGCGTAGCACACCGTCGGCCGGGAAGCCCGGTCCGCGCAGCGCGAACTGGTTCCACAGGCGCCAGCGGCCGAGGAACGGAACGAGGTCTTCGGTCATGGCGGCACTCCTTGACGCGCGTACGGGACGAGGTGAGGTGGGGGTGAGGCGGTGCGGCGACCGGCCGGTGGCCCCCGGCCCGCGCACGGACCGAGGTGCGCGGGGCAACGGGGACCTGGTCGGCGCCACGATGCCCGGGGTCAGGGGCGGCCGAAGTCGGCGTCGACGACCTCGGCGAGGTCGCGCGGGGTCGGGTAGGCGAAGACCAGGGAGACCGGGACGTCTTCGGAGCCGAGGATCTCCTGGAGGCGGCCGGTGATCTGGAAGGCGGTCAGGGAGTCGCCGCCCGCCTCGTAGAAGTCGGTGTCCGCGGTGAGGTCGGCGTAGTCCAGGACGTCGCGGAAGACGTCGACGAGCAGGTCGAGGGTGCTGACGGCGGTGGCGGTCTTCTCGGTCATGGCGTGTCCTCCTGGAAGGTGGTGGGTGCGATGCAGGTGTGCAGGCGGGCGGCGGTGTTGCCGCCGGAGACGACGGCCACGGCGGCTTCGCGGCGGCCGGCGCGCAGGGCTCCGGCCAGGGCGACGGCACCGCTGGGTTCGGCGTCGACGCCGTGGCGGCACAACAGGGCTGCTGCGGCGAGGATCTCGGCCTCGCCGACGGCGATGAGGTCATCGACCCGGTCACGGATGATCGGGTACGTGAGGCGTCCGGGCCGCTGGCCGCGCAGGCCGTCGGCGACGGTGTTGCTCGGCGGCAGCTGGACGGGATGTCCTGCGGCAAGGGAGCGTGCGTAGCGCGAGGTGAGGGCGGGTTCCACGCCGACGACCCGGACGGGGCGTCCGGTGGCGGCGAGACAGACGCCCGCCAGGAGGCCGCCGCCGCCGACCGGGACGTAGACCGTCTCGGTGTCGGGGGCGTCGGTGAGGAGTTCGGTGCCGACCGTGCCCTGGCCGGCGATCACCAGGGGGTGGTCGGACGAGGGGACGAGGGCGGCGCCGGTCGTCTCGGCGAGAGCCCTGGCGCGTTCCTCGCGCGCGGCGACTCCCCCGCCCACCTGGACGGTGTGGGCGCCCAGGGCGCGGATGGCGGCGGCTTTGGCGGGGGCGGCACCGGAGGCGAGGACGACGGTCAGCTCGAGGCCGAGGGTACGGGCAATACGGGCGAGGGCGATGCCGTGGTTGCCGGAGGAGCCGGTGACGACGCGGTCGGCGTTCAGGGCGAGAACGGCGTTGGCGGCACCGCGGGTCTTGAACGAGCCGCCGATCTGGCGGTGTTCGGCCTTCAGCAGCAGGCGTGGGCCGCAGGCGGCGGTCCTCGGACCGGGCAGCAGGGGGGTGCGCACGATGTACGGGGCGATGCGCGCGGCGGCGATGGCGAGGTCGGCGGGACCAGGGAGGTGGGCCGCGGCGTGCGTGGTCGTGGGCCAGGTGCCGAGCGTGGTCGGGCGGCCGGTGGTGGTCGGCGTGCTCATGCGGTGCTCCCGGCGACCAGGCGGCTGCGGTCGGCCTTGCCGCCGCGGGTGGTGGGCAAGGCGGTGTGGCGGTGGAAGAGGCGCGGCATCAGGTGGGGCGGCAGAGTGCGGGCCAGATGGGCGCGCAGGGCGGCGTCCGGCATCGTGTGGTCTCCGGTGACGTGCGCGGCCAGGTAGACGCGGCCGCGGTCGTCGGTGTGCGGGGTGACGACGGCCCCGCTCACGGCGGGGTGGGTGAGCAGGGCGCCCTCGATCTCGGCGGGGTCCACGCGGTAGCCGCGGATCTTGATCTGCCGGTCACCTCGGCCTTCGTAGCGCAGCCCTTGAGGGCTCCACCGACCCAGGTCACCGGTGCGGTACATGCGGGAGCCGGGCGGTCCGTAGGGGTCGGGGACGAACGAGGCGGCGGTGCGCGCCGGGAGCCCTCCGTAACCGCGGGCGAGGCCCGTGCCCCCGATGTACACCTCGCCCACGGCGCCGTCGGGGACGGGTGCGAGGTCGGGGCCGAGGACGCGGATCGTGGCGCCGCTCCTGGGCAGGCCGACGATGTCGTCGGCCGGGTCCGGGTCGGCCGCGACACTGTGGCGGGTGGTCGTCATGGTGCATTCGGTCGGCCCGTACTGGTTGACGAGTCGGCCGGGGACGAGGTGCCGGCCGCCCGCGGTGAGGAAGGGGCGCAGGGACTCGCCGCTGGACGCGACGAGGGTGACGCCGGCCAGCGGGTCGGAAAGGTCGCGCTGTCCGGCGAGGTGGGTGAGGAAGGAGGGGGTGACGCTGAGCAGGGCGGTGACACGGTGTTCGCGCACGGTGCGGGCGAACTCGGCCGGGCGCAGCAGCCGGGCGCGCTCCACGAGGACGAGGCGGGCGCCGGCCAGCAGGGGTGCGAAGGTGTCGCGGATCGAGGCGTCGTAGCCGAGTGGAGCGGTCTGCAGGGCGACGGTGTCGGGGCCGAGGCCGAGGGCCCGGGCGGTGTCGCGCAGGTAGCTGTCGAGGGCGTGGTACTCGACGAGGACGGGGCTCGGCTCGCCGGTGCTGCCGGAGGTGTGGCTGACGTAGGCCAGGGCCCGGGGGTCGGCGGGCGCGAGGGGAGGGTCGTCGGCCGGGGCGGCACGGTCCGGTGCGTCGAGGCGGACGACGGGGACGCCGAGACGGAAGGCGGCGGCGTGCTCTGTGGTGGTCAGCAGCAGTCGGGCGCCCGCGCTGCGGACGAAGGATGCCAGCCGGTCGCGGGGCTGGCTCACATCCAGGGTGAGGAAGGCCGCGCCGCAGCGCAGCACGGCCGTCATGGCGGCGACCGCGTCCAGGCCGTGCTCGACGGCGACGGCGCAGACGGTCTCCGGCCGCACTCCGTGCGCCCGCAGCAGACGGGTCACCTCCGCTGTCCGGTCGTCGAGTTGCCGGTAGGTCACCGGACCGTCGGGGGTCTCCAGGGCGATCCGCCGCGGGTGCCGGGCGGCGTGTTCGGCGATGTCGTCGGCGAACGTGCGCATCACCGGCCCCCCTCGCCGGTGACGGTCTGGTCGACGGCGACGAAGCGCAGTTCGGAGGTGTAGCGCTGTCCGTCGGCGTCGGTGAGCCAGGCCTGTTCGGGGGTGGGCAGCATCTCGCTGACCTTCAGGCGGGCGCCGAGGTCCTTGCGGGCGAGCCTGCGGGCGGCCTTGGCGAGGATGGTGATGTAGACGGGGCTGTCGAAGTCGACGTAGAACGGGCGGGGTTCGGCCGGGGAGACGACGAACACGAAACGCGGCAGGTCGTGGCGGCCCTGCCAGTGGCGGGCCCGGACGAAGCGGGCGGCCTCCGACTTCTCGTCGGCGAAGTCGACCTCTGCGACCGGCAGTTGCCAGGTCTCGCGGGCCAGGATCATGCGATCGACGCTGATGCGCGGGGTGTGGTCGCCTTCGGGGCGCAGGGTGAAGCGGTCCATCACGCGCTGGGTGAGGGTGTTGGCGTAGGCGTCGAGGAGGTCGTAGCGGGTGCCGTCGGACAGCACCGCTGTCAGCCGGCCGTCGGTGTCCTCCACCAGGACGTCGGCGCTCAGCGCGGTGCGCGGACGGTGGGGGTCTCCGGTCTGGTCGACCAGCGCCACGTAGTGGTCCTGGTCCCGGTCGAGCGAGGGGCGGCTGCGGGTGGACCACTTCAGGGGCAGCTCCTTGGCGAGCATGGGCAGCAGACGCGTGGCGGGGAAGTCGCGGCTGGTCTCGGCGATCAGCTCGTCGCGGTCGGGGTGCTGGTGCACGAAGAGGGAGGCGCCCATGGTGTTCAGGGCGCAGTGCATCTCGCCCAGGACCAGTTCCACGTCCCCGCGTGCCAGCGCCGCCTGGTCCTCGGCGACGACGAGCAGGTCGGGGCTGATGTAGCGGGCCAGGGACCAGCCGTCCCCGGGCTCCTCGAACTCCTCACGGACCCTGGCGGCGAGGTCGGCGGTGGCCAGCCGGACTCGGCGCGCGCCGGGCGGGATGTCGAGCAGGCGGGCCCACTTGGCGCGCAGTTCGCCCTGGACGGCGTCAATGAGGTCGCCGGCCTCGGGGTGCGGTGAGGGCAGGGTGTGCAGCCACAAGGTGGCGAGGTCGACGGGGCCGTCGGCGGCGAGCCGGTCGTACACGGTGCGCAGGCGGGCGCGGATGCCGTCGGCGAAGCGGTTGGTCATCCAGCGCGCGGCGGTCAGGCACAGCTGGAGGGGTTCCAGGTGGGCGAGCAGGTCCGGTCCTGCGGTGGCGGTGGCCGCGCGACGCGTGTCGGAGTAGACCAGGCCGCGGCAGGGCGCGGTCCGGGCGCCCTTGGCGCGCTGGGCCTCGGTGTCGGTGAGGGCGGCGAAGTCGGCTTCCAGGGCGCCGATCGCCGCGGTCAGCGCGTCCGCGTCGTCGCCGGCGTCGCGCACGGCGTCACGCCCGCCCTCCAGGACGGCGAGCTTGGCCAGCGCGCGACCACGTGCCGCCGCGTCGGGGACCCGCTCCACGATGGCGCGCAGCGCGCGGTCGGGGTGGGTGGCCGCGGGTACCTCCAGGCGCCAGTGCACCCAGCGCCTGCGCGCCAACTCCCCCACGACGGCGGCTGCGTCGTCCTCGGGCAGATCGAGTGCGGCGGCGATCTCGGCCACCGGCCGGGTCCCGTCGCACAGTTCCAGCACGGCCGCCTCACGCTCCCCCACCGGCTGCGCGGGACGCCCGGGCACCCGGACGGTGGTGCCGACGACACGGACGATGGAGACGCGGCGCGGCGGGATCCAGCGCATCAGCGCGGCGTCCTCGGCCAGCACCTTCGCCAGGGCGTCGATCGCCCAGCCGGAGAAGTACACCTCTCCCGCGGCCAGGAAGGCGTTCCCAGCGCGGGTGGAGACGGCGTCCGGCGCGGTGAGGTCCCAGCTGCCCCAGCCGACGGGGCCGAAGAAGCCGATGGTGTCGTTCTTCACGCAGAACCGCTGCCAGTAGTGCGCGACGAGCTCCTCACGCTGGCGGGGCATGCTGCTGCGCGCATCGCTGCCCGGCTTCCACCGCAGGAACGGGGCGATGCCGGTGCGCAGTACGGCGGGGTTCTGCCAGGCCAGAGCCGCCTGGAAGCGGGGCCGGGCGGCCACCTCCTGCAGGTGGCGGGCGGTGTGCACGGCGGCGGCGGCCAGCTCCTCGGTGAAGCCGTCCCACTCGGGGCCGGACAGCGCCGTGCCGGGGCCGAACTTGTCGGCGGCCTCGGCCAGTCCGGGCGGGGCCAGGCGCAGCACGCCGTCGGCGGGGAAGCCCGGGCCGCGCAGCGCGAACTGTTCCCACAGCCGCCAGCCTCCGCCCGGCAGC
This sequence comes from Streptomyces sp. NPDC087859, assembly GCF_044742595.1. Classification (NCBI taxonomy): domain Bacteria; kingdom Bacillati; phylum Actinomycetota; class Actinomycetes; order Kitasatosporales; family Streptomycetaceae; genus Streptomyces; species Streptomyces sp. NPDC087859. Next base: position 110,063 of record NZ_JBIUUU010000005.1, on the reverse strand, counting down.
AGGACAGGTGCGTGCTCGTCCGACATCGCGTGCTCCTTCCGGAAAGGGGGGTGCGGGGAGGCGACCGGCCCCGGGGCGGACGGTGGTCCGCCCCGGGTCTGCCGGGTTCTCCGGCCGCAGAGCACCGTCCCGCGCGGCGGGGGTGGGCCGACAGAGAAGATCCGGCAGCAACACGTGCCACGGGGTCGGCGCGTTCGTCCCTGACCCGGGCCTTCGGGGTGCGGGCACGCTGTCGGCGTCGGCCGTGACCTGCGGCCGGCCCCATCACCCGCGGGAGGTTCACCGTGACGCAACCCGACTTCGCCAACGGCGCGGACGCCGAGGAGGTCCGCCCGGACATCGACGAGGAGTACCTCGTGGTACGCAACGACGAGGAGCAGTACTCGATCTGGCGGGCGGACCGCGAACTGCCCGCGGGCTGGCACCCGGAGGGGCTGCGCGGAGGCCGGCAGGCGTGCTTGGACCACATCGGCGTGATCTGGACGGACATGCGTCCGCTGAGCCTGCGCCGGCGGCTGGCCGAGGCAGATGCCTGAGGGACTCCCGGGCAGGCTCCCGGGTCCCTCGGCCCACGATCCGCCGACCGCCGCCACGTCCTGCGCCCTGACCGCTCCCGCCGCACCTCTCGCACTGCCGCAGCGGTTGTGTCCGGCCGTGCTGGACCTGTCGGGGCTGCGGGACAGGCCGGCCGGGCAAGGCCCCCGTGCCCTGCGTGCCCCGCTGGAGCTGTACCTGGCCCGGGTCGCGGAGCAGGACGCGCAGACCCTCCGGCACGCCCGCGAGGTCCTCGACGCGGAGGAACGGGCCCGCGCCCGCGCCTTCCGGCACGACCGGGACCGCGACGCCTACGTGGTCGCCCACGCGGCGCTGCGGGGCGTGCTCAGCGTCGTGCTCGGGGTACGCGCCGACGCGCTGGCGCTGACCCGCGAGCCCTGCACGGGCTGCGGCGGGCCGCACGGGCGCCCCGTGCTGCCCGCATCAGGGGTGCACTTCTCGCTGTCGCACAGCGGGGGGCTGGTGCTGGTGGCGCTCGCGCCTGCGCCGGTCGGCGTCGACGTGGAGGAGTTGGCCACCGTGAAGGTCATGCTCAGCGCGCAGGCGGCACTGCACTGCGCGGAGGCGGACGAGCTGGCACGCCTGCCCGCCTACAGCCGGCCGGCGGCGTTCACCCGCGCCTGGGTACGCAAGGAGGCCTACCTCAAAGGGCTGGGCACGGGTCTGGTCCGCAATCCCGCGCTCGACTACCTGGGTACCGGCCCGACGCCCACCGACCCGGCACCGGGTTGGGCGGTGCGCGACGTTCTGGTCCCGTCCGGGTATGCGGCCGCCGTGGGCCTGCGCACCTGCTGACCCGCACCCGGCAGCGGGGCGGGGACCGGTTCAACCACCGGTCCCCGCCCCGCTGTTGGCATGCGCCCAGCCGTTTCCGACCTGCGCACCGCCTTCACACATCACTCACGCTTTCCACCACGGTGATCGGTATACGATCACGCGGATGACAGCACCCGAACCCACCATCGTCGCCACCTCAGGCGGTTTTCGCCCCGGCAGACGCACGCGGGTGCTCTTCGACTCCCTGGTCCACCACGCGGTCGACCTCTCCGGCGTGCACGGCAGACGCCCGCGCATCCTCCACGTCGGCACCGCGGCGGGAGACGCCGAGCATGTCGCCGCGCGGGTCTCCGAAGCGGCCCGGGTGGCGGGCTACGACCTCACCCCGCTGCAGTTGTTCCCCATGCCCAACGTCGAGGACATCGAGGCCACGGTGCTCGACCACGACGTGGTGTGGGTGGGCGGCGGATCGGTGGCCAACCTGCTCGCCGTATGGCGGGTGCACGCCCTGGACACGGTCCTGCGGCGCGCCTGGCAGGCCGGAGTGGTCCTCGCCGGCGTGAGCGCGGGCTCCATCTGCTGGTACGAGGGCGGCACCACCGACTCCTTCGGACCCGAGCTGCGAGCGGTCACCGACGGACTCGCCCTGCTCCCCTACGGCAACGGAGTGCACTACGACTCCGACGAGGGCCGCCGCCCGCTGATCCACCGCCTGGTCACCGACGGCACCTTCACCGAGGCCCACTGCACCGACGACGGGGTGGGCCTGGTCTACCGCGGAACCGAACTCGTCGAGGCGGTGGCGGAGTTGCCGCACAAGGCGGCGTACCTGGTGCGACGGGAGAACGGACGGGCCGTGGAGGAGCGCATCGAGCCGCGCCTGCTGCCGGCGAACTGACCGCCCGTCTCTCCCACGACTTCGCCCACACGACCGCGCGGGGCGACGGGCCGGCCCTCGGTGCCCGTAAGGCACCATGAGCGCGCGTTCCCGTGCCCCGCGTCGTGGACGGGTCGGTCCAGGAATCAGACCAGGCCGTGGCGCACGGCGTGGGCGACCGCGTGGGCGCGGTTGCGGGCCTGCAGTCGGGTCATGAGCTCGTAGATGACGTTCTTCACGGTGTGTTCGGAGCAGCCCAGCAGCAGGGCGATGTCGGCGTTGCCGTGTCCCTCGGCCATCAGGCGCAGGACCGAGGTCTGCCGCGCGGTCAGGGCCGGCGTGCCGGGGGCGGGCGCTCCGTGCGGGCGGATGCCGGTGCTCAGCACGCCCGACAACTCCGGGTAGGGGATGCTCGGATGAGGGTGCGCGGCCCGGTGGACGGCCCTGAGGAGGCTGTCCTCGTTCAGTTCGGCGGCACCGATGACGACCGCTCCGGCGCGCAGGACCCGCCGTCGGCCCTCCGGGCTGACGGTGTCGCAGACGAACAGCACCGGCCCGGGAGTGCGCGGCACGCGCAGTGCCCGTTCCGTATCGGCGGCGACGATCACGGTGACCGTCCCGGCGCACGCGTACGCGTCCGCGCCGGGCTCAAGTCCGGCCCGTTCGGCGAGCGCACGGATGCGTTCCGCGCCCGGGGCGGGCACGACCCGCACCGCGACGGCAGGGGCGGCGGGCGGCGCTGTCAGGGTGGCGGTCACAGCAGGCCCGCCCGCAGTGCGTAGGCGACCGCGTGGGCGCGGTTGCGCAACCTGAAGCGCTGGGTGATGTCGTGCACGACGGTGGTCACGGTGCGAGGCGAGTAGGCGAGCCGCTGCGCGATCTCCGCCGTCTCGTGCCCGTCGGCCACCAGGCGCAGCACCGAACGCTCCCGTTCGGACAGCATGCCCTCGCTCCAGCCTCCGGAGCCGCGCACGGATGCGTCCGGCTGGTCCAGGAGCTCCTCCAGCAGGCCCGGTGGCAGGGTGCAGTCGTCGCGCGCGGCTGCCAGCACCGCGTGGGCCAGGCGGGAGGCATCGGCCTCCCGGCGCAGCAGCAGGCCCCGGGCACCGGCGGCGAGAGCGTGCAGCACGTCCCCGGAGGCGAGGGTGCCCGCCACCAGGACGACGGCGGGGCGGTGGGACTGGGTGCGGGTGGCGCGCACCATGTCGAGCTCGGCCGGACCGAGCCGGTCCACGGTGAGGACGGCGACCCGCGCGTCGGCGGGCTCGCAGACGGTCAGTTCGGATCGGACGAGCAGGGTCGCGCGGATGCCTGCCTCCAGCACCGGGTCGAGTGCGACCACACTGACACGTACGGGTGCTCCCATCTGCTGCTCCTTGGAAGATCGTGCGCCGGGCCTGAGGCTCCGCGGACGGTTCGGCATGGGGACTGAGAACACCGTGCCGTCCCCACGCCCGCCGGGGCATCGGTAGCCGGACCCCACATTTGCGCACCGGCCACGCCCCACACCCCGGTGCCACCGGACGGGCGGGTCAGACCCGGCCGCTCAGCCGGCCCGGGGAGACGGGGCGCAGGCCGTACGGACCCCGGCATGGGGAGCCATGGGGGAGCACGACCACCCGGGCACCGCCCCACCCCGGTCCGGGCGGCCCCGCTCCCCACCGCCGCCCCCTGCGCACGCACGAGGGAGCACGTCTCCCACCTGCGGTTTCCTCGGCCCGTCCCCCATACCCCCACCGGTGGGGAGAGGGCCGGGGAGAATATGGGGGACGGTTACCCATGTGGGGGCCGCAGAGGGTCTGCGACCTTCTTCTCGTGACCGACACCGCCAGCCTCCCGACTCCCCGGAGCGCCGGACTGCCCGCCACCTGGTGGGCCCCGGCGCTGACCCTCACGGAGCGGCTCCAAGCCCCCGGGCACCCCGGGGCGGCCGCCGCGACCGGCGCCTTTGGGCCGATGCCCTGGGCCGTCGGAGACGCGGAGGGCTTCGCCCTGCGGCTGGACCGCCTGGGCGTGGACGGCGACACGGCGGCAGCCCTGGCCGCCGAGTCCGCCGAGTGCCTCGCGGAGCGGACCGCCAAGCCCGACTGGGCGTCCTACGCGGAAGAGGTTCTGGCCGGCGCGCCCGACGGCCTTGTCGAGGTCGAGGTCAGCGGCGAGGGCCCCGACGTGTTCGCACCGGTCGTCAGGCCGCTGGTCGCCACGGCCGCCGCCCGCCTCGCGGACCTGACGGCCGGCGTCCCGGACGCCGAAGCCACCGTGTGGCGGGACGGCTTCACCCGGCGCCTGACCCGACAGCTGGTCCGGCAGGCCGCCCGCACCCTGGTCCACGAACTGCACACCGCCCGGCGCTCCGGGCTCCTGGCGGGGGCCGGTCCGCGCGAGCGGTTCGCCTCCTTCGCCGCGGCCACCGGCACCCGGCGGGGACTGTCGGACCTGTTCGCCACCTACCCCGTGCTGGCCCGGATGCTGACCCGGACCGCCCTGGACGCAACGCAGGCCGCCGCCGAGCTGGTCACCCGCTTCCAGGCCGACCGCCCCGCCCTGACCGCCACCCTCCTCGACGGCCGTGCGCCGGGCAGGCTCGTCCGCGTCGACCTCGGCCGCGGCGACGCCCACCAGGGCAACCGGTCCGTGGCGATCCTGCACTTCGCCGACGGCAGCCGGCTCGTGCACAAGCCCCGCCCGCTCGACCAGCACGCCCTGCTGGACCACCTGGTCGCCTGGCTCAACGCCAAGGTGCCCGGACTGGGGCTGCGCACACCGCGCACGCTGCGCCGCGACACCCACGGCTGGCTGGAGTTCATCGAGCACCGCTGGTGCACCTCGGTCACCCAGACCGATGCCTTCTACCGCCGCCAAGGCGCCCTGCTGGCCCTGCTGTACGCGGTGGACGGCGCCGACATGCACTACGAGAACGTCATCGCCCACGGCGACCAGCCGGTCCTGGTCGACGCCGAGACGCTGCTGCACACCGGTCTCGGACAGCCCCTCACGGCGGGCGCCGACCCGGCCGCGGACGCCCTGGCCGCCTCCGTCCACCGCACCTGCCTGCTCCCCCACCTCCTCATCGGTGAACACGGCGCCCTGGACATCTCCGCGCTCGGCCGCGACACCGACGGCACCTTCCCCAGCGAGGGGCTGCGCTGGGAGGACAGCGGACAGGACACGATGCGGGCCGTCCGCGGCCCGCTGCCCAGCCCGGCCGCCCAGAACCACCCGCTGCCCAACGGCACTTCGCTCTCCGACGCCGACCACACGGCTGCCCTGCTGGGAGGATTCCGCACCGCCTACACGGCGATCGCCGCACACCGCCGCGAACTGCTCGACACCGACGGCCCGTTGGCACACTGGACGGAGCGTCCGGCCCGGCTGATCGCCCGTGCGACCCGGCTGTACGCCACCCTCCTGGAGGAGTCCACCCACCCCGCGCTGCTGGGCAACGCACTGGCCCGGGAGGGGGTGTTCGCGGTGCTGTGGACGGAGTCCGCGCACGACACGGCGCGCGAGCGCCTCACCGAGCACGAGACCGCAGCACTGTGGCGCGGCGACATCCCCTTCTTCACCCACCGGCCCACCGCCACCGCGGTCCATGCCGACGACGGCACCTCGCTGCCCGGCGTGCTGCCGATGGCCGCCGCGACAGCGGTGCGCGAGAAGATCGGCCGCATGGACGAGGTCGACTGCCACGACCAGGAATGGATCATCTCGGCCACCCTCGCGGTACGCGGCGCGAGTTCACCGCTGGACCGCCCGCGGTCGGAACTGGCCCCGGCCCCTGTACCGCCGGTGGCACCGGAACCGTCCCGCCTGCTGGCCGCCGCGTGCGGGATCGCCGACGAGATCGCCGCCCGCGCGGTCCGGGGCGGATCCCGCACCAACTGGATCGGCCTGGAACGGGTGTCGGGAGCTCACTGGGCCGTACTGCCCATGGGGGCCGGCCTGGCCCAGGGATACTGCGGAGTCGCGCTGTTCCTGGCCCACACCGAAGCACTCACCGGATCCGGGCGCTACGGCATGGCAGCCCGCGAGGCGGTACGCCCGCTCCCCGCCCTCCTCAAGGCGCTCGCCGAGGACCCCGAACTGAGCGCGGCGGCCGGCCCGGGCGCCTACGACGGACTCGGCGGGATCGTGTACGCCCTGGTCCGACTGGCACAGATCCTCGACGAGGACCTGCGGGCATGCCTGCCGGACGCGCTGACCGCACTGGGCCACGCCGCGGCGGCATGTTCCGACCCCGGGCTGGCCCAGGGCCGAGCCGGGGCACTGGCCGCCGTGGTCGCCGCGTACGAGGCCACCGGTGATCCGGCAACCCTGCACCTGGCGGACCGGGTCGCGGACCTGCTGCTGGCAGCGCGGGCAGCCGGCCACAGCCCGTCCACCGCTGATCTCGCCGACGGCACCGCCGGCATCGCGTGGGCGCTCCAGCGCTACGCCGGACACCGGCCCGAGCGCGCCACCCGTGCCACCGAGGCCGCCCGCGCCCTGCTCGACTCCACGCCGCCCACCGGCGAAGAAGCGGATCTGTCCTGGTCGCACGGACTTGCCGGAAGGGCCGCCGCCGGCCTGCCGGAAGCCACCGCCCGCCTCGCGGACGCCTGCACCGGCCCCGACCTCAGCCTCGCCGAGGGCGCCCTCGGCAGGCTGGAGGCCCTGGCCGTCCTGGCCCAACAGGGCGACACCACAGCCCAGTCGGCCCTGGGACGGCACAGCGGTCACGTCCTCGCCCTCGTCGAGGCCCAGAGCCACCACTGCGCCACCCCCGACCACGTTCCCTCGCCCGGACTGATGACCGGCCTGGCCGGCATCGGCTACGGACTGCTCCGCCTGGCCCACCCGAGGACCGTCCCGTCGGTCCTGCTCCTGCACCACCCCGACCACTGACCCACCCGCACCTCCGCTCGTCAGCACCACGGCACCTCCCACCTCCCGCCCCGTGCGCCCCGCACGGGACACCAGAAGGGACCACCGTCATGGACAAGCACCTCATCGCCGCCGACTCCGCCGAGTTCACCGCCGCCGACACCGCCGCGAGCGCGCACACCGAGCAGGACGCCGCGGGCGGCATCACCCTCTCCGGCCGCAACCGCGCCTGCGCCCGCGCCCGCGTGCTGGCCGGCATGGTCCTCACCAGCGGCATCGTCATCACGCTGAGCACCCTGGACACCTCGGTCTCCGCCCCCAACTGACCGACGCTCCCCAGCCGTTCCACGTGATGGCGCGGGCCCGCCGCAGCGGGCCCGCGCCGCCGCGTTCCCGCAGCACCCCGCCCGGCGACGCAAGACCCCACCTCCTCACCTCAAGCGCACCGGGAGACGACCTCGATCACGGTGCGCTCTGCCCCCGGCTCACTCCGCCGCTTATCATCAGCGTCCATGCGCTCCCATACGCCTTCCCTGGTCGGGCGGGACCCCCAACTCACCCAGCTCGAGCGCGCCATGGCCGAGGCAAGGCAGGGCATGGGCAGCGTCGTCTTCCTGGTCGGCGAGGCCGGAGTCGGCAAGTCCCGCCTCGCGGCGGAGGCCGTGGGCGGAGCGCTGGGCTCCGGGATGCGCGTGCTGCGCGGCCGCAGCAGCACCACAGGCCCCGCCGTACCGTTCCGGCCCCTCACCGAGGCGCTGATGTCGCTGTTCCGCGGCGGCGACCCCATGGACGACCTCGCGCTCGGCCCCTACCGCCCGGTCCTGGGCCGGCTGGTCCCCGACTGGGACACCGGCGAACGCGACAGCAGCTCCATGGTCATCCTCGGCGAAGCCGTACTGCGCCTCCTCATCGCCGCCGGACGCGGACAGGGCCAGTTACTGCTGCTGGAGGATCTCCACGACGCCGACCCCGAGACACTCGGCGTCCTGGAGTACCTGGTCGACAACCTGGCGTACACGCCTGTCCTGCTGGTGGCCACCGTGCGCACCGACATCAGCGACGCACTGGACCTCGCCCAGTCCGCACGCCGCCGCGGCGCCGCCACCGTGGTCGAACTGGCACCCCTGTCCCAGCCACAGGTGCACGAGGTGATCGCCGCGCAACTCGGCGCGGACAGCCCGGACGACGTCCCCGCCGCAGTACTCAGCAGGCTCTGGGAGGACAGCGCGGGCAGCCCCTACCTCGTCGAGGAACTGCTGCAGTCGATGATCGGCTCGGGCACCCTGGTACAGGGCCCCGGCGGCTGGCGCGCCGTCGGCGACCTGCGCCGTGACGTTTCCTCAACACTGGCCCGCGGCATCCTGCGCCGCATCGACCGGCTCGGCGCCCAGGGCCTGAACCTGCTGTCGGCCGCGGCGGTGCTGGGCCGCCGCTTCCCGCTCTCCGTCCTGCAGCACATGACCGGCGTCGACGACCGGACCCTGCTCGGCCATCTCCACGCCGGCGTCGCCGCCCGGCTGCTCGTACCCGACGAACCCGCCCCCGACTGGTACTCCTTCCGCCACTCCCCCACCCTCGAAGCCCTGTTCACCCAGATGACACCGGGCCAGCGAGCGGAGCTGGCACGACAGGGCGCACAGGCGGTGGAGGAACTCCACCCGGCCCTGGAAGGCGACTGGTGCGCCCTGGCCGCCAGCCTGCGCTGCGAGGCCGGCGACCGGGTCGAGGCCGGGCTCCTCTACGCCGACGCGGGCGGACGCGCCCTGACGGCAGGCGCCCTGAACTCCGCCGTGACACTGCTCAGCCGAGCCGAGTCCCTGCTCGCCGACGCGGGCGATCCGCAGGCACGGGCGGCGGCCCTGGAGAACCTGCTCCCCGCCCTCGCCGAAGCCGGCGACTTCGCGCGCGCCTTCGACCTGGTGGACGACCTGCACGCACTCGGCGGCGCCGGCCTGAGCGTCCAACGCCTGGCGACGCTGCACGCACGGCTGGCCAAGGTGGCCCACACAGCGGGCCGGTGGAGCGACGGCAACCGGCAGATCGCCCGCGCCCGCGAAGTGCTGGCCGCCGCCCCCGACGAAGCCACCGCGGCGGCCGTGGACGTCACCGCGGCCTACCTCGCCCTGGACACACCCGGCCCGGACCGCACCCAGCACGCCGAGAAACTGGCCCGCTCCGCCGCCGACACCGCCGAGCGTCACGGGCTGCCCGTCGTCGCCTGCCAGGCCTGGGAACTGCTCGCCACCGTGGCACGCGAACGGGACCCGCAGGAGTCGGCGGCCATGCTCGGCCAGGCCCTGTCCGCCGCCGAACGCCACCGGCTGCCGTTGCAGCGCATGTACGCGGCCACCCGCATGGGCGGCAACGCCTGGCTCGCCGAGGGCGACACCTCGGGACTGCTGACGGCCCGTGAGGAGGCGCTGCGCCTGGGCTCGGTGAACATCGTGCACACCGTCGACGGCATCCTCGTCCTCGATGCCGTCCTGCGCGGCGAGGACACCGCCGCACGCTCGGCCGCCGCGGAGTGCCTGGCCGTCGTCCGCCGGCTGCGCCTGGCCCCCGCCGTGCGCTACGTGCTGATGGCGCAGGCCACGTTGGAAGCCCATCGCGGGGACCGGCCCGCGATGGAGGCGGCCCTCGCGGCGTTCACCGAGTGGGACGGCGCCGGTTCGCAGGAGGAGCCGCTCAGCCTGGGCCTGGCGCGGGCCTTCTGCGCGCTGCTGGAGGAGAACCGGGACCTGGCCCGCGCGGAGTTGGCGGCGGTGCAGGCCATGGAGGCGGACAACCCTTCCACGTACCACCTCAGCGGCACCCACGGTGTGCTGCTCCTGCTGGACGTGCTGGCCGGGGACGCCGACCGGGCCCGGCACGCGGAGATCACCGCGACCGCCATGGCCCGCATGCGGTGGAACCGGCAGTTCGTCCACCTGGCCGAGGCCGTGCTGCTGGGACGGGAGGGGGCCCGGACGGACGCGACGGCCGCCGTCGAGGTGGCACTGGTGGCGGCCGAACCGTATCCGCTGGCCCAGCAACTGGGGCTGCGGCTGATCGCGGACGCCGCGCACCAGGACGGCTGGGGAGATCCGGTGGGCTGGCTGCGGGGTGCCGAGCACTACTTCCACGAGCGGGACATCCCCGCCGTCACCGGCGCCTGCCGGGCGGGACTGCGCCGCCTGGGCGCCCCGGTGCACCAGCACCGCAGCGGCACCAGCGGCATTCCGGAGCAACTGCGCACCCAAGGGGTGACCGTCCGGGAGTTCGACGTGTTCCGGCTGCTCGCGGAGCGGCTGAGCAACAAGGGCATAGCCGACCGGCTGTTCATCTCGCCCCGCACCGCGGAGAAGCACATCGCCAGTCTCATCACCAAGACGGGAGCGGCCAACCGCGCGGACCTGTGCGCGAGATCGGCCGCTCTGCGCTCGGGCTGACCCTCCCGACCGGGTCAGCGCATCTCCCGCACCGCGCGGGAACCGAGCACCGCCAGTCCCGTGCCGGCGAGGACCACGGCTACGACACCGAACAGGGCGAGGTGCCCCGTCCCGGCCAGAAGACCGCACAGGATCAGCGACAGCGGCGCGGCCGCGTAGCCGAGGACCATGTCGACGGAGACGACGCGGGTCAGGACGTCCTGCGGGATGTTCCGCTGGATCCAGCTCAGGCCGAACACTCCCTGGTAGCCGATGGCGAAACCCATGGCCACGACGGTCGCGACCACGACCGGGGTGCTCTGCGCCAGGCCGAGGACGGCCATCCCCGCGCCCAGCCAGCCCGCGAGGGCGGCCACCAGCAGGCCGACGCGGGGCCGTCCGCCCACCGCGCCGCCGACGAGGGTGCCGAGGACCGCTCCCCCGGCCAGGGCGCCGTTGAGGACGCCGAGTGTGGCCGAGCCGCCGCGCAGCACCTGGTCGGCGAGGGTGGCGAAACCGACCGTGAAGGGGCCCGCGTAACAGAAGTTCACAGCCGTGTCGAGGGCGACGATGGTGCGCAGGCGCGGGTCGCGCCAGGTGAAGGTGACGCCCTCTCGGATGCGCGCACCGAGGGACGGGCCGGTCGTGGCCGGTCCGGTCCTGGGGGTGTCGGGCCGGGGACGGGTGCGGATGCGGGCGACGCACAGGCCGCACAGGGCGAAGCAGACCGCGTCGACGAGGAAGGCGACCGGCGCCTGCGTCAGGGCGATCACGACACCGCCGACGGCCGGGCCCAGGACAGCCGCCGTACGCGCGCCGGCGCCCAGCAGCGCGTTGGCCGGGGCGAGCAGCTCCTTGTCGACCACCGACGGCAGGATGGAGACACGGGCCGGCTGGAAGAACGCATCGACGGCGCCGAAGGCGGCAGCCGCCGCGCACAGCATCCACACGGTCAGGTGTCCGGTGAGTCCGGCGGCGCCGACCGTGGCCATCAGCACGGCGCGGGTCCAGCTGGAGGCCACCATCAGGGTGCGGGTGGACCAGGTGTCGCCGAGGGTGCCGCCCACCAAAGTGAGCAGGGCGCGGGGCACGGCCTGGAACGCCAGGACATAGCCGAGGGTGAGGGTGGACCCGGTCAGGCTCAGGGTGATCCAGGAGAAGGCGATGACGCTGAATCCGTCACCGAGCAGCGAGAGCGCCTGCCCCGTCCACAGCAGGCGGAAGGAACGGTGCCGGGCGGGCGCCCACAGCCGCGGGCGGTCCGCGGCGAGGGTGGTGGCCATGGGGGTGCCTCTCTTCGAGGGGACGCGTGCGGTCCGGTCAGTAGTGGACGGGCAGGGCGGTGAGGCTGCGGTTGAGCAGGGACGGCTGCCAGGTGAGACGCTCCGGGTCGGCCAGGGCCAGGCCGGGCCGCTCGCACACCAGCGTGCGCACCGCGCAGACGGCGACCAGGCGGGCGAGCGCGGCGCCGATGCAGAAGTGGGCGCCGAAGCCGAACCCCAGGTGGGTCGTGCCGGTACGGGTGACGTCGAAGCGGCCCGGGTCGGGGAAGCGGGCGGGGTCCCGGTTGGCGGCGGCGGTCACGAGGAAGATCCGGTCGCCGGCGCGGACCGGGTGACCGCCGAGTTCGAGGTCCTGGGCGGCGGTGCGGATCGACATCTTCGAGGGGCCGTCCAGGCGCAGCGTCTCCTCCACCGCGCCCTGGGCCAGCTCCGGTTCGGCGCGCACGGCGGCCAGCTGGTCGGGGCGGGTGTGCAGGGCCAGGACCGTGTTGGCGATGAGGTTGCTGGTGGTCTCCCCGCCGGCGAACGCCATCTGGGTGAGCATCCCGACGAATTCCTCCTCGCTCACTGAGTCGCCCACCCGGCCCTCTCCGAGCACCTGGCTGATCAGGTCGTCGCCGGGCTCCGCGCGCCGCCGGGCGACGAGGGCACCGAGGTAGTCCTCCAGGCTGACCAGGGCCTGCAGGGAGGCGCGGTACTCGCTCTCCTCCTGGGCGGTGCCGAGCACGAGGTCGGCGACGCGGGTGTTCCAGTACCAGAAGGAGGGCCCGTCGGTGGGCGGGATGCCGAGCCAGCGGGCGAAGACCAGGGCCGGCAGCGGCTTGGCGAGGTCGGCCATGAGGTCGCCGCTGCTGCCTGGGGCGGCCTTGCGGGCGAGCACGGCATGGGTCACCTTCTGGGTGAAGGCGCTGTAGCGGGCGACGGCACGGGCGGCGAACGCCTCCTGGAAGACCTGCCGCAGCCGTCGGTGCTGGGGCGGGTCGTTGAAGACCATCCAGCGCGACAGGATGCCGAAGGCGCGCTCGGCGTCCTCACGGGCCCCTTGCGGGACGGCGTCCATCAGGGGCCGGACCCGGTCGGCGGAGACGGCCCGGTCGCGCAGGCAGCGCATGACCTCGTCGTAGCCGGTGACCAGCCAGGCATGGTGCAGCGGGCTCCACTTGACCGGCGCGCTCTCGCGCAGGGCGTCGAGGTGACCGTAGGGGTCGGCGACCAGGTCGGGGGCGAGCAGGTAGCGCTCGGTGCGGGCGGGGGCGTGCGTGGTCATCGGGCTTCTCCCGTCTCCAGGGCCGCGAGCAGGCCGGCGATTCCGGTGACCTGGGGCTCGGCCATCATCGACATGTGGTCGCCGTCGCTGATGTGCAGCGTCAGCCCGCCCCGTGCGGTCTCGCGCCAGCGGGCGACGTAGGTCTCGTAGTCGACGTCGAGGCCGGGCATCGCGACGCCACGGGGCAGGCCGGCGGCCTCGCTGCCGACCACCAGGTGGATGTGGCCGGGATAGGGCCGGACCTCGTAGCCGGCCAGCGCGGCGAGCAGGGAGTGCCAGACCTCGATGGGGGCGCCCTCGACGAGGGCCGCCTCGGCCGGGCTCATACCGGCGCCCAGGAGGGTCGCGGTGAGTTCGGCGGTGGCCCGGTCCCGCTGTGGGGAGGCGGGCAGTTCGCGCAGCCGGTCCCGCAACCGCAGGGCTTCGCGCAGGTCCCGGGTGACACCTTCGAGGCGGGCGCGGGCGGCGGGGTTGGGCAGGTAGGGCTCGATGAGGACGAGCGGGGCGACCGGGTGCCCGCTCTGGTGGAGCTGGGTGGCCATCTCCAGGGCGATGTTGGCGCCCATGGACCAGCCGAGCAGGGCGTGCGGGCCCGGCACGCCGCGGTCGGTGATCTCGGCGGCGTAGTTGGCGGCGATGCCGGTCACGGTGCTGGGGTCGACGCCGCCGAGCAGGCCGCGGGCCTGGAAGGCGTGGACGGGCCGGCCGGGCGGCAGGGCGCGGGCCAGCGGTACGAACCAGGCGGCGCTGCCCCCGGTGGGGTGCACGCACCACAGGGGTTCGCCCTCGCCCTCGCGCAGCCGCACCTCGGAGGTGACGGTCCGGGGCAGTCCGGCGCCGACTGCGCGGGTGGCGTGGGCGGCGAGGCGGGCGAGGGTGGGGTGTTCGATCAGATCGCCCACCGTCACCGGCAGTCCGCGTCCGGCGGCCATCAACGACACCCGGACGGTGGACAGGGAGCTGCCGCCGATCCGGAAGAAGTCGTCGTGGACACCGATGCGGGACAGCCCCAGCACCTCGCGCCAGATCTCGGCGAGGATCCGCTCCGCCGCGGTGGCGGGCGCGACGTACTCGCTCTCGTCCTGGTCGAGTTCGGTCGGCGGCAGGGGCAGCGCCCGCTTGTCGATCTTTCCGCTGCGGTTGACGGGCATCTCGTCCAGGACGACGAACCGCGACGGCAGCATGTACGCGGGCAGACTGGTCCGCAGTGCGCCACGCAGGTCCTCGGGGGTGTACCCGTCGGTCCCGGTGGTGACGAGGTAGGCGACCAGGGCGGGTTCACCGCCGGGCAGGTCGGTGCGGTGCAGGACCACGGCCTGGCGGATGCCGGGCAGCTGCCTGAGCGCGTGCTCGATCTCGCCGAGTTCGATGCGGAAGCCGCGCAGCTTCACCTGGGCGTCGCGGCGACCGAGCCACTCCACGGTTCCGTCGGGCCGGTAGGCGCCGAGGTCGCCGGTGCGGCACAGCCGTTCGCCGGGCTCGCCGTAGGGGTCGGGGACGTAGGTGGCGGCAGTCAGGGCGGGCCGGCCGAGGTAGCCGCGGCCGACGGCCTGTCCGCCGAGGTGGATCTCGCCGGGGACACCGACCGGGACGGGCTGGAGGTCGTCGTCGAGGACATGGATGCGGGTGTTGCGGATCGGGGTGCCGATCGGCGGCCGGCCCTGGCCGGGGGCGAGGTCGGCGGCGACGGACCACACGGTGGTCTCGGTGAGGCCGTAGACGTTCTGGAAGCGCCGGCCGGGCGAGAAGCGGTCGGCGAGTTCGCCGGGGCAGGCCTCGCCCGCCACCTGCAGCACGCGCAGGTCGGGGAAGGTGTCCTCGCCGAGGACGGCCAGGGCGCTGGGCGGCAGCATGCCGCCGGTGATCCGGGCCGCGCGCAGGGTGCGGGCCAGGTCGGGGCCGGGACGCAGGTCCTCCTTGGGCGCGGTGACCAGGCAGCCGCCGTTGGCGAGGGACCAGGTCAGTTCCAGGATGGAGGCGTCGAAGCCGAAGGAGGCGAACTGCAGGATGCGGTCCTCGGCGGTGGGGTCCACCAGGTCGCGCTGTCCTTCGAGCATGTTGGACAGGCCGCGGTGCGCGATCGCGACGCCCTTGGGGACACCGGTGGAGCCGGAGGTGTAGATGAGGTAGGCGAGGGTGTCGGCGTCGGGTGCGCGGCCGGGTACGGGTCCGACCGGCTCGGCGGGTACGTCCAGGTGGATCGTGGGGCCGTCGAAGGGTACGGCGCCGTCCAGTGCCCGCTGGGTCAGCAGCGCCCGCATGCCGCTGTCCTGGGCCATGAACGCCAGCCGCTCGGTGGGGTGTTGGGGGTCCAGCGGGACGAAGGCACCGCCGGAGCGCAGCACGCCGAGGGCGGCGCGCACCCAGTCCGGGCCCCGGTCGACGCAGATGCCGACCACGGTCTCCGGGCCGACACCGAGCAGCCTCAGCCTGCGGGCCACCTGTTCGGCCTGCTCGTGCAGCTCGGCGTAGGTCAGCGGCTGCCCGCGGTGTTCGACGGCGACCGCGTGCGGGGTGCGGGCGGCCTGCTCGGCGACGTGCTCGTGGAACAGCAGTGGGGAGGAGGGCAGATCCGGGCCCGCGGCCCAGTCCAGGACGGTCGCGCGGGCGGCGCCGCCCGCCGCGGGCCGGCTCACCCGGGCGTGCGGGTCGGCGGTCATCGCCTCCAGCTGGGCCACGAACACGTCGGCGACCTGTTCGGCGGTGGCGGGGGCGACGTACTCCGGGTCGGCGTCCAGGGTGAAGGCGTTGACGCTCGCGTTCACCAGCAGCGGGAACATGGTGCGGGCGATCTCCAGGGAGTCGTCCCAGGAGTCGTGCGCCAGGCGGTGGAAGTTGACGTAGTTGAAGACGGTGTCGGTCAGGTTCGGTTCGGTGGGCCGCAGCTGGGCGATGCGCACCAGGGGCACCCGGCGGTGCGGGAGCATCTCCTGCTCGGCGCCGAACACGTCCCGCAGGTAGGCCAGCCAGTCGCCGCGCGGCCGCTCCACACCGAACGGCACGGTGTTGAGGAACAGTCCGCGCATCCGGTCGGCGCCGGGCACCTCGGGGCGTCCGTTGGTGACCAGGCCGATGCTGTGTCCCTGGACGCTGGTGTCCCGGTCGGCGAACAGGCTCATGGTGTGGTGGAAGGCGGCGAGGAGCACGGTGCGGCGGGGCACGCCCGCCTCCTTGGCGAGGCGGCCGATGCGTTCGGCGAGGTGGGCGTAGGAGCGTCGCACCTCGTGCACCGGCGGCCCGTCCACGGCTGCCCCGTCGGTGCGGCGGCGCAGGGTGACCGGGCGCAGTGCGGCGAGCCGGTCGCGCCAGTAGGCCAGGGATTCCTCGCTGTCGAGCGCGGCCCGCTCCAGGGCGACGTATTCGGCGAAGGCCGGGACGCTCGGCGGGCGCGGTGCGGTGCGCTGGGTGACCGCTTCGCGGTGCAGTGCCAGCAGGTCGGCGACGAGGGAGGTCAGGCTCCAGCCGTCGAGGACGACGTGGCAGTCGGTGAGGACCAGGCGCAGGTCGTGGTCGGTGATGTGGTGCAGGTGGATCCGGACGAGGGGGGCGGTGGCCAGGTCGAAGCGGCGGTCGAACTCGGCGTCGACGAAGCGGCGCAGTCTGTCGCGCTGCTCCTCACGGGGCAGATGGCGCAGGTCGGTGTAGCCGACGGGCAGGTGGGCGGCCCGGTGGACGAGTTGGAGGGGTTCGCGGTAGGTGACGAGGTCGACGGAGGTGCGCAGGATCGGGTGCGCGGCGACGACGGCGTCGACGGCGGCCTGGAAGGCGGCGGCGTCGAAGCCCTCGGGAACGGTGATCTTCAGGTCGGTGACGTTGTGGTAGGCGCCGCGCCGGGGGTCGGCGAGCATCTCATGCAGCATGCCGGCCTGGAGCATGGTGAGCGGGTAGGCGTCGGCGAGGCCCGCGGGCAGCCGGTCCGCGTCGGCGGGGTCGATCAGGGAGAAGGGGGCGACCGGTTCGGGGGTGTCGGCGGCGTCGGTGACCAGTTCCGCGAGATCGGCCAGAGTGCGGGCACGGAAGACGTCGGCGACGGTGAAGCCGAGTCCGGCGAGCCGGCCGACGCCGACCAGGCGCAGGGCGAGGATGGAGTCGCCGCCGAGGTCGAAGAAGTTGTCGGTACGGCTGACCCGCTCGACGCTCAGGACCTGACTGAACACCTCCGCGAGGGCGCGCTCGGTCACCCCCTGCGGGGCGACGTAGGCGGACCCTCCTGTCGAGGCGGGGCGCACGGCGGTCAGAGCGGCACGGTCCACCTTGCCGTTGGCGGTCAGGGGCAGTCGCTCGTGGCGTACGAACAGGGCGGGGACCATGTACTCGGGCAGCGTCAGCCGCAGCCGTTCGCGCAGGGCGGGGGCGTCCAGGGGGCGGCCCTCGGGGGTGACGACGTGGGCGACGAGGCGGGCGGCGCCGTCGTCGCGGCGGGCCACGACCGCGGTGTCGGCGACGCCGGGCAGGGCGCGCAGGGCGGTCTCGATCTCGCCGGGCTCTATCCGGTAGCCGCGGATCTTGACCTGGTGGTCGGCGCGGCCGACGTAGGCGAGCTGCCCGTCGGGCAGGACCCGGACGAGGTCGCCGGTGCGGTACATGCGAGTGCCGGGGGCGGCGAAGGGGTCCTCGAGGAAGCGTTCCGCGCTCAGCTCGGGCCGGTTGCGGTAACCACGGGCCACTCCGCCGCCGGCGACGTACAGCTCGCCGACGGTGCCGTGCGGGACGAGGCGCCCCCAGGCGTCCAGGACGTAGCCGTGGGCTCCGGTGAGCGGGCGCCCCACGGGTGAGCGGACACTGCCGTGGACGTCGTCCTCGGTAATGGTGCGGATCGTGACGTGGACGGTGGTCTCGGTGATCCCGTACATGTTCACCAACGCCGGGCGGGGCCCCGCGGCGGTGAACCAGTCGCCGTAGTCGCGCACGTCGAAGGCGTCACCGCCGAAGACGACGGTGCGCAGGGAGAGGGCGGAGAAGTCGGTCCCGGCCTCCTGGAGGTGGGAACGCAGACCCTTGAAGGCGGCCGGGGTCTGGTTCAGGACGGTGACGCCCTCCTCGCGCAGGACCCGGTGCACGGCGGCCGGATCGCGCACCTCGTCAGCAGTGAGGACCGCGACGCGCCCTCCGGTGGCCAGCGGTGCCCACAGTTCCCAGACGGAGAAGTCGAAGGCGGGCGAGTGCATCAGGGTCCACACGTCGGCGGGACCGAAGTCGAAGTGGCGGTCGGCGGCGCCGAGCAGCCAGGCCAGGTTGCCGTGGGTGATCTCGACGCCCTTGGGTCGGCCGGTGGAGCCCGAGGTGTAGATGACGTAGGCGAGGTCCTCGTGGGCCGGGACGACGTCCTCTGCCAGCGGGGCGTCCTGGACCGGGACACCGTCCTCGGCCGCGTCCAGCTCCACGAGCCGGGCCGGCAGGCCCGCAACGGCGCCGTGGGTGGCGGAGTCCGTGACGATCAGTTCGATGCCGGAGTCGGTGACGGTGAACTCGCGCCGCGCCCTGGGGTGGGTCGGATCCAGGGGGAGGTAGGCGGCCCCGGCCCGCCAGACGGCCAGGAGGGCGACGGCCAGGTCGGGGGTGCGGTCGAGGCAGACGCCGACCAGGGAGCCGTTCGTGACGCCCGCGGCGCGCAGGCGGCGGGCCAACGCCGTCGCTGCCGAGTCGAGTTGGGCGTACGTCATGCTCCGTCCCGAGCCGGTGACGGCGACCGCCTGCGGGGTGCGGGCGATGTGGTCGGCGAGCCGGTCGGCGGCGGTGCGCGGCAGGGCGGCGGGGGTCTCGGTGGTGCGGGCGGGGCCGTCCGGTCCGAGCAGGCGGCCGCGTTCGGCCGTGCTGAGCGGGTCGACGGTGCTCAGCGGCGCGTCGGGGGCGGCGTGGAAAGCCTCCAGGAACGCGACGGTGTGCCGGGCGAGTGCGGCGACGGACTCCTCGGCGAAGAGGTCGGGCCGGTAGACGAAGGCGAGTTCGGTGCGGCCGCCGCCGTCGCGCAGGTCGAGGGTGAGGTCGAACTTGGCGGTGGTGAGCCCGATCCGGTAGGGCGTGCCGTCGGCCTCACCGAGGGTGAGGGTGCCCGCACCGGTCTCGGTGTGCGTGTACAGCACCTGCACGAGCGGGTTGCGGGCCAGGTCGCGCTCGGGGCTGAGGGCTTCGACGACCTTCTCGAAGGGCAGCGACTGGTGCGAGAACGCCTCAAGGACCCGGTCGCGGGTGCGGTGCAGCAGTGCGGCCGGGGTCGGGTCGTCCGAGAGGTCACCGCGCAGCACGAGCGTGTTGACGAAGAACCCGACGAGCTGTTCGGTCTCGGCCCGTTCACGGTTGGCGACGACGGTGCCGACGGCGATGTCGTGCTGTCCGCTGTGGAAGGCGAGCGCGGCCTGGAAGGCGGCGAGCACGGTCATGTACGGCGTCGTCCCGAACGTGCGGCCCAGGGTGGCGAGGGCGTCGGTCAGGGTGGCCGGGAGGGTGACGGCGTGGACGGCACCGTGGCTGGAGGGGGTGTCGGGGCGAGGGTGGTCGGTGGGCAGGTCCAGCGGGGTGAGTCCGGCGAGCCGGGATGTCCAGTGGTCGAGGGTGGGGCCCTGGTCGGCGGCGCGCTGCCAGATCGCGTAGTCGGCGTAGTCCAGGGGCAGTTCGGGCAGTTCGGCACGGCATCCCTCGCGCCTGGCCCGGTACAGCTCGACCAGGTCGCGCATGAGGATGTCGAGGGACCAACCGTCGGAGACGATGTGATGCATGGCCAGCACCAGGACGTGGTCGTCGTCGCCGGCGCGCACCAGCGTCGCCCGGAAGGCGGGTTCGCGGGCGAGGTCGAAGGGGCGCAGGGCAGCGGCGTGGACGACGGCGTCCAGGTGGCGGCCCGCGTCTTCGCCCTCCGGGGCGGCGTCGACGAGGTCGAGCACGGCGTCGTCGGCCGGCAGGACGCGCTGGTAGGGGACGCCCTCGTGCTCGGGGAAGACGACACGCAGCTGTTCGTGGCGTACGACGAGGTCGGCGAGGGCGGCACGCAGGGCCGGAACGTCCAGCCGGCCGCTGAGCCGCCAGGCGGCGGGCAGCAGGTAGGTCGCGGCTTGGGGGTCGAGCCGGTCCAGGAAGTACAGGCGCTGCTGGGCGGCGGACAGCGGAGTTCGCTCCGGGCGGGGCCGGACGCGGACGGGGCCGTCGTCGCGGCCGGTCGACCGGCCGCGCAGCCGCTGTTCCAGCAGTCGCCGGGCGGCCGGGGAGAGGCCGCCTCCCGCGGGCAGGGGGCCGGGGCGCACGTCGGACGTGGTCATGAGGGCACTCCGAATCTCAAGGTCTGTGGCAGGGCTGCGGGCGTGGGCCGCCGAAAGGGGGCTG
The DNA here is from genome assembly GCF_044742595.1 of Streptomyces sp. NPDC087859. NCBI lineage: Bacteria > Bacillati > Actinomycetota > Actinomycetes > Kitasatosporales > Streptomycetaceae > Streptomyces > Streptomyces sp. NPDC087859. Next base: position 89,717 of record NZ_JBIUUU010000005.1, on the reverse strand, counting down.
CGGACCCAGGCGGCGGGTGGTGTCCGCCGGGCGGGCCCTTTGGCGGAGACCCGCGTACCGGGGACAGCCGGCGGACGGCGGCCGGCCGGAGGTCAGAGGTCGGCGGTGAGGGACAGGTCGATCTCGTCGTCGCTCATCTGGGAGATCAGCTCCAGCAGGCGGCGTTCCACCTCGGCAGCGAGCCGCTCGACGGTGGGGTGTTCGAACAGGTCCCTGACCTGGAAGGAGCAGTCGAAGGCGATGCGCAGCCGGGAGGCGACCGATACCGCGCGCAGGGAGTGGCCGCCCAGCGCGAAGAAGTCGTCGTGGACGCCGACCCGGGGCAGGTCGAGGACCTCGCACCAGATCTGGGCGACGACCGTCTCGGCCGGGGTTCGCGGCGGCACCAGGGTGTGCGTCTCGCGGACCACGGGCTCGGGCAGCGCCGCGGCGTCCAGCTTGCCCTGGACGGTCAGCGGCAGGGCGTCGAGCAGGACGAACGCCGACGGGATGAGGTAGTGGGGCAGGTGTGCCCGGCAGTGGGTGGCCAGGGACTCCTCGGAGAGGCCGTCGCCGGCGACGTAGCCTACCAGTGCGGGCTCGCCGTGCAGGGTGCGGACGAGGACGGCGGCGCCGCGAACCCCGGGGTGAGCCCGCAGGACCGCCTCGGCCTCGCCGGGTTCGACACGGAATCCGCGGATCTTGACCTGGTCGTCGTTGCGGCCGAGGAACTCCAGCTCTCCGGAGGGCAGTCGGCGCACGACGTCGCCGGTGCGGTAGAGGCGGGCGCCGGGTCCGCCGTGCGGGTCGGGCACGAACCGCTCTGCCGTCAGGGCGGGCCGGCCGAGATAGCCGCGGGCCAACTCCGGCCCTCCGACGAGGAGTTCGCCCGGGACGCCGTGCGGGGCCAGCTCACCGCGGGGGTCGACGACGTAGGTGCGGCGGCTGCCCAGCGCCCGGCCGATGGGCACCCTGCCCTCCGGGCGGGCCCGCAGGGTGTGCGCGGTGGCCGAGACGACCGCCTCGGTGGGCCCGTAGGTGTTGACGACCGCAACGCCGGGCAGGTGCGCGAACCAGCGCTCCAGCGGGTCGGCGGGCAGTGCCTCTCCCCCGGTCACCAGCATCCGCACCGTGCCCAGTCGAGGGGCCAGCGCGTCCAGGCGGGCCACGAACTCCGCCCAGTAGGAGGGGGTCAGTTCCATGACGGTGATCCCGGCCGCGGCGACCCGGTCGGCCAGTTCCTCCGGGGCCCAGATCTCGTCGGGCCGCACGAGCACGCTCGCTCCGACGCTGAGCGCGGGCAGGACCTGTTCCAGGGAGGCGTCGAAGGAGGTCGAGGCGAAGGTGAGCACCCGGTCCCGGCAGGTCAGCGCGAACAGCTCGCGGGCGGCGGCGACATGGGCGTCGAGGGCGTGGTGTTCGACCCCGACGGCCTTGGGCCGGCCGGTGGAGCCCGAGGTGAAGATGACGTAGGCGAGGTCGTCGGGACGGGGAGTGTGGCGCGGGCCGTCGGCCTGCGGCGGTGCGTCGTCGGCGCTGACGGACCGCACGTCGAGGGTGTCGACGGTGTCCCGGGTGCGCGCGTCGCACACCACGTGCCGCACGCCCGCCTCCTGGAGCATGTGCCGCAGGCGTGGTGTCGGCAGCTGGGGGTCGAGCGGGACGTAGACGCCGCCCGCCCGCCAGACGGCGAGCATGGCCGCGACCGCTGCGACGCCCCGTCCCATGCACACGCCGACCGTGTCCGAGGGGGCCGCCCCCGCGGCCGCGAGCGCGGCCGCGATGCCGGCGGTGCGGGCGTCGAGTTCGGCGTAGGTGAGGGCGGTGTCCTCGCAGACGACGGCCGTCGCCTCCGGCTGCCCCGCCACCGCGAAGGCCGGCGGCGGGGCGGTGCTGCCACCGGCGGCGGCGAGCAGGCCGCGGCGTTCGTCCGGCAGGAGCAGGGGCGCTTCGTCGACGCGTACGTCCGGGCAGTCCACGAGGGTGTGCAGGAGGCGGCCGACGTGGTCGGCGAAGCGGGTGGCGGTGGCCGGGTCGAAGAGGTCGGCCGCGTACTCGACGTTGAGGGCGAAACCGGCGTCCCGGATCACGAAGGTCGCGGTCAGGTCGAACTTGGCCGAACTCCACGGCAGGGCGAGGTCGGTGGCCTCCAGGCCCGGCAGCGCACAACCGCCGGTTGAGGCGTCCTGGACGTCGACCATGACCTGGAAGAGCGGATTGCGGGACAGGTCCCGTTCGGGTCGCAGCCGTTCCACGACCTTCTCGAAGGGGACTTCCTGGTGGTCGAAGGCGCCCAGGACCACGTCGCGGACCCGGTCCACGAGGGTGGCGAGCGTCGGCCGCCCGGACAGGTCCGTGCGCAGGACGACCGTGTTGACGAAGAAGCCGACCAAGGGCTCCAGTTCGAGCCGACCGCGCCCCGCGACGGGCGTGCCGACCGTGATGTCGCTCTGGCCGGTCCAGCGGGCCAGCACCGCCTGCGCGGCGGCGAGCAGCACCATGAAGCGGCTGGCCCCGTGCTCCCGGGCCAGGGTGTCGACACGGTCGACGAGGTCATGGGGCAGCGCGATCTCGACGGCGCCGCCCCGGCCGGTGAACACGGCGGGACGGGGCCGGTCGGTGGGCAGGTCCAGCACCGGTGCGCCGTCGAGGACGTCCTGCCAGTAGGCCAGTTGGGCCTCCATGGCGCCGCTGTCGGCTCGGTCGCGCTGCCAGACGGCGAAGTCGCCGTACTGCACGGGCAGGGGCGGCAGCGCGGCGCGCTCACCCCTCAGGCGGGCGTGGTAGCGCTGGGCGAGTTCGTCCAGCAGGACGCCCTTGGACCAGCCGTCGGTCACCGCGTGGTGCAGGCTGATCAGAACGACGTGGTCGTCGTCGGCCAGTTCCCACACACCCGAGCGCAGCAGGGGCGGCCGGGCGAGGTCGAAGCGACGGGTGGCGAAGGCCGCGGCGCGTGGGCGGAGCTCCGCCACGCGGTCCTGCCTGTCGGCGGCCTCGGGCACCCGCTCCCAGTGCAGCGGCACCCCGACCGGCGCGCACACCTCCTGCACCGGGCGCCCCTCGCTCTCGATGAGGGCGGTGCGCAGCACCTCGTGGCGGGCGACCAGGTCGTCCAGGGCCTGCTGCCAGGCGGCACGGTCCAGGCCGCCGCGGACCCGCCAGCAGTACCAGAGCAGGTAGGACTCGCCCGTGTCGGAGGTGCGGTCCAGGAACCACAGCCGCTCCTGGGCGAAGGACAGCGGCAGGGGCCGGTCACGGTCGACGGGCACCACGTCGGTGGCTCCCGAGACGCCCGCGTCGGCCACCACGGGGGCGAAGCCGCGCACGGTGGGGTGCTCGAAGACGGTGCGCAGCTCGACCTCGCGCCCCAGGCGCTGGGCGATCCGGGAGACGGCCATGGTGGCGAGCAGGGAATGACCGCCGAGGTCGAAGAAGCTGTCGTCCAGCCCGACCCGGTCCAGGCCCAGGACATCGGCCCACACCTCCGCGACGATCCGCTCCGTGTCGTCGCGCGGTGCGGCGTAGGCGGGGCCGACCGCGGTACGGGTGTGCTCGGGGTCGGGCAGCGCGGACCGGTCGAGCTTGCCGGAGACACCGACCGGCAGGGCGTCCAGGACGACGAAATCCGAGGGGACGGCGTGCTGCGGCAGGTGACGCGCGCACCAGGCACGCAGCTCGGCCCGGTCGGGAACGGCCTCGGCGTCCGCGGCGGGCACCACGTAGCCGATGAGACTGCGGCCGGTGGCGCGGTCGGGACGGGCGGCGGCCTGCGTGACCAGTGGGCAGGCCCGCAGCACCGTCTCCACCTCCCCGAGCTCGATACGGAAACCGCGGATCTTGACCTGGTCGTCGCGGCGGCCGAGGAACTCCAGGTCCCCGCCGGGTGTCCAGCGCACGATGTCGCCGGTGCGGTAGAGGCGTCCACCGGGCGGCCCGAACGGGTCGGGCACGAAGCGGTCGGCGGTGAGCGCCGGCAGCCCGAGGTAGCCGCGCGCCACCTCTGTCCCACCGATGAGGAGTTCACCTCCGACACCGACCGGGACAGGCTCGTCGTCGCCGTCGACGACGTACACGCGGCGCTCCCCCAGCGGCCGGCCGATGGGCACGGTGTGGGCGGGCGGGTCGTCGGCGTCGTAGGTGGTGGCGGTGACCGTGGTCTCGGTGGGGCCGTAGGCGTTGCAGACGCGGACACCGGGGACGGCGGCGCGCCACGCGGCGAGGGTGTCGGGCGGGACGGCCTCGCCGCCCAGGACCAACAGGCGCAGGGTGCCGAGGGCGGCGGCAAGGCGGCGGTCGAGGGAGAGTGTCAGTTCGGCCCAGTAGGTGGGGGGCACGTTGACGACGGTCAGGGCGTGCCGCTGGACGATCTCGGGAACCTGGGTGGGCAGCCACGGCTCGTCGGGCCGCATGACGACGCAGGCGCCCGTGGTCAGGGCGGGCAGGACCTGGTCGAGGGAGGCGTCGAAGGAGAACGAGGCGAAGGCCAGGACGCGGTCGGCGGCGGTGATGCCGAGGCGTGCGCGGACGGCGGCCACGTGGGAGGCGAGGGCGGCGTGCTCGACGCCGACCGCCTTGGGGTGTCCGGTGGAACCGGAGGTGAAGATGACATGGGCCAGTTCCCTCGGGTGCGGCCGGTGGCGGGGTCCGTCCGGGCGCGGGACGACGGTGCTGGTGTCCAGGCGGACCCGGGCGAGCTCGGCGGCGCCGGCCGCGGTCGCCGGGTCGGTGATCACGCAGGCCAGGCGTGCCTGCTGTGCCATGTACCGCAAACGCTCGGCGGGGAGTTCGGGATCGAGAGGCACGTAGACGCCGCCCGCCCGCCAGATGCCCTCGATGGCCGCGACCGACCACAGGCCCCGACGCAGCAACACCCCCACCGCGTCACCCGGCTCGACATCCGCGGCACGCAGCGCGGCCGCCAGACCGCCGGTCATCGCCTCGAGTTCCGCATACGTGGCGCTCTCTCCACCGCACCGCAGCGCGACCGCCGCGGGATCGCCGGAGAAGGCAAGGCCGGGCGCCGGACCGGCGGGACGGTCGGGGGCACCATGCCAGTCGGGGCGAGGCCGGGCGAGCGCACCCGGACGCGCGGGAAGGGCGCGGACCAACTCCCGCACCGGCGTGTCGGGCGCGGCCAGCACGGCCCGGATCAGGGCCGCGTACGCCTGGGCGAAAACGCGCATGGTGGCGGCGTCGAACAAGGCAGTGGCGTACTGCAGGAGTGCGGCGATGCTGCCGTCCGTACGCAGGGTGAGGTCGAGGAACACGTCCAACGGGGTCTCGGACAGCGGCGGTTCGACCAGAGAAACATCCAGATCGGGCATCCGCACCGGCTGGATCGGCGCGTTGAGGAGGGTGAACGACGCCTGCGCGAGCGGGTGCCGGGACAGGTCGCGGGAGCCGCCGAGGGCGCCCACGACGAGGTCGAACGGTGCCTCGGCGTGCGCGAGATCGACCGGGACACGGCTGCGCACCCGGTCCAGCAGGCCGGCGAACCCCGGCGCGCCACCGAGGTCGGACCGCAGGACGACGGTGTTGACCAGCGGGCCGATGAGTCCGGCGGCACCGGGCCGGGACCGCTCGGCCAGGGTGCTGCACACGGCGACGTCCTCGCGGCCCGCCCAGTGCCCGAGAAGCACCTGATAGGCGGTGAGCAGGAACATGTACCGGGTGGCACGGCGGGAACGGGCGTAGGAGTCGACAGCGGCGACCACGTCGGCGGGCAGATCGAAGCGGACGACGTCACCTGCACCATCCCAGGTACGAGGCCGCGGCCGGTCCGTCGGCAGGTCCAGCGGAGTGAGTCCGGACAGGCGCTCCCGCCAGTGCGCGAGCAGCCGCTCCAGCCGCGGGCCACGCAGACGTTCCGCCTGGGCACATGCCAGGTCGCTGTAGGAGACGGCGGGCGCGGCGACGGCCTCACCGCGGTACCCGGCGGCGAGTTCCTCCAGCAGCACGCCCCAGGACCAGCCGTCCACGGCGATGTGGTGCACCTCGATCAGCAGCAGGTGCTCGTCCGCCGCGACGCGTGCGAGGACGGCCCGGACCGGGTGCTGCGCGGCCAGGTCGACGGGCCGCCCGAGGTAGCGGCGGTAGAGCTCGTCCGGACCACTCACCTCGGCGCGTTCCAGGACGATGCCGGCCGGGGCGTGGACCACCTGAACGGGTTCACCGTCGACGGCGGTGAACCTCGAGCGCAGCACCTCATGCCGGTCCACGATCGCGGACAGCGACCGGTGCAGCCGGTCCACGTCCAGGGAACCGCTCAGCCTCAGGACCAGCGGGAGCATCGACCCGCTGGAGGAGCCGGCGAGCTGGTCCATGAACCACAGTCGGCGCTGGGCAAAGGATGCGGTGCGGGTGTCGACGCCGTCCAAGGCCCTCTCGGGGGCCGGTCCTGCTGTCACTGTGAGCCTCCAAGCCGTGTTTTGCAGCAGACTGCCGTCGGCGGCCAGGGGCCCATAGGGAAGAAGACGCAGCACCGCACGCAGAGCGTGCTGCCGGACCGGCTGACCGGCAGGTCAGGTGCCGGCCAGATGTCGGCGTACGGATGACGCGGTGGCGGAGCAGCGGGATTCCCGCACGTTCGGCCATGATCCGTTGCAAGCAGCTGCCACGAGGAGTGCTGGTGCGGGCGTGTCGAAGGCGATCACTTCATCGAACTTCTGATGGTTGGTCAGGCAGTGGTCGAGCTGGCCGAGCATGCGCTCGAACAGACCCTCACCCGTGACCGATCGCGTAGGAGAAGCTGCCCCTGTCAACGATGCGCCGACCGTCCAGGGTGAACACCTGGCCCGCAGGAGCCTCACTTGCCTCGAGGGATGGGCTTGAGCGCTCGTTCCCGCCGCCTGATGTCCCGGGATCTGTTCGTACCGATCTGGCCAGCTGCCCTGACCAGGCAAAATGGGCCGATCAGGTGAGGTTGCGCAGACTCGGGGAAGAAGATGCGGCAACCGACAGGAGGTTGCTGTGAAGGGTGGAGACCTTGAACTGGGCGAATTGCTGGCCGCTGCGGAAGCGGCCCCGCCCGGTGAGTCCGTCGACGTCGTGGCACACGACCTGCAGAAGCGGTTCGGTGCCGAGAGCGTGTCCTTTCTGTTTGTCGACCTCATCGGCCAGCGGCTGGTACGCCTCGCCGCAGCCGGCGACGAGCCCGCCGACCCTGGCGAGCCGATCGACCTGCAGGGCAGCGTCTACGACAGCGTGCTGCAGAGCCAGCGCCAGTATGTGGCGCCGGACAGCCAGGGCGGACGGCGCGTCATCACACCGGTCACCAACCGCGGCGACTGCATCGGCGTCCTGGAGGTGACCCTGCAGTCCGCGGACGACACGGTGCTGCGACAGGTCCGCGACGCGGCCCACACACTGGCCTACATCATCGTCACGGACCGGCGCTTCACCGACCTGTACCACCTGGGCCGGCGCACCACAGAGACCAGCCTGGCCGCGGAGATCCAGCACCAACTCCTGCCCTCGGCCCCCTGTTGCGAGGCCGCCCAGTTCACTCTGGCCGCCGGGCTGGTCCCGGCCGACGACATCGGTGGCGACACCTACGACTACACCCTCGACCGCGACACCCTGCATCTGTCGATCACCGACGCCATGGGCCACGACACGAACTCCGCGCTGCTTGCCACCCTGCTGGTCGGCGCGCTGCGGCGGGCACGCCGCAGCGGCTGCGACGCCCTCAAGCAGGCCCACCACGCCCATCAGGCTCTGCTGAGCCACAGCAGCGGCCTGGCCACCGGACAGCTGCTGTGCGTCGACCTCGAAACGGGCCTGTGCGAACTGGTCAACGCCGGCCACCCCCGGCCGCTGCTGATGCGTGACAACACCGTCAAGGAGGTGGCACTCGCCGCCAACCTGCCGTTCGGCGTAGCGGCACCCACCCCCTACCACCTGCAGAAACTGCACTTGCGTCCCGGGGACCGCCTGGTCCTGCTCACCGACGGCATGCAGGAGCGCGGTGCCGCGGCCGTCGACCTGGCCTCGATCGTTCACGACACCCGCGCGCTGCACCCGCGAGAAGCCGTCCGGAGCCTGACCGCCGCGGTGCTCGACGCCTGCCAGGGCAGCCTCAAGGACGACGCCACGGTCCTGATACTGGACTGGCACAGCAATCGCAGTCGGCCGGCCGACACAAGACCCGACCCGCAGAGATGAGCTGCAACGCCCACTGAGACGTGATGGCCCATGGATCATCCTGCGGGAAGTTGCGTACGGGTGGCGCCCCACCTCGAGTTGGATCGCGCCGGCAGGACCGGAGACGCCGGCGTCTCCGGTTCGATGCCGTCGTTTGTGGCCGTCGCCCACCGGTCGGCGAGCAGCTGCTGGAAGCCGGGTGCGGTGGCGTCGTCGGCGGCCGCGACGTCGACGACAAGCAGGCCCGGCTCGCTCACGTGCGTCTCGTGGATCGGGTCCATCTACGGCACTACGCCCGGTGCCTCTGTGAGGGTTCCACCGCTGCCGTGTCTTCACCCGAGCGGGTGGCGGGCCGCCGAGCGCAGCCCCCGCCCCGGCAGGCCGGGTCACGGGGGCGCGGGTCACATGGCGCACGCGGGACGACAAATGGGCGGTGGAGGTCGGCGTCGGCTTCGCCCCGCACCGTAACCGCCCGTCCGGTGTCAGCGAGTGGTGAGCATGCCTTCGCGCAGTCGGGCAAGGGTGCGGGACAGGAGCCGGGAGACGTGCATCTGGGAGACACCCAGGCGTTCGCCGATCTGCGCCTGGGTGCATTCCTCGACGAACCGCATATGGATGATCTGCCGGTCGCGCTCGTCGAGTTCGGCGATCAGCGGGGCAAGGGCGTGGAAGTCCTCCACCAGCTCCAGATCCGTGTCCTGTGCGCCGATGAAGTCCTGCAGGACGGCTTCGCCGTCCGCGCTGCCGCTGATCGTGGCGTCCAGGGAAGCGGAGTTGTAGCCGTTGGCGGCCAGGCGGGCCTCGCGGACCTCGTCCTCGGGCAGGCTCATCAGCTCCGACAGCTCCTTGACCGTCGGGGTGCGGCCCAGCCGGCTGCGCAGTTCCTCGGTGGCACGGGCCAGCTGGACCCGGGCTTCCTGCAGCCGACGCGGTACGTGCACGGCCCAGGTGGTGTCACGGAAGAACCGCTTGATCTCACCGACGATGTAGGGAATGGCGAACGAGGTGAACTCCACCTCCCGGGACAACTCGAAGCGGTCGATCGCCTTGATCAGCCCGATCATGCCGACCTGGACGATGTCCTCCATCTCCTCCGGCCCGCGGCTGCGGAACCGGCCCGCCGCGAAGCGGACCAGGGACATGTTCATCTCGATCAGCGTGTTCCGCGCGTACTGATACTCCGGGGTGCCTTCTTCCAGCACGGCCAGCTGCTGGAAGAACAGCTTGGACAGTTCGCGGGCGTCCTTGGGCGCCACCCGGGACGGGTCAGCGACCTCGGGCAGCTCGGCCGTCCGGGTTTGTGCTGCCACCATGCTCATGGGCGCCATGCTGTTCCCCTCCCAGGTCGTTCACGCCGCCGAAGCGGCCGACGACGCACCGTATACCCCGCCACTGTGCCCCTACTCCCCAGCGTCTTGGTCTGCCAGCTGGAATCGCCTCGCCGTCGTCGCGCCACGCAGCCTGCCTCTTCAGCGCAGGCCAAGGGAAAGACCACCGCCTGCATGCCGAGACGGGGTGGTGGTGATCCACCGCGCGGCCTGGCGGGCGAGGGAGGCCTCTCGCCCGGTGTGTCGAGCGGCAGACCGCGACGCAGGGGTGCAAAGCCATCCGGTCGGCTGCCCGCCGACCCCGCGCGTCCTGTCGTTCGGCCGGCCTGACGGCCACCTCCGCTTGCAGCTGTTCCGCGTAGGCCTGCTGTTGTTCCGCGAGAGCTCTCGCGGCATCTGGGTCTGGTCCTCCAGCCAGCGTTCCGCCTCTGCGGCGGCAAAGGTCACGCAGGGCCATATCAACCGCCGGCGCTTACCTTCGTGTTGTAGTCCAGCGCTTCGTCCAACCAGAATTTGAATGCCTGGTCCGATGCAGTGCCGCCATCGTCGACAACGATCCAGCCCTTACTCATCTTGCGGCCACGCATCTCCGGCCAGCTGGCACCTTCGCGCTCGAGCAAGGCCTCGACTCTGTCGGGATCGCAGCGGACCATGAGCTGACCGCCGGCGTTCGCAGTAGCGGTGATCTTGCCGTTGACCATGAAGCTGAGCCCGCCGAACATGCGCACCTCGCGCACCTGCGTCACTCCCGCCAGGGCTTCACGAATACGGTCTGCGAGCTCCCTGTCGTACGCCATGAGCCACCGTCCTCCTAGCCGGCCTCGCAACCGGCCGGCGTCGGTTCGCCGCTCCACGCAGCGGCCAGGCCGCCATCGTAGATAGGGACGTCGCCCCCGCCCATCAACTTGAGAACAAAGGGCGACAATTCATCCGGTAGAAGACGAGGATGCGGTCGGCCGGCTGGCGTTCCTCTCCTCGGCGAAGACGCTCCACAGAGAGTGGAGTGCCGCCGGGATCGCGATCCGGCCGCCCGGAGTGGCGGTCGAGGTTCTTGTGGAGTCTGTTGAAGGTGGCTCCTGCTGCGCGCCTTCGACGCCACAGCGGACGACCATGCGACGGTCTTGGCGGCGGTTGCGTTCCGTCAGCGCCGGGCCGCTCGCGGCGACGAGGGCCAGTTCTCAGGACATCAAAAGCGGCAAACGGGCAGGTGGTGGCATGGCGGGCACGGCAGCGACAGGAGCCGGGGGACGTGCGGCGGGGGCACGGCGGGTGCTCGCTCCGCTGGCGTTGGCCCAGTTCATCTGCAGCTTCGCCGGCTCCAACATGAACGTGATGATCAACGACATCAGCGAGGACCTGGACACCACCGTGCAGGGTGTCCAGACCGCGATCACGATCTTCCTGCTGGTGATGGCCGCGCTGATGATCCCGGGCGGGAAGCTGACCGACAAGTGGGGGCGCAAGCGCTGCCTGCTGGCGGGGCTCGTGGTCTACGGGGTGGGGGCGGTGCTCAGTGCGGCCGCGCCAGGGCTGGGCGTGCTGATCCTCGGGAACTCGATTCTGGAGGGTGTGGGTACGGCACTGTTGATCCCGCCGGTGTACATCCTGACCACGCTGCTGTTCACCGATGTGGCATCCCGGGCGCGTGCGTTCGGCGCGATCATGGCGATGGGCGGGATCGGGGCGGCCGCCGGTCCGCTGATCGGCGGGCTGATCACGAGCGCGATCAGCTGGCGGGCCGCGTTCGTGTTCCAGGCGCTGGTGATCGTGGTGATCGTGGTTCTCAGCCGAGGAATCACCGATCCGCTGCCGCCCGACCCCACCCGACCCTTCGACACGGTCGGAGCTGTGCTGTCGGCGGCGGGCCTGGTACTGCTCGTCACGGGAATCCTGGCCGTCGACAACAACGGCTGGCTGGCACTGGGCCTGCTGCTGGCCGGTGCATTGGTGCTGGTCGGCTTCTTCGCCTGGGTGCGCGGCCGCGAGCGCTCCGGCCGGGAGGCGCTGCTGTCGACGGACCTGTTCCGCAATCGCATCTCCAACCTCGGCCTGGTCACCCAGAACACGCAGTGGCTGATGCTGATGGGCGTCTCCTTCACTGTCGCCGCCTACCTGCAGGTCGTCCGCGGCTACGACGCAATCGACACCGGCGTCATCTTCACCGCCGCGACCCTCGGCATCCTCGCTTCCTCACTGGCCGCCGAGAAGCTGGCCCGGCGCCGTGCACAGCGCACCCTCATCATGGCGGGCTTCGTCGTGACGATCGCCGGCATCGCCATGCTGCTGGCCCTGGTCTCCTGGAAGCCCGGCGCCTGGGCGTTCGCCCCCGGCCTGCTGCTGATCGGGCTGGGTCTGGGGGTGATGCTCACCCCGTCGGTGAACCTGGTCCAGTCGTGCTTCCCCGAGACGCAGCAGGGCGAGATCTCCGGCCTGTCGCGGAGCATCTCCAACCTCGGCTCCTCACTCGGCACGGCCGTCGCGGGCACGATCCTGGTCTCGGGGCTCAGCAAGGGCGCGTACGCGGCGGCCATGGCGGCGCTTGCGGTCGTGGGCCTGGGCGGACTGACCGCGGCGGCGCTGCTGCCGCGCGCCGGCCGGGCCCATGCCACCGGCCCCGGGACGGCAACACCGCCGAAGGCGCCGCAGCAGTGACCGTGACGCGGCACCTGCGCCAGCTGCCAGCCTAGGGTTCGTGCGGCCAACCGGTCCTGCCTTCGCCACGGTCGAGCTCATCGTCCAGGGCCCGGACGGCACCGATCAGGGCCAAGCGGGTGACGGCTTGCGGGAAGTCTCCAAACCGTTCGCCGGACAGGCCGGTCTCTTCGGCGAACAGGCCGACGTGGTCGGCGTAGATGAGCCGGCGGAATTCCTGCCCTTCGGCCGCGACCTCGCGCCACTGTCGGTCCTCAACGGCCCGCCGTGTCCTGCTCCACTCGACGGCGGGGCGGTCCCTGCTGCTGCCCACGGCCCCTGGCCCCGTCACGGCGTCATGGCAGGAGCACCTGTCTCCTGGTGCCCTCGCCTACCCCGTCGCACTCGCCCGGGCGAGGAGGAGCACAACGCCACCCACCTAGCCGTCGCCCATCTCCACAACCTCGCCCTCGCCTCATGCACAGACCACCAGCACACCACGTCATTCCGGAGGAATGCGAAACTCGAATTCGGGGCGGTCCCACGGCACGGCGGGCGGGTTCGCCAACGCGGTCCCGGTCCGCACCGCACCCACGCGGTGGTAGAAGTCCTCGGCGGGAACATGCGACACAACCTTGAGACGGTCGATCCCGGCGGCACGGGCCTCGGACTGCATGTGCGCCACGAGCTGCCGCCCAATACCCCGTCCTTGCGCTTCGTCGGCGACGAACAGCAGATCGAGCTCCGGTGGTGCGAGGACGAGCGAGTAGAACCCGAGAACCCGGCCTCCGTGCTCGTCGGCGCCGACGGCCACAAAGGCGCGGTGGGCCTCGATGTAATCAGGTCCGACCCGGTAGCCCGCCACCGCGGCCGCGTACTTACCCTCGTAGGCGCCTGAGCCACGCACGAGCCGCGTGAGCCGTTTGGCATCCCGCGCGACGGCCCTCCGAATCGTGATCGGCTCGCTGACCGGGGAAGTGCGTGATCTCATCGGCAGAGTATTTCGCACCGGGGAGTGCCTTCCTGCGGCGGGTCGGCTCCTCGGGCAGGCGTTCCTGCGCCGCTCCCGGGAACCACTCGTGCGAGCGCAACCGATCTCACGCCGAAGCCGCGCCGGAGCCCTTCGGTGCGGTTCCGGCCTCTCACGGCTCCGCACGGAGGTCCCCGCCGGAACGGTGTCTGGCGGGCCTGCAACACCCTCGGCGTCAGCATCACCGCGGCTCTCCGGTGGACCCGCCGAACAGCCCGCGACGGGAGCACCTGCCCAGCGGCTCGTCCTGCGGACGACCGGCGTTGAGGGCGCTGTCCGGTCACGAGCCGGTCATTTGACGATGCCGTGGGCGAGGATGCTCTCGGCAGTCTCGGCGATGGTGTCCTCGATGGGACGCGCCCGCCATCTCAGGAGGCGTTCCGCCTTTGCGCTGGTGGCGTCGAGGTCCCGGCCGAGCTGGTGCCTGAGCAGTCGCAGTTCGGGGTTGACGATCCCGAGTGCGCGCGTGAGCAGCAGCGGCAGCTCGCGGGTCGGGGCCTTCGCGGCGCGCTCGCCCATGCGGGCATGCAGTATGCGCGCGAGGTCGACGAGGCGCAGGCTGTGGCCGGCGATGGCGAGGAAGCGCTCGCCGGCGGCTGCCGGATCTGTCATCGCGCGCAGGTGCAGGTCCGCCACGTCGCGCACGTCGACGTACCCCATCCCGAAGGGCGGGCACGCAGGGACCCGTCCCTCGAGCATTCTGCGCACGAGACGCAGCGATGGTGGGTCGTCCGGGCCGAGGAGTGGTCCAAGGACTCCCACGGGATGAATCGCTGTCAGTTCGAGACCGCCGCCTTCTTCTTCGACGAACTGCCAGGCGGCGCGCTCGGCGAGCGTCTTGGAGCGCTGGTAGGGCGGGATGTCGCTGTCGATGTTGGTCCAGTCCTCCTCGGTGAACGGGGTCGAGCGCGGAGGATGCCCGATCCCGATGGCACCGAAGGCGCTCGTCAGGACGACGCGGCGCACTCCGGCGTCGCGGGAGGCACGCAGAACCCGCAGGACGCCCTCGCGTGCTGGGACCACCATCTCGTCGTCGTTCGCCGGTGTGCCGCGCAGCGTCGGCGAGGCGACGTGGAGGACGAAGTCGCAGTCGGCGACGGCTGCGTCCCAGCCGTCGCGGTGCTCGAGGTCGGCGCGTACAACCGTGAGATGGTCGTCGTCGAACGGCTCGGCTGCGTGCAGCCAGGAGCGCAGAGCCGGCTCGCGCCGCGGGTCGCGAACCGTGGTGCGTACGGTGTGCCCGGCGTCGAGCAGTGCCAGGACGCACCAGCTGCCGATGAATCCGGTGCCTCCGGTGACCAATACCTGTGCCATCGGTGTCTCCTCAGTTCGTCACTTGCACGTGGAGCGGTGTCGGCGGGCACGTCGCATGACGGCGCTGGGCAGCGGCCAGGCCGCTTCCGAGGAGGACGTGACCGATCATGATCGGGTAGATCACGGCGCGCTCGAACAGGCCGATGTTCCACATCCAGCCGGTGAAGACGTCGGCCATGAAGAGGGGGAACGCGATCAGGCCGGCGGTGCCGAGTGCGATGCTCGCGATCGACCGGCTCCTCCCGAGGCCGATGCGGGCTCCGTTGGCTCCGACGGCGATCGCCATGAGGTTTCCGGCGAGCATGACGCCCTGCGCGCCGAGGGTGTGGAAGGCGATCAGGCCGCTATCGACGTTGGCGTTGGAGCCCTGGAAGATGCCGACGAGTGCGACCCCGATGCCGGAGAGGACGGCGAGACTCACCATGCTGACTGGGCGGGCGCCCTTGCGTGGGTCGAACACGAGGAACGCGCCGACGATCAGGAGGGTGCCGTAGATCACCCAGCCGGTGTCCATGACGGCGCCGAGGGGGGAGTTGGCGACCTGTCCGAACGCGGTCTGCGGCGGGCCGGTCAGGCCGAGATGGCTGACCCAGTTGTGGAAGGGCGAGTACGGCGGGTCCTGCCATGCGGCGGCGGTGATGAACTCGGCGAGCCAGGACACCAGCGGGCCGAGCAGGATGAGGAGGGCTCCGGCGCGGGCGGCCGCGCCGGAGCGGACGATGGCCTTCACGCGAGGGCCATGCCGGGGACGCGCTCGCGGATGGCTTCCATCTCGGCCTCGTCGGAGACTCCCTGCCAGTCGTGCCGCGGCGTGTACGGGGCCTGCAGGGCGCGCACCTCATCGTCGGTGAGTTCGACATCGAGGGAGGCCACGGCCTCGTCGATCTGCTGGATCGAGCCGGCGCCGACCAGCGGCGCGGTGACGACCGGCTGGCGTCGCAGCCAGGCGAGCGCGATCTGTGCGCGGCTGACGCCGTGCGCGTGGGCGGCCTCCCCCACCGCGTCGATGATCGCTTTGTTGGACGCTTCCTGCTCGGGCGAGTAGAGGAGGTCCGCGTAGGCTCCGTCCGTCTCGGAGCGTGCCGTGGAGCGGGCGTCGTCCCACGCGCGGGCCAGGCGTCCGCGGGCCAGCGGAGACCAGATGATCGTGCCGACGCCCTCGTCCAGGCACAGCGGGATCATCTCGCGCTCTTCTTCACGGGCGAGGAGGTTGTAGTGGTCCTGCATCGACACGAACTGCGACCAGCCGTATCGCCTCTGCAGGTGCAGCGCCTTCGCGAACTCCCACGCGTGCATGGACGAGGCACCCAGGTAGCGGACCTTGCCGGCCTTCACGAGGTCGCTGAGTGCCTCGAGCGTCTCCTCCCACGGAGTGGAGCGGTCGTTGCGGTGAATCTGGTAGAGGTCGATGTAGTCGGTCCCCAGGCGGCGCAGGGAGTGGTCGACCTCGGTCATGATCGCCTTGCGCGACAGCCCCCGGCCATTGGGTCCCAGCCGCATCGGATGACGCAGCTTGGTGGCGATCACCACGGCGTCGCGGTCAGCGAAGTCCTTGAGGGCGCGGCCGAGGATCTCCTCGCTGGACCCGTTGGAGTACATGTTCGCGGTGTCGAAGAAGTTGATCCCCGCCTCCAGCGCGTGCTTGATCAGCGGGCGCGCCTCCTCCTCGCCCTTCGACCAGACGGGGTGCCCGCGGTCGGGCTCGCCGTAGGTCATCGCGCCGATCGCGATCGGTGACACGTCCATGCCGGTGGTGCCGAGCTTGATGTACTGCATGATGCCCCTCTAAAGTAAGTGGAGAGCTCTCCGATTAACGTAGTGGAGAGCTCTCCACTTAGCAAGGGGAGATCCCGTGGTCCGTTCCGACGCCCGTGAGAACAGGGAGCGCATCCTCGCGGCCGCCCGCGAGGCGTTCGCCGAAGACGGCGGCACGTCGATGAACCAGGTCGCCCAGCGGGCCGGCGTCGGCCCGGGCACCCTGTACCGCAACTTCCCCACCCGCGAGGCGCTGGTCCTGGCCGTCTACCAGGACGAGGTGGCGCGCATCATCGGCACCGTGCCCGACCTACTGGCCCGGATGTCCCCACTCGAAGCGCTGCGCCACTGGACGACCGACCTCGTCGAAGCGATGCGCAGGAAACACGGCCTCGGCGACGCGCTCAGCCCCAGCGCGCACCAGGCGATCAGCGAGCAGAGCCACGGGCCGGTCGTCGCCGCCATCACCGCGTTCCTCGACGCGGGCAAGAAGGACGGGAGCATCCGTACGGACGCCGACCCCGGCGACTTCCTCCAGCTCACCGGCGCACTCTGGCGCGCCGCCTCCAGCCCCGAAGACCGGGCTCCCCGCATGCTCGCACTCATCCTCGACGGGCTGCGTACACAGCCGCAGCGCTAGAGACGCAGTCCGCACGGCGCGACATCGCCAACGGTTTCGGATGCAGGCGAGCACCACGCGGAAGTAGGTCGGACCCCGGTGGAGCACGTTCCACTCTCCACGCAGGGTGCTCCCAGGCATCCGATCAGGATGCTTCCATCGCCGCGCGCGCTGCTTCGACGAACCGTCCCAGGTCTCGCAGGTACGCACCCTGCAACTCGATGAAGTGATCGCGCGCGTCCGCGTCACCGCAGGTGATGCGCCATAGGCATCGGTTCACCTTCTGCGCCGCGTCCAAGACGCCCTGAGCCGCCTCAGCGGCGGCGAACGGCCCCTCCAGAACAACGACACGAACACTGTGCATGAGAGGGTCATAGGCTTCGCGCAGCTCTGAACGCAGTTCCTCGAAGCGCGTCAGCTGCTGGCCCGGGTCGGTGATCCTATAGAACGCGTCCCTGACCCGCCGGTACAACTCGCCGCTGACGTGCGCGTGTTCCATCAGGCCCAGGTACGCGGCACGCCTCAACTCCCGGACACGTCCGCGGTGCTGAGCTTGTGCCGAAGCCTCGGCCTGAACCCGGGCGGCCCGCACGTTCCCCAGGTTGGTCACCCAGCTCGCAAGGACGGCCGTACCGCCGGTGAGAGCCGCGACCCACACCGCGATGTCCCCCATGCCGATCAGTGTCGGTGAGGCCCCGGCCCCTGTCGAGGACACCTTGCGGGCCCATCCCCGGACCCTGGCCAACCGCGATATGCGGAGTGGCCAACCGAAGCACTCAGTCACACGACGAATGTCGGGAAGCATCCACAGCGCCCGATGGCCGGACCCGGTCGCGGTGGCCGGTCAGCAACTGGAGGGCGGGCGGGTGAAGAGGGCTTTGAACAGGCCCGTCGACTGGCGGGCGATGTCGGTGCGGCATTCGCGGCAGTGCCGGCCAGCCTCGGGCGGAGCGTACGGATAGAAAAGCGATGGGCACAGCCGTCACTGTCCGTCTGCCGGGGCAACAGCTGTCGGGAACTCCGGTGTTGGCAGCGGATCGGGTCCGCGAGGCCGTGCCGTGCCGAACGCAGTCGGCACCGCCGAAGAGACAGCACAGACATAGGTGCGAGAGAACGGGGTACACGCCGCGCCGTTGTCCGTTTTTGCAGGCGGTAGCGGTCGGCTCGAATTCTGGGAGGGCACAGCATGGCGCTCATGCGCATTCCGCCGACACTCGTCGCACGCACGCGCGAGCTGCCGGAGGTCGCCGTCCCTTCCCGGGTGGCTCCCGAAGACGCTCGCCAGCTCTCCCGGCTCCCCTGCCAACAGCTGATGATCCTGCTGCATGAAGGCAGGCTCATCCACCACTGAGACCACCGGCACGACCGACGCCACTCAAAGTCCGCCGACGACACGGGCCAGAACCGAGCAGACCGCGCCGCCGTCGAGGCAAGCGACAGGAGAGTTCCGGCCCGTGAAAACGCTGGACGAAATATGGATGACTATGGATGAAAAGGGCCCCACGATCATGTCTGAGAGACTGCCGAGTATGGATATCGCCCGCAGGAACCATGTCAGCGTGACCGGCAATCCGCAGGGTCGGACGGTGGTGCTGGCTCATGGCTTCGGGTGCGATCAGAACATGTGGCGGCTGACACTGCCCGCGCTGGTCGAGGACTACCGGGTGGTGCTGTTCGACTACGTCGGCTCGGGCCGCTCGGACGCGGCAGCCTTCTCGGAGGACCGTTACGCCTCCCTGGCCGGCTACGCCCAGGACGTGGTGGAGGTGTGCGAGGCGCTCGATCTGCGCGATGCCGTGTTCGTCGGACATTCGGTCAGCGCGATGATCGGCGTGCTGGCGGCCGACAAGGCACCGGAACGGATCGGGGCGCACGTGATGGTCGCTCCGTCTCCGCGGTACATCGACGACGACGGTTACCGCGGCGGGTTCAGCGCCGAGGACATCGACGAGTTGCTCGTGTCGCTGGAGTCGAACTATCTGGGCTGGTCGGCAGTGATGGCCCCGGTGATCATGGGGAACGCGGATCGTCCGGAACTCGGAGAGGAGCTGAAGAACAGCTTCTGCGCCACCGACCCGGAGATGGCGCGAGTCTTCGCCCGGACCACGTTCCTGTCGGACTCACGGGCCGACCTGAAGGGCGTGGACGTGCCCACCCTGGTGCTGGAGTGCACCCAGGACGCGATCGCTCCCCGGGAGGTGGGTGCCTTCGTTCACGAGGCCATCCCCGGCTCGACGCTGGTCACGCTGGAAGCGACCGGACACTGCCCGCACCTGTCCGCGCCCGAGGCCACCAACCAGGCGATCACGGAGTTCCTGGCGGCGCTGCGGTGATGTGCCGCACCGGGCAGCAGCCCGACCCGCACGAGACCGGCGACGAGAAGACCTCCAGCGCGGCCTTCGCCGCCCTGCTGGAGGACAGCGCCGAGGAACTCTACGAGAACGCGCCGTGCGGATACCTGTCAACGCTGATGGACGGCACCATCGCGAGGATCAACACCACGCTGCTGACCTGGCTCGGCCTGGACCGCGAGGCGGCCGTGGGCCGGATGCGGTTCACCGACCTGCTGACCGTGGGCGGCAAGCTGTACCACGAGACGCACTTCGCGCCATTGCTGCGGATGCAGGGCGAGATCAGCGGCATCGCCCTGGAGATCAAACAGAACGGCGGCGGCCGGATACCCGTGCTGGTCTCCTCCGCGGTCAAGCACGGCACCACTGGCGATCCCCTGCTCATCCGCACGACCATCTTCGACGCCCGGGATCGCCGCTCCTACGAACAGGAACTCCTGCGCAGCCGGAAGGCAGCCGAAGAAGCCCGCCAACAGGCGGAGACCGACCGAGCCCGACTGCAGGACGCCCTCGCCGTGCTCCAGCAGTCCCTGCTGCCCGACACCCTCCCGGAGGTACCCGGGATCGAGACGGCCGCCCACTACCACACCGCCTCCCCGGATCGGCTCGGAGGCGACTTCTACGACGTCTTCCCCATCGACGGCAAACGCTTCGGCTTCTTCCTCGGCGATGTGTGCGGCAAGGGACCCCAGGCGGCGGCAGTCACCTCACTGACCCGCTACACCCTGCGCGCCGCCGCACTGCACGACCCCGACCCCGTCGGCGCCCTGACCACCCTCAACAAGGTGCTCCACGAGCGATACGCCGGCGCCGACAACGACCCGCGCTACTGCACCGTGATCTTCGGCACCCTCGATCCGGACCCCGACACCGGGCAGGTCGCCGTCCACCTGGCCTCGGGCGGCCACCCTCCGGCCGTCCTCATGCGTGCCGACGGCACCGCCGACTTCCTGCCCACCCCCGGCGGCCTCCTCGTCGGCATCCTGCCCACCGCCCGCTTCACCGCCGCCACGACCGTGCTCACCCCCGGCGACACCCTTCTCCTCTACACCGACGGCCTCACCGAAGCCCGCACCGGCGAAGACCGCACCAGCCTGTATGGAGACGAGTCCCTGCTCGCCTTCGCCGCCGACCAGGCCGGCAAGCCCCCGCCCGCCGTGATCCGGGCCCTGACCGGCCTGTTGCACAGCTTCGGTGACGGCCTCGACGACGACACCGCCCTGCTCGCCCTCGGCGTCCCGACCCCCGCCCCCCAGACGAGAAACAGCCCATGAGCCCACTGAAGATCACCACCCGAGACGCCGCCACCGGTCCCGTACTGGGGATCTTCGGCGAGCTGGACTACGACAGCGTCACCGAACTGCGTGAACTGATCCCCACCCTCACCCTGCGACCGGGTCAGCGCCTCACCCTGAACCTCGGCGGCATGGAATTCTGCGACTCCAGCGGGCTCAGCGCCCTGATCGCCGCCCACAACCACGCCCAGGCCGCGGAGGCGGACATCGCGCTCGCTGCCGTACCCGCACATACCCTGCGCATCCTGCGCATCGCCGGCCTCGACCAGATCTTCCCCATCGCCCCCGACAGCGCGACCGACACTCAGCGGTGACGACGGGGCGCCTAGGCCTCCCTAAGCGTCCGTCGTCAGCCAGCGGGCTTCGGCCATGACCTCGGCATCAATCTGGGCCGGCGTCCGGTCCCCGTATTCGAGAATGTCGTACTCATCATCGAGCTCGGCGAGTCGCTCAGCCAGCGGCAGTTCGTGACCGAACCGCTGGTGGATGCGAAAGGCGAGCTCACGTGGTGTCAGCTTGCCCGCCGGCAGCTGGTGCGCGAGCGCCCGTACGGCGGCTTCCCGCCCGCCCTCGCTGTCGCGCGGGTAGAACCTGAGGCCAAGCTCGTCGAGGGCCGCAGGCAAGAGATCAGGCACGTCATACTCCGCCTCGGCGCGTGTGCATGCGGCCAGGATCTGGAGCGCCGGACTGTCGAGCCCGGCAACGAGTGCCTCGCAGGCGCCCCTGACGACTTCATCCGCACGCACCTCGCCAATACTCCACAGAACGGCGAGATCCTGCAGGTCACGGGCTGCGGCTTCGATCGACGACACCCGCACATGATGGCCTGCCCAGAGCAATCCACTGAACGCGTTCCAGCGGCTGTCACAGCTCTCTTCCCCGCTGATCGTGACCGTCACGGGGCCGCCGTGGTGAGCGGTGCTCGATGCGTCGAGGCGGACCTCAGCCGGGTCCGCTTCTGTGACTGTGCCGGGCTGAACGTCCTGCTGGGAGCCTGGAGCCGCTGCCGGGACGCAGGGGTGCGATTTGTAGTGTTCGGTCCGATTGGGCCCGGCCTTCGGCTCCTTCACCGCTCGGGTGCAGGCAGCTGTCGCCAGCAGGAGTGATCCTGTGCCCGTCAGCTCCAGCAGCCGCTCCACAGCGGGCGCAATACCCCGCTCCCCCGCGCACGTCATTGCTGCCGGGGCGGGCAGGTGCGATCCCCCGTCGCCTGCCCGCCCCGGGCCCGGCCCCTCCTCACGTCCCGTACCGCATCTGACCCATCACACCGGGTCGGTGCGTTCGGCGCGTACCTTCTGGGCCACGTCGCGCAGCTTGATGTTGTGGTCCTGGGAGACGCGGCGCAGCACGCTGAAGGCGTCGTCCTTGCTGAGCTGATGGCGTTCCATGAGGATGCCCATGGCCTCACCGATGGCCGCCCGGGTCTCCATGGCGTGCTGCAACTGGTCGATGGTGCGGGCGTCGGCCAACGCTACGGCTGCGTGCGAGGCCAGCAGCCAGCCCGCGGTTTCGATGTCCTTGCTGAAGGTGCTCGGACGGTGCGCGTACAGGTTGAGCGCGCCGAAGTCCTCGTTGTCGGTGTAGAGCAGGACGCCGGTCATGCTCCCGATGCCCAGCTTCTGGGCCTGAGCGGCGAACCGCTCCCACGCTGGCTGAGGCTGGGACATGTCCGCGATCCGGTACACCCGCTCGCCGTCCGTGCGTCGGGCAAGGTCGAAGCAGGGGCCCTCGCCCAGCTCGCCCTGGAGGCGGTCCGACTCCTGGACGATGTCCCCGCAGGATGCCAGGGTCACGGCCCGGCCCTTGCGGACCGCGAGGATGCCGGCAGCGTCACAGCCGTCCACCAGCTTCACCGCCGACGCCGCGATCTCATCCAGCGTCGCCTGAACCGAGTCCTGAGCCAGCAGATCCCGGGCGAGCAGAGCCATCTGCTCGGCGTACTTACGCCAATCCATCCGCCACTCCCGCCTCGATCACCGGATCGGCAACCCTACCCCCAGCCACTGAGCCGCAGGCCTCGGTGGCGGCTTGGGCGATTCCGCGTACCTGCCGGACCATCAGTGATCGAGGCCTTCCCGGGCCCCAGAGCCTCCGCGAGCCCGGCGAGTACGCCACAGCCCAAGAAGCCGACCAGGTCACGGTCGCGGCGCTGACGGAACTGTCGCGCCTGGCGGCGCAGTTCGGCACGGGCCGCGGTGGTGTCCCGCCGAGTGGTGTAGCCATGCCGGCCGTGGGGCTCGGCTCAGGGCCGAGATGGCTATAGCCGACTGGCTCACCCGGCCGCAGCGCGTGCTGCTCGCGGGCGTAAGCACCCCGATCCGGCGCCGAGGCGACCGCGTCGGCCAACTGACCTGCGGAGTCACGAACTCTGCGCGGCTACACCACTCGGTGGGACGCCACCCGGGCCGCCGATACTGCGGCCGTGCGGTGACGCAGAAGCCGCGAACCTCAGCCGGGAGAGTGTGCAGTAGCGCCAGCAAGCACACAGCCGGCGAGAGTACGGCGCCACTGGGTCCGAGAACGGAGAGCCAGTCACTTGCAGGGTGAGGCCGGTTTTTTCCGTACTCATCGCCGTGACACGCGGGGACGTCAGGTCAACGTCCGCGCGAAGCGATCGCCCTGCGCCCCGCTGGGACAGTCGCGGTCTGGGCGCGCGCAGCCCGGCTGATTCAGCGCCCGGGTCAACTCGCGGTTGGCTCCCGCGCGGTCTCCAAATCCTCCATAGCTTCGTCCAGCTTCAGCTTCACATCCGCATTGTCCTGTTCGAGCCGGACGATCCATTGCTGGACCGGCCCCTCGATCCCCGCCTCACGCTCCGGCTTGCAGACGGAGGCCCGTCAGAGTCAGCTCCAGGGCGGAGCGGAACTGGTCGACGTCATCGTGGCCGTCGAACTCGTCGACGATCTCGTGGACGAAGGGGAATTCCTGTGGGTCGAGTTCCCTCCAGTCCTGGGCGACGCGGTGGAGGTATTCGTCACGGTCCACGGCACCGTCGAGCATCTCTTGGGTCGGTTCCTGTCCGAGGTCGACGGCGGAGCCGACGACGACTCCCACGATGGCGGACACGGCGTGGAACCGCTGGGACGGGGTGAGGTTCAGGCGGAGAGTCTGCTGACCGAGCTTCTCGTACAGCCCCAAGGTGTTGTTCTGGATGCTGGTGTTGCGCATGAAGTAGGCGCTCAGCCAGGGACGTTGCACGATCGCGTCGAACAACGTGATGGCCATGGCGCGGAGATCACCGATCGGGTCGTCGCCGCGGGGGATCTTCTCGACGTCGGCGAGGACGGGGCCCATGGCGTAGTCGGCGGCCCGGTCGAGAAGTTCGTCCTTGTTGGCGACGTACCAGTAGATGCTGGCGACGCCGCCGCCGAGACGCTGGGCGAGCGCCCGGAAGGTCAGAGCCGGGGCTCCTGCCTCGTCGAGCAGGGCCACTGCCTCGGCAAGGACGGACTCCATGGAGTGCGAAGCCCGTCGGCGTCCCCCGCCGGAGCGGTTCTGCTGGCGTGTCACGGCTTGATCCCTTCGCGTCTTGCACCGTATCGAACGTTGTTCTATCGTACCGCATCGAACCATGTTCGATAGCCGAACGACGTTCGATTGGAGAACCGTCATGACCACCGCAACGCAGCACACCCCCGCACGCACCTATCCATCCCTGCGTGCTGCCTGGATTCCCCTCGCCGCCCTCTGCCTGGCCTTCTTCGTCGAAATGGTCGACAACACACTCCTGTCGATCGCCCTGCCCACGATCGGCCGTGACCTCGGCAGCGGGACAACCGCTTTGCAATGGGTCACCGGCGCCTACTCACTGACCTTCGGCGGACTGCTGCTCACCGCCGGATCCATGGCCGACCGGCTCGGCCGACGCCGGGTCCTGCTCATCGGGCTCGCCGTGTTCGGCTCGCTCAGCCTGTGCGTCGTCCTCGTCACCACAGCCGGCCAGCTCATCGCCCTGCGCGCCGCACTCGGCATAGCCGCTGCGGCAATGGCCCCGATCACGAACTCACTGGTCTTCCGCCTGTTCGACGACAAAGCCCTGCGGATGCGTGCCATGACGGTGATGATCATCGTCGGCATGTCCGGGTTCGTCCTCGGACCGCTGCTCGGCGGCACCGCCCTGGCGCATGTCCGCTGGGAGTGGCTCCTCGTCGTGAACGCCCCCATCGCCGTGATCGCATGCATCGGCGTTCGACTCGGCGTCCCCAGCGACCGGCCCGAAGACCTCACCAAGGACACCCTCGACGTCCCCGGCGCCGTCCTCAGCGTCGCTGCCATCGGCCTCGCCTGCTACTCGCTGACCAGCGGTGTCGAGCACGGATGGCTCTCGACCATCACCCTCTTGTCAATCGCCGGCGCCATCACGGCGGCGGTCGTGTTCGTCCGGCACGAGCGGCGCAGCAAGGCCCCCATGCTCGACCTGAATCTCTTCTCCAACGGCACGGTCCGCGGCGCCGCCATCGCGCAGATTGGCACGTCCATCGCGATGGCCAGCGTGATGTTCGGGCTGATCCTCCACTTCCAGTACGCCTACGGGTGGAGCCCGGTGCGGGCCGGCCTGGCCAACCTGCCGATCATCGTGACGATGCTGACCGCCACGCCCCTGTCCGAGTGGCTCGCACGCCGCTTCGGCCACCGCATCGCCTGCCTCGTGGGCGCCGCCTGCCTGGCCGGATCGCTGGCGGGCCTGTCCTGGGCCGTCGGCCACGGCTACGCCGCCATCGCGTCCTGCATGGTCCTCATGACCGTGGGACTGCGCACCGTGATGACGATCTGCGCGGTCGCACTCGTCGAAGCGATGCCCAGCAACCGCACCTCCATCGGCGCCGCCCTCAACGACACCGCCCAGGAAGTCGGCTCCAGCGTCGGCACCGCCGTCGTCGGCACCTTGATCGCCGCCCTCGTCACCACCCAGCTCCCCGCCGGGACTTGGAGCAGCGGCCTCATCGCGTCGTTCTTCCACGGCGAGCGGATCACCTACGCGCTCCTCGCCCTCGTCGTAGGACTGATCGCCACGGTCGGCGCGCTGAGCCTGACCGACTCCCACACCGTCGAGGAGCACCCCACGGAGGACGCTGCCTACTGACTTCCTCGGGTTGTTGTCGGCGCTGGGTGAGGGTCAGTCTGGAGCCGACCAAGCAGCCGACGATGAGGTCAGGATGGAGCTGCCACGACGGAAGCCTCGACGGAGGCGTTCGAGGTGCCCGTCGTCGGTGAAGACGGTGTTGGCGGGGGATGCTCCGTGCGATGAAGTTCAACGCGTCACCTCGCCTGCGAGCCCTATGGGTGCTCGCCGAGTTGGAGGAGCCCGGCGAGGGAAAAGCACAGGGCGCCGAGCAGGGTGCCCCAGTTGGCGATGTCGGCGTTGACGATGCTGTCGGTGGCGGGGCGAGTGTAGGCAGCGAGCGCGGAAATCATGAAGAGGGCGGAGCCGAACTGGTTCACCGCGACGATCCACCAGCCGAGGCTGCGCGGGCGGCAACAGGGCCGGCCGTGGCAGATTTCGACGAAGCCCAAGTGGCCGGAGATCAGGAACAGGACGCAGCCGATCACATCGGGCACCCAGATCAGCCGGTTGACCTGCTGGACGTTCAGACCCTGCAGGAAGGAATCCAGCAAGTCGACGGCGAAGACGAGTGTGCCCGCGAACAGGACGAACGTGCTCAGCCAGTCCACCCGCATCGGCTCGTAACTCCACCACCGCCAGCCGCCGGTGACCAGCCGGCCATCGCCGCCGCCTACGTGGCGGGGCGCGTTGATCACCTGAAGCAGTGACACGTACCCGCCGGTGCTGAAGAACACGCCGCCCGCGAAGTAGATCGAGGCGCACTCGGTGGCGTCACCGGAGCCGAACTGGGCGACGGCCGCGCCGGCGGCGAAGAGTGCCCCGCCGATGACGAAGGCGATCGCCGCAATGGCGTTGAGTCGGTTCAGGCGGGCGATGGCGACGGCGTCCGCACGGATGTGCCGGGCGGACGCCGCACCGTGGGGACGCAGGGCGAGTACTCCGCGCCGACGGGCGAGCCGCGACTCCCACACGGCGGTGCCGCCGCCGGGAGGGCGCCAGGTGAGCCGGGTGGTGAACGGTCCCACGCCCTCGGCGCGCTGCTCAGCCTGCGCCACAGGCCCAGCCGAGAACGTCAGGCGAAACCGCAGCAGAGGCGAAACGCCGTCCTGCCGAGCCGTCACCGCAGCCTGCGGGGGTGTGGCATGGCGCCTCGCCGGTCCGGCCTGGGCGGCGGACTGCGAAGCGTGGCCGGTTCATGCCGGCAGGATGGCGGCGATACCGCGCTCTTGCCCGAGACAGATGGGCGGGCGTCTCGTGGTGCCGCGCCACGTGCGGACGAGGGTTGACTCGTTCCACGAGGGCAGGACAGGGAAAGGGTGCCGCCAGAAGACCGGCAGCTAGGCGGCTGCGTTCACGCCTGCGGTGGAGGGGTTGCCGAAGACGACGACGATGACGACAACGATGAGCAGGGTGCTGACCGAGCCGATCAGGCTTACTGGGGCCCGTACCCGGGTTTGGGCACCGGCCGGAGAAGCCTCCTGCGTCACTCATGGCATTCCCCTGGCAACTGGGCGCTTGGGGCGCCTCGCGTCACGCACCCCTGAACACGCAGCGACTCTGCCAGAAGAAGTCACGCGAAACAGTCATTTCATGCGCGATTTATCTACATCAGCTCTGATAGTCGACACGACCGCCATAGGGCGCGAGGCGCATGAGCCAGACAGGGACCTGCAACGTCCCCGCAGCCGGTGCCGAGAGGCTATGGCCGTGCAGGCACGCCGAAGAGCACCGGCGGAACTCGACCAGACGGCTACCTCGGTCGGGATCGGGGCGAAGGAGGAAGCAGCGAGCACAGGCAAAAGGGCCCAGCGAACGGCATGTACGTACACCGGCGGCGCGTGATGGCCGATGCTCCGCTCGATCAGCCAGTCCCATCGGCGCCAGGCACCGCGGACACCACCTTCCGGCCGGTGCGGCGGTCCCGGGGTGAGCTGTGGGACCGGACCATGGCCACCGCACGGCAGTTCCACACGGCTGAGGGGCGTCTTCGCGTGCCGCGGCAGCATCGCGCGGCCGTCGACGGCAAGTTGCTCGGGCACCGGGTCGTTCATCACCAACGGCCTCACATGCGATTGACCCGTGGCCGCTCCGCCTTGAGGCCCGAGGGTTAGGGTCGTGGCTGATCATTGTCACTGATGAGGGGGCTCCCCGGATGAGCGGGATCGTGACGGCAGTCAGCAGCAACGGCGAGTACTCGTTCACCAAGCCGAACCGGGACAGCATCACGCTGCTCGCCGGACTCGGCGTCGAGAATGACGTACATGCCGGTGTGACGGTCAAGCACCGCTCTCGGGTCGCGCAGGACCCCACCCAGCCGAACCTGCGCCAGGTCCACCTCATCCATGAAGAGCTCTTCGCCGAGGTCAGTGCACAGGGATTCACGGTGATGCCCGGTGACCTCGGCGAGAACATCACCACCCGCGACATCGATCTGCTCGGCCTGCCGGTCGGCACACTGCTGCACATCGGCGACCATGCGGTGCTGGAGGTGACCGGCCTGCGCAATCCCTGCCTGCAGATCGACAACTTCCAGGACGGGCTGCTGAAGCAGGTTGTCGGCCGCGATGAGGCCGGGAGCATCGTGCGCAAGGCCGGAATCATGAGCATCGTGAAGGAGGGCGGCGCGGTGCGCCCGGGCGACACGATCAAAGCGGTGCTTCCCAGCGGGCCACACCGGCCCCTGGAGCGGGTCTGAGGTCTCTCCCCTGGCAGGCCGTGACATGGCATCAGCTGCGGGAGTTCTTGCGGTGTGAGCATCAGGCAAGCCCGCATGGCCATGTCGCATCCTGCCTCCTGCGGCCTCTCGCGCCATGCTGGGAGCGCGTGGTGAGTCCGTTCGGCACGAGATCAGGCAAGAGACCTTCGCCTCCATCGCCGTCGAAGAGGGCACCATCTCCTGACCCCTGCCCGAGCAGGGAGTCACTCCCAACGCAGTGGCAGCGCGGTGCTCAACGTGAAACGCCTCTGACAGCAGCCCGTACGGTGCGGGCAGACGTCGACCATGCCCATACCGCCACCCGCCTGGTCGCTGCCCGAACCGATGCGCGCCGTACCGGTCAACGACCCTGCGCTGTCCGGCCGGTGGGCCGACGGCCGTCTCGCCGTCCACAGCCGCAACGGGAGCGACTTGAGCCGGGCGTTCCCGGAGATTGAGGAGGCCGTCCGGCGGCTGCCGGACGACACGGCCATCGACGGCGAGCTCATCGTGTGGGAGGCGGGCCGGCTCGCGTTCGAGCGTCTCCAGCAGCGCATGCACCACCGCGGGCCGCGCGGCCGTCGAATGCCCCGTGCACCTGGTCGCGTTCGACCTCGATCCGACCGGACCTCGGTCAGTCGATGCCTTCGACGATGCGGAAGTCGCGCTCGACGCCGTCGGAGAGGGCGACCAGCGCTTCCTGGTAGGCCGCACTCTCGTGCGCCGCGACGGCCTGCTCGAAGCTGTCGAACTCGACCAGGACGGTGCGCTCGGCGATTCCGGCGTCATGCGCCACGACCCGGCCGCCACGGACGATGGTCCGACCGCCCCCGGCCTTGACGGCCGGAGCGGCCAGCTTGTTGTAGGCAGCCAGCTTCTCAGGGTCTGAAATGGTGCGGTAGACGCTGACCCAGTAGCCCTTGGGCATGGAACCTCCAGTGTCGGGATGAGTGCATCCGGCTTACGGGTTGGTCGCGGACGAGCGTCGGCGGGCGAGAGTGAGGCTTGTCAGCGTCGTGATCGCCATGGCGCCGATGCCGACCAGCGCCGCGGTGGTGTAGGCATCGTCGTCGGGGAAGAGATGGCCGGGGCCGGTGCCCGCGGCGAGGATCAGGCCGCCGATGGCGCTGCCCAGGGAGTACCCGACGCTGCGGACGACGTAGTTGAAGCTCATGGCGCTCGACGTCTCGCTCTTGGGGGTGACGGCCAGGATGACGCCGGGCATCGCGGCCGAGAAGCCACCGACGCCGAAACCGAGCACGCCCATCGCCGCGAACAGTTCGGCCAGGTCCGACCGGGCCGCCGCGAACAAGGCGAACCCGCCGCCGACCACGACGGCGCTGCCGGCCAGGAGCAGGGGGTCGGCGATCCGCGTCCGGACCCGCGGCGTGAGCCTGCCGGCGACGAACCCCAGCACCGAGAACGGGATGAGGACCAGCCCGGCGACA
Source organism: Streptomyces sp. NPDC087859 (assembly GCF_044742595.1). Classification (NCBI taxonomy): domain Bacteria; kingdom Bacillati; phylum Actinomycetota; class Actinomycetes; order Kitasatosporales; family Streptomycetaceae; genus Streptomyces; species Streptomyces sp. NPDC087859. The sequence goes on along the minus strand of NZ_JBIUUU010000005.1, from coordinate 60,065 downwards.
AAGGTCGTCAGCCCGAAGCCGTAACCGGCGCCGTGCGGCGTCTGCGCGTACCGGGTGATGAGTGTGAGCAGGAGGTACATGCCGATCCCGCCGACGAACATGGCGAGGTTCGCCCCGGCGACCGCCGGGTGCCGCACCGCCCGCACATCGACCAGTGGCGTCGTGCTGCGCAGTTCGATGACGGCCCAGACGCAGAGCAGCGCCACCGCGACGACGGCGAGGCCAACCGCCACGGCGATGTGACGGCTCCACAGACTCCGTTCGCCGGCGAGCAACAGCACCAGCACCAGCGCAGCGGCCAGGACGACCGCGCCTGCCACGTCCACGTGGGCGGAGCGGCCTTCGGGAGCTTCGGGCATGGAGCGCCACGCGGTCAGGAGGGCGGCGGCGGCGACGACCAGGCCGAGGCCGTAGGCGGCCCGTACCCCGCCGAACTCGGCGAGCAGTGCGGCCAGCGGGTAGCCGACGCCGGCCCCGATGATCGAGACCACCGAGATCAGGGCGATCACGGCCGCGCTGCGCTCCTCGGGGAGGTGGTCCCGGGCCACGCCCATCATCAGCGCCGTCAGCCCGAGCCCGATGCCCTGGGCCGCCCTGCCGGCCAGCAGCCACGTGAACGGCAGCGGCAGCACGGTGAGCGCACTGCCTGCGACGACGACCGCCAGCGTGGCGAGGATCGTGGCCCGCCGGTGCGGGCCGGCTCCGAGCCGACCCAGGACCGGCGTGGCGACGGCACCGCTGAGCAGCGCGACGGTCAGCGTCCATTGCGCGCTGCCGAGCGAGACGTGGAACGAGGTCGCCACGCTGGTGATGAGCGGCGTCCCGAGGCTGGCGACCGCCGCCACTACGAGAGCGATGAACATCAAGGCGGGGACCAGCGGCCGCACCTCGGAACGCGCCCCCGGGAACGCGGCGACCCCGCTGACCGGCTGCCCGGTCACTGCTTCGGCCCTTCGCGGTCCTGGCTTTCGAGCTCTGCCAGATGCTTCAGCGCCGGAAGGGCCGCCACCAGCGCCTCGACCTCGTCGCCGGTGAGCTCACCGATCAACCGCTCGAACGCGTGGACGCCCGCTTGACGCCGCGTCCGGACGTAGGAGGCGCCGGCCTCGGTCAGGCACACCAGCGTGACCCGCTTGTCGGACGCGTCGCCCCGCCGCTCGACCAGGCCGGACTCCTCCAGCACCCGGACCAGGGCGGTCATCGCGGGTTGGGTGACGCCCTCGACCGCGGCCAGATCGGTGACGCGCCGCGGGCCGGTCCGGTCCAGAGTGGCCAGGGTGGCGGCGGACGTCAGGCTCATGTCCCGGGGCAGACGTCTCACGGCCCTGGTGGCCAGGCCGTAGAGGGCTGCCCCGATGGCGGCGGACGCGCCAAAAGCGGCGTCTTGACGACTCACGCTCAAAGCATAGCAATTTTATATTCATAGTTTATGGACGTATTCGACTGCCGCGAGCGCGCGCTGGCCGTCACGCCCGCCGCAGTGGAGGTACTCAGATCTGACCCCGACCCGAGATTCGAACTTGCCATCGACCGTGATGAGGTCGCAGAACCTCGCCAGGACCGCCGACCGACAGCGCTCCGCTCGACTTCGTCCTGCTGTGCGCGCCGGCGCTGCGGCTGGAATCGGTCAGGAAGGCCTGACCGACGACACGGCGGTGACGGTCACGGTGTCGTCGCACTCGGCGAACTGCCCGTCGTCCAGGGCCACCTGGTACGCCCCGGACCCCGGCAGCCGGACGACCATCGTGGGATACACCACGGGCGCCGAACCGGACACGCAGTACCCGTCGGCCTCTCCCTGCACCTGCACGAACGTCAGCTTCACCCACGCCTTGCCGCCGGGGGCAACCTTCACCGGCGCCGCGGCTCCGGTCGGCTTGACGGTGAGCGGCACGTTCATCTCGGGAGAGCCGTTCCCCGCGCCTGCCACCGCGGGGTGCCCCGTGAGGACGCACGTCCGTCCGGACAGGTTGGTGAACTCGACGACGGCCGCCCCGGTCCCCGTACCGGCCGGCCGCACGGCGGCCTGACGGGCGGTCGCCTTCAGACTGCCCGCGGGACAGGTCGCCGCCGAACCGCCCGGAGCGGGTGCGGACGACGCGGGTACGGAGGCGGCGGGCGAGGAGGAACCGGAGGCGGAGCCGCCGGGGGCCGGGGTGCCGGGCGCGGAGGAGGCCGCTGAGCTCACGGCCCCGGTCGGGGTGACGCCGCCGTCTGTGGTGTCCGCAACGCCCCCACCGGGCTGACATCCAGCCACCGCCAGCGCCGCCGAAGTCACGACGACCGCCATCACCGAACCGCGCATTCCGTTCACGTACCGCATGCTGTCCCCCGAGTCCCAGTCGTCCGGAGCGCGGCTCCTCGCCGCCCTCGTCGAACCAGACAGAACCGTGGAGCCGGCAGTTCTCCCACACTCCGGCCTGTGACCCACCGGTGACGAATTCCGGCCACAACCACCATGGAACGCCCCGGCAGAGCGAGCTGCCGACCCGCGGCCTCTGAACCCGTGAAGTCGGCGTCGACGGCCGGGCTCGTCGTCCACAGGGCACCGGCTCGCCGGGACCGGGTAGGCCCATGAAGAGCGGAGTACGCAGGGATTGCGACTCGGCGACGGGCCGCTCGGAAGGATGGGTTCCGGGCGATCGTTAAGCCATGCCCGAACTTGCCGACAAGCAGCCCTCCAGCGGAGAGGGCGCCCTCACCGCGGGTTGTCTCCTGCTTCTCGTACTGATGGCGGACATGGCGGCCGCGCTGTTGGTCGTCATCGTGCTCGCCGTCCGGGGACTGGGCCGGAGGGACACCGACTCCGGACAGACAGCGACCGGCGTGCCACCCCTGGACTGGGCGCCAGTGCTGGGCTTCGGCGCGCTGGCCCTGGCGGTCGGCGTAACGGCCGTCGTGCTGCTGCGGATTGGGCACCGAGCTCTCGCGGCGGTGCAGCTGACGCTCTGCGTCGTGCTGGCAGTCCACACACTGAGGTCTTGGCCCTGACCCGGATGTAGTCACAGCCATCGGCGGCTGAGGTGGGAAACGTTCACTGGATCCTGAGGATCCGAGAACGGACATCCCGTGATCATGAAGAACTTTCCGACGCACTTCAAGGCCGTTTCGGCGGCTCCCAAGACTTCAATCGCCCCGTGGGCTCACGGGGTAAGGGCACGAATCATCGGCTGAAATCCTGCTGCCTGTTCCGCTCCTCTGGAACAACCATGGCCTAATCGACGGCCGTCTCACCCCTGGGCCGTACCCGTCGCATGGTGCGGCCATCTCCCGCACCGTGCCCGTGAGTCAAAGAGGATGTATGCTCCGCATTCATTTCACCCCCCATGACCTGCAGAATATTCGAATTCTCCGCAGGCCCGATCCGTTATGGGAACTGATCTGCAGTATGTGTCGCCTAGGAACAGGCCAGGGGCCGCTGGAATTCGGGTCCTGGCGTCGCTCGGTTCGCGCCAGAGTAGAGGTCGACCGGGATCTAGGAGCGGCTCTGCAGCCGTTACGCACATTGGTCCCCAACGTCGGTTACATTCCCGATTTCCTCACGCCTCCGACCGGTGGAGAGGAGCTGTCCCATGAACTTGACCTGGTGCGTGGCACCTCGCGTGCTCGGCTCGTACGCGAGCTGACTCGGCTCGGTGACAGCCAGGTTCTGCCGAGCTGGACCGTGGCACTGGGCAGGCCTGGGGACGGAGGGCTCGCCATGCTGACCCGCGCACTGGAGGTGTACTTCGGCGCCGCGTTGCAGCCGCACTGGTCCCGTATCCGAGGGGTCGTCGGCAATGACATCGACCTGCGCACGCGCGCTCTTCTTGACGGGGGCACCCAGGCCCTGCTCAACGGTCTTTACCCGCTGGCCCGTTGGGACTCCCCGGTCTTGGAGGTCGACTACCCGGTACGGCGTGACCTCCGCCTCGAAGGCCGCGGTCTGCTCCTCGTCCCGTCCTTCTTCTGCTGGCGCCGACCCACCGCCCTGGCCGATCCCGCTCTGCCGCCGGTGCTCGTCTACCCCGTTGCGAAAGCCCCCTTGGATGTCGCCCGGGCGACTGGGGACGGTGTTGTACGCCTGCTCGGCCGCACTCGGGCCGCCATCCTGGCCGATGTCGCTCGGCGGGACGGCCGCACCAGCTCCGACGTCGCCGAAGCCGTCGGAATCGCCCCGGCCAGCGTCAGTTACCAGATGGGCGTTCTGCGGGCCGGAGGGCTGGTGGACAGCCACCGTGCCGGTAAATACGTCCTGCACGCGGCAACGGCTTTGGGTTTACGTTTACTCGACGCGAGCTGACGCTATCCTGCAACATTTCGAACCCCATTGAAGTGTTTGAGCTTGGCGTCCACCGATGTCAATGTGGCGACTGTCCTTGCGATTGACTGTTTGAGCCCTGTGCGTTGCACCGGGCCGAACCAGGGGGAAACGCATGAGATGTCCCGCACGACCAGGAGGAAACCACACGCCACACCGTCGGGCGATATGGACGGCGGTGCTCGCACTGCTGGCCGGACTGTTCTCGACGGCTCAACTCGTCGGCGCCGACAGCGCGTCCGCGCTGCCACCGCCTCCCCAGCCGGCAATGAATTGCGACAAGCCGTGGGTGATCATCAATGCCTACGGCACGGCCGAGTATGTGACACCGGGTGTGACCACGCCGTACGGATCCATCGGCGTGAACGACACCTACGTCCGGGCGGTGACCGCGGCACTCAACGCGCGAGGAGTGCCCAGCAGCGACATCACCGCACGCAATCTGCCCTATCCGGCGTCGGCGGTCGACTGGGACCTGCCGTGGCCGCCCTTCCTGGGCGACAACCCGGGACCTGACGACTACTGGGAGTCGATGTGGAAGGGCCGCGACGAACTGGTCCGTGAGATCGAGTTCTACTCCGACTGCCCGAGCCGCCCGACCTTGGTGCTGATCGGGTACTCGCAAGGGGGTCAGGTGGTCAAGAACGCCCTCGCCAACTCCGCCGTCGCCGGGGACCAGCGCCGTTCCGACTCGGTGGGCGCCGCCATCACCATCGGGGACGCGTCCCGCCACAACGGCCAGGCCGGGATGGCGCAGAACAGGCAGATGCTGACCCTCAACCGCGACTACCAGGAGACCACCACCACGATCGACCGCGGCGGACTGATGCAGCGGGTGTCGGTGCCGTCGGTCTTCGCCGGGTTCATCGGTGACGGACGGTACTTCGACGTCTGCCGCACCGACGACCTCGTGTGCAACAAGCCGGGACGCCCCGGCACGGGCAACTGGCTGGCGGAGTTCGGCCTGAGTATCGACGACGGTACGACCAACCCACCGCACATCGCCTACCGGGACAACGCCCGAGCGAACGGGAACCCGGTGATCAGATGGCAGAACGAGCAAGGCAGACGTGTGGCGGCCGATGTCGCCGACCGTGCCGTCGCCGCGGCGGTCGCCCAGCGGAACATCGTCCACCCGCCACCCGAGCCGGAAGTACCACCCGGCACCACGCCGGTCGAGATGTGGGCAACCGACGTCAACGTGCGCACGGCCCCGACGACCGACGCCGAGATCACTCATCGGTTCGCCAGTCCCACCACCGTCTACGTGCAGTGCCAGAAGCGTGCCGAGCCGGTGACGGACGGCGGTGTCACCAACGACGTCTGGTCCTATCTGCCCGTCCAGCATGGCTGGATCAGCAACCTCTATCTGCGCGGCCCCGCATGGATTCCCGGTGTGCCGGAGTGCGCGGGTTCCACTCCCCCGCCCGACCAGGGGCTCTACCACTGCGACATCGGGGGTGACCCCGAGAGCTGGTGCGCTCGGGTGACCGGCATCGACCCGGGGTCGTTCCTCGGCATGTACAACGAACCGAACTACGATCACGGACGCAGTTCGTCCTACCAGGGCCACAACGGTGACGAGCTCATCGTGCTCTGTTGGACGACGGGAGCGGTCGACGCCGACGGGACCGGCAACCGGTACTGGTTCTTCGCCGACACCGGTGGAGCCCTGCCGGGTGGCTACGTCAACGACCACTACCTGACGACGGGCAAGTTCGCGGACTGGAGCCAGGTCATCCCGCCCTGCTGAGACCACAGCAGATGACACACGCCCACGTGTGGCGGCCGTGCACACACGGCCGCCACTCCGCCGACCTGATCGGCCGCAGCGTCCTGGGTTCTCTCGTGACTCCACAGCGCGGCCGATGAGTTTTGGGCTCCCGGCCGGTCCAAGCTGGTGACACCTCAGGAAAGGACACCGCCATGGCAGAGCTTCTGGTCGACTTCATCACTTCTCTCGACGGCTACGCATCGGGTGAGGGATGGCCCGGGTTCTGGGGCTTGGAGGGCCCGGAGTACCTCGGATGGCTCGGTGAGCAGCCCGAGGTCACCTATCTGATGGGAGCAAACACCTATCGCCTGATGTCGGGCTTCGCCGCAGGCGAGGTCCCGGCTGGCCAGGACGAGTTCAGGCCCGAAGAAGAAGCGTCCGTCGACGAGCTCACGCAAGCGTCCAAGGTGGTGTTCTCCTCCTCGCTCAAGGAGCCACTGGCGTGGGCCAACTCCACGCTCGTCCGCGACGACGCCGTCGAGACGGTCCGCGCCATGAAGTCGAACGACTCGGGGCTCCTCAGCACGATCGGCAGCCTCAGCCTGTGCCGGTCGCTGCTGCGCGCCGGACTCGTCGACCGCTTCCGGGTCGTGATGTTCCCGGTCATCACCGGGGCCACGGGCGAAGAACGCATCTACGACGGCTATCCGGACGTTGCCCTCGAGATGATCGAGCACCGCACCTTCGACGGCCGCATCCAGCTGGTCGAGTACAAGCCCCGCGTGCTCGAGCACCCGCCGCTCGGCGGCCCTGCGTGACGTCGCCCCGTCCGCCGGTCTGGACGGCCGCCAGGCCGGCGCCGACGGGCGCGGAGCGCGAGTACGAGGTTCACAGGCTGACCGGCGCGCTACCGCACTGGCACATGCACGGGAAGCCCTCCAGGCTCTCGTGCATGTGCCCAGCGACCAGGGTGTCGGTGGCGGGCGAGGGAGTCTTCGTCCAGGACGCGCACGCCGGCGGCGCGCTCAGCGCGACCGTGGCGACTCCGGCCGCCGGCACCACCCTCGCACCGGAGAGGGGTTCCATGTCGTCTCAACTCCGGCGGTCCGGCCCGCCATATCCTGGCGGCCCGCGGTGACCGGCGTGTCAATCCCCACGGCGACGCGGGATCTCCCGGGCGGCCGGGGGCTCAGGAGAGCTGACCGACCGGTGCCGAGATGCAGTCGGCGCCTCTCCTGCCTACGATCGGTGAAGAAGGCCCAGGTCGACGCGTAGTTCGCGCCCGGCCTCCTCCGAGCAGGGGAGGCTCGCCTTGCGATTGCCGCTGCCCCACCGGCTGATGGTTGTCTACGTCATGCCGGCCGCGGGCGCCACCGCTCTCTACATGACCATTCCCAGCTTGCGGACGCCCATGTGGGTCCTCATGAGTGTGGGAGGCACCGCGGCGATCCTCACCGGTGTCCACGTCAATCGGCCGGCGCACCGATGGCCCTGGCTGGTGTTCGCCGCCGGGCTGCTCGCCTTCGCGGCGGGCGGGACCTATTACCACGGGCAGGAGCGGTACTCCCAGGCCTCCGTTCCGTTCCCGTCGCCGGCGGACGCGTGCCACCTCGCTGTGTACCCCCTCCTGGCAGTGGGATTGTTCGGCCTCGTCCGGTACCGCTGGGTGGACCGCGACTGGCCCAGCCTGCTGGACGCGTTGATCATCACGACTGGGCTCGCGCTGCCGGTCTGGGTCTACCTGGTGCAGCCGCTCACCGTGTTGGAGGGCCTGACCTGGGAGCAGCGCGCGATCGGCATCGCCTACCCGCTGGGCGACGTCCTGGTGCTGGCGATGCTGGTCCGACTGCTCGTCCGCGGCCCTCCTTCCGGCCGCGAACGCTCCCTGCAGCTGCTCGCCCTGGGCACCCTCACACTGGTCGGTTTCGACATCGCCTACGGGATCCTGCGGCTCGACAGCTCATGGGAAGCCGGCCCGGTGATGGACTTCGGCCGGATCGTCTTCTCCACGGCCTGCGGGCTGGCCGCGCTGCACCCCTCCATGAGGGACCTGACCGAACCGGAGCGCCGACCGCAGTCTCCTTTCCCGCCCTGGCAGCGGCTCCCGCTGCTCGCCGCAGCCACGCTGGTAGTGCCCTCGGTCCTGCTCCTCGAGGAACGGTCGGGCACCGTCAACGTGACGGCGCCGGCCGCCTTCTCCAGCCTGCTGTTCGTGCTGGTGATCCTCCGTCTCGCGGGCGTGATCGTGGCACACCGCAAGTCCGTGGCGCGTGAACTGACACTGCGCGCGGCGACCGCCTCACTCGTCGCGGCAGATGGAGCGCGGGGGATCGAACAGTCCTGCAACACGGCGGTCACGGCACTGTTCGGGCCGAAGGTCCGGCACGCGAGCATGCTGCTGTCGGCCCAGCAGGCCCTGTGGCTGTACACCCTCCTGGCGCGGTCGCCCGCCGAACGGCGCAACACCGGCGCGGACGGCGGCCCGCAGAGCGCGCGGACCGCCACCGCACTGTCCGGCACCCTCATCGTCACCGTCCCGGAGCTCGGGCCGGACATCGCCGGCCGGCTCGGCGACCTGCCGACCGCCCTGGTGTGCCCCATGGCCCAGCCCGACCACCCGACCGGCGGCGAGCTCCCCGGCGTACTGCTGGCCGCGGGACCCGAGCAGCAGCTCACCGAGATACGTGGAACGCTGGAAATCCTGGCCTCGTACGCGGGGCTGGCGGCGGAACGCGTCGTGCTCCGGCGGGAGATCTCCCGGAAGGAGAGCGAGGCCTACTTCCGCACCCTGGTGCACAACGCCTCGGACGTCATCCTCATCCTCAACGACGACACAACCGTGCGTTACGCCAGCCCATCCGCCGAAGCCGTCTTCGGCAACACCGCGCTGACGGGTACGGCACTGCAGGAACTGGTGGATACGCGGGATCGCGGCAGGGTGCACCGGACGCTGACGGTCCTGCGCAGCAACAAGCAGGAGGAGGCCCACGACCACTGGTGCGTGCTCAAGGACGGCAACCGCATCGAAGTGGAGGTGCGGTGCCGTGATCTGCGGCAGGACAGAACCGTCGGCGGGTTGGTGATCACCCTCCGAGACGTGACCGAACAGCGCCAGCTGGAGCACGAACTCACCCAGCGAGCCTTCCACGATCCACTGACCGGTCTGCCCAACCGGACACTCCTGCTGGAGCGGACCGAGCGCGCCCTGCTGCGCGGCCGCCGGGAGTCGACTCTCACCTGTCTGCTCTTCATCGACCTGGACGACTTCAAAATCGTCAACGACACACTGGGTCATTCGGTCGGCGACCAGCTCCTCACCACGGTGGGAGAGCGCCTGTCGAGGATACTGCGCCGCACCGACACCGCGGCGCGCCTGGGTGGTGACGAATTCGCGGTGCTGATGGAGGGCGCGAGACAGCCCGTCGATGCCGAAGTTCTGGCCGCACAGGTGATCCAGGGCCTCAACCGGCCCTTCCGGTTGTCCGACGATTCGGTGATCGTCTCCGCCAGCGTGGGCGTGGCCACGGCGTGGGACAGCGCGGACCCCGAAGAACTGCTGGCCCTCGCCGACCTGGCCCTGTACTCGGCCAAGAGCGCGGGCAAGCGCCAGTGGCGCCGCTTCCAGCCGGATCTGCGCGACAACATGGCGGCGCGCCACGACCTGCGGGCGCGCCTGGACCGGGCCATCGCCGACGAGGAGATCACCCTGCTCTACCAACCGGTGGTGGACATCACCGCGGGCCAGGTCGTCGGCTTCGAGGCACTGGCCCGCTGGCCGCACACCCGACGCGGAACGGTCCCACCACTCCAGTTCATCGCACTCGCTGAGAAGACCGGGCAGATCACGCCGTTGGGCGCCTGGGTACTACGGAACGCCGTGGCCGACATCGCCCGACTCCAGAACGGGACCCCACGGCCAGTACCGCCGCCGTACATCAGCGTCAACGTCTCCGCCCACCAATTCCAGGACACGGGCTTCCTGAACGAGGTGCGCAGTTCCCTCGACACCGCCGGCCTCCACCCGGGCTCACTGCAGCTGGAACTGACCGAGTCAGTGCTCATGCGGCGGGACGACCACATCGACTCCCTCCTTGGGACACTCAAAGACCTCGGGGTGCGCATCGCGGTCGACGACTTCGGCACGGGTTTCTCCTCGCTGCGCTATCTGCGGGAATTCCCCATCGACGTACTCAAGATCGACAAGACGTTCATCGACGACATCCCGGAGGACCCCAAGCAGGTCGCACTCGTCGAGGGAATCCTCCACCTGGCCGACACGCTCGGCCTGCAGGTGATCGCCGAGGGCATCGAGGACCAGGCACAGCGCGAGCTGCTCACGTCCCTCGGCTGCCGGTTCGGGCAGGGATACCTGTTCGCCCCGCCGATGAACCTCGAGGAGAGCGAGGTCATCCTGTCCCGGCCTGGCACCGACCCTCCGCCCGGCACGGCAGCACCCTAGCGACCTGCTGACTCGTCGAAGTTCGGCCGCAATCAGCGTCGGGCGTGACCCGGTGATCGCGATGGTCGGTTCACGATACTGACCAGCCGGCCGGCAGTGACCGATCAACGTCGACCCGACGCTTCGCCGCCACGGGGACTCCGAGATGGTGCCGCCGACAGAGCGAACGCCGTCTCCGCCAGGGCGATGTGGCTGAACGCCTGCGGTGCGTTGCCCATCTGGCGCCCGGCGTCCGGGTCCCACTGCTCCGACAGCAGTCCGACGTCGTTGCGTACGGCGAGCACCCGCTCGAAGGCCTCGCGGGCCTGTTCGGCTTGCCCCGACGCGGCGAGGGCGTCGGCGTACCACAGGGAGCACGCCACGAACGCGCCCTCGTGACCGTGCATGCCGTCCACCTCGTGCGCGCCGTCACCGCCCGGCGCGTAGCGCCACAGGAACCCCCCGTGATCCAGTCGCTGCATCTCGCGGACGGTGGACAGCACCCTGGGGTCCCTGGCGGGCAGGAAGCCGAGCCGGGGCATCAGCAGGGCCGAGGCGTCCAGGTCGGCGGAACCATAGGACTGCACGAAGGACCGCTGCTCCGCGTCCCAGCCCTGACGGAGGACCTGCCGCTGCACCTCGTCCCGCATGGCCCGCCACTCGGCCGAGGATCCGTTGCGGCCCAGCAGCTCCCCCATGCGCAGGGCACGATCGGCGGCCACCCACACCATGACCTTGGAGTGGACGAACTGCCGCCGCGGCCCCCGCACCTGCCACAGCCCCTGGTCGGGTTCCCGCCAGTGCCGCTCCAGGAAGCCCATCATCTCTCCGACCAGGTCCCACACATGGGCGGGCATCGGGATGCGGGCCCGCAGGGACAGGTACAGGGCGTCCAGGACCTCGCCGTACACATCCAGCTGGAACTGGCCGACGGCGGAGTTCCCGAACCGTACCGGCTGTGAACCCTCGTAGCCGGGCAGCCAGGGCGCCTCGGTCTCCGGCAGCAGCCGCTGTCCGCCGAGGCCGTACACAGTCTGCAGGTCGACCGGGTCGCCCGCGATGGCACGCACCAGCCAGGCCAGCCAGGCCGCCGCCTCGTCCCGGTAGCCGCTGCGCAGCAGACAGGACAGGGTGAGGGCGGAGTCGCGCAACCAGCAGTACCGGTAGTCCCAGTTGCGTTCGCCGCCGATGCACCCGGGCAGCGACGTGGTCGGCGCGGCGACGATGCCGCCGGTGGGCGCGAAGGTGAGCGCCTTCAGGGTGATCAGCGAGCGCACCACGGCGTCCCGCCACGGCCCCTGGTAGCGGCACTGGCCCGCCCAACGCCGCCAGACGCCGCCGGTCTCCTTGAGCATCGTGTCAGCCGGGACGGACACCGCCGCGGGCGGCCCGGCGCGGTGCGAGGGCGACCACACCAGGGTGAGGGCGAGCCGCTCGCCGGCCAGGACGGTGAAGTCGAGGACCGTGGAGCCCTCCTTGCCGTGGGCGCGCACGGGGCCGTCCGCGCCCAGCCAGACGGAGTCCGGCCCGGCGACCGCGACGGAGGAGTCGTCGGTGGCCCTGACCCAGGGCACCACGCGGCCCTGGTGGAAGCGCAGGCGCAGTTCGCTGCGTACGGGCACGGCACCCGACAGGCCCTCGATCACGCGGACGACGCACGGCAGTTGGGCGCGGGGCGGCATGAAATCGGTGACCCGGACCGCTCCCTCCGCGGTCTCCCACCAGGTGTCCAGGACCAGCGTGTCGGGCCGGTAGGCGCGGCGGGTACAGGTGGCGGGAGCGGCAACCGGAGCGACCCGCCAGAAGCCGTTGTCCTCCGTACCCAGCAGCGCGGCCAGGCAGGCCGGCGAGTCGAATCGGGGCAGACACAGCCAGTCGATCGAACCGTTCCTGCCGACCATGGCGGCGGTTTCCAGGTCGCTGAGGAGGGCGTAGTCCTCGATGGGTGCGCTCATGGTCGATGTCTCCGTCCCCACGCCCGGCCCGGTGGGCGGTCTCCCTCAGCGATGCACGGCGACCCCGGTCGAGCAGCCACGGGAGGGCATCGATGATCTTCGGCTCGCCGCGCCGGGACAGCCGTACGGCCTCGTGCACGAGGAAGGTGAAGAGGACCCCGACCGGCGCCGGCGCGCTCGTCGGGCGCTGCCGTTTCTCCTCCGGGCCCACCGCCCGGCCCGCCGAGTCCCACCACGCCGGAGGTGGTGCCGAGGATGAAGTCGCGGAGGCGGGTTCCGGCGTCGCCGCACAGGACGAGTGCGTTCATGATGACCGTCCCGACGGGGAGTGCCTCTGGGGGCCCACGGATGTGTCCGAGTGGGCCGCGGACCAGGCGACGGTGCGGCGCAGCCCCGCCTCCAGCGGCACCATCGGGTGCCAGCCGAGCCGTTCGCCGGCACGCGTGATGACGGGGCGCCGGCGGACCGGGTCGTCGACGGGCAGGGGCAGAAAGCGCAGTCCGCCGTCCGAGCCGGTGATCAGCAGCACCAGCGAGGCGAGTTCACGCATGGTCCATTCGCTGGGGTTGCCGAGGTTGAACGGACCTGCCACATCGGTGTCGACCATGGCCAGCAGGCCGCGGATCAGGTCGTCCACGTAGCAGAAGCTGCGGGTCTGGCTGCCGTCGCCGAAGATGGTCAGCGCCTCCCCGTCCAGCGCCTGCCGAATGAAGGTGGAGATCACCCGGCCGTCGTGCGGCCGCATGCGCGGACCGTAGGTGTTGAAGATCCGCACGATGCCGGTGTCGGCGCCCTCGCTGCGACGGGACGCCATGGCGAGGGCCTCGGCGAAGCGCTTGGCCTCGCTGTAGACGCTGCGTGGTCCGATCGGGTTGACGTGTCCCCAGTAGTCCTCGTCCTGCGGGTGCACCTCGGGGTCGCCGTAGACCTCGCTGGTGGAGGCAAGGACGAAGCGGGCCTGGTGCCGGAGCGCCAGCCTCAGCAGGTTCTCCGTGCCCCGGCTGCCGGCGGCGAGCGTCTGCAGCGGGCGACGGGAGTAGTCGTACGGTGAGGCGGCGCTCGCGAGGTGGACGACGGCGTCTACATCCCCGGTGACTCTGACCCGCTCCGTGACGTCGCATGGGACGCACTCGAATCCGGGCTCGCGCATGAGGTGGCCGACGTTCGCCGCCCGGCCCGAGGAGAAGTCGTCCAGACAGCAGACCCCGTCGCCCCTGCGCAGCAGGGCTTCGCACAGATGCGATCCCAGGAAGCCGCTTCCACCGGAAACCACCACACGCATGGGCTCCGCCTCTCTATCGACCGAGCCGCGGACGGCCCAGCGCGCGCCACGTCCATCCCGCCGAGCGCCAGGCCGCCGGATCGAGGGTGTTGCGCGCGTCGACGATGGCTGGGGCACGCACCACCGTGGCGAGGTCGGCGGGGTCGAGCTCCCGGTACTGCGGCCATTCGGTGAGATGCAGGACGACATCGGCCTGCTCGCACGCCTTGGCCACGTCGAGGGCGAACTGGAGCTCCGGGTATGCCGCCCGGGCGTTGTCGACCGCCTCGGGGTCGTGTACGCGGACCTGGGCTCCCCGGCGCCGGACCGCGTCCGCGACCGCGAGCGCCGGCGAGTCCCGTACGTCGTCGCTGCGGGGTTTGAAGGCGGCTCCCAGGACCGCGACGTTGCGATCCGCGAAGTTCCCGCCGACGAGCTGCCGGGCGAGGTCGACGGTGCGGCTGCGCTGCCGTGTGTTGATCTCGTCGACCTGGCGGAGGAAGGCCACCGACTCGCCCTGGCCGAGTTGCTCGGCGCAGGCGGTGAAGGCCCGGATGTCCTTGGGCAGACAGCTGCCGCCGAAGCCGAGGCCGGGAGTCAGGAAGCGGGGGCCGATACGCGAGTCGCGGCCCATCGCCTCGGCCAGCGTGAGCGCATCGGCGCCCGTGGCATCGCAGATCTCGGCCATGGCGTTGATGAAGGAGATCTTGGTGGCGAGGAAGGAGTTCGACGCCAGCTTGACGAGTTCGGCGGTGGCCGGGTCGGTGCCGATGAACGGCGTGCCGGCCTCCAGCAGGGGTGCGTAGATCTCCCTCAGTCGCGCCTCGGCCTGCTCCGAACGGGCGCCCACCACAAGGCGTTCCGGCCGCAGGGTGTCCTGGACCGCGCAGCCCTCACGGAGGAATTCCGGGTTCCAGGCGAGCTCGGCGCCCGGTGCGGCCGCGTGCAGCCGCTCGGCCAGCCGGTCCGCCGTACCGACCGGCACCGTGGACTTGCCGACCACCAGGACCCGCTCGTACCCGCTGTCGTGCAGGTACGGCGCCAGGCCGTTGACCGCGGCCTCGACGTGACTCAGATCGGCGGCGCCCGAGCCGGGTTGCTGCGGGGTTCCGACGCAGATGAAGTGCGTGTCGGCGAACCAGGCGGCCTCGGCCAGTGAGCTGGTGAAGTGCAACCGGCCCTTGTCCACCGTTCTCACGAGCATCTCGGACAGGCCGGGCTCGAAGAACGGGGGCCTGCCGCCGGCGAGCGCGGCGATTCTCTCCGCATCGATGTCGACGCCGAGGACCTCGTGCCCGATGTCCGCCATGCAGGCGGCGTGGACCGCTCCGGCGTATCCGATGCCGATGACTGTCAGGCGCATGATGGTCTCCGTGGCCGGCGTGTAAGCGGCGGGGTATGTCCGGTGGAGGGATCAGGGGGCGGGGGCGGCCCCGGGGAAGGGGAGGCCCAGCAGCTCGCAGTAGCAGGCGTCGACGGCCGCGCACATGGCCTTCGGCGCGAAGGTGGTGCGTACCCGCCGGCAGCCCTGCCGGCCCATCTCGGCGGCCTCCTCCGGATGGTCGAGCAGCCAGCCGACCGCTCGCGCCGCGGCTTCCGGGTCGGCCGGTGGTACGAGCAGACCCGTGGCACCGTGCTCCACCAGATCGGGCACCCCGTTCACGGCCGTCGCGACGACCGGGCGAGCGGTGGCCAGCGCCTCGGTGAGTGCCCGGCCGAGACCTTCGTACAGCGAAGTGATCACGAAGACGTCCAGGCCGGCCACCAGACGGGCGGCGTCCGACCGTTGCCCGGGGAGGGTCACGTCAACGTGCAATTCGGCCGCCAGCCGCCGGACCTCCTCTTCCAGCGGCCCGTCGCCGATCATGACAAACGCGGTGCCCGGGCGCTCGGCACGGACCGCGGCCGCCATGCGGATGAAGTCCAGCGGGGCCTTCTGGGTGTCGATCCGGCCGACGGTGCCGATGAGCGCCGTTGCGCGGTCCACCCCGAGCGCGCGGCGGGCGGAAAGGTCGAACCCCTCGGGGATGCGTCCCAGGTCCACGGCCGACGGCACCACGTGGACGCTGCCGGGCGGGGCCAGGCGCTCCTCGACGCACTGTCGCGCCACGCGGGGCGCCACGGCGAGGAATCGGTGGGTGAAGCGCCGGGTCGCCCTTTCCAGGAAGCGGTACACGGTGCGACGGGGGCGGGACATGTGCGGGTGAAAGCTGAGGCCGTGGAAGGTATGCACCACTACCGGTGTGTGGCACAGCCGTGCGGCTGCCCGCCCGAGAAAACCGCCCTTGGCCGAATGGGTGTGCACGACGGTGAACCGCTCGCGCCGGATGAGGCGTATCAGCCGCCCCAGCACCAGCACGTCCGTGGGCGTCAAGGTGTGCCGGAACCCCGGTATCTCGACCGTGCGCACCCCGGCGGCGCGTGCCCGGCCCCAGAGATCGCCACCCGGTACTCCGGTGATCCACACCTCGTAACGGTCGGGGTCCATGCCCTCGGCCGACAGCAGGGTGTTGCCACCGGCTCCGGCCCAGAAACGCGTGATGACGTGCAGGACCTTGATGCGGGGCAGGACCGGCGGTGCGGGCAGCGCCGCCGCCGGCGCCACCTGCGGGAGCGACGCGGGCCAGCCGATGGCCGTTCCGTCCGGCTGGCCCGCGTCGGAGGCGAGGGTCCCGTTGCGCATCATCGATCACCACCAGCAGGGAAAATCGTATATTTACGATGTATACGTACACAAGCATCTACCTCATAACGTTCTAGGTCAATACGCCCATATCAGGCCTTCAAGGCAGGTCCGCCGCGAGGGTTCGGGATGCCGCAGCCCAGCGAGGCGCCGATACTGGGCCCGCAGGAGGCCCCCGTCGTCAGAGGAACGCGTATGCCCCTGGGCGAACTGGACTGGATCAAGCAACTGCTGGTGTGTCCGCGCTGCCGGTCGACCCTGGTGGCGAAACCCGGCGGACTCAACTGCAGTGCGCCCGACTGCCCCTACCACGGCGTCATGACCTTCCCGATGGCCGGGCCGTGGCCGGTCCTCGTCGACTTCGAGCGCAGCGTCGTGAACCGGGAAGAAGTGGTCGCGGCGGCCGAGGCTGCCAAGACCGAGGGGCCGGAACCCGCCGGGCTCGTGCACCGGCTTCCCGCCCCCCTGCGCCGCGTCTGGAAGCCGCCCAACCGCGTCGCGGCCCAGAACGTCGAGCTGCTGCTGCGGAGTCTTCTCGGCCCCGCGCCGAGGCTGCTCGTCGTCGGCGGGGCCACGGTCGGCAACGGTGTGAGCGCGGTCTACCGCGATCCGCGCGTCCAGGTGATCGGCTTCGACATCGTCGGCAGCCCGGTGACGCAGTTCATCGCGGACGCCCACCAGATTCCGCTTCCCACGGGCAGCGTCGACGCGGTGCTGGCGCAGGCCGTACTGGAGCACGTACTCGATCCGGCCCTGGTCGTCGCCGAGATCCACCGGGTCCTCAAGGACGGCGGAATCGTCTACGCGGAGACGCCGTTCCTGCAACAGGTGCACGCCGGCGCCCACGATTTCACGCGCTACACCGCGAGTGGCCACCGCTATCTCTTTCGGCGGTTCGAGGAGCTCGCCGCCGGCCCCGTCGCGGGCCCCGGCACCCAACTGCTGTGGAGCATCGACCACCTGGTCCGGGGCCTGACCCGCTCCGCCCTCGCAGGCCGAGCGGTGCGGGGGCTGATGTTCTGGCTGCGCACCCTCGACCGCCTCGTCCCGCCGAGCTACGCGACGGACGACGCTTCGGCCTTCTGCTTCCTCGGACGCAAGAGCGACCGGGAGATGTCGGCCCAGGAGATCATCGACTACTACCGTGGGGCACAGGTGCCTGCCTGACGCAGGATCAGCGTGCCGCCCCGACCCGGATCTTCTGCTCGGCCCGCACCATCGCGGCGAGTCCGGTACGGATGTCGGTGCCGGGCCGGTAGCCGAAGGCGTCCCGCGCCACGGCGATATCGGCCCGGGTACGCCGGGCGTCGCCCGGCCGTGCGGGCCCCGGCACCACGTTCACCGGCTCGGCCAGCTTCCCGAGCAACGTGATGACCTGGTTCATCGTCACCTCGCTGCCGCCGCCGAGGTTGGCGACACCGGTCCACGAGGAGAGAGCGGCTCCGCGCATGGCCCTCACCACGTCCCCGACGTAGGTGAAGTCACGGCTCTGCCCACCATCTCCGTACAGCGGGAAGGGCCGATGCGCGCAGGCAGCCGCGACCAGCCGCGAGAACGCCATGTCGGGACGCTGCCGTGGACCGTACACGCTGAACAGCCGCAGGGAGGCGGCCGGGACGCCGAAGACGGTGCGATAGGTCTCGCACAGCTGTTCCGCCGCGAGTTTGGTGACGCCGTACGGGGAAACGGGCCGGGGACGCACCGTCTCCGGCGTCGGATACGCTTCCGCGTCCCCGTAGACCGATGAGCTGGACGCGAAGACCAGCCGGCCCAGTCCGGTGTCCCTGGCCGTCTCCAGCACCCGCTGGGTGACCAGGACGTTGCGTTCGAGATAGACGGCGAACTCCGCACCCCAGGAACCGCGGACGCCGGGCTGGCCCGCGAGGTGGTAGACGGTGTCCGCCTCCGCGAACAGCGGCTGAAGGGGCAGATCCAGCAGATCGCCCTCGTGGAAGGCGAACCGGTCCCGCCCCAGCAGCCGGGCAAGGTTGAGCCGTTTGCGCGCGGGCTCGTAGAAGTCCGTCATGGCGTCGATGCCCATGACCTCGTCCCCGCAGGACAACAGATGTTCGCACAGGTGCGAGCCGATGAATCCCGCCGCACCAGTCACCAGGGCGCGCATCAGGGCTCACCTCCAGGGACGCCGCGCGGCGTCCGACGGCGCCGCCCGATCTCTTCCAGAACTCCGGACAGCACGTACCGGACGGTCCGCGAGACGCACCGCAGCACGTTCCGCACGGTCGCATGGGCCAGGAACTCCGCGTCCATCGCCGTACGCAGGGGAACGAGCTCCGTCAGGTAGTAGTCCTCCGGATCGGGCCGGCCGTCGAGCTGCGCGGCGTACGCGCGCGACCGCAGCTGGCACGGCCCGGTGAGCCCGGGGCGGTGCCGGAACACCCACTGGTGTTCCGGCCGATAGCGGCGGGCGAGGTCCGGAACCTCGGGTCGGGGACCGACCAGCGTCATGTCCCCACACAGCACGTTCCACATCTGCGGGAGCTCGTCCAGGCTCAGCCGGCGCAACAGCTCCCCCAGACGGGTCACCCGCGGGTCCGAGCCGCCGGTGACTCCGGGGCCTGCGCAGCCGTGCCTCATGCTGCGGAACTTGTAAAGGGTGAACTCCTGCCCGCCCGCGCCTATCCTCTGCTGCCGGAACAGCACCGGCCGGCCGCTCGTGACAGCGACCAGCAGTGCCAGCAGCACCAGCAGCGGCGAGAGAAGAAGCAGCAGCGTCAGGGCGACGACTACGTCCAGGATTCGGAGCGCGGGCGTGAGAGGCACGGCGCTCATGGGCGGCACAACCTGTCTCGGGGTGTGGTCAGTTCGGGGATTGTGCTCAGTGAGGGGCATGGAGGGCGTCCTTGGTCGAGTCCGTCGCCCGGGCGAATGCGGCAGGTGAGGGCGGGGTTGGTGATGTTGTCGTCGCCTGAAGAAACCTGCGTTCGAGCACGTGGGCGCCGACGGTGCAGAGCCAGCGCAGATATCCCCCGTAACCGCTGAGCGTGGCGCGGCATTCGGACGGGCTTCCGCGGAGCACGGCCCTGCTGAGCCTGGCGGCCAGTTCGACCGTCAGAGTCAGAGCCACCAGCAGCCAGGCATGGGACCGGGGCCAGTGCCGGAACGCGTACCGGCTGCGGCTGCACAGGGAGTAGCACAGCCGCCTGCCGCCCAGCTGGGCGGAGCTCACCTGGCCGATGTGGTGGACCTTGGCCTGATGGAGGTAGTACGAGCACCGGTCGCGCCGACGGGCGCGCAGCGCGAGATCCGTCTCCTCGAAGTAGAGGAAGTAGCGCTCGTCGAAGCCGCCGAGTTGGTCGAAGAGCGAGCGGCGCAGCAGGAAGAAGGCGCCGATCACCTGGTCGACAGGGCCCGACGCGGTGGTTTCCGCGGGCAGCAGGTGGTGCGATGGGAAGAGCGCGGGCGCCAGCCGGTCGAGGCCGGTCATCTTGCCGAAGAAGATGCGCAGGCTCGGGAAGCGCGAGCAGGAGATCGCCGGTTCACCCCGCTCGTCGACCATGCGCCCGCCGCAGATGCCGATGCCTTCCGCGGCCGGGGTGCCCAGGAAGCCGCCGACGGCGCGAAGGGTGTCGGGATACAGCTCCGTGTCCGGGTTGAGGAAGAGCAGGAAGTCGCTGTGGCCCCGGGCGGCGCCCTGGTTGCAGGCGGCGGCGAAGCCGCGGTTGTGGGAATTGCACACCACGTCGAGCGGGATGTCGCCGGAGGTCAGTTCGTTCATGGAGCTGTCGGTGGAGGCGTTGTCGACGACGACGATCCGCGCCACCCGCAGCAGCGACCGGTCGCTGCGCACGATCGAGCGAAGGCACTCCTGCAGATGTCGGCCGGCGTTCCAGTTCACGATCACGATGTCCGCGGCCGGGACGGTCCGCGTTCCCGGCCTCATCGCGTCACCGGTCCGAGCTCCAGGGCCGCGGCCCAGCGGGGCAGCCACGCGTCGTACGAGTACCTCTGGCCGGTGATCTCCCGGGCGGTCCGTCCGAGCCGTTCCCGGGTCGCCGCGGGGGAACCGATCAGGCCGAGGATCGCGGTGCTCCAGTCGTCCCGCGTCTGCGGAGCGGGCAGGCCGAACTCGGACAGCAGATCGGCGTTGACGCCCAGCGGGCTTGCCACGGCGGGCAGCCCGGCGGCAGCGTACTGGAGCAGCTTGTAACCGCATTTGCCGAGGTTGTAGGAGGTCGTCGGCAGCGGCATCAGGCCGATGTCCATGGCGGCCAGCTCCGTGCGCTGGCTCTCCGGACTCCAGGCGACCCGGTCGATGAAGGGCTCCAGGCTGCCGAGGGACGGTGTGGTCGTGCCGACGAGGGTCAACCGCGCGCCGGTGCGCCGGTGGACCTCCGTGAGCGCTTCGCCGATCAGCCGCAGACATGCCTCGTTGTGGGCCGAACCTATCCAGCCGAGCCGAGGTGGGTCGTGCAGCACGTACGAGGTCTTGCGCATGTAGTCCTCCAGAGCCACGCAGCTGGGGATCACCACGACGTCGCGATGGTGCCGGGAGGCCCAGTCCGCCAGGACGGCGTTGCCCGCGATGACCCGGTCCGCGTGGCGAACGGCCACCCACGCCTTGTCCGCCTTGGGGGCGAGTCTGCGGACAAGGCCGCCCTCGCCCCGGTCCCATTGCAGGGCGTCGTCGAAGTCGTACACGGCGAATTCCGCGCTCGTCAGCAGCCGCCGCTCCCACCAGCCGCGGCTGAGCGGGGAGGCTTCCCGGTGCAGCAGAAGCCGTCGGGGCCGAGCGCTCGCGATGGCGCCGAGCCGCAGTTCCGCCCTCGCGAGGGACACGGGGTGGCGCGCGAGACGGGAGGGAGCGGCGTCGGACAGCGACAGATAGCTGCCGACGGTGAAGTCCGAGCTGACGCGGTCCAGCCACTGGAAAACACGGACCCGGGAGCTTCCGGCTCCTCGGCCGTAGGGGGTGACCGCGAAGAACTCCGAGCCGTGATCCACAGATCCTCACCCCCAGGGGAGAGACTGTAAATTTACGATGTAAATGTACATTTTAGTCCCACCAGTGGGCGAGGGACAACCGCGGGCGGCACAAAGGTCAGCGGCATCAAGTGAGCTGGGCCGGCGGCAGCGATCGCGTCCACGCGTGGGCGCTGGAAGCCACAGGTATCTTGCGCACCCCTCGCAGGGGGCAGCTCTTGTGGAAGCGCCACCTGATCACGGTCTTGACCCTCGAAAGCGCCCACCGCCGCATGGACCCGCCACCCTGCGCTACGACAAACCGAGTGCAAGCTCAGTGAGAAATTTCCGTAGCGACGTTGGTGAATATGTTGCCCGAGGTTTCTCCGAGGTAGGAGAAGTAGTTCAGGATCCCTGGAGAAAGGTTCGTGAACTGGTTGTTGGTGATGTTGGTCCTGATCCCGTAGTCCAGCTCGACTCCCGCGCCACCGGCATCGTGAATGTCGTTCGCCGTAACGGTGATTGCACTGCTGTTGAGCGTCCCACTGCTGTCGCCGACAACCAGACACGCAGCACTGAGTCCGGCACCGCTGATATTGTTGTTTCTGAACACGATGTTCGCGCCGACACATTTGGACATGGCCGCCAGAATTCCATATCGCGCGCCGGTGCCGGATAGGGCTGCACGCGTGATCGTGTTGTACTCGATCAGGATGTCGGCGACGATGTCGGAAACCGAGTTGGGCTCAACGTCGATCGCGCCCGGCATATCAGGTCGGGCAATATTCTTGAACGTGTTGTGGTGTACGTGCACATTTGTGCCCGACGTGATGCTTACACCGTTGCGGTTGTTGTTGCCCGCAGTGAACGTGCAGTCATGGACTTCAATGGTGTGCCCATTGTTTCCACCCGATCCGACGTTGATGTAGACGCCGTCGCCGATGATGTTATAGAAGTCGCAATTCTTGACGAGGATGTTGCTGTAATTGCCCTGCACTCTGACCTGGTGGCGGTGCTGGTTCCAGGCATCGCCCTGGTTCTGGATGTTGCCGTCGAACTTCAGGCCGTCAATGGTGACGCCGTTGCCGCCCACGCGCAGGGTGCCGTCATCGCTGCTACCCGTAGTGGAGGTGTTCGCGGTCTTGAGGATCGAGCCGTTTCCCTCGACATAGCAGCCGGTCGGGATCAGAAGCTCATCGACGATGTACGTATGAGCAGAGGGGAAAACCAGTCGCTTATTGACGGCAGCGTTCGCCGCCAGTTGTGGAGTCGCATAGTTTTCGACAAGCACAACTCCAGTGTCCACGGTGCACCCCTGGGAGCGACAGGGAGGCTTTTTCGCAGCCAGAAGCGGGAGAGCCATCAACCCCAGCAGTGATCTGCGGGACAGTGAGCCGGAACCGGAAAATATGCCCACCGGAAACCTCCTGAACAAAAGTCGAGTGGAGTCTACGTGTCGAGTCCACGGTGTCAATGCCCGACACCGAAGCAATCCACCGGGCCTCGGAGCATATGTTGGTGACCCGAATACCGGGACTCCCGGGCCGGGGCATCACAGCCGACAACCGGTTGAATTACCGTACTGAGACTGCCCGTTGAGCCGCCGTGTGGCGTCGGCCACACAAAGGGGATTGATTCTCGCCTCTCCTATTGATCAGCAACTCAAATGGTTCCCAACGGGCCCACTCGCACGCAGACCGCGAACAGACCCGCAGCCCTCATGGGACTACCCATGGGCGCCGGCATCGCTGTCGAAACCGTCCTCGATCAACCGGACCCGGTCCGTGTCCTCGACCGCTTCTCCGGGACGGCCAGGCAACAAAGCCCCGCCCCGTCAGCCCTGGCCCTTCCCCGGTCGCTGCGCGGCATCCGCTGGGCCCGGCGCTGGGGGTCGCAGTGCGCCCATGGGCGCACAGGCCGGGTGGAAGGCCCGGCGGCCGTCCGGCTTCGCCAGCTCGGCGACAACCGTGTCCGCGGCGATACGCGCTCCCCCGGCGTTGAAGTACTGGTCGTCGTCCGCGGAGTGCCAGGCGTGCCGGAATCCGGTGTCGGCCACCGGATGCCCCAGGAGCTGCGCGAACAGCGGGTAGCGGAGCTCGTCGTTCCCGAGGTCCGGCGGGTCGGCGGCGGCGTAATCGTCGAGGAAGGCCCGGGGAAAGCAGGGTCCGATGCCCAGGCAGCCGTACGGGGTCCCGTCGTAGCCGAAGCCGGTGCGGGCGTAGGCCAGGAGTTCGTGCCACTCCCGCGCCTCGTCCCGCCCGGCGAGCCAGCGCCAGTCGTCTCCGATGACGCTGAGCGGCGTCAGGGCGGTGAGGCCGACGGCGTCCGCGGGCACCGTCGCATAGAGGCGCTCCAGGGACTCCGCCAGCAGCAGGTCCCACTCGACGAGATGAAGGACGTCGAAGGACAGCCGATGCCCGGTCTCGCGGTACCAGTCCAGCAGTACCAGGTCGCCGTTCTTCCAGTTCCAGTGACCGCTGTGACGGGAGGTGTACAGCGTGTCGAGCCCGAGCGCCCGCTTGCCGGCCAGCTGGAAGGCGGCGCCGCGCACGCCGCCCGCGCCGCCGAAGATTCCGTGCACGGGCACACCGGGGTTGAGTCGGCGGAGGAGTCTGACACGGGCGCGGCTTACCAGGGGGTCTCGATGGAAGCGGTACACGACGACCCGTTCGATAGGCACGGTGCAATCCTAGACTTATAAGACAGTCGGTACATATCCGCCTAAAATTGGATCGTGGATGATTCTTCTGCCCCCCTTCCGGGCACCGCGTTCTACACGGTCGCCGACCGGCGGTTCTTCCCGGGGCTGGTAGCGCTGTTCAACTCGCTCCGGCTGACGGGCCACGACGAGCCCCTGTTCGTCGTGGACATAGGGCTGTCACCCGAGCAGCGGGACCTGCTCGCGGGCCACGTCACCCTCGTGGAACCGCCGTCACCCGACACGCCCGCGGTGTTCCTCGCCCCCTACGGTCCCCAGCAGCACCCGGCGGACGTGATGGTCGTCATCGACGCGGACATCATCGTCACCCGGCCACTGACGGAGATCACCGAGGCGGCGCGGCGGGGGCACATCGTGGCGTTCGTCGACTGCCCGCCCAACAGCCGCCGCTTCCACTCCGAGTGGGAGACCACTCTCGGTCTCGGCCCCCTCCGCCGCCAGCCCTATCTGAACGCGGGACTCGTCGTCTATCCCCACACCCTCACCGACCGGCTGCTGCCACCGTGGACCGAGGGCCAGCGGGCCATCGGCATCGCACACAGCAGATACGGCAAGGCCACCCTGGACGACCCCTTCTACTTCGCCGACCAGGACGTGCTGAACGCGGTGCTCGCCGCCCGGTTCAAGCTCGGAGAACTGGTTGTCCTGGACCACCGGCTCGCGCCCCATCCACCGTTCCCGGGACTGACGCTGACCGACCGACAGCGCCTGACCTGCCGTTACGAAGACGGAATCGAGCCCTTCCTGCTCCACCACGTGCTGGCCAAGCCGTGGCTCAAAGCAACCCGGGACACCATCTACTCCACGCTCATGACCCGGCTGCTACTGGCCCCCGACGTTGCCATCCGGCTGGCCCCGGAGAGACTGCCGCTGCGGTTGCGCGAGGGGCCGGCCGCCGCTCTCGACCGACGCCGGGCCGACGCGCAGACCTTCGTCCATGACCACGGCCGCCGCCAGCTCGGCCGGTTCGGCATCAGGACCCGGCTGGCCCGTTGGCGTGCGCGACAAACCGCCCGTTGACGCCGGCATGGGTGCCGGGCAGCCACATGGTGAGGACGAGGCCCTCTCGGACAGCGAGCTGAAACGGCGGGCCAAAGCGGGTGTCTTCCTCGTCAGCACCCGCGGACTGGTGATTCTCCTGTTGGGGTTCGCCGGGAACGTGGTCGTGGCCCGACTGCTGAACCCACACGACTTCGGTGTGGTCGCCATCGGCATGTCCTTCGTGCTCTTTGCCGGGCTCGTCTCCGACGGAGGCCTCGGCGCCGGGCTGATCCGGCGCGGGGAACCCCCGAGCGACAAGGAGCTCGGCGCGCTGAGCGCACTGCAGCTGGGCGTGACGCTGGCGATGACGGCCGTCGCCGTGGCGCTGGCTGTTCCGTTCGGCGAGATCGCCTGGGTGACCGCCATCATGGTCGGCTCCATGCCGTTCGTCGCCCTGCAGTTCCCGGGCCGCATCCTGCTGGAGAGAGCCCTGCTCTACCGGCGGCTCGTGGCCGTCGAGATGACTCAGGTGTTGTGCTTCCAAGGGTGGGCCATCGGCACCGTGGCGGCCGGCTTCGGCGTATGGGGGCTCGCCACCGCGACCGTGGTCCGTGCCCTGACCGGGACGGTGATGATGGCGTTCGTGTGTCCGGCCGGGCGGGTGCGACCGCGGCCGGAGTTCCGTCTCATCAAGCCGCTCATCGCTTTCGGCCTGCGATTCCAGGCTGTCAACGTGACCTGGTTGCTGCGCGATCAGGCGCTCAATCTGTGCGTCGCCGCACTCGGCGGGGTCTCACAGCTCGGCCTGTGGACGCTTGCAAGACGGCTGATGGAGATGCCGTACCTGCTGCTGCATTCGCTGTGGCAGGTCTCGTTCCCCACGATGTCCCGGCTGTCCGCTGATAAGGAACGATCGACGCGGCTCGTCCAACAGGCCGTCGACATCGCCTCGGTAGGCATGGGGCTCGTCCTGACCGCGCTCGCCGGTTCCGCGCCAGGGCTGGTGCCCGGTCTCTTCGGGACGCAGTGGCGGGACGCCGCCGTGATCCTTCCCGGGGCGTGTCTGGGGCTGGCCGTCGGCGGGGCGGTCTCGGTGGCAACCCAGGGATATCTCTACGCGATCGGCGACGTGCAGGCCGTGCTGCGGGCGACCCTTCTGCAGGCGGTCACCTGGCTCGCCGTCACCCTTCCGCTGCTCGCACCGCTCGGGGTGGCTTCCGTGGGGCTGGGATGGTTCCTGTCCGCGGCCGTCGAGGCCCTGGTGCTCAGCCGGGCCACCACCCGCCGGATCCCGGTCCGCCTGTTCCGCCCGCTGCTCGCCCCCGTACTCGTCGGAGTGTGCTCGTCCTCGCTGGGGTGGACGGTTTCCGCGCGGGGCGGCGAGACCCTGTGGTCGGGCATCGTCGGCGGCACCTGTGGCGCAGTGCTCTTCACGGCCGGCATGACCGCGGCGAACCGGCGGCTGGTGCGGCAGACGTACGGTTTCGCCGCAGGCTCGGTACGTGCCGCATTGTCGCGCACCCGGCGGGAGGAGGGTCGGTGAGCGGCGGTGAAGCCGACCCGGGCGTTGCACGGAGCGGGACGCCCGACACCGAGCCCAGCGTGCCGCAACTCGCCGGGCGCCCGGGAGCGTCACGGTTTGACCGCGACCCGCCCCTCGTCCATCCGCAGCAACAGCAGCCGTTCCCCGGTCCGTTGCAGGAACTCGTCCACCGCCCTGCGTGACCCCTGCCAGGTGCCGTAGTCGTCAATGAGCAGGACGCCGCCGGAAGCCAGGCGCGGATACAGGTGCTCCAGTTCGTGCCGGGTGGAGGTGTACCAGTCCGTGTCCAGCCGCAGGATCGCGATCTGCTCGGGCGCGCGTTCGGGAACGGTCTCCTCGACCAGGCCCTGCACGTAGTGGATCCGCTCCTTCGAGTACGGGATCTGCGCGAAGGCCGACTTGACGTCTTCGAGGCCCGCCACGGCACGGATGAGACTGTCCCGGTCCGAGTCCGCGAGCAGACGGGCGGCCGGCTCCCCATCGTTGCTGCGGTCGTACTCAGTGGGCGGCGGCATGCCCTCGAAGGTGTCGAACAGGTACAGGTCGCGGTCGGCGGCGCCGAGCGAGAGGAGGGTGCGCGCCACGGCGTGCATGCTGCCGCCCCGCCAGACCCCGCACTCCACCACCGCGCCCGGGATGCGGTGGCGCACAACGTACCGGGTCGCCAGAATGAGCGCGTTGACGCGCTCGGGAGGCGTCATGGAGTACGGCCGGACGGCCGTGATCACCGCCTTCGCCTCTTCGTCGTAGTCGGCGGGGTAGTCGGGCGCGGCGGACCGGGTCACCCGCCGGACCTCGAAGCCAGTGAGGCGCCGCAATCCCGCGTTGGCCCTGCTTTTCCATGACATGACGTCAGACGTTATGCACGGCAGGGTGACGGGCACGCCCATGCGCCCTCGTGTCGCGGGTCCTTCCACCGGAGGGCGGCGCGGCGGTGAGCGTGGCTCGGTCGTCCTGTGCCGGCTGGATCAGCGGGGACCTCAGCTGTGCCGGAGTGGGCACGGTCTGGCGGTGCCCCCCGCCGGTGAGGGGCTCGCTCACACCGGGGTCCTCTTGAGGATGTCCCTGCGCCGGACGCACCGCCAGGAGCCGCGTCATCGCGGTTGACCGGTGAGGGCCGGCCCTCCAGCCGGGCCAGGGGTGTCCAGACCAGCCGCGTCCGTTCCGCGACGCGCGCGGAGCGGTAGGACATAGAGCGTCCCGACAGCCAGTCCATCAGCCGTTCGCTGTCCCCGGTGGCACTCGGTACATTGACTCCGGAGCGCATGAGGACGCCCCGCCGACGGCTGTTGAGCAGGAAGAGGCGCTGGTACCACGCCGGATCGGGCTCCGGCAGTCTCACATCACGTCCGTCGACGCGGCGAGATGGTCGAGCCCTACGTTGCGTTGCAGAGCGAGACCCGGGGCAGTCCGGGCGTACCGAACCGTCGGGCAGCCTGGACTGCACGGCAACGGAATCCATACACCGCCGGAAGTCGTCCACTCGGTTCCTGGTGCGGGGATGGCTTCGTTCACGGCTGAGTTCGCCGGTGAACCCACCTGCAAGGCACGGGTGCCACGCCACGGACCGGGGGTCCCATCGGCTCGGGCTGACGCGTCTCCGCCTGGCATCTCTCGTCTGCGCGGACCACCGCCGTGGCAAGACCGATGGAGAGGTAGAACAGCACGCGAAGGACTGTGCCCTCGAAGCTCGACTCGACCGCGAAGACGACGAGTTGGGCGATGAGCGTGAAGCCGACGACCCGGGCCACCTGGCTGGTGCGCCACCGGGAGAAGAAGAAGACGGCCGTCCCGATCAATGCGAGCGAGACGCAAGCACCCAGCAGCACACCGAAGTACACCATCTGTTGGAGATACGTGTTGTGGACACGCGCCAGCTCCCAGATCTCATCGGGCGCCGTTCCCCCGCCATAACCGAGGAACGGCCGCGCAGCAATCCTTTCGACCGCCTCGACCGCGAATTGCGAACGAATGAAGACGTTGGTCAGGCTGAACCGGCTTGCCGAGGATTCGTGGGTGTCCGGATTCAGCTGATACAGCAGCACCACGGCTGCGGCGACCGACGCGATGACTGCGACGATCTTCCCGGATATCCGACTTGCGACGCGCCGCCTCCTGACGAGGCTCCCCAAGCCCCCGAGCACCGCGGCCGTCAGCAGTCCGAGAATGACCCCGCGCGAAAAGGTGCAGGCGACCGCGACGAGCGCGACACATCCGGCCAGGGTGAACCGTCGATTGTGCCGCGCATGGCCCCAGTACAGCAGGAGGGGGACGAAGAAGGCCAGCACGGTGGCGAGATTGTTGGATGGCCCCAGGACAGGGTGAGAAAGCCTGGTGTAGTACGAGAGATACCGATCGGAATCGAGGGGCAGCCCGGCCTCCTGGGGACCGAAGCCGGGAACCCGGAGCAGGAGCAACACGGCGGGAACGATGAGCAGATAGCTGTAGCGCTTGACGTACGTCATGGCCCGGCCGGGCGGAACTCCACTCAGCTCTCGCACAACGAAGAGGTAGGCGACGATGCCTTCCACATAGACGATCGTGGCACGGAGCGTCGCGTCCCGGTCCTGTGTCCACAGTATCGACATGCCGCAGATGAACGCCGGGATGCACAACAGGACGAAAAGCTTCCGATAGCCGATGTCCAGTGGCTTGAAGGCACTGTCGGCGAAAAGGGTCATCGCAACGACACCCAGCAGAACGTCCAGGACGGAGACCGACTTGATCCCCGGCACGGAGCTGGCAATGCGCACCGGCATCGCCGCCGCGATCAGGACCAGCATCAGCAGGATGCGTGGGCGTGGCCTGGGCCCTGCCCCGGTTTCCTGCCGAACAGGCGCGTGCATGGTCGTCACGATGTGCCCTCCGTGCGCTTCTTCACCAGGGTTCCCCGTCCGGCTCGAGCCGAGGCAGGTCGCTCTTTCCCGGAGACCACGCCGTAGTACGGGACCGGCCCTGGTTTTCCCGGCGGATGTCGTGCCCGTCCACCCGGGCGGGAGGTGAAACCGCCGGCACGTAAGGCCTGCTGCGCTTCCGGCGCTCTCCGCTGAGGACGGCTCCCAGAACCGTGACGCCGACAGAGCGAAGGCGCAGTACCGATTGGGCGAAGTCCGGCATGCGGGTGGCCCTCGCCTCGGCCACGAGGATCGCCTGTCCCACAGCGCGGGCCACGATCGTCGCGTCGCTCTCGGCGAGCACAGGAGGCGCGACGAAGATCACGGCATCGGCCCGCCCCATGAGCTGCTTGCACAGCTCGGCGACATCCGTCTGGCGCAGCGGTGCCGCGCCGGAATCCGGATCCGGACCGCTCCCGGCGAGTACTTGGAGAGGCACGTCATCGCGCCAGGTCCGAAGCGCCTCGTCGACGGAGACCCCGCCGTTCAAGACGTCTGTCAGCCCCCACGACGACGACAGGCCGAGGAGGTCCGCCAATGGTGCCCGGGAACTCTGGGCGTCGACCACGATCGTCCGCGTGCCGCTCTCGGCCAGGGCGATCGCCAGTCCCGCCGCGACAGCGGTCGTCCGGTCTCCACGGACGGCCGCTGTCACCACATAGGCCCGGGGCCCGGGACCGCGGCCGGCGATCTCTGTAGTCAGGGCCAGCCACCGGTAGGCCTGGGCGTCTGCCGACGATCCGGGCAGTCCGAGCCGGAATTCCTTGTCACGGCGCTTCCCGCCACGGGGCAGAACACCGAGGACGTCGAGGTCCGTGCCCTGCGCCAGATCCTGAAGGTCACGGATCCGCGTGTCCGTGACCTCGCGGACGACCGCCCAGGCGAGTCCGAGGACAAGGCCCGCGGCGAGGCCCAGGGCGATGTCGAAGCTCTTGTGCGGGGATACCGGGCGGTCCAGGAGCTGCACGCCGTCCAGCGTTCTGACGTCGATCACAGGTGTCTTCCCGTCACCCTCCTGCCCGGAGTTCTCGGCGGATGAGGCGATCCTCGAGAACGTCGGTCCCAGGGCTTGGGCGATCTGCTGCGCCTGCCGGGCCGAGCGGTCCGTCACCGTGACGTCGATGACTGTGGTGTCGGTCGGATTGGTCGCGGTGATGTGGCTCTTCAACTGCTCGACCGAGTACGGCAGCCCCAGTTGATCAATGATCTGCCTGAGCACGGACTGGCTCGTCAGCAGCGCCGTATACGACTTGGCGCGCTGCTGGGAGAGGAGCGCCCCTTGATACGCCTGGCTCGAGTCCTCCCCCGGGGCTGAGACGGTCACCAGCATCTGGGCCTTGGCCGCGTAGACCGGCGCCTGCGACTGGGCCACCGCGGCACCGCCGGCCGCGCCCAGGAGCGTGAGCACAAGGATCGCCACCCAGTGGAAGCGGAGCAGACGGATATAGGCCTTGAGGTCCATTTCTATTCCTCGGGCAGATGGGAATCGCGGCTGAGCAGCTGCTCGAGCGGACGCAGAGTCTCGTCCCAGCTCAGGCGCTCGGCCTGGGCGTACGCCTCGTCGCTGGCCGACCGCCACCGGCGCTCGTCACTCATGCCATCCACTGCGGAGCGGAACGTCTCCTCGGTGTAGACCACCGAGCCGCGCAGCAGGTCCAGATGGCGCCGCCAGGAGGGCACGAGCACAGGAAGCCCGTACGACAGGTACTGGACGTGTTTCGAGGAGAAGCCGTCGCGGCGCAGCGGGTCTTTGCTGCACGTCACCAGTCCGAGCTGGTAGTTCCTCAGCACGTCGATCGAGGGCGCGTAGCCGAGGTAGTTGAGCCCGAGTGCCGGATCCGGCGGCGGCCCGCCGAAGACGTCGATGTGCGGGTACTGCGCGGACAGGCGGGCCAGGAGCGAGGGATCGTTGAAGCCGGCGCTCACGTTGCCGAGGTAGACGACGCGCGGCGGAGCGGCGAACTCGGCGCGCTGCTTCGCGGGAGTGCAGCCGAAGTTCAGCGGCATCAGATTGCGCCCGCTGATCCCGTACCGCTCGACGGCGTAACGGGCGTACGACTCCCAGTGCAGAGCCAGATGGTCAACGCCTTCGAAGATGCCGGTCTCGAGCCGGCGCAGTTTCGCGTGCTGCCGCTCGCTCAGCCGGCCGTCGAAGAACACCTCGTCCGCCCACGGAGCGGGCGCGTCGTACAGAGTCCGGGCGGAACCGGCGAAGGCCAGCACCCCGGCGTCGTAGGGGGTCTCGCAGATCACCAGGTCGAAGTCGTCCAGCGGCAGCGACCGCTTGAGGATGCCGCGCCGCAGCCGATGATCGGCGACCAGCAGGTAGTACGACAGGTGCCGTCGCGCGAAGTCCCATCGCCGGGTGAGCACCGCGGACGCGACCTCGGTCGCGTAGAGCGCGAACTTCCGCGGGCCGAGGGCAGGAAGCCTGCCGTGGAACTGCTTCGGCGCTTGGGCCCACCGGCTGAGGTGATAGGTGTCGACGAGGTGCGCGTCATGGCCCCGTTGCCGCAGGAAGCGCTCTATCTCGGCGGGCTTGATGCCGTTGGCGAAGGCGTCGAGCTGGCAGATGACGAGGACGCGCTTCCCTGCCCGCGCCTTCGTGGGTGCGGTGGTCATGAACTGCCTCCTCGGGTCTGCGGAGCCCCCGACTCGATGGCGTGGCACGCTGCCCGTAGCTTCGCCCGGTCGAGGATCAGCGCGTACTGACCGCGGATCATCTCCGACCGGACGATCGGCGCGGTGACGAAGCGGGCGTCAGAAGCATGCAGATTCCGCAGCCCGAACACGAGGTCGCGCAGATCGCCGTTGGACATCCCGTCGTCCACACTCACCGTCCGGGTGATCGCGTCGAGCATGCGAGCGGTGCCGAACGGATCGGTGACGCTGACCTCGCCGCGCACCTCGCCGACGAGGCTGCGCAGGAACTGCTGCTGCCGCTTGATCCGGTCCAGCTCGCCCCCGGCCAGACCATGGCGCTGCCGGACGTACGCCAGCGCCTCGCTGCCGTCCATGGTGTGGGTGCCGGCCGTGAAGTGCCGGTGCTGCTCCGGGTCGTAGGAGCTCTCCGCGACGGTGACGGGCACACCGCCGACGGCGTCCGTGAGGGACCTGAACCCGTACCAGTCGATGACGCCGAAGTGGTCCACTCGGACGCCCGTGAGCTGTTCCACCGTCTGGATGAGCAGGGGCGGACCGCCCCAGGAGAACGCGGCGTTGATCTTCGCGGACCCATGGCCGGGGATGGGCACCCAGCTGTCCCGGGGGATGGACACCGTGGACGCCGTGCGCTCGCCGGGGCCGAGATGCACCAGCATCAACGTGTCGCTGCGCTGCGCCCCGTACTTCCACAGCTGCGTCGTGGCCTCGCGTCCGGTGGTCGGCTTGCTGGAGCGGCTGTCGACTCCGACCAGCAGGAAGGTGGTTCCCTCGGCCGCATCTCCCTTGGGTGGCCGGGAGCCGTCCGGGAAGGCGTGGGGGATCCTGCTGACCTGGTCTCCGTAGTGGTTCGTCGCCCACCAGACACCGCCGATGCCGAGCCCCAGCAGGGCGAGCACGGTGACGAGGGCGAGAACCAGCGTCCCGCGCAGGAGGCGGCGCGTCCGGTGACCCGCCCCGGGACGCTGCCTCGGGGCCCACCTGAGCCACTCGCGGTTCCCGGACATCAGAAGTCGTCCGGGTACGGATCGGTCATGACGGAACGCGGCTGTGCCGTCTCCGACCCGGGGAACCCCGGGAGGAGTTGGGCCAGCACGCGCCGCACCTGGGAGGGATCGTTGTGCTCCGCCGCGGCGCACAGGGCGGGAAGCCGTTCGGCCAGCGGGGCACCGTGCTCCTCGCCGGGGTTGGACGTCGCCGAGAGAATCCGCGGATGGGCGGTCTGCGTGTGCCCCTCCTGCGCGGAGAACAGGGTCTCGTTGAGCTTCTCGCCCGGCCGCAGTCCGGTGAAGCGGATGTCCACGTCCGGCACGTTCACGGAGCGGGCGAACTTACGGACGAGGTCCACGATCCGCACGGGGTCGCTCATGTCCAGGACGAACACCTCGCCGCCGTGGGCCATGCGTGCGGCCTCCAGGACAAGCCCGACGGCCTCCTCGATGGTCATGAAGAAGCGGGTCACGTCGGGGTGCGTGACGGTCACCGGGGAACCGGCGCCCAGTTGTTCGGCGACGACCGACAGCAACGAACCGCGGCTGCCCAGTACATTGCCGAAGCGGACGGCCGCGAAGACGCTCCCGGGCGGGGCGTTCTTCTGGCCCTCCCGCACGATGAGCTCGGCCAGCCGCTTGGTCGCGCCGAGCACCGACACGGGGTCGGCCGCCTTGTCGGTGGAGATCAGCACGAACCGTTCGGTTCCGACCGCGGTCGCGGCCCGCACCAGATTCACGGTCCCCGTCACGTTCGACTTCACGCCCTCGCAAGGGTGCCGTTCGAGGAGCGGCAGATGTTTGTGCGCGGCGGCATGGAACACCACCTCGGGGCGCAGCTCGCGGAAGACCTGGTCGATGCGGGGACGGTCCCGGATGTCCGAGATCACTATGTCGTCGCTGACCAGTGCGTCGCCGTACAGCTCCAGCTGCAGCCGGTGCAGATTCGACTCGTCGTGGTCGAGCAGGAAGAGCCGGCTCGGTCCGAAGGCACGCACCTGGTGGCACAGCTCGCTGCCGATCGACCCGCCGGCGCCGGTCACCAGAACCCGGCGGCCTGCGATCGTGGCGCGCGCCTCGGGGCTCACCACGTGCATCTCGGTGCGGCCGATCAGATCGTGCACATCCAGCGCTCGCATGTCACTGCCCACGACGTCCCGGCGGAGCGCCGCGATGAACGACGGCAGATACCGGACGCTGGCCCCCGTGGCCTCGGCCGCGTGCGCCACCTGGCGGAAGCGATCCAGGCTCAGCCCGGGGATGGCCACGACCACCGCCTCGATCCGGTGGGTCAGCGCGACGGTCCGGGTGTCGTCCAGTCCCCCGAGGACGGGCAGGCCGCCGATGGCGGCGGCATGGCGTTTGGCCGGAGAGTCGTCGAGGAAGCCCACGGGATCGAGCCCGAACGGCGGTGTCCGTGCCAGGTCCCGGGCGAGCGCCTGCCCGGCCTCCCCTGCCCCGATCACCAGAGTGCGCAACCCGGCCGGCCGCTGGGTTCCGGGCTGTCCCGGATGTTCGGCGGCTGTCGGCACGGGGCGGGACCGGGCGGTGCGCCGCTCCGGGGCGATCCGGGCCAGCTCCCCGCAGACCCGGTCGACCGTGCGCTTGGTGAGGCCGGGGTACAGGGGCAGGGACAGCAGCCCGGAGAACAGTTCGTCGGCTCCCGGCAGCCCCCCGGCCGGGGTGATCGCGGCATGCTGGAAGTACGGCATGTGGTGCAGGGGGATGAAGTGGACCGAGGTGCCG
This sequence comes from Streptomyces sp. NPDC087859, assembly GCF_044742595.1. NCBI lineage: Bacteria > Bacillati > Actinomycetota > Actinomycetes > Kitasatosporales > Streptomycetaceae > Streptomyces > Streptomyces sp. NPDC087859. The sequence continues at coordinate 25,261 of NZ_JBIUUU010000005.1, read as the reverse complement.
ATTCCGCGCGCCGCCAGTCGGTCGATCAGCTCGTCCCGGCCGATCCCGTACTCGTCCAGCACGCGCACCACGTACAAATGCCGGGCGTGCCGTCCCGGTGTCGTGACATCGAGTGGCTCAAGCCCGGGAACGGGCTCCAGGCCGGCCGCGTACCGGTCGGCCACGGTGTACCGCTGCCGCTGCCAGTCATCGAGGTGACGTAGCTGGGCCCGGCCGATGGCGGCCTGAACATCCGTCATGTTGGCCTTCAGGCCCGCTGTCTCGACGGTGTAGCGCCAGCTGCCGCCCGGCATGTTCCGTCGCCAGGCGTCGGCGGACATTCCGTGGAGTCTCGTCCGATGGATCCGCTCGGCGATCTCCGGGTCGTCCGTGGTCACCATGCCGCCCTCGCCGATGGGCAGGTTCTTGGTGGCGTAGAAGCTGAAGCAGGTCGCACGCGACAGGCTCCCCACGAGCCGGTCCCCCACCGTCGTGCCCAGTGCGTGCGCGGCGTCCTCGATGACGCGGGTCAGGGGCAGGTGAGCGGCTTCCGCCAGCTCGGCGACCGGTGCCGGGGCGCCGGCGTAGTGCAGGACCATCATCGCGTGCGGGCATCCACAGGCCCGGGCGGCCCGGGCCACATCGGCGGGGGTCGGCATCGCGGTGTGCGGGTCGACGTCGACCAGCACGGGCCGTAGTCCGGCATGCAGGACCGCCTGGGCCGCGCCGCAGAAGGTCACGGCCGGAACCAGGACCGTCCCGCCGGGCGGCAGCCGCAGCGCGCGCAGCGACAGTTCGAGCGCCGCCGTGCACGAGCTCACGGCGACCGCGTGCTCGGCCCCTACATAAGCCGCGAACTCGCTCTCGAAGCGCTCTGTCTCATGACCGGTGGTCACCCAGCCCGAGGCGAGCACACGCTGTGCCGCTCTCCGGGCCTCGGGGCAGATCCGCGTCACGGCGAAGGGCACGTCCGGTGTGTCCGTGCGCTCCACGGCGCGAGCGTCCGTGGGGGACACACCGTTCAGGGCAGGCCAGGGATGGCCGACGGATTCGCGCCGGGGTCGGAGACGGTGGACTGTCATATCTCGCTCCCGGTGTGGGCTCGCTCGGGGAATGACGTCACCGCCATACCCCCACATAACGTATATTTACGTCGTATACGTACACTTTGCCCCCGCTGGTATATAGAGTCAACACAGGGACGCGGAGCGGGCCGATCACGGGAGGCTGGGCATGGCCAAGGAGCAGGCGAAAGCACGGGCCGACGATGCCGGAGCCAGTCCGGCGCGCCGCGCCAGCGACCGCGGCCGTTATGGACGGCTCAGCCGGGACCGCGTACTGGGCAGCGCCCTCGATCTGGTGGACCGGGAGGGCCTCTCGGCGCTGAGCATGCGGAGGCTGGGCGCCGAGCTGGGCGTGGAGGCGATGGCGCTCTACCGTTACGCGGACGGCAAGGACGCCCTCCTGGACGGTCTGGTGGAGGCCCTGTATCTCGAGCTGGAGGAACGACTGGCCGCCGAGCCGGGCCCGAGCACCGAGGAGCCGGCCTGGCGCAGCGGGCTCCATCGCATCGCCAGGGCCACGTACGACGTCTGCCTCGCACACCCCCGAGCGGTCCCCCTGCTCACCACGCGCATGCTGGCGGTCCCGCTCGCACAGCGCCCCCTCGCCGTCCTGAAGGACCACGAGAGAGTGCTCACCCTGCTCCGTGAAGCCGGTCTGGACGAGGCCCGCACCTCCGCCGTGTTCCGCGCCTTCACCGCGTGGCTCCTCGGCTATGTGTCCGCGGAACTGCGGCTCATGGTGGACAACGCCGACGAGCCGGACCCCGCCTTCCGTCTCGGACTTCACCGCATGCCGCCCCAGGAGCTGCCCACCCTCAGGGAAACCGCCCCCTCACTCGCCGACCGGGGCGGGCCGGAGGGCCTGGCCGCCGGACTGGACGCACTGCTCGACCGCTTCGCCGGCGGGGAGTGAGAGAAGGAACCGAGCCGACCGAGTGTCCGCTCGGTTCGCAGCGACCCGGTCACACGGCGCGCGGCGACGCGTGGAGCGGCGAGCAGGGCGACGAACGCGATCAGCGCGATGCCGTCGGCTGGGCCAGGCGGCGGGCGGGCAGGGTGGCGGTGGGCATCGGGAGGCTGTCGCGCGCGGTGCGGCGGAGGTGTCGTACGTACTGCTCTCGGGGTACGAGAATGCCGCCGAGGTCGCGGACGTGCAGGCTTTCCCGCTGTGCGTCGAGAAGCTCGCCGCCGGCCTGGGCGAAGCGCGCCGCGAGGTCGGTCACCGCGACCTTCGAGGCACCGGGACGGTGGAAGAACATCGAGTCCATGCTGAAGACCGATCCGACCCGCAGGCCGAAGACGCCGCCGATCAGATCGCCGTCCTCCCACACCTCGACGCTGTGCGCATGACCCAGATCGTGCAGGCGGACCAGGCTTGCGATCAGCTCGTCGGTGAGCCACCGGGGGACGCGGCCGGCGCGGCATTCGCGGACGACCGCCTCGAACCGCCGGTCCAGGCTGGTCGACCACGGCAGCCGGTTGCGCAGCCGCCGGGCCAGGCTCCGACTGAGGTGTGTGGCCGAGACGGGCAGCACCGGCCTGGGGTCGGGCGACCACCAGGAGACGGCGTAGAGATCGGCCGATTCCTCGCCCACGAGCCGGATGCGGCCTTCCCGGACCTGATCGGCGAAGACCACCTCGTTCACGGCGCGGGTGTACTCGTCGGCTGCCGGGAACGGATAGACCCCGGCCCTGTACGCCGCCAGGAGGCCGGCGGGGCTGAGGTCGGCGCCGAAGGCCACCGGTCCGTCGGGCGCCGCTGCCAGTACGTCCAGTTCCTCCCAGCGAAGGCATCGGCTCACCACTGTGTCGCTTCCTGCCCTTGGCTCTTCACCGACCGGAAGGTGTCGGCCTGCTGGAGGAAGTCGATGTGGCGGTCCATCATTTCCGCGTCCACCGGCGCAATGTCGATCCCGGCGTCCACCAGGGCCCGTTCCGCGTTGCCGCGGGTGAACTCCGTGAAAACGCCCTGGAAGTACATCTCGCTCACGGTGATGTCGGCGCGCGCACAGCGGTCGACGAAGAGCGGGACGAACGGGGTGATCGGGTCGGTGGGGTGCCCGGCCGCGTACTTCACCAGAGCGGCGACCCACTCGGCGTACGGGATCTCCTGGATCGGGTATCCCCGCCGGCGCAGGCGCTCGGCGAGCGAGTTCAGCAGCGTGGGACGGGGGTTGGTCAGGTGGTAGACCTCGCCGCCGGCAGAGTGGCGGGTGGAGATGTGTCCGATGGCGCGGGCGAGGCGGTCGGCCGGCAGGAAGTCCAGCGCCAGCCGGGCGTCCGGGCACAGCCCGGTCCGCGCGATGAAACCGAAGAGGGCGGCCAGCTCGCTGCTGGTGTTCATCACGCCGGTTCCGTCGCGGCCCGTGATGTCCATCAGGCGGTAGACGGCGACCGGCAGGCCCGCGTCGGACGCCTTCCTCAGCAGGGCTTCGCCGACCCATTTGGTCTCCACGTATCCCACCGACAGATACTCGGGGAAGCGCAGCGGCGTGCCCTCCGTCACCTCGCGCACCCCGGCCGGCCCGAATCCGGCGAGCACCGCCATGCTGGAGGTGAAGTGGACCGGGACGGCCCGGCCGGCGGCGAGGCGGATGATCTCGTATGTTCCGTCGACGTTGACCGCGCGCAACTCGTGGTACGGGTAGATGAAGTTGACCTGGCCGCCGAGGTGGTAGACGGCGTCGATGGTCGATCCCAGCTCCTCGAAGCGGCTTGGGGACAGCCCCAGTCCGGGCCGGCCCAGGTCTCCGACGACCGGCTGGACGCGCTCGCTGGACAGATCGGTGTGGGTGTACCGCTGGTGGCTCGCGCGGATCCGCTCCATGCCGCGCTGGTCGTCGGAGGCCCTGACCAGGCAGAGGACCCGCCCCGTCGTCCTGCGCAACAGCTCGTCGATCATGTACGCGCCGCAGAACCCCGTCGCCCCGGTGAGGAGGACGTCGCCGGGGCGCCGGGGGTCCGGAGCCGACGCGTCACGGCCCACTGCCGGCATGTGCCTATCGGTCTCGGCGGCGAAGTCGACGCTCCCACCGTCCGGGTGGGCCAGCGTGCCGGCGCGTGCCTGGCGTACGGACTCCGCGAACGCGGCGAGCGTCGGATACCGCAGCAGCGAACGGGTCAGGTCGCGGATCTGTGTGACGCCGATGCCGAACACGACGCGGGTCCGCGCGAGCATCTCCATGGCGAGGAGCGAGTTGCCGCCCAGCTCGAAGAAGTCGTCGTGCGGACGGACATAGTCCACGTCCAGGATCTGGCCCCACAACTGGGCCATCCCCTGCAGCACCGGACGGTCGACGGTACCGGTCGTCTGCGCCGCGGTCGCGGGTTCCGGCACGGCCCTGCGGTCGAGTTTTCCGCCGGGTGTGACCGGCAACCGCTCCACCGCGTGGAAGGCCGCCGGGATCATGTGGCCCGGCAGGACCTCGGCGAGTGCCGACCGCAGCCGTGCGCGCAGCACCTTCTCTCCGCCGGCCGGCGGAGAGGTCGGCGTGACGTACGCGATGAGGTCCCGGTCGCCGCCCGCGCGGCTCCGGGCCACCACCATCGCCTGCCCGATCTCCGGGTGGGAGACGAGCGCGGCCTCGACCTCGGCCGGGTCGACCCGGAACCCGCGGATCTTCATCTGGTCGTCGACCCGGCCCAGGACTTCCAGGTTGCCGTCCGAGCGTCGGCGGCCCAGATCCCCGGTGCGATACATCCGGTCCCCGGGCGCCGAGCCGTCCGGGTCGGGCAGGAACTGCTGTGCGGTCAGAGCGGGTTGCCGCCAGATACCGCGTGCCAGCGCCGGGCCGCCGATGTAGATCTGACCGCGCTCGCCCGGCGGCACCGGGCGCAATTCGGCGTCGAGCACGTGGACGTGACTCCCCTCCAGGGGCCCGCCGATCGGGGCGACGGCGGTGTCCGGCGCGGCGAGCACTTCCTCGTTCAGGTCGCAGAGCGTGGAGGTGATGGTGGTCTCGGTGAGTCCGTAGGCGTTGACGAGCCGCGCCCCGGGGATCCGGTGCAGAATGGCGCGGCAGCTCTTCGTGGTGACGATCTCGCCGCCGACGATGACGAGCCTCAGCGACGCGAGGCTCTCGGCGCGGTCCGGGACGGAGACGATCCGATGCCAGTAGGCGGGGGTCAGGTCGGCAACGGTGATCCCGTACTCCGGGAGGCGGTGCAGCAGGTCGGTGGGCGCCCACGTATGCGTTCCCGCGGGGACGAGTGTCGCGCCGCTGATCAGCGTGGCGAAGATCTGCTCCAGTGAGGTGTCGAAGCCGAGCGCCGCAGCGTGCAGCACCCGGTCACCGGGCCTCAGTGCGTATGCCCGGGCCACCGCGGTGAGGGAGTGGGCCAGCGACCGGTGCGTGATCATCACTCCATTGGGAGGTCCGGTGGATCCGGAGGTGTAGATCACGTAGGCGAGGTCGTCCAACCGTGGGCAGAGGGCCGGCTGTGGTCCCTCCGGAAGCGTCTGCGCGGCCGGTTCCCCGGTGTGGATGATCCGCGCCTCGCACTCGGCGAACATCGGGGCGTACTCACGGCTCGAGACGATGAGGCGTGAACCGCTCTCCCCCACCAGTCCGGCCAGCCGTTGCCGCGGAGTCGCCGGGTCGAGGGGCAGGAACGCTCCGCCGGAGCTCAGCACCGCCAGCAGCGCAACAACCAGGTCGGGCCCGCGGTCGAGGCACACCGTGACGACGCGCTCCGTGTCGGCACCCGACTCCCGCAGCCGGTGGGCAAGCCGGTCCGCGCGGCCGGTCAGCTCGGCGTAGCTGAGCCGGCCCTCGTCCGAGAGCACCGCGAGAGCGGACGGCTCACGCCGCGCCCGCTCCCGGACCAACTCGGGCACGGTGCCCTGCTCGGGTCCCGGGGATCGCCCCTCGGTGCGGGCGCTCGCAGGCCGCATGTCGGTCCACAGGCGGTCCACCAGACTCCCGCACCACGCGGCGGACTCCGGTCCGCCGACCCGACGCCACCCGGCCGGAATCCGATGGTCGGCAGGCCAGATGGCGTACTGCTCCTCGTCGTTGCGCAGCACGACGCGCGGCGCAGCCGCCTCTACCGACAGGTCATCACGTTCCGTCACTCGGACCTCCTGCCTCGCGCGGCGTCCTGCGGAGTACGACCTGCCCCCGCGCGGGAGAGGGCCACCGCCCTCACCGCTTCCTTTCCGCGGGCGCCCCGGGCGATCCGGCCAGGCGGCCGAGCGGCGGCGCGAGGACGAGGCGCTCCGCCTCCTCGGCGCTGACCGGCTCGGCGAAGAGATACCCCTGGCCGAGCCAGCAGCCCATGGAGATCAGCAACTCCTGCTGCCTCACGTCCTCCACTCCTTCGGCGATCACCGTGAGGCCGAGGGTGTCGGCGAGATGCGTGATGCCCTCGACCAGGGCGTACTGCTCCGACGAGCGCCCGAGTTGGTCCACGAACGACTTGTCGATCTTGAGTATCGAGATCGGGAACTCACGGAGATAGCTCAGCGACGAGTAGCCCGTGCCGAAATCGTCGATCGCGAAGCGGATCCCGAGGTCGGTGAGCGCCCTCATCTCAGCCAGGATGCGCTCGTCGTTGTACATCAGCACACTCTCGGTCAGTTCCAGTACGAGAGACGATGGTTCGATGCCGGAGAGTTGCAGGGCACGCCGCACCACGTTGTGGAACTCGTCGTCCCGGAACTGACGCGGCGACACATTCACGCTGACGTACGGTGCGTTGCGGTCGGCCGTCCCGGCGCGCAGCACAGTGTCCTCCCACCGGACCGCCTCGTCCGCGGCCTGGTCGAGCACCCAGGCGCCGAGCGGGACGATCTGCCCGCTCTCCTCGGCCAGCGTGATGAACTCCTCCGGCAACACCATGCCGCGCGTGGAGTGGGGCCAGCGAACCAGCGCCTCAAAGCCGGCGATCTGCCCGCTGGTCAGCTCCACGATGGGCTGGTAGAGCACCATGAACGACGTCTCGATCGACGAACTGTCCAGACCCTCCTGCAACTTGGCACGCTCGGCCATGCCGCTCTGCAGCTCCGGGTGATAGCTGCGCCACTGGCGCTTGCCCGCCGTCTTCGCCGCGTACAGGGCGAGATCGGCGTGCGTCAGCAGTTCGACCGAGTCGATGCTGTCCTCTGTCGTCGCGACGCCGACGCTGGCGTACATGCTCATCGGCCCCACACTGAGCCGGAACGGCTCGGCGAACACGGACATCACGTGTTCGGTGAACCGCTCCACACCCGCCGGCGTAACGGAACCCTCTACCAGGAGGGCGAACTCGTCGCCGCCGATGCGCGCGGCGGTGTCGGAGGCACGGACAGTGGTCTGCAGTCGGAGTGACAGCGCGACCAGGAGTTCGTCGCCCACACCGTGGCCGTGTATGTCGTTGACGACCTTGAAGTCGTCCACGTCGACAAAGAGCACGCCGACCACCGTGCCCTCGCGCTGAGCCTGCACCAGGGCGTGGTTGATCCGCTCCTGGAAGAGCACGCGGTTGGCCAGACCGGTGAGCGAGTCATGGAACGCCTGGTAAGTGAGTGCGCGTTCGAGCTTGCGCTGTTCGGTCACGTCCCGCAGGGTGAGCACCACCCCACCGACCGTGGCCTCCGCGCGCAGGTCGCTCCACCTCACCTCGACCTCGATGGTCGCCCGGTCGGTGCGGACCATGCGCCAGTGCGCGCGCCTGGTCTGGTACTCACGGCTCCGTATCCGCTCGAGCGTCTCGGCCACCGCGCGGCTGTCCTGCGGCGGCACCAGCTCGATCAGCTGGGTACCCTCCAGGTTCGGAATGCCCAGCATCTGGTCGGCGGAGGGACTGGCATAACGGACCCGGTCGTCGTCGAGGATCAGGATGACGTCGGAGGCGTTCTGCACCAGCGTGCGGAAGTACACCTCGCTGTTGCGCCGGTTGACCTCCTGGGCGAGTGTGACTCGCGCCGTGGCAAGTGCCGTCTGCGCGGCGAGCGTCGCCAGCGTGTCTCGGAGCACGAGCAGGTCGTGCTCGTTCCCGGCCACGATCAGCGCCCCGACCAGCGGGGCGCCCGAGGGATGATCCTGCGAGGCGAGCGGGCAGACCAGCGCGTGGCCGGTGCGGGAAAGCACCTCGTCCGAGCCCGTGATGTGGGCGGCGAGATCGGGCCCTGCACCATCGAGGGGCACCAGGCGGCTCTCGCCGGACGCGATCAGTTCCCGTACGGCGGCGGTCGCCCGCGCGGACAGGGGCCCGCGTGCGCCGCCGTGCGCCCTGCTCATCCAGAGCATGTTGTCCGGCACGGTGAGCAGCGCGGAACGCTGTGGGCCGTTCGGCATCAGCTCTGTCACCGCGGACTGGACGGCTGCGGCCAGATCTCGCAGATCGCCCGCTCCGCCCAGCGACGACACCGCGTTACGCAGGACCTTCTCCCGGCCGACTGCCCGCTGGTGGGTCGCCACCACGCCCGCCAGGCGGTAGAGCACGAGGAGGAACAGCACCGCGGAGAACGCCCCGATGACGCCGACGTCGGAACTCACACCGCGCACCCCCTCCGTCAGGAGGATGACCGGCGCAATCAACGACGCCAGGGCGAGCAGGCTCACCCGCCCCATGCCGGTCTCGGCGCGCCACGCGACCGGATGGGTCAGCGACCGCATGGTCGGATCGAGAGCGGCGGCCGCCCAGGCGCCGTACAGAACGGCCCAGCCGAGATCGACCGCGCTACCAGTGCGCCAGGTCCCGTTCAGTTGAATCAGGCCGTAAGCCACGTCGGCGGTGAGCAGGCCGACCGTGCCCGCGGTGAGCAACATGAGCGAGCGGCTCTTGCCGCCGGGGCCGGCGAGCAGGCGCAGCAGCATCGCCAGTACGAGGATGTCGCCGAGCGGATAGGCGATGGAGAACGCCTTCTGCACCCAGGTGAGGCCCTCGACGCGGGCATACGGATCAATGAGGAAGAGCCATGACAGCAGCGCCAGGCCGGCTGTCAGCGTCAGCGCGTCGACGAGGCTCGCCCGGTCGCGCCAACCCGTACGCCAGTGGGCAAAGCTCAGCAGCCCGGCCGCATAGAGCGGATATGCCGCGAGATAGAAGCCGTCGGCGATCGAAGGAAACGGGATATCATCCTGGAGCAACTCGATGAGAATGATCTGCGTGGCCTGGCCCGAGACGAAAGCCAAGTTTCCCGCGGCGAGCAACAGCCAGGGGAGCCTGTGCGCCGGGCGGTTGAGCAAGACACCAAGGACAATACCGAAAACGCCGGTCGCCCCAACGGCAACGAAGATCATCCGTTGTGCCGGGAATATATAGTAGAACGCCGTCAATACGACGATGCATGTGCTGACAGCAGCCATCGCCGCCTGGCTTCGCAGTCGCACGTTCATCCCAACTAACCTCCGGAGAGGGCTACTTGTCGGGCGGACCAAGCCGGGCGACTGGCACCGGGAAGCGGAGAAGCCCACGAGATCGGGATGGCAAAGGAGAACTCTCCGGGCCGGGACTCGGCCGGTTCACCTATGAACACGATCGCCGGTATACGCATTCTCCGGTATACACGGCCGCCGTCATTGCGGGCTCCTTCTCGCTAAGACATCGACGTGCCTTGTATCCAGCTTACCCGGATCGCCATGTGCCGCACGCGCACGGACGGACACCGCGTCGCGTCCCTGGATACCGCGCCATGCGCGAAAATGGACTACAAGGAGGACGCAGTATCCGGGTCTGCCCTTCTCCGCTGCGGGCTTCATCGCACACCTTCCGCTGTCGATGATCGGCGCCGGCATCACGCTGCCGCAGCTCGGCGGTGAGTACGGCCTCGCCGGCTCGGCTCCGCCAGACAAGCGCGCCGCTACGCTGCACACCGCGGCGGCGGCAACTGGGCATGCCCTGCATGGGGGACTGCCCATCGACGAGTTGTCGTAGGTGACGATGATCAAGGTGAGCAGCGTGACCCCGCTGCCGGCGAGTGTCAGTGCCGTCTCCATCGGCTCAGTGTGTCCAGGGTGAAACCGCTCAGCTTGAGTCTGGCTGCTGTTGTGGCGCCGGGCATGAGGGTTTGAGGCACACTCTGGGTGTGTCCTCCACCAGATCACTTGCGGGTGTCGATGAGATACACGCCTATCTCGTCGACCAGTTGAACTCTGCCCTGCGCCGTCCCGGCATGTTCTCGCAGCGTGACGAGGCCCTGCGGATGCTGATCGATCACCTGCTGTTCGTGGAACGCCAGCCCGAGGTATGGGCTCAAGAGCAGCGCGCCTGGGCACGTCGAGGGGCCGGGACCAGCACCGGTCTGGCAGGCATGTTCCAGGAGTTGATGCCGGGAGGCTACGACCAGCACTGCGTCGCCTCGGTCTACGCCGAATTCGCGCACCGCCGCGGCTGGCTCAGGCCCGATCGCCTTCTGTCGGCCGGTGAGCATCACGCTCTGCGGGCGAAAGTGCGCCCGTGGGCGCAGACGGACCGCTCATGGACGGACGTCACCTCCGAGTTCGGCCCCCCGTCCATCCTGTGCGGAGGGACCAGCCCGCTGTACAGCAAGACGCTGGGCTACCTCGGAGAGAACCCCGACGAACCCATGGTGTTCTTCCACCTCTGGAATGGCAGCACTCCGGCACCCGAGTCCACATGGCCCGAACTCGACGAACCTGTTCTGCTTGCTGTCCGCTTCGCAGACGTGCCCTTTGACAATGCCTTCACCTTCACTCCCGAGGGACAACGAAGGCGCCCTGAGCCGGACTCGCTCTGCCGCTGAGCACCGGAGAGGAACCATCAAGGGCAAACCACTCCGAAAGCGCCACCGAGAGGGCAGGTCATGTCCCGCGGGGGAACAGCTAGTGAGGTGAGGATGCGCACGCGCCTGGCCGACAGCACCTTCGCCCCGTCGCCTCGGCAACACCTCCCTACCTAGTTGGTGCCTACGTCCAGCTGTCGAGTGCCAAGCACTGATAGCCGGCTGCCGTCCGTCCGGTGTTCAGCCTTCAGCGCGAGGTCCCCCGGCGTGGTCACCAGCCCATCCGCACACAACAGCGCATCGGTCAGCTCGAACAACCTGTCCCCGCACACGGTCAGGCAGGCGAAGACGTCCTCCCGGCAGCGTGACGCCACCGCGAACGGCTCCCGGTCGGCATCGTGATGAGCAGAGTCATTCCCCCACGGCCTTCGTACTGGCCGAGTGCCTCTTTGGCCGAAGCACAGGATCAGACGGAGGCCGCGTTCACGTTCCCGCAACCCTCGTACGCGCGGGTGCGATCCCTTGGCAGTTCGAGGGCGGGGGGACGCCCTGCGGGGTGCTCAGCTCGGCCACGACTAGGTCTCGTCCTGGTGAACCGTGATGCAGCGCACGGAGTGACGTACGAGCGTGTGACCATGCCCTTCGAGCCGAGTTCGCACATACCGCGCTTGCCGGGGAACGATTGCAGCCCGGGAAAGCCTTCAGACTCGCGAGGCGACGGGTTCGCGGGTGGCTGCATAAGCCTGATCGTGCTGCTCATCGAAATCCCGGTCGCCATCCTGCTGGGGCTGTCGCTGGCCATCCGTGGATGGGGCCGCCCAGAGGAGCAAAGCGGGGCACCCACGATGGACTGGGTCCCGGTCCTCTGGCTCGGCGGGTTCACCCTGGGCGTGCTCATGGTCGCCCTGGTGTTCCTGCTCTCGGCACACACCTACGCGGGAGCGGTTCAACTGCTCATAGCGGCCATAGCGCTGATCTTCACGATGACGGTCTGGCACAAGGTGGATGAGCGCGCCCATCCATCTCCGTTGCCAACGTGCCCGACAAGGGCCGGGACGCCCTGTACGTCATCGGACTCCGCAACCGACCGATAGGGCCAACAGCTGGACTCCGCAGTCCAGGGCAGACGGCTACTACAGCTTCCTCCGGCCGGCGTCCGCACGTAGGTCAACCGATCGCCCAGTCGAGAGGCCCTGCTGTTGCGGGTCAGGAGGTTGGTGACGGCGCATAGTGGTGGGCAAGACCGGTGGCGAGGTCGCGAAGGTGAGCCCTGGCTTCGGTGGGGCCGTGCACCGTGATGGCGCTCCCGAACGGCAGGAGTGCTCGCACGTCCTCCAGATGCAGGAAGCGAATTGTCGCCTTGCGGCCGGTGGCGGATTCTTCATGGCCCTCCCAGACGAGTCGTAGGCCAAAGATCCGTTGCGCTCGCTCCATCTGGGTCAGGTCGATGGTGGCGCTGACCTCTATCACGTGGTTGTGTTCCCACTCATCAACGAGCGCCGCAGCGACGGTGGCCAGGGTCTGGCTCTCGCGGATCCGGCGAGGCTGGTCGACTTCTTTCCACGTCGTGATCCGTTCGAGTCGGTACATCCGTGGCACCCGGGCACAGTCGGCGACGAGGTACCAGATGCCGGCCTTGGCCAACAGCCCGTAGGGATCCACCACCAGGTCGCGTGGGCATGACTCGCGTGGGCTGTCGTACTCGATCCGTAGTCGGCGACCTCGCCGCACTGCGCCGATCAGCGAAGCCGGAGTCGTGTCGAAAGCTCGTGCCTGATGCCAGGGACGGCTGTCCACGTGCACGACGTCGGTGAGCGGCAGGAGCTCATGACCTCGACGTGACGGTGTACCGGCGATCTTGGAAAGCGCGCGCCCGCTTTCGGCCGATGCGTCGAGCTCCGCGCGTTGCCTCTCGTCCAGCCCGGTGAGCGACAGATGATCACGCTCGCCCGGTGTGAGCCGCGTGAGGTCGAGTCCGGATCCGGGCAGCAGGGTCACGCCTCCGAGGCGGCCCCGTTGTGCCGTCACCGGCAGACCGGCGTCGCGGAGCCAGTTCAGATCCCGGGTGATGGTTCGAAGGGACACCCCGAGCGCTGAGGCAAGTTCCTGTGTGGTCACGGCATCCCTCGAATTGAGGAGCAGCATCAGGCTGAAGAAGCGGTCTGGGGTCACACACCGATCTTTTCAAGGAATGGCGACACGATGCGGCGCATATCCCGGTCAGGCTGGTGGATGCGTACCTACGAGCTGCCTGTTCGCCGTGGCTGCGCGCACGCACCCCCCGATCCAGAAAGACGCCCACGATGAGTGCCCACACGACCGACGCCGAATCACCGGTGACGTACCCCCCAGGATCTGCCGAGTACGACGAGCACCGTGCCGGCTTCCAGCTGCGGGAGCAACATCAGCCAGCCCACGTGGTGGCCGCACGGGCCGCCGGCGACGTCGTGGCGGCCGTCCGGCACGCCGCGGAGTCAGGTATGCCGATCGCGGTCCAGGCCACGGGACATGGGCTCGCCAACCCGCTCGCCGGTGAAGGTGTATTGGTGTCGACGCGAAGGATGGACAGTGTCGATGTCGACCCCGGTGCCGGCACCGCCCGGGTAGGCGCCGGAGCACGGTGGGGCGACGTGATCGAGGCCGCCGCACGCTACGGTCTGGCACCGCTGTCCGGGAGCATGCCCGGTGTCGGCGCTGTCTCCTACACGCTCGGCGGCGGCATCGGGCTGATGGCTCGCCGCTACGGCTTCGCCGCGGACCATGTCACGCGCTTGGAGCTGGTCACCGTCGACGGCTCCCTGCTGACGGTTTCGGAACACGAGGAGCCGGACCTGTTCTGGGCGCTCCGCGGCGGTGGCGGAAGCTTCGGCATCGTGACCGCGCTGGAGATGGCTTTGATGCCGGTCGCCAGGCTGGTCGGGGGCGGTCTGATGTTCGACCTGGGCGAAACACCGGACGTGGTCTCAACCTGGCTGCGTTGGACGGCGGCAATGCCCTCGGAGATGACCTCGGCGATGACCACGCTTGAAGTATCCAAGCGGCACATGGCCCATATCCAGATCGCCTACCTGGGTTCAGCTGCGGAGGCAGACGAGTTGGTGGCCCCGTTGCGGGCGTTGAAACCTGCGTACGACGGTCTGCAGGAGATCCCTTACCGGCGGTCCGACACCGTCTTCAGCGAACCGAATCAGCCGCATGCGTATGTCGCCGACAATGTCTTGTTGCGGGCGATCGACGAGGAACGCCTCCGCGACGCCATCGCCCTGTCGGCGCCAGGCCGGTCGGTTCGCTCCATCATTTCGGTTCGTCATCTCGGTGGGGCGCTGTCCACTCCGCCGAGGGTGCCGAACGCAGTCAGCCACCGCGAGGCCAGGTACCTGCTGTGTGTGGTATCCCCGACAACCAAGTCGAACGCGGCAAGTGCGCGGGCGCTGCAGGACGAACTGTTGGCCACCTGGTCCGGGACCGCCGTAGGCAGCTCGCCGAACTTCACTCTCGGACGACCTGACCAACGCGCCGCCGCAGAACTGTTCGATGCCGAGCACCGCGACCGATTGCTCCAGCTGGCCCGTAAGTACGACCCCGCCGGACTGTTGCACCCCAGCTTCGTCATCGGCTGAGCACCCCCTACGAGGCTTGGCAAACCACCGGAGCGAGCGAAACCCAGCAGCTGTCTCACGCGGGCCGGTGTCTGCTCGACGGCGGTGTCTGCGAACCTGCAGCGCGCCGTTCGTCGGTGCGACTGAATCGAACGTCGTTCGTTGCGGTCCGCTCTCATCCTCGCGAAGCACCCCGTAAGGAAGACGATGTCACGGCATGGATACCTTGCCGTACCCGGCAGCCCATGGAATCAGGACGAACAGCGAGAATCCGACCAGGGCCGACGTGATCACCAGGAGGCAGCGTGACAGTACGCCCGTCTTGCGGGGAGCGGGCCGGACGAGGCGCCAGAGCGTCGCGGCGACGTGCGGCCAGCCGACGAGAGTGAGGCAGCACAGGATGTGCAGTGTGGGCGGCCAGGGCAGGACGGGTGCGACGGGAACGACAAGTTCGTCATGTGTCTCGCCGTACGGGTCCAAAGGGGTGAGGTGGCTGCCTAGATGGACGGCCACCGCGAGCACGAGGGTGTGCTTGAGCAGGAGTGTCACAGAGCGTCCAAGGGCCCGGTGGCTATGTCGTCCCTCGCGCCACAGGCCGACGGCCGTGAACGTCCCGAGCGGCGCTCCGACAAGGGCAGCTGCGACGAACAGCGTTTGGTTCGACGCGGGATCGAATGCGAACAGGTTGCTGAGGGCGCCGGCAGTCATCACCCATGAGGCCCCGGCCAGGAGGCCCCCGATCACCAGGTACAGCGAGGGGAAGCGGAGCAGCGAACCTGGTTCGACCAGGTGACCCATCCGCGTGCGAGGCGAGGGATGCCAGTCCCACCATGTGGCCAGGGAGTTGGAGCGGCCACGTCCGGTCCCGGTGGGTGCCCGCTCGGCACGCTCGAGCGTCAGGCGCAGTTCCGCCGGTCGGTACCGGGCAGCGCGCTGGTCGGCGTAGCTCTCCCGTGCGCGCAGGAGTTCACGGCAGACGACCTCGATGACCAGGGTGAACACGGCGACGGCCGTGATGCCGTAGAAGAGGCCTGTTGCTGTGTGGCTGCCCTGGTCGAGCAGCAGGACGAAGCCGAGGAAGGCTCCTTTTACCGCGTTGTCGAGTCTGAGGCCGACGACCGTGTTGAGCAGGAACACGTCCCGATTGCGCAGGTGCGCGAGTTCGTGGCTGACGATCGCGGAGAAGACCTCGGATGCGGTCCGGTCCTTTCGGTCACCCAGCGCGAGTAGAGCAGGCCCGATCGCCAAGTACGGCCGCCACAGGGGGAATCCCACGAGTCCACCGGCGAACGCCTGATCGCCCAGTCGGGGAGCCAGGGCGATCCGAGGTCGCCGTTTGAGGCCGATCTCGGACACCAACTGCTCGATGCGCTCAGCGGCGAGCGGATGACGTGTTCTGTCCAGCGCGCGGCGTCCCCTGTTGCGCCACTTTCTCGCGACGAGTTCGGTTCCGAACGCCAGCAGCCCCAGCAGCCAGCCGATATTCCCGTAAGCGACTTGAGTCCCGGGGATGACCGACTGGCCGCCGCTCCCCGCGTATCTGACGGCGAACCCCGTGATGTTCACGCCGTGGGCGAAGATGGCAAGGACGAGCAGGAGAAAGAGAAGACCTGTGTTGCGCGAGTGGGCGAATACATCGATGCCGCGCGGAGCAACCTCCTCGGGACGTGTACTGGTCGGTCCCGTAGTCGTCATGCGCCGTCTCTCAGAGTCAAGCAGGCGACGATGCCGTCCGCGACTGTCTTGGCCTGCTCCCCGGGCAGCAGGCGGCCTGCTTCCGTGAGCGCGTCGGCGTGGATCGTGGCCAACTGCTGTGCGGTGAAGGCACCGGGAGTGATCCCGGATTCGGACGGAACGGGCCGTCCGAACAGCCTGCGTGCGAGACGGCTCACCGACCGTTCGGTGACCCGCGTGAGTGGCACGGTGACGCCCTCGGTCAGCGCAGCCCCCAACGCGACGCAGACGTAGAGCGCGGCCGGGGCCACGACGTCCACAAGCTCGATGCCGCTTCCGCAGGCGATGTCCCGGGAGGGCCTGCCGCCGTCGCGCAGGCGGGAGCGGGCCTGCCGCAGGTGTACGGAGAGGTCCGGCTCGAATGCGGCAACCTCCTCCGGAGCTACCGTACGCAGCACCCGGAGTGCGAACTCCGACATGCCGATCACCCCGGAGTCGCCGGATCGATCGTCTCTCAAACCTACGCTCCGTTTCCTGGACGGCCAGCACCTGATGCGGCCCCGTGGCAGAGGCGCCCTGGCTCACCACCCGCGGCCCACTCTTGTCGAGGCGTGAGTCCCCCGGGCGTGATGAGAGTTGTTGATCGCCCAGGGAGCGGAAGTGCGCCTCTTGGGACGGCTTCCGGCCAAGACGAGATCGCACCTGATTCCCGCCCAAGGCAGGGGCCGCGGTCGCGACGAGGTGGAAACTCCGCGCGTGCGAAGGGCCGGTCGGGCCGCAGCCGGGCGCCGATCTCCTCGTCGAACAGTGCGAGGAAGCCCCCGACGGCGGCACTGCTATGGCACGATCCGGTTCGTCCCGTGCCCTGCCGCAGGCCCGACGGAGTGTTGCTCTCCATGTCGGCAGCGCCATCAGCCAGACCGAGGGGTACGCCGTGTACGACAACTATCCGAGCTTCCCCGGGTTCGAGAACGTCTGCCTGGAGGACAGCTACGTACTGGGCATCACGGTCCAGCCGGCTGTCCTGCTCCTCAAACTCGATCTGCTGCTGTTGCCGGGGCACCCGCACCACCGGGCTCCCTTGCCGGGAGAGCGTGCCTGCTTCCGGCAGGCCACGGTCACCTTCTCATCCGTGCGTGACCTGCACTGGACGGGCCAGGGTGTCATCAAGCCTGCCGTGGACGCGAGTGGCACTGTCGACTTCGGATCCGTCGACTCGCTGACCAGAGACGACACCCACTACCAACTGCTGGGCGACTGGGGCGAGATCAACCTGGAGTCGGACACACCCTCCTTGTCCATCGATCCCACCCTCTTCACCTGATCCAAGCCAAAACCGCCCGGGGCGCTCTCGCGGCAGACCAGAGGCAATGCCGTTGCGACCGCGTCTACTTGCGCACGTGGAAGCGCAGCATGGTGACCCCGCCCGACTGGACGTTGCTGAACGGTTCCAGGTCAATCCGGTCGAGCCCTGGCGGCGCGAAGCGGACGCCGTCGCCCAGCAGCACCGGCAGCACGTACACCAGGATCTCGTCGACCAGGCCGCGCTGCAGGCACTGGGCGGCCACGTCGGCGCCGAGGATCTCCAGGTTCTTGTCACCCGCGGCGCGACGTGCCGTGGCCACGGCTTCCTCGATGTCGCAGGTGAGGAAGGTGACGTTGGGGTCCGGCTCGTCGGGCGGGCGGTGGGTGAGGACGAACTGCGCCCCGCCGTCGTAGTCGCTGTTCTCGACGGACATCCGCTTGCCGACCTCGTACGTGCCCCGGCCAATAAGCATGGCGCCCGTGGCCGCCATGACCTCCGGGAACGTCGCCGACGTCATGTGCTCGAAGATCCAGTCCATCGCGTGGCCGGGACCGGCGATGAACCCATCGAGGGACATCACCCTGTTCACGACCACCTTGCCGGTACTCGCATCCGTCATGCGTCTTCTCCAAGCAGGTGGAGGGCCGGACTCGCATCATAGGTCGGTGAGCAAGATCGTCTCCGGCACTGCTGACCCTGCAGGACCAGAACATCATGGGGCGCGGCGGCATCGGGTTCGACCTGGCGGAGTTCGACTGGGGTACGACGGAGCGAGAACGCGCCCGCGCGAAGGACTTCGCGCTGCGTGTCACAGCACTCGCGGCGAGCGGACATCGCTGGAGCGAACTGGGCTACCACCTCCCCCGCGTGCATGACTACCTGCACCGCTTCACGACCTTGTTTGGAGTCGTCGATGGCCGTTCGCCGTGTCGTACCCAACATCCAGTCGGAGGCCGCGCAGGAGAGCGGAGAGTTCTATGGCCTGCTGGGCTTCGAGGAGGTCATGAACCACGGTTGGATCATGACGCTCGCGTCCCCGTCCAGCCCGACAGCGCAGATCAGCGTCATGACCAGCGACAAGACTGCGCCTGTCGCCCCCGACATGAGTGTCGAGGTGGACGACGTGGATGCGGCCTGTGCGGTCATGCGGCGCGGAGATCGTTCACTCCTTGCGGGACGAGGAGTGGGGCGTGCGGCGGTTCTTCGTCCGTGACCCCAGCGGACGGGTGGTCAACGTGCTGGGTCACCGCTGAGGGGTCGGGTCGAGGGCGGTGCTCTGCGCGACGCCGCCCGGCTGCACACCGGACACTTCACCACCGCCGTCTCCCGGCTCGGTGACGCTTCCGCCGCGGTACGCCTCGGTGACGAGCGTCAATACGAACTCCGCACGCCACCAGTGGCGGGAAGCGAGGTATCCCGACTTCACCCGCTCGGGACAGGCCCGGCTCTCCGCCGGACCCGTCAGCGGTTCACTGGCCCACGGCCGCCCGAAGGTGCGTGCGAGGTCCTGCGGTGTTGGAATTGAAGGCGGAAATGAGCACGATCGGCGGGGCTCGGCTGTCGCGCCGATGGAGTCAGCAGGCTGCCAGGCGAGGAGTTCGGTATGAGCGTCGACGCATTGTCCGAGGTGGGACCTGTCGATTACCTGATCCTGGAATTCCCCGGTAACCGCATGACCGGCGAAGGCCTGCCGATCCTGCTCGACCTCGTCGATCGGCACATCATCCGTGTCCTCGACCTGTCCTTCGTCCGCAAGGACGAGGACGGCTCGGTCAGAGCGCTCCAGCTCACCGACCTGGACGGAGACGGGGAACTCGACCTGGCCGTGTTCGAGGGCGCCTCCTCCGGCCTGCTCGGCGAGGACGACCTCCAGGAGGCCGCCGCCGTCCTCGAACCGGGCAACTCCGCGGGCGTCATCGTGTACGAGAACGTGTGGGCGGCACCGCTGGCAGCGGCCCTGCGGCGCGGCGGAGCCAGGATGGTGGCCAACGGCAGGATCCCGGTCGAGGACCTCCTGGCGACTCTGGAAGCCACCGAGGCCCGATCCGCCTCCTAGCGGCCCACGCCCGCCCGACGACAAGGACACCTGTCATGCCTGGTCTGCTTCGCGGGGTCGCCCGCACCGCCGTCATCTCCGGTACCGCCACCGCCGTCTCCAACCGGGTGTCACGACGCCAGGCCGGCCGCTGGGCGCAGCAGGACAGCGCGCCGGCCGCCGCTGCGCCGGCCTCCAGTGCTCCGGCACCCGCACCCGAGCCGGCGGCCGCGGCGTCGATGGATACGAAGATCTCCCAGTTGAAGGAGCTCTCCCAGCTCAAGGAGCAAGGGGTGCTCTCCGAGGCTGAGTTCGCGGCCCAGAAGAGCCGCATCCTCGCACTCTGAACCGGACGCACCTCCTCCGCGTCCCCGTCGAAGGCCCTGACGCTACGCGCTGCCCGCCGCCTTCTCACCTGGGCGGCGTGTAGCGGCAGACGGCCCTTTCGGGAGCAACTCGGCGGTGACGAAGGACGTCACGGACGCCAGGATCACCACGGGGATCGTCTCGGAGTTGCCGAGCACCAGGACCACCAGGGCCACGCTGCTGACCGGAAGCCGCAGGGTGGCTGCCGACGCCGCGGCCATGCCGACAGCGACACCGGGGATCACCCCGAGGCCCGGCAACGGCGCGAGCAGCACTCCTGCCGCCGCGCCCAAAAAGAGCGCGGGAAAGACCAGGCCACCGCGGAGACTCCCCAGACACAGGGCGTACGCGGCGGATTTGAACAGCAGGACGGCCAGCAGTGCGCCGACGCCCCAGGCATGGGGATCGGCCGCGAGTCCGGCCAGCGTGGCCTGTCCGGACGAGGCGACCTCGACCGGGGTGCGGCCCGTGATGACCGCGTAGAGGGCGGCGCAGCCCCCGGCGGCGACCGCGCAGGTCACCGTCCGGACCAACGGGGAGCCCGCCACGAAAGCGGCGGTCAGCCGACCACCGATGAGCACCAGGTGCAGCAGCGCACCGACGCCTGCCGCCAGCACGATCGACCACACCACATCACCGGTGTCCAGACGCGGGGGCGACGTGGGGAAATGGACGGTGAGACTGCCGGTCTCAAGTCCCGTCCAGCGTCCGAAGCCCGTGAACACCACGCCTCCGACACCGCTCGACAACAGTGCGGGAAGCATGACGATGAACAGTCGTGGACCGCCCACGCCCGCCACTTCGATCAGAAGGACCGCGGCGATGAGCGGATTGCCGAAGATGGCGGCAATGGCTGCCGCCGCGCCTGCCGAGTACAGCAGCGCGGTGCTCTGCGGGGTGGCGGGGGCACGGACGAGATGCCGGAACAGCATGGCCAGACCGGCACCGAGGGCGATCAGGGGCGCCTCCGGGCCAAGGACGGCACCGAGCGGCAGGCTCGCGGCCGCAGCGATGATCACTCCTGGCAGCGCCGCCGCCGAGGCGCCACCCGCCTTCAGGCCGTACGCGGGGACGTGACCGCCCGCGCCGGGCAGGTGGGTCGCCACCGGCCCCACGACGAGCCCGGCGACGGCGAGCAGCGGCAGCGGCCACCAGGCCGGCGGGGTGTCCCAGCCCCAGGCCTTCGGCAGGTCCGCCCAGATCGCGTGCTCCAGCTCGTGCAGGCCGACGAGGAACCCGAAGGCCGCCAGGGAGATCGGAATGCCGATCAGCGCGCTGAAGATCAGGAGCTTGCGGTATGCGGGCGTACGCAGTAGGTCGCGCAATCGGTCGGCTTCGGAAGATTCAGTAGATTCGGCGGATTCGGGGGATTCGGAACCAGGGTCGGGAGTCAAGGTGCACGCTCCTCCGGCGCGGGTGAGGACTGACGTCGCTCCAGGCCGAGCCGGACCGCCCCGACCATGACCTTCGCGATCATGCCGACGAGGATGAGGTCGGCCACCATCTGGCATGTGGTCAGGACTCGGGCTGTTTGCGAGACGGGCACGATGTCGCCGAAGCCGACGGTCGCGAAGACCGTCACCGTGAAGTACAGGGCGTCGTTCCTGCTGAGCGGTTCCGAGAAGGTGTGCGCTCCTTGCTCTTGGGCGTACAGGAAGTAGGTGGCCGAGAACAACAGCAGAAAGAGCGGAACGGCAGTGGTCAGCGCCTCGATGGCGCGGAGCCGGGGATGCGGCGAACCGATGATGCTCACCGCTTGCAGGGCAAGCAGTGCGCCGATGCCCAGCAGGCCCATGCCGAGCACCGTGGCGGTGTGCTGGTCGAAATCACGGTCCATGGGGAGCAGGTAGTAGGCCATGGTGGTGACTGCCACCGCGGCCGTGGAACGCAGGAGCGGCAGGAGCAGGCGCACGCGGGGCGGGCGCAGCCGGCGGACCTGGTCGCTCTCCTGTGGCGTGCTCATGAGGGCTGCGGTTCCTTCTCGCCGGCGTCCCGCCTGGTCCCGTCCGCCGTGTCGTCGGCCTCGTCGAGGAACTCGCGCACGGCGAAGGCGGCCAGGACCGCGAACACGATCCACAGCACGACCACCGTGCTCGGATACGACCAGGTGACGAGGACGATCAGCGCGATCAGGAGGATCAGCCCGCCGAGCCAGCGCTTGTGGCGATGGACGAAGCGGCCCGTCGCGCCGAGCCGCAGGCCCGCCGAGCCGGCGACTCCGCGCATGGAGGCGATGCCGCTGGCGCACGCATGCCGGATCGTGACCGCCGCGCGCGAAGGCCCGGTCAGGAAGGCACCGCAGGCTGTCACCAGGGCGACGGCGGCAACCGCACGCACGGTGGACCGCAGGAACCTGACGAGCGCGTCGAACACGGCGGCCGCCGCGTCCTGCGACATCTCGGCCGGCAGACGGTCGAGGTAGATACCGCGGAAGACGGTCAGGCTCACTCCGAGAACCAGCATGCCGAAGGCCACGGCAAGCGCCGCCGCCATCAGGACACGCCGCCGGTGAGCCGCCAGGAAGACCGCTGCGGCGGCGATCAGCACGGTGATCACCGGAAGCCACGAGCCGACGATCTGCAGAATCCGGGTGTACGTCTTGACCTTGGCGAGCTCCTGCGAGGAGAAGACGACGAAGTCGCTGTGCACTTGCGGGATGCGCCCGGCGCGGGAGAACCCGGATTTCACCAGTTCGTTCTTGGCCCGCTCCACGATGGGGCCGACGTCGATGGCCACCTGATCGTCCTTCAGGGTGACGGCGCCGCCGCCTTTGCCCGTGAGCGCCTTGTCCAAGGACCGGTGTGCGACGCGGTTGGCGTCCGTCCACAGCGTTTCGAAGGCGGAACTCGACACGAGCCGCTGGACCGTGGTACTCACCAACGCCTTGAGACCGTTCTCGATGGGTCCGTCCAGCTCGCCGATCAGTTTCGCGGCGGCGGGACGGGTCCCTTCCTCCTGGACTGCTGTGGAGAGCTCCGCCACCAGGGCCTTCACGTCGATCTGCTCGAGGATCACCGTCGTGGCGCGATTGGTCACCGCCGTCTGCACCGCCGGGTCCGCGGCGAGCGGCGCGACGGTGTCGACGTATCGGTCGGTGTCCTCGACCATGCTGTTGGCCCACACCGCGAGGACCGACAGCACGGACAGCAGCGCGGCCAGGACCACCAGCACGGCGGACAGAAACGAGCGCCAGCGATGCCGGCGCGGTCTTCCGCCGCCCTCCAGCTCCGCGATCCGGCGCTGCAGATCCGCCAACTCGTCCCTCTGCGCGTCCGGAGAGGGCGAGCCGGGTGAAGGATCCGGCCGGCTGGGCTGAGCTTCCATACGGATCTCCTGCAAGGAACTTCGAAGGTGACCTAGAGCGACGGAGCAACCGCCACCAGTCCAGCAAAGGCGCTCCGACCAGGTCCCGCGACCGGAGCCACGCCGCACGCCGCGCGCTTGCGGCACGCCCTGACAGGGCCGCCGTCCTCGCTCCGCCGAAGGACGGGGCCGGGATTCGCGCGGCCGGATAGGGCTGGTCGGATGAACGTCACGCTCTGATCCGTTTCGGCCGAGCAGTGACGCGGCCTGACGAGGGTGGCGGACCTCTTCGGCCTTGCGCGGATACGCGTTGCAGCCGACGCGGGCGCACGGGGTTCGGCGCCGTCGGCCATGGAGTCGCCCGTCGGGGTCACGATGGCTACGCCGCCGGTGCGGAGCATCGGTCGTCGCGTCGGGCCGGTCGCAGCAGCCCCGCTCGCGGATGGCAGCCTCCCCGATCACGCCGGCGCCGAGGGCCCGCCGGTCCGGTTCTCGCGGTCCAGGGGGGGCCGGGCCGTACCCCTTCACCCGCGCGCCCGCGGCGGCTGGCTCGCGGCTCTGCAAGCGGCAGGCCACAGCGGCTGCTCCAGGACAGCGATGCGTCCGGTGACCGGGACGGCCATCCAGGATTCGGCGTTGGCCCGTATCTCTGCCGCGTCGGCCGAGGAATGGCTGAGTCCGTCCCAAGGGCGCACGCGCTCGGCTGCACACCCACGAGGCCCGGGGCCCGTCGATCCCGTCGGGATCGCCTTCGAACCCCCTACTTCTGCGAGGGGTAGCGCCCGCCGATGCCCTGTCGGTCGGCCTGCTCGGCGACAGCGCGTCGGGCCGCGTCGGGAAACTCCCGCTCGACCGACTCCTGGAGCAGACTCAACTCGGCTCGCACGGAGGGATGCTGCTCTGGCGGAAGGGTATCGAGCAGGCCGTCGAGCAACGCGCGGAGCCGACGGCAGATCTGCACCGACGACGCTCCGTAGTCGCGGATCTCGCAGAGGGCGAGCTGAAGGTAGCTTTCCCAGTCCCGCCCGAGCAGGACGAGCCGGGGATGCCCCTGGCGGTCGGCCAGAACATAGCGACCGGGCAGGGGCGCTCGGCACACCATGTGCAGGAACGACTCGATGTAGTTGAGCACCTGCACCGCGGTCGTGGGGTCGTTCACCGCGGGGGAAAGCGCCCTGATCGCGATGTCGACGAGGACCCTGAGGGCGAAGGCGGGGTCCTGCTCGATCGTCCGCTCGGCCCCGAGGGCGACAAGACCGGTCACCCGATCCGGATCGGGTCGCGACGTGCCGCCGTAAACCTCCACGAGAACCGCACCAGGCGGCGCGAAGTCTCCGATCAGCCGGGTGACGACGAAGACGCAGTCATGACGCGCCGCCTCGGCGACCAGCCCGGCCACATCGAAGGACTGGATGGCGCCGCCACGTTCGGAACAGATCCGCATCACCGGAGTCCCGGACGGCACGTCCTCGTTCGAGTTCGGCGCCGCGCCACGGATCTCCACGGCACCACGGCGGAAAACGGCTCGCCCCATGCGGGCGACCAGGTCGGCGATGGCCACCGGTCTCAGACGGTGCGTGAACCGGTTCAGGTAGACGAGCAGGAGCACCAGGCTGATGGCCACCGCTCCGCCGGCCAGGGTGACCCCTAGGTCGGGCACGGAGTCGTCCTCGATGCTGCGCAGCAGGGAGAAGGCGAACGCGAACGTCCCGGTGAAGGTCGCCAACACCGCCTTCTGCAGACGGTCGCGATACCACAGGCGCATATAGCGAGGCGAGAGTGTCCCGGTGGCCTGCTGGACGACGAGGACGCCGATGGTGACGACGAACCCCAGCAACGCCACCATCGCCCCGACAATGGCGGTGAGCACGCCGCTCGCCGTAGTCGCGGAATAGTGCCAGCCGCTGGGCGGCCATCCCGTTCCGTCGGCAGCAACGGCCCATTCGGCGAGAGTGCCGCCCAGGACGAGACCGAGCAGCGGCACGATCCACAGGCTTGACTTGATGTACTGCCGCACCCTGAATCTGGTCGCCCAGGACGCCACGATCTTCACCTCACGCCCCTTTGCCGGAGGAGCCCAGTACTGATGGGCGCGCGGAGCGCCTGGCTGCGTCTGCGGGACCGCTGTCTCTCACGGTAGGGCCGTTCTCCGGGGAGTGCAGCGGCCGCGCCCTGGCGCAGCCCCGGCACATACCACGGCCGGTAGGCGCGACACCACAGGCCGAAGCATAACGAAGGCAACCGATACACCCACGCGCTGCGGAAACC